>JAHLLS010000056.1 GCA_020444045.1 Deltaproteobacteria bacterium
TCAATCGCAGAGGCTTTAACCGGATCCATATATGCCGAGGCTGTGGAAAATCGATCACTTGTCCGAACTGCGATGTGACCCTTACCTATCACCTCAAGGACGACAGGCTGGCCTGTCATTACTGCGGGTTTCAGTGTAAACCCGCCTCCAGATGTCCCTCCTGCGGAGGAACCGCCTTGAAGGCTTACGGGTTCGGGACGGAAAAACTGGAAAACGAGATCAAGATCCTTTTTCCAAAGGCCAAGACCGCGAGGATTGACGGAGATATTGCCAGAAAAAAGGGGGCAATCGACCAAGTCCTGAAAGATTTCGGTCGGCAGAAAACGGACATTCTTGTGGGAACCCAAATGATAACAAAAGGATACGACTTCCCCCATGTGACCTTGGTTGGCATTATCTCCGCCGATCTCTCCCTGGGATTTCCGGATTTCAGGGCCGGAGAAAGGACATTTCACCTCATATCCCAGGTGGCCGGTCGTGCCGGGAGGGGAGAGCTGAAAGGGAAAGTTATCATTCAGACACACAACCCGGACCACTATGTCATTCAAGCAGCCCTCGAACACGATTTCCAGGCATTTTATGAGAGCGAAAAGACGTTGCGAAAACAGTTGCGGTATCCGCCTTTTTCTCACCTTGCGTGCCTGAGGGTAAAAGGGAACAATCGGGAAAAGACGGAAGAGGCGGTGCTAAGACTGCGACAGAAAACCGACACCGTTCTGAAGAAGTGGTCCCGGAGAGGAAAGGAAATTCGTGTAATGGGGCCGGTGGAGTCCCCCATCGCCAAGATAAAGGGGAAATACCGGTGGCAATTCCTCTTCAAATGCGGGAGCAGCAAACTCTTGAGGCTCCTTCTGCTGGAAGTGGAAAGGCTCTGTGCAAACGATTGCAGGTCCCGGGGCGTCAGTCTCCTGATAGATGTGGACCCCTACCACATGCTCTAAATTCTAATCGTTTCCTTGTGTGAATTTCGTTTGTCCAAATCGAAATCGCGATCGAAATCAGCATAGAAAAGCAGGTGCGTGGAACCGATCGATTTCGATTTCGACCCCGATTTCGATCCCAAGGCTCATCTGCCCACAGCCACAAGAAGTCTCTGCCTCGATTTGAGTGATCCCCGAATCACAGGCCTCGCTCAAGGGAATTTTTCAAGAGCCCCTGCCTTGCGCAGGGCCTTGATGACCGCGCACAGGGGAAGCCCCACAACATTGGTGTAGGAACCTGAGATGGACTCCACCATAAAAGACCCTATCCCCTGAATGGCATAACCGCCGGCCTTTCCGAAAGGTTCTCCCGTATCCACATAGGCCTTCCTTTCATCCCCGCCCAATTCCTTCACCGTTACGCTTGTGGATACCGTCTCAACATGGGCGACAATCCCCGAGGGCGTAAGGATGCAGAAACCGGTTATCACGCGATGCACTTTCCCGCTCAACAGGGAAAGCATGTTCAGGGCATCCTGTCTATCGGCGGGCTTTCCCAATATCCTGTCTCCCAGGACCACAATCGTATCCGCGCCCAATATCCAGGAAGGCCGGATTCGGGAAGAGACATCCATCGCCTTTTCCCGGGCCAGCCCGAGGCATAGGTCCGCAGGTGCCAGCCCCTCCGTGGCTTCTTCCCGGATCCGACTCACCACAATTTCAAAGGGCAAACAGGCCTGTTCAAGGAGTCTTTTTCTTCGGGGAGAAGCCGAGGCAAGGATGAGAGGATTTTGTCCGTCAATCTCTTTAAACAGGGAATTCATCATGATAAACCGAAAAGATCCACCGCGTTTTTCGTAGTTTGCACGGCCACTTCTTCAAACGTTGTATCTCTGAGTCGTGCGATCTCCTTCACCGTGTGCCTCACGAAGGCAGGTTCATTCCGCTTTCCTCTCTGCGGCACGGGAGCCAGGAAAGGAGCATCGGTTTCCACAAGCAGCCTTTCCAGGGGAATCGAAGCCGCAACCTCCTTCATCATCAAGGCCTTCTTGTACGTCACGGTCCCGGGAATGGAGATATAATACCCGAGATCAATGAAGGACCGGGCAAGATCCAGATCCCCTGAAAAGCAGTGAATCACCCCCTGCCTCTCCCTTTTCCCCCCTCTTTTCAAAACAGAAAGGACCTGTTCATGGGCTTCCCTGTCGTGAATAATGACCGGCATATGCAGTTCCCGGGCCATGGCAACCTGTTGTTCAAATATCTCCACCTGATTTTCCCGTGCGGAATATCCTTTGTAGAAATCAAGACCGATCTCCCCCCATGCGACGACCTCTCTGGCGGAACTCAGATCGGCCAGACGCTTCAGTATTTCCCCGCTGCATCGATCGGCATCATGGGGGTGACACCCAACCGTCGCAAACACGGTCGGATACTTTTTGGCCAGATCCAGTGCCTTTCTGGAACTTTTAAGGTCGATTCCCACGGTAATAATTCTGGTAATGCCGTTTTCCATGGCCCCGAGGATCACCTTCTCGCGATCCTGGTCAAAATCCCCCATATCCAGGTGGGAGTGGCTGTCCGTCAACATGATCGCTCCTTAAGTGCTGGTTGGAAAAACTGTCTGCTTATACCCGATTTCATTCTGATCTTCAAACGGTTTCCACCTCCGGCAACAATACCCCACAGCCGGTTGATCTTCACTCCGTTTGTTCTGCAACAGAAAGTATCGGTTCATTTTCCCACGCAGCTTCAACCCCATCAGCCGTTCGCGCCAAATCCATTTGAAATTGGGGATTGCCGATCTTTGTGCTTTTGGGGTATAGTCCAATCGGAAAACAAATCAGGCGATTTCATGGGAAGAGATAGGATACGGGATTATGACCAACAAAGAAAAATTTCTTGAAGCGCAGCTCGAATATCAGAAACGGCTAAACGCCATAACGACAAAAATACATGCCGCCAACGATACCAACGAAATCCTGCTGAATCTGCAGAATGATATTTTGAGCCTTTTTGACGCCGAACGCATCACGGTCTATGCAGTTGATGCCAAGAACCGGGAAATCTTTTCCATGATGAAAACGGGGGAGGAGATCAAGGAAATCAGGGTTCCCATCAACAAAGACAGCATATCCGGGTGTTGTGCCGCTACCTGCAAGTTGATTGAAATTGAAAATGCATACAACGACCGGGAACTGGAAAATCTGAGCCCCAAACTGAGATTCAACAAGAGCTGGGATCAGAAAACGGGTTTCAGGACAAAGCCGGTCTTGGCCGCACCCATCCTTTACAACAGATACATTTTAGGCGTCATACAACTGATTAATAAGACAGATGGAGGGCGTTTCACCCAAAACGACCAGATATCGGCGCTTGAAATAGGGAAGGTGCTGGGCGCTGCGTTTTTCAAGAACAAGAAAGTGGAAGAGAGACGCAAGTCCACGAAATTTGATTTCCTCATAGACAACAATATCATCAGTACCAGCGACTTGGCTTCCGCCATGGCCGCCGCAAGGAACAGCAAGAGAGATATGGCGGATGTCCTCATGAAAGACTACAGGGTTCCCAAGGAAGATATCGGAAAGGCCCTCTCCCACTATTACAATGCGCGATTCATCCCATTTCAAGATAAGATGGTCATTCCGGGTCAATTGCTCAAAGGGCTCAAGGTCAACTATCTCGTGAGCAGTTCTTTCGTTCCCGTGGCCGAAGAAGATGACAAAGTGATCATAGCCATGGCGGATCCG
>JAHLLS010000071.1 GCA_020444045.1 Deltaproteobacteria bacterium
GCCCTGTATCCGGATTCGGGATGGCCGTGGAAATGGCATTTTCGATTCCGAACAGTTTGGAATGCCGTTGATAGGTTTCAAGACTTTTTCGTTCGAGGCGGGTGTAAAAATCATAGACATCAAAAGTCTCACCGGGATTTTCAATGAGCCCGGACAAGAGCCTGTCCTGGTGCTTCACCTGTTCCCAGGAGTGCATCATGGCATCGGGTAGGTTGTATAGATAGGTATTATTGACCTGGAGATCCTTTGTATGGCCGCTGGCCCAAAGGGCCATGTCGAACCCGATCAGGCGGTTGAAACAAGCCATCACCTCGTGTTTGAATTCTCCCGCTGATGTCCCGAATCCGGTCCGGATTAGATCAGTGATAAACAGCTGCATTTTCAAATTCAACATTCAATCACTATAAATTAGGAAAAAGAAGAATGCAAATTCAAAAATAGGGCATTTGCCCGATTGTAATTCATTTTGAAACATGCTTTATGAGCTTTAACGAAATGGACCTATTGGTTTATTGAACGCTTCATTGCGCCAGCTCTAAACTTCACGCAAAAATGCAATCTGTTCACCTTAAAACAAGGAACTTGAATAATGACCGGAACCCATAAAAAACCTGCCCGCCAAGCCTTCCTTTGCCTACTTGCCATCGCAGCGTTGCTGATCGCGTGGCCTCTGCCCGCGATTTCCGGCTCCGACGGCACGCCGAACCCGGACAAGTCTCTGGATATAGGAGACCCCATCAGCGCCCGGACCCGCTCCTACTCTTTCCACACCCCGATGTTTGACCTGGGCGGCCCCCTGCCGGTGCGTTACGGATTGGTTTACCAGTCCATATCGAATTTATGCAGCCTATGTGTTTCGCTGGGGTAAAGGCGAGGGAGAAATGTACTTCCAGAACAATCCGCCCACCGGAGGCGGCGACTGGAAAAACGGACCCTACGCCACCTACCAGTATGGCTTGCAGGAGGAAACAGGCGCAAACGGCTGGTTCTACCTCATGGACCCCTCGGACCAGACCGTCTACATCTTCGAGAAGGACTCCCACGCGGACGATGATTCGGATCAGGAGGCGCGCCTGCGCTACCGCCTGGACCGTAATGGTAATCAAATCTCCTATACCTATAGTTGTTGGAGCTGCTCCCCCAACACCACCACCATCAGTGACGGTCTGGGCCGTGAAATAACCCTTTCAGTGGCCAACGGCGGCAACCTCACCACCGTAAGCGATGGCGCCCGCGGCTACACCCTCGGCTATAACGGCGATGATCAACTCATCACTATCGCTGATCCCATCGGTAATTACACCAGCTACGAATACACCAACACCCTTCAGGACAACGTCGCCCGGCAGGTACGCCCGGAGGGGAACAGCCCTTACTCCCAGACCTACGATGAAGTGAACCCTCCTTACCGCCGCGCCGCGAGCCAGACCGACGCATACGGCAATGCCACCACCATCAGCCTGGATTCGAGTAACCCGGATCCGGCAACGATAAAAGTGATCGAACACCGGCCCGACGGCAGCGAGGTGGCTTATGTGCACCCTACACTGGGCGCCAGTCCCCTTTCATGGCAGGATGCCCAGGGCAATACCGCCAACTTTACGGTGAATGGCAATGACCGGATGATCGGCATCACCGACCGACTGGGCGACACCACCTCCATGACCTACCACGGCCCCACCGGGTTTCTGGCATCCTTCACCAACGCCGAGGGCAACACCCTGAGCCACAGTTACACCGCCCGGGACCAGACCTTCACCAACCCGGCCAACGCGCACACCTTCACATTCACCTTTTATGACCGTACCCGCACCGACTACCCGGACGGCACTTACGAGACCTACGGCTACGACGCCAAGGGCAACCCCACAACCCACACCGACCGGAACGGAAAGACCTGGACCACCACCTACAACAGCCAGGGACTGCCGCTTACCATCACCAACCCGGCCGGCGGCGTGATCACCCACACCTACAACGCCGACGGGACCCTTGCTACCAGTACGGATTCCGACACCGGCATCACCACTTATGGGTATGACACCTTCAAACGTCTTACCAGCATCAACCCGCCCGGGACCGGTCAGATCGATATAGCCTACGACCTCATGGACCGGATCACATCGGTGAGTGATGAGAACAGTCACATTGTCCAGTATCAGTACGACACCAATGGCAACCTGGTAACGGTAACAGACCCGGCCGGCAATGATGTCCAGTATGATTACGACCTCATGGACCGGGTCGCCCGGATTACCAGCCGCACCGGCGGCATCAGCACCATGAGCTACAACTACAGAGGTCAGGTTACCGGCGCCGCGAACGCCAATAACATTCAAACCACCTATGGCTACAATAGCCGCGACTGGCTGGAAAGCGCCACCCGCAACGGCAAGACCCGCGGATTCACCCAGGACAAGGAAGGTGTTCTCACCGGCAGCACCTCCCCGGCCGGGCATACCGTTTTGCAGCAGACCGACAAACTCGGTCATCTGACCGCCATCACCCTGCCGGGCGGTGAAACCACCCAGATCAGCCGCGATGCCATGACCCGCGTAACCGGCAGCACCGACCCGCTCGACCATCAGACCCAATACGCATACGATCCCAACGGCCTTCTCTCCCGGGTCACCCTGCCCCATGGCGCCTCGGCCACTTATACCCGGGACACATTGGGCAATCTCATCGTCATCAACGACCTGAACGGCAATGACTGGCGTTTCGGTTATACCGCCATGGGACGTCCGGCCTCGGCCAGCGATCCCCTGTCGCATACCAGCAGTTATTCCCTGGACGACAGTGGCCGGGTTGCCGCCGTCACCCACCCCGACGGGGTCACGGAAACCCGCGGTTTTGATAACGCCGGCAACCTCACCCGGCGCCTCTACAGTGACGGCACGGACCTCACCTACACCTACGACGCCATGGACAATCTCACCGCCTCCAATGATTTGGCCCTGACCCGGGATGATGATGGGCGTATCACCGGCAGCACGTATAACGGCCAGACTTTCGGAGGCTCCTTTGATGCGGGAGGACGCGTTGTCACCGCCACCTACCAAGGCGCGTTTACCGTTACCTACAGCTACAATGCCGATGACCGGTTGAGCCGGGTCGGCGACGATCTCGGCAACCAAGTGGATTTCACCTATGACGCGGACGGCAACATCACCGGCCTGACACGGAGCAACGGCATCAACGCTACGTTCACCCGGGACAGCAACGGCCGGATTACCCGCCTGGTGGACGGCAGCCTGATAGATCTTAATTACGGCTATGATGCCGCCGGGCGGATCACAAGCATGAGCGGAACCTGGCCCTTGGACCCGGCGGGGCTTCTGTCCGATACAAACAAAAGTTTCACCGTGGATGCCGCCTCACAGATCAACAGCAGCGGCTATGCTTACGATGTTCGCGGCCGCGCAACCCAGCTTCCCGGCCATACCCTGACATGGGACGGCGCCGAGCGTCTTACAGGACTGGATGGCATTACCTTCGCCTACAACGGCCGAAGCGAAATCGTCGCGCGCACCGAGGGAGGGGTCACCACCAGCTACTACCACAACCACACCCTGGGTCTGAATCCCATTGTGGCAGAGCAGCAGGGCGCCGGTTTTTATCGCTACTACGTCTATAC
>JAHLLS010000034.1 GCA_020444045.1 Deltaproteobacteria bacterium
AATTTTCGACCGTCAATGGCTCGAATCCGTATTTTCATGAAACATCCGGGTTAAATAGGTGTCTTGTCCGCAGACCATGGCGGATGGGGATACCAGCCGGACCCACGACAAATAAGGGGATCCGGCCGGTTGAGGGCGCAGCGCTTCAGGAAAGGCGTAAAGGGTGTTGTCCCGGACAGCAACTTGCGCAAAGCACGGCAGTGCATGCGGTGCTTCTGGTGTTTGTCTTCTATTCTTTTTCCTGCTGGAACACGCGCCCTGGGAAACGGACCAGTTCTTTTATACGCGCCTTGCGTATTTTTTGCTCCTGTTGATCTTTTTTTTCGAAGGCTTCGCTCAACTTGATCATAAGCTCTTCCAGCTTGATAGGTTTTAGAAGATAGTCGAAAGCCCCCATTTTCATTCCTTCGATGCTGGTTTCAACCGAACCGTGTCCTGTCAGCAGGATCACCTCCGTCAATGGCTGATGACGTTTGATTTCCCGCAAAGTTTCAATACCGTCGATCCCTCCCGGCATTTTGACGTCGAGAATGACGACGTCGATGCGCTTTTCCCCTAATATTTTTAGCGCCTCTTCGCCGCTGGTGACACCCACGGTATCGATGTTGCGTTTTTGGAGACGTTTGACCAGTGTTTCCATGAAATCGACTTCATCGTCAACGACCATAATGCTGAAATAATCCATATGTGCCTCCCCGTCATGATACGTCATTTCTTTTCCGGAATGACAATCGGAATTTCAACCGTAAAAACAGCTCCCTTGTCAGAATTGTTTTTCACGTGAATGTTTCCGCCCATTTTGCTGATGATGCTGTGACTGACCCAGAGACCAAGGCCGGTTCCTTTGCCGGATTCTTTGGTGGTGTAAAACGGGTCGAAAATTTTCCGCATTTTTTCTTCGCTGAGTCCCGGACCGTCGTCCCGGATATTCACCACGATAACATCATCGCGGCGGCGACTGTCCACCTCGATCGCGCCGTTGCTGCCGATGGCGTCGATCGCGTTCGAGATCAGGTTTAAAAACACCTGTTGCAGTTGGGCCTGGTCACCGGCGATTATGGGAATCGTCTCCGCCAGATCCACCTGGATATCGATGTTGTTGATACGGGCATGATTTTCAAGAATGGTGATGGTTTGGTGAATGGTGTCATTCACATCCACATCTTCCAGGCGCGGTTCCATTTTCCGCGCGTATCCGAGCATATTGTGAACCACTTTACGCGCCCGCTCGACGTGCTCTTCGATTTTGGCAATGGTTTTGCGGAATTCCGCGATGTTGTCACTCTCCCTGAATTCCTCTTCCGCCAGCAGGTCTTCCAGCCAGCCTGTTTTCTGGAGAATGACGGCCAGGGGATTATTGATTTCATGGGCCACGCCGGCCGCCATTTTGCCGAGGGCCGCCAATTTGTCCGACTGCATCAACTGGGCATTGAGTTCGATCATTTCCTGATCGGCTTTGATCAGCCGGCTGATGGCCAGCCGGGTGGTAAACACCGTCGTCGCCATGATCGCCAGGATACCCAGGGTGATAATGAATATCTCCGTCTGGCGCAGGGCAAACAGTCGCGACATGAGTTCCAGTGGTTGCTGGTTGATGACCAGCAGCCATTTATTATCGTTCAGCCAACTGCCGGCATAGAGCCGCTCTTCGCCCGTTGGATCTTCCTTTTCGATGACGGTGACACGACCGCCGAATTGGGTCGTATCGAGGCTGGCTTTTCCCAATACATTTCCGTCAAACCGAGGGTTAGTTTGAAAAACCCCATCCCGATTGACCAGATAGGCATCCCCTGTTCGGCCAATCTGGGCCGACCGTATGATCTCCTCGAAGCGGTTGGGGTCGATGGTGGCCCGCAGGATCCAGGCCTGTTGATTTTCATGCCGACGGACCGCGATAATAAAATGCGGCTGACGGCGAAATCCCATATAGACGTCGCTTTTATAGTGCCCTTTGACGATCACCTCGTTAAACCAGGGCTGATCGATATAATTGCGCCCCCGGAGATCGTAGGGCCCCACATAGGCCCTGTGGGTGCCAATGCTGTCGATAATTCCCAGGTCGACAAACGCGCCGGCATGCGCATTCATGACATCGAAGATGCGTGCCAAATTTTTTTCGTCGATCATGTGCTCAAAGGTGTGGGTATCCGCCATGGCATTCAAAATGGCCGTGCGCTCCTTTAAAAACAGATCGACCGCCTCCGCCTGGGCCTGGGCCCGATAGCGGATTTGTTCCTTGGTTTTCTCACTGCATGTCTGTTTAAACTGGTAGTAAAGCGTCATCCCCAAAATCAGCAGCGGGGCCAGGGACACAACCAGTGTCAGGACGATCATTTTTCGTTGCAGATTGCGATACACCTGTTCCTTCATGACTCACTCCGCTTCGATTTTCCCGCCGTCGCCGTGATTCAGCCCACCGTCGGCCAGGCCAGCCACCGCCAGTAGCCGAACACCGCCCAGAACCAGAGCACGAGCCAGGCCAGGATCGTTACGGGAAGCCCGTATTTGATAAAATCCATGACTTCCAGGAGGCGTTCTCCGGTTTCCGGGTCGCGGCCCATGCCGAAACAGATGGCGTTGTTGGGCGTTCCCACTACGAGGAAGTTGGCAAAGGATGACGAAAAAGACGTGATCAACCCCACCTTCCAGACACTGACATTGGCCAGGGTTGCCATGGGCAGCACGATGGGCCCCAAAGCAGCCACCGTGGCGCCGTCGCTCATGAAATTGGTCATGGTGCCGGTGAGAAGACTGACGCCCACGACAAGCCCATCGCCTTTGGTCAGCACATCCGGCAGCAGGTTGACAAAGGAATTGGCCAGCCAGAGAGCACCGCCGGTGAACTTGAGCCCCACCCCCATGGCACAGGCCGCCGCATAGAGTCCCACCACGTCAAACGCCACCCCTTCCTGCAGGTCCTCCCAGGTCACGATGCGGCACACAAACATGGCCATCACGGCGTACAGGGTCGGTCCGCCGAGACCCGCATGTTCGCCGAGCACGATCCAGGCAATCACCAACGCCACCAGGATGATGGCCATCAACGCTTCCCGCCCCCCGAATTTGGGCATGCGGGCCACTTCGGCCTTGACGACTTCACTGGGATTCATTTCCTTGACCTGGAATTTCGGTTTGCAGCGGATATACATGTAAGCGCCGATCACCACCGACATCAGCGGCACAAACGGCATGCCGATTTTCATCCAGTCGAGAAACGAAATCGGGGACCCATACTCCATTAAATAGCCCACCATGATGGCGTTACGCCCTCCGGCCGCCGGAGACCCCGGTCCCCCGTGATTGGCGGCGAAGCAGACACCCAGCAGCAGGAAAATCGCCAGGGCGCGATCCTTCTGGACGCCGTGCATTTTACAGGTCACCTTGTAGATCCCCATCAGCACGGGAATCAGGAGGGCCACCAGGGCATGCTCCGACAAAAAGCCCGCAGAGATCGCCAGCATGGGCAGGAACATGAAGGCAAAGGCCTTGGTGCTCTTGATACGGCTCAATAAAATAAGACCGATGCGCTTATCGAGTCCTGTTTTGGCCACCCCCACGGCCACCGCCAGGATGCCGAAGATAAAAAAAACGGCATCCTTCATATACGCCTGGGATATTTCATTGATGGGCAAAATCGTAAAAAGGTAGAGCAGCACCGCCACCAGAAGATCGGTGGCCCCCAGGGGCAGGGCTTCGGTCCCCCATAAAAAGGCGGCCAGGAAAAGAATGCCCACCATGATTTTAGCCAGTTGCGCCACATTTTCGGCAGTGAGCAGCGGCTCTTGATGGTGGTTTGTCGTGACGGCCGCCCCCTGTTTTTCAGCCTTGAACGCCTCCGGTCGCAGTTTTTTATTGACCGTGTCGGTAATGGTAACGCAGCCCTGCCCCAGCTTGTATCCCGGCGGGTCGGCCTGGCGGACCATATCCAGCATGCTTTGCGGCGATGGCAAAATCACAATCGTCGCGAATACGAGAGCAGCGATGACGATCAGAACAGGTTTATATCCAGGTCTGTTTTTCCATGTCATTTCGTTGCCTGACGCGCTTTCCAAAGTGTCGTGATGGATCATTTTTTCTTCCACCAAGAGATGCTGTGTCATGCTGCCTCCTCATAAATACGTCGCATTTTTCTGTCTTGTCATTGTCAGATCTGTAAAAAACATTTCGACGTTGAGAATTTTCCGGAAGGGGCCCAGCAGGCCGGCCACTGTTTCTAAATTGCCTTGCCGATAGCAAAATGTCCTCATATTCTATTATTTCATCCTTATATAACCGGAATCATTTATGATTTGACCATCTGTCAATCAGGGTGTTGTTCTTTCCCGGCATTTGGAATGACCCCTTTCCTTGGTGCTCGAACCGGAGGTCGTCAGCAATTTCCCGACAACAGCTTTGATTTGTTCGACACTGTCTCCTTCTTTTTCGATGACGATGCAAAATGGGATCTTCTCAATGAGATAACTAGCTTCGGGATACCGTTGATGGATGTGGAATACGATTGGCAAAGGGGGAATTCTTTCACCCAACACATTGAGAAAATTTGTAAGCTCCATACCGGCAAGATCGGGGTCGATTATCAGAAGATCAACAGCCCCAGGGGTAAAAACAATTTGGAGGACAATTTCACTGTTGCTTGCAAGTTTAACGCGATAACCTTCCGCCATCATTTCCCGCATCAAGAACATCCGTATGTGGGAATTTCGATCTGCAATCAATATCGTTGAATCGCTAATCATCACGGGTATCAATCGTCGAGCAACAGAGCTCTTTCACTTGTTGACACATAATTATCTTGTGATCATGATGTTCTTCTCGCCGTTGAATAAACGTGTTTTTGTTCTCAATAGAGCAATAGACATGCCATCACGTGCACAAATCGATTACGTCTATTATCCGGTTGATTTATTGTGCAATATCTTTTTTCTCTTATTTTCAATGTAAAGTAAATTTGACTTCTGTATGTCGGATATTTTTACACGACGAAAAAAAGCTTTCGCTTGATGAACAGTATTGCAGGAGAAGCCTGTGGCAGAATAAAGCCGCGAACAACTCGATTCGGATATTATTACAGCTGGGATGGCGTGACGACTTTGGTTGTGGTAATTGAAATGCGAATCGGGGGGATATTTCTATCAGTAGGGTTGCGATGTTATGGAATGAGATAGAAACCAGCGATTGTATGTGTCTTGGGGAAAGGAATGCCGACCGAAAGGCTTGATGCAACGCCTTTTGGCCGGCATCGTGGCGGAAACATGCCGAAAGTGCGAGTGTCCTAAAGTGATCCCTTGCAACATTTCAACAACCGTTCATGCCCTTGCAGGGGGGATCATTATTTCTCCTTCTCCTGTTGAAACACACGCCCGGGAAAGCGCATCAATTCCTTGATTTGGGCTTTCCTTATTTTCTCGTCATGAAGATTTTTCTTTTCGAAAGCTTCTCCCAGCTTGGCCATCAGATCTTCCAGTTTGATCGGTTTCAAAAGATAATCGAAAGCCCCTAGTTTCATACCTTCGATGCTGGTTTCCATCGATCCATGCCCCGTCAAGAGCAGCACCTCCGCCAGCGGCTGATGGCGTTTGACTTTTCGCAGGGTTTCAATGCCATCCATTCCGCCCGGCATTTTGATATCCAGAATAATCACGTCGAAGCGTCGTTTTTCCAAAGCCGCCAGCGCTTCTTCGCCGCTGGTGACCCCAACCGTATCGATATTGCGTTTCTGGAGACGCTTCACCAGTGTTTCCAGAAAATCGACTTCATCGTCGACGACCAAGATGCTGAAATAATCCATCATTGCCTCCCATCTGGTGATTCATTTCTTTTCCGGAATCACAATCGGAATCTCAACCGTAAATATAGCGCCCTTATCGGGGTTGTTCTTGACGTGAATACCGCCGCCCATTTTGGCGATGATACTGTGGCTGACCCAGAGACCGAGGCCCGTTCCCTTGCCGGGGTCCTTGGTGGTGAAAAAAGGGTCGAAAATCTTACGCATCATGTCTTCACTGAGTCCCGGACCGTCATCCTTGATGGTCACCACAATGTGGTCATCGGTGCGCCAGCTGGCCACCTCGATAGCACCGTTGCTGCCGATGGCGTCGATGGCGTTGGTAATAAGGTTCAAAAAAACCTGCTGGAGCTGCGCCTGATCCCCGGCGATAATCGGCACCGTTTCCGCCAGATCCACCTGGATGTCGATATTGTTGATACGGGCATGGTTTTCAAGAATCGTGATGGTCTGGTCAATCGTGCTGTTGACATCCACGTCCTCCAGACGGGGCTCCATTTTTCGGGCGTAACCCAGCATATTATGGACCACTTTGCGCGCCCGTTCAACATGCAGCTCGATTTTGGCAATGGATTGCCGAAATTCCGCGATATTGGCGCTTTGCTTAAGCCCCTCTTCTTCCAGAAGATCTTCCATCCAGCCTGTCTTCTGGAGGATGACGGCCAGGGGGTTGTTGATTTCGTGCGCCACACCGGCGGCCATTTTCCCTAACGCCGCCAGCTTGTCCGACTGGACCAGCTGGGCATTGAGTTCGATCATTTCCCGATCGCTTTTCCGCAGCCGGTTGATGGTGAGCCGGGTGGTAAAAATGGTGGTCGCCACGATCCCCAGAACGCCGAGGGTAATGATGAAGATCTCCATCTGACGCAGCGCAAAAAGACGCGACATGAGCTCCAAGGGCTGCTGGTTGATGATCAACAGCCACTTGTTGTCATTCAACCAGCTGCCGGCATAAAACCGTTCCGTGCCGGCGGCGTCCTCCAGTTCGATCACCGTCACCCGTCCGCCAAACTGGCGGGTGTCGATGGTGGTCTGGCCCAGCACATTGCCGTCGAAACGCGGGCGGGTCTGGAAAACCCCGTCCCGGTTGACCAGATAGGCGTCGCCCGTGCGCCCGATCTGGGCCGAGCGCACAATCTCCTCGAAACGGTTGGGGTCGATGGTGGCCCGCAGGATCCAGGCCCGCTGGTTCTCATGGCGCCGCACCGCGATAATGAAGTGGGGCTGTTGGCGAAACCCCAGGTAGACATCGCTTTTGTAATGCCCCTTGATCATGACTTCGTTGAACCAAGATTGATCGAGGTAGTTGCGCCCCCGCAAATCATAGGGGCCGATGTACGCCCTGTGGGCCCCACGGCTGTCGATAATGCCGAGATCCACAAAGGCGCCGGCCCGGTTGTTCATCACCTCGAAGATGCGGGCCAGATTCTTCTCGTCGATCATCTGCTCGAAGTCATGGGTATCCGCCATGGCATTCAGAATCGCCGTGCGCTCCTTCAGAAACAGATCCACCGCCTCCGCCTGGGCCTGGGCCCGGTAGCGGATCTGTTCCCGGGTCATTTCACGGCCGGCACTTTCGAACTGGTAATAGAGCACCCCTCCCAGGATCAGCAGCGGCGTCAGCGACATCACCAGGGTCAGGGTAATAATTTTACGCTTGAGACTGCGATACAGGCCTTCTTTCATGGTCTACTCCTGTTCCATCCGGCCCCGTGCTTCGGTGCATCAGCCGCCGTTCGGCCAGGGCAGCCACTGCCAGTAGCCGAAGATCGTCCAGAACCAGAGCACCAGCCATCCCAGAATCGTCACCGGAATCCCATATTTGATGAAATCCATGACGTCCAGCAGGCGTTCGCCGGTTTCCGGATCCCGCCCCATGCCGAAACAGATGGCGTTGTTGGGGGTTCCCACCACCAGGAAATTGGCGAAGGATGAGGAGAAAGACGTGACCAACCCCACCTTCCAGACACTGACGTTGGCCAGGGTCGCCATGGGCAGCACGACGGGACCTAAAGCGGCCACGGTGGCACCGTCGCTCATGAAGTTGGTCATGGTGCCGGTGAGCAGGCTGACGCCCACCAAAAGACCGTCGCCCTGGGTCAGCACGTCGGGCAGCAGTCCGACGAAGGAGCTGGCCAGCCACAAGGCGCCGCCCGAGAACTTGAGGGCCACCCCCATGGCGCTGGCAGCGGCGTAGAGCCCCACCACGTCGAAAGCCACCCCGTCCTGCACATCCTCCCAGGTAATGATCCGGCACAGAAACATGGCGACGACGGCGTAAAGCGTCGGCCCCCCGAGCCCTGAATGTTCGCCGAGCACCACCCAGGCGATCACCAGGATCACCAGGATGACGGCCATCATAGCCTCGCGCCCGCCGAATTTTGGCATGCGGGCCACCTCGGCCTTGACCACTTCGCTGGGATTCATCTCCTTGACTAAAAATTTCGGTTTGCAGCGCAGGTACATGTACCCCCCGATGGCCACGGACATGAGGGGCACGAAGGGCATGCCGGTGATCATCCACTGCAGAAACGAAATCGGGGCCCCGTATTCCATCAGGTAGCCGACCATGATGGCGTTACGCCCCCCGGCCGCCGGGGATCCCGGCCCTCCGTGGTTGGCGGCAAAGGTGACGCCCAGCAGGAGAAATATGGCCAGGGCGCGGTCCTTGTCGACGCCGTGCATCTTGCAGGTGACTTTGTAGATGCCCATCAGGACCGGGACCAGCAGTGCCACCAGGGCGTGTTCGGATAGAAAGCTGGCGGACATGGCCAGCAAGGGCAGGAAGATAAACGCAAAGGCCTTGGCACTCTTGATACGGCTCAACAGAATGAGCCCGATGCGTTTATCCAGGCCAGTTTTGGCTACACCGACCGCCACCACTAAAATCCCGAAAACGAAGAATACCGCATCGGTCATGTAGGCCTTGGAGATCTCTTCCATGGGCAGGATTGCGAACAAGTATAGCAAGACACCCACCAGGATATCGGTGGCCCCCAGGGGCAGGGATTCCGTGCCCCACAGGAAGGCTGCCAAAAAAAGAATGCCCACCGTGAGAATGGCCAAGCGGGCCACTTGTTCCGGTGTTAGTAGGGGTTTCGGGTTGTGATTCGCTTTGATTGGCTTACCCTGCGTTTCGGCGCGGAAGGCCTCCGGCCGCAACTTCTGGTTGACCGTATCGGTGATCGTGCGGGCGTCACGCCCGAGCTTGTATCCCGGAGGGTCGATCGTGCGGACCAGATCCAACATGCTCTGGGGCGGCGGTAAAACGGCAAGCGCTGTAAAGGCCAGGGCCGCGATCAAAATCAGCAGGGGTTTGTACCCCGGACGATTTTTCCATGTCCACCCCGGGTCCGAACCTTTGTCGATGGGCATATGATGTGCCATGCCTTCTCCTCCAAAATCTTCTCAAATCCGTTATGCCGAATGGGGCTATTTTTCTTGTCGGGCGAGACGTTGTGTCTCTCCTGAAACGACATCAGGTCCGCCCCTGAATACCACTTACGAGTGCCGTGCCACTGAATCGCAAAGCGGCAGTCACCGTTATAGTGCACAAGCCTTGATGGAAGCGGTAATGGCCGCGAATACATCCGTCAACCGCAGGATGCCGACAACATCCGCCTTCCGCCGCACCAGCAGGGATTGATAGCCCCCCACAACCAACTGATGAATGGCATGGTCCAGGGTTCCCTCGACATCGATGATTTCCCCGTCCGACGGCACGTGCATGAAATCCTGGACGTGCTGTGCACCGGCCTTTTTGCAGATGTCGTTCATGGCGCCGCCCCACAGGTTGTATTTCTCCATCAGGGATTTCATGAAGGCGCGTGTCATTCCAGTATGGGCAAGGCTTTCGCGTGCCAGGAAGGTCTCGTATTTGGGCTCCAACGACCGGAGGACTTCCGTCTGGCCGATCTTCCCAACAACATGCCCCCGGGCATTGAGAACAAGGACGGCCCGGTGGGGATAGCGGTTGGCATCGAATTTATTCTGGGCTTCCTCAAGGGCCATGATCGCCTCGTAGAGCGTGGCATCTTCAGATACTGTGGCGTAGTCCGTAAGCGGGATCATGAGCTTTTCGATCTTCTGTGAATTCACGACGATTCTCCTTCGCGGTATTTAGAGCCGTCTGCCCCCTTGATATCCTGGCTGCGGGACGGCAGCAGCATGCCCACCGCTTCCTTAATGCGTTCAATACTGTTCCCGGCCTTTTCGATGACCGGAAAAAAACAGTCGTCCGCAACCAATTCTTCACCCTCGTGCCGCTGTTGGGTGTGCAGCACGACCGGCAACGGCGGTATTCTTTCTTTCAAAGCCTGAAGCACGGAAGACTCGTTGACACCCGGCAGGTCAGGATCAAGAACAACCAAATCAACGGCGCCCATGGTGTAGGCGATCTTGAGAACACTTTCGCCGGTGGCCGCCAGTTTCACCCGATACCCCGCCGCCATCATCTCCCGCATCAAGAACATGCGCACATGGGAATTGCGATCGGCAATCAGAATAATGTTCGAAGCAGCCACCGGATACCCCTTATTTCAGTCAATGCGGCCATTTCCCCCAGGGAGGCAAACAAACCTCTCAAGCGTCGGGAAGCGGTAAAGATCTTCGCATCGTTGCATCAAAGGCTTTTGTCGTCTTTCAGCAATAGTTATGCCATCGCGAAGCAAACGCTATAATCCATTCCATATCGCTGTTATTTCTATATTTTTAGATTTGAGAACATGCTTAAATTGGAAGATGGCGGGGACACTTGTCGATATTTTTTACATGATGATAAATCAATTTACGACAAAACGAGCGTACTGCGCGGGGGGACCGACCGGCAAAAGACCGGGGGAAGAATTCGAGGATCGCCATACGGCCCGGGCAAGAATCCTTTAGAGACCTGGTTGGATTAGATGTCACCATTCCCCTTGGACGATGCATCCGTTAGCGTCCGGATGTCTTTTTGCATCTTGGACCGATAGAAATCGACCATAGACCGATTGGTCATGATCATGTCGAGTTGCCGGGTGTGGAGCGTCAGGTATCCCAATATTTTGATGCGATCCAGCATGTAGGCCTTTTCAAACCCTTCGATCCGGGCAATCAGGTTATCTTCTTTAACGCTCACCCGGAAATTGTTTTCTTCCAGCAGTTCCGCGATGAAATGAATGCGCTTGATGCGTCGGCGGTCGTCGGCCGCTCCACCTTTGAACTGAAAGCCGATATAGTTTTCCGGGGTGCGATCGCTGACCAGCGCTTCCAGGGTGGAGAAATGATATCCCAACCGGGAATTGAGGTTGCAGTAGTGTTTGGAAATCATAAAATAGTTGCGGTCCGCGTAGCGCGAGCGGACGCCGGGGGTCAAAGCGGGATTGGCCGTGGACTGGAACATGACCGCCATCAACCCTTTGCCGTCCAGCGCAGGGGGGCCATCCCAGGGAATGGCCGCAAACCCGTCCCAGAACGCCAGCATGGGAATCGATGCGATGTTGTCGAGTCGGATATGTTTCCCCCGGACCTCTTCCTTGAATCCGTCGTCCAGGTTTAAAATCCACCACTGCATGGGGGCATGGAAGTAGAGCTGCTTGCTGGAGCGCTCGTTGAAATGATGGTCCCGGCCGAAATGAAACATCTCATGAACGGACTTTTCATGAATGAACCGTGTGATGTCATGGAACGTGCGACAGTTGGCCGGTGCAAATTCCGAATCATCCGGATCCAGAAGGTTCAAGGGCACAATCAGGCGCCCCACCTGCGCCAGGGTCTCGTAAACCGGGCTGCCGACCATCAGGCTGGTTTTCGGCGGGGACGATGCCAGCAAAGCTTCGATACGGCCGGCGTGAATGGCGCGATTCCCGGCATCCAGCGTGATCAGGGTGCCGGGCTGAAGTTCTTCCAGCGCGTTGGTAACACCGAAAAGCGCTGGCAGCTCGAACTCACGCGCCACATTGGCCAGGTGCCCCGTAAAACTGCCATGCGCCGTAATCACGCCGGCCGCCCGGGTCAAAAGGGATGCCCAGCGGGGATGCGCTTCGCGCGTCAACAGGATGGCCCCTTGCGGAAAGGCCAGCATATCCAGACCACTGTCCACGCGGTGAATCGGGCCGACCGCGATGCCCGGGCAGGCCGTAATGCCGCCAGCCAAGAGCACACTGTCTCCCTGTGTCACACCGAGAGGGCCATCTGACGATGACGGCCGGGAGGGCATCTGCAGCAAGGGTCGGCATTGCAGAATGCAAATCTCCCCCTGCTGATCAGTGGCCCACTCGATATCCTGGGGCGCGCCATAGTGGTCCTCCAACTGAACCGCCGTGGCCGCCAGGGCCAGGGCTTGCGCATCCTCGAGCGAGGCCTGGAAGCGAAGCCCCTCATCCATGATATCCAGCCGGCAAACCCCTTCTTCGGGATAACAGGTAAAGCGGCGCTCTTTGGGGCGAATCTCGCGTTGGACGATGCGCATCGGACGATCGCGGTCGACGACGAAAAGATCACCGTCCACCGAACCGTCCACCACGGCTTTGGGAAGCCCCCAGGCGGAATTGATAACGATATTGCGGTCGTTGAGATCGAAGGGGTTGCGGGAGTACATCACCCCGCCGGCCACCGTATCCAGCATGGCAAGACAACCGACGCACATGGCAATGTCTTCATCCCGGAAGCCTTTGTTGAGCCGGTAGGTGATGGCCGGCAGGCTGTATTTACTGGCCACGATTTGCTTGTAGGCATCGAAAAGACTATCGCCGCTTACGTTTAATTCCGAACGGTGCATCCCCGCAAAAGAGCTGCCTTTTTCATCTTCACCCAGGGCGCTGCTGCGCATGGCCGCCGTCAGTCCGGGACCATAGGGCGCCGCCATGACGTCCCAGGCCTGTCGTATGGCGGCGGCCAGACCGGGCGGTATTTCCGACTGGACGATCAGTTTGTCCAGGCGGGCGTGCAGTCGATAGAGATTCTCGATGTCCTCGAGATCGGCCGATTGCATCAAGCGGTCGATCTCCACTTTGAGATCGTTGTGGGCCAGAAAACGGTCGTACGCATAGGCGGTGATCACAAACCCGGTAGGAACGCGCAGGCCGAGACGGTTTTTCATTTCCCCGAGATTGGCCATCTTGCTGCCCACCAGATCGACCATGTCCTTATCGATGTCATCCAGCACAATGACCAGGCGCTCATCCCGGGCCTTCCTTTCACGGCCCATCATCGCGTCGATCTGTTGGCTGATCGCTTTGAAACGCGGCGTCAGGGCATCGTATCTATCCGGTGCCAGCCGTTGCAGATTGTCCACCATTTGAAAGACGCTCACCGAAGCGCCGGTGACACAGGCGCGCACAAAGGCCATACCGAAAGGTCGGTTTCCCTGAAGCGCGCCTTCGATTTCCGCCATGATTTCCAGGGCTTTGTTATTGGCGCTGATAAGCTGTTTAAAATAGGCGTAGCGTTCACGGAAAACCAGGCGCAGGTTTTCCACATCGACGGTGTCGACCGTCTCCTGTTTTGCAAAAATCTTGCGGATGATCTGCCGAAAGTTGATCATGCGGCCCGATGACGGTTTCTGGTTAGGGTGAATGGTGACGGTATCATTGCACGGGGGCATCCGGCAAGGGATGCGCAGGCGGCGTATTAAACCGCCCGCCTTATGCCAATCCGAATAAACAAAAGCCGTAAACGGATCATCGTATCCCCGCTGACGGCTTTCTTGGAAAAAGCGCCGGGCCGATCTCGGCCCGGCACCGGTCACAGCAGCGATCAGGTAGCCGCCGCACGGTCAATGCTCGAGGCGCAGCCCCCATCCTTCAAATAGGAACATGATGCCGAACCCATACCAGAGCGTATAGAGCACGTAGAACACCAGGGAAAAGATAACGATGCCGTAGCGATCCGATATGCTCTGGGGTTCGATACGGTAGTAATTATAGGCGGTTTCGATGGCTTTTTGATTGATCGTGGCCACGATCTTGGCGGCCTTGAACTGTTTCTGGTGCTTGAGTTCTTTTTCCATGGCATTGCCCGCCGCCCACCAGTTGTAAAGGACTTGCCGCTCGCCGTATCCGTACTTGTCGGAAACGGCGGCCCCCTTGTTATGATACATCAGGTCGGCGTCCTCAAGGCCAACCGCGAGCATTGCGCCCAGGTCCCCGTCCAGTGAGAGCGCGGCACCCGAGACGTTGACCAGCGCCCCCCCTTTCTGGAAAAGCAGGGATGTCTGGCGGGCCTGGGCTTCATCCTGCATGGTCAAGGTCAGCTTGACATTGCTGCCGGCGTAGGTTTTGGCTTCCTCCTGCAGCGCCGGAATATAATAGGCGGACCCCTTGGATATGGAATTGTAAAGCGAATCGAGATAATCGAGACCGTTATGCCCTTTGAAAACCGGCATGAACATCACGACCAAGATCACGACAAAAACCGCCATCATGCCGGCGCCACTGTAGAATTCTCCTTTTTTTGCAATCATGAGTGCGCCTCCCCCTCTCCCTTCAACTTGCTGATGTTGGTCACAAAGGTACCGATGACCCAGACACCGAACCCGGAAATAACGATGAAAAAGGCCCAGATGCCGATGGTGTCGAGGGTTTTCCCAAGGCCTGGCGAGATCGGGATCACCCCCATCTCACCCAATTTGGCGGGCAGGGCGAAAATCCGGTTGACGAAACCGGCCAGAACGGCCATGGCGTAAAAACCACGGATGGTAATCCCAGGCACCACCTTGGTAACCATGGCCCCGACCTGAATCCCCACCAGCGAGCCTAGCAGCATACCCATGGCCAGGGTGTAGAAGATAAAACCGTAGATGGCATACTGACTGATGGAAGCATAACCGGCGGTAAACACGATCTGGAAAATATCGGTGCCCACCGTTGTCATGGAGGAAACGCCCAGGACATAGACAAAAATCGGGAAGGTCAGAAAGCCGCCACCGACGCCCATGATGCCGGCCGCCAACCCCACCAGAGCGCCGCTGAGAACCAGGAATACCCAGGAGATGCCCCGGCCGCCCGGAACCAGGTCGTGATCAAAACGCACCATCGGGGGTATGTTCAGGGCCTGGATTTTCTTCGGCAAGCTGCCCATCTCGGCCCCCTCGGCCTTTGCCCCGTGCGCACCGGCATCACTCGTGCCCCCCTTGCGGGCGTTCAGATAGTCCATCAAGGCATAGATCCCGAGAAAGCCAAGCATGCCCGCATAAACGGTTGTAATGAAGGCGTCACTGAGAACCGGATTTATTTCGTATAAAACGCGGTTGATCACACCACCGACCGTCGCCCCGATGATGGCCCCCAGCAGGAAAACCACGGCCAACGGCACCGAAACATTACCTAACTTGCGATGAATCACACTCCCCATGATGGCTTTGGCAAAAATATGGAAGAGATCTGTGCCGACAGCCAGAATACCCTTGATACCAGCGCTCATCAGAGCCGGTGCGATGATAAACCCACCACCGGCACCGATGCAGCCGGTGATCAAGCCGGCCCCAAGCCCGATGAGAATAGATACGATAAAGATGCCGGTGCTGTAAAAAGCAGGGCTGTAGGCTTTTTTACCACCAAGTAAATCCGGTAGTGCGCCGCCGATTTGTTCGGCAAACGCTATACCGCCCAGAAGCACCGGAATCAACAGCAGACCCAACAGCAGAACTCGTTTGCGGTCTTGCAGAATGGTGTGGGCATTGTCAATCTCCCACGCGGCAAAGGCCTTCGCTCCGGCCATCATGAACTGGCCCCATTGTTGGAAAAAATTCATTGCGTTTTTCTCCTCCCATGCTCGATAGTTTCTATAGCCCAATATCTTCACCTCAGCCTGTCGGCGAACGTTCGGATGTCAGCATCATGTTCAGGGTTTTTATTTTCGCTTCCTGTATCGACCTTTTTTGAAAGGCATCCTGAATCTTGTAGAGCAAATCATCGATATCGACCGGCTTCATCAGGTAGTCAAAGGCCCCGTTTTCCATACCTTCCCGGGCCACCTCCAGGCTTGCATGCCCGGTCAACATGACCACCTCGGTCAGGGGCGTCTTTTTTTTGATCGCCCGCAGTGTTTCAATGCCCCCCATGCCCGGCATCCTGACATCCAGCACCACCACGTCCGCCGGGGTCTGGGCCAGATGCACCAGCGCCTCTTCACCGCTGCCGACACCGGAGGCGTTCACATTGCGTTTACGCATCCGCTTGAGAAGCGTCTGCAAAAAGTCCGGTTCATCGTCCACAAACAGGACCGTCATTGGTTCCGACATCTTATTTCTCCCGTTTAACGGCCTGCATGATTTTGGCGACAAGATCCTCCAGATCACTGGGTTTGGTCAGGTAGTCAAACGCACCGGAGGCTACCCCTTCTCGCGCCGCCTGCTCCGAGCCGTGCCCAGTCAACATGATCACCGGCATGGTCGGGACGAGTTTCTTGAAAATCTTGAGGATTTCGATACCGTCCATATCTTCCAGCTTCAGATCCAGAACAGCTACATCAAAATCCTGTTTGCGCAATGTCTGGATCGCCTCGGTTCCGCTATAGGCTGCCGTGACGGTCATGTTCCGTTTTGACAGCCGTTTGCTGAGGACGTCGACGAAGCCGACTTCATCGTCCACCAGAAGCAGCTTTATGTTCTTGGGCATGTCTCCTCGCTCATCCGTTTGGGCAGTCAATGCTCTGAGCAGCGCACCCCGTCGGCATCCCACGTTTTGGCAGCGCGCGGCACGCCGTCTCAAACTATTGGCGGGTGGCGTCCCCAGGCCGCTTTGGTTTATCCCAACAGCACCGGTCGAATCAGGTGCGGGCTTTGAGAATGTTACTCACCCGGGCTTCACGAATCTTCTCTTCATGATCGCGCTTCTTCTTGGTGGCCGCATTCACCTTTTCGATGAGTACATCCATGTCGCAAGGTTTCATCAGGTAATCGAAGGCACCCAGCCGCATGCCCTCGATGCTCGTTTCCACAGTGGCATGACCAGTGAGCATGATGACCTCAACCAGGGGGAATTCTTTGCGAATTTCTTTCAGCGTCTCGATCCCGTCCATTCCCGGCATTTTGACATCCAAAATGACAAGGTCGATATGGCTGTTTTCTTTAAGAGTTTCCAGCGCCTCTTCCCCGCTGTAGGACTTGAAGACAGTAAGCTTTCGTTTGGTCAATCGCTTTGTCATGGTATCGACAAAGGGTGCCTCATCGTCCACTAGCAAAACAATCGGTTCCAACATGGTCGTTCTCCTTGCGTTAAAACGATTTTAGTGGTTCGTGACATCGCACGTGTTGTATCGTTCTTAACCAACGTGTTCTTCTCGGACAGGAATCTTGATGACGAACGTCGTCCCTTCGTCTATTGTGCTGTCCACACTGATATCGCCGCCCATCTTTTTGATGATGCCGTAACAAATCGACAAACCCAGGCCGGTGCCTTTGCCCACCGGTTTGGTCGTGTAAAACGGATCGAAAATCCGATCGAGGTTGGCGGGCGGAATGCCCGGGCCGGTATCCCGTACTTCGATGACCAACTGATTCTTTTCATGGCGGGTAGCGACAACAATTTCCCCCCCCTGCCGCTCCATGGCATCCACTGCGTTGTTGATCAGATTGAGGAACACCTGCTGCATTTCGGACGGTGAGGCCTGGATGGACGGCAAGCTCGCGTCCAATTGCGGCGTGATGGTCACTTTGGCGTATTTGGCCCGCTGTTCCGAGAGCCCCACGACCTCCTCGATCAGATCGTTGATCGAAAACTCTTGCAATCGGGCATCGGTTTTACGGGCAAAACTAAGCAGCTTGTGGGTAATTTCCTTGCAGCGCTTACCCTGTGTATTGATCTGCTTCAAAGCTCGTTCGAACTCGTCCAGGTTCTCACTCCGGGCGAAATCCTCCTCCTCCAGCAGGTCCTGAATCCATCCGGCTTCCTCGACCATGATGGCCACCGGGTTGTTGATTTCGTGAGCGATGCCGGCGGCCAGTTCACCGATGGAGGCCAGTTTGCCGGTTTCGATCACCTGCTCGTTCATCAATTCCTTGGCACGGTCGGCCTCTTTGATCCGCCCGACTTGCCGGATGGAGAGTACACTGGCCATGATGATGATACTCACCCCACCGACCAAAAAGATGACGACGGAAATGAACTGGGCACGCCTCAAATCCGAGAACGCGTCCGCGCTCTCCTGCCGGTAGACCAGCAGCCAATCTTTGTCCTTGAGCAGGGCCGTTACGTAGATACTTTTTTTGCCGTCATCACCTTCGCGCTCGGTAATCGTGACATCGTCGTTCAATTCTTTTTCGCAGTCGAAAAAATGTCCGTAGCACCCTTCGCTGGGAACGAAGTCGATCAACGGCTTAGTCTGGAATTCGCCCCTGCGGTTCAGGATATAAGCAAACCCGGTTTCCCCCACCCGTATATTTTCCACCAGGTCGTTGAACGCCACAAAATCAATAGTGGCTCGCAGAATCCACGGTTCCCCGTTGATGGTGTTCTTGACCGCAATGATGAAATGGGGCAACCGGCGCAACCCTAAGAAAACATCGCTGATCACATACTCCTTGTTCATGGCTTGCTGAAACCATTCCGTGTCTGCATAAACGGCCTCGGTCAATTTGAAAGGACCGGCATAGGCCACCTGCTGCCCGGCGCCGTTGATGACGCCGAGGTCCACGAAAACGGGGCGGTAGTTGCGCTGCAGAGAGGCCAGGGTCGACTGCAGGAAGGTTTCGTTGGTTAGATTGGCGTAACCGAGGTTTCGTGATAGAAACCGGATATCCGCCAGTTTATCCACTAAAAAAGCATCAATTTGCTGCCGGTGTTTTTCCACCAGTTCTTCAAGGTGGGCATACACTTTTTCTTGGTAGGACGCGTAGAAATTGTAATAGATGGTGCTGCCCACCAGAAACACGGGAATGAAGGAGACAACGATGATCGCCACCGTCATATTCAGCGTCAGCGAGCGATAATAAGGTGATAGCGACTGTTTAGTTTTCGACATGGGACCCTGTTTCCTCTTCGGCAATGAAGGTGCCCCTCCGAAGAGCAACAACCATGCCACAGGGGATACATGATATCCATTTCTAACCTACTGTTTATTCTAATTTTTTTAATTTTTAGGAGAATGTTAGAAGATAAATGCATCGACGTGTGTCGGTTTTCTTTACAGGGTGCAAAAAACAACGACACTGGCTAAGGACGATTTTCATCGAATACGGTGGTCAAGAGGCAGCCGGCAGAGAGCGGGCAAGCGATGATGCCGGCCGGTCAATCAACCCGGACCACACACCACAGAAGCCCAAAGAGCCCCGTCGGCCTGCGCTCTGGAGACAGTTTAAATTGTTGATCATCGTGCAGCGGCGGGCGATGGACCCCTTTGCATCAAACAAGGCCGTCAGGCATCGCCTTGATAAACCGCGGTCTCAATTTTGAGATGGTATTTATCGATTTTGGCATGCAGCGTCGGCCGGGACATTCCCAACAGCTTGGCGGCACGGGATCGATTGCCGCCGGTGTACTGCAACGCTTCATGAATAAGGATGCGGGCAAAAAAATCCATGCAGCGATCGTACAAGTTATCCGTATCCTCCGCTTTGGCGGCATCGCGGAACCAGCGCCGGATATCGCTTTCCAGGCTGCCGCTTTCCGCCTGCGGATGATTGTCCTTGCCCGCCAAGGCCGCCGCGATATCGGGCGGACCGATAGGCGCACCGCGGTTGAAGATCAGTGTTTTTTGGAGGGTGTTGGCCAGTTCCCGGACGTTGCCGGGCCAGCGGTTATTGGTTAAGGTGGCCAAGGCCCCCTCGGTGATACCCGGATTTTTTATCCCCAGCTCCGCTGCGAATCGATCCAGGAAATACGTGCTCAGCAGTGGAATATCGGTAATCCGTTCCCGCAGAGGGGGCAGACCAATGGTAATGACCTTGAGCCGGTAATAGAGGTCCTCACGAAAAAGGGCCTGAGAGATGAGCGTCTCCAGGTCCCGGTTGGTGGCGGCGATAATCCGCACATCCACCGGAATGGTCTCCCGTCCGCCAAGACGTTCGATTTTTTTCTCCTGCAACAGTCGGAGGATTTTGGTTTGGAGATTGACGGGCATATCGCCGATTTCATCAAGAAATACCGTGCCGCCGCCGGCCTGCTCGATCTTGCCCAGCCGACGATGGGCCGCGCCGGTAAACGCACCTTTCTCGTAACCGAAAAGCTCGCTTTCCAGCAGGGTTTCGGGCAACGCCACGCAATTGATCACAAGAAAGGGTTTGTCCGCACGCTGGCTGTGCTGATAAATCGCCCGCGCCACCAACTCTTTGCCGGTGCCCGTTTCGCCGCGAATCAAAACGGTGGCATCCGTCGAAGCCACGCGCCCGACCATTTTAAAAACCTGCTGCATGGCATCGCTGCGTCCGATGATGGCGTCGCGGTCGGTTTTTGCGGGGGCGTCGCCCATATTCACCGGAGAGCGCATAAACCTTCCGGTCTCAAGCGCCTGGCCGATGGTTTTCAGCATAGCCGGTATGTCGAAAGGCTTGAGGATATAGTCAAACGCACCCATCTTGGTGGCTTCAATGGCGGTTTCGGTGGTGCTGAAAGCGGTCATGATAATGACCGGCAGCTTGGGCTCAAGCATATGGATGGCCCGAAACGTTTCCAGCCCGTTCATCCCGGGGAGACGGACATCGAGCACCACCACGTCGGGCAACGCGGCGCCGACGATTTGCAGGCCCTCCTCACCGGAGGCCGCGCTTTGCACCTGATGGCCTTCTTCGATCAGCAGTTTGGCAAAACTTTTGCGCAGCTGATCGTCATCGTCGATGATTAGGATGTGACTCATCGGTTGACTCCTTTACCGGCAGTGTCACGATAAGGGTTGCCCCACCGCCTTCGGTTTCGGCGATATCCAGCCACCCGTGATGTTCGTCGATGATACGTTTGGCAATGCTCATCCCCAATCCGGTGCCTTCTTCTTTGGTGGTAAAAAAAGGATCAAAGACTTTGGGGCGGAGCGCTTCGGGAATCCCGGGGCCATTGTCACTCACACGGATGACGGCCTCGCGCCGGGCATCCTTACCCCGGGCCACCACTTCTTCGATCCGAATGGTCCCCCCTCTTTCCATGGCTTCGCAGGCATTGATCACGAGGTTCACCAGGACTTCTTTCAATTGATCCGGATCGGCATCCACCGCGGGAAGAAGGGGGTTGCTGCGGATCACCTCGACATGAACATCATAGGATTTCAGGCGATGGGACAGGAGTTGCAGCACCGTGTCCACCACAGCCGAGGGACTGATGCGTTGCATGACCAGCTTGGGCGGGCGGGAAAATTCCAGAAAATTTTGCACGATGGTGTCGATGTGGCGAATTTCCTCGGAAACGACATCGAAATCTTCCTGTTGGGCGTCGTTCAATTTAAGGCTGCGCTCGAGGGAGAACAGTCGCATTTTCACCGAGGTGAACGGATTGCGGATACTGTGCGCCATTCCGGCCGCCAGTTTGCCAACGACGGCCAGTTTTTTGGCCTGCAGAAGGTTTTCCCGGCTTTTCTCCAATTCGGATTGCGTGGAATCCATATTGTCCAGCAGGTCGTAAACCCGGTGACTGAGGATTTTGATGACGTTTTCCTTCTTCGTCACGACGTCTTCATGCGTGACGGCTTGAATCAGTCGCCGTATCGGTCCCAAGATTTCTTTTACGACGATCATGGCCAGGAAAAGCGCCAGGATAAAATTCGCCAGAATCGCCACCACGGCGATCGTTCGAAGCTTTAGAGCCTCGGCGCGGCTTTCCTGCCGGGCTTCGATGATGTTTTGCACATTGACGGTCTTGAACTTGTCGCACAGGTCGAGAATGGTAAAAAAGCGTTCGCGCACATCTTCGTGCAACACGGCCCCCGCGTCGGAACGGCCGTTTTTATAGAGCAAAATCACTTTGTCCCGGGAGTGAACATACTGGCGGTATTCGGCGGCAATGCGGTTGATCGTGTCTTTTTGATCCGGGGAGACGGCAAGTGACTGGGCATCTTCTAATTTCTGGTCGAAGCGTTCCTGATATTCACGCAACTGCCGCAGCCAGTCCGGATTTCCGTCCAGAAAGTAGTAGGAAACGAATCCTTTCTGGTTGGCTAAAGCGATCTGCAGATCTTCGGCAGTTTCCAGCAGCACCATATTTTCGTCGGTGACGGTGGTGATGAGTCCTTCGATCCGGTAAGTATACCAGATCATCACCACGGCGCCCAAGAAGGTGATCAGGACCAGCGAGGCCAGCATCAAGTAAATTCGCTTGCGCAGAACGATGCGGTTCCAAATAGGAATATTAAAGGGCATGGTCAGAAGGCCTAAATCGTATCCTGATCAGCATATGCCACAATGGGCCTGCGGGGGTGACGAACGAACCACCGCACTTGCGATCGATCCATGCTGGTATGCCCTCGGCAACGCCGTCGGCGCGCTCGGATGGCATCCCCTTTTCGCCAGAAAACGAATCGCAACCCGTTAGAGACAGCAAAGCACATGCCAAACCACAAGCGTGATTCCCGAAAACCGGCAAATGGCGGGCCGTGCCGGGACTCAGATGCGAATCCTCATAAAAAATCAAAAAAAGAACCGCATTAAGGTGTCAGATTTTTTTACAGTTAGCAAATTAAATTTAAAATGGTAGAGGTTTGTGAAGGGTGCTGAATGGGAAGCAAGACGATTTTTTGGATAAACCAACGCCTGCGGTTTACTGTCTGACAGAAAAGTTGCCGTGGGGTAATTCATCATCAACGAAATACGATGAAACACCCCAGCGTGATCAGCGTGGGGACCATGCTGGCGGCCAGCAGCATGAGGGGCGAAATACCGTTTTCAAAATAATTTTTCAAAATGCTCTGTCCAGCCGGGTTGGGCGCATTGGCGATAATGGTCAACCCCCCACCGGCGACAGCCCCGGCCACCACGGCGTACTTGAGGCTATCGGTCAGATTCGGCACAAGGGTACTGAGAAATGTAATGGCGGCATTGTCGTTGAATGCCGTAAGACCCGCGGCACCCAGCATCAGCGGGATTTCCGAGAGCGCCCCCAGCACCGGCGCAATCCACCATCCCTGCACGCCCCCGTGGATCACCAAGCCCCCCAGGAAAAACCCCACCAACAAAGGCGGCCTCAAATCGATGCGGTTCTGGTAAGGTGCCGTCACTTGCGAAAACCCAAGAAAAAACAAAAGGCCGGGAATAAAAATGGCAGGATCGTGAGCGTTCAGGATGGTCCAGCCCATGAACATCACGTGGAACACGATGACGACGGCAGGTACCGGATCATCGCGGCTATCCCACTCAGGGTCGAGATAATCCGGTCGCTGATCCTCCGGCAGCAATACCGGAAACGTCCGGCGGAGATTCTGGCGCTTGATTTCTTCAAAGCGCATATCGAATGCTCCCCTTGCCAGCTCGGATGAAATGCCGCGGGCCCGCAATTGATTTTCATGCTTCTTACGAAGTTTTTTTTCAATCGTTCTTTTTAACTCGCTGTAACGTTTTTCGATGACGTCGGGAAACCCCATCTCTTCACTCAACCCAACTCCCATCCCGTCGAATTCCGGTTCAAACTCGGTTCGTTGAATGAAGGTTCGCATGATGTCGTCTTTGAGGCTGACGACGGCATAGGCCTCTTCCAGTTGAAATAGCTCACGGCGAAAAATAAAATAGTACAAGCCGTTGGACACCAGAATCGCCAGCGTCGCTTTCCAGCCGAAATGGGTGAGCATGTAAATCGTGTCCCAATGCCACGGCTCGGATACCATGAGCACCGGTGGGGCGGCAAAACTCGACAGGGTCCCGCCTATCGAGATATTGACGAACAGAAGTCCGATTGTGGCGTATTTAAAGGACTTTCCAGGATTGAGGTCATAGAATTTGCGGCCCAGTAAAAGCGCACTGATGGTCATGGCGGCAGGCTCGGTTATCAGGGATCCGAGCAGCGGCCCAATGGTCAGGATCGTCATCCACCAGGCCCGAAGGGTTCCGCCCAGCAGTCCGGCAATATGTGCCATGGCGGATTCCGCAAGCTTCAGGATCGGACGCGTGGCCGCCAGGGTCATGATGACCACTACGAACATGGGTTCCGTAAAGTTGACCCGCTGGGTAATGTAATAATGAAGGGTATTCCAATCGTAAAAAAAGAAAATGGCAACGGTGAGGGCCGCTGCCCACAGGCCGAAAACCACTTCGATCTCTCCCAGAAAATGGAACACTTCAGCACCGATGTGCACCGAATGGCGATCGACAAGGCCGTTTTCAATCCGCATCTGGTGCTCATGCTCCCAGCGGTGGGCCACCTTCAGAAAACGGCTGGTCAGAAAGGTATGCAATATGGCAGCAAAAAAGATGGCCGTTGCCGCCAGATTGAAGGGGTCTAGGCGGATACGGTTGAGGAGAATGGCGCCAAGTCCATCGACATTGCCATCATCATAACTGTCGAGGCTTCTTGGAAATTCAGGCGTATCGATCGAAGAGGCGTACCCGCTTCCGGCGCCTAACACCGGGGATGCCATCAACAGGAAAGCGATTGCCGCCCAAACAACATGTCCGCCGGACCATCTCAGCACGCTGGACTCTCCTTGCCGCTATGAATTGGAGATTGATCATACCAGGGATTTCTTCGCCGTCAAGGCCGCACCCATGCCAAGTCCAGTTTATCGACGTACCGCTCACCAAAAACGCCAGCCATGGGGGTCAATCCACGGCTGGCGTCAGGCCGTTAACTCCGGCGACCCGTCGATGCGGCTTACTGTTGCCAGTAGGGGTTGATGATGTCTTCAAATATGGTCATGGCGGCCTCGGCCCCCATGCCGGTGGCCGTAACGATCTGCTTGTAGCCCCCCTCCACATCGCCGGCCGCGTATATTCCGGGGATATTGGTACGGTGTTTGGCATCGCGGGCGATATACCCCTCTTCGGTAAGTTCCAGCCCTATTTTACTGGCCAATTCTACCGCCGGTGTATAGCCAATGGACAGAAAAACACCGTCCACCGGCATGGTCGAAGTTTCATTGGTCTGGTTATTGAAAAGCTCAACCGAGGTCACCCGCTCCTCTCCCAAAATATCCTTTATTTCCGTATTCCAAAGGACGGGGATACCGGATTCATTGAGATTTTTGACGAGAAACTCCTGGGCGCGCAAAGTGTCGCGTCGATGCACAAGGGTAACCGCGACCCCCATGTGGTGAAGGTGAAGCGCTTCGGTCACGGCACTGTTGCCGCCCCCCACCATGAGGACCTTTTTGTCACGGAAGAGCGGCCCGTCACAGGTCGCACAGTAGCTCACCCCCCGGCCACTCAGTCGTTTTTCGCCCGGCACACCGAGCATGCGGTGGCTGGCACCCGTCGCCAGCAGAATGGTCTTGGTCATGAACTTGCGCCGTGTGGTTTGCACCTCGTGCGGTGTTCCCAGCTTAATGTCGATGACTTTTTCACCCTGGAAAATCTGCACGTATTCCAGCGCATGATTGACCATGATGTCCACCAGGGTTTTCCCCCCCACCTGGGTAAAACCGGGGTAATTTTCGACAATAGGTGTCGTGGCGACCTGACCGCCGAGAGCATTGGCCTCCACCAAAGCGGTCTTGAGGCCGCTGCGAACGGCGTAGATCGCCGCGGTGATCCCGGCCGGCCCGCCCCCCACGATCGTAAGGTCGGTTTCCACCACTTCGGCATCCACATCGGGAATAAAAATGGTCTGGGGCTCGAGCTTCTGCAGCGAGCTCATAAAGACTTCTTCGGCCTGGGCGCCCTGGCCGATCAGGGTTTCGTTGGCGTAGGCCACGGGGACACTCTGGGCCGCATACTGTTGGGCGATGTCCGGGCGGCATTGGATATCGATGAGTTCAAGCGAAATCAGATCCGGTCGTGCCACCGCCGCCTTGGCCCCATTGACCGCTTCCTGGGGACAATAGGGGCAGGACGGGCTGATGAAGACTTTTACATGACGCGGCCCATCGATGCGTTCGAGAACCTTCAAAGACTGCTCGCTGGCATTACTGTTGCCCGAACCCACCAGCAACAGCAGTTCCAGAAAAGTCCGGGCCTCCTCGCCCATGGGCGCACCAATCCAACGGATATTGTATTGATCCGGTGCAATCACCAGGGTTGGCGAAACCGTGACGTTATGCTGGCGTGCCTTTTCATGACTCAAATCATATTCGTGCAGCGTAATCTTGTCCGTAAGCTCACGAAAGGCGCGAATGACCTGGCGGTTGGCCTGGGCGAAGACATCATCCCTTGATTTTTCAGTAAAGAGCAACAGCGGGATTTCATTTGGCATCTGGGCAAAGGTCTCGCGCAGTTGATTGAGAAAGGCTTGGCCGTCAGCCCGATTCGGTGCTGAATTAGCTTCCATACCTGCCATTTCCATCATTGTCCATCCTCCTTCGTGGCATGGGGTCGATAGTAGACGATCGATGATTCTTTACAGGTCCGTAAATGTCTGGTAAATGCCGGCCGCTCTGACAACCGGCTCTAAATCGTAAATGATACGTAAAACAAAGGAACGTTACAAGAGCATCGTCAATCACCGGTTGTTAGCACCCAAACCGCATGGTGTCGGGTAACGGTCTTATACCGCTGTATATAACCTATAACTATAGGGCGATTACGGGAAATGGCAACAAACATGGGGCAGCTTTTGGTCGGGATCACGGTCAGCAGCCATCGGGATTACAACCGTGCGGAGAGGACTTCATGGTGCAGCAACCGGCTTTTCGCTGCGGGAATCTTTCGAAATCATGTTTCCAACGGTTTCGTAAAACGTCCGAAATCAAGGCTTGCGAATCCCGAGGAAAAGGGCGTACTTGCGTTACGCCGCGATGACGAGGGATACGCGTAACGCGAATATCGGACGTTTTACGAAACCGTCAATTCTTGCCCGGTGCTTTGCGCGCATACCGCCAAATGGCTTCCGCCAGCTGCAAATCCTCCGGTGTCGTAATTTTGATGTTCATGCGGCTTCCCGGAACAATCGTCACGGCCCTTCCCAGGCGCTCCACCAACTGCCCGTCATCCGTTCCCATAAACCCCTCTTGGCGCGCCTGGTGGTGCGCTTCCCGAATGAGACCAAGCCGAAACCCCTGGGGTGTCTGGGCCATCCAGACCGCATCACGGGGCAGCGTTTGAACGATCCGTCCATCATCGCCCGTCTGCTTGAGTGTATCGCATGCGGCCACCGCTGTAAGACAGGCACCATATGCCATCGCAGCTTCCAGGCACCGGGACAGCACTTCCGTCGACACAAACGGTCGGACCCCATCGTGGATCAGGACCACGTCATCCGCCTGCCCGCGACTCGCCGCAAGCCCTAAAAAAACACTTTCCTGGCGATCCCGCCCGCCTGGAATGATTTGCAATGTCGACGATGTGGACAACCCAGCGGCAATCTGCTCACGACAAGAAGCCGTTTCGTTGGCCGCGACCACAAGAATGATTTCTTCAAAAAGGCCGCTTTGGGTAAAAACGCTAAGCGTTCGTTTCAGAATCGGCACGCCACCCAGCGGCAAATACGGTTTTCGGATCGATCCGCCCATCCGGAGACCCTGCCCGGCAGCAACAATGATGGCTGAACGCATAAGGTTTCTTATTGAAAGGAGAAGGGGGTTATATAACCTGCCGGGGCCTTTTTTAGACCCACAATAACCAGGTCAACGATCCATCCTGGTGGATTTAGCGTAAATAAAGAAGCTCTTTCGGCAACGGAACGCCTTTTCCCATGGTGTCTTCACCATAATTGACACCGGCCAGAATTTCGATGTCCTGGAGTGCCCTAACGTCGCCCTCGAAAACAACTTCCTTAATGTTTTCCTTGTTGATTTTCCCGCCCGCCCACTGGATATCCAGGACACTGCTGGCATCGAAGCGATCCTCTCCGATACACAATTCCACCTGTCCGCCAAAATGCTGAACGATTTTGGCAACCAGCAGGCTGGGTCGGCTATGGAAGCCAAGCTTCACGGGAATGCCGACCGTGATGGCGCCACGCTCGATATTTTCATTGAGGATTTCACTCGCCAATTGTTTCCCGGTGGTAAGAAAGTGACAGGCGTAGAAAAGGCCGTAATTGATCGTGCGGTCCAGAAGGTCTTCCGGCACGACCAGTTTGGAAAGCCGCTCCTGAACCTGCTGATAGATGTTCTTGAAACTGGTCCGGTGTTGATGCCGTTCGTAAAAATGAAGCAGCCGCCCGATCATCTGCAGGAGATGAAATACGACGGAAAAATAGCTGCGCAACTGCTTGAGTTTGCGATTCCCGAATCGGTAGCCGCCTTGAATGACATAGGAATCAAAACTGGATTGCAGATTATGGACCAGCATCTCGAATCGTCGAATCTCAACCTCATTGACCTTGGTGGGTACGATCGTGGCAAGGGCATCAACAGGGTAAGGTTCATAGAAACCAAGCTGATCGAAATTTTGGGCAATACTTAAAAATTCACTGGCGATTTTTACGATATGTTTCTTTTGCAAATCTTTGTTTTCATCATCGATATCGTAGTCCAGCAAGTCGGTCGATGTGATGCTGGGGAATTTGGTGGGGTCAAATCCTTTGGCCGGTGCCGGAATATCCAGGCGCGCGGCCTCGGCAATGATCGCCGGCGCCAGTTTGCATAGACAGGCATTCAAAAAATCCAGTGTCCGTTCGCCTTGAATCTCAAATGCTTCGGAATCCGGAAGGTCGTAATAAACCAGACGATTGGTGATGTGTTTCTGTGAATAGGCGCCCAAACTGAGATGACGCGTCGTTGCCGTAAGTTCGCGGTAATAGTACCAGTCGTTATTATTCTTCGCTCCGTGGAAGTCGAGAAAATCTTCCATCAGCTGCGTCGTGCCGATCAGTTTGGAATAAAGCTTTTTGGTGAAAAAACTTCGGTCACCGTTAGATGCGATAATGTATTCGCAACAGCGCAAAAAATCGTGTGAAAAAATGCGCACCTTTTCTCGAAACGATATGATGTGTTCTTGGGTATCTTCCATTCAACCACACTACCAAGCGATTACGTTAATAGGGACTGCACGGTTTGCCACCGCCCAAACGGTTGATGACATAAGGTATGCAGTGAAAAAAAACCGGCTGGAGCAAACCATAAGCCGAATTCTGTTCCCGTGGCGGGTTACCCCGCGACGGGCGACGATCATTCATCTTGGGCATCCGTTACCGAATACCTCATGCGACCTACCCGGGAGCTCGGACGAGCCGCCCTCGAACGCTCCTCTATTTGGTCTTGCACCGGGTGGGGTTTGCCAAGCTTCCCCGGTCACCCGGGGAACTGGTGCGCTCTTACCGCACCGTTTCACCCTTACCTCGCCTCAACGGCGGGGCGGTTTACTTTCTGTTGCACTTTCCTTCACGTCACCGTGACTCCGTGTTACGGAGCACCCTGCCCTGTGGTGTTCGGACTTTCCTCCGGGAACACACTGTCCCAGCGATCGTCTGGTCGGCTCCAGCCGGTTGCCGCACGCGCCATCCTGTCAGTCGTTAGTGCCCCTCCAGAAATCGGCAAATTTGGTTGAGATCAAGTCGCGCGAAAAATTTAACCGCAGGCCTATGGGTGATAATCCGAGGATTCAATTTTTCGCCCAACGCCGATATTTATCCGCCTTCGGCGGGTCGGGCAAATTGGCCATTTATGGACGGGCACTTAATATATTTCAGGAGTTATCCCAATACAGAATTCTATTACAGAAGGGGCACAATTTCAAGCTGTCAAACCGCTGCAACTCATTGTAGGTCTGGGGAGGGATATTCATGTGGCAGCCCATACAGATTGAATTGCGCGCAGGGGCCAACGCCTTGCCATCCGGACTCATTTTTTTTACTTTGACAAAGGCCTTGAACAATTCCGGTGTCAGGTCGGCTTCCACCGCCTTCACTTCACGGGTAAGCTCGGCAAACCGCGTTTCGCTTTCCGAAGCTTCCAATGTCACGGCTTTTTTATCGGATGTCACCTGGTCATCGAGCTGACGATGCTCTTCCTCTTGAGCGCTGATCTTCTGGCCGAGCGTTTCCATCTCCGACATGCATTCGAGCATCTCATCTTCGATCTGCGATTTGCGCGCCCGCAGCTGTTCTTCTTCCTTGAGAAGCGATTGATATTCGCGGTTGGTTTTGACAGATCGTCGTTTCTCTTCGATTTTGCCAATAAGCGCGGTGTTTACATGAACCTGTTCTTCAAGTTCACGGTGTTGCTCCTGCAATGCCGACAGGGCCTGTTTTTCCTTATCGATGGTCTTCGTAAACGCACTCAACTCTTTATCCAGAGCAGCAATTTTGTCCGCTACGGCATTGAGAATGCTTTGAACCGCCTTTCTCTGGATCTCGATTTCTTGAAGGTTTAAAAGCGTTTCCAACTGTGCTCGGGTAATTGCTGTCATCGTCTTTCAGGCACTCCTTAGCATGATTTATCCGTGGTGCGTTCGTCCGGTATCCGCCGCTGGAAAGCACGGGAACCACGGATCAAGGGTTCAATTCATTTTTTCGTTCCGCACAACAGCAGAAGCCGTATTCATCGAAAACGGACATCAAACCGTCTTAAACGGTGCCTGCTCATTCAAACAAGCGGCCACTGTGACATCCAGGCCTCCGGCAGTCAACTGGTCCGCCAACTGCTTCGCAAGTGATTCCAAAATGATGTGTTCCGATTCATAGTGACCGATATCGATCACACCCAGCCCACGGGCCTCGACCTCCCGCGCCTCGTGATACCGCACGTCACCGGTAATGTAAACTTGGGCACCGGAAGCAAAAAAAGCATCCAACAGACCCGACCCACTGCCGGAACAGAGCGCGACACGCTGAATCGATAGGTGCGGGTTACCGGCAAACCGGATGTGCGGTAAGGCCATCCGGGATTTGATGGCAACCGCAAGATCCGCCAGCGTTGTTCGATCCGGCAGGCTGCCGACGCGGCCCAATCCGCAATGCGGTTGCTCCGCCAGTGGTTGCAATACCGTCAGATGATCGACCTTCAAGTGTGACGCCAGGACATCGTTCACTCCGCCGGTTACACTGTCCAGGTTGGTATGGGCCGACATAACGGCAATTTGATGGTGTAATAATTCCTGCAAAAAGCCCCCCACCGGCGTATCCAAATCCACTGAGCGCAAGGGGCTGAAAATAAGCGGGTGATGCATCACCAAAGCATCGGCCTGGCGATGGCGCGCTTCTGCCATAACCTCCGGTGTCAGGTCTAATGCGGTCAGCACCCGTTTGACCGGCCATTGGCGACTGCCAACCTGCAAGCCGACATTATCCCACGATTCAGCCAGCGCCACCGGTGCAATGGTTTCGAGCGCCATAAGAATATCGTTGACGGTGGCATCCATCAGGCCGTGACACCCCGTTTTGCAGATGCAAAAAAGGCGTGGTCCCTGAGTGAACCACGCCTTTCGGAGTCATCGATCGGAGGCAATGTTGTGGCCCCCTTGAAAATTTTACAACGCTCCTTGTCCATACCGATCATACCCTCATCCACCACACCGGCGCCCTAGTTCGGCATCATACCGTAAAAAAGAAATGGGCCCACCTGGGATCGAACCAGGGACCTACCGGTTATGAGCCGGTGGCTCTGCCAGCTGAGCTATGGGCCCGCAAGGCTCCCGAAAGAGCGTCATCTGTACTATCTGCCTCTATTGGTTTTGTCAAGCCGTGCCACCACACCGCACAACGACGGGGGGCGTTCAAACCGATCGGCCAACCATGACCGCCCCCCCAGAGTTTTCAGCTCTCGATAAAGTATTTCAGTTTTCGACTGCGGGTCGGGTGGCGAAGCTTACGCAGCGCCTTGGCTTCAATCTGGCGAATGCGTTCGCGCGTCACAGCGAAATCCTGTCCCACTTCTTCAAGCGTATGGTCCGCCTTCTCCCCGATCCCGAACCGCATGCGCAACACCTTTTCCTCCCGCGGCGTTAACGTTGCCAAGACCTTACGGGTTTGCTCCGCCAAATTAAGGCTAACCGCCGCGTCGGAAGGCAGCATAAATTTCTTGTCCTCGATAAAATCGCCCAAATGGCTGTCTTCCTCCTCCCCGATGGGTGTCTCCAGCGAAATGGGTTCACGTGCGATCTTTAAGACTTTACGCACTTTTTCAAGTGGGATTTCCATTTTTTCCGCAATTTCTTCCGGGGAAGGCTCACGCCCCTGTTCCTGCACCAAATAACGCGAGGTCCGAATCAGTTTGTTGATGGTTTCAATCATATGGACGGGAATCCGAATCGTGCGGGCCTGGTCGGCAATAGCACGGGTAATTGCCTGACGAATCCACCAGGTGGCATAGGTGCTGAATTTATACCCCCTTCGGTATTCAAATTTATCAACGGCCTTCATCAGGCCGATATTCCCTTCCTGGATGAGATCGAGAAACTGCAAACCGCGATTCGTATACTTCTTGGCAATGCTCACCACGAGCCGCAGATTGGCCTTGGTCAACTCGCTTTTCGCCAGCTTGGCCCGTACCCGTCCCTCATCGACACTGGTGATAATCCGTTTGAGAATGCGGTTATTGGCATTGATTTGACTTTCTTTTTCCTCCAACTGGTCGCGGACATCGCACAGTTCCTTGTAGATCAGACCGAGCTCCTTGTGGGTTAAATCGACACGGACCTTTGCCCACTTGACAAACCGGGTTTCCGAAGCCAGGTTGTCGCGCAATTCATTGATGGGGGCATCCACAACGTCGGCATAAATTGCGATGGTTTTATTGCGGGATTCAAACCACTCAATCTGGTTGCGAATGATCGTTTCCATTTTTTCGACGATGCCGCTTTCCAATCGCCAGTCTTTCAGCAAGCTGAAAATTTTCTGCGTCCGACGGGATATCGCCCGTCGAATACGGCGCTGCTCATCGGCTTTGGCATCCGACCGAAAAAGTTTTTCCCGAAACGTACGATTTTCCTCGTTGATCGCGCGGATAGCTTCTATCGTTTGCAGAAAGCGGTTTGTCTGTTCGTCTTCATCGACAACGTTATCCCCCTCATCGATGTCACGCAAAACGTTTTTGGGGCGCAAGGCGCCGCTCAGGATGTGGTCCCCCAACTCCAGAATACAGTCAACCGCCGTGGTCGTGTCCAAAAGCGCTCGCAACACTTCCTGCTCGCCGGCCTCGATTTTTTTGGCAATCTCGACCTCGCCCTCGCGGCTCAGCAAAGTTACATTACCCATTTCACGCAGATACATCTTCACGGGATCCGTAACACTGCCAAAATCCGTAAGCCCGGCATCAGCCATCGGGATTTTTCCGTCTTCAATGTTTTTAGTTTTGTCCGTCAGGCTCTGTTTCTCCTCATCCAAGACCTCGATGTCGTATTCATCGAACATCATCAGGGTATCGTCGATTTGATTGGGCGACATCAGTTCGTCGGGAAGGACCTGATTGATCTCGTTGTAGGTCAGAAACCCCTGGGCTTTTCCCTTGGCCACCAATGTCTCTAATACCTGGACGACGGCATCCTTCCCGTCGTCGACACTCGCTTTTTGCGGTGCGTTCTTGGCGGCGGTCGTTTCCTTGACAGAGGGTTTTGAGGTTTCGTCCTTCTTGGCAGGGGAAACATTGGGTCGAGCGGCTTTTTTGGTGGCCTTGGTTTTTTTTGATTTGACCGTCTTTTTTGGAGGCGAAGATTTGTGATTGTCCGTTTTTCGAGCCTCAACTTTTTTCTTCGATACCGCCTTCTTTTTAGCGGCTGTTTTCTTGGCGGAGGTCGCTTTTTTAACGTTGGTTGCCTTCTTTTTCGCCGTTGTTTTGACGGTTTTGGAAGACGTCATGGATTCGGCGGTCGCCTTTTGGGCTTCCTTTTTTTTGGCAGTTTCTTTTTTCGAAGACTTGGTGGTGCGCGGTTTAGCCGCCGCCGGCTTTTTCCGCTGATCTGCCTTAGCCTTTTTAGTCGTCTTGGCCTTGGCTGCCGTCGTTTTTTTCTGCTTGGCGGATTCTTCTGTCTTTGCCGCGGCTTTCTTTGCCATAAAAACTTGCCTCCCGCATACGTGGTATTGATGCATTCAATCTATAAAAAAGAGGAACCGAACAGCGCGGGCATTGCCCGATCGAATCAGTCCGCCTCCTTTAGGAATCCAGCTTTTTTTGATAGGCTCGCAGCCGATCGAGATGCTTCTGCTTTTCCTTCAAAAGCTGCAACGAGCGCTCTTCGTCATGATCCTTTTCAGCCTGCTTGATCTGCTCATACAACGGTGTGGCTTCCTGTCGGTTTCTCGTTGCCACGAAATGATGGATGAAATTCAAGCACCCCCGATAATCCCACACCTCTTCGCGAAGACTCAATTGGGCCTTCAGCCTGCGGAGCGTATCGTGTTCTTCGTTCTCAGGCCTGTCTTTTGCTTGGACAGCGGAATCCTCCCCTGCCAAAACATCCTGCCCAATCGCCCGCAGCATCGGATCTTCGATCAATGCCACGATGTTGAACTTGCGCACTTCGGGCAAAATATCCTGAAACTGGAGCATCATGGCCACCAACTGCCGCTCGATGGGGCTCCCGGCCGACCCATTTTTCGACATCGTCGATGCGGGTGGCGCCATCCGCACCAAGCGCCCTTCTGGGGAACCCGATGCAGCGGTCGAAGCCACCTGCCGGATTCTTTCCAGAATGGCCGTTTCGTCAATATCGACCCGTTCCGATAAATACTTGATGTAAACCGACCGCGCCACGGGATCATCGAAAGCAGCCATCGGTTCGGCGACATCCCCCAGTGTCTTGATTCGCCCCTCCATGCTGGTCCCATGGCGCTCAATCGCGGCATCGATCAAAAACGGCATGATACCCTTGGTTTTTTGGGCCTTTTCAATAAACGCCTCAGGGCCGAATTTCGTCATGAACGTATCCGGGTCATGCCCGGGGGGCAGCACCAGAATACGGGCATCGACGAATTCCCGCGCAAAAATATCGATGCTGCGGTGTGCGGCCTTGATGCCGGCTTCATCCGAATCAAAAACCAAAATCGCACGGCCTGATTGGCCGATATACCCCCGCAGCATACGGACATGGTGGTTTGTCAGAGCTGTCCCCAGCGTGCCGACCACGTTTCGAATGCCGTTTTGGTGCAACGCGATAACATCGAAATAACCTTCAACAATATAAACCAGTTCTGCGGCTCTGCAATGTGCCTGGGCAATATCCAGGCCGTACAGGGAATGGCTCTTGCGGTAAACCTCGGTTTCCGGTGAATTCAAGTATTTGGGCAGGGCATCATCAAGCACCCGTCCACCGAAAGCGATCACCTTGCCGCGATGGTTCGAAATCGGAAATATAATCCGCTCACGAAAGCGGTCGTAATACCCCTGCCCTTGCCGCCGGGGGGCCACCAGCCCCGCCTTGTATGCCACGTCCAATGGAACGCCGCGACGCTCGAAATACCGCGTTAGATTGTCCCAGCCGACCGGTGCGAACCCGATGCGATAGGCATCGATAACCTCCGGTCGAAACCCGCGCTTGCTGAGATAATCGCGTGCGGCCTGACCGCGGGGATCACGCTGCAACGTTTTTTGATAGAGACCCACCGTCAAGTTGTTGAGATCTAAAATTGCCTCCCGTTCACTCAGACGACGCTTCTGTTCCGGTGTCTGGCGTTGTTCCGGCAGTGCCACACCGGTTCGTTCGGCCAGGAGCTTGACCGTTTCCGGAAACGACGTCCCCTGCTGTTTCATCAAGAAACTGAATACGTTGCCACCCTCGCCGCATCCAAAACAGTAAAACATCTGCTTATCGGGACTGACGGTAAAAGAAGGCGTCTTTTCAGCGTGAAAGGGACAAAGTCCCAAGTAGTTTTTACCGGCTTTCTTGAGCAAAACCGTCTCACCCACCACATCGACGATATTGCATGCATCCTTTATTTCTGCGATTTTTTCTTCCGGTATGAAAGACGCCAACCAGTGATTCCTCCCGGCGGTAAAACGAGTGGATAAACGAATGGATGGGGGGTGTTAGATGGGATGGAGCTTGACCGGCTGCGTTTTATATTTCACTCGGGTCACAGTGATTCCCATAGTGCCATATTAAAAATTATTTAAACGCAGTTAGATAGATTAGCGGCTTATTTTTGTCAACCTAAAATATGCTGTCCGACCACCGGCAGATCGCCTTCGATGCCAGCGGCATTCGACCTCGTGTTATGTCATCGATAACGAATGGTGGTGGTCTGGGCGCAATGACGGCCCATGAACCTTATGGAAGAATGTCGCCGTGCCGCGCAAGATCAATGGCCTCTTTCAGGTCCAAAGAACCGCTGTAAAGCGCTTTACCGGTGATGACACCCTGCACACCGACGGTTTCCAGCGGCAGCAGATTGCGGATATCATCGAGGGTAGATACGCCCCCGGAGGCCACAACGGGTATCGCAACCGCCTCGGCCAACTGCCGGGTTGCTTCCAGATTCGGACCGCTTTGCATGCCATCCCGATGAATATCCGTAAAATTGATCGCCGCAATACCGATGTCCTCAAAACGACGCGCCAGATCAATGGCGGTGGTTCCGGTCGTCTCGGTCCATCCTTCGATGGCAACATAGCCATTGCGAGCGTCGATGCCGACGACAATGCGCTCAGGAAAAGAGCGCGCGGCCAGGATAACAAGGTCCGGGTTGCGAATCGCTTCGGTTCCTAAAACAATGCGCGCCACACCAAGTCGGAGATAATTTTCGATCGTGGCCATATCCCGAATCCCCCCGCCCAGTTGAACAGGGGTCTTGACACCGGCCAATATGCTTTCGATGACAGGTAAATTACGGGGTTTTTTGTCGACGGCCCCGTTCAAATCGACCAGATGGATGAGCTCCGCCCCCAGGGCTTCCCAACGCTGCGCCATTGCCGCTGGATCATCCGAAAAAACAGTTTCACGGTCCATAATGCCTTGCAGGAGGCGAACGCAACGCCCGTCTTTGATATCCACTGCCGGTATAATCATCATGGTTGCTTGAAATCCTTAAACATGTCATCCATCGCCGTTATGGCCATTTCCTCTGCCGTAATCCAACGACCGCCGCGCCGGAAAAACGTTCCGATATAACGCAGATCGTCCGTCAGCGCCTGCTGGGTTTGATCAAAGTAGCCCGACCAGACCAGTTTTTGTTCGACGCAATCGATCAAATAGACATCGAATGCAACGGAAGCGGCTGATTCTGCTGAATAATCCGCTCCGACCCGGTCTTTGAAGCGGTACAAATAACCCTGAATCACCAGATCCGCTTTCAACATACGGCCGGTCTGGGCCAGAACTTTTAGCGCTGACTGCTGAGAATCCCCGGCGGATTTGACCGCATCCATAACGCCATAGGCTTCCCGTGAGGGTACGGTTTGCAGCGCCGTCTGCTGTTGCAGCGCATCGACAAGCAGGTCCGTGAGCAGACGATCGGCACCTTCACGCGTAACACCGGTCATGAAAACCTTGCCGGTCAGGGGGCTTCGCACATTCACATTTGTTCCGTGCAGCCAGGCCATATTCTGAAACGGCAACACGAGAACTTTCCCCGTACCATCAAACGCGTCGCTCACGTGGGTCACCGGTCCGCTGGATTTACAAGCCCACAGGCCCAAGGAACAGACCAAAACCAGTACCCATTTCATAATATCCCATCGTGGTTTCATAAGATTCTCATCGGATATGGGTTGCAACTAAAGAGGAAACGATTCGGTATACATCAGGAAAACACAGACAAACAGAGTCGAATCAGTCGTGGATATTGGAATAGGTCAGATCGTGCCCTTGGTGGAACGAACACCCTTTACCCTGCCGTCCACCCCGACGGCTTGGGCCATCGCACGTCCCATCGATTTGAAGACGGCTTCGATAATATGGTGAGGATCGTCCCCGTAACTGACGTTAATGTGGAGATTCAGGCCACCGCGCATGGCCAGGGCACGGCAAAATTCCCGCACGAGATGTGGCGCGAACTGACCGGCCGGCCCTAATCCTTCAGGCAAATGACAGACGAGGTAGGGTCTTTTGGAAAGATCGATCGTGACCGCCGCCAAGGCGTCATCCATGGGGGTCACCGCATGGCCGAATCGTCGAATTCCCTTCCGGTCACCCAGCGCCCGATCCACGGCTTCACCTAAAACAAGCCCCAGATCTTCTACCGTATGATGGTAATCGACCTCGATATCACCCCGGGCCGTAATGTCGATATCCATAAAACCGTGCGCGGCCATCAGGGTCAGCATGTGATCCAGAAAGGGAACGCCGGTCGAGATATCAGTTTGCCCCCGGCCATCGAGATTCAGCCGTGCTTTGATGCGCGTTTCCTTGGTATTGCGTTCCACTTCCGCCGTGCGTTCTTCCATGCTCGCCTATCCCCCTGCGGGATGTATCCCCTATTGATTGTTATTTTCGGATAAGTACAATGGAGATGAACAGCAAGTCAAGCAGTTCATGGGGTCATCCTTCCTATCGACAGCACTAAACCTGTTGCATCTGGAGAGGCGGTAAACAATGCATACCTTATTCGTCGACGATCCGGAAGTCGGTATTCTTATCGATCAAGAAACGTCCCGCTTGCAGAATACCATCAATTTAATCGCGGCCGAAAATCACGCGCCGGGCAGTATCCTCACAACCCAGGGATCCGTTTTTTCAATGAAAGCAGCCGAAGGTTATCCGAACGCCCGCTTTCATGCCGGATGTGCCCACACCGACGCCCTCGAGCGCCTTGCCGTAAACCGCTGCCGGGAACTGTTTGGCGCCGATCACGCCAATGTGCAGCCTCACAGCGGCGTGGCAGCCAACCTGTCTGTCTATTTTGCCATGCTGGATATCGGTGACCGCGTTTTATCCATGAAGCTCTCCCATGGTGGTCATCTTTCCCACGGCGCAACCGCCTCTATCACCAGCCGCTGTTTCAATTTTTCACATTACGGTGTTTCACCGAAGACCGAACGCATCGACTATGACGCTGTGGCGTCAATGGCCCAGGAACGGCAGCCCAGGATGATTGTGGCCGGAGCCAGTTCTTATCCACGCCTGATCGACTACGCCCGACTGGCAGAGATCGCGGCCGGGATTGACGCATACTTCATGGTCGACATGGCGCATATCGCCGGGTTGGTGGCTGCCAAGGCCATTCCGAGCCCGGTTCCGCATGCGGACTTTGTCACTTTCACCACCTACAAAACCCTGATGGGAGGACGCGGCGGGGTAGTGTTGTGCAAACACCCGCATGCCGCCCGCATCGACCGATCGGTATTCCCCGGCTGCCAGGGTACCCCGGCCATGAATATGGTCGCTGCCAAGGCGGTCTGTTTTCAGCGGGCAGGGAAACCTGCCTTTCGCGAAATTCAGCGCCAGACAATCTCGAATGCCCGCTGCCTGGCGAAAGAACTTGCGGCCCACGGTTATCGCATCGTCAGCGACGGCACCGACAATCATATCGTGCTCATCGATCTGTGCACCAAAGGACTAACGGGGGAAAATGCCGAAAACCAGCTCGAAGCCGCCGGCCTGATTGTGAACCGCAACCCCATTCCCAATGATCGGCAAGGTCCCCACAATGCCAGCGGTTTGCGGCTGGGAACTCCCGCCATAACGGCGCGGGGTATGAAAGAGGCGGAAGTCAAACAGATCGCGACATGGATCGACACGGTGCTGAACAATCAGGGCCAGCAGCGTGTTCTGGAAAAAGTAGCGCACGAAATTGCAACCCTATGCAACCGATTTCCGGTATTCAGAACCGACAGCTGTTCATCATGATCCAACCCGGTCACAACCGAAGACAATCCGGTTCACTATTGACGGCGCAACTTGATTTTACTACATTTGCGGCATGCGGATAGGATAACGTAGCGAGACACGTCATGGTTTCAACCGAAGAGAAAGAGGAATGGCTTGAAGAACGGATCCGGGATATTTTTGACAACAAGATCCCGTTCAACAAAGTGTTGGGCCTCAAGGTGCATTCTCTCAACATGGAACGGCCTAAAATTCGTTTTGCCATGCATGACGCACTAGTGGGCAATTATATCCGAGGATCTCTTCACGGCGGCGTTATATCCGCTGTCATCGATGTAACGGGTGGCCTCTCCGCCTTCATGGGGCTCCAGAAAAAACTGGCCGGAGAGCCGCTGGATATCAAGCTGGAAAAATTTCGCAAACTCGGCACCATTGATCTTCGCATTGATTATCTGCGTCCGGGCGTAGGGAAGATGTTTGAAGCCACCGGATATGTGCTGCGAACCGGTCACAAGGTTGCCGTTACACGCATCGAGTTAAAAAATGAGACCGAACAGTTGATTGCTGTTGGTACCGGTGCCTATGTCATTGCCTGATATACCGGCAGGCCTGTAATCCTCTGATCCCATTTTTCCTGAGAGAAGATCCCTGTACAATCACTGGACAAGTCGTCGCCACACCTGTCTATTTGGTAGGCGTTTACCCGTCTTTTGTCGCTCTTCCGAACAATCTAACCTTTTGTTAAAATGGTATTTTTGTTTTAGTTACAATATGTTAAAAAATTTTTAGCCTGATAAGATGAGAAAGCCAGCACCTTGGCACACTACCTGCTTAAAGTCACCCCGGGATGCAATCATTAAGCAAAAACATGACGGGCTTGTCTCACTCGAAAGGAGCAGCGACGCTATCATGGAAATCACCGAGCTCACCACCACGAAAACCCCACCCTGCATCAACATTGACCACACCATGAAAATGCAAGCCCGTGAAAAACCCAAAAGCTGCCCATGGTGCGGATCAACAAAAATAGCCCTCCTCTTGCGGGGAATGCCGGTCTTTCTACCGGAACTGGAAAAGGCCCTGGACGGTGGCGGCATTGCGTTTGGCAATCTCAAGGCAGACAGCGAAGAACCTGCCTGGCAGTGCACGGATTGCTATGCCCAGTTCTTTCGCGACCCCTTTTGAACCCGTTCATTTTGGTCCGTATCAGAATCCGTTGCGGCACATTTTGGCACGGCCGGATATGAATCATCGATTATCCCATTCCAGTTAAATTCACACCGAGATCATCACGGGGTATTCTTTTCGATGTGTATCTGGCCTGAATAGCGCTGCACGACGTCGGCCTCGACACATTCATCGGAATGGATGGCCTGACGCGCATTTTCGATGTCTTTCGCGTTATCTGACGGACAAAAGTAGGGCACACCTTCTTCTTCAATCCGGATGTAGCGTTCGTTGCTATCCATTTGCTTCCCTCCGTTTCAATATGCGCGGCTTACAAACCGCTGCCGTTTTTCCAAAAGCGCACTACCGAAAAACTTCAGTTGACCCTTAGGTGCTAGTGTTGGCATTACTCGCCCACCAAATTGAACCCGCCCTTTGTCGACGGATGAATTGGATTTTGGCGTCCTTTTCGATATCACTATGCCTTAATTACAATGATGCGTCCGCCAAGCCAGAAAGCAATCCGTCATTTTCAAGGGGTTTATAATGGGTAAATCCTATTGTAATAATCCTTTTCGCCTGACCCTACCGCTATGAGACCTTCATTTGGTCAGGCAGCCTGTTCCCGCTGAAAGTCCTGCAAGCCCCCTATCGTTTCCTGTAATGTGCTGGCACCCGTCACCTTTGCGACACCGCCTTTGTCCAACGCCGGCCGTTGCGTCCTTGGACCGCTTTTTCCGGTAGGCGCGGCACCAGGCGAGCCGCCCCTTGAGATCGCATTGGATTTGGGGTATCAAACGCCCAACCGAGCGACGGATCTGGACCTGAAAAGGGATAGGTCTGCAACAACAGCGCCTGAAGCATTGGAGCAACCGTATGCGTGTCATCAAAGTTGGCGGAGGCTGTTTGAACGGCAAAAAGACCATTGAAGGTATCGTGGATCTCATTGCGTGCCGCGGCAAGGGCAATGTCTTCGTTCTATCGGCCTTGCATGGGATAACGGATTTTCTCATCACCAGCCTGCAGACGGCCCTGGCCGATGAAACCCATATCCCCGTCATAACGGGCAAGCTGAAATCCCGGCATCTGCTGGTGGCCCGGCACCTTATCCAACCCAAGCAGAATCTTAAAGAATATACACGGGAGCTCGAAAAAAGCCTCGGTAAACTCGAACGCCTTTACTATGGCCTTAATTTCACCCGTGCCATCACCCCCCGCTTGACGGACGTCATCAGCAGCTACGGAGAACGCCTTTCGGCTCAGCTTCTGACCGCAATCCTGCGCAGCCGCGGCATATCAGCCACCTGTCGTATGCCGCATGAAATCGGGCTGATGACCGATGGCAAATACGGCGATGCCACGGCTGAATTGACGAAAACGACCCGTCATTTCAAAACGCATTTGTCACCCCTTATCGGGGGCGATAAAATTCTTTTTCTGCCGGGTTTTTTTGGTACCAGCGAAGACGGTGAAATCACAACCTTCGGACGGGGGGGAAGCGATTATTCGGCCGCCGTGGCCGCCGTCGCCCTGAACGCTGAGCGGCTCGACATCTGGAAAGATACGGAAGGGTTTATGAGTGCGGATCCCCGCTTGGTGCCGGAAGCCCGACTGATTCCGGTGCTGTCCTATGAAGAAGCAGCCGAGCTCGCCTATTTCGGCGCCAAGATTCTACACCCGCGGACGGTAGAACCGGCCCGCCGCCGGAAGATGAATATCGCCATCAAAAACACCCTGGCACCGGACGCCGAGGGCAGCCTGATTACCTCCCGCAGCGCCCGCCCGAAGAGTGTCATCAAAAGTGTGGCCTATGATACCGACATCGGCATCCTGAAGGTCCATGCCTCAGGTGTCGGTGCGCGACCGGGCATCCTGGGTGAAGTGGCGACCTGTGTGGCGGACAGCGGGATCAACATCAAATCCGTGGTCACCTCCCAGACCTGCATCAGCCTGCTCCTGGCGCAACAGGACATGGAAAAGGCCCGCCAGGCGCTGATGGGAATTCGACCGCGTCCTTTCCGCAAACTGGACCGTCTGACCGATGTCGCCCTCATCGGGATTGTCGGTGATGGCATTCAACACCGCGACGGCATTGCCGCCCGCTGTTTCACGGCCGTCGCCAACTGCAGGGTCAATGTGGAAATGATCTCATTTGGCCCGTCACGTGCCGCGTTGTATTTTCTGGTGAAAAAAAAGGATCTCGAAAGCGGTGTCAATGCCATCCATAGCACGTTTTTCAGCACACCACGCTGCAGCCGGCAAGGATAAAGTGGAACCGATGTTCCCCTAAGGGGTCAATTTCCTTCCTCCGGGAATGGCAGATCATTGACCGGGAACAATGATGCGGGAGTCTTCTTTTTCCTGATATTTTTTCTGCATTTCTTCCAACTGCGCGATCATGTCATGGGTGGCATTACGCATAGCATCCGGAAAAGCCTCCAAAGCCTCTTGAAGATTATTGACCATCAATCGCGCCTGGACGGGTAACGGACCTTCCGGGGTGAGGAGTTGCGTTGTACCGACAAAAATTTCCGTTCGGGCTTTATCGTTCTCACCATCGGCCTTCACAGGGATTAAACGCCGAATGGCACCGGCCTTCAGATCCGTATAAGATTCTTCTCGGTAGAGGTTTTGGGTATCCAGATTAAAATCAATTTGATCCGCAGGGTTCTGATTCATCACGTTTCCTATTCTTTCGTTTGCTGCTTCAATGACCACAGAACACCGGCAGATCCAGTCGTATAGCCATAGTAATCAGCGTTTTAAATACGTTTACGGGATTCTTCCTCGATTTGTTCAACAGCCGTGACATAGGGACTGTCCGCAGGAAGCGCCTCTTTCAGATGCTGAGCGACGGTTTCGATTCGTTCCAACGCCTCGGCCTGGCTTTGAATGATCGTCTCATATTCTTTCTGCAGGCCGAAAAGATGGTCGATCTTCCCCCCTAATGTGCGTAAAATTTGGCCCAGTTGCTCTTCGGGCAGATCATCACGGTTTTCCAGCAGGGTCAGGGCCTGATTGTGCAAGGCCCGATAAATCTGCAGCGTATCCCCCGAGTTGATAAACTTGCGGTAATCCAGAATGCGCTCGATTTTCGCTTTCAGCTCGTTCAACGGGATGGGTTTCATGATGTAGTCGAACGCGCCCATGCGCATGGCTTCGACCGCTGTTTCGATGGTTGCATATCCCGTTATCATGATGACTTCGGCAGTGGGCATGTGCTCTTTGGCATATTTTACCAGAGTCATGCCGCCTTCCATGCGACCGTCGACATCCGGCATATTTTTATCGGTCAGGATGACGTCATACCGGTGGGTTTGCATCAAGTTGACCGCACTGGCCACATCTTTGGCAATATCCGCTTTGTAACCAATTTTTTCAAGAAACCGGGAGAGTAGATCAAGGATGCTTTCCTCGTCATCGGCAACCAGTATTCTGACGTCCATTTGCAATTTCTCCAGAGGGGTTCCAGCAGCGACTGGAAGCGATATTTTCGAAAGGACTTCTTCCGATGCCGGTTAAACAACGGCCGATCGAATGACAACAGGGGACGATATAGGACCTTGTTTCATAACCGATTTAATATTTCCCAGTTGCCGTTGTTTGTCAATTTAATTCTAAGCCGGAATATCCGCCACCGGATTGGAAGACAAATGCCGTACCGCCCCACCGCCTGAACGACAGGGATGGCGTCCCTTTTCCTTCTCCCCAAAAAACGATAAGCCTATAGACACGATGCTATATGGCACCTACTTGGGGATTCCATTCCGCAATCACCTACGAATTTCCCGGCGATTCAAGCTGATAGCGTTTAATTTTTTCCACGAGGGTGGTGCGGTTGAGGTTGAGCAGTTGGGCGGCC
>JAHLLS010000065.1 GCA_020444045.1 Deltaproteobacteria bacterium
AAGGATCAGCAGAATCAGGGTGGCAAGAAAGATCACGCCGATTTCTCCGATGCCCAGTTTTCCCCAGGTATCGCTCTTAACCGCGGCGCAAAACGTTGCGTATACAATAAACAGGATCAGCATCATGCTCAGGTTGGAGAGTTGTTTCTTCCTGTCGCCGGCCCACCATGCCAACCAGTTTCTGAGAATCTGGCCTATCACGAAGGGGAGCAGGACAATGAGCATGATCTTGAGGATAAGGGCCCCGGCGGGTGGGATGTCCACCTTTCCCCCCAATTGCCAGGAAATCCACAGGGGGACCAGAAATACCCCCAGGATGTTGGATAGCGACGCATTGAACAGGGCGATGGAGTTGCTGCCCCCGGCCTGGGTGGTGAACACCACGGAAGTGGAGATGGTTGTGGGAACGATGGCGAGGTAAAGAAAACCGATGGTCAGGTCAAAGGGGAAAAGCTTCCTCGTAAACAGCAGGCCGGTGTATATGAAGGCCGGCAGAAAAAGGAAGATAAAGGCCTGGATAGAGATGTGAACCCTGAATTGGGCCAGACCCTTTCGCAAGTCGCCCAGGGGAAGCGTCAACCCTTGAATGACGAAAATGATAAATACGGCCGCCTTGGTTGTGTATTCGGTGTGAAGAATCCCTCCTTTTGTCCCCGGGTCGGGAAACAAAAAAGAGAGTACCACGGACAGGAGGAGCAGGAGAATAAACAGGATGGTCCCGTCTATCCGGAAACGAGGTTTTTTCATGGAGGCTTTTTCCTTTTGGCACGGTTCTCTAAAGATCTGGTGGGCGAGCATAAACCTGTGGAGGCTTTGGATCAACCAAATTCTGCGTCCTGTTTGAATTTCTCCGGGTTTGGGGTGTGAGCCCGGCGACATCCTCCATGGGGGAACCGGATCCCCTCATATCAACCCCCCGTCCGCTATGAAGGATTAAAATCCCCTTGACACCCTGTTCCTTTTGCATATGATGGCGCCACACTTCTGAGCCTTTGAGGCAAGGCGGATGGTTGCCGGAATAAACGGACTATAACGATATTTTTTAAGAGTTTAGGAATACTGATGATTACAGACAATATTTTGGATCTGGTGGGCAATACGCCTCTTATCCGGTTGAAGGGGGAAAGGATCTTTGCCAAAGCGGAATTTCTGAATCCGGGCGGGAGCATCAAGGATCGGGTGGCCCTCGCCATGATAGAGGGGGCCGAGAGGGATGGCCGGTTAAAACCCGGTTCCATCATCGTGGAGCCCACGTCGGGCAACACGGGAATCGGGATTGCGTTGGTGGGGAGACTAAAAGGGTACAGGGTGAAGATCGTGATGCCTGAAAACATGAGCGATGAACGCAAAAAGCTCATCCAAACCCTGGGGGCCGAGTTGGTGCTTACTCCTGAAAAAGACAACATTATGGGGGCGGTGGAAAAAGTCCGGCGGATGGCCGCGGAAGACCCAACGGTCTTTGTCCCTCAGCAGTTTGAAAACCCGGACAATCCAAGGGTCCATTACGAAGGCACCGCCCGGGAACTGTGGGATCAGATGGGTGGAGATGTCGCCTGCTTTGTTGCCGGTGTGGGGAGCGGAGGAACCCTTCAGGGTGTGGGGAGTTTCCTCAGAGAGCACAGTCCGGGTACGAAGATCGTGGCCGTGGAGCCCAAAAACGTTTCCGCCCTCCTGGGGCATGAACCGGGTCTGCACCAGATCCAGGGGATCGGAGATGGTTTTGTCCCCGATGTCCTCGATAAGTCCCTGGTGGATGACGTGATTGAGGTGACCGATGAGGACGCCATCGAGACCACGAGGGAGCTGGGCAGGGAGTTTGGGCTCCTTGTGGGGATTTCGTCCGGGGCCAATGTGTGGGGCGCCAGGAAAATGGCCCGGAAACTCTCCGGAAAGATTACATCTGTTTACAGGAAACCGCCTCTTCCACGTCTTCCTGCGTGATTCCCAGGATATGGAAGATGTGTAGGAACCGGGCATGCCCCAGCGAGACATTGGCGATCCTGTCCAATCCCTTTTTGGCGTTGTAGGCGATTCCGAGACCGGCCTGGCCCAACATGAGCGCGTCATTCGACCCATCGCCCACCACAACGACCTGATCCATGGGGATCCCCAGGTCGCATGCCGTTTGGCTCACCACGCGGGCCTTTCCCGCTGCGTCTATAATTTCTCCCGCAACTTTTCCGGTGAGAACCCCCTCTTTTATTTCCAGACTGTTGGCGTGGACAAGATCGAACCCTAACTTTTCTTTGAGATGCTGGGCAAAATAGTCAAACCCTCCGGTTACGATGCCCAGCGTAAACCCCAGCCATTTTAAGGACGTCACCAGTTCTTCCACACCCTCGGAGAGGCGGATGCCGTCTCTTACCGCCTCCAGGTCGCTTTGCTTCAGCCCTTTGAGCATGGCCACCCGCTGGGTCAGGGATTGGGCAAAATCAAATTCTCCCCGCATGGCCCTTTCCGTCAGTCGGGCAACTTCCCTCTTTACACCCGCCCGATGGGCAAGTTCATCGATGATTTCCATGTCCACCAGGGTGCTGTCCATGTCAAAGAAAATCATTCGTTTGTTCTTCCGATAGGCCTCCTGTTTCTGAAAACCCAGATCCGTTTTAAGGGCGCGGGCCCTGGACATGATCCGCTGTTTCAGGCGTGTCAGGTCGGGGACCGCACGAACGTCCAGAACCATCTCAATGGATCTGTCGCCATGATGGACACTGCTTGACACGGTTTCGATATTGACCCGCTCTTCCGCCAGGATTTTTGAGATTTCGGCCAGGGATGCGGTATCTCCGAAAAAGTGGAGAACGAATAGGCTGTGGCTGTGAATTTTCTCCGCGTCCCTGGTCTGAAGAAGCTGAAAATTCAGGGTGAGACCAAGCTGGTTGGCCTCGAAGAGGAGGTCTTTCATGACGCTGTCCGCGGAATTTTCTCCTCCGCCAAGGTCCAGAACAAAGTACAGCCCCAACATCTTCTGAAGTGCTGTCTGTCCCAGATCCACGATTTCCACCTTGTTTTTTGCCAGCACTCCCAAAAGTGCAGCCATGATGCCCGGGCTATCCTGCCCGGAGATGGTTGCCATAAGCAACCGCTTTTCCTTTGGCATTTCAGATCCGTCCTGTTTTGTTAAAAGCCCAATACTTGCTGCCAACAATCAATCATTACTTCGACACATGCCCTCTTGCCCCGGCGTCAATTCCTGAAGCCGTTAACGGGTCTTTCTTGAAAAAATACACAAAGGTCCACAGGGCCGTGAATATTCCGATATATGCCCCGAAAAGCACATCGCTGGGGTAATGGGCCGTCACCAGCACGCGGCTGATGCCGATCAAGACTGCAATGGAAATAAACAACGGCATCCAGCGCCGGTATACGAGGGACAGGGCGGTAAGAATGGAAAAAGCCCTGATGGTATGCCCGGAAGGTGTGGAGTTCAATTCCCATTTTCCGGAAAAAAAATGAAACCCGTACAGGTTCTGTTCAAAGAGCATGACGGGGCGATAGCGGCCCAGGAGATATTTCAGACCCTCCCCGATGACCATGGCTACGGCGGCGGAGATGCAGACATAAAGCAGAACCCTTGACCATGGTTTTG
>JAHLLS010000005.1 GCA_020444045.1 Deltaproteobacteria bacterium
GTCTTCCAGCATAAAAAATGCAGAAATGTGAGAAAACTACCTGATATCTATTGATATATTTGGTGCTTTCTGCTAGAGACCTTTGCACAACTCCGATTTGATTAGCAGCCAACGCGCGATATTGCATGCTCCGACGCACAAGAAATTTGCCCCAAAGATAACCAAACCATTTGAATTTTATTGCTATTTATGGTGCTTTCTGCTAGTTTTATCCCATATAATCAATTGGTTCGGAGGATTGCATGGGATTCAAAAAGATGAGCCGCAGCCTGGATTTCGCCCCAGAGAAATAGGCTTCGCATTTCACAGGGCAGGCCGATTTCGCCCTGGCAAACTCCCTGGAAGCCAATCGCAGTGTTAAATTTACCCCGTTAAATCTTTCTGGCATCATTCGAAAAGACTCGACTACGGCCAAGTTTACCCTGTTAAATATGTTCGGAGAACATTTGCTTCGCAATTCAACCTGGCGAGCGGAACGGGAAATCGAAAGAAATTTAAAGATCTTTACTCCGTTAAATAATGTTTGAAATTCATTTAACCGGAGTCCAAGGTGCGCTACATTGCCTGCCCAGTTGAATAGGGTTCCCTTTGGGAAATTCAACCGGGATAAAGCAGTATTTTGGAATCAGTCATCTTCACGACAAAGCAAAGCGAGCTCGGTTTACAACGATCATGAAGAACAATTTGGATGCCTGGTTCCGGCAGGTTTACCCTGTTAAATTCGAAGATCATTTAACCGGGGCTGCCTTCAATGTGTTCAGCGGGATGAAAATCCTTCCAAAAGCGGTGGGATAAATGCTGAGTCTGAGGCCGGAGAAGTTTGTCCGACCTCTAAACCCAAAGCGATCATGGATTGTTTGGGGCCATTCTTTGCAAATGGTTGGCTGCATCCCTCGATTGTACCAAATTTGTAGTCGCACGCACTGAAATTTTCTGAAAAATTTCCCTTGAAACATAAAATCGTAAATGAGACCAAATTTTCAAAGGTCTCAATGAAGTAGCGTAACAATGATGGGGGGCTTTTTTTATTCAGGAAGCTTTAATTATGGCCCCCTAGCTAAAAGGGGGCCACTTTCAGGAGGACACAATTGCAAAAGAGGAATTTGTCCATTAAGCTTGTGATTATATCGGATCTCTAATCGTCTAACAAAATTTGCGGATTTTCAGGAGTTTCTGGGATAAATAATCCTGTCGTTCCTTGCATAACTTCGTAAGCTCCTTGATCTGGTGCTGTCCCGCCATATTCAAGAGCTACTTCTTGACCTTTAGTCCAAGTTAATGGAGAGTCTAAAAATATCGTGTTGTTATCATAGTTAACTCCCAATATTCTAGCAGTTTGAGACTGCCCTTTGAGTTGAATTATATCGCCGGAAATGTTTGTCGTTGTAATCTCATCTGCTAAACCCCAACCATCAAAAAAATAACCAGCATCTTCAACTGTAAAAACGGTTCCGGATCCGCTTGTACTTGTGATTTTTGTTAAAAAAACACCATTGTCAATAGCACCGCTGTCAGATTGCAACTCAAAATCATATTGTTTTGCTAAGTTCGGACTTGGAATGCCAGAAATATTTTTGAAATGAGGATCACCAAACTCCATCCAATTACCAGAAATTATCTGTAGATCAGGTTGATCTCTCTCAGGATAAGATTCAATAATAGGAATGGATTTTCCATAGTAGTTTTTATTGTTATAGAATATATTATTTTTGAAAATATTATTTTGGACGAGATTGCTTTCAGTGATATAAATAGCGTGTGTATACTCATTATTAAAATAAGTCTTTTCTGTCTCAGAAAGGTCATGACCATTGTACCAATAAACATTACTATAGACATGATTGTCAGTGCATGACCCTTGCCCTGTATATACTTTGAAGACAGACGCATAAATTCCATTTTGGTAATATTTGTTTTTTCGAATTATGTGCCTTCTTGAGGCGATAGTTCCTCCAGATCCTCCTATTTCATCATCAGCACACCTACTTCCATAAGCTATAGAATTGCCTTCTATGAGGTTTCTTTCATCATCTCCATCATGACCAACCATAAATGTCACTCTATTACCATATAAAATACCGTTGAATTTATAGAATGGTTCGTTATGAATATAATTATTCCTTATGACATTGTGATTGCCATTCATACCAAAAACATGATGGCCACCGTTAGATAACTCATTATTTTCTATAATATTGTATGAAGTACCGTCGTCACTGGCGGTTTCATTACCGAGTTCAAAAACCACTCCATTATCATTAGGAGAGTATCCACCGTAGTTCGTGAAAATATTGTGATGGATGTGGTTATATTTTGCAGCACGATATATTGTAGAACCGCGCCACCCGACTTTTGTGCCATCTAAGGCGGTTCCTGAAAATTTGCAGTAAGAAATTTCATTATGATGGCCTTTAAGAATCCAGAGGTGCCTATTGAAATCAATAAATGTTAGACCCGTCACCTTAATATAAGATCTTATTGTACCTGAATCAGAATCCAAATTGACGGCGGTTGCAGAGGTTGATGTTGAAGTGTTTACAAAAATTACTTTTTCATCATTATATGAAGAAAAGCATATAATATTATCTTTGCTTCCAGAATTCACCGGGCTAATTGCAGTGCCATTTAAAGTGTAAGTTCCTTCTCTAATATAAACAGAATCTCCAGCTTTCAAAATTTTATTAGCTTTATCAAGTGTTTGCCAAGGACTTTCAAATTTACCGGGATTGCTATCATTTCCATTTTTACTGATAAAATAATCGGCAGCTTGCGCATTAGAAAAAAAGAGGACAATGCAGATCGTTAATATTGTTTTCATAAAAACATATTTATGCATATTTACAATTCTCCTGTCGAAAGTATAATTTACAGATAGTGCTGTTTCATGCAAAATACATGCCGCATAAAAGAAAATATTCGAAATTGTAAATAGCTAATAATAACCGAATGATATATTGAAATAAGTTGAAATTGCAAATTATGATTAGAACTAAAGACGCTACTTGCAGTATGTTTATTAGTAACCCTGAGTGATCTTCTTGTCGACATTTTTATACAGCCCTAAAGGATAACAGCCGGGAAAAGAATGATCGAACAGACAAGTAGTGTAAACCTCCCCAGGTTAGTGCCATCATCTATAAGCTTTCTAACCCGGATTTTGCATCGAATCGTATTAGCGAAGGAAAATATCCGGTTTTCGGTGTTTCATTTGCACCATCAGGCTGCCCAACCTTTAGGGTTCACCGCCATCCTCAAGCTGCGCCGGGATCACTCAGCAAAGACACCCCCTTATGGCCGCCGCAAAGGCAAGGCCACGCGGAGCCTGGTCAACGGCAGTCTGTTTCCCCAGGTGCTCTACAGGCCCCCATGTGTAAGCTATCCGCAACATCGGTGACGGCGATAACGGTGGCCTTTTTGGTGATGAATCTGCAGAAGTGGCTGAAAGGCCATTTTTACGCGCTCTTTTTTGTTTGGAAACGCCTTTTGGGCTTTGATAGGTAAAAGACTGCGCATTGTGACGTGTTCAAGGGGCAATCACAACCCCCGTTCGGATATACTACCTTATGCGCCTATCAGCCTTGAAAAGCTAACTTTCACCCGTTCTGCGGCTTGATGCGCATTATTCAGGAAACCCTATTTAGTGGATGATTGAGATTTAATGAAGAACTAATAAAACCAAAAAAATAATAAATTTTCGATAGTACGATAGCAAAACGATGTTTGCCTACAAATAATGTAAAAGGAAAAATTGTAGTATATAAACAAATTAAAACCAGTGATTTCATTATTTGTATAAATTTATTGATATTAAACTTAGTCGTTCCGGAAATAGTGCCTATACGATAGTGACGTTGTAGGTAATAAGTGAGATTGAGTCTATCGTCGCTAATTCTCTCATAAACTACTGCTTCATCACACCATATAATTTTTTTATTTAAACCTATTAATCTTTCTAAGAATTCTACGTCCTCACCACCGGTTAATCCTCGATTAAAATCGAACCACTTTGAATTTTGGTCGAAGATTTCTTTTTTAAAAATAATATTTCCCGTACGCATATCTTTATTCGTAATAGCTTTACCAGTATTTCTCCTATTCCGCTCACATAATCTACTTTCTATCAACCATTTAGGTGTTGCATCTGGATAATCTGGAAGGACAGGGCCTAAAACAACATGAGCGTTATATGTTTTTAAACAATAGTAAATGGTATTTAACCAAGTGGGTGTAGCAAATTCATCGTCGTCGATAAAAGCAATATAATTTCCATTTGCTGAGCAAATGGCCCTATTTCTTGCCATAGAAATATTCTGAATATTTTCACAATAATAATAGATATTCTTGTCAGTATTTGATGCGAATTGCTTGACAATTTTTTCACCGGAACGGTTTTTATCATTATCAACAATGACCAATTCAATTTTAAAATTTTTGATATTTTTTTGATAGATAATACTTTCTATAGCACGGCGAAGAAGCTTTTCTCTTTTAAAGGTGCATATACACACACTAATAAGTTCATTTTTATTTGAAAGGTTCATAAAATATCAATATATAAATAGGTGAAGGGTCGGGGAGTTTTTGAGACTCTCTAACCCCCTTAAATTAAATGATATTTTAGACTAGACATAAGCCCTTGTATTTGTTATGAATAATCTCTATGATTTCAATGCGAAAGGAGATTATTCATGGCCACCAAGTCGAACAAGATTTCAGCCCGATGGATTCGTGAAACCCGAAACGATTTTCGCGCCTTTCTGGATGAAACCAACTTTCCCGATCCGGACCGACTCGGCGAGACCTTTGCACAACTCCGATTTGATATAAAGCCAAACACCCGCCTTTGTAATAGTTCAACCTAAAAAAGTGCCGAAAATGTGAGAAAACTATCTGATATCTATTTATATTTATGTTTCATTCTGCTAGTTTTATCCTATATAATCAACTGCTTTGGAGGATTACATGGGATTCAAAAAGATGAGCCGCAGCCTGGATTTCGCCCCAGAGAAATAGGCTTCGCATTTCACAGGGCAGGCCGATTTCGCACTCTCGAGTTCTCTGGAAGCCAACCGCTGTGTTAAATTCACCCCGTTAAATATATCTGGAAGTGAGTATCCATTTGGAAGAGTGAGACATGCATTGGAGTATTGCATCAGTCTGCATCAGCCAGTAAACGGCATTTAACGGGGCGGGTGGAAAAGATCTCTGCCCCCATTAACTGGTCACGGGTCGAAGCGGTTCTCATGCAGCATTATACCGCCTGCCCTGTTAAATATCGGGATTTGCGGTTGGCAGCACCATTATAATGAGAAACTGGTGTTACAATCTGCACAATTGTTGTGATAAGTGCATTTAACAGGGTAAAGCACCAGCCAGGAAGGCGCTAAAGCCTACCCGCCCATCCTCCTGTTCAAATGCCTGCTGCTGCAAAAATGGTTTCCCCCCAGTTGAATGGTCCTTGAATTCAACGGGGTAAATATTCCCTCCGATCCCGAGTTGGAAAACCAGATTCACCCTGTTAAATACGATTTGAGCCTTTTGCCAAGATACATTTTCCCGTGATGGGTCTTAAAGTATTTTTCGCGTTTGGTTGCATCGGCTCTGTCAAGGCAGGCTTCATAATAAATCAGCTTTAATGGTCGACGATGTTTGGTGGATTGAACGAGTCCCTTTTCATGTTGCTCAAATCGTTGCTTCAGATTCTGAGTAAAGCCAATGTAGAATTTATTATCACTCAGGCTCTGGAGGACGTAAGTGTAGTACATCATATCTGAAGCAATTTAACAGGGTAAAACGACAGACTGTCCTTCAAGAAATTCCTGGGTCTCTCCTTCAGCAAACCCTCTCCCGACCATTCCACCTTCTCACGCTTCCGCAACCGGCTCAGCAAGGCCGCTATGGAACAGATCAACTCCGAGATCCTGCGCCAGTTCGAAGCCAAAGGCCTTTCCATCAACGAGGGCGTGGCTGTGGATGCCCGCCTGGTGGAATCGGTCAGTCGCCCACTTAGCAACGATGAATTGAAAAAGAAACGCGCGCATCGTGATACCGAAGAAGGTAAAAAGGATAAGAATGGCAAGCCGCTGAAGTTCTCGCGTGATCTGGAAAGCGATTGGACTATCAAAAATGAGGTGCCGCACTTCGGGATCAAGGAGCATACGGCGGTGGATGCCAAGCATGGCTTTATCCTGGCCACCATCCACAGCCCGGCCTCGGTGCATGACACCAACTTCCTTCAGTATTGCACAATCTTCAGTCGCCATACCAATAAACCGATCAAAATCGTATATGCCGACAAGGGCTACGCCGGATTGCCGAATCGTAATTTCCTCTCAGACAACAAAATCGGCGATGGCATCATGCGCAAAGACTCCACAACGGCTAAACTGACTGATCGAGAAATCGAGCGAAATAAAAAGATCTCCAAGGTGCGCTACATCGTTGAACAGTATTTTGGGATCAGCCATCTTCATGACAAAGCTAAACGGGCACGATTTACAACAATCATGAAGAACAACATGGATGCCTGGTTTAGGCAATCGGCCTTTAATGTATTCAGGGGGATGAAACTTCTCCCAAAAGCGGTAGGATAAAACTTAGACCTGAGGCCAGAGGTGTTTCCGGCCTCAGGAATCAAGGCGATTATGGATCCCAATGGGTTCATAATGAGGAAATAACCGACTCAAATCGACAAATTTGCCCTAACTTTTTGGTCGTATTCGCTGAATTCTTCTGAAAAAATTCTCCCTGAAGTATAAAATCGGAAATGTGGGAGGTTTTTCAAAGGTCTCAGATTATGTAAATTATTAACCTAAAGTAAAACTATCCAAAAAATGATTAAACTGTATAACATCTATTTTCTCAATAGGGTTTTTTGCAATTTTTGTAGCGGCTTATAACTAATAGACTTTAGTCCGTTCTTCTTGGCTATCTCAACAATATTTTTTGATGACCATATCTCATAATCGATGTTTCGAATTTTTGCATGGTGTTCTCCCATTATATTTTTAATATCAGGCGATTGTAAAGCGACATGTAGTTTAATATTATGCAGACCCGGATTTAGTTCACTAATATAATTAATGTATTTTTGCCTTCTGGATTTATAGCCAAGAACATCTGGAGACGCATTATAAATTCCCATTTGAGTATCTGGAAATACAAGTCCGCATTTTCGAAGCGATATCAAATTGTTTTTTATAAACGGTAAGTGAAATCTTTTGCTTCTCCAAACTCGCATGGGGAGGTTATATTTCATTGACAGATTCATAACATCAGAAAAAAGATATTTATTGTAATAAAAATCCATATGATGATCAATATGTGTAGGATCTATTCCAGCATTGATCATTGTAGTGATTTGGGCTTCCATTTCCATATAAATTTCTTTTCTGTTACCATTTTTTAAAAGCGATTTAACGTCAGGCCACATAATACCTTGGTGGTTATACAATGTTGGGACGGCGTGTTTTGGAAGAATAGGAGACCACGGGTAATTTTGTCCCCACTCGCAAGTCAATGTTAGATGTATACCCAGCCCATACTCTTGATTTGCCTTGTAAAGCTTAACAACATGATCAAAATTAGGGCAAGGAACCATAACACTTCCTGACTTTACAAAGCCATATTTGAAAATTTCGAAAGTAGCTCTGGTTTCATCTTTATGGAAGCCTACATCATCAATATTGACAAGAAGAATTTTATCGTTTTTAGAATAACCTAACAATTTATTGAGAGAAGGCGTAAATAATCTAAAAATGTTTTTATATAAATCAATCATTAAATTACTTTCTTAAGTATTGATTTTGAAATAATGTAGGTTGCTGATAATAATAATAAATATATTATAATAATTGACTATTATATTTTTTAATTTTACCAATAAAATTTTCACCTAAAAAGTCATTCATCCAGATTGAAATTTCAGGCGTAAGATCACTAAGATAAATATGAGTATAACCTTTGGTTTTTCTGTTTGATAAAATCTTCTTGCCCTCTAGCGTATTTTGGACAATAGTTGCGATTGCTGTACTTGAATCTACAAGGGTAATTGATTTTGTACATTCTTTGATAGAGTTTGCCAGTAAGGGGTAATGTGTACAACCTAGTATTAAAGTATCAATTCCCAATTTTATTAAAGGATCAATATATTCTTTTAAAATTGACTTTGTAATATTTTTATTAATCCAATTTTCTTCAACGATATGAACAAGAAGTGGCGTAGATTGTTCGTAAACTTTAATTGTAGGGTCCAATTTATTTATATATTTTGAATAAGCTCTGCTTTTGACCGTGCTTTTGGTGCCAATTACTCCGACTTTTTTATTTTTTGAATATTTTGCAGCTAAAAGAGCTCCGGCTTCTATGACACCAATAACGGGGATTTTAATAAATTGTTTTAAAAAATCAGCACTTGCTGCAGAAGCAGTATTGCATGCAATTACAACAATTTTTACATTTTTAGAGTTTAAAAAAATGGTATTTTCCAAGGAATACTTAGTCACGAGCCTTTTCGATTTAGACCCATAAGGGAGCCTCGCTGTATCCCCGAAATAAACAATATTTTCGTTTGGTAGAAATTTTTGCAACTCTTTCACAACGGTTAATCCGCCGATACCTGAATCAAAAACTCCAACTGGACAATTTGGAATATTCATTTGAGCTAAAAATCCCCGAAATTATTTGAAACGTTTAATGAAAATTATATGAGGAAGCTTTATTAAATCGTAAATATTGGATAAATATAAAAAATTTAGAATATGTTTCTTAAGGAGGTTGGTTTCTGGATTAATCCCAAAATCTAATACATCTGGCCAACAAGATTCCATAATTTTATAGTGCATTATATAATTAGGATTCGTACGAAATTTAAATGGTACTCGCAACATATTTTCAATATATTTCCGACAGCTATATGGGCATAAAGATTCAAAAAACATTTCGTACTCTGAAAAAGTCATAGCTCCCCAATTGCCAACTCGTTGTTCCCAATGCATAAGATCTAATAAATTTAAATTATATTTTGTTAAGTGTTTTGCTTCAGCGATCCACTTGCCAAATTCACGAATGGCTATTTTGCTACGACTCATTTGTGCCATAGATGCTAATATAAAACCATTAAGAAAAAGTTTAGGCGTTTTAGGAAAGCGAAATCGATCTCTTTTAGTAATTTCGCTGCAATTCCCGTAAATCATGACTATATTTTCATTGTTGAGAGAAAGTTGATCGTAGATTGAAATGGCATTTATTCCTTTTCCCTTTCTTGCCATTTGCACATTCGATTGGAAAATATCGAATAACTCACCTTCAAAATTGTTTGGTAGTAATATAATATTATGATGAAGACCTAGCTTTTTAAGTAATTTAGTAGGAATAATTACATCAGGATCTGTATTTATTCTATCCTTTGATGTTTGAGTTATAAAATGAATTTTATTAGAAACTTGCTTGCTTGTAGCCAATAGAGTTCGGCTATCATATCCGCAAGAAATCGCAAATCCGGTTCTGTATCTATATACGGCTGCCTTGATAATGCCAGTCAATAATCGTTGTACTTTTGGCAAGGCTTGTTCAATAGTTTGAGGACGTAAAAATTTATTAGGCCAATATCGAATGGATTTATATGTTGTTAAATCTAAATAATGGTTAGGTGTTAAATGGAAAACATTGTCGTATAATGTAATCCTTCCGGGGAACCAACGCTCATCAGATTTAAAAACAGAGGATTTCATAAGGTCATGCTTTGTTTTTAAGTTTATTTGAATGCCTAATTCATTTGCGATTAGATGAGGTTGAGATGCACACCAAATGTTTCCTGACTTGTCGATGTGGTAAAAAATTTGTCTGGTTCCACATGCATCGCTAAATATGCGTATGTTAGATCCAAATTTTAAAATGATAATAAATCTTCCACATTTATCTGATAACTGTTCAAAAACTTCCACTTCATTTTTAGAGTTTTTTAAAATGTTAGATAAAATTTCATAATCGCTGATTTTTATATTATTGGGATCCAAAATAAAGCCAAGTAGATAAATTGATTTATTATCATAGTGGGCTTGAGCGATTCCTAAATCAGAATGAGCTGATAGAAAAAGATTATCGCAAATTTGTAAATAGTTACAAGATTTAAATATGTGAACTTTTTTTGGGGATAAAATAAATTGCCTTCGGTAGAGATAGTCAACTTTATTTTTATTTAATTCCATTTAAACGCCTTATTCCTAAAAAAAATAAAAAGTTATATGATCTAAGCAGATTATATTTGGGGCTAGTTAAATAATAACTTCTGCGCCGGATATCTGATCGATTCTGACATTTTACAACCTGAGACCGTAAGCTTCCCCCAAAAGTTTGCATTTCAAAAGTAGAGCTTTCTGGCATAATGTACGTGGCAGTGGACCCCGAAGGCTGGACAGCCTGATGGTATAGATAAGCTATAAGCCGAGGATGATTGTATAGAGAAAAAGGCATCAGGCTGCCTCGGCAACCGGATGCGGAATATCATACTACACCTCATCCGGGGTTCGGTCGTCAAGGGAGGAATGACTGCCCCAGTTGAATGGTCGTTGAATTCAACGGGGTAAATATTCCCTCCGATCCCGAACTGGAAAATCAGATTCACCCTGTTAAATACGGTTTGAGCTTTTTGCCGAGATACATTTTACCGTGATGTGTTTTGAAATATTTTTCACGTTGAGTGGCATCAGCTCTGTGAAGACAGGCTTCGTAATAAATCAGCTTTAAGGGGCGGCGGTGTTTAGTGGATTGAACGAGACACTTTTCATGTTGCTCAAATCGTTGCTTCAGATCCTGAGTAAAGCCAATGTAGAATTTATGATCACTCAGGCTTAGCAGGACGTAAGTATAGTATATCATATCTGAAGCAATTTAACAGGGTAAAACGATAGGCTGTCCTTCAAAAAATTCCTGAGTCTGTCCTTCAGCAAACCCTCTCCCGCTCATTCCACCTTCTCACGCTTTTGAAAAGGAACGAAATAAAAAGATCTATACCCCGTTAAATCATGTTTCGAATTCATTTAACCGGGGTCCAAGGTGCGCTAAATCGCCTGCCCAGTTGAATAGGGTTCCCTTTGGGAAATTCAACCGGGATAAAGCAGTATTTTGGAATCAGTCATCTTCACGACAAAGCAAAGCGAGCTCGGTTTACAACGATCATGAAGAACAATTTGGATGCCTGGTTTAGGCAGGTTTACCCCGTTAAATTCGGAGATCATTTAACCGGTGCTGCCTTCAATGTGTTCCGGGAGCTGAAAATCCTTCCAAAAGCGGCGGGATAAACACAGAGTCTGAGGCCGAGGAAGTTTGTCCGGCCTCTGAACCCAAGGCGATCATGGATTGTTTGGGAGCCATTCTTTGCAAATGGTTGGCTGAATCCCTCGGTTGCACCGAATTTGTAGTCGCACGCACTGAAATTTTCTGAAAAATTTTCTATGCAGTATAAAATCGGAGATGTGACCAAATTTTCAAAGTTCTCGCAGGAAGATGATTTTGTTCATGGATAAGCCCAAACACAAGAAAATCTACCGGGAGCGATCTTATAAAGTCGAGCCAATGCAAGGTTTGGTCAAGGACATTTTTGAGTTAGACCGTTGCTGGATGCGCGGTAAATCATATAATTGCTGGATCTTCGCAGCCATGGTACTGACCGTCCAGATATATCAGCTTCAGGCTTTCAAATAGGGTGGATCAACTTGGAATATTAAAGAACTGGTCTTGGGATAAACTCCCCGACCCCTCAATTATTTATTTTTAAAAATCGATAAAGGATATGAAAAATATTTATAAATCTGTTTATAACCACCAGGAAAAAGAAGCCACAGTAAAAGATAAGTAGTAATTCCAAATATTAATGAGTTTATTAGGCAAAAAATTAATTGAAATTGAATAAAAAAAGTATGCATAAACTTTAATATGAATCCAGTAGCAATGCTCGCAATAAAAGGTCTATAAAGAGCCTGCAGAATGCACTTTATGTCCAGCGGTGTATTTTTAAAAACATAACACAATGAGAAAAAAAGATTAATTGTCGTAGCTATTGGCCAAGCAATGGAAATTCCAACAGTTCCCCATTTTATGCCAATAGCAAAAGATAAAGAAATAGTGATAGAATTAAATATCCCCCAAAAAAGATACCTTCGGGTATAACCTATTGATAATAAATTCAAACCTAATAACGTTACAATAGGGCTAAAAAACATAGATAAAGCCAAGATTGTAAAAAGTGGAACAGCATCGATCCATTGTTGTCCCAATGCAATTAGTATAATCTGATGAGGGAAATTAATCATATATACAATAATAGGCATGTAAAAAAATGCTATGATTCCTAACATTTTTATAAAATAATCTTTGTATTTTTCCGGATCATTCTGTAAAGTCCCTAACGCCGGAAATGAGATATATCGAATTGGCTCCAGTAACTGGCTGACTGGGATAGTCGTTAATTGTTTGGCCCTGGAATATAAACCCAAAGATGTGGCACCGATAAATTTTCCAATCAAAACTGTATCAAAATTATTGGAGAAAAAGTGAAGCAAATTGAATCCAGTAACGTTATATCCAAATTTTAAAAAAGATTTAACACCTGAACCTCTAACAGGCTTTCCGGGCCGCCAAGAACAAAAAAACCAAGCAAGAATAAAATTAAAAATTGAGCGAGCCAATTCCTTAAATACTAATGCCCAATAACTAAAACCCTTCAGTGCTAGTACTACAGCCACTATAACGCTTAATAAAATAGAGACGGTTTGAATAATGGCAAAAAGATCAAAGCGCATCTGTCTTCTAATTAATGCCTGATGTTGAATAGCAAGGCCAGAAAAAATAAAATTAAGTGATAAAACAGAAGTAATCGCAACTAAACGTTCCTCAGCGTAAAACCATGCTATAGCTTTGCTGCTTAAACAAACAAAAATCGACAATAGAATGCAAACAAATATATTAATCCAAAAAAGTGTGCTTACTTGTTCTTGATTAATATTTTTTGTTTGAACAATTGCATCGCCTAAACCAAAATCTTGAAATCTTTCAATTAAAACTGTTAGGGATGTAACCATTCCAATTAGCCCAAAATCGGAAGGGGTAAGAATTCGGGCAAGAATAAAAATTGAGGATAGCCTTATAAAAAAAAGTAACCCTTGATTAGCAGAAGTGATCATGCCACCTAAAATTGATAGCTTTTTTAACCTATATTTTAGATGTGAATTATCAAAATAGGAATGTTTCATAATTAAGTTTGGTTTCCTGAATAATGTCTTTTGCGCCGGATAACTTATATTTGCTGACGTTTTACGGCCTTTATAAGCCAACGAGACCAATGTTACTACCGTAACAAATACGGCGATATCGCCTTGCTGGAGGCTTAATCCAGCGACTGGGGGGCTAAAGAGTAGACGTGAGGAAAAACAAAGCTGGTTACCCGAAAAACAGGCTGGATAAGTACGTTCAAACGAGGAAAAACGGTCTATTTTAAGCTAAAAAATAGAAATTTCACCAATTCGATTTTCCCTTTAACAATCAAACATTGCCAATGGCGGTTATGAAACAACTATAAAAGCATATTTTTCTTTGAATTTACCCCAAATTAGTGGACACCTCAGAAAGCCCTGTGTATATGGGTAACAGGAGGTGTTCCATTGTCAACGAGAAAGCGCAAGAACTACAGTCGAGAATTCAAGCTGGAGGCGGTCAGGCTGATTACCGAAAAGGGATACAGTATTGCTGAGGCCTCCCGAAACCTGGGCATCGAGTACAGCGTGCTGCGTCGCTGGAAAAGGCAACTGGCCGATGATCCCCAATACGCATTCCCCGAAAAAGGGCGGCTGAAAGCCGCTGATCAAGAGTTGCGGCAACTCCAGCGTGAATTGGAGCGGGTCAAAGAGGAGCGTGACATCCTAAAAAAAGCGCTGGCCTACTTTGCGGAGGATCAGAAATGAAATATCGATTCATTTCTGCCCACCGGGAGACGTTCAAGGTAGGCCGCATGTGCTCGCTGCTCAAAGTCTCCCGCTCCGGATATTATGCCTGGTGCACCCGTCCGGAAAGCCGTCGAAGTCAGGAAAACCGAGCTCTGGAAGCCAAGATCCGTGTGTTGCATGCCGCCAGCCACGGTATCTACGGCTCCCCCAAGATTCATAAAGATCTTGTCGATGACGGCGTTCACTGCGGTAAAAACCGCGTTGCCCGCATTATGCGTGAAGCGGGTATCCGTTCACGGGCCAAAAAGAAGTTCAAAGCGACCACCAATTCACGTCACAATTTGCCGGTGGCAGCCAATCTGCTCAATCAGGATTTTACGGCTGCTGCTCCCGACAGCGTCTGGGTTGGTGATATCACCTATATCCACACCCGGGAGGGCTGGTTGTATCTGGCCGTCCTGATCGACTTGTTCAATCGCCAGGTCATTGGCTGGGCCACCTCAGCGCGCATGACCCGCCAACTGACCCTTGATGCGCTGCAGATGGCACTGGATCGACGCCGCCCTGCGGCGGGTTTGATGCACCATACGGACCGTGGCAGCCAGTACGCGGCCGGTGATTATCAGAAAGTGCTTTCAGAGCGTCGGATTGTGTGCAGCATGAGCCGCAAGGGCAACTGTTACGATAACGCCGTTGCGGAAAGCTTCTTTCGGTTGCTCAAAACGGAGTGGGTCAGACACTACCGGTACCATAGTCGAGAAGAAGCGCTCCAGAGCCTGTTTTATTACATCGAAATTTTCTACAACCGAAAAAGACGTCACTCGGTCCTCGGTTACGCAACGCCGCAGGAATATGGGCATTTACCGCTTGCGGCTTAACCCGGTGTCCACTTTTTCGGGGGAAATTCACTTACCTAAAACGATAACATGCAGAATCTGGGTTCAATATTGATAAAAATTCATTTGAGAAGTATTAAAAAATGTACGAAGATAGTATTCACCTGACAATTGCAGTGGGCTAAATTCGTCGTGAAGATATTTAGAAATCTAAAAATTGGCCGTCTTATTTTTTACGCGACCGTCAAATAGTAATGAAAAAAATAAAACAATTGATATAAACTTACCATTAATACCGACGGTAGAAGATTCCGCTATATTATGAAAAGACAAGATTGCAATAAATGTGAGTGAAAGTATGCCTAAATGATAAGAATTATAATTTTTGATAGCAATGTAAGATTTTTTTATACATGACATTAAAAAATTCCAAAATAACAATAATCCTAAAAAACCTGTATTAAGTACAATATCTAAATATCCATTATGCGCATGAGCATCAGTTAATTCCCGTATTTCTGAAGTCCAAAATCCTCCATATCCATGCCCTAAAAAGAAATGATTAGTGGCATAAGGTATCAATCGTCTCCATATTTCATCTCTTCCTGTCAAAGACTCGTCACGGCCAAGTATTAAAGATAAATCGATACCAATTAATTTGCCTGAAAAGGGTACTAAAATACCATAAATTATTACGAAAGATATAAAGATAGAAAAATAAACAGACTGTTTTGTGAAGGGTAGTCGATGCAATTTAACATGAGTAAAAATTACCAAAAGGCCAATGATGCAAGCAATGTTGGAAGTGACTGAATAGAATAAAGTGTGATTAGGTCCACCCATCAAATAAAATGTAATAATAAGAACTAAAATATTTGATAGTGTAAATATCTTATGATTAGATTCGTAGAATTTTCGATTAGCATTAAAGTCCCATATTAAAAAAATTACAGAGGTAACACAAATCATTCCTAAGCCGTTTTTTTGTGTTGCAGCTCCAATCCACATCAATTCACCGGACCAACGAGCATATTCCCTGCCATATTCAGCAAAGTAGTGAATAAGTATGAATGAAAACGGAATGAGAATATATACCATTCTTCTTAAAATTGATTGAATCGCAATAAATGGGTTATTTTCAGTCGCTATAAGCAAGCCCATTGATATCGCAATAATTTCTCTGCTCCATCGTTTAAATGATGATATAAAAATATCTGACCAAAAGATACTAAACAGCATAAATAAAATCATGCAAAGCAAGGGAAAATTATATTGAAAAACTTTAATCCATAAAATTTTGCGGCGAAATAAAATTGTGAGTGATAATATAAAAAGAAAAAGAAGAAATTTTCGATCAAGAGGACTTCCTGATTGCATATCCTCGCCAAGAACACCAAACCACACACCAAGTGGTTTACTAAAAACTAACAACAACCATAAGGTCGGAATCCATCTTGAAAATGGGGGTTTATTTTCTTGTTTACGGTCAATAAACAATAAATATGTAACAAAAATTGTACAGATAATTAAGGAAGCTTTAGGTAACATTAAGTGCTTATCCGTAAATAATGCCAACTTTTCGGTAGGCGATAATGGCCGCTGCCATATGGAGCAGAGCCAGGTAGGTATCCGTAAGTTTTTCATAGCGGACCAATATTTTCCTGAAACGATTAAACCATGAATGACTCACTTCAACCACCCATCGTCGAGCTCTCCAACCAGGATTGTTTCTTTTTTCTTGTATCTCTTCCCAGCGCCGTTTCATGTCCTAATCACCAGATGATGACACAATCGATTTAAGAAAATTGGGTAACACTCCTGAGTGTAAGAATCAATTGAAATGAAAGGAGTGTGGCCCATGGTTATCCATGGGTGCCGGCAAAGATTGGATTATGCCGGCCGCCTGGCGGGAGGCGGCCAAGCAATGGCTGCTGAAAAACAGGATGATCAGAATCCGGAAGGCAGGACAAGTGTTACCCGATTTTTCTTTGAATTTGTGTCATAATTAACCATGCTGCACATATATTTTAGTGTAAAATTTGCTGAAGCCCGGTTTTTAAAAGAGAAGAAATATTATCTACTTCTGATCTTTTGAGTCGGTAGTGGCTTGGTATGCATATTATTCGTTTAGAAATATTTTCAGTTACTGGGCAATCTCTTTTGTAACCAAATAGAGATCTGCCGACTTCAACACAATTTTGATATGGTTTTATTGCGCATATGTTATTTTGGAACAGATATTGATCTAATACATCTCGATCTTGAATTGTAGGAAGAACAATATAGTATAAATAGCAATTGAAAATATTTTTTTTATTATACGTTATATCAAGCTTTAAGTTTTTTAAAACATTATTATATAATTGTGTATTATTTTGTTGTTTTTTGATGTTTTTTGGTAGATATTTAATCCGTTTATTGGTGTTGAAATAGTCTGATTTATAAATGCGCCCAATAATAATTGGAGTTTGGTTTATAGTAGATGTTTTACTATTATAATTCTTCCAAATAGGCAATCCGACAGTGCCAAAAAACGGAGGATTTCTTAATTTATTCCTGATATAGGTTTTGACTATATGTGCAATTTCTTCAGATTTTGATATAGTTTTAAATTTTGATATTGATAAGTATGCTCGACTAAAAACATTTTTTTTATTTGAATAAATTGCGCCCCCTTCTCCAACTGATAGGTATTTCCCTGAGCGGAAGCTAAATATAGCTACGTCGCCGAAGGAACCAGCATATTTCCCGTTGAGCTTACTCCCTATAGCTTGAGCACAATCCTCAATAATTGGTATATTATAAGCGATCTTTTTTATTTTAGGTATGTCACAAATATTACCAAACATGTGAACAACTATAATAGCCGAAAGGGTACTTAGCTTAAGTTGTAAATCATCAGGACTAATACATAATGTATTTGGATCGATATCAATGAAGACTGGTTGGCAACCTGTGTATGTAATTGATTTTAAAACAGCAGGGCAGTTATATAGGGGCACACCAATCTTAGACCCCTTTTTAAGTTTTAAGGCCTTTATCGCCTCAACCAATGCAACTCTTCCAGATCGTACAGGTATCGCTTCACCTAAACCTGGAATATTTATTAGAAATGAGTCAGAAGATTTAAAAATTGCATTTAGACCAAAAATTGCATCTATTAAACCAAATTCCCAATTTTCTGTAGGAATGAGATTAACCATATTTTTTTCCTGATGAATAATCGAAAAGGTGAAAATTTATATCAATTATAGTCTATAGAGATAACATACATTTTGCATATATTTCTTTAAATGTTGATATTTTAATTTTATTTAATTTTAAAAAATTAATAAAATATGATATGGTTTCAAAATCAGTTAAATCTTTAGTATGACCAATGGCAACAATCGGCTTGAATGTTGCAGGATTATCTTTATCGTCAGCTAATACTTGCTCAATTAAGTCAGTAAGTTCCACTTTAGTCATGCGGCAAAAATCAAATTTCAATGGTACTTTAAATCTAATATTATCAGAGATTCTATAAATCTTATCAATAAATGTGCGTTTAACTACTGAATTGCTTCTACTTTGCAGCTTCAGTCTTTTAGAAGTTAAAATATTCCAAATAGGAACCAATCTAGTATAAATCGGAATCTCTAATAATTTACCATTATGCTGTGACAAAGTAACATCATCAGAAAATTTCCAAAAATAACAGTTTTGAGATGCTTTGCGATAGTCTAAGCTGTACTTAGAAATTTTTCCACCCTTAAATACTGATGAATCAATGAGTATTCCTAAATCTGATATTATCTTTGCAATAGAGGAAGTTGGTTGCATTAGCCAGTTACCAGCCCGAAATGAAGTTGGTATATGATCAGAAGCATTTAAAATTTCTCTTAAATAATCAATAGATTGAATAAAAATATCTTTTATTCGATTTTCAGGTAATACGCAAAGATTATATTCTCTATTATCAAGCTTCCATTTACCATTAGCAAATTTTGCGTTGAACCATTGTGGATGAAGGTGCAATGCTATTTCGTGGCCGTTGGAATATAAATCATAAAGTTGACGTTTGACATTTTCAATGTAATTGTCAGACTGGAAATTTTCTATCGCAATTAATTCAGCAACTTCTGCAAATATTACAAGCTTAATTGCGTATTCATCAAAAATTTTAATAAGCTTTTTTGTCGGATTATAGACAAGATCTTTTAGGCTTCCCTCACCGTTACCGTAAATTTCATAATCAATAGAAAAAATACATTCAATCATAGCAAAAATCTTTCATTAACAAAATGTGTTACATAAATCATTTTTGAAGTTTATGATGTTCAGCATCTACTATGTCTCCACCTGTGCGAAAATTTGCCGCGATATTATACAAATGAAAAACTGTTGAATTGATCGGATATTTCCAGATAAAGCCTTCTTTTAATGTCGCCCCAAATCGGCGCTTAATAGCATTAATATTATCCTGTTTTGAACCCTTAGCTGGATTAATTCGGGCACCAACAAAGTCGAAATAACGTACCCCAATGCTTTTAAAAAAAAGAATTGCTTCCCAATATAACAGCTTATTAGAACCATCGATCATATTTTGCTTATTACCAGCATATATTGCATATGCACAATAATTGCTAAATGCAAAAAAACAAACGCTTTGAGGAACATTTTGATAATCAGCGACTAAAAATAATCCATTTTTACCGATCCCACTAATATACCTTCTAAATGATCCGATATCCATAAAGGGAAGATCTGATCGGTTAAATGTTTCTTTAATCAGGTCGTATGCCTCTATTAGGTAATCATCTCCATTTTTGATAAGAACCCCTTCTTTTTTTGCCTTATTTATGTTTTGCCGAACTATTCTATTCAAATTTTTCCATAGACTATTGTGATCCAAATCTAAATCGATGATATAACTACCATACGGTGCAGCAATTGCGCCATCGGGATATGTCCTAAAAATAGTATTAGTGGTAGCTGGAATAATAATATTTGCTTTAATGCTTTTAAAATACTTTATTGTTTGTGTTAAAAAATCCTTTTCTTTTGAAATTTCGAAATTGTTATTAATTGAAATTGTCTCGACACGAAATCGGACCATTCTAAATATAAATTTGTTAATTATCGTATAAGGTAAAACAAAGCAAAGATCACCAGCAGAATCGTATCCTCCAACCCAACCATATTTATCACCTACAGATTTAAGGAAACTTTCTTTTGCAAATATAGAAAAATTAGGGTTCCAATTGAAATCAATCGGTTTAACTATCATAGAAACTCCGTATTATGTATAAAGCACGAAAAAATTATCGTATCTATAGTTTTGCATTAAAAAATTGAGAGAAATTAGATAGGTAGTCTCTTAACCATTTTTTTTGTTCTTTTCTTCTGAATTTAACAAACTCATCAGTTACAGGCTCTTATCAACATGGCATGAATATAACCTGCGAGCAATAAAACACCGCCAAAAAGATATGGGGTATTTCTTGTCATTTGATATAGCGATCTAAATAGCTGCCATAAAGGATCGACCCCCATTCTATAATCACCATATCCGCTTTTATACATTGCAGATAAAATGTGGTTTTCGGCAGTTCCCATATTTCGGTGATGAATACAAACCTTTTCTGTAAATGTTTCTGTTTCCCAGCCTTTCAACCTTGCAGTTACAACTGCAGTTAAATCAATGGCACCCTCTTTAATAGGTATGTATCCTCCAATAGCATCAAAACACTCCTTCCGAAATAACTGACAAGCGCCAGAAACGTGTTCTTTCCTGGTGACATTATAATTGTACTGAGTAAATAAACCCTGTCTGTAAGGAGTTCCAGCAACCCCCAAATATAAATTTTTAGAAAATTTGTCTAGAAGGAATTCAAAATATTCTTTATCATCAAAAGATATATCGGCATCCAAGTTACCGATTACATCATATTTAGTATCTTTCAAGTTTTTGTAGCCTGCATTGAAAGCATTAACCTTGCCAGCAAAGTGTCGCTCTGCACGATTTGGCATACGCACCAATTTTATCCAAGAATGATCCAATAAATAGTTTTTAACAATTTCATCTGTTCGATCAGTTGAACCATCGCTTACGATAATCCACTTCAATGGCTTAATAGTCTGTTTGATAACGCTAATAATGGTCTTTTCAATGAATTCCTCTTCATTTCTGGCAGGTGTAATAAGTACATAAGTCAGCTCAGAAGATTGTGGGGGAGATGTTGGAGTTTTCATTTAATTATTTCTTTCAATTATTGTTGATCGAACTATTAATGACAGATGGTAGATGTTCTATGATGCCGCTTTATTCCAAAAAGTTAAGAAGAAGGTTCATGCGATTGTTCCAGAAAAATGGATAAAGCATACAGGATCCAAGCCTGAGACCATCTGATGTAAGGTATTTTGTTCATATAGTAAGGCGTTTTCTGGTAATAAAAAAAGTCATGGTGATCCAGCATATGGCGGCAAACCCAACGTAGAACTGCATATGCTTTGGATTTTGCGGTTTCTTCCATAGACTCAAACCTCAGTAGTGTGATGATGCTCTGTGCGGCACTATGTATGTCAATAGGATAAATACGGTTGTGGAAATATTGGGGTTCTCCTTCCGGAGTGAAAAAGTTGCGTTGGTAAAAATCGAACCCCCTGCGCAAACAAACCTCAAACTCTCGGGTTTCAGAAAACTGCCCAATGTCAGCTAAAGCGCATAGATTATATCCCGTGTGGAAATTATCGATCCATTGCTGGGAGGAGTGCTCCCCGTAATACCAAGAGCCATCATCTTCCTGTTTAGAAACTGAATACCTGCAAACCCTGAGGGCTGCATCGAGAAGGGCATCGTCCTTATTGTGCTGATAAATTCTACACAGTAGTGCCGCACCAAGAAAATTGGCGTTGTGAACGCGCGATCGTGCCGAAGGGGTAGGATAACAAAAGCAGGCCACGGAGTTACCCTGTGTCCAGTATAATTCATTCAGAATATAGGCGGCAGCACTTTGAGCCATTTCGAAGCAGGCTGGGTCAGCGCTGTCTTGGTAAGCATCCAACAAGGCATTGGCCACAAAAGTTGTACAAACCAGATTGGGTGCACCACGTGGCACAAGCAGGGTGCGGGTTTGCCAGGGAAAACTATAGCCCCAACACCAGTAGGGTGTGTCAGGGGAGCGTAATTCTTTGATTTGCTCAATTAGCGATTTTATGGTGATATTTTGAGCAAGCCCCATCTTTCTAATCTTGATTAGGGAAGACAGGAAGAGGGCGAGTGCTTTGGGATTTTGTGTTTTAGGTACCAGCATCATACGGCGAAGGTTGATGGGGCTGCGTTTCATGGACTGGATCAAGATTAAACGTGGGATGCGTTGATCGAGAAACGGCAGCAGGCGAAAAAGTCGGCTGTTCAATGCATCGTAAGGATCCCATCCTGCCCAACCTTCATTTTGGCAATAGGCGAGAAGGTTAAGCGTGATCTTTTGGACGCTTTCTTTGGTATGCGCGTAATTTTTCAAGAGGATATTCAGCTTTGTTTGGATGTGTTAAGTTGTTCTTTTAAACAGTCTATAATTCGTTTCGCAGTGTTACCGTCCCACAGCTCGATCGGTTGTGGTCTTGATGTGCTGCCGTTGATGATATCCATTGCTTTCGTTTGGAGATCACCTATTCGGCACAGCTGATTGGTGCCGTGGGTAATCGTGATCGGCCTCTCTGTATTCTCTCTAACGGTTAAGCAGGGAACTCCTATATAGCTGGTCTCCTCTTGAATACCACCAGAATCCGTAATGACGAATTTGCATTGGAAGACCAGGCTCATAAACCGGATGTAAGGCATGGGATCGGGCATAATCAAATTGGGGCATGTTTGCATTTTTTGCAAGAGACCGAACATCCCCAGTTTTTTTCGTGTCCGAGGATGGGCGGGAAAAACGAGCGGCAGCTTTGCTGCCAGTTTTTGCAAAGTATTGCAAAGGGAGCCGAGGTTTTCCTCATCATCCACATTCGAAGGGCGGTGTAAGGTAACGACGCCAAAGGCGCCCGAAGCCAGGTCAAATTCTTGGTGGGTATTTTGAGCCTCAATTTTGGGGCGCATCATTTCCAGGGAATCGAGCATGATATTGCCCACCCGCTTGATCTTGTCCGGTTTCACTCCTTCACGAAGCAAATTCTGGTCGGCATCCGGGGACGGCGTCCACAGGAGGTCGGCCAGTACATCTGTCACAAGACGGTTGATTTCCTCGGGCATACGGCGGTCGAAAGATCGCAGCCCGGCTTCCAGGTGGGCCACCTTGATGCCCAATTTGACGGCGGCAATGGTTGCCGCGGCGGTTGAGTTGACGTCGCCGACCACCACAACCAAATCCGGAGCTTTTTCCATGAGGATTTTTTCATAGGCGATCATGACGTTGCCGGTCTGCTCGGCATGGGTACCACTTCCGATGCCGAGGTGAATATCGGGTTGCGGCAGGCCTAAATCCTCAAAGAAGGCGTCGGACATGTTCAAGTCGTAATGCTGTCCGGTGTGGACGATCATAGGTTGTGCCCACCGTTCGTCCTTAAGCGCATGATAGAGTGGGGCGATTTTCATAAAATTAGGTCTGGCAGCACATATAAGATGAATAAGCATGGAAAAAATCCGTTAGTTAATGAGGTAAAAAAGATGAAGGAGTTAGTAAATATGACGATTGTCAGTTAGGCTATGAAGGATATATTGAAAAAACGCGATGGATCGCTAATGAAATAGGTTGTATTATTTACCAACAGCGAGAGTATCTATAGCCTCAATAATCTGTTTTAGTGCGGGCAAGTTCTCGAAGCTTGCTGTGTCGGGTTTGTCTCGCTTGATGGGTTTGAGATTTGTTTGAATATCGGCGACCGATTGCAAAAGTGTTAGGCGACCGTTTTCAGACAAATATTTATCCACGTCGCCGAGTTTGCCCCTGAAAATGCTGTAAACGGGGACCCCCAGAGCTGCGGCTTCCCTGTTCATAGTCCCCCCGCCGCTGATGACAAAGTCCGAATACCAGATCAGGTCTAAACCGTTAACGACCTTTTCGGGGATGATAATTTTGCGGTTTTGGTACCACTCAGGCCAGGTATTGATAATCATTTCCTTTTGAGTCTTTTCATTGCGCGGTAGGATGACCATAACGGCATCGGGAATATTGCCAATTAAATCCACCGTGGCCGAAAAGAGTTTTTCGCTTTCAGGATTATGATAATGAGCCTCATTGGCAGGTGGGCGGATGGTAACGATAAGTTTGTGCTCGTCGATTTTAAGGTCGTCAAGGATTTTGGGGTTGGGCTTAAATGATGCAACGTAGACATCTTCTTTTAGGCCCTGATATCCAATATAGCCCTGTCGAAAATGCTTTTTGACTTCAGGGTTCTGAATAACAGAGGGAGCCATGCCAAGCGTTGGCTTTAAAAATGGAAGAGATTTGGCGTGCTCGTAATCGAATATTAAAATACTTCGAATCCGCAGCAAAGCTGATATGATAATAAGGGGGCGGGAACCATGCGATATCGATACATCGGGTTTTTCCCGAATAACTGTGGGCAGGAGCAGGATACTTCGCAAAAGGGTGCCGAAAACTTTTAAAGCCTTGTTGGCACCGTAATGCCGACCAATGGTTACATGGGAAAGGTTGTATAAACAGGCAAGTCCGCAGACCTGAAAGCAATCGCGAGAGGTTATCACCAGCCGGTATCCTTTTTCCTCCAGCTTTTTGATAATTGGAAAAAAGAAAGGCACGTGCGGAGAATTATCAAGATCGATCCAAACTGTCTTTTGTTTTTCAGGCGACATAGATAATTTTCTTTCCCTATTTATTGAAAGATGAGGATTTAACATGACCTATGGGAATGCTTGTAGTTGTGGGCATTTAAATTAAATTTTAAGAAGTTAAAAGCATCGCACTATTCAATTGGTATTGATGTTATAGCACCTGTTTTTGAATCAAGAAACGATCTCAGTAATTATCCAATATTTTGGTTGAGATAATTCTCAGTTTTAGTTTGTGCATTTTGTGCCACAAACGAGTTTTGCCAATACGCGGCAATCTCTGAGTGAGGTGCATTCCAATACTGCCCTTTATATTGCTCCAAAATGAAGTTCATGAAGTTGATATAGAATTCCTTAGGATATGTTTCAAGGTTTTTATCCTTGTCTTGGAAACGCATGTAGTCAGGGTGTGTATTTAATAAGGCCATTCCACCTTTATCAACTATCCATTTTAGCTTCCGTTCCCATATTGAGGTATTCTTTTCGCCCAAAATGATGAACAAGGAATGATCCTGGGGCAAGGTGTAAGGCAATTCGACATGGGATGATTTCCCATTCGGGTGATTCACAATAAAAGGGAAAATGGTCTTGGATGGTGAGGGCTGAGGTTCGAAAGGGTCCGTATCAAAAGTGCTGGTGCTGTAGTCGATGTCAAGTTCGTGGAGCCAATCCATATTGCATATCATGGACGGCGCTGTAAAACCCCGTGAATTCCATTGCCTTAAATATTGGTTGATCTTCTTGGATCGGTTTTGAAAAATTTTGTAGGACTTGAATAATTTTCCATCGTGCTTCAAGCCGTGAACATTTACTTCGAAACCCTGGCGTTGAATGAATTTTATGATTTCTAAGGATACCCGATATCGTTCTGGAACGATATTGAAGGCAGACTTTAGGCCCAAGGTTTTTTCAATTTTCAAAAGAAACGGAATGGCGTCGTGGCCGCGCTGGGTATCGACGTCATGGCTTAAAACCAAAGCGAATTTTTTTCCATCCGGCCACCCCTTCCAATTTGCCGGTGGATTTCCAGTGTCTGTGTCAATAGGCCAAATGTTCCTGAACTTTTCACGTTTGTAATTTGCGATTTTGCGCCGGATCACTAGTTGCAATGGCCGTGGTATGATCGGTTTAATATTATAATAAAAATTATTTAAATTCATTGCCGTCACCATATAAGGCACAGGTTAAAATGATTTTCTATCCCACATGACGGTACATAATACAGCCGAAAACCCTTAGTAGTGGCAGTGGCATTTTTTTTAAGAAGCCATAGGAAGATTTTAGACGTTCTTGTTTTTGAGTAAAAGCGCTTTCCTGGAAATCATAGCGGTAATACTTGAGTTGCCCTTCAACAGCATTCCAGCTTTTCTTGAAACGTCTGAGGCCTTCATGCTCCATATCGGTGCGGCCTAAGTCGATCTGTTGCAAACCTAATTCATTACAATGCTTGATGGCTTCCCACATGGACATATTGTTGGGTCGCAGCTTCAGATGGTTTTTATCCGAAGCGCCATACTTATACATGGCGTGACGATTGAAGCTTAGAAATAAAACACCGGCAATGGGGATGTTGTTTTGAAATGCCAAACAAACAAAACCTTTTTCCTTTAGGAAAAAATTGGCATGCAGGCGCTTAAAGAACAAGTAGGGCTGCGGCGGGAGACCATGGTCTCTGCGGGTAAGACAGTTGAGTTGATAGAATGCCTTGATCCCCTTTTCACTCTGAAGGATTTGTGTGCTGATATTCGCCTTTTGTGCTTTTTTTATATTGCGGCGCGTATTGCTTTTGAGTTGCTTGAATAATGTTTTGCAGCTTTCTTCGATAGACAAGGATGATGTAACGTATGACTTATAGGCCGGCTCATGGGAGAGCAATTGATCACATCCATGAAAGGCCAAGGCCTGCCATCCTTTTTTTTTGCCAAACCCTATGATGTAGTCCAAAAGAATATCAAAAGCAGCCTGATCTTGGACCAGGGGTTCAACCTGGTCGCTGAACGGCAGGCAAACGCCGCGTTTTCCTGTGAGGGAGCTTCGGATTTCCAACACGGGAACGACGTTTTCTAATTGCCCGTTATTGAAGGTGCAAAAATAGCGGGGGTTATAGCGGTAGGTTTCGACAAGAACACGGGCCCAGTTGGCCGTGTGAAAGGCCGTGGCATCCTGGAAAGCAGCTATCTGCCGGTTCCAGTGGGGAAAAGTGGTGGGGTCGATAATTTGAATGTTCAACAAGCGACACCCTTCAGGACAGATAGAAGTGTGAGGTGTGCAGCTCTCACATCGATTTGGGTCTTGTGCCCTATTCAACGGGTATTTTGCGTATCGTCTTGGCAGGATTCCCGGCCACGATGGTATTGTCGGGAACATCGTTTACAACGACGCTGCCGGCCCCGACAATGGCGTTTTGACCAATTGTTACGCCACACAGAATGGTGGCGTTGGAGCCGATTGAAGCCCTCCGACCAATACGGGTGGGGATGACCGCCCAATCCGATTCCGTCTGCAATGCACCGCCTTCACGCGTGGAGCGCGGATAGCGGTCGTTGATAAACATGACCCCGTGCCCTACGAAGACGTCATCCTCGATGTGCACGCCTTCGCAAATGAAGGTGTGGCTTTGGATCTTGCAGTTTTTACCGACGCTGGCGTTTTTCTGGATCTCGACAAAGGGGCCGATGCGGCTGTTGTCGCCGATCGTGCAGCCGTAGAGGTTGATGAAATCGTTCAGAAAAACGTTTTCGCCGAGCCGGACGTCGGGGGCGACGTTGCGCTTTTCCATATCGTTCCTTTCTGACGGCATCACTAAGTGAGCTCGACCGGCCCTCCGCGCTGGGAAAGGGACTCCTGCGACGCCACCAGTACTTTGACGACCTCCAGTCCCGAATGGCCGTTGGTCAAGGGCTCATGGCCTTGCATGATGCATTCGGCAAAGTGCTGGACCTCGAGGGACAGGGCTTCGTGGTCCTCCAGCTTGGGCGCCCACATGTCGCCGACCCGGTACTGGACGTTGATGCGGTACAAATCCTCCTTGGTGTAGTCAAGCTCGACGCCCTTGTCGTAGATCTTGATTTTTTCGCTTGGTTCAAGATCGTCATACAGGATCATTTTGGCGGTGCCGCCAATCAACGTCTGGCGTATTTTTACGGGCGACACCCAGCTCACGTTGATGTGGGCCACGACATTGTTTTCCATGAAAATGGTCAACAGGGATTTGGAGGTCATCCCGGTGCCGAAGTAGTCTGAACCCGTGGCGGAGACCGCCAGTTTCTTGAACGGCATCAGGTAATCGAGGATGGCGATATCATGCGGGGCCAGGTCCCAGATCACGTCCACGTCCTGCTGGAACAGTCCCAGGTTGACCCGGGAGGAGTCGTAATAGATCAGGTCGCCCAGATCGCCGGAATCGATGAGCGAGTGGATCTTGCGCACGGCACCCGTATACACGAAGGTGTGATCCACCTGCAGCTTTTTGCCATACCGGGCCGCCAGTTCGATGAGCTCCTCGCTTTGTGCGACGGTTTCGGTCATGGGTTTTTCAAGCCAGACGTGTTTGCCCGACTGAAAGGCCTTTTTTGCAAGCTGGTAATGCGTGGAGACGGGGGTCGCAATCGCGACAACATCGACACCGTTGTTGTTAATGATGTCATCGGCCTGACGGTATAATTTAGTCTGCGGATAGAAGCGGGCGGCGGTTTTCAAGCGGTCCTCGGAAAAATCGCTGATGGCCGCCAGCTCCATAAAGGGGTTGTGATGGAAGTTACGCGCCAGGTTGGGGCCCCAATATCCGAAGCCGATCAGGCCGACATTGATCATTTAGAACTCCAAGGTAGGTGAGAACTGCAGGCTGTGGTAAAAGCAGAACTCCAAAAACAACCTGCGGGTTAAATGCCTATCGTCTAAACCATTCAGTCTATTTTAATCACGTTGTTAGTCAGCGAGCAACGTTACATTAGAGAGGTGCTGAAATAGCGTTCCGATCTGTCGGCTAAAACCGTCGCTATATTACCGTTTATCTTTGAAGAAATTTTTCGGCAGGCCCATACATTAGCGCCGGAAGAAATCCCCACTAACAGGCCGAAATCCCGGCTCAATTGTCTTGTCGTTTCAATGGCATCCTCGTCCGAGACTTCGATCACATCGTCGACGAGTGAACGATCGAGGATATCCGGTACAAAACCATCTCCAATGCCTTGAATTTGATGAAGTCCGGGCTCGTGGCCCAAAAGCGCGGATACATTCTTCGGCTCCACGGCAATGATGCGTATCTGACTGTTTTTCTCCTTTAAAAAGGTACCAATGCCTTGCAGTGTGCCGCCGCTTCCCACCCCTGCAACAAAGCAGGAAATATCGCCATTGAGTTGCGTCCAAAGCTCTTGAGCGGTTTCATCGTGATGCACTTTGGGGTTGAGAGGGTTCTGGAACTGCTGTGGAACGAAAATGTTCTCGCTATTCCGTGCGATTTCTTCAACTTTGTCCACGGCGCCCTTTATGTTTAAGTGGGCGGGAGTAAGGACCAACTCAGCCCCCAAGGAGCAAATCAGCTTCTTCCGCTCATTGCTCATATTTTCGGGCATCACGATTTTGACCCTGTAATTTTTAAGTCGCCCCACAAGCGCTATACCAATACCGGTATTACCCGAGGTCGGCTCAACGATTGTGTAGCCGGCCTTTAATTTCCCCTCCTCAATGGCGCCATCGATCATCGCCAAGGCCACGCGATCTTTTATGCTGCCGCCCGGATTGAGAAACTCGGCCTTTGCAAATATATTCTCGCCGTTTAACCGAACAGTCGGTGTATTGCCGATGAGGTCCAGTATATTATCTACCAGTGTCATAGAGTGCATGTTTTTTGAAAGGTATGTGACTCCGATTAGAGTAAGAAGGGTTGGAGGCGGGATCTGGAATCGAACCAGAGAATATCGGCTTTGCAGGCCGACGCCTTACCACTTGGCTATCCCGCCATCACATTGAAACAAGGAAAGAGACCTTCTTATAGGAAAAGGCGAACTGTGAAAAGCAAACATCCTGGCATTTAAAGCTGCTTTGTTCATTAGTCTAACCCAAGATATCGCGCTAAGATTTTAGTTACTTATGGGGTGGTTGTCAATTTATGGGCGGACACTATGTAAGAAACAGCGGCCACCAAGGAGCGGGTAACACGATAATGGAAGTCTAAATTGAGCGTTCTTAGGGTATCACTTGACTGGTGGTGGTTAGGATTTTTATAAGGGTAATCTTCTATGATGAACATCGCATCGTATCCATTCGTCCAGAAGGATCCCTCATCCCCTCACCCGCAATTTTCTTTTATAACAGCTGTGGTGCTTAGCTGCGTGTAAACATCTGAAGCCGCCTTATAATCCTTTACAATCCAATCCATAGAAGGTTTCGTAACAAGATCCAAATCGCCCCCAGAAGAGTCGAAGCCCACCATATCTACAGCGATCATGGCCTTAATGGCCGCTTTGGAAGCCTTTGCATCGGCAGCATAAAAACTGGAGCCTTTTGGACCTACCTCCTCCCTCGTAAAGAAAACGAAGTCGACTCTCATCGGCAGTTTAGCGCCTGCCAGCACCCTGGCGGTTTCCATTATCGCAGAAACACCGCTGGCATTGTCATCAGCGCCCGGGGATGTGGATACGCTGTCGACGTGCGCCCCGACAACTAGATAGGGTTCGCCTTGATCAAAGGAAGCATCTCCCGGAACTGTCGCTACCAAGTTATGCCAAATGCGCCCATCAAATTCGTAATCGTGAAACCGGATTGCGGCACCGGCATTTCCAAGATCGCCGGCAATGAAAATAAGAACTTCCTCTTGTACCTCGTATGACGAGCGATTCTTAAAGGAAGTTAGGTAAGTTAATGTCTCCAACAAATTCTTCCTGCTCACTTGGTCCACTAGAACACGAATCTTTGTGTTGGTTTCACCCGGAGAGTTCTTTGAATTCTGTGATGACCATGCCGGATCTATAAAAACAAGAGTCGCTGCGAAGAAGGTACCAATAAAAAGAATAATTATTTTTGATGAAATCATACTGATTTTCCTAAAGCCTATCTGTTGTAAAATTGCTTGATGCAATCGGCCACATATTGAATCTGCTCGGGCATCAGTTCGGGGTACATGGGCAAAGAGAGCAATCGCTGGGCGACGGATTCGGTGACCGGGAAATCTCCCTGCTGGTAGCCGAGATCGCGATAGGCCTCCTGAAGGTGGAGCGGCTGGGGGTAGTGCAGGCCGGTGGCAACACCTTTATCGGATAGAAACGATTGCAGGGCGTCCCGCTGATCTACTAGAATGACAAAAAGGTGATAAACGGACTCCATCTCCGGGGCTTCCGTGGGAAGCGTCACTTCCGGCAGGCAGCTTAGCATATCGCGATAGCGGGCGCCATGGGAGCGGCGTGCCATGTTCCAATCTTGGAGATGCTTAAGCTTGATGCCCAGAACGCCCGCCTGAATTGCGTCGAGACGGCCGTTGTAGCCTTCGATGTCGTGGTAGTATTTTTTTTTCTGGCCGTGGTCACGAATCTTGGCCATGTATTGGGCTAAGTCGGAATTGTTTGTCGTTGCCGCACCAGCCTCACCGTAAGCCCCTAAATTTTTCCCGGGATAGAAGCTGAAGCACCCGATGTCCCCAATCGATCCGGCTCGACGGCCCTTATAGCGGGCCCCGTGGGCCTGGCAGGCGTCTTCGATGACGACAAGGCTATGCTTTTCGGCAATTTCCAGAATGGGATCCATATCGGCCGGCTGCCCGTAAAGATGCACCGGGACAATGGCCGAAGTCTGCGGTGTAATACGGGCTTCAATCTGGTCGAAATCGATATTCCAGGTATCCGGTCGAATATCCACAAAGACTGGCTTGGCGCCAACCTGGCTTATGGCCTCGGTGGTGGCGATAAACGTGTGGGCCACGGTGATTACTTCATCACCGGCCTTGACGCCCGCCGCCTGAAGGGCGAAGCGCAGGGCGTCGGTTCCGGACGCCACGCCGACGCAGTGGCGGGTTTCACAGAAGGCGGCGAAATCCGCTTCGAAACCGGTAACATTGGGCCCGCCGATAAAACCGGCGCCATCGATGGCGTCACCGACCATTGCAAGAATATCATCTTTCAGCGGCTGTCCTTGTGCGACCAGATCCAGAAAAGGTATTTTCATCCAAGCGATCTCCAAGTATTTTTAACGAATTGAAATCTTATCATTTTCTACAGCCTACAGCCTAAACACCTACAGGCTATTATCCCTGCCTTAGCGATAGCTCCGCCTGGTCAATTCCGCGATTGGGGATTGACATAACCAAAACACTGACATTCGTCGTTGGGGATGCAGTTATTATGCCGAAAGATACTTACCATATTATATCAATATGTTATGATTTATAGGCCGTTAGCAGAGGCGGTGTTCGGACAGTTGGTGTGTCAATATCATGACTTTCAGGAAGCTTTGTCGCGACAATTAGGAAAATAAATGCTCAATTGGCAGTAGGAAAACTGCAGGCTTATAGGCTGTAGGCTGTTAGACTGTAGCAAAATCAAAGAATTAAATAGGTCTAATAGCCTATCTACCTGAAACATCATTTTTTCCTACAGTCTACAGCCCAATAGCCTAAACCCTCACAGCCTAACACCCTTTCCCTAGCCCAACGAACCCTATTGCTCTTTGAGCCAGGATACAATGACATCACGGTATCGGCTGAAGTCGTTGATTCGGTTGCGGAGAATATCGATGACAATTTCGGCGTCGACGCGATCGTAATGATGGACGATCACATTGCGAAATTTGGAAATTTTTTCCATGGTTTTACAAAGATCCTCTGCCATTATGCCGTTTTCGTTGAGGACGCGAAACGTGTCGGCATAACTATTCGGGATTCGGAATTTTTGGTCGGAGATGATGTGACCGGCGATATCTACACAGGTTTCGATCATCATTTGAAGGGTTCGTTCGATGATGCGCTGGCTTTTCCAGTCCTTGCGGTATTCCTTGATGGCAATGGCCCTGAAGCCCTCGATTTGGGATGCATATTCCTCCAATTCGGACAATTTTCTCAAAATCAGGGTTTCGTCAACCATGATAGAAGCGCCTTCTCAAAATTGCTGACTCAAATTGCTGATGATCAAAGTATTTTCGCATGATCAGGGATTGAAAAGCGTGTCTCATGAATGGATTCTTGTCCACCAATACGCGGTTGTGCTTGATCACATTCATGGACAGGAGAATTGACGACTGGTTCAAGACAACCAGATCGATTTCATCCGTGTGCAGAATATCAACTATATCTTCTAAAATTTCAGCCTTCTCGTGAGCGAAGTCCACATTTATAGAAAGATAGACGGCAATATCGATATCGCTTAAGGGGTTGGGGTCTCCTTTGGCCAGACCCCCGAAGAGATAGGCAAAAATAACATCATCCCGTCTTTCCAGGTAATAGGCAGCATCAGGGATTAGATCTATGATGTTATCGGGAAGTTTATTATGTCGAATCAACGATCTCACCTTGAAGGCAAGGGTTAAAAAGTGTCAAGCACGAAGCTGAAAGGGAAAGCAACCGCAAACGCAGTTTCTACCACGAAGAACACGAAGGGGGTGAAGGGGTTAAAACAACAGCAAAAACCATTTTTACCTTGAAGGGCATGAAGAAAAACCTATGGGACACAGATGAATGCAGATGACACGGATTAAACTAAAGGCAAGGCATCACCACGAAGGACACGAAGAGAAAAATGGGTTAGAGCTGAAAGCTCAAGGCTGACAGCTGAAAGGAGCATCTGCAAATTTATTGGTTTTCCTGACAGCCTACAGTCGAAACACCTACAGCCTGCTTTCCTGTTGAAAAAACTCTTCGGGCAGGCGTCGTACGGTGCTGATGCGTTCGAAATCATGATCGCGATGGAGCAACAGCACACCGTTTTCAATGGCTAACTGAGCTATACAGCAGTCAATCGGGCTGATGATAGTGAGACCTTTCCAACGCAGATCATAAAAAATTCTAGCTGCGTCGCGCCACGTTGCGCCTGTGGTTTCGAGGTACAACTGGGTCGAGAGGTAGCCGTCAAGCGCCAACCACTCATTTTCATTTTTGGCACCTTGTAATAGTTCGAGCTGATTGAAGCGGCTCAAGACATAGGCTTCCCCGCCTATCCTGTCCCGAAATGCATTAGCGAAACCGCTGGGTTTGTCACGAAAAATGGAAATCCAAACGGATGTATCGACAAGGATCATCCCCGCAGCTTACGCAAGGCTTTATGGTCAAAATTCGGATAGAAATCAATCTTACCTGCCAGTTCCGTTAAATCTTTACGTTTCTTTAATTTGATCAACGTTCGCAGGGCTTCGTGAATCAGGTCCTTTTTGGTGCGGGCGTCACTCACCTTAAAGGCCTCGTCCAGCAGTGTGTCATCGATTACGATATTGGTTCGCATGGCTATCCGTACGTTTTTATACCCTCCGACTGGGCGGCTTGGGTCAGCTTCCTATCGAAACAGATGAATCGGAGGGATTCTGCAAATTTTTCATGCAGAATCATGGCCGAAGCGAGGTGAATAGCGTCGAATCCTCGAAGGGTGTGGGCAGTCAAGGCTCTATCGATATAGGTATTCAGTTCATCGGTAACTTGGATTCTGATGAAGGTCTGCCAATCGGAACGAAGATTGTTTGAAATTTCGTCCAATATTTCATCATCGAGTGCTGCTTCCCTGCTTTTCCGATGAAAAGAAGCCAGGGCTTCGGCGTAAGCCACCGAAGAGGTCGCAATTTCGTCCGCCTGCTGCCACTGATCGGCAACTTCCGTAGAATAGGGTTCTTCGAAATAGCGTTTAACGAGGGCACTTGTATCCAAATACAGAATCAACGGCGATCCTCGATGACCATTTCTGCAACGCTTTTACCGGTGGCTTTATACCGCACAGGAGCCTCCCTTCTGGGGCCGGTGCTTGGCATTATCACCACCCCCCTGTCAATCCATGGGGAAAGCGTTTCGCGGATGGCCATATTTTTCGAATTTTCCTTTACGATTCGCGCAATGGTTTTGCCCCTTTCGGTGATCATCACTTCTTCGCCATCCTTTACACGCGCTAAATAGCGGCTCAGGTTGTTTTTGATTTCCTTGATTCCTGCTTGAATCATGTCGGTCTCCCGAAGTAGCCTCTTTTTTCTATATGTAGCTACTTATTTCATGGATGTCAATAAGATCAGGTTGATAGAGTTGATTGGGTTCGTTGGGTTAATTGGGTTGATCGGGTTTATTGAGTTTATAGAGTTTATTGGGTTGGATTCTTTTGATTTGATTTCAGGTATTTGATGAATCCTGATGTTAGCTTGGATACTTTTTCAGATTGCTTGTATATCCGATCGAAATCGGCCTGTGAAATATACTTTTGGTCAAGGGCGACGTAGAGTTGGCTTTGGACTTCGGCAGCGGAGCTTTTTGCGATGAACAGGAATTGAACAAATTCCTTGTTGCTCCGCCTTGAAAAACCCTTTTACCCTGTTAAATAAGATTTGAGCCTTCTTTTTAAGAACATTTTCCCATGATATGTTTTGAAATATTTTTCGCGCTTGATGGCATCCTCCCTATTTAAGCATGCCTCATAGTAGACTATAGTTAAAGGCCTTCTGAATTTGGTTGATTCGACATAGCCCTTGTTATGTTGATCAAGTCTTTGCTTGAGATTTTCTGAATATCCCGTATAAAATCTGCCATCTACTTCGCTTCTAAGCACATAGGTGTAATACATTAGATCTCAAGCAATTTAACAGGGCAGGTATTCGACATACACGAAACAGCAGCGCTCTGAATTTGGTTGAGCAGGCGATAATCTTTGCAGAAGGCGCCATTGGATTTGACTGCTTCATAGACCATCTGAACCAGAACGCGTGCTTCCTGCCAGGCCTGTATTTCCTCAAACCGTTTTATCTTCATATAGAGCAGGGCAGTTTGTTGAGTTTATTGTGTTAATAGAGTTTGTTGCGTTAACAGATGGGTAGACCATGGGCTGGTTTTTAGCAGTTTCATGGGCATTCTAATGCTTACGCTGGTTCTTGGCAACCACTCCACGGACCCGACGTACTGAACAAACACAACATAACCACCCAACCCAACAAACTCAAAGAACTCTATAAACCCAATGAACCCGTTCACTCAACGAACCCAACAAACTCAACGAACTCAACAAACCCAACGAACCCAATGAACTCAACAAACCCTATGAACTCAACGAACCCAACGAACCTGGCGCCTATTGTACTTTATACCCCCTCCGTTCGAGGACTTCCTTCAAGGTCTGCCGTGCCCCGTTTTCCCCGTGGACCAGCTTGATGGCTCCCGGCTTATCGGGCATGGCGGAGATCCAGTCGACGAGCCCTTTTTGGTCGGCGTGGGCGGAGTAGCCGGGCAGGGTGTGGACGCGGGCCGCGATGGTTTTGCGTTCTTCGTCGATGACGACATAGCCGTTAGGTCTGTCGGCATACGTCTGGATGTCCCGGCCGGGGGTGCCGACGGCCTGGTAGCCGACGAAGAGGATGTCGTTTTCCGGCTGTTCGATGCCATTTTGCAAATGATCGATAATCCTGCCGCCAGTGCACATGCCGCTGCTGGCGAGGATGATGGCGGGGCCGTTGCTTTGGCAGAGCTTCAAATGGTCCCGGTGGTTTTCCACCGCATACAGGCCGTGGAAATCGATGGGATGGTCCCCCCGCTGTTCCAGATCGCGGGCCTCCTTGTCCCAGTATTCCGTGAGCCGGGAATAGATCCGGGTGATTTTCAGCCCCAGGGGTGAATCCACGAAGACGGGCGGACGCTGCCGAACCTGCAACTCCGGGAACACCTCGCGGCAACGGGGATCGGTAAAAATCCGGTCCATTTCATAGACCAACTCCTGGGTGCGTCCCAGGGAAAAGGCAGGAATGAAGACCTTGCCGCGGTCCGCCAAGGCCCGGGAGAGGACCGCCCCCAGTTGCTCGATGCGCCGCTTCCGGTCGGCGTGCCGTCGGTCGCCGTAGGTGGACTCCATAACCACCAGATCGGCACTGTCCGGCGGCTCCGGATCGACCAGGATGGGCGTGTCCGCTGCGCCGAGGTCCCCGGAAAAGAGGACCGACCAGCCGGTCTTGTCGTCCTGAAAACGGACGAAGCTGGATCCCAGAATGTGACCGGCGCGCTTCAGTTTGAAGCTCACACCGTTGGTAAGATCGAAGGTTTCACCGTATTCGAAGCCCCACGAAAGGTCGTCGATGTTTCTCATGATGCCATCGGCTGTGTGTTCGGACATCGCCGAAAACTTCATGGCGTCCGTCAGCATGGGGGCCAAGAGCGCCTTGGTGGGATGGGAGCAGATGATTTCGCCCTCGAACTTCCTGTCGATCAACTCGGGTACACGGCCGATATGGTCGATGTGAGCGTGGGTGAGGAACAGGTAGTCGATCTTGTCCGGCGCGACGGGCCACTGGTCCATGGGCTGCTGGGCATCGTGTCCTTGGGCCAGGCCGCAGTCGACCATAATGTTGAGGCCATTGAGCTGCAGCAGGTGGCAGGAGCCGGTGACGCAGTGCTCAGCGCCGAGATGGAAAAGCTTAAAATGGGACACGGATTAACACTGATGAAAACTGATAGAGAGAGATTTTACCACGAAGGACATGAAGTGCATGAAGTGAAAAAGAGATTAAAAAAGATTGCTACCACGAAGGGCACGAAGGATAAAAAAAGTTGGATAGACTGTAGGCTATAAGACTTTTAGGTTGTAGAAAAATCGAAAACCAATCATTCATGCGGATCTATGACTATGGTCATTGGCGGGATAAAGATCGCAGGTTCTCTGGTTTTTCCCAAGGCCTGCAGCCTGTCTATTCCTGTTTTTCCCGGTTTACCTAACAGCCTGCAGTCTAAACACCTACAGCCTTCTACAGCCTGCTTTCTTGTTGCTTTGAAAAGCGTGGGTTGTGGGGGAATAATATTCCCCTTCCAAAAATCTAAGGTTACGCTTTTAGTGAGTTTTCCCTCCCATTGAAAATGTCGAGATGAACCGTCTTTAGTTGATCAGTAAATTCCTTGATATTCGGCGCCTTTGTCCATTTTATTGTCGCCAATCGTTCTGTCGGGAATTGATCGATGATCTTGCAAATATCTATGGGATCAATCCACAGATCTTTCGATCGGGCTTCACCGACAATGGTTTCCCAATCGAATGCATAGTTTTTCGCGATAAAAACGATATCGACGATATCTTTCACTTCTAAACGACTCAATGCACACAATTTGTTGGACAGAATATTCCGCCAACTGTCAATACGGTGAAAAAGAGCAAACCTTTTAATCTCTCCAAAATGATCAGGGACATCATTAACGAAGTCGACTTTCAAGGTGATATCCCTCGTTTTTAAAAAAATGCGGGCAAATGTTCCTGATGTGGCAGCGATGTCACATTTCCAACGATCCTTCAAAGCTTTGATTGCGGCATTGCATTCTGTTTTAAAGTTGTCATTGTCATTCACAAAAAAATCAAGATCATCCGAATAGCGATGATTCAGATAACAGCGTCCAAGTGCGGTTCCGCCTGTCAGATAGAAATCCAAATTCAGATCTTCGATGATTTTCAGGATTTCGTCCTGAAAGGGATACAATTTATCGATATAATATGTCTCTTGCATATTTATATTTCATCTTCAAATCCTGGGGGAAAATCTGGTCGATAATATCATCATTAAAGATAGCTGGGAGCTTACCGGCAGGAATAAGCTTTAGCAAGGTGTACCAATCACAAGAGGTTAATAGTTTCCTGAAAAATTGTTGGGATTGGATATCTTCAAGGCTCTGAAGGTGTGCTTCAATCAATGATTCCGCATCGATAGGGTTGCCCTCCGTATCCCAAAACAGCCGGGACAGGATTTTTCCTTTTTGTGACGGTGTCAAGGGTTTCATTGGAGGCACATTTTCCCGTTAATGACGCAGCCTGTAGCCTAAAAATCAATCAACTAAAGTTCTGCCACAGATCAACACAGATGAGCGCGGATAATGAAAGATTTTACCATGAAGGACATGAAGAGCATGAAGAGGTTAATGCCAAAACATTAAAGCGTTCTTCACCACGAAGGGTACGAAGGAACACGAAGAAAACAGAAAGGGACGCAGATGCACGCTGATTCAAAAGCAAAAGCCATTTACCGTGAAGGTCATGAAGATAAATCAAATATCGACAGGTAGGCTTTCAGGTTGGCGCTTCCCTCAGTTTTCCTATCAGCCCACCGGCTATTAGCCTGCGCAGCCTTATCCAATCAGACTTATAGCAGTTCCGATGAGTATTTCGGCGTTTTCTATGCCGGTTTTGGCGTCCTCTTCAATAAAGCTATCGTCCGGGGTCAAGTCCGGCAATCCGTTTGGGTATCTTGTGGGAATGTAGAACCTGTCGAGTACAATGGCACTTCGTTTAAGCTGCCCAAATTTTTCATGTGTTTTGATATCAACGGATTCAAGTTCTTGTATTAGTTTGGTGATGGAGTGTCCCCAGGGATCAGCATCAAGGAAATACCAAACGGCTTTTATCGCCTTTTCGCCCGCCTGTTGGCTATGGAAGCAAGCGTGAGCATATTTGCCGTTACCCATAAGGATTTTGGCGGCCTCCAGATCTCCTTGGGCTGTCCTTAGCCATCTTTTGGCTTCATGGGTGTTCTTTTCAACACTCATAGATGATTTTGCCTTCGTCGAGGATCTGCCTGATGAATGCACGGTGCGAAATATTGTTTAGCTCATCAGGCGTGTAGATCAGCATTTCAACGGCTCGGTTTGGGATGAGCGAATGGATTTTTTCGTATGTTTCATATCTGTCAAAAAAACGTTTTTCGGTTTCGGTAACGATGATCAGATCGAGATCGCTGCGCTTTGTCTGACTTCCTTTCGCTACGGAGCCGAAGACAATCGCCCTTTGTGTGTTGGTCCCTGCGAAAAAAGGGCCAAGAAGATGAGCAATTTCAGTAAGTTCGGAATCAGTGGGGTTCATTGGTTTACGAAAAGGCGTTTAGGCTGTAGGAAAACCATAGGGGAGCTTCAAGATAAACCCCTATATCTTTTGACTTTTTGGTTTGCCTAATAGCCTATAGTCTAAACACCTACGGCCTTGTTTCTTGTTGAGTTCGTTGGGCTAAAGAGATTTTACCATGAAGGACATGAAGAGGGTGAAGAAAAACATAGCGAGAGGCGTTTAGGCTTTAGGGTATTAGGCTGTAGGAAAAACAATAGGGGTCTTCAATATCAACACTTATAATCTTTGGTTTTTTGGTTTTCCTATTAGCCTATGGCCTAAACACCTACAGCCTGGTTGTTGAGCTAGCTGCCAATTTTATCCAACTGATCTAAAAAAGCTCTAATTTGTATTTCCAACAATTCCTTTGTTCGCAACAGTTTTCTGGCGACGATCTGTTCCTTTTCCCAATCCAGTTCAAAGCCATAGGTATGGCGAAATTTATGCCGGAAGGCCCTGAAATCGTCGAGAAGCCTGTACAACTCGTCGTCGATGACCCTGGGTCTGTAGCCGGAGATCTCCATCTTCATTCGTTTTAGGAGATCTTTATGCCAGGTAGATGGTCCCAAGTCGTTCTCAAAAAAGCGGGCAATGGATCGAAAAATATTCTCGCAGCCATTGTAAAAATTATGCAACAGGTAACCCACCGCACCACGATCATAATTAGGGACGCGATCTGGAGGCAAGTCAAGCTTGTCTTCCACCCTACGGAACTCTTTTGCAACTAAATCGATTTTTGCGAGTTCATCGGCGATATCGGCTTTCAATAGTTCAATATTATATGCCATATATCTTTTCCCCGCGCGCTATGATTTTCTTTATAAATCGAGGGTTGTCGCCTTCGGTATACAGATCGATCGGCAGTTCCACGGCCTCTTCTAAATCATGCCTGAAATTCCAGTATTGGTCATCCGCCAGTCCGGATACATACAGGTCGATATCGGATTCCTGACGGCTGCTGCCAACCGCAACCGATCCGAATAGATAAACCGTTTGAACATTGTATTTCTTGAAGACAGGGGTGCCGTTCACCAGCAATCGTCTTTTGAAACGAGCGGAACGGACTTTTTTTTCCGATTTTTCAAGAGCCCAACGGTGTTTTAGCTTTTCATACATTGATTACAGGTTAGGCAGTAGGGGTTTAGGCTGTAAGAAAAACATATAGGAGATTCAAGATAAATCCCTATATCTTTTGACCTTTTGGTTTTCCTAATAGCCTAAAGTCCAAAAACCTACAGCCTATTTTTTATTGGGTTCGTTAGGTTAAAGAGATTTAACCATGAAGTACATGAAGATCATGAAGATAAATCAAATATCGACTGGTAGGCTGTGAGCTTTTGGGTTTACCGCGATAGCGGTAAAAATCTTTATGTATCTGTGTTCATCTGTGGCCTAATGGGTTTTGCACCACGAAGAGAAAAATAAGTTAGAACTGAAAGCTCAAAGCTGAAAGGGGGCCCTGATGATTTTGATTTTCCTAACAGCCTACAGCCTAAACACCTACAGCCTATTAGCCTATCAACTGATGTTTCTGTCGTTCTTTGCTGTTTAGCTCTTTGTTATTGCATCAACCGGAACGGTTGCTCAGGGGTAAATGTGATGCTGAATATAACCCGATTATTCGTATATTCATCAAAGTCATCATCAGAGGAAAGATCCGTAAAGATATAGTCAAGATTGAGCGCCATCCAGCGCAGGGCCTGGTATTGAAGACCGGCAGTCGCCGTAATGGTTTTATCGGTTCGACTGGGTGTCTCATCCGGGTAGTCGTCCCAGCGGTAGCCGGCAGTGGCGGTTCCTGAGAATCGCGGCGTGAAGGCGAATTCCCCGCGCACGGCGCCTTCGTAGTAAACGTTAAATCCGAGATCCTCGACACCTTCGTTATCGATATCCGTGCCACTGAGCAAGGTTACCCCCACAAGTCCTCGACGGAATGGCCATACCTTATCGGCTAGAGCGGTCAAGATAAAACCATCATCATTATCTCCATGATCGAGATCCTGGTAATACCACCCGACGCCGATATCGATGCGGGTATTTTCATCCAGTTGATAGTTAAACCCGACGGTGGGTTCATAAACCACATAGTCGATGTCATCTATGGTTTCTTGATCATAATTCAAAATCGTATGTTCATATTGGACATAGGCGTTTAAATGGCGGTCGATGCGGCGATTAAGCCGTAAACGGCCGTACCACTCTTCCTGGTCATTTTCATATTTGTAATCGAGGTTGGTGTAGGATAAATCAGTTTCAATTCCCCAGAAATTGGTGAACCAATATGTGCCGCCTATGGATGGTTCCCAGATATCATTATCAGATCTCTCAAATCTGGGTCCGTCTACGTCACGATACAGGCTATACCTGAAGGCAGTATAGACGGTATCTTCAGCACCAAAGCGATGATCGAGTCTGACGGTTGCCGCATTTTCGTAATACTCGCTTAAACCCCTTTGATTGGGGTCGGGCGCGATATCAGGTTGCACCAACGGATCGTCTGATGTTGCCCCAACGAAGCCCGCGTCCTCCAATGATCCCCTTGTCCGAATGAAAGCATCGCGCAATTCAATACTTGTGTTCGCGGTAAAATTGTACCAAGTTCGAGCCAAAAGATCTTGGGTCCAGCCATCAAATTCGGTATAGTCATTATACCATTCATAGGCTGGCAAATAAGTGATTTCGGCCCCGGCTGTGCGGCCCAATAGTTCCAGGGTACCTCCCAAACTAACCCGTGTAATATAATCATCTTCCTCATTGTTGTTGGTTAGGAAAATATTATCATTGTACTCTTCACTGACCGTCATCACCGGCGTGAAGTTCAGTTGGGCACTGTATGTGCAGGGAGGGAATGCAAGAACCAGGATGACCACAGTTGCAAAAAGGGCTCGATGCTTCATATCGTCCTCTCTTTTGGTTGTGGTGAAAAGATGGGAGCCTATATTTCAATGAGAAAAAAACATACAGTCTAAACCCCTACAGCCTAAACCCCTCTCCCCAACCCAACTTAGGGGACAATGATGGTGTCGTCTGCTTTGATCTTCACGTTTTGCTCCAGATTTTCACCTTTGACGATGTCTTTGTAATCGACCCTGATGGTGACATCCTTCCCGTTTTCCCTACGCATCAGGATAATTTCATCTTTAGATGCCCATTCCGTAAAGCCGCCGGCGAGGGCGAAGGCCTGCAGTACCGTCAAGTGTTTGGCCAGGGGATATTCTCCGGTGTTGACCACTTCACCCAGGATGTAGAAGCGCTGACTTCCCGATTCTACAATGGTGACAGTCACTTCCGGGGTGCTGACGTAGTCCTTGAGTCCGGCTTCAAGAGATTTTTTCAATTGTGTGGGCGTCAAACCGGATGCCTGGACATCGTTCAGAAGGGGAAAACTGATATAACCGTCAGTTCTTACTAAGACTGCTTCCCGCGAAAAGTCAGGCTCTTTCCAGGTCACGATTTCCAGGACATCGCCACTGCCGATTTTATAAGAGCCCCCTTCTCCAGCTGACCACGAAAGGGTTGGCGATGCAAGCATCAAAAAACCTACCAGTAAAATTAGTAGACGATGGTAAATTTTCATAGCAGGGCCTCTCTAATATGATGGTTAAAGCTATTTAACAGGCTGTTAAAAAAGGAAACTAGTCCACCACGAAGATCACGAAGGTGATGAAGAAAATCACTTGCATGGGTGCTATGCACCACACCTTAACGAACGAAGAACGACTGGATTCCCGCCTGCGAGGCTGTGTCGCAATCCAGAAAAGCATTGTTTTTATGCCTGTCATGCCGGACACGATCCGGCATCCAGAGTTGCAACACCGCGTAAATTCCATGGTTTCCGGATCGAGTCCGGAATGACAGCTGATAGGCTCTTTACGAAACTATCATCAATTGATTTTAGCATTTCACTTGGATCCTCGGATCCTCGGCCCCTTGAATCCTCAGGGGCAGATTATCTTTTTTGGAGACAATCCAAATTTAAAGTTGCCATGTCCCTCCTGCGCCAGTCGTTGCACGCAGCTCCGCCTTCTGAAGTACATCGGTAAAAATATAAAAATTCTAAATATTACTAATAGTTATAATGAAATTTACGGTGCTTTTAGCGGGCGCCTTTTCCAAAAAGAACGATTTTAACGGTCCTGAATATGATCAGAAGATCCAGCAGAAATGACATGTTTTTGGTGCAAAACAAATCGTAGTTCAGTTTTTCAATGGCGTCTTCAATAGAGCGCTTTCTGGGTATAAAGAACATGAAGTGCTGCATAAAACTTTTAAAATAAAGTCTAAAGTGCCTGAATTACTATTCCTGGCAGAAGCTTACGTTGAAGAAAGGTTACTGTTTCGTATCTGAACTGTAATAGCTGTATTTGGTATATTTTCCGGAACCGTAAAAAACAGTCGAGCGTCGATTGAGCCAGTTGGCAACCACGCCGAGGATCTTTTCTTTTTGAAATTTGCCGACGAGTTCCGAAACAAGGTTGCGATCGGTCTGGCCGAGTTTTAAGACCAGGATGATGCCGTCCACAAATTGCGCCAGGGCTTTGCTCTCGGCGGTCAGGTGGGGCGGCGGCGAATCGATGATGATGTAGCGGTCGTCGTAGCGCGCGCGAACCTCACGCAGCAGCGCCAGCATGCGGTTGGAGGACAGCAGTTCGGCCGGGTTGGGCGGAACCGGACCACCGGGTAAAATGGAAAGATGGTTATTCCCGGTCTTGATCAGGAGATCCTGGAGGGCCCGCTCGCCGGTAAGGTAGTTGCTCAAGCCGGGAACATTTTCGTAGCCAAAGAGTTTGTGGACGGTCGGGCGCCGCATGTCGCAATCGATCAGCAAGACATGTTTGTCGATATTCTGGGCGATCGTGAACGCCAGGTTGCTGGACACAAAAGACTTCCCCTCGCCGGGCAGCGCACTGGTCACCAGGATTGTGCGAGGCGAGGGTTTGCCTTCGGCCGGGAACATGATGTTGGTGCGCAGCATCCGGAACTGCTCGGCCTCAAACGACTGGGGGTTGTGATGGGCCACTAAATTTTTATCCAACGCATGGTGAGTGTAGACGGGACGCGCCACATAGGGTTCGGGCTTGGGCGTTGAAATCTCCGTTGGAACAAGGTCCGGGCCAGCGTCTAACGGGGCCGATTTTTCCAGATCAGGTTGGACAGAACGGAGACTGTCGTCATCGGTGATTGCCGATGTGTGCTTAATGTCATCCATTTCGCTATCGGCAATTTCGACCGGCTTTGGTGCGACATGGCCTTCATCCGATTTTTTCAGTGCCTCAAAAAATTTTCCCACGTTGCAAAGCCTCGGTGGTGTGCGTTAGAGGATTAAAGTTTTAACCTTGGACACGAGTGCCAGGGATTCTTCAACACCTTTAAGGGTGAGGGCGGCAAACACAACCAGCATGACGCCGGCCACTGCCACGGCCAAACCGGTTGCCACCCAGTTCAGCATTTTAACCATGCGTGTTTTGCGGTCCTCGATGAACGGAAGCAAGGCGATCATGGGGAGGTCAAGGGTCAGCTCCACTTCTTTGGGGGATCGGAAACCGGCGTTCATGTATTCCAGCAGAAAAATAATGCCACCCCCGATGCCGATCCCAGCCGCGATCGTTATGAGAAACATCATTTGCATTTTCGGCCACACCGGGCGTTTCGGCAGGCGCGCCTGGTCCAGAACGCGAAACTGTTCGCCTTTTTGTTTGCGCTCCATGTTGACGGATATGTCCGCCTCGAGTTTGCGGTTTAGCAGGGAACTGTAGGATTCTTGCAAGTTTTCATAGTCCCGCTGCAGGGCCATCAATTCCTGCTCGCGCTTCGGGGTGGATTCCACGCGGCGCTCGTAGGTCATGATTTCGGATTGAATGCGGCCGATATCTGCCGCCGTGTTTTCGATTTCCCGGCGGACATCGGTGATTTGGGTGGGCTCCCGGCGTGCGGCAGGCGCTTCAGCCGCAGAGGTTGTTCCGTTGGCCTCCAGGTCTTTGAGTTGTTGTTTGATTTTAATGATGTCGGGGTGCTTATCGGTATACCGTGACTGCAGCCTGGCCAACTCGGCCCGTAGGGCGTCAGGGTCTAAAGGATTCGCTTCCCGGGGGCCGGTGTCGCCTGTCGTGGCCTGATTCGCTAACAAGCCGGCCGAGGCCTGGTTGCGCAACATGTCAAGGCGCGAGCGGGCATCGCGCAATCCTTGCTGACGCTCGGTAAGCTGTTCCTGCAGGCGGTCCAGTATACGCAAATTCGTTTCAAGCTGCTCGGGCAGCTCTCCCATGTTGCTTGTGCGGTAGGCTTCCAATTTGCGCTCCTGTTCCTCTAAGCGACGACGCATGGACAGCAGTTCGGCCTCTAAAAAGTCACTCGTCCCGATGGCTTGTGCTTCCCTGACCTTCAAGTTTTCATCGATAAAATAGGATGCCAGCGTATTGGTTACATTCATCACTGTTTGGGGGTGTTCACCCCGATATGTAATCGAAAAGGCATTTGTTTCCCTTCGGCTCTGGGTGGTGTGCACGGTGATGTTTTTCCGCAAGGCATTGACCTTGTCTTCGGTAAACATGTTCTCAAACTCTGGACCGGCATAGAGGTTGAACTGCGTTATAATCTTTTCAAGATTGGTGCGGCTCAAGATTTGCTGTGAAAGGGTGTTGATCCGCTCTTCAACATCGGTCGACACCACGGATTGCACGTAATTGGTCGGCACTCTCTGGGGTTCGATCAGAATAAGGGTTTCGGCTTCGTAGATTTTGGGCAGCGTCACGGTCAGATAAGATCCAACGGCAAGTGCCAGTATGAGAGGGACGATCAATATCCATCGCCGTCGGATAATAATGTCGATGATGAATGCGGGTTTCAGGAATTCTTGCTGCAGGGGATTTTCGATTTGCACGGTTCTTGTCCCGTAAGGTTTAGTTTTAATCTACCCCCCACCTTTGGTGGAGGACCCGGAGAGGTTCGACCGATCCGGGGTGCTTTCCTAAAATGGTTTCTTCAATTTTTTTCATGTGAAAAAAAATGTCATCCCCGCGCAGGCGGGGATCCAGTTATTTCAATCGGTTCTGGACCCCCGCCTTCGAGACTGTGTCGTAATTACAAAATGGACGCTTTTTCATCCTGTCATGCCGGACCCCGATCCGGCATCCAGTGTTGTAACACTCAGAAAAACAAATGGATTCCGGGTCAAGCCCGGAATGACGAAAATCTGCATAGCAATGCTTTTTATTGTAGCACAGCCTCGGATGCTGGAATCCAGCATTCTAAATGCGTTCTGGATGCCGGATCAAGTCCGACATGACGGTACAGAAGCTTTTTACGAGTTCATCAACTTTTAAGACAAAAAATAATTTATTTTGGTTTTACAGTTTTTCATATGACGCATGGACCTTATTGCGGCGGTTGCTGCGCTATTTGCGTGTTTGCTATTTCCATATTCAGTCGAATCTGTTTTTTTTGAAGGGTATTGAATACGCCCATCAGAATATTGCTAAAGTACCATAACTATTTGGAATAATCAAAACTTAAAATCCGGATTATTCAAACGTCGCTCTACAACGTGGGGTGTTTATTGGGCATCCGGATCAATTGGCTTGTTATCCTTCAATCGGGGCACAAATTGGTATTTTTCAAACCGAGCCTTCTTGTTGATTGAATCCTGCCTGGGGGGGGCAGCCCTCAGGCATAACGAATATTTCGGGGACATATGTCGAGGATTCAACTCGGGGAAGGAAACTGTATCTATCAAGGCAGCGCCGGCGATCTCCTTTGCTATTCTAAATCTTGTGAATTGATATCATCATGCAATGAGTGCGCCGAATTTTCAGATCAACCGGCATCAAATTTCCAAATCGAACGATATCATTTATAAATATTTGTTATAAAAACAAATATGCACTAAGGAACTCCTTCCGGTTTTTGTTGCATGGCGCTTGTATTAAAGACGGTTTCTCTAACCCACACGGTTTTGGTGTGATCTTAAAGAATTTTCTACATAATTTGAGGGTCATTCCTTACCAGATTTGGCTGTCCCGATCCGCCATGTTTCCGATATGTGGAGCGTGTCGGGCAGCGAATGATGCGCCGAACCAAGGGATTTTTCTATTTCGCTCTGGTTGCGCTGTCGTTTTGTGAGTCACACTATTTCGGAGTTCATTAAAGAAGCGGCAGGTACTAAAAGTGGATTCAGGCCTTTGAGGCGTGACATAATTCAGAAGACCCGTCCAATTGTAAGCGTCAAGCCGGTCCCGGGTTGAGTCCGGTATGACCTATCCGGCATCCAGAATTCTATCGCACCAAAAATGTAATGGATTCCGGATCGCGTCCGGAATGACAAATCCAATTCTATATGCTGTTTGATTATTCTGAAACAGGCTCCTGCGCCGGGATGGTTGAGGTTAGTCTATTTGGCGCCAAGGTCTTTGAGACCAATCCTGGATCTTATGGATGCCGAATATCGCTTGACACAGGATAAAAAAATTCCTATATGAAAAAAAATACATAGTGCCTTGCCGTCACCTCAAACACCTTTCCCAGGAAAAAGTTATGACAGACAGCCCTTCAGCGCGTTTATTAATTATCGAGGACAATGAAGAAGTTCTGCGGTCTCTTAAAAAATATTTCACAAAAAAAAATTATGATGTGGTCACGGCTTCCAACGGTCTGGACGGCCTCAAGGTCTATGAAAATGATCAGGACGGTTTCGACTTGATCATTACCGACCTGGTCATGCCCAACATCAGCGGCGTCGCCATTATTTCGCTGGTTAAAAAGAAATCGCCCCAAACGCCCGTGATTGCCATTACAGGCTGGGGTGAGCACCCGGAGGCATTGGCCACCGAGGCCCAGGCGGACCTGGTTCTTGAAAAACCCATCGAGCTGGATCGGATGGATCGGTTCATCAGCGATCTTTTGAAAAAGAAATAGGCCTGTTAACCGTTTCCTGTCCGTTGATCCCACAAGCGTTTACCCTTTAATCACATTTTTCACACAACCTTTGATTATGAGCCCATCTCAAGTAAAACAAAAAGCGCCGGCGATCATTGGTACCAGCCAGGCGATGATAAGAATTAAAGATCTGATCAGCCATGTTGCAGACACGGGCTTGAACATCCTGATTTGTGGGGAAAGCGGTGTGGGCAAGGAGGTCGTTGCTCAAAATCTTTATCAGGAATCGCCGCGAAGCAGTCGCCCTTTTCTAAAAATCAACTGTGCGGCTTTGCCAGACGGATTGCTGGAAAGTGAATTGTTCGGGCACGAGCAGGGGGCGTTTACCGGGGCGGAACGCAAGAAGCGCGGCAAGTTCGAGTTGGCTGATGGCGGGGTGTTGCTGCTGGATGAAATCGGTGACATGTCCATCGCGCTGCAAGCCAAACTATTGCATGTCCTGCAGAGCGGTGAATTTTCACCGCTTGGGTCTGAAAAGGAAGTTCACACCGACACCTGGGTGCTGGCGGCCACGAACCATGAACTGGAAGAGGATATCCGCCATGATAAATTCCGGGAGGACCTGTATTACCGCCTCAATATCATCAAGATTCTCATCCCGCCGCTGCGGGAACGGCCGGAAGACATCCCGCACCTGATCGAGCATTTCGTTAACGAATATGCCTACCAGTTCCAGGCCGGACGCATCAACATCCCCGGGAATCACCTGATTGCCAAGCTGTGTGAATATCATTGGCCCGGGAATGTCCGCGAGTTGCAGAATATCCTCAAGCGGGGATTTGCCTTGGGGAATTGGGACGAGATCATCGATGAACTGTTTCGCTATGCCCCCGCCAGTACCCCCTCATCAGGACAAAGTACGGTGCCGATGGGCCGATCCGCCTCGGTAAGTTCGCTCAGCGGTCTGGATTACCGGACGTTGAACCTCGACGATATTTCCCTGAAGGATATCACCCGTGCCGCTCAGGGCCGGGTGGAGCGCGAGGTTATCAGCTTTGTGCTGGAAAAAACCGGCTGGAATCGCAGCAAGGCCAGCCGCATTTTGAAAATCAGCTACAAGGCGCTGTTGTATAAGATTAAGGATCTCAACATCATCATTCCCCACTGACGGTTTCGTATAATGCTCAATCTCGGTGTTGTGCGGCTTCCTTCGTCATTGCGGCGTACTTATGTACGCCTCACTCCTCAGGAATTGCACGCCTTGATCTTGAGCATTTTACGAAACCGTCAATGGGTTTCATGTGGACGTCATATCCTCCGGTTTTAATCCTCGACATACATAGAGTATGCCTGTGGTTAAAAGCCTCCGAGTTCCTTGACCTTAATCGAAAATCTGCATTTTTGAAGGCAATCTGAGAGTATATTGATTTTCAACCACAGAGTCCTTTTTTACAGGTAGTGTGTGGCCTCTTCCCCCCCCAGCTATTGCGTTATTCCTCATCAACGCGGCGTACGTTTAGTTCGCCGAACTCCGCACAGCTCGCAAGCCTTGATCTCGGACGTTTTGCGAAACCACCCAATATAGGTAATCTTTGACGTCATTGCAGCGTTTCAGCCCTTTTCGCACCCATCGGGCTCCGCTGATAGCGGTATTCCGCAGAATTTGCATGCCTTGACCTTAATCGAATACATACATATTTGAAGGCCATCCGACAGTTTTGTAACTTCAATGAAGAACCATTAGTTGGCCACAGATGAACACGGATAAACACGGAAAAATTTTAAGCAGAATTAAACAAAAATAAACATTACCATGAAGAGCATGAAGTTCATGAAGAAATCAATTTGTCTTTGACAAATTGATTATCATTGACTTAATTGTCAATGTAATTACAATGTATTTACAAAAAACGAATCTGCAGGAGTCAACCGATGAGAGCACGCATTATAAAAATAGGGAATTCTCAAGGCATTCGAATTCCAAAGCCCCTGCTTGAGCAGACCGGAATTTTGGAAGATGTCGAGCTGAAAGTCGAGAAGGACCGAATCCTTATTTCCCCTGTTGCCAACCCCAGAGAATGCTGGGATGACGCTTTTAGGCGAATGGGCGCCAATGGGGATGATGGTCTCTTGATAGATAGTCAGGCGTTTTCCCATTCCTGGGATGAGGAGGAATGGCAGTGGTAGTCAACAGGTTTGATATGGTCCTGATTAACCTTGATCCCACCGTTGGCTCTGAAATCAAAAAGACCAGACCATGCCTCGTTATCTCTCCTGACGAAATGAACCGTCACATCCGTACCGTTATCATTGCCCCAATGACCTCGGCCAACAAAGATTATCCCACGCGCGTTTCATGCCGATTTAAAAAAAAGGAGGGGCAAATCGTTCTTGACCAGATTCGTACGGTCGACAAAACGCGGCTTGTTAAGAAGTTAGGGGTGATCGATGCCAATGCGCAGCTGAAAGTCATTTCAGTATTACAAACGCTTTTTGCCTTTTGACAAGAATTCCAACTCGAAGCTCATCAAAAAACGTCAGCCTTTGTTTAATCGTGCCTCGTCTGGTGAGAGTCATAGTTGGACACTGATGAACACAGATAAGCACGGATATTTTTAAAAAAAATAGATATTACCATGAAGAGCATGAAGTTCATGAAGAAATCAATTTGTCACTGACAAATTGATTAAAACAAAGTTCGTTTTTGAAGTCTCCTTCAGGATCTTCATGTCCTTCATGGTGAAAATATTTTAGTTGGCCACAGATAGGCACAGATCAACACAGATAGAAATTTGATGAATTTGTAAAAATTTGCAGGAGGTCTGGTTTTGTCATCCCCGCGCAGGAGGCTGTGTCGTAATTACAAAATGGACGCTTTTTCATCCTGTCATGCCGGACCCCGATCCGGCATCCAGTGTTGTAAGACTCAAAAAAAATAACTGGATTCCGGGCCAAGCCCTGAATGACGTAAACCTGCAAAAGGCTGCTTTAAAATTGCGACACAGCATCGCAGGCTGGGATCCAGTTATTTCAATGGGTTCTGGACTCCCGCCTGCGCGGGAGTGACGCCTCAAAGACTTCTATCGAATTCGTAAAAATTGTTGTTTATCAGAGCTTACTTTCTTTTCTTCGTTTCCTTCGTGATCTTCGTGGTAAATTCTTTTCTTTTTGTGTCTTTTAACTTCATGCTCTTCATGTCCTTCATGGTGAAAATATTTTAATGGGCCACAGATGAGCACGGATAACCACTGATAAGCGTTTATGTTACGATAAAAACTCAAGGGGTTGTCATGTTTTTCTTATGCCCCTCTTCGTGTACTTCGTGGTAAAAATCCTATGATGGGACGCGGATGAACACAGATAAACACAGATCGAAAAAAAATATTACCATGAAGAGCATGAAGTTCATGAAGAAATCAATTTGTTTGTGACAAATTGTGATTAAAAAAAGTTCGCTTTTGAAGTTTCCTTCATGCTCTTCATGTCCTTCATGGTGAAAATCTATGTTTTTACTGGTCGGGATTTCCAAATCCCGGCGTTCCCGGCGGTTCATCCGCAAATGGTTCGATCCTTTCCGAGATGATCGTCAGCAGGCGGATAATTTCCCGGTTCTGGTCGATGATTTCATCGTATTTGTCCGCCAGTTCACCCTGTCTGGAGAGCATTTCCTGGTTCTGTTGGTAAATCAGTCCCATGGACCGGGCGGTGTATAAAGACCCCAGTGCGGCTTGTCGGGTGGGGTAGTCCGTGCCGACGGAACTGTTGGGGGCCGGTATCAGTGCTTCGTATTCATCCCCCAGTGATTGAATAAGCTCCTCCATGGGGTCTGCCGATACGCTTACGGCGCTCGCTAGAATTACCATTATCACTATACCCAGCATACCTAGTTTTAAATCGGGTTTCATAACGACTCCTATTGTTTCGGAACAAAGACGAAGGTCCAGTCCGCATAGGTCTGGGCCTGTTCAAATTCTCCATATTCCTTGGGGAAATTGCCGGTCTTCATCGGCGTTCCTTCGTGCGCGCTGTGCACGCCCTTCAGCCTCTGGGAGGCATCCAGAATATACACCCAATCCTTCCCGCGGTTCATTGGATCAGTGTACCATTTGCGTAGATGACGTTTAACGCCTGGATAGCGGGGGTCTTTCAAGAGGTCGCTGAACTTGCGGGGGTAGGTTTTATTCTGCCCGCCGGGAGGATTGTTGTAGTAGGATGCAATGGCTTCCCGGATCCGGTCGCCGCGGTACAACAATTCCGCTTCAAGCTCCCGCTTTATAATGGTGCTCCAATAGCGGCCGGTGCCGATCAGGGAGATGCTCATGACGGCGACCAGAATCAGCACGCCCAAATACGAAAAACCTGAGCGATTGCGCGAGAAGGCCAATCTCGGCGTTGCACTGCGCCGCTCGTTGCTGCGGCGTACCGATGTACGCCTCGCGCCTCGCGTCTTGTGCGCCTTGACCTTGGCCTTCTCGCGCAATCGCTCTGATTGATGTTCGAAAAACGGGGGTGTGCGGCCCATGTCGTTGCTGCGGCGTACCGATGTATGCCTCGCGCCTCGCGTCTTGTGCGCCTTGACCTTGGCCTTCTCGCGCAATCGCTCTGATTGATGTTCGAAAAACGGGGGTGTGCGGCCCATGTCGTTGCTGCGGCGTACCGATGTACGCCTCACGCCTCCCAGCTTGTGCGCCTTGACCTTGGCCCTCTGGCGCAACCGCTCGCGGATTGCCGAAGTGAAAAATCGCATTGTGGTGCAGCATATGTCGTCGCGGCCTTGCGAAGAGATGTACGCCTCACTCCTCCATGCTTGCACGCCTTGACCTTGGGCATTCTGCGCAATCGCTTGGTTATATTTGGTATATGGCGTTGCACGTCGTCCCTCGTCACTGCGGCGTACGTGAATGTACGCCTCGTTCCTCGAGACTTGTGCGCCTTGACCTTGAGCATTCTGCGCAATCGCTCGGTAGTATTGGATGAACGGCATTACACGGCACTGCTCGTCGCTGCGGCTGTTATAGGCTGCAGGTGAATAGGCTGTTGGCTGTAGGAAACTGCAGAAAATAGATTGGAAAGACCCTATGCGGGTAGGAAGTCGATTGGGAAAATTTTTAAAAGGCAAACTGCGTATCATCACAAAAACCTAAAACGCGATAACCGAAACAACCGACGATCTACGATGCTAAATTGCCTAACTAGCCCATCCACAAATGCCATCTTTTGGCCCCTAACAGCGTTCTATCCGCCTGTCGGCCGCGATTTGTTGAACACCTCTCGTCTAAGGATCAGACGTGAAATCCCGAGCCGTACGGCGGGACCAGGAACCAAGATCTACCATCCATGGACGGACACTGCATACAAACTGCAGGCTATTAGGCTGCGGGTGTTTAGACTATAGGTGCTTAGCCCACAGGCTGCTATTGTTTGTTATTTTACCTACAGCCTGAAGTTTTCCTGTAGCCTATCCCCTTTCTCCAACAAACTCAATCAACCCAATAAACTCAACAAATTCAATGAACTCGTACAACGCAGATATTGGGCATTTTACAAAGCCGTCACCATTCGTTGTAGGGCGTTCCATCGAGACTCACCTTGTTGCTGCCGCTGTGAACATCGTAAATATTGCCTTCGGCAAACCCTTCCGGCGGAATGGTAATCCAGGTGTCGGGACTGCCGGTAATGGGGTCCATAGGGATTTGACGCACATATTTTCCTGATTCCAAATCCTGCAGGCTGTCCGGATAGCGCCCGTGGTCGGCAAAATACTGGTCGATGGTATCCCGCATGATGAAGAGTGAGCGGCGCAGGTTGGTTTCCTTGGCACGTACCAGTTGTTTCTGAAAACTGGGAAGCGCCATGGTCGCCAGGATACTGATGATCGAGATCACGATCATCATCTCGATCAGGGTGTAGCCCCGACGGTCTTTCATCTTGGATTTGTGGTTTATGTCGGTGTTGGTCCAGAGGTGCATGGTTGCGTTGCTCTTTTTATTGGACACGGATGAACACAGTTTTTTTGAAAAATAGATATTACCATGAAGCGCATTCGTGGTGAAAATCATATTATAGGACACAGATAAACACGGATTGCCACAGATCAAAAGATTATAGTAATTAAATAACCCAGGCTTAAGGGTTTTCCTTCATGCTCTTCATGTCCTTCATGGTAAATTTTTTTTTGAATCTGTGGTAATCTGTGTTTATCAGTGTCCCGATTCGCTTTTACCAGTCCCGGTAGTAGGTTTCATCCAGGGCCTGCTCTTCACTTTGGGTGTAGACGTCGTAGACGTCCTGTCCGCCCCAGATGTCGCTGTCCGGCGTGTCGGCGTAGGATCGCAATCCCCATTCGCCGTCTTCGGTCATGGGATCCTTGGGAATCCGGCGCAGAAACTTGTATTTTATCGGGTCGGGGTCGTTGCTGTCGACACCTTCCACTAATATTTCCAGTGTTGCGGGATAGCCAGTGCCGTCCAATTCCATGGCGATGCGCCCGTCGTCCACCATTTTTTTGTATTCGTCAATGGCTTTACGGATCACCCGCAGGTTTTGGCGTAATTCAATTTCCTTGGAGCGTTTGTAGGTCATGTAGGACAGGGGTAAAATGCCGCTCACGAGGATCGTCAGGATTCCCATGGCGACAATGAGTTCGATCAATGTAACGCCTGCCACCTTGTGGCGGACATGACATAATTTCAGCTTCCGACAGCCCATTGGCGGTCTACCACATGGATGTCGCGGGTGAATTCGCGTTTTGCGCGCAGTTGGTTGCAGATATTGCCGGCTTGCTCTTTGTCGGTATAGCCACCAACGAAAATACGGTGGAAAAAGCCTTTTTGGGGAATTCGGGCGGGGATCATGAAACATTCATAGTTCAGCGAAGCCAGTTGTCGGGCACGTTTTTCTGCCTCAAGGCGATCGAGGTAGGATCCCACATGAATGCTGTAGCGCGCGTTGTTGGGCCATGTCGTTCCGAAAACCGCTTGCACCGGTTCGGCTGCGGGGGGTGCTACTATCGGCCGAGGCTCAGGCGGTGTAGTCGTTTCAACGGCGGCAACGGTATTCGTATTGGCATCGCTCAGGGGCGGTGGTGGCGGCACATTTTCAACAGGAGGGGCCGCTTCGGGTTCCGGTGTCGGTATGAATTCCAGAATGCCCTCTTCGGGCGTTTCCTGGTACAGCAGTTCATTCTTGCTTCCGTAAGGCGCTTCAAGTGACCAGCGGTCCTCGCTGCCGGACCAGATTTCAGTAGCGTCCATGCCGGGGATTTCCTGGCTGCGAAGTACCACCGGTGTGATAACCATCAGCACGTCGTTTTTGGTATCCTGGTCATCCCGGTTTGAGAACATGCTGCCGATGGCCGGAAAGTCGCCGATTCCCGGAATTTTACGGATGCTTTGACGCTCGTTATTGTTAATCAGGCCCCCGATAATGACCGTCTCGCCGTCGCGCAGGGTCAAAACGCTTTGGGCGGTTCGCGTGCGGATCGGGATCTGGGGGTTAAAGGGGTCGGGGCTTATGTCTTCGCCCAGAGCGCTGACTTCCAACAGGAGTTTGAGGGTCACTTCGTCATTTATGTTGATGACCGGCAAGACTTCCATTTTGACGCCCACATCGGTGTATTGGAAGTCGAATGTACTATCTCCGGTATTGGAGTCGATCCGCCGGTTGGTGATCAGCGGAACGCGTTCGCCCAATAGTATCGAGGCTTTTTCGGCATTTTTCACCCTGAGCTTCGGCTTGGCTAGAATGCGGGTGTCACCATCCTGTTTCAGGAGATTGAGGGTCGCCGAAGGCGTGGACATGATGATATTTTTATCGGAGATACGCTTGAGCGCATATAGGGAAATTTCTCCCACCGTATCTGTATCTTCGCTAACATCTTCGCTGGATTCACCGATACCGAAAGTCAGACTCTCCGAAAAAGTCAGGCCAATGTTTTCCTGCAGAGAGCGTGTGACTTCCAGGAATTCCACATCCAGCAGCACTTCGGCCGGTGCGCCGTCGTTAGCCTCCAGAATCTTGCCGGCAATCTGGATCACCTCCTTGCTGCCCCGGATCACCACGGCGTTGATATTTTCGTTGGCAATGATGTCCTTGCTTTTGAGAATTTTGGACAGCAACCCCACCGCCTGTTTGGCTTCCAGGTTGGACAGATAAAAGGTCTTGATCTGCAGATCCTCGTATTCCTTGGCCTTCTGGGGGGTGTTCGGATAGATGATCATGGTCTTGTCGCTGACGACGACCGAGCTCAAGTCATGGGAGCGCAGAAGGATGTCCACAAAACGATCAAATGAGACGTCCGTCATGAACATGGTCACTTTGTTGTTCTGGACCTCCTTGTCGAAGATGAAATTGATTCCCGACAGTTTGGTCAGGACCTCGAAAATGTTGATGATGGGGGTGTTTTTGAACTTAAACGATACTGGCGCGTCAGCCTGGCCGTTGATCTTGTAGGTCCCGGTGTCGACATTTTTTTTACGGTAATAGCTCAGGGCTTTGCGCGCCGGTTCGAAATCCGGGTCGAGATCGACGGCCTTTTCAAACGCCTGCCGCGCCGGAAGGAATTTTTCGGTTTTGAGATAATTCTGCCCCTGTTTAAAATAGTGGCGGGCATCCATGCGGCGTCGGGTTGTTTCTTCAAGTTCGGAGGCTTTTATATTGGCAGGGTTCATGGCCATACTGATGCGGAACTCGTTGATGGCCTCGTTGAACAATTCCTGCGCCAGGTAGGATTCCCCGCTTTGCATATGCATAAGCGAGGATTCAAATTTCGAGCGCTTCAGCATCAGGTTGATTTCGGTGTTTTCGGGCTCTTCTTCGTGGGCTTTCTGAAAAAACCTTACGGCGTTGTCCCATTCTCCGGAGTCCGCATACTTGTGGCCCTCGCGGAGATATTTAGAGGTATCTGTGGCACAACTGCCCGCAACCATGAGGGCCAGCATCAGGCCCAGCAGGCAACCAAAGCGCTGCAGACGTCTTGTTGGTTTGGTGTTCAGCATTGTAAATTGGCCCAAGGCATTCTTTCGTTTCTACCCGCATGGTGAATTTGAAACACTAATTTTGTACCCCATCCGATTATGACTAAGCACAATTTCTGAAAAAATACACAATAATTTCTATAGCATGAAAATAAATGGAACTCCAGACAGGCATCACAGTTCGTCGAAATTGATTTTCAAGGGTGCCGAAAGGCCTTTCGCCGAGATGGTGGCTGATTTTTCAGCCACATCGGTGATGTCGTATTTGCCGTCGATGCGATCGCCCCGGCTGACTACCAGGACCTGTTTGCCTCTTTGGAGAAAAAGGTAGATGGTGTCGCCGTGGCGATAGGATCCAAAGGTTTTAAACCGTTGAAAATGCTCTTGTATTTTTTCGCGGTCGCTTTTGGGCCGTGGCTTTGGAGCTTGAGGCGCGGGTTTGTCCTCCCCTGCAGGTTTGGGCACGCTGGGCGGCCTGAATGGGTCACGTTGGATGGAAACGGTTTTTTGGGGCGCCGATCGTAGAAGATCCAGTCGGACCTCAGCCTGATGCGGAGAGGCGCCGGCATCCTTGGCGGCAGCGACCTTGGTTGCGCGGGTATAGGTCAGCCGGTCGACGGTTTCCTGTTCAAACGGATTCGTCAGACGGTAGGCCAGCGCAATGGCAAGTGTGACCAGCAGGCCCAGCAATATTTTTTGTTTTCGGTTCATACGATATTTTTTGCTTTAATGAGTTGCTTTTGACTCCCACTTGGCGGGAGGAGGCTCACTGTTTCACCGGACGATTGTCATTGCGGAAATAGGCTGCCAGTTCAAGGTCCATTTCCAGTGGTTTATCGCCGCTGGGCTGCCGGAATTCAAGCCGGTGAATGCAGATCAGGCCCGGCAGGGCCTGCAACTCACCGATGAAACGCTTAAAATCGGCGTATTGTCCGGACGTGCGAAACGTTGTCGCGAAACGAACGAGGTTTTCATCTTTTACCGGCTCGGAGCGAAACGACAAATCTTCGGATGCCAGCCCGAAGCGGCTAAGAATCTGCTTTAATTGCTGGATACGCTCCGGGAATTCGATTTTACCCGGCAGATCCTGTTCGAAGTCACGCCAGGTTTTTGCCATGGCCTGGTACTGGTCGACGGCCGCCTGTTGTTTGCGCTGTTCGGAAACCTGTTTGCGCACCACCTGAAATTGATTTTGAAGCTGTCCGGTCTTGCGGGTTGCCGATGAGATGAAAAAAAAGTAAAACAGGACGTTAACCACCAGCAAAACGCCGCAGACAATCCAGAAACGGCGATAGGATTTCAGGATATCAAGCAGCCGTCCACGTGATTTCATGGCGTACCTTTTCCGGATGTTGCCGATACCAGTGTCATCCAAAGCTCGCCGTAACTTGCTTCAGGAAAAACCGCCTTGAGATTCAATCCGCAAATCATCTCGAACTGCATGGCATCGTTTCCAGCAGCGCCCTTCGGTTTGGCGGACCCGGTGCCGAAATCCATATTTTCAAGCACGACCGACTGAAAATAATCGGATTTCCCCAAGGCCTCCTGAAAGCGCGTCAGAGGTTCGACCGAGGGGGTATGGCCGCTGATGCGGATGGTTTTCAAGTCTGTCGCAGGAAGAAAGCGATCCAGTACAACCTCGGGCGGCATCGCATTTTCTATTTCGTCCAGGATATCGATCCAGGGGAAAATGTCCAGCGCGATGAGATAGTTGGCCTGCCGGCTGCTTTTCTGCAAGGCAAGTGCCGCTTCGGGCTTGAAGGGTGGCTCGTCGGCTCGGGAGGCGGACAAGGCGCTGGCCTGTTTCTGCAGTTCGCTGATTTTGGACTGGTAGCGGGAACGCTCGCTATACTTTGAGATCCACTGGATGCCGTTGATCAAAGTGAAGGCCGCCAACAGCAGCGCGACACCACCCAACACCGCATAAATGATGCGGCGATCAACGTGGTCGTGGGTGGTTAAATTTATCTGATTAAATTCCATACAGTTTAGATCTCGGTTAAATCGATTGGTATAAATCCTGCCAGTTTGGATTCTTGTGTTCAATCAATGCAAGTTTCCACCTTCGGTTCCAGTTTTTCAATTGCTTCTCACGGGTAATAGCGGCTTCCATGCTCCCATGCAATTCATACCAAACTAGCCGATACACCTTGTAGCGTTGGGTAAATCCTTGAATTGCATTCGTTTTGTGCGACCATATTCTTCTTACAAGGTTTGACGTTACACCGATATAAAGCGTGCCATTTCGTTTACTTGCCAAAATATATACGGCTGGTTGTTTGTTCACAAAAATCAAAATAGATTTTGAATTTAAATGCTATACTTCAATTTGCTTACGGGCCTATGATTGATTTTGTCATTCCGGGCTTGACCCGGAATCCAGTTTTTCTCACTATTTTACAACACTGGATGCCGGATCAAGTCCGGCATGACAGGCACTTTGTTGGCATTTTTTTATGGCAAACGCTTTTCCGTTAATGTGGCATCCCCCTCAATTCTTATATTCTGCGTATCTTTCCTATTTTTTGGATATCCACTCTATCGTGCCAGGCTTTGCGCAGCTCCAATGGCTGACGCGAAGGACGACAGCTTCAACCGCTCCAGAGGATGCGAAAGGTCGAAATCGGATTCGATCAATTCCCCTTCATCCAGGATATCGAGTTTGATGTCGATCAGATTGCCCAACACTTCCTTGAGTTCGACATGATACCCCACCTGACTGCCGACACTCAGGCGTTCGATGCGTTTTCCCGGGTTGGACTCCAGGTAATGCTGCATGGTCAGATCCACGTCCTGGAAGAACTGCAGATCGGAAAACCCGCGCTTGACCCCGTGGAAAAAGGTCAACTGCTCGTTTTCGAATACCAGAAAACTGAAATAATTATCGAAGAGTCCTAAAAAAGCATGGGTTCCTTTGCGTGGCAGGCCGGGAGAGAAAAAATTGAACAGGTTGATTCCGGCTGGCCGGACCACACGTACATCAACAGTCAATTGGGCCAGAAGGTCTTCGTATTGCTGGATGACATCCCGCATGGCGATCGTTACCAGAAGCTGTTTGGCACCGGAAATATCGCCACCGACCGCCTGGTAGGCGATTTTGGTGTTTTCAATCGGGAAATGGAATGATTTTTCCAGGCTCCAGGAGATCAATTTTTCCGTTTCCGCCTTGGATTCCGGCAGTTTCGGGTATTCCCGGATGAGAATCCGCACGATCTCACTGGGCAGTGACAGCGCCACCGTGCGACCTGAGCCCTCGAATTCACGCATCAGGCGTTGAACCGCTTCCAGAAAAAGATTCGGTTCAACGACGTTAAGGCTTTTGAAAGCGGGTTTGATGGTGCCCTCCGGCAGAGGCATGCTGGCACTTTTTACCAACCGCCATTGTTTGCCGGATCTCTCCAACAAGGCCATCCGCAGCGCGTTCGGGGCGATTTCCATGCCGGTGAAGCGTTTGGTAAAGGTAAACTTCATCAGCCGTCCACCTCGACAAAGGTGACCCGGTTGGCCTCCCGGAGGGTGGTAATCCCGTTGAAAACTTCTTGCAGGGCGGCGCGCCGCAGGAAAACGGTCCCGGATTCGCGGGCTTTCTGCTTGATGGCCGTGATGCGCGAGCGCGACATGAAGAGCTCCCGCATTTCATCATCCATCTCCATGATTTCAATGACCGCCTTGCGGCCCCGGTATCCGGTCCCCTGGCAGCGTTCGCACCCTTTGGCCGCATAAAAAGTGTAGCCTTTGACCAGTTTGGGCGTCAGCCCGGATTCCATGAGTTCCGCTTCATCGGGCCGGTGGGCGGTTTTGCACTCGCACAGGGTTCGGATCAGGCGTTGCGAGGCAATGCAGTTCAGGGCCGCCATCAGGTTTTCGGTCTGGATGCCCATGTGCATGAAACGGTTGATGACATCAAAGGACCTATTGGCATGCACCGTCGTAAACACCATGTGGCCGGTGAGGGCGGATTGCAAGGCAATCTGGGCGGTTTCGGGGTCGCGGATCTCACCCACCAGGATCTTGTCGGGGTCGTGCCGCAGGATCGAACGCAGCCCCTTGGCAAAGGTCAGCCCCTTTTTCTCGTTGACCGGAATCTGGACGATTCCTTCGAGCTGATATTCGACCGGGTCCTCGATGGTGATGATCTTGGTGTCTTTGCTGTTGATTTCGGACAGGGCCCCATAGAGGGTCGTGGTCTTGCCGCTGCCGGTGGGGCCTGTCATCAAAAACATGCCGTAGGGGGCATGGATCATACGGCGGATGCGCAGCAATTCGTACTCGGCAAACCCGATGCTGTCGAGTTGGAAGGTGCCCTGGCGTCCCGCGATACTCTCCCGGTCAAGAATGCGGATGACGGCATCTTCGCCGAAAATGGTCGGCAGGATGGAGATCCGGAAATCAATATAGCGGTCTGACACGTTCAGTTTGAAGCGCCCGTCCTGGGGGATGCGTTTTTCCGAGATATCGAGCTCGGACATCACCTTGATGCGTGAAATGATGGGGCTTTGATGTTTGGCATCGATGGGATTGGTGGCTTGGTGCAGCATGCCGTTGATTCGGTAGCGGATAATGATGCCCTTGCCGGTGGTTTCGATGTGAATGTCGCTGGCCCGCTTGTTGATGGCATCCAGGATGGTGGAATCCACCAGTTTGACGATGGGGCTTTCTTCGGCGGACACTTTTTCGGCACTGAGGATGTATTCCCCCTGGTCGGACTCCTTGACCACCGACAGGCGCATGTCGTCCGATGAGCTGTCGATCATGTTGCGGGAGGTCTTGATCCGATGGATGGCTTTTTTGATGTTGTGCTCGCTGGCAACGACGGCCGAAACCTCCAGGTCAGTCAGCATTTCGAGCTCATCCACAAGCTTGAGCAGGTTCTTGGGTTCGGCCATGGCAATGGTGAGCTGTTCACCGGATTTTCGGTAAGGAACGAATTTGTAACGCGCCATCAAATCCACGGGCACCAGCTTGGACAGTTGATCCGGAATAGTCGCGTCCAGCTTGACATACCGGTAGGAGAACTGGGCCGCCATGATCTGGGCGAGATCTTCCTGGTCGATCAGACCCTCCTCGAGGCACAGCTGTCCGATCATCTGCTTGGAAATGTTTTTCTTCGACAGGATATACTTCAGGTCTTCCTGGGTCATGAAGCCGAGCTTCAGGGCCCAGTCGCCGAAACGGAGTTGGCGGTAGGCTTTAGGTGGCATTGTTTCCCATGTTGACGGTTCCGTAAAATGTCCGATATCCGCGTTACGCTTCATCCCTCGTCATTGCGGCGTACCGCAAGTACGCCTCATTCCTCGGGATTCGCAAGCCTTGATCTCGAACATTTTACGAAACCGTCTGCTACATGACTTTTTACTAGTCCATCACACCTTGATCTTGAGCTTATTTCCGTCCGCATCGCCGATGCTCGGCACGGGACAAAGGGAAATAAAAAAACCATACATTCAAGAACTTTTTTTAAGTCCCTCTAAAGGCGCCTCACTGTAATTTCTACCCTACAATAATTTCTATACGTGCGTGCCCTTCATGGTGAAAATATGTTTAGCGGACACAGATTAACACGGACACACACGGATATAAATATCTGAGTATGAATTTCAGAATGAAATTCATTAATTTATGGTTCCGGCCAGTTGAAAGATGGGCATATACATGGCCAACACGATAAACCCGATCAGCAGCCCCATGATAATCATCAGCGCCGGCTCGATGGTCGACGAGATAACGGTCAGTTTTACATCGACTTCATCATCGTAGAAATCAGCGGCATCCAGCAGAACCTGTTCCAGTTCCCCCCCGCTTTCTCCCGCGGCGATCATGCGTATGGCCAGGTGGGGGAAAGCTTCCGTCTCGTCGAGTGCTTCGGAAAAACCCAGCCCCTCGGTGATGCGGCGCACCACCTGGATGAGCTTGTTCCTGAGAAATAGATTGTTCAGGGTGCCGGAGGCAATGCGCACGGATTCGATCAAAGGGGCCCCTGCGGTCAGTACCATGGCCACGGTGCGCAGAAAAAGGGCTGTGGCGTAGCTGATGTAAAGGCGTCCCAAATAGGGTATTTTGAGGAGCCACTGATCCATGTGGATTCGCATGGTTTCCTGGCGGGCGGCGTGCGCCCAGCCGGCCGTTATCAGTATGGCGAGGAGTACCAGGTATATGAAATTATTTTTTATGCCGTTGCTGACATTGATCAGCACCATGGTGATGGCCGGCAGTTGGGTGCCGCTCTCGAAATAGGTTTTCGTAAAGGCCGGCACGACATAGATTAGTAATAAAAACAAGACTGCGACAGATGCTGCCACCAGAATCAGGGGATACACCGAGGCGGAAATCAGTTTGCGCCGCAGGGCCATCATCTGTTTTAAATAGGCCACGTGCTTGATGAGCGCTTCCGGTATGTTGCCGCTTTTTTCGCCGGCCTGCAGAGAGGAGATATACAGATTGGAAAAAATGCGGGGGTATTTGGCAAACGCATCGGAAAGGGACTCGCCGGTGGACACATCGTAACGGACTTGCTGCAGGATATTGTTCAGTTCGGAAGGTTCGCTCTTCTCGATAATGGCATCCAACGCACCGACAATGGGCATTCCGGTGCGAATCAGGACCGCAAATTCCTTGTTGAATGAGAAAAAATCTCGAATTTTGAATTTTTTGGAACGGGGTTCCCCTCCCAGCGGCAACCGCAAACGATCTTCCCGCCGGATGCGATAAACGAAGTGACCGTCTTTTTCCAGGCGCCACTGGAGGTCGTCCCGCGAGTCGGCAGCAATCGTTTTTTTGACGTAATTCCCATCGGGCGTCATGTATTTGCATCGGTAGGACGGCATTTCGCACGAAATCTTCCGGATGTGGCCGCAGTCTTTGACCGCGGGAAAGTGGCCAATTCACGTTATGATGGTTTCGTAAAAGTTCTGAAGCCGTCACTCCCGCTAAGGCGGCGTGTCGCAATTAGAGAGAGCGTCCCATTTCTGGCTGTCATGCCCGCGAAGCCTGTCCCAGCGCAGGCCGGGGGCCGGCATCTCGTCTGGCTAATGGTTTGAATATGCAAGAGATTCCATCCTTCGAGACTGTGTCACAATTTCAAAGCAGCATTTTACAGGTTTACGTCATTCCGGGCTTGACCCGGAATCCAGTTGTTTTTCTAAGTGTTACACCACTGGATGCCGGATCGGGGTCCGGCATGACAGGATGAAAAAAACTCCGTTTTGTAATGACGACACAGGCTCTTTCGCCGGAATGACGAATTCTGCCAAACACCCCGCGTGCCTATTGTGACACAGCCTCCTGCGCGGGGATGACGAAAGGATTACCTCGGCGACTTTTTACGAACTTATCGAACTTAAAGTACAAAAACGCCGGGAAGTCAATATTTTACAATTATTTCTGGAGGTTTGGTGGCAACCGGTGTCAGCTCTTCATCTATTGGGATGCGTGCGGGCAGGCGACCAATAAAGTTGTTGATTCAATTTTGGATCCAAGCCTTTTACCTTCAGTAGATGACCTCGCAAGGGCTTACCTGAGTTCGAATTTGGAGATAAGGCGGGAAAGATAGGTGCGCTGGATGCCCATGATCTTGGCAGCCTGGCTGCGGTTGCCGTTGGTGTGTTCGAGATTGAGGGTGATAAATTCTTTCTTGAACCTATTCAGGGCATCTTTCAAGGTGAGGCCGACCTCCAGGCCTGAATCGCAGCTCTGGGAATTAAAAATCGGCAGGTCTTCCGGTCGAATTTTTTTATCATCGCCCATGACGACCGCGCGCTCGATGGCGTTGCGGAGCTCCCGGATATTGCCCGGCCAGTCGTATTTGCGCATGCGCTGAACCGCTTCGTCGGACAGGGCGAGATTGGGCAGGCCGCGTTCACGTCGAAACTCATCCAGAAAGTACTCCGCCAACATGGGGATATCTTCCTTGCGTTCCCTCAAGGCCGGCATTTGAATGCTGACAATGTTCAGCCGGTAGTAAAGATCTTCCCGAAAGCGGCCTTCCTTGACTTCGTCGGCGATATCGCGATTGGTGGCGGACAGCACCCGGACATCCACCGATATGGAGTCGTTGCCACCCACACGGTAAAAGACGCCTTCCTGAAGGACGCGCAGGAGCTTGGCCTGCATGCCGGCACTCATTTCTCCGATTTCATCCAGAAACAGTGTGCCGCCGTCCGCCAATTCGAATTTTCCGATTTTTCGTTTGAGCGCGCCGGTAAAGGCCCCTTTTTCATAGCCGAAAAGTTCGGCTTCCAGCAAAGTTTCCTGCAGGGCCGCGCAATTGAGGACCACCAGAGGGCCGTCCTTGCGCGGGCTGGAGCGGTGGATCAGATGCGCCAACAGTTCCTTGCCGGTGCCGCTCTCGCCTAAAATCAACGTGCTGGCACTGGAATTGGCCACTTTCAGGGCTTCGGTCGTAATGCGTTTCAAGGTTTGGCTTTTACCGACGATCTGGTGTTTGGCGGCCAGTTCTTCCCTCAGTTCGCGGTATTCCTGGCTCACTTTTTCAAACCGTTTGGCATTCTGGATGGCCCGGGCGGCCACATCCGAGAAAACCGAAAGATCCCGCAGATCGTTTTCAGTCAGCGGGCGGCCGTCGGTTTTGTCGATAACTTCCAAAACACCGATGATCCGCCCGTCGATCTGCATAGGGACGCAGGCGATGGACTGGGTGTCCAGGCGCAGGCTGTGGCTGATGGAGCTGTCCCATAGGGGGTCTTGGCTTACATTGCTGATCAGGAGCGGTTTGCCCGTTTCAGCCACGTGGCCGGCGATGCCTTGCCCCAGATTGATGGTAAAGGATTTGACTTCTTGTTTCTTTTCGCCGGTGGCGGCTTTGAAAACCAGTTTTTTGGTCCGGCGATTCAGCAACAGGATCGAGCCGGCTTTGGCATTCAGAATGCCGGCGGCGGTTTCCAGTACCAATTCCAACAGCTTTTCAAGGTCCTGGGATGATGAAACCCAACTGGCGATTTCATGCAGCCTTTCCACAAGGTTTTCAGTGGGGGTCGTGCGTTCAGTCATTATTTAGTGGTCCTTAAGGGGTTGTTGCCTGTTTAACAGTATTCGTTTTGATTGAAACCCTTCACCGCCGGAGGCGATTTCGGAAAAGTCTTAGCGATGCAGGTTGGAATTCATTTTGCTTACGAAAGCGAAGTATCGCAAAAACTTGGCATATTTGGTTGTCCCATTGCGAGGAATCATCCGCGGTTAAATATCGGTTAATTAACCTAAAAACATTAGCTTTCGATAGGATTTATAGCTTTGATTTCTGCCCGATGCGTTACTTGTGGTATGTTGAGCAAAAGGGATGACTTATCCCCTTGTAAAAACCATTGCTCCGCCAAGACCCCGGAGCTTGAACATACTGAGGACCTATAGCCAGCGTGGCAGGGCAGTCCGACTTAAAGTGTCTACCAATCATGTTGACGTGAGATATGCATGCCGATGCCATTTGGGCAAACAGAAACAGGTTTTAATGGATTTGCCGCTTGAACTATCAAATCAGTAAGTAAAATCGCCTCTTTTTTTTATCTGTATAAAATAGTACACTCTTATATGGATTGCAACCTCGTTTAATCCATGGAACAATAAGATACACAATGATTAAATTGTGATCCACGCCTCCCATCATGTTTGATCGGGCATTGTCGTGGCATCCAACCTTATCCCGGAGGAGGATCATGGGACGCTTTCGATGGTTGCTGCTGATGGTTGTTTTCAGTCTTATTTTCTGTCTGGCCTGTGCGTCCGACGAGGAAAAAATCCAACGCTATCTCACCAGCGGCGACAGCTATTTCGCCCAGGAAGAGTATCGCAGCGCGGAAATCGAATTTAAGAATGCAATCCAAATCGATCCTAATCGCGCAGAGGCCCACCTCAAGCTGGGGGAAACCTATCTCAAGCTTGGCAATGCCAGAGGGGCTTTTGGTGAGTTCAGCACGGCTGCCAAGATCGCTCCGGACAATCTGGATACCCAGTTGAAACTGGCGACCTTTCTTTTTTTGGGACAGCAAATGGCGCCGGCGCGCGAAAAGGTCGATCTGGTTCTTGCCGCGGAACCCGAAAATGTCGAGGCCTTGCTGTTGCGCGCCGGTCTGGATGAACGCGAAGAACGGTTTGACGAGGCCTTGGCCACCTATGAAAAAGTGCGCCAGATCGACAGCCAGCGTGTTGGGGCCTATCTGGGGGCAGCACGGGTTCAGCTCCGTTTGGGGCATGCGGATGCGGCCGAAGCGGCATTGATCGAAGCCGGGCAGGTATCCCCGGAGGGGTTGGAAGCGCCCATGGCGCTTTTCCGCTTTTATGTCGGTCAGGGCCAACTGCAGAAAGCCGATACGGTGATCCAGAAGGTCATCGCCGAACATCCTGACAACGAAGGCTTGCTGATCGTGCAGGCCAATTTTCTGGCCCGCCAGAATCGGCTCGATGCGGCCGAAGCGGCTCTCAAGCGAGCCGTGGCAGTGGCCCCTGACAGCCCCCGGCCTTATCTGACGCTGGCCGCGTTCTATGAAGCCAACAACGCATCGGACCAGGCCCTGGCAACCTACCAGCAGGCGCTGACCGCCAACCCGGATGACACCCAGATCAAGGTTCGCCTGGCGCGGTTTTATTTGAATTCCGGCAAGATGGGCGAGGCCCAGACCCAGGTCGATGCATTGCTGGAAGAGCGGCCGGATTATGCACCGGCCAAAATGCTCAAGGCCGAAATCTTGACGGCCCGGCAGCAGTTTGCCGAGGCCATTGTCCTGCTGGACCAGTTGATCGCAGATGAGCCGCAAGCGGCCCGGGCGCACTATTTCAAAGGATTGGCCCATGTGGGCCAAGGCGAGCGCCAGACGGCGCAGACCGCCTTGGCCAAAGCTATTGAACTTGCCCCCCGCGATGCCCGGGCTCGCATGCTGATGGCGGAGATTTACATGGGGGAGCGGGAGTTCGACCTGGCGATAAAAGAGGCCCAGGCGGCGCTGGAAATCGCACCGCACAGCTACCGGGCCAAACTGATTATGGGTAATGCCTTCATGCTGAAGCGCGATCTTGATGCGGCCGGCAAATGGTATGGCGACCTGGTGGCCTCCGAACCCGAAAACCCGGTCGGTTACTACCGGATGGGACTGCTCAGCCGCGCGAAACAGGACAATGCGGCCGCGCTTCAGTATTTCGATCGTGCGGCCGCCATCGATCCCCTGATGGTGGATGCCACGCGGCAAACCGTTCTTCTCCTGGGATCCGAAAAGCGCTACGAGGAGGCCTTGGAGCGCTGCCGGGCGCAAATGAAAGCGGTGGGTGAGGACAAACCGGCCCAGGCCGTGCTCAGCAGTCTGGCCGGCGATTTGCTTCAGGCCCAGGGGCGGGCAGCCGAGGCCGAAGCGGCCTATCAGCATGCCCTGGCATTGAACCCTGATTTTATGCGCCCCTATTTCGCGTTGGCCCGCATGCACCTGCGCAGCAACAATGCCGCGCAAGCCATTGCCCAGTATGAAGCGGCGCTTCAACAAAATCCGCGGCAGCCCGGCATCCATACCATCCTGGGAACGTTGTACGACCAGCAGAACCAGCCGCAGCAATCCGAAGCGCAATACCGGAAGGCGCTGGCTATCGATCCGGAATTTGCACCGGCCGCCAACAATCTGGCCTATCTTTTGGCCACCAAGGGACAGAGCCTGGATGAGGCGCTCACCTATGCGCGGGTGGCCAAGGCCAAATATCCGGAGGATCCCGGCGTCATGGATACCCTGGGCCTGGTCTATCTGAAAAAAGGGCTGATCGACAGTGCCGTCAGCGAGCTCAAAGACAGCGCCGCCAAATTGGGTGACAACCCGACCGTCCGCTATCATTTGGGATTGGCGTACCATTTACAGGGGAATGCGGACCTTGCGCGCCAGGAGTTGCGCGCCGCGCTGGATTTGAACAAGCCATTTCCAGAAAAAGAAGATGCGCAGCAACTCCTTGCGGAACTGTAATTGGCTGGCCGATGCGATTCCTATCATTCAAAGCGCTTTTCGTACTGGTGATGCTGCCACCGATTTTGTACGTAGCCTCCCTTCAGGGACTCGAGGGGTATTTGGAACATCACTATCGCAGCGCGCTTGCCAACCGGATACCGGGAGACACCCAGGCGCTTTTGACCGGACGGATCCGTTTGACCGATCAACTTCAGACCATCGTCGAGGCGTTGCGCACAGAGGCGGTTTTTCACCATCATGGCGTGGTGCTGACAGTGACCATCCGGACGCAGACAGGGCGCCGGCTTTATCCTCCCGCGTTTAGCGAAGATACCACCGCCGAACCGGGCCATGAAATGATGCGGGTGGCCAGTGAAAACTTCACCTTGCTGAACGAAGGGCTGGACGTTACGCTGGATGTGACGATTGGCCATAATACCCTGGTGGCCAATGCGGTGCTGGCGTCCTGTATCCTATTGGCCCTGGCGGGCTTGGCGGTTCTCTATCGGCGAGGCGTGCGTGGTTACGAGGCGGAAGAAGCCCAGCGTCAGAAAGAACGGGATGCCATAAGGGTTCGCGAAGCCAAGCAGAAAGAGGCGCTGGCGGTTCTAACCGATCAAAAAAACGATCTGGCGGCCGAAATTGACACCATTCAATCAGACCTGCAAGCGGCCCAGGAGCGCGCCGCTCGCAACGAAGCCGATCTATTTGATGAGGTCGAAACCCTCGAAGAGAAGTTGCAGCAGAATTTGAAACAGCAGGATCAGCAGCAAGCCCGGGTGCGGGAACTGGAAGATCAACTGGCCCAATTGGCCCGGGAACGGGAAGCCCTCAGTGTTCAACAGGGCAAACTTGCCGGCGGGTTGCGCAAACGCATGGACACGCTTTATAAGAATACCACTTTTTCGGATCGTTCGTTGGCGGGTTTGGCGGAATTGCCCGAAACCCTGCAGATCAAAGCCGAAGAAGTCATTCATCAGCTGGATGCCCAGGCGGATGATGTTCCGGTCAAACGGAAATTATTCCGGGGCAAAGGCAAGGAGACGGTTTTCGAAATCGTGTTTGCGCGCAAAGGACGCCTGTATTTTCGCCGGACCAAGGCGCGCAAGGTGGACATTCTGGCGATCGGCACCAAGAATACCCAGGAGAAGGACTTACTCTATTTGGATCGGATCTGATAGACAGTCAGCCCCCCCTTACCGGGGGCGTCTGTTCCCAAAACAACCCATGAGGATGAACGGTTAGCCATGTATCTCGAGCATTTCGGCCTGAAGGCCAAACCTTTTCAAATCAGTGCGGACCCCAAGTTCCTGTGGATGGGCAGCAAGCACAAGGAAGCGCTGGCCATCCTGAAATACGGTATCTTCGACAACCGGGGATTCCTGCTGCTGTCCGGTGACGTGGGAACGGGCAAGACCACCCTCATCCACGCCCTGACCCAGGACATCGGCAGCGACACGGTGGTTGCCACGGTGCCGGATCCCGGTTTGTCCCTGATGGATTTTTACCGCTATATCGCTAAGTCTTTTGGGATCAAGGAGCCCTTCGAAACCAAGCAGCAGTTTCTGGAGGTGTTCGAAACATTTCTGCTGCGCAATGAATCGTTGAATAAAAAGGTCCTTCTGATCATTGATGAGGCCCAGCGCCTGACATCCGACCTGCTGGAAGAAATCCGCCTGCTTTCCAATATTGAAAAGGATTACACCAAGCTGCTGAATATTTTTTTCGTGGGGCAAAACGAGTTCAACGACATTATTTTGAAGCAGAAAAACCGCCCCCTGCGCCAGCGGATCACGATCAATTATAACATCGATCCCCTGGAGCAGCATGAAGTCATGGAATACATCAACTTCCGTCTAAGTGTGGCCGGGTGCGAAGAGCCGTTGTTTACCGGTGATGCGGTGCGGGAGGTTTTCGCTTTTTCGGAAGGCTATCCGCGGCTTATCAATATCGTCTGCGACCATGCCCTGCTGACCGGTTTCGTCCAGGGGGTGGCACGCATTACCGGCAGTATCGTGAGCGAGTGTGCCGAGGAATTGCGCATCCATTCCGTCACGCCGGCCCCACCACCACCGGAGCCGGCCGTATGGCCACCGGCGGCCATGCCGGCCCCGACCGTGTATCCAACCCCGACACCCGCTCCGGAGAAAGATCGCGGGTTGTCTTCCGCCCAGACCATGCTGGTGGTGATCATCGGCATTATGTGTTTTGTGGCCGGATTGCTGGTGTTTTCCATACGCAACCGCCCAGTGCAACCCGAAGCCGCAACGACCAAGGAGACCGGTAAGGCCGCCGCTGTTGTGGCGTCTACAAGCGAGGAAGGTACATCACCGGCGGCTGAAGCCTCCCAGACCCCCTTAGAAGATTCACCACCGGTGACAGCGGCCGTCGGGATTCCCGCAAACGATAAGGCCGCGCAGCCTCCGGTCGATCAATCGCCGGATACGATCCCGGAACCTACAGTGACCACCGCGACGATGGGTGCCGATCCGGATGCCGCTGAAGCCCCTTGGCTGAAGCCCGCTCCGAAGCCGGCGCCTGTGGAATCTGTGGTGGAAACCAGCAACCGGGAGAAGCCGGCCGTGGATATGGCGTTGACCACGGAGACGCTGCGCGTGAATTTCCAGATGGATTCCAATGAACTGACGCCGGAGGGCATGCAGGACCTCGATCGCGCCGCCGCACTGCTGAATGCCCGCAACGATATTCAAGCCAAGGTGACGGGATATACCGACGCGGTGGGTAATCTGCATTACAACCTCAAAGTTTCCGAGTTTCGCGCCAATATTGTGAAAATCTATCTTGTGGGCAAGGGCGTGAATGCGGAGCGCATCACATCGCTGGGGATGGGCCCGGCCAACCCCATTGACAGCAACGATACGCTCGAGGGCCGCCGCCGCAACCGCCGGGTCGAAATCGAATTTGAGAGCACAAGGGGCCAATCACTCCCCGACTGATGGAAGACAATGGGATCTAAAACGAAATTCAAGACGGATTACATGGTGCTATCCGGGTTGCTCGTGGCGACCATTTTCTGGCTGATCGATTCCATTCTGCACATCTTTTTCTTCAATGAATTCGATATTATTCTCCAACTCATCGGCCCCAATCAATACAATATCGCCATCCGGATGATTGTCCTGTGTCTGTTTGTTCTGTTCGGATCCCATGCTCAGTACACGATCAATGCCCGCAAGAAAGCCGAACAGGAGTTGGTGGATTACAAAAATTCACTGGAGGAGGCGGTCCGGCAGGGCACCTGCAAACTGCAGGAAATGAACGAGCAAATGCGCCAGGAGATCTCAGAGCGCAAGCGCATGGAATCGGCAGTACGCGAGTCCGAAGAGAAATACCGTCTGCTGGTGGAAAACGCCAACGAAGCCATTTTTATCCTTCAGGACGATCAGGTCAAATTCACCAACCCCAAAGCCGATGAGATCATCACCCGCCTGTCTCTGGACCCCACGAAACCTGACCTGACCCGACTGATTCATGCCCAGGAACGCGAAAAAGTCATTGAATGGTACCAACGGCGCCTCAAGGGGATGGAATTGCCCTATTCCTTCATGTTCCGCCTGGAGGGGCCGCGTTCGGTATCCATCTGGGTCGAACTCAATTCCATTCTCATCAAACTCAACGGGAAGCCGGCGACCCTTAACTTCATGCGGGATGTGACCCTGCAGAAAAAATTGGAAGAGCAGTTTTACCAATCCCAGAAAATGGAGTCCATCGGCACTTTGGCAGGGGGTATCGCTCACGATTTCAACAATCTGTTAATGGGGATCCAGGGGAATGTGAGCGTGATGAACTTGGAAGTGGGTGCGGCCGACCCCTTGCAGGAAAGCATCGATAGCATTGCCCGCTGCGTTAAAAGCGGCTCTCAGTTGACCAATCAGCTGCTGGCTTTCGCCCGGGGCGGCAAGTATGTCGTCACCCCCAGCAATCTGAATACAATTGTCTATAAAACCGCGGAAATTTTCGGACGAACCAAAAAAGAAATCGACCTTCATCCGGTATTCGCCAAAGACATCTGGCCGGTGGAAGTCGACCCCAGCCAGATCGAACAGGTTCTCATGAATCTGTATGTGAATGCCTGGCAGGCCATGCCCGAGGGCGGCGATCTGTATATCGAACTCGAAAACGTACGCCTGGACGAGCATTATGCGCGCATCAAACCCTTCAACATCCGGCCCGGGCGATTTGTCAAACTTTCGGTGACGGACACCGGCGTGGGGATGACCCCCGAAACCCAGAAGCGCATCTTCGAGCCCTTTTTTTCCACCAAGGAAAAGGGGATGGGCACCGGGTTGGGGCTGGCGTCGGCCTACGGCATCATCAAAAATCACAACGGATTTATCAATTGCTACAGTGAGCTCGGGCACGGCACGACCTTCAACGTCTATTTCCCGGTGTGCGAAGAGACGTATCCGCCCGAGGACGGTGGTGCCGACGGCGAACTGGTGGAGGGCGTGCCCGGGGGCGACGAAACCATTCTCTTTGTCGACGACGATGAAGAAATCATTACGGTGGGGCGCAAAATTCTGGCCAGCCTGGGTTACACGGTGCTTGTCGCCAGCGGCGGTCAGGCGGCGGTCGATCTTTTTATCGACCAGCAAGACCGTATCGCGCTGGTGATTCTGGATTATGTAATGCCGGGCATGGGGGGGCGTGAAGTATTCGAGACCTTGAAGCAGATTCAGCCGGAAGTGAAGGTCTTGCTCTCCAGCGGCTACAGCAGCACCGACCAGGTGGCGGCCCTGATCGAAAAGGGCTGCCGGGGGTTTATCCAGAAGCCCTACGATACCGTCAAGATGTCCCGCACGATCCGGACCATTCTGGATGGAGTGGCCGTGAAGCCCGCCGAAGAGAACTGAGATACCACTATGCGCCTTTACGCTGCTTCCGATCTCCACGGGAAATACCGTTATGGCGAGACTATCAAAGACGGTATCCTGCGCAGCCGGGCCGATGCGATGGTGCTGGCCGGTGATATTCTGAATTACCGTCGCAACCCTGATCTGCTGCGGTTTCTGGATGATCTGCCGGTGCCGGTTTTTTTGGTGCGCGGCAACAGCGATCCGGCATTCTTGGAGAGGTGGGCGGCCCAAAGCCGGAATGTGCGCTCCCTGCATCTGAATCCCGTCGTCCTGGATGGTGTCGTCCTGGTCGGGTTGAGCGGCACGCTCCCGCTGCCTTTCCATTCCCGCGTTGGGTGGCATGAGTCACGGATGCTGCGTCGACTGGCACCACTGGTTCATGCCCGCACGATTGTCGTGGCCCACCCGCCGCCGCACGGATGCCGCGACCGGGTCCTGGGGCGCTGGTCTGCCGGAAGCCGGGGGGTGTCCCGACTGATCCGCAAAATCGCACCGGCCGTGATGGTCTGTGGTCATATCCATGAGGCAGCGGGTGTGGAGCGCTTGGGGGATACCCTGGTGGTCAATTGTGCCCTGGGGCCGGACCGTTTGGGCGCCCAAATCGTGTTGGAAGACGGCCGGGCGCCCTCAGCGGAGATGGTATAGACGATTGGCGCCATGCCGTCGTATCGATCGACGGGCATTGCCTCTCCCCGAAAAACATCCGCCATCGGCGTTACGCCAATCCATCTCATAAAAAGGCCCCTCGCGGGCCTTTTTATTCGGCGTACATTTCTTCGATCATCGACTGAAAATTTTCCAGAACAACGTTGCGCTTCAGTTTTAGCGACGGCGTGAGCTCGCCCTTTTCCTGGGAGAATTCCCGCTGAACGATGCGGTACTTTTTGATGGTCTCGAATCGGGCCAGTTGCCCGTTGCGGGCCTGCACCCGGGCCTCGACCAGCGCCAGAAAGGCCGGGGCGGTCAGCAGATCGACGGGTGCTGTGAAGGGGATGTCGTTTTCGTGCGCCAGATGAGACGCCACGTCCAGATTGATGGTCAACAGCGCGGAGAGAAATTTGCGCCGGTCGCCGATGACGATGAACTGGGCAAAGAGGGGATCGCTCAGAAAAATGCCTTCGATTTTTTGGGGCGCGATATTCTTGCCGCCCGAGGTGATGATGATGTTCTTCTTGCGGTCTGTGATGGAGAGAAACCCATCGGCGTCGAACTGGCCGATATCACCGCTCATGAAATAACCGTCTTCGGTGAAGGAGCGGCGGGTTTCTTCCTCCATTTTCCAGTAGCCTTTGAAAACGTTGTCGCCCTTGACCAGGATTTCACCGTCGTCGGCCAGTTTGATGCTGACGCCGGGCAGCGGCTTGCCCACCGTCCCGATGCGGTAATCGCTTAAATTGCTCATGGTGGCTGGGGCAAAGCATTCGGTCATGCCGTAGCCTTCCACCACCGTGATGCCGGCGGCGTTGAAAAACAGAATGATATCTCGAGACGTGGGCGCCCCCGAGGCCGTCATCCAGCGCACGCGGCCCCCCAAGGCCTGCTGCAATTTGCTGAAAATGAGACGATAGGCCAGGCGGTACTGCCACTTCATGAACAGCGGGATCGGGGCCTTCTTTTCCCGGAGGTCGCTGATTTTCAAACCAATGGCGTGGCCCCAGTAAAAAATCCTCTGGCGCCACCGGGGTTGGGCCTCCACCTGCAGGCATATTTTCTGGTACACTTTTTCACATACCCGCGGGACGGCCAGGATCATGGTGGGCCGTTTTTCCTTGAAATCCTGCAGCAGGGTGTTGATGGTTTCGGCATAGGAGGCCGTGATGCCCTTGTACATCCCGTAGTAGTGTCCGGCGGCACGCTCGAACACATGGCTCAGGGGGAGGAACGGTACCGTGCTGTCGGCATCCGAAGCGTAGGGGGGGCGAATTTGATCGAGCGATTCGATGACGGCGATGATGTTGCGATGGGTGATCATGGCGCCTTTGGGAACGCCGGTGGTGCCCGAGGTGTAAACCAGCGTAGCCATATCGTCCGGTTTGACGGCATCGGCCAACCGCTGGAACAAATCCGGATTTTCCCTCAGCCGCTCTCGTCCGGCGGCCATCAAATCCGCAAACGAGATGACACCGGTCTCCCGTTCATCGGCTTCGAAGGGGGCCATGATGACGATGTGCTCCAGACTGGGGCATTGCGGCCATGCTTCGCGGGCTTTCGCCAGCTGTCCGGCATCTTCCACCACGAGGACCTTGGTGCCTGAATTGTCGACGATGTATGCGATTTCGCCCGCTGTCAGCGACGGATAGATCGTGACCACGACACCGCCGACGCCCAGGGTGCCCATATCGGTATACAGCCATTCCAGGCGGTTTTCCGACAGCAGCGACACCCGGTCGCCCTTGCGGATACCCAGATGGGTCAGCCCCAGGCCGGTCTCACGGGCCCGCTCATAATACTGGGTCCAGGTGGCTTGATGCCATTGGCCGTTGGCTTTTTTCTCGATGGCCAGGCGATTCTCATAGCGCTTTGCCTGCCGGGCGAAAACGTCATTGATGGTCTGATCCATGGCAACTCCGATGTTTTATGTTTCATGAAATGATTTAAATTCATTATTATAATTAAATTCAAAATAATAATTTTGTTTAAATTATCTCAAAGCGATTGTCAACGCCGCAATGATCCTAAAGGTGATTGATTTTGTACGGGGCAAAAGGCTTGCATTCACAGACCAGGTGTGAAAAAGTTGCCCGCGTTATTCACGGGCGGCACCGGTTTACACGAGATTCGGTTTAGCTTCGGCAGATCCCCAAAGGCCGTGCTGAAAAGGGCATCGTCACTGACGACACGGGACAAAGGCGCCGCCAGATCCGAACACCACCATGGTGGGAAAAAGGATGCGCTGATTTGCGCAGGCCGGATGGGATCCGTCGTCGGTGACCATTCATGCAGCTCCGGGTTTAGCCAAAGATACGGCAGCCGTGTGCTCCCTTTCCAATATCATAACAGCGACGGTTCTAAGATGACTCACAAACCGACCAATGCCCCTTCATCGCTCCTGCGCCTCCGGGAGAGCATTGCCTTTTTTCGTGTTTACGGGTGGGAAATGTCGCGCTTTTTCATCATCCTGTATCTGCCGGTGGTGCTCGTATCGCTGCTGGTGCCGGAAAGCGGCGGCACGGATACGGACGGCAGCGGCTTTCCGGCGCTATCCTTCATATTCAATTTTTTTTACCAGCCAATATATACTGGTGCCCTGATCTACCAGTTGACGCGTATCGAGGCCGGTCAGACCTGGACGATACGGGAAGGATTCATTACGGGCGTTCGTTTGTGGGACAAACTTCTGCTGGTCAATCTGGTGAGCCTGGCGCTGACCCTGGTGGGGTTCATGGCGCTGATTGTGCCGGGGCTGATTGCCTATGCGCGGCTGGCCCTGGCGGAGTTCCGAGTCGTCATTGACGGCGACCATCCCCGCGACGCCTTGAAAAACAGTTTCGCGATGACACGACCTTACACCCTGCCGATCATTTCCTGCACGGCCGTGCTGTTCGGAGTGTTTCTATCCCTGCAGCTGGTGATCGAGTGGTTGACGGCCGTATTGCATATGCCGCTGCTCTTTCCGGTGGCCTTGAACACGGTTCTGTCCGTCGTGCTCATGCTGTTCCTCACCATTCTGCTCTTTCGGTTCTATGGGTTGGCGGGGCCCCCTCGCGTGCCACCCGAATAACGGGAGGTCGCCATGCGGCGGTATATCATTCTGAGCCTGATCCTGGTGCTGGCCTGTGGCGGATGTCTGGCGGGCACCGCTGGCAGCGGCGCTCCGGAAGCCGCGCCTGGGTACCATAGCCCCTGCGTCCTATTGCTGCACGGGTTGGGGCGGACATCCATGTCCATGGCAGCCATGGCCCGGCAACTTGAGAGGGATGGTTTCCGGGTCACGCGTTTGGCCTATCCATCGACCGATGCCACGATCGAGGTGCTCACCCGGGACCACCTGGCACCGGCCGTCGAGCGCTGCTATCAGGATCATTGCCGGGTGCTGCACCTGGTTTCCCATTCTTTGGGCGGCATATTGATCCGGCAATATCTGCAGACGCACGCGTTGCCCGTGGGCAGCCGCATCGTCATGCTCAGTCCGCCCAACCAGGGCAGCGAAATCGCTGATTACTTGAAATCCTATCGGATCTACCACTGGATCACCGGTCCGGCCGGTCAGCATTTGGGCACGCAAGCCGACAGCGTGCCGAATCGGCTGGCACCGGTGGATGCGCCTATCGGGATTATTGCCGGCCGCACCAGTTGGAACCCGTTGTTTTCCTATTTGATTCCCGGTCCGGATGATGGAAAGGTAGCCGTAACCCGTGCCCGTTTGAAGGAGATGGCCGATTTCCTGGTGGTTCCCGCCGGCCATACTTTTATCATGAACGATGACATGGTCATCGCCCAGACGATCCACTTTCTGCGATACGGTCGATTTGACCGTGCTGAAAATGACCAGGACGCTGGCAATCCGCCTGATAATTCACAGAATACCCCCTGACGTCGAGGTCGCGTGAATACCTTTCGCCATCAGTTGCACGAAATCATCTTTGAAGCCGACACGGCCATGGGGAAATGGTTCGATGTCGTGCTGATCTTCAGCATTGTCGTCAGCGTGGTGTTGGCCATGCTGGACAGTGTGGCGACGATTCAGGCGGTCTACGGACAATGGCTGTATATCGGGGAATGGGTTTTTACGCTCCTCTTTACGGTGGAATACCTGCTGCGCCTGTTTTGCGTGCAGCGGCCGCTGCTCTATGCCCGCAGTTTTTTCGGGGTGGTGGATCTCCTGGCGATCCTGCCCACCTACCTCAGTGTCATGCTGCCGGGCGGGCAGTATTTTATTATCATCCGGGTGCTGCGGCTGTTGCGCATTTTTCGGGTGTTCAAGCTGGTTCAGTTTCTCAGTGAGGCACGGCTGCTTATCGGTGCGCTGCGGGCGTCCTCCCGTAAAATAGCGGTGTTTCTGTGCACGGTCATGACCCTGGTGATCATTTTCGGTGCCCTGATGTACGTGGTCGAAGGGGCGGCCAACGGATTTACGAGCATTCCGCGCAGCGTCTACTGGGCCATCGTCACCATGACGACGGTGGGGTATGGAGATATCTCGCCCCAGACGGATTTCGGGCAAGCCCTGGCCGCCATCATCATGATCATCGGCTATGGGATCATTGCCGTCCCCACCGGCATCGTCACCGTCGAACTGTCCCATGCCGTGCACCGGGGGGTCTCCACCCAGGCTTGCCCGGCGTGCGGCAGGGAAGGGCATGACAAGGATGCCAAGTTTTGTAAATACTGCGGTGAAGGGATTTAGTGTTGTTTTGAGCCCTCCCCTCAATTGGAAAGCTGCAAAAGGTTATTGTTCGTTTGTTACTTTTCTTTCACGGAAAAAGAAAAGTAACCAAAAGAAACCGCCCTTGTCCCGCTTCATCCTGCGCGTCACCAAACCGGGCGAGGCAGCAAGGATCATGCTGTCAGGCAAGGCGTCAAACGCAGCGAGGCGCGCAGCAATCGTCAGATTGTGAGCACCCGAGCAAGCTTGGGACTCACCGAAACACGTATAAGCAGATGAGAACTCCCGCAGCGCGGGACAACGCAGCATGGCGGCATGAGACGCCGCTGAATTGCTCGGTTTCGGCCGGAGCACGCGGTTACTCACCCGCCGTCGGCGGGTTCAGACAGTCCGCGCGCTTGTTCCCGTCCGCATCGCCGATGCTCGGCGCGGGACAAAGGGAATAGGACCAAAACCCAAAAAGGTTTTAAACCATCTAAGAGGTGCATCGTTAGCAGTTCCCGCTCGGTGGCTTCTCGGTTTGGGCCATTGGTTGTTGCCCGAATGTTTAAAGAGGGAGCTTTTCGAACTTGAAAGGGCGCCCGTGGGCGGGGTAGATGGTGGTGACGCCTTGGTTGCGGAGGGTTTGCCAGCTGTCCCGGATCGGTCGGCGGCTTTCCCCGAAGGGGGGCCAGAATGGTCCGCGGCCTCCCGGCAGGTAGTTTACGGCCAGATCGCCGACAAAGGCCTGGCCGGAAGCGGTAACGACCGTCAGGGAGCCCGCCGTATGTCCCGGGGTGGGAAGGACGCGGGCATCGAAATGGGTCATACCCAATCGGACAATGTGTGGAAGACTTATCATAACGCCTTTCATTCACTATAAAAGGAATTCATCCCCGTTGAGCAAGGAGCGATATCAATGAGCCTGTCGTTTGAAGAAAACCCCATGGTCTGGGTTGTCGTGCAGACCGTGGATGGTGTTGAACAGTTTGTGGGCCAGCACAGTGCCGATCTGGACATCATGTTTATTCCGTTTTTTAAGGATAAAGAAGAAGCCCAGCAGGGGTTGAGCCTGATTAGGCGCGCCAAGGGCAGCCGCTATGAAGTTCAGGCCGTTCACATTAAAGACTTGGCCGAAGATGCTGCCCATCACGGTTTTTTGTTGTTTCAAACCGATGCGGACGGCCAAGTTCTGGACAAGATCGATCCCCATACGGTGTCCTGACATCCCGGTTTCGGGGTGTCTGATCATGACGCCAGGGAAACAAGTTCGATGGTTTCTTCCGCTTGGTCCCAGAGCAGGCAAAGCCCGTCTGCCAGGGCGCCGCAGGTCACCACGGCGGTTTGGTGCCGGGTCAGGGGGTGACGTCGGCCCGGGTGGAGTGTTTCCCGCTGTAGAGACGCCGGCCCGGCACGAACGATTTCCGGTTGATGGCTGTGCCCCCTGAAAAGCTGTCGGCCCGGGTAGGACCGGAAAAAGTGCTGTAAGTGGCCCGGGTCCATGGCATCCACCATGCAGCGCGGGCCCATGCGGGATGCAAACGGCAGCGAATGGGCCAACAGGGCCGATCCGATTTGCCGGGTCAAGGGCATTTTCCGGATGATCTCCAGCGCTTCTGGGCTAATCTGCGCCGATCGGTTGAGCAGTAGGGTGTGGTCATTGTTGCCGCGGATCGCCAGAATGTGATGGGCGGTCAATCGCTCCAGGCAGGCCGAGACGGTTTCGGGGCAGTTCGTATCGCAGATATCCCCCAGGTGGACGCTTACGGCACAGCCGCAACGATGGAAAAAGGTGGCGGCGGCCCCAATGCTGTCGGCCTCGCCATGACTGTCGGCCATGATGCCGATCCGGGCCAGTGGTGCCGGATCGTGGGTGGCGGGTCGGTCAATGTCGGTGGTGGTGCGGGCCAATGCGGTTCCCCCGGGCGAATGAACTACCCCGCCGCAGAGCAGCGGGGTAGTTATAAAGGCAATGTAACACCCCAAGCGACGGGGGACATAACCCCTCGTCCGCCTCTGGCGGATTAAATTTTAAAACTTTCCGCAATGCCCGCATATTGTTTGCGCAGCTGGGGTTTTTCAATCTTGCCGGTAGGATTGCGCGGAACGTCCCCGAAAATGACCCGGCGCGGGCGTTTATAGCGCGGCAGGGCCTCACAGAAGGCGTCGATCTCTTTGGCGTCCAACGTCTGGCCGGGCTTGGTTTTGACGATGGCCGTGGCGATTTCTCCCAATCGCAGGCTGGGCAGGCCAATCACGGCCACGTCCTGGACCTTGGGGTGTTCCTGCAGAAAGTCTTCGATCTCGACCGGATAGATATTTTCCCCGCCGGTGATGATGACATCCTTTTTACGATCCACCAGCCAGATAAAGCCGTCTTCGTCTTCGCGCGCGATATCGCCGGTCATCAGCCAGCCGTCTTTTAAGGTCTCCCGCGTGGCTTCCGGGTTTTTGTAGTATTCGCGCATGACCCCCGGGCCTTTGATGATGAGTTCGCCAGGTGTCCCCGGGGCGACGGGTGATAGCGTTTCGTCGACGATGCGGTACTCCCAGTCGAAACCGGGCCGCCCGATGGCGCCGACTTTGTGGCTGTTTTCCATGCCCAGATGCACACAGCCCGGGCCGGTGGATTCGGTCAGGCCATAGTTGGTGTCGTACTGGTGTTGGGGGAAGCATTTCTGCCATTCGCGCACCAGGCTGGGCGGCACGGGCTGGGCACCGATGTGCATCAGGCGCCATTGATCCAGGTTGAAATTTTTGAGTTTCAGTTCCCCGCTTTCAATGGCGAACAAAACATCCAGGGCCCATGGCACCAGCAGCCAGACAATGGTCACCTGCTCCTCGGAGACGGCCTCCAGGATCCAGCGCGGTTCGATGCCTTTCAGGATGACAGCTTTGGCACCCACGATAAAGTTGCCGAACCAGTGCATCTTGGCCCCGGTGTGGTAGAGGGGCGGGATGCACAGAAAATTGTCGTCGTGGGTCTGCTGGTGGTGGCGGTTTTCCACGTAGCAGGCAAACTCCAGGTTGCGATGGGTCAGCAGGGTGGCCTTGGGGGTGCCGGTGGTGCCGGAGGTGAAGTAGAGCGCGGCTTCATCTTCCAGGTTCAGCGGGATATCGGGCGGAATGGGTTCGGCCGAGGCCAGGAATGCCTCGTAATGCTCGGCGTAGTCGGGCGTCTTCTCAAGGGGGCCAACGAAAATATATAAGCGGACCATGCCATCCAACTCGGACTTGATGGTGTTGATCCGGTCGATAAATTCTTCCCCGAAAATCATGGCCCGGGCTTCGGCGGTTTCCGTGCAGCGCCGAATCGTCTTGGCCACGAAGCGAAAATTGAGCGGAACGGCCCAGGCGCCCGTGCGCAAGATGCCGAAATAGATCGGCAGCCACTCGATACAGTTCATCATCAGGTGTACCACCCGGTGGTCTTTTTTAATGCCCCGGGCCAGCAGCGCTTGCGCTACCCGATTGGCCTGGTCATCGAAAGAAGACCACGTGATTTCGGTGCGCTTCTTTTCGGCCGGCGCGCGTTCGATCAACGCGGTTTCGTTGCCGTACATGCGGGCGTTGCGGGCCAGGATTTCAGTGATGATCATGGTGTTGGCTTTCTGTGCGTTTCAGGGGTTTCCGCATATGGCCATTATAGTATCTTGCTAAAGCACATTGCAGACGGTTTGGTAAAACGGTCGAGATCAAGGCTTGCGAATCCCGAGGAATACCGCTATCGCGGGTGCCGAAGGCAGCGTACTTATCGTACGCCGCAGTAACGAGGGATACGCGTAACGCCGATATCGGGCGTTTTACCAAACCGTCATTTGCTGGGCAGCGATGTGCATAGCAGAGAGCACCGGCGACGGTCAACCGGGTCGGGCCGATTTCGACGGGAAATCTGGCCTTGTTATCGACAATTTCTGCCAAGCGGCGGAATATATGTTGCCGTCATTTCGCCGGCGAAGATCCCGGCTTGACAATGGTGCCTTGCCCGCTTTAAGGACCGGAGGGGTTTATTCGCAACGTTAGCAGCAGAAACCTTTTTCACCATGAAGGACATGAAGAGCATGAAGAAATCAATTTGTCCGTGACAAATTGATTCACTAAGGTTTTTCCTTCATGAACTTCATGCGCTTCATGGTAATATCGTTTTGTTAAAAAATAGAACTGTTTATCTATGGTCAATCATGTTGCAAAAAAGGATGGCGCGCCATGCAGCCGATTCAAGATTTCCCTTTATCGCAACGGGCGGTGATACAGTATGTGTTATGCGATATTGACGACACCTTGACAATTAATGGACGGTTGCCGGCAGTGGCCTACGCCGCCCTGGAACGCCTGGACCAGGCCGGAATTCAGGTCATCCCGATCACAGGCCGCCCGGCCGGGTGGTGCGACCACATGGCCCGTATGTGGCCGATTGCCGGCCTGGTGGGCGAGAACGGCGCCTTCTATTTCCGCTACGATGCCACCCAGCGCCGCATGGTGAGGCGTTATTGGAAAACGGATGACGAGCGCCGCGAAGACCGCACCCTTCTTGATCGCATAGAGAAAGACATCCTGGAGGCCGTTCCCGGGTGCCGGGTATCGGCTGATCAACCCTACCGGGAGGCGGATCTGGCCATCGATTTCTGCGAAGACGTGCCGGCCTTACCCATGGTCGACGTGGAAAAAATTGTTCAACATTTCAAACAGGCCGGCGCCCGGGCCAAGATCAGTTCGATCCATGTCAACGGCTGGTTCGGCGACTACGACAAGCTTGCCATGACCCGGATATTTTTTCGGGAACAGTTCGCCTGTGATCTGGAGGCGGTTCGCAACAAGGTCGTCTTCGCCGGCGATTCACCCAACGACGAACCCATGTTCGCCTATTTTCCACATGCCGTGGGGGTGGCCAATGTGCGGGATTTTGCAGGCCAGATGGAACACCCGCCGACCTGGGTTACGGAAGGGGAGGGCGGATTCGGGTTTGCCGAAATGGTGGGGATTCTTCTGGATCGCTGATTTAAACCGCTGGGTGGCGGTCCAATTCTGAACGGTTCGGCCCGAACTGCTATTTTTCCCTTTCCACCAACCCCTTCACAAACCAGCGCTGCATGAGCAGGACTACCAGGATCGGCGGCAGCATGACGATCAGGGCTGCGGCCATGGCTTCGTTCCAAAAGGGCAAGTCGTCGGCTTGCGGTATCAGGTTTTGCAGCCCGATGACAGCCGTCGTCATCTTGGGGTTGGTGGTGATCAGCAGGGGCCAGAGGTACTGGTTCCAGCCGTAGACAAACTCGATGACCACCAGCGCGGCGATATTGGTTTTGGACAGGGGCAGGATGATTTTACGGAAGAAGGTCATGGCCGAGGCGCCGTCAATCTTGGCGGCTTCGCAAAGCTCTTCCGGGATGGTCAGAAAAAACTGCCGAAAAAGAAAGGTACAGGTGGCGGAGGCCACCAGGGGCAGGATCAGGCCCGTGTAGCTGTCCAGCAGGCTTAGATCGAGTTTGACCTGTATGTCATGCCCTATAAACCAGGCAACAATTCCGTCGAGACGCAAAAAATCCCAAACCATTTGCAGGGGCCCGAACAGGTTGGCTGCCATTTCATAAGTAGGCAGGATCCGGACTTCCACCGGCAGCATCAGCGTGCAGAAAACCGTCACGAAGGCCACGGTTCGCAGCCGGTAGTCGAAATAGACGATCGAAAAGGCCCCCAGCAGGGAGACACAGATTTTTCCAAAGGTAATGCCGCTAGCCATAATGAAGGAATTCATCAGCTGGGTTCCCAGGTCGCCTTTGTTCCAGGCTGCCTGCATGTTGACCCAGAACTGGTCGCTGGGCATCAGCGGCATGGGCACCATCGAAACCGTTTCGATGGTATGGGTGGCGGCAATCAAGGCGTAGATGATGGGGAAGCCTACGATGACAATTCCCACCATCAGAAAGACGTATGTCAGCATATCCAGAATGGGTGTTCGCTCGACCATCAGTGATTAACCTGTATATTGCACGCGGCGTTCGACATATTTGAACTGCATGACCGTGATAAAGATGATCAGGCTCATCAGGACAATGGATTGTGCCGCCGAAGAGCCGAGATTCAGGCCGATGAAACCGTCCTGATAAACCTTGTAGACCAGGATATTCGTGGCGCCGCCCGGGCCGCCCTGGGTGACGGTGTGGATAACGCCGAAAGTTTCGAAAAAAGCAAAAATGATATTCATCACCGTGACAAAGAAAAGGGTCGGGGACAGCATGGGAATGATGATGGCCCAGAAGCGTCGAAAAGGGCTGGCGCCGTCCATGGCCGCTGCCTCGATCAGGGAATGGGGAATGGCCTGCAGACCCGCCATAAAGAAAACGAAATTGTAGCTGATTTGCTTCCAGGCACTGGCCATGATCACCATGAGCAGAGCGTCGGTGCCGTTTAAAACCGGGTTCCAGTCGGTGCCGAACCATCGTTTGATGGCCAAAGACACGACGCCATAAGATGGGTGCAGCAGAAAAAGCCATAAAACGCCTGAAATGGCAGGGGCAACGGCATAGGGCCAGATTAAGAAGGTCCGGATGACCGCTTTAGCCTTCAGGGCACGATTGGCCAAGGTGGCAAGAAATAGCCCGGTGGAAATGGAGACAAAAGCCGTCGAAGCACTGAAGATCAGGGTCGTGACAACAGATTGCAGGTAAAGTGGATCCCGGAACAATTGGATAAAATTATCAAACCACACGAAGCGGTTGTGGAGTCCGAAAGGGTCGCTCAGCATCATGGACTGCATCAACCCCTGAAGTGCCGGCCAGTAGAAGAAAGTGGCCGTTACCAATATCTGAGGCAGGATCAGGATATAGGGCAAAAAGCGATTGGAGAATATCGAACGCTTTATCATGATTGCTCGGCGTTGTAGCGGCGCTTCGGATTTGTCGAATCCGGAAGCGCCGCTGTATTTATGGCATTATACGATCGATGCTTTATTGATAAGTCTTTTCAAAAGTCCGCAGTAATTCGTTGCTGCGTTTGACAGCGCTGTCGAGGGCTTCCTGAGGGCTCTTGGTGTCGTTCCAGACCAGCTCGAGTTCCTCATTGATAACGTTGCGGATCTGGATGAAATAGCCCAGGCGCAACCCGCGCGAGATCGGGGTGGGGTCCCTACGGGTCATTTGCTTGATGCCGACTTCCTGATAGGGGAATTCTTTATAGTACCCTTGCTCTTTGAGCGCCTTGTAGGCTGTCAGGGTGATCGGGAAGTAACCGGTTTCCTTGTGCCAGTAAATCTGCATGTCGTTGTTGGCCAGGAATTCCAGGAAGGCCGCTACACCGGCATATTCCTCTTTGCTGTGGCCCTTGAGTACCCAGTTGGAAGCCCCGCCGATGATGCTGTTCTGGGGCTCCTTCATCCAGGATTCCACGGGCAGCGGTGCCACATCCCAGGTGAAATCCTTGACCGCTTTCTGCAGTTTGGCAATGCCACTGATGGAATCGATATAAACAGCGGCGTTCTGGGCAATGAACTCAGCCTTAGGGCCCTGGTATTTCTGGCCGCCGTAAAAGAAACGGCCGTCTTTCATCCAGGATTTCAAGCGTGCAATATGATTGACGACTTTATCGTTGTTGATCAGCAGCTCACAGTCCAGGCCTTCATAGCCATTGGCCTTGGAAGCGAACGGGATGTTGTGGATGGCGGAGTAGTTCTCGATCTGGGTCCAGGACTGCCAGGCCGTGACCATCCCCCCGGGAGTGCCGGATTGGACGATTTTTTCCAGCATCTGGCCCAGTTCGTCCCAGGTGACCGGCTTGGATTTGTCAAGGGGTGCCAGGCCGGCCTTCTTGAACAGGTCCACGTTGTAGTACATGACCGGTGTGGAAGAGTTGAACGGCATGGAGACAAGGTTGCCATCTGCATCCATGTAGTAGGACAGTACGGGCTGCAGGTAGTCTTTCCAGTTTACGTTGTAACCGGCATCGGCCATGAGTTCATAGACCGGATAAACCGCGCCGGAGAGCATCATGGTCTGAGTGCCCACCTCGAAGCTTTGCAGAATATGGGGTTGTTTACCGGCCCGGATGGCGGCCACACCGGCGTTGACGGTTTCATCGTAGTTGCCCTTGTTGGTGCCGATGACCGTGTATTTATCCTGCGAGTCGTTGAATGCTTTGATCATGGTATTGACGACCTCGCCGCGCGCGCTGCGCATGGCGTGCCACCAGGTGATTTCAATGCGCTCGGCTAGCACTTCGCCGGCCGTGAAAACGACCACCATAGCCAGAACAATGAACAAGATAAGATTGCGTGATTTCATAGCCATTTCTCCTCTCCCTGGATTGCTATTGACGCTGAGAACCCGCCGTTCGGGTCCCGTTTTTTATCATTGAAATGATTATATGCCCATAGCAATTTACAGGCATATCGGGGATGTGTTAATGGAGTCAAGGATTAATTGGGGCCGTTGCCGTAGAAACTGGAAAGCATCGGTTGTATGCGCATATTTTAAATAAATTGTTCAGGTTAAAGTCAAGGATAGCAGGGCGCAAAAGACTTGAAAATGCAGGGATAAAGGGCCCATAGATGGGGTTCTTGATCCCGGGACAGGAATGTTACGATGGCACGTGTCGATCTGAAAAAGGTGGTCAAGCGGTTCGGTAAGGTGGAAGTGGTGCACGGTATCGATCTGGAGATCAACGACGTCGAATTCGTTGTGCTGGTGGGGCCTTCGGGCTGTGGCAAATCCACTACCCTGCGAATGGTGGCCGGCCTGGAAGAGATCAGCGACGGGGAAATCTATATCGACGATCAGCGGATCAACGACGTGGCTCCCAAAGACCGCGGCGTGGCCATGGTGTTTCAGAACTACGCCCTTTATCCGCACATGAACGTCTATAACAACATGGCCTTCGGGCTCAAGCTGCGCAAAACCCCCAAAGCCGAAATCGAGGAGCGGGTGCAGCGCGCCGCCGCCACGTTGGGGCTGACCGAATTTTTGAAACGCAAACCTCACGAGCTATCGGGCGGGCAGCGGCAGCGGGTTGCCATGGGACGGGCCATTGTCCGCAATCCCAAGGTGTTTTTGTTCGATGAACCGCTTTCCAACCTGGATGCCAAATTGCGCACCCAGATGCGCATCGAAATCAAACTGCTGCATCAGAAGGTCCAGAATACGATTATCTACGTTACCCACGACCAGGTGGAGGCCATGACCCTGGCCGATCGGATCGTGGTGATGCGGGACGGGTACATCGAACAGGTAGGCGCGCCCCTGGACATTTTCGAGAACCCGGTCAATACCTTTGTGGCCGGTTTTATCGGCAGTCCGCCCATGAACCTTGTGCCGGCGCATCTGGACACTGCCGCCGCCGGGCTGGTGCTGGCCTTTGAAGGCGGGCTGCGGGTTCCGGTCCCTGCCCGGGAGGGCGCCAAACTGCAAGCCGGCATGGACGTGGTCATGGGGTTGCGGACCGAAGACCTCACCATCGACAACGGGGATACCCACCTGCCGGAGGAATGGAAGACCGACGGCCTGGTGGAGGTGGTGGAGCCCTTGGGCAGCGAAACCAATCTGCACATGGACTTGTCCGGCACCAAAATGATCGCTAAAAGCGAGGGCCGTAAACTGGTTTCCGCCGGTAAAAAGGTCCGGTTGGCCATGAACCTCGAACACCTGCACATTTTTGACGCCCGGACCCGTGCGTCGATCTATTGAACACGGACGCCGGCCCTACCGATCAGGATTTTTTGCCTTCTTTTCAGTCCGAGTGCTGCACGGGGATGGTTTTGCGGCAGACCGTGCAAGGCGGCTTTTCGTTTGCTTGATTGACGGACGAAGACGATTATCTTTAGGACCGTTGCCGGGTGTATTTCAGGCCCCCGCCGTATGTGGGGCCTGCCTGGCAAAGGCTACGATTCAATCAATGCAAAACCGGAGATGTCACGCGACATGACAACAACGACCAATGCCTATCTCATCCGTTGTCCGGACTGCCGGACACGCAACCGTATCCCGGCCGATAAGCTCGGTGCGGTGGCGCGCTGCGGTAAGTGCGGCGGTTCGATTCCCACCGCCGAGGTTCTCATTGCGCAACCGCATTTGGTGACGGACGCCAATTTTGAGGCCACGATCCTGAAATCCCCCATCCCGGCCCTCATTTTCGCCTGGGCGCCCTGGTGCGGCACCTGCACGCAGGTGGCGCCGGCCTTCGACAGTTTCGCCCGGGAGTCCCATGGCCGTGTTCGGGCCGGCAAGCTCAATGTGGACGCCAACCGTCAGCTGGCATCACGCTTCAATATTCTGAGCGTGCCGTTTCTTTTTGTTTTCGATAACGGCCAGTTGAAGCAGAGCCTGCCCGGTGTCCAGACCAAGCATGAGTTGATGATGCTGATGGCGCCTTATATCTGAGACGAATGGAGCCTCGTTGACGCCTTCCGCCCCGCCAGCAATCCCCGACGATTTGGAAACAGTCCTTCGCCGTTACATGGCAGACGGCATTACGCTGACGGGAGACGTTCGTAATTTCATGACGGCCACCTTCGGCGACGCTTCGGCGGCCACCTTGCGGGAGTTGGTGTTGGACGAATCCAGTGCCGAACGGGACTCCCTTCTGGATCTGGTGTTCTTTCCGGATCAGGCACTGCAGCTTGCCATCGAACCGGTCATAGAAAGTCATGGCCTGACGGAAGAGGACGTCAGCCTTCTTGCGGCGCGGCTCAAGGCGGCGCCCGTCGCGACCGGGTTGCGCCTTCCGGGGGTGACGGACATCTTCCCGACCGTGATGCCGGCGTTTTTAGTGGACGCATTCCTGGCCCGGTTGAATCTTGCCTGGCAGCCGGCGGCGGCGCTAAGTGAGCTGATGATCCATCTGGATACTCACCCCCTTTCGCCAACCCATGACCGCGAGGATGGCCGTCTTCGGCTTCGGGTCCGCCTGCGCAACGCCGGCTTGCGGCAAACACCGGCTCAGGTTTTATTTTTGTGTGATTTTTTCGAGCGTTTGCCTTTCGACGACAAGGGGTTTGTCGACAAGTTGGACTTTATGCTCGTCTTTCTGAGAGAACATGAAGGGGCCACCCATTTTTACCAGGCCCTGATGGATCGCAAAAAATTTCTTTTTCGGCATCTTTTGAAAAACCGGCAGACGACGGAATGGGCCGCCCGTACGAACATGGAAACCCGTATCATGGCAGGGGTGCGGCCCTCTTATTTCGATGTCCATGCGGCGGAACGCTCGCTGGCACTGATCGACCGCATTGCCATGGCGGTTTTCGGCCGCACGGAATGGCTGGACGGTTCGCTCCGTTCGGTGGACCTGGGGAATTATACCGAAGCTCCGGATCCGGCGGAATTGGTGGATCGGCTGTCCTAACGGCGGCTGTCTGATCGCCCTGTTGCGCTTTTGAGGGAGCGGCAAGAATCCACCAGGGTGTTTACAACGTGGGCGGTTTCCCTTAAGAAACCACCTGTGCATGATGATACGGATAGAAGGGATGGGTAGGATGAGGATACAGTCATGGCTTGGTACGGCAGGGCGGCAATGGAGCGTGATCGCTCTATTCGTCGCACTGATCACGGTTGCTGTTGCCCGGGCTGACGAGGAGACCCCTCTCGATCCCCTGGTGGATGAAATCCTGTCCGGCGTGGAAGCGCGCTACGCCAGCTCCGCCTTTGCGGCCCGTTTCGACATCGAGTCAACGCTCAAGGCCATGCAGGTCACGGATACGGCTTCCGGTCGCCTGAAGGTGAAATACCCGGGCAAAATGCGCTGGGAGTATGAACAGCCCGATCCCATGCTGTTTATCACCAACGGTGTCACACTATGGATGTATCAGCCCCAAGAAAACCAGGTTACTGTGGGGTTGACGGATGAGGTATTGGGCGGCAGCCAGGGCGCCAGTTTCCTGTCGGATGTTCGTTTGCTGCGCAAACAGTTTCAGATCGATCTCGATCCGAATGGCAGTGATGAACGCGCCCGGCTCAAACTGACGCCCCGGGATGGGGCTTTCGATATTGCCTTTATCACCCTGACCATTTCCCGGGCGACGAACGATGTGGTTGAGGTGGTCACCACCAATCAATACGACGATACGACCCGCATCGTCTTTCATGACATCGTATTTCAACAGACGTTTCCGGACGCCCTGTTTGAATTCGAGATCCCGGAAGGTACCGACGTGCTGCAGTTTTAAAGGGCGGCTTTGTAAAAAGCCCAATATCGGTGTTGTGCGGCATTCCTCGTCCGTGCGGCGTACAAAAGTACGCCTCCCTCCTCGGAATTTGCACGCCTTGATCTTGAACTTTTTACAAAGCCGCCTATATGCTAAATATTTTTTGGGCTGCTTCTATTTCAGTGACGACCAAGGCATAGGAGAAAGGTTGCCATGCAAGATCAGATTCGATCATTGTTGCAGGAACGCCGGGCGATCCTACTGGCGCATAATTACCAGCCCCCGGAAATCCAGGATGTGGCCGACGTGTGCGGTGATTCCCTGGAGCTGAGTATCAAGGCCTCCCAGACGGACGCCGAGATCATCGTCTTCTGCGGCGTGCATTTCATGGCCGAAACGGCCTCCATATTGTCACCGGCCAAGACCGTGCTTTTGCCCCGCCGGGATGCCGGCTGCCCCATGGCCGATATGGTGACCCCCGAAGCCCTCAAAAAGAAGCTGGCCGTTCTGCCGCCCATGCCGGTGGTGACGTACGTCAATTCGACGGCCGAGGTCAAAGCGCTTTCCACGATCTGCTGTACCTCGGCCAACGCTTTCGAGGTGGTGGAAAGCCTGGATGGCGACGAGGTATTGATGGTGCCGGATCGCAACCTGGCCTTGAACACGGCCGCCCGCAGCCGCAAAAAAATTCATACCTGGGAAGGGTACTGCCCTTTTCACAATCTGCTGACGGTGGGCGACGTCGATGCCGCCAAAGCCCGCCATCCCGAAGCGATTTTCATGGCGCACCCCGAATGCCCGCCGGAGGTGGTGGCCCTGGCGGATGTCGCCGTCAGCACCTCCGGGATGATCCGCTATGCACAGAAGTCTGCCGCAACAGACTTCATCGTGGGCACCGAAGTGGGCATGCGCTACCCCCTGGAAAAAGCCTGTCCGGACAAGACCTTTCACATGGTGTCGCCCCGCATGCGTTGCGACGACATGAAGAAAATCTCACTGGCGGATATTTTGGCCTGTCTGGAAAACATGGCCGGCGAGGTCAAAGTGCCGGAAGACATTCGGGTGCCGGCGCTGAAGGCCGTCCAGCGGATGGTGGATTTGTCCATTTGAGAAAAACACGATCTGATTTTTTTAGTGATGGTGTAAAAAGATAAAACGCGGTGGCCGTCTGTATGGCGGCACCGCGTTTTTTTGGAATGGATCGTGTCGTATGGCTGGGAAAAGCCTCAGGCGCCCACCATGTCGTCGGGAATATCGGCATTGGTGTAGACTTTCTGGACGTCATCGCAGTTATCCAGCATGTCCATGAGGCGGATCATTTGTTCGGCCTGTTTGCCTTCCAGGCTGGTGGTGTTCTGGGGCAGCATGGTGACCTCAGCGTCGATACAGGGGATGCCGGCCGCATCGATGGCTTCCTTGACCGCCTCGAAATCTTCCGGGGGGGTGATGACTTCGAAGTTGCTGCCGTCCTCGCGCACGTCCTCGGCGCCGGCCTCCAGGGCGGTTTCCATCAGCGTTTCTTCATCCACGGCGGAGCGCTCCATCACGAGATAGCCTTTTTTGTCGAACATCCAGGCCACGCAACCGCCGGCGCCAAGGTTGCCGCCGCATTTGGTGAAGCAATGCCGGATTTCAGACACGGCCCGGTTCTTGTTGTCGGTGAGGGACTCTAGGAGCACGGCGGCTCCGCCCGGTCCGTAACCTTCATAGGTGTTCTCCTCGTAATTGACGCCCTCCAGATCCCCGGTGCCCTTGGCAATGGCTCGCTCCATGTTGTCTTTGGGCATGTTTTCGTTTTTAGCGGCGGTAATGGCTGCCCGGAGACGCGGGTTGGCGTTGATGTCGCCGCCGCCAGTGCGCGCGGCAACCGTTATTTCCTTGATGAGTTTCGTGAATACTTTACCCCGCCGGGCGTCTGCGGCACCCTTGCGGTGTTTGATATTAGCCCATTTGCTGTGCCCTGACATTTATGCCTCCTGTTTTTTCCCCTTGCCGATAACGAAAATCTCACGGCTGGCCTTGCGGCTGCTCTGGGGTTTGTAGATATGACATCGTGTAAAATCGTGTTTGATCTTATCGATAAACGCGGGTGAATCGGGTCCCTGAAAAATTTTACAGACCAACCGGCCGCCGTCTATCAGAAATTTCCGGGCCATGTCCAGGGCGCTTTCACACAGGGTCACCGACCGGGCGGCGTCCACGTCCCGATGGCCGGTGGTGGCCGGTGCCATGTCGCTGAGGATGCAATGAAATCTCCGCTGCAGCATTTCATTGACGTCATCGTTCAAATCGAAAATGTCCGCAACGATGGCCTGGGCGTGTTCCGGCAATTCCAGGTTTACCGGCTTCAGGTCCAGACCCAGAACAAATCCACGCGCACCGGTTATCTGCGCCGCGTATTTAAGCCAGGATCCCGGAGCGCAGCCCAGATCGAGAACCCGGTTGCCCGGGTGAATCAACCGGTAGCGTTTTTGCATTTCCTGAAGTTTATAGACCGACCGGGCCGGGAAATTATCTTTCCGCGCCTTACGGGTGTAATGGTCTTCCCAACGGTTGCGGGAATTCGGTTTGGAACCTTTTCGGGTCATGCCTATGGTGTTTCACCCGCCTTTACGCGCTTTAATTGATTGTCTTTACTTGATAAAAAGCAACCTCCTATACAATTAAAGCCGATAGAAAGTCAAGGCGGCACACCCATTCGACCCGTACCTCCGCGTATGGCATACACGGGGGTTAGAACAAATTCTCCAAGGCATCTTCCACCGTGCGCACACCGATGGTTTGGATGCCGGGCACGGTTTCCATGCGGCGCGTGTTGCTGTGCGGTACCAGACAGCGCTTGAAGCCCATTTTGGCGGCTTCCAGCGCCCGGATATCCACATGGCCCACGGCGCGGACTTCCCCGGTGAGACCCACCTCGCCTAAAATGAGCATGTCCTCGGGCACGGCCTTGTCCAGGAAACTGGAGGCAATCGCGGCGACAATGGCAAGGTCTACTGCCGGTTCGTCCACTTTGACGCCCCCGGCCACATTCATGAAGACGTCCTGCCCGATCAGATGCAGGCCGAGTTTCTTTTCCATAACGGCCACCAGCAGGGCCACCCGGTGGGCGTCGATCCCCAGGATGGTGCGGCGGGGGGTGCCGTAGGTGGAGCCGCTCACCAGGGCCTGCAGCTCCAGCAGAATCGGCCGCGTGCCTTCCATACTGGCCGTCACCGACGAACCGGGCGCGCCGGCCGGGCGCTCGGACAGGAAGACGGCCGACGGATTGGCGACTTCCACCAGCCCCTGATCGCGCATTTCGAACACGCCGATTTCGTTGGTGGAGCCAAACCGGTTTTTGACGGCCCGCAGCACGCGAAAAACATGATTGCGGTCACCTTCAAAGTACAGCACGGTGTCCACCATGTGTTCCAAAAGCCGCGGGCCGGCGATGGCGCCGTCTTTGGTGACATGGCCCACCAGCAGGACGGGGATGCCGGATTTTTTGGCCATCATCATCAGACGAACCGTGGCCTCACGCACCTGACTGACGCTGCCCGGGGCGGATGTCAGTTCACTGTTGAACATGGTCTGGATGGAATCCACCACCACCACGCAGGGCTGATGGGTTTCCACCATTTGGATAATGGCGTCCACGTCAATTTCCGAGACCACCAGCATATTGGTTGCCACCGTATCCAGGCGCTGACTGCGCAGTCGGATTTGCCGAATGGATTCTTCGCCGGAGACATAGAGCACCTTACCGTGGTGGTTGGCCAGGCCGTGCAGGGCCTGCAGCATGAGGGTGGATTTACCGATGCCGGGATCGCCGCCGATCAGCACCAGGCTGCCTTCCACCAGTCCGCCGCCCAAAACCCGGTCGAACTCCCCGACGAACGTCTGGCAGCGTTGTTCGGCCTCCAGATCCACCTGGTCGATGGGGACCGGTTCCGCGGCGGCCGAAAGAGCTCTGCGAGGTGCACCCGGAACAGACGCCGGTCGGGTGGATTCTACCATGGTGTCCCACTGTTCGCATTCCGGGCAGCGGCCCATCCAGCGCAGGGCCTGATACCCGCAGGATTGACAGGTAAAAATGGTTTTCGGTTTTTTGGAGGTGGCCATGGGGGATCGTCTTTGTCCTTCCCGAAGCGGGAGATAGCGGTGGCAGGCGGTGGCTGTGCCTCGGAAGACCGTATAGCACGACCGGTAAGTCGCCATCAAGACGCCTCGTCAATCCATGACGCCCGCCATAAATCGCGGCGGCGGGCCGAAACCGCCAGACAATTGCAGCGATCGACTGGATCAAGGATGCTGAATGTGGTAAACATAAGCGATCATCCTTGCTTTCAGGCGCGACCCATTGCGGCTGAGAACCCTCAGGCAACTTCTCCCTCATAGAAAGTCCGGGCTCGCCAATGCGGTGATGTATGATTATGGTGTTCGTTATCCGGCGGATGGTCCCCGGCCGTATCGGCCTGCCGACCGGTATACGGAAACCCGATAGGAATCAGCCAACCAGGAGATGACATCATGACGATAAGGGGCGGAAAAACCGGACGAAATTTGGCGTTGCTCCTGCTTCTGCTGGTAGGCGTCTTATCCGTCGGGTTGGAGGCCATTGGCGCTATGGCCGTTTCGCAACCCTTTGATCACGTGCAATCCCGATTGATCGCAGACGGGTTTGATGCCGAACGGGTACGCGAGCTCTACCGTCAACCGGAAGTGGTTTTTGAATCACGGGGGGTTGCCCTTTTTTTCAGACACAGTGAAGCGCGCCTGAACTATGGCCAGTTCCTCGAGGAGCGGCGCCTTGCAATGGCGCGCCAGTATGTCATCGACCACAGTGGTGCCCTGGCAGCGGCCGAAGCGCAATATGATGTCCCACGGGAAATCATCACGGCCATCATGCTCGTGGAAACCCAGCTGGGAACCCTGGTGGGCAACCAGACGGTTTTCAATATTCTTTCGACCATGGCAGCCCTGGAGGATACGACGGTACGGAAAGCTTTTTGGAGCGATCTCCCCACGGAGCGTCGCCTGAAGCGCAAGGCATTCGAAAAAAAGGCCGATCGAAAATCCCTCTGGGCTTACAACGAGCTTAAAGCCCTGTTGCGTTATGTCGAAGCGGAGAAAATGGACCCGGTGACGATCCAGGGATCCTATGCCGGCGCCATGGGCTATTGCCAGTTTATGCCAAGCAATGTCCTGCGGCTCGGGGTGGACGGCAACGGAGATGAGCGGGTCGATCTTTTCGATCACACCGACGCCATCGCCAGCGTGGGCAACTACCTGAAGCACCACGGCTGGAAGCCCGGCATGACGCGCCAGCAGCAGTATCAGGTGATTCTGAAGTACAATTACAGCAAACCTTACGCGAACACGATTCTCGATATTGCAGCCCGATTAAGTAACGGCTAAGAAACCAATTACTGTTCGGAAAAAAATTAAGACGGGTTCGTAAAAGGTTCAAGATTAAGGCGCACAAATTCTGAAGAATGAGGCGTACTTATCGTACGCCGCAATGATGAGGAGTGCCGCGCAACACAGATATTGATCCTTTTACGAACCCGTCGAAAGGATAGGTATGGAGCTGAAGACAGCCATTACGTTCATCGTGGCGTGTATACCGTTTCTCCTGTTTACGATCTGGGCCATCGTGGACGTGTTGATGAAAGATTTCGGCACCACCGGACGCAAGGCGCTCTGGGCCCTCGTGGCGTCTGTGCCGTTTATCGGGGCAGTCGTCTATTTGCTGGTGGGATTCCGTCAGGGGCGCAAGCCCGAACACACCGGCTGAATCTACCGGGGTGCCAAAAGCATCATGAATGCATTTGACAATTTTCACGATTTCCGCTAAATGCCTCTCACATTTCCATACAAATGTGGTCCCATCGTCTAGCGGTTAGGACGCCGGCCTCTCACGCCGGTAACGGGGGTTCGATTCCCCCTGGGATCACCACTGATTACAATAGGTTTTCAAACCTACCATTTGCCGCTTGGGGAGTTGACGGCTCCCCAGACGGCTTTTTGTTTCCCCGGCTCAATTTGAACAATACCGCTAACTATTAGACGGCTTGACCAATCGTTACGACCTCTGACTTTGATTTCGATGATAGGCTTTCCAACGCATCTCTGACGCGTTCCATTCCGATGCTCTTCAAATACCGTTCTGTTGTGCTGGGACTTTGGTGCCGCAAAATGGTCTGTATGACGCCAAGGTCGTATCCCAGATTGAACAGGATGGACGCGGACAGATGCCGAATAGCGTGGAACCCAAAAGGCTTCACCTTTGCATTGTCGCAAAGCTTTCGCATGAATTGGAGCCTATACCTAAAAGGCTGTCCGTAATGTTCACGGGTAAAGGCCGTCTTGTCCAAGCATAGAAATACATGCGTATGGTCCTTGATGGGGCGGTACTGCCACCAGGAGCGTAGAGCCTTTCGCAGTTCCTGGGTCATGGGCAACCAATCATACTCATAGGCCCCATCCTTGCGTTTGCGTGTCCATAGTCGAATACGATTGCTGCCGAAATCAATATCCGACCACTGCATACGAAATACCTCTCCGCGACGTGCAGCTAGGTGCAGGAAGGTCAAGAGCATCACTTTGTCCTGGCCCTTGGCCGCGTCATACATCTTCCAAAAATCCTCCTCTGGAGGAACATAGCGTGGCTGCCGAACCTCTGGCATTCGTTCCACCAAGCAAGGGTTTGGGCTTTGTAGGGTAGGGCTCATATATTTTATGCCCCAGTTCCAGGCCGCTACCAGGTTCTTGCGGTCTTTGTTAGCAGCGTATCCAGATCGCACCTCCTTCTGTTTGATGATGTAATCCAGCACATGGGCCGGTTTCAACGCCGAGACAGCCATTGAAGGGTTGACGACTTTGAAGAACCGTTTGAACATCGAGACCTTTTCTTTGTAGGTCTTTACCGAGAAGCGGACCCTGGCCACATCCAGATAGGCCTGAGCCCAATCACCCAAACAGGCCGTGACGGTCTTCCTGTTCCATTCTTCGACGGGCTTTCGCCTCATCCTGGCTTCCCAGTTTTTTGCTTCCTTCTTGGTCAACAACACCTTCTCCAGCCTCTGGCCCTCTTTTTTCACTTGGGCTATCCACTTCTGTCCTCTTTTGTACGGCACAGCACACCTCCTTTTCAAAGAACCGATAATGGCGACCCAAGCGTATTCCACCTAACGACTGGTAATGCTTCCTCACGGTTTTCACATCCAGACCGAGATACAGGGCAACATCCTTGGCTCGCAACGCCTTTCCCAACTGTTTTTCAATCCCTTTCATTCGATTTCACCTCACATGCAGTGGCGTTTGCTGATCCACAGCTTGTGGCCGTGAGGTTGGCCGCCAGTTTTACGAGGTGGTGCTCGTGCGTTGCGTTCGGTTGTTTACCCAGAAAAACCCAACAAAATGGCAGTTCATGCTGCCTGCGGCCGATGCGGACGCAAGAACTATGTTCTTGCGCCGTAGAGCCGCCTTTCATTATCAAGTGTCATAGCCGTGGTTTGAACCCCTTCATGGCATCCCGGTATTCCCTGACCATTGTTTCGTACAGGGTGTCGCGGTGCCGGGTTTGCACTATGACGCTGTCAAAAACCGATAGGCCGAGTATCTCTCTGTCCATCAGGCTCAATAAGATGGCGTTCATGATGTCGCTATCCTTGTTCTGAAGGGTGAGTCCGATGTCCGAAAACAAATACTTGGCAATGGGTCCGTGGGCCTCTCTGAACGTGTTGACGAGGCTCACAAGAGGCTTTTCCCGGGCGGGCAAGGGTATGCCCCTGTCTTTCAATTCATTGCGAATGGCTCCATATGCGGAGCGTTCATCTTTGGCATTGATAGCCACAAGACCGACCGCCTTGTAGGTGGCTCTCATGTCCGGCCCTTCGCAAACCTCGTAAGGGTCGATTTGATAATCAATTCCTTCCAGGTGGTAGAGCATCAGGATGTGATAGGCCGAATAATCCAGTTCGACGGTCGGCTGCCCGTCAATGTGGATGCAGGGCCGCAGATGTTTCGGGATGCTCTGGTGCAGGGCTCCGTAAGCTCTCCCGCCAAGGCTGAAGGATTTGCGATTGTAAACGCGGTGGAGATATTCGTAGGCCAGCCGTAGCGTCAATTGTTCAAGCCCTATCTCCCGCATAGGAAAGCGTTCCGCCAGGAATTCGCTGGCAGGGTCTGAGTCCGGGATACTGGCCGCATGCCGGCAAAGGTCTGCCAGGTAATTCACCAGCATATCCACCACAAAACGGCCTTCACGCAAATACACGATTGACGTGGCTTCCGGCAGTTTCTTCTGAGTCATGGTGGGAAGGAGAGAATGGTACGGAGTACAAGATGAATGTATACTACGGTACGGTATGGGAAGGAATTGGTGGATATACGGTCGTACTGGATGTATTACTGTATCAGATAGAACTACTGATAATACTTCAATACTGTTATTAACTATACTATGATACAGTGTCTCTGTCAGAAACCGATGGTCGATTTCTACCGTTCTGTCCAGATTGACGGTAATCTCGTGTCTGTCGATATAGTCGTTGTATTCTTCCAACGCCCTTTTATAACGAAGTATTTCCGGTGTATTGCGATAGCCGACCTTGTGCTTTTGCCTGGTCGCATCCCGCAAAATAATCAGCTCTTCAGGCCGTCTGACGTGGAAGAAATCGGGCTCTCTCAAGCGATGGGTATAGAAGTGTTGCCACAGCCTGGGGGTGGCCCACATGCGGCTCTGGCGGCCTATCTCCTTGTCTGAATTCCAGACCCCCTTCTTCTGCTGGATGTATCCCAGGTGTGCCAGAGCGTCGATGACCGGAATCATCCGGTCGTATTTGAAGAAGAGTTTCCCGTAGCGTCGATTGCTTGCGTAAGCCGACCTATCGCGGGAATAGCGGACGGGCTTGCCCATGAACCGGGCAAACCAGAGATTGATGAGCACGGTTTTGATGGCGTCCTTGGTCTTGCTCACCGTGGATACTTTGATGAGCCCTTTGACTTCATCGAATACCCTGTTTACAAGCCCCTGGAGACGTTTGGAACGGGACGCATAGACGTTAAGCGGCATGGCGTCCTCATACCAGTTGCCCGCATCGCATACGTGGTCTACTTCTTCTGATAAAGCATGGTGCTCTGGCGAATAGGGGAAAATCATCGGCCGCCTAGCCGCCCACTCCACAAATTTCATACGCTGTACCTCCTGTGGTTTACGTTTCGACCAAATAAAAAAAGCCCTCAGCCACAAGAAAAAACAGAACCTCCGCCCGTTTGGGGGCTTGTGCTTGTCTGATTTTTCTTATGGATGAAGGCTGTTGGTCGAACGCCCACCCTGGGGTACTGCTATTTGGGTCTGCCCGAGGGACTTACCGACCCGATAGGTATTTTACGCATACCTGACGTCAAATATGCGAATTATGAGCGTATTGTCAATAGGGCGGCTCGTTATCATCCTCAAAAAGCTCACGTTCGATACGCCGCCGCTCAAGATTTCAACAACGATATTCTATGCAGAGGCCCCATTTTCATCAATTTAATTCGCAATAAAAATATAATAAGAATTAAATTGCCTTGTGAGTAAAATATTACCTATCTTCTTGGTCAATATCTGCGAATAATTTACACAATAAGTACACTAAATCAGTGAAGTAAGATCTGATCTCACTGTATTTTATACATATTAAATTAATGGGTATAATTGCATAATTATTGCATATAGGGAGGGGAAACCTTTTAAAAAAGATAAGGCCAAACTCACCGTAAGATGAGGACGGAAAGCTACGGGTCTCTCAGGGGCGATTGCCACAGACCTAAGGGAGAAAGCCGGGTTGCCTAAATTCAGGCACCCGGTTTTCTGTTTTTATAATCCTAACAACACAGGCACCCCGGGAAGAAAGGAGGTTAATGGGGTGGACAGGCAACCATTGCTGCATCACGAATAACAGATTGAATCATTAAGGAGGAGTCTATGAAGAAGGCTTTTTTATTCTTGGTCTTGTGTGTTGTGCTGATTTTCGGCTTCAGCAGCAATGTATCGGCTTTATTGGTCAATCAGACGGTTGGGGCTCATCGCGTTGTTTACGATACCCTCAACGATCTGTATTGGTATCCTGTCTTGACTGATTTTACTGACATGACCCGGGATCAACAACTGGAGGCCATCGACGGACTGGCATATGCTGGATCAGATGACTGGCGAATGGCGACTTGGTTTGAAACGAGCGTTTTGAAGATATCCTTGGCTAGTATGGCCACAGTTGATGTCGTGCCGACGGACTTTGAAGATTTCCCTAACCCATCTTATGATAATAGGACCTGGGATTCGCCTTATTGTGCCTGGGATGTTGATAGTGCGGCTTTTTTTACCCCTACGGGAGAATTCGATTTTGGTGCAATTGGTTTAGACGACGTAATTGCTGATGTCTTTAATGGAAGGACCGCTGGTTGGGGTGTGACCAACATGGGCCCTGATGGTTTTTGGGGTGACCTTGAATGGGTGGCAGACTCCGCCGATGACCATTGGGTTTCTAGCTCATACATCAATGAGGGTGATGAGAATCTGACAATGACATTCAACTTCGACCAGCATTTTAGAGATGATAATGCAACTTCTATGTGGATGGGCGGCGTTGGTGCCTGGGCTGTGACCAATAACGTTGCACCCGTCCCCGAACCTTCAACCATCGTTCTGATGGGTTTAGGTCTTGTTGGTCTTGCAGGGTTTGGCAGGAAGAAGTTCAAAAAATAGCTGACGGCATATAGCATTCATGGAGCCCCGTTACTCACCGGTAGCGGGGTTTCTATTTTCGTCATTGGACGATCAGGACGATGTTACCAAGGTTTATCAATTATGCCCCAGTAGTCGTCATCTGACGCATCAGAATCTCCCCTAATCCTGTCCCGCTCCAAGTATTCTTTCGCAATTTGCTCTGACAAAGGACCGATTATCATCCAGTCCTCCCAATCCAACCCTTCATCGTCGTAAGACCCGTCAAAGTCGCCCATGAAATCATCGCACATGATATCCTCCTTCATTTATTGGTTTTTACCCTCCGAAAGCGACCGAACGGACGCTGCCTATTGGCAGCGCCGTTTCGGCGACTCCAATGGGGGGGTACAAATCCCCATCCAACTATCTATTGTTCAAGTCCAATTTATGGTCCCGTTTACACGCTCGGTGGTCGATTTATGGGGTGAACCACGATAGGCCCGAGAAATGCCCTCTCAAACCTGTGAGACAGCATTGAATGGCAGGGGAGTTGGCAAGGGGAAAAAGGGGTGGCCCGGTCGGAGAACCAATACTGGCTTGTTGTGCTATGGTGTACTGGAAACATAGAGGCCCAGGAAAACCAGCAGCACTGCGTTTGTGATGACCAGCACCACCTCGATTACAGAGACCATGTATCGGTCATGGATACTGCCAACAAGATTGACTCGTAACATCTCGTTCACCTCCTTTCATTGTTAGTCGATTTTCGCCCAATATGGTCGAATATCGTGGTAATTTCTCGCTATTATTGATGCTACTGGAATGGTACAACTTACAAGCGGAGAGGGACACGATGTCCATCTGTAACACTGTATGCTACTGTAATTACAATTCTATTACTCTACTATGGTTGTCAGGCTGTTCTTGTGGCAGGTGTAACGGGACGCCTACGGGGGGCAAACGCACACACTTTCGCGTTTATGTTGGACTTGGGGTGGCCGCAGGCACACTGACGGCTTTTTAGACGGCTTTTGACGGCTCTGGATGGGTCTTGTTAGATGCAAAATGCTGTAAATGTAGGTGAAATACGCTTGGAATCGCACTCTCACGCCGGTAACGGGGGTTCGATTCCCCCTGGGATCACCACTGAAAATATCAAGGGCTTGCATTGATTTGTAAGCCCTTTTTCATTGCCCCGGGTTTTGGTTTCCCACCACTATTCCTGCTGTAAAAATTAGGTGCTGCCAGCTTGGATTGATTAGCCGTCCCCATGAGGCACTCATTCAGGATGGTTGACTCTTGCACCTCCTTGATGATTCGGAAGACGGAAGAATCATTGAGCTTTGTGAGCCACTCGTTGAAATCGAGGCTTTTCACCTGAGAGGATTGAAACTGAGCAATCGATTTCACAATCTTCTGCAAACCATTTCCCTCGCTGGCACGCCAGTGGATCTTTGTAAGCCCGAAGATGCAGGATTTTGTATTGATATATTGCGGTTAGGGAAAACGGGGTTTCATGCACGAATCTTGCATTTCCCAATCAGCTAATGCTCGCGGCAAAACAGGCATTTGACTGGAAGGGATAACAATTTAGCCGTTACCTGAAGCGCCAAGGTACGCCGGCGAGCATCCTTGGCGCTTTTGCGGGAAAGGGGGGAGCTCAAGACATGAAGACTTCAAGACGTCCGACACACCAACCTGGCGGCGCGATGTTCAGACGCTATACCCTGTTTTTTTGGGCCGTGATGGTCGCGTGCTTCCTGCCTCGAAACGGCTGGGGGGCACCTCTCATCGAAATGGGTATGGTAACGGGAGGACCTGCTGGCACCTATTACCAGTTTGGCCTGAACCTTCAGGAACTGGCCCAACAGAATGGCATCGAACTGCGGGTGGATAATTCCAAGGGGTCTATCGAAAACATCTACGCCGTCTATCAACGTCCCAAGACCCAGTTGGGCATCGTTCAGTCGGATGTCCTGGCGTTTGTATCTCGGGTTCAGAGTAATCCTGTGCTGAAGGGCATTGCCCTCAAGACGAAGATGGTCTTTCCGCTTTACAATGAAGAAATACACCTGGTGGGAAAAAGCGATATCCAGGGATTCGATTATCTTGCCGGGCGCAAGGTCGCCATCGGCAAAGAAGGCAGCGGCACCTACATGACGGCCGAACTTCTGTTCAAGGTATCCGGCGTCGAACCGGCGCAAAGGCTGGCGATAGGGACCGACGAAGCGCTCGATGAACTGAAACGCGGCAACATCGACGCCATGTTTTATGTCGCGGGCTACCCTGTCAAACTATTTAGTGAAAGTGTTCAACCCGAAGACAACCTGGCCCTTATTCCCATTGTCCATAAAAGCATTCTGGAATTCTATCCGCAGTCGGAAATCCCCGGCGGCACGTATACCTGGCAGGCCGAAACCGTCCCCACTGCGGCCGTCAAGGCGGTCCTGGTTGCATACGATTTTCGGAACTTCCACTGTGATACGGTCGGCAAGATGGCCAAGCTCATCTATGAGAATCTGGATTGGCTTTCCGCCAACGGGCACGCCAAATGGCAGTCGGTGGATTTGAACTACCAGCTCAAGGGATGGGAGCAATACGACTGCGTCGCCAAGTATCTGGCCGGTGTTCGACGGCCGCCGCAAACCAGCGTCCAGGAACTGAACCCGGTTTTGGACGCTTTGAAGGAAATGCTTGCCGAGTAGAAAGCGGCAGGCCAACAGCCGGCAAGGGTCGGCCGGTAAGGGCCGATCGGGGCGGGAGCGTGAAATGCTTCCCTGAAGCTGGGCCTGCAAGGTCATTCACGGCAGGGCCGGCGAGCGAGTGACCGCAATGGATGGGTTTGACAACTCGACCCGCCATCGCCAAGCAGACATCATGTATCTGGATCATTTCAATTTAAAGACCAAACCGTTCGCGCTGAGCACGGACCCCCGTTTTTTGTGGGCCGGCGCCAACCAGCGCCAGGCGCTGGCGACCCTGTCCTACGGGCTCCAGGAGAACAGGGGGATCGTTGTCCTGAGCGGTGAATTCGGCACCGGTAAGACCACGCTGGTCAACGCGTTTATCCAGAGCTTGGACGATACGGTCCGCGTGGCCCAACTCTCCGAACCGGGCGGCGACCCGGGTTATTTCCGCGCGGCTGTGGCCGAGGGGTTCGGGATCCGGATCGAAAACCACGATCGGGAGGGGCTCACCGAATGTCTCATCCGCCTGGCGGAGGATCGGCAGGGATACCGGCACCGCCTCCTGTTGGTGATCGATGAAGCTCAGGGGCTGACAGCGGAAATGCAGGCGGACTTGCTCCACCTGGCCTGTCTGGAGAACCAAGGCCACCGCCTGCTGCATATCCTCCTCGTCGGGCAGAATGAAATTTTCAAGTGGGCCGTCAGTGCCACGCGTGAAGCATTTCTCAGCCAGGTTTCGGCCACCTGTCGACTGCACCCCTTGAACGAGCGTGAAACAGCAGACTACATCGAACTTCGCCTGCGCGTTGCCGGTGCTCGACGGCCGCTTTTTGACGAAGGGGCCGCCAGTGCCATCCATTGCTTTTCCCGCGGCGTACCGCGTGCGATCAATTTGATGGGTGATTATGCCCTGCTGCACGCCCACTTGAAAGAAGCCGACAGGGTCGATGCTGAAATGGTGGGCATCTGCAAGGATCGCTTTCAGATCGCGACTATCGATGATGGGGGCGCTCCGGAAGTGACCGTGCGCGATCTCACAACGCTGCCCACGGAACCACAACCACCCCTTCGAGGTAAGATTCCGCGAGGTCTGGGACTTGCGGCACCGATACTGTTGATTCTCATACTGGCTGGTTTGTGGCGCTACATGGCGTTAAACAACGCATCGTTGAACCGGGATACGGCGCATTCTATGAAATCTCCGGCAGCGGAAATTTCGCCGCCGTTCCGTCCAGCCTCGCACCCCGCGCCGGGGCCGTCTACCCCCGCCGAAGCATCGCAAAAGGCCAGTACGATGCCATTTGTGGCGCCCAAATCCGTGGTCAAACAGGATCTGCCGCCGAAAACGCAGCATCCTCCGTCGGAAACAGCATCATACCCGCAGCCGGCCTTATCGCAGATGGGAGATACTGAGGAGATCCAAACTCCGACGGTTGATGCGCGTGTGGGGCAAGAGCCCGAGGCAACACAGCCCCCTCAGCTGATGAAAGATTATTCATCTCCAACGGAAACGATCCCAGACCTGCAACCGGACGCTCCGCGGACGGGTGATGCAGAGGCGATTCAAAAAAGGGCCGCCAAACAGCTTTCCGAACCACCGCCGGAAGAGAAACCTTCCGTTGCTGTAGAACCGAAACCCGCCATTTCGGCCCTTCCCCGGGCGGCCGGGGATGCCGATCCCGGAGACATTATCGACTGGTTGATCAAAGAAAAGCAGAAGGGCGGGAATCCAACGCCACAGGCCCCCGACGAAATTTCTCCTTCCACAGAGTAACGCCCAATGTCATCGATTACAGTTGGCAACCATTCTTAAGCCTTTTCAGGGTATCGGCAGCCTAAAAACGGCCAGACGCTATAGAACCGTTTACATTGAATCCGCTATGGACTATATGCGTCGCGTTCTAACTCAACACGCGGCACAAAAAAACTGGGGACTGGCCACCTGTGCCATCAAATTAGCCCGAACATTTCATGAAATTTTTTCTACACATTAAATTTTATGCAAATATTCAGTGTAATAAAACCTATTCAGGGTATGATTTTCAGGTGACACTTTGTACCCTTGGCCGCTTTCCAAAATCATAGAAAATGTTTCACCCTGTGGGCGCGCCCGAGATGCCCATTGGCCGCGTTACCAGGGGCTTGCGGTAGCATTCGTACAGTGGCGCCCCTGATGCCTTGCCAATGAACATCTCGAACGCGTGAAATATTCGGGTTAGGTGTTGGCAGGCATAGCAGATCTGACGGCTGTTAACGGCCGGAAACGGATTCCAACGGCTGAAAAAAGGAAAATACGATGGAATCCTCAGTATAACGTTCTCGCACGTCGGTAGCCGGGGTTCGATTTCCCGTGGGATTTACACCAATATGATCAGTGGGTTAGCCCTTATGGGTTAACCCTCTTGCTTTTGAACTTGTCATCCTCACGCCATGTTACAGCGGCAGGCTTTTTATCAGAGGTTTCAGAAATCGCCGGCATAGTGATACAACCTCCGTGCATCAAAACCAGCTAAGGTTTTCTTTGATTACACTATTCACGAAGGTCAACGAAGAACAGATTAAAGCACTTGATGCCAATTCGCCTTAAAATCGGGAAGCGTTCTCCGGAGGCCTGGCAAGGCACGTTAGTCATCATGTGCTTTGCCCAGATGGTCTCCATGATCGGCTTTTCCAGTATTTTTCCGTTTCTTCCACTCTACGTGAAGTCCCTGGGAACCGTTACGTCCCTGAGTGCCGACCTTTGCACCGGACTGGTCTTCTCCGGGCAGGCCTTCAGCATGATGATCGCCTCGCCCATTTGGGGCGCCTTGGCGGACCGATGGGGACGCAAGCTTATGGTGGCGCGGGCCATGTTCGGGGGGGCCGTCATCATGGCGTTGATGGCCTTCGCCCGCTCGGCCGAAGAATTGGTGGCCCTGCGCATGATCCAGGGGTTGATCACCGGCGTCATGGGTGCCACCAATGCCCTTGTGGCCGCCACGGTGCCGCGCGGTCAGGCCGGGTACGCCATGGGACTCATGCAGGTGGCCATGGGACTGGGGCTGGGGTTGGGGCCCGTCATCGGCGGCGTGGTGGCGGACGCCTACGGCTATCGGGCAGCCTTTTACATCACGGCCGGACTGCTGGCCTTTGCCGGCGTCGTTGTCTGGGTTGGCGTCGATGAACATTTCGTGGTCGGGGAATCCACCGACCAGGCGCCTGCTGGTTTCCTTGCCGCCTGGCAGCGCGCCCTGTCCTCGCGCGGCGTGCCGCTGGCCTACACCCTGCGGTTTATCAATCAGATGGGGCGCATCATCTTCATGCCGATCCTGCCGCTCTTTATTCTTACGCTCATCGACAACCCGGATATGATCAACAGCTATACCGGGATTGTGATCGGTCTGTCTTCGGCGGCCACCGCCTTTTTTTCGATTTACCTGGGGCGCATGGGCGACCGCTCCGGCTACCGGCGAACCGTAATCGTCTGCCTGCTGGTGGTGTTTCTGCTGTTTCTCCTGCAGGCGCTGGTAAGCGCCGGCTGGCAGCTGCTGGTCTTACAGATGTTTTACGGCATCGCTCTTGGCGGCATCGTCCCGGGGATCAGTGCCTTGCTGGCCGTCTACAGCAGGCAGGGTGACGAAGGGGCGGTTTATGGTCTGGACAATGCGATCACCTCGGGGGCGCGCATGATCGGTCCTTTACTGGGTGTCAGTATCGCGGCCTGGTTCGGGGTGCGGATGGTTTTCGGGGCCGCCGCCTTGCTATACCTGACCGCCGCCTTGCTGGCCGTGTGGGGGTTACCGAAAAAAAACCACACGGTCGAGCATTGAAGGCAATCCAAGCGTTTCTCCCTCCCGTTTTAAATTCCTGCTATTAGATCGATGAGGTAGACGGCAGCGAAGGCCTGTCCGTGATGGCTTATGTCGGTCAATCCATGTCTATTTCTTCATCTCCGCTTGCCGATAGGGTAGACGTTGGACCCGCAAAACTCGGTTATGGACCGGTGGTGGATGCCTGAACCGGTGATCGGCAAGAATATTAATGAAGTGGGAAACCTGCTTCTTATTGTACTGAAACGGTTTACCCTAAAACTGGCGTAATCTTTTCTTTGACGGTCATTTTTTTAAAGTGCACAAAGGACGCTAAAATAAAATATTTATAATATAATTAGATGTTTAAATTTATGAGAGAAGTGGACGAGCCGGCTGTTGGCATCGCTTTTGCTGCATCTGGTATCTAAATAGGAGAGAAGCTGTGCGCTTGGTTTGGAGGTTGATCGCCATATTGATCATGATCTTACCGCCGGTGATTGATGTTGTCATGGCCGGTGAATTCCCCGGGGCTGCACTTTCATCACGCCATCCCGCATGGCCGAGCATTGAACCGCCAATGCTCGTCATGCTGGGATGTATCCTCGTCTGGCTTGCCGGGCTGTGCCGCAAGAAGTTCAACCAAAAATCAAACAGAGACCATCATGTCCCCGGTTATTCAAAACAAACCAACTGAACGACGCTCCGGTATCGATCGGCGTCAGTTTTCCTATGCCCTGCATATCCCCGAGCGAAGAAACCGCGAGGATCGCCGCCGCAAGCTTCCCAAACGCCTCCAGGAAGCGATGCCCGTTGCGGCCAAAACCCCATTGCCAGTCATTCACCCCTGATTATTGCACATTCCCCACCCCTTTCTATCTTGAAATATCGAAAAGATTCGACCACTTGAGTAATCTTTCCGTCAGACAGTACGTGAGGATTACCGTTCTTTCCGAATGATATGGATGATGTCCCCCGGATAGATCAGGTCCGGGTTGCTGATTTGGCTGAGGCGCGCCAATTCGGGGTATTGGAACGGGTCATCGAGGTAGTGCGCGGCAATATCCCATAGCGTATCCCCCGGGACGACCTGGTGGACGATCTCGTCGATGGCCAACGGGGTCTGGTGTGAAAACGGCGGGGACGGGGCTGTTGTTTTTGCGGCGGGGCGTTCGACCATCAGGGTAAATTTTTCGGTTTCCACCCGCATGATCTCCCGTGAGGCCTCTGACACCGGTGCGGGGACAGGCGGGGCTGGGTCCGTTACGACGGTTGCCTGACGGGAGGGTGCATCATTTTCAATAACTTCCACGGGAGCGGTGTTTTCCGGTCTATCCGCTATCGCTGAGGGGGCCGCCTTGATTGGTGGCGCCGGTTGATCCGGGACCGGTGCTTGGGGTTTTAATCCTGTTTGTGGGGAATCAAGGTCTTTGGGGTGGGGGGTTATAGATGGCAGGGGGGCCGTTTCAATATCGGTTTCCACTCGCGATGCGCTCCTGCGCTGCTGGAGCAAAAGGACGGAACTGAGGGCGACGATCAGAAGCAGGATTAAAACCACCGTCAGGGTCAGGGCATAGCGCCGGGTCCGCCGGTGGGGCATGGACGATACCGCCCGTTTTTGCACTGGTTTTTTCCGGAACGGACGGGAAATCGCGATGAGCCGGTCGTTTTCAGCGGAACGGGACATGGGTATGGCGACCGGCGGTCGGGTTGTTTTCGTGGCCGGGCCTATGCCGGAATCTTCTGGATGGTCAGCCCTGTGCGCACTTTTTTCTGCGTATGCTGTCGCTCTAACTGTTGCAGGCGCCTTGTCTTCCGGGTGTTCGTGTTCAGTGGATGATCGATCCGGCGCCGGGGTTTGGGCCCGCACGTCATCGGCCATTCGTGCCATCGTTTCTAAATCCGGACTGGGATAGGGGGTTTCCTTGGCCTGATCGAGCCGGGTGAAGGTTGTGTGAAACAGAACCTGTTCGTTGTGCAGCATAAAGGCATCAAACAGGTCCATGGGGCTATGCGCGCTCAACGGGTGCCGGGAGAAATGGGTGCCCGGCGGGTGTTTTTTTATTTACGGTTTCGGTGTGTCTTCCGTGCTTTCCAGGCTGGTCAGGAAATCTTTGACCGGATCGATGTCGAAATCGGACAGGGTGAAGGGATCCTGCCGCAGGGACGAGCGGGCCGGCACCTCGGTGGCGGCGTCGTCCGCCGGATCGAAAATCTCGAGGACGGACTCTGACGCACCATTGATGCGGATGAGAAAGGTCGGATCGGCAAAATCGGTTTTAGCCCGGTCGGTCAAATACGTGCGGCATTTCAGTCCGGAGAGTTCCGCCAGCAGTCGCTGCACGGCATCGTTGGCGACCGGTTGCCCATCGGCGGTCTTCCATTCGATGTCCGTTGCATTTTCAGGCGCAGTATCGGTGGCCGCGTTGTCGCCCTCCGGTGCAGGTGTGGTGGTTGTCTTTGTTATCGTGACCGTCTTGCCTTCGGTGGTGATCGAGTATTCCGTGACATCCTCTTTTTTAAAGGCCAGAACCGTTTTATCGCGCAGCTCATCCACGGAGTGGTCGAAATCCTGCCGGAAATTGCCCTGGGCGTGGTAGACATTGGGATTTTCCGACAGGGTGATATAGGTGTGCCGCAGTGTATCCGCGGCTTTGCCGATGCGGAAGCTGCGCACGGCCTTGTCATCCTGATACGCTGTCACCCGGATCTGCTGATTCTCATCGAGCTCGTAGCGGGTATAATTTTGGGTTTCCGATACCAGGGCGGTGACTTTCAGATCGGCAAGAGTGTCGAGCATCCGGTCCACAAGAGCGCTGTCAGCCGGATAATCGCCCGGTGCGACCATCCAGCCATCGTCCTGCCGGGTCAGCACGACGGTCTGGTCACCTTTGCCGATTTCGATTTTAGTCAGGTCCTGTGTTTTTACGGCAGGCAGTTCGGGCAGGGTGTAAGTGGTCCGATCCGTATTCCGGAAAAACAAGTAGAGTCCCAGGGCCACAATGACCACCGCCAGGATGGCGTATTCTTTTTTAACCTTCATAGCAGGATTTTCGCTCCTTTTAGGATTCCAGGAACATGGCCTGAATGCGTTTTTTGCGTGCGATGCGGCGCAGCCAAACCCCGACACCGAAGAGCACTACCAGGATCGGCAGGCCGGCAATATTGACGGCTTTTGTCATGGTGCGCATGGCCGGCGAGGGGTCTTCCAGCGGGTTGAAGCGCTGTTCCTTGCTGCGCATCACCGCCACGTCGCCGCGATCATTGAGATAATCGATCACGTTCATGATGAACATGGAGTTGGGCGTGCGGCCGTCGGCTTCCAGCACGTTGTCCTGAATGAGTTCCGCCGATCCCACCAGCAGGATTTTGGCCGGCTGCCCTTTGTCCCGGCGAAGGGAGGTGCTTTCGATGCCGGAGAGATCCTTGCTGGCCGGGTCTTCTGTTTCGATGTCGGTTTCCGCGGTGTCGGGCGCTTCGGCCTCCGCGGGCGCTGGTTTTTCCGGAATCGGCTGCCCGGCAAAGTAACTGGGGAATTCACCCTCCAGAATATAGGCCAGCGGATAGGACTGCAGATCCTCGGCGGGCGGCGGCGAACCGAGCAGCATGGGGTCCAGCGTAATGCGGTCCTTCATCTCCCAGGACTGGTCCGAGGAAGAAAACAGGCGGGTGGCCGACAGACCGTTTTCCTTCAAACGTTGGTCATCGAGAACCAGGGGCGACATTTTAAGGGCGATCAAGCCTCGGATGTTTTCCATAAAGGGCAGGTCCTGGTTGATATTGGTGCTCTTGATAAGCGGGGCAAAGTAAATGGGGCGCTCGCCGCCGCCCATCTCGCTGGGCAGACGCTGTTTGTAGCAGTTTTCGTCCAACACCATCGACGGGGTAATCTTGACCCCGTAGGTTGCCAGCAACTTTCCCAGACCGGTATCGACCGGCTCGAAGGAGGGCCCCTGCATAAAGGCGGTCTGGGGGGCTCCCGGCCCGCGTTCCATGTAACTGTCCAGGAGCAGGATCAAATTGGTGCCGCGCATGAGGGCCTGGTCGATCTGGTAGAGGTCGTAATCCGAGAAGGGCTCGGTGGGGCGTGCGATGATCAGGCTGGGTAGGCTGGTCGGGATGGGTTTGTCCTGAAGTTCGATGCGTTGGAGGGAATAGCTGTCCGACACCAATGTCGTAAAGCTGCGCAGGGTGACGTTGTTCTGCCGGCCCGGCATCGGGTCCAGCGCCAGGGTGCCGTTGCTGACCAGATAGCCCAGGTTTTCGTTGATGTCCACCAGCGCTTCAAGATTGGCGTTGATCAGGCCTTCCATCTCGTCGATGCCGACCATCTGGTATTGCGTGCCGATAATCGGCAGCCGCAGAACATTGAGCAGAGGCGTCGTGACGGTCTTGTCACCATATGTCATCACCAGCCCGATGAGGCCGTGGCCGGGGGCAAGGTTGGCCTCGGGGATGGCGGGCCAGTTGATCGTCATGATGTTGTATTGCTTGGCGGCTTCAGCGCCTTCAGGGTCCCGGGAGGGATCAATATGGCGGTAGCTCAATTTGTTGTAGGTTGTGGCATTGACCTTCTTGATGATGCCCTCCAGGCGTTCGGCAAAGGAGGGCAGTTCGTCCAGCCCCATATACTGGGCCACGTCCTTGAGGGAGGAAGACAGAAAGAGGGTGACCTGAATATTGTCTTTCAGGTTGAGAAAGGCACTGGTTTTGTTGTTCAGCTTCTGGATGGCGGTGGTCAGTTTATACTCCAGTCCGTCGATGGACGTGATGGTGGGGATCTGCTCGACCATGTCGCCGTGAATCAATGCCAGGCCCATATAGGCCCGTTTGAATTTGACTTCGTCTTCTTCGATGGCCTGGATCTGGACCGGGTTTATCCCGTAATCGGTGGCCTGCTGCTGGTTTTCGCCAGCCTGCAGGCCGACATCACCTTCCTGCGGGCTGACATCGTAAAAGCGGTAATTGAAATTGCGGTTGGCATGCAGGGCGTATTCCTCCAGCAGATCATGCAGGTAGCGCTCGGTATTGTTATACGGCGCCGGCAGGTTCTTGGTGAAGAAAATCTTGACAGTCAGGGGCTCCTGGAGGGTTGCCACGACCCGTTTGCTGGTTGGTGAGAGGGAGTAGATGTGGTTGGCCGTCAGGTCCCACCGAAAAAACAGCGTCAGTCCGGCGATATTGAGCAGGACCAGCACGAGAAGGTAAATGGAAAATTTTATGTATTTTTCATAGGTGCGCGTCGCCATGCCCGACTCCTTATTTCTTTTCCTGCATTGCGAGGTGTGCTGCGTACAATCCGAGAAAAACCAGGCTCAGAAAGTAGAGAATGTCGCGTGAATCGATAATCCCTTTGGCGACATTCTGAAAATGCGAACTGGCTCCAAGGTAATTGACGACATTGAGTATGGGGGTGGGGAAGAAAAAAAGCATGCGGTCCATCGTGGTCAGGGCAAAACAGATGACAGCCCCCATGATAAAGGCAATGATCTGGTTGCGCGTCAGGGCCGAGGCAAACAGGCCGATGGCGGTAAAGGCGGCCCCCAGCATGACCGCACCGGCGTAGCCGCCGATGACCGGCCCCCAGTCCAGTTCCCCCATCATGGCGATGAAGACCGGATAGACCAGGGTCGGCACGAGGATGGCGCTGACGAAAACGACGCCCGCCAGAAATTTTCCGACAATGATCTCGCGGAAGGTGACCGGCAGCGTCAGGAGGATCTCATAGGACCCGGTATTCAGCTCTTCCGCAAAAAGCCGCATGGTGATGGCCGGTACCACAAAGGCAAACGTCATGGGCAGCAGGTTGAAAAAATTGCGCATATCGGCCTGGTTGAAGACAAAAAAGGTCGAGAAAAACAACCAGCCCGTCACCAACAGGAAGACCGATATAACGATGTAGGCGATGGGCGAGATAAAAAAATCTTTCAGCTCTTTGCCCATGATCTGGGACACCTGATGCATGTCAGTTCTCCTTGGTCAGTTCTCTAAAAATGGTTTCCAGATTTTTGGTCTGCTGGACGAATTCCACCAGGACCCAATCCGTGGCCTTGATGGCCGTGTAGACGGCCGGTCGCGGATCATCGGTCCCGCGGCAGGTCAACGCCAGATTGAGGATGCCATTCGTGTCCGGGGCCGGTGACGCGGTGGCGGTGATCCCGTCGATCGTGCTCAAGGTGGCGATGGCATCTGCCGGATCGGCGTTCTGCAAGGCCAGGTGAATCCGACGGGTATGGCTGCCGGACTGTTTCAGATTTTCAGTGCGGTCATCCGCCACGATGCGTCCCCGGTGGATAATGACGATACGGTCGCAAGTGGCTTCCGCCTCGCTCAGGATGTGGGTGGATAGAATAACGGTTTTTTCCCGTCCGATTTCGCGGATGATGTCCCGGATTTCCACGATCTGGTTGGGGTCCAGGCCTGAGGTGGGCTCATCGAGAATCAGGATTTCAGGGTCGCTCATCATGGCGTGGGCCAGCCCCACCCGCTGTTTGAGCCCCTTGGACAATTCGCCGATGGTTTTGTGCATGATGCCCTGCAGTCCGCAAAGGTCCACCAGGCGGTGCAGGCGTTCGGCCTTGGCGTCACCGGTCAGTTTACGGATGCTGGCGACATAGTCGAGATAATCATAGACCAGCATGCCGGGATACAAGGGGGCGGACTCCGGCAGATAGCCGATCAGCTGCTTGATGGCAACGATGTCGTCCTGGAGGTCGAAATCCTTGATTTTAACCTGACCCGCCGTGGGTTTGAAATAGCCGGTCAACATGCGCAGGGTCGTGGTTTTGCCGGCCCCGTTAGGGCCTAAAAGGCCAATAATTTCACCTTTCTGAATGGCAAAGTCGATACGATCCACGGCACAGAAATCGTCGTAGTATTTGGTCAATCCCTCGACCTGGATCATGCGGTGTCTCCTTTATTAAAATGGCTTAAAAGGCCAATATACCGGGCTGCAACGCCAAGACGACGACACATGCCCTGATCCGGTGCCCGTATGCATTGTTTGGTCAATGGTTTTACGGAAGTCCCATCTCTGACGTGCCACCGTTTTCAAATGGTCCCGAGCAGGACGATAACGGCATGCGGGCCTGCTGTATCATGGATTGCAACCGGCTGCAACGGTCGGTATATCAGATAGCTGAAAGGGGCCTCGCAGCCAAAACGGTCGTTGGTGGTGGCACACCGGCGGGGGGGATGACAGGCGTGACGGGGGGAGCGGTGTCGTTCTTTGGTGCACGCCGTAAAAGGGCCGCCGCCGGGGAAGCAGGCGTCACTGACCACCGGTGTGTAATGGCGGCAGGCCTATCGAATGAGGGCGCGATCGACGATCACGGTCCATTCCTCGATCAATTTACGGCGATGGTCGATGACCCATTGGCGACCATTGCGCTGGATCAATTCCTCGAGGCGCGTGCCGAGGATGGTCAGTTCTTTTGGGGTGCCGGGCAGGTCCTCGCTGCCGAGGAGGGCGGCGATCATCTTGATTTCCATTTGCCGTGGTGCCTTCCGGTTCTGCGGTCCTGACGGGGAGGGAAAACAGCCCGGGTGCGTCCAAAAGGGGAAATCGCGATAAGTCCGAGGTGCCATCTGACGGGATGGCCCATGTCAGGCGTCCGAGCTTTTGTCCAGTGCGCTGCTGATCTTTTTCAACTGATGATTGGTTTCCTTCAACGTCAGACGAATTTGCTTCAGGGCCGACAAGACGTTTTCATCTGTTTCAGGCGGTGCCTCCCGGCCGGAACCGATTTGGCGGGAAATGTCATCCAGGCGAATACCGAGCGTGACAATGAAATAGAGGAGCAGCATGAACATGTAGTCGTCTTTGCGCCAATTCAGGTTGAGAAAACCAAAAGATAACAGAATGAGAAAAATGACACTGGTGACCGCGTAGGGATGCTGTGACAGAAACTTTTTCATGCAGGTTCCTTGCATCCCAAACGGACAATGGGCTGCGGGGATAAGGTGGCCGGAACAAACGATACGGACGATAGGGCAAGTTGTTTTTGCTTGGCCTAATCACTACCATAAGAGAAGCGGATTTAAAAATCAATCCACACTAGGCGGCCTGATCGAAGATTGGGGAGCAGTGGCATTGACCCGAGGACCCGTGATCGCCGGTAAAACGTTCGCCCGCGCTGGGTTTTAGCGCCCTCGGGTTGCGAATCAAGGCCCGTGTGTCAATTTTACAGGGCAGCGGCGACCAATTGACAAACGGGTTGCCGATAGACACACTTTTACAGTAAGTGCGAATATACCCATAATATTGGCCGGCAGTCGAGGAGTTCACTGATGAGACATACGGTTCATACCCTTGTTTTACTATGCGGATTGACCACAAGCCTTTTGTTTGTCGGCCCGGTTTCTGGCAGGGCCCAATCGGTGGTTGATCATGACCTTTATGCCCAGTTGCTCACGCAGCATGTACGGGACGGGGTCGTCGATTACGGCGGGCTGAAACGGCAGGAGGCGCTTTTGGATCGCTATCTCGACCAGCTGGCCGGTATCGATCCTGACGGACTGGCGGATAAAGAGCGATTCGCCTTTTACACCAACGCTTACAATGCCTGGACCCTGAAGCTGATACTGGATCATTACCCCGGAATTCAATCCATCAAGGACACGGGCCGGCTGTGGCAGAGTCCCTGGAAGAAAAAAATTGCCCGGATCGGGGGCGGCCTGTTATCCTTAGACGAGATCGAGCATGATATCCTGCGGGCCCGGTACCAGGACCCGCGGGTCCATTTTGCGGTGAATTGCGCCTCCAAGGGATGCCCGCCGCTTTATGGCAAACCGTTCACGGGACGCGATTTGGATCGTCAGCTCGATCAGGTCACGCGGGCTTTTATCAATGATCCTGCCCGTTACCGGCTGGAGGGGGATACGCTCCATGTCAGCCGTATTTTTAAATGGTTTGCGGAAGATTTCAATGACGACCCCGTCGGATTCTTCAAGACCTATGCGGAGGAACCCTTGCGCTCCCAATTAGATGCCATCCCGGGGAACGTACGCGTCACCTATCTGGACTACGATTGGTCGTTGAACGGAACCTGACGAAACGGGATTGGTATACCAGACCGAACGTTTATGAACAGGGGGTATCGATGGCACGCTTCGATTACGATATCGGGATTATCGGTGGCGGTGCCGCGGGATTGACCGTAGCATCCGGTGCGGCCCAACTGGGCGCCAAAACGCTGCTGATCGAGCAAGAGCCGGCCTTAGGCGGGGATTGTCTGCACTACGGGTGCGTCCCCAGTAAAACCCTGATCAAATCCGCCCGAATGTATCATGCCATCAAAAATGCCAGTGCCTATGGCTTGCCAACGGTGGATATGCCGCCGGTCGATTTCCGCAAGGTGGCGGATCGTATCCGTTCCGTGGTGGCGACGATTCAGAAGCATGATTCCGTCGAGCGCTTTTGCGGGTTGGGGGCCCAGGTCAAGTTCGGCGCGGCGCGGTTTACGGATGACCACACCGTGGAGCTCGAAGGACGACCCTACACGGCCAAGACATGGGTGATCGCCACCGGGTCGTCGCCCGTCGTGCCCCCGATCGACGGTCTGCGGGAAACCGCCCATCTGACCAATCGCGACATTTTTTACATGGATACGCTGCCGGCCTCCCTGACCATTTTGGGGGGCGGCCCCATCGGCATCGAGATGGCCCAGGCTTTCGCGCGCCTGGGCAGCGCGGTGACGGTGGTGGACATGGCTTCCCAAATTCTGGGCAAGGAAGACAAGGATATGGCCGATGCGGTGATGGCCGTCCTGGTGAATGAAGGCGTCAAGTTTCATCTGAACGCCAAAGTAATGGGCGTCCGGGAAGCGGGTGCCCAAAAAGCGGTCGTCATCGAGACGGCCGAAGGGGTGGAGCAGACGCTGCATTCCGAGGCGATCCTGGTGGCCATCGGACGGACCCCCAATGTCAGCGGTTTGGGCCTGGAGGCCGCCGGCGTGGACGTTGCCCGTGCGGGCATCACGGTGGACCGTCGACTGCGGACGTCGCGCAGCCACATCTATGCCGCCGGCGATGTCAACGGCGGGTATCAATTTACCCATGCCGCCGGATACGAGGGCGGCATCGTTATTGCCAATGCGGTTTTCCGGCTGCCGCGCAAGGCCGATTATACCTATCTGCCCTGGTGCACCTATACGGATCCGGAACTGGCCAGCATCGGCATGAACGAAAAAGCCGCCCAGACACAGGGCATCGACTATGCGGTCTGGACCGAGGCTTTCAAAGACAATGACCGCAGTCTGGCCGAAGGGGAACGGATCGGGGTGATTAAGATGCTCCTGGATGAAAAGGAAAAACCCATCGGCGTCCAGATCCTGGGTCCCCATGCCGGCGACCTGATGAGCGAATGGGTTGCCGTGCTGAACGGGAAGATGAAGTTGTCCACCCTGGCATCTGCGGTGCATCCTTATCCCACCCTGGGAGAGATCAACAAACGCGTGGCCGGGAACTATCTGGCCCCCAAGATATTTTCCGACCGGGTTAAAAAGGGCCTCAAACTGTTTTTCAACCTCAAGGGCCGAGCCTGTGGCGGTCCGCAGGACAAGTGCCAGCAGGATTGTGAAATGGAGGGATAATGCGACCGGCTGCCGCTGGCGGGCGTGTGCTGTTGCCTCGAAGCGCGGCGTGTTGCCTGGAGCGCGGGACCAGCGCTTTTTCAAGGAGAAGACAAGGATGGATGACAGCCCCCAACCAAAGCCCGGCGACCGACGGAAGGCCCTTATCAAGGCAGGCCTGTTCCTTCTGTTTATTGTCCTGGCCATTGGTCTGGTGCGGTATTCCCCGTTGAAGGATTATCTCACGGCCGAGGCGCTGCAGCAGTTCCTGAATGCGGCCGGCCTGTGGGCCCCGGTTGTCTTTATGGTCGTTTATGCGGCCGGGGTCTGCCTGTTTGTCCCGGGAACACTCCTAACAGGACTGGGGGCAGCGATCTTTGGTGCTTACTGGGGGTTCCTCTACGTCTGGATCGGCGCCATGATCGGGGCCAGCCTGGCCTTTTTTATCGGACGGACCCTGGGGCGGGATTTTGCGGCCTCCCTCATTGGCGACAGGCTCAAAAAATATGACGAGGCCATCCGGCGCAATGGCTTTGCCACGGTGTTGTACCTGCGGTTGGTCTATTTTCCGTTTACGCCCATGAATTTCGGAATGGGTCTGACCAGCGTCGGCTTCCGGGACTACGTGTTCGGCACCGGGCTGGGGATCCTTGTGGGAACCTTTATCTTCACCTTCTTTATTGGAACATTGAAAGACATCTGGGCTTCCGGCGACTGGGGGCAGTTGCTGTCGTTCAAAGTCTTTTTTTCGATCGCGCTGTTTGTATGTTCCTTTTTTATTCCGAAGCTGATCAAACGGTTTCGAAGTACGGAGTAAGGCTTTCTATATTAATAACAGTATGCTTTATTTTCATGACAGGGCCACTGATTGTTGCGTGTTTAATTGCTGATGGATTTGTAAAAATCTCCAAGTCGTCACTCCCGCGAAGGAGACTGTGTCACAATTACAAAATGGACTCTTTTTCATCCTGTCATGCCGGACTCCGATCCGGCATCCAGTGTTGTAACATTCAGAAAAACAACTGGATTTCGGGTCAAGCCCGGAATGACGTAGACCTGTAAAATGTTGCTTTGAAATTGTGACATAGCCTCGAAGGCGTGAGTCCATAACCGACTGAAAAACTGGATTCCCGCTTGCGTGGGGATAACAAAAGCACGCCTTCTGCAACGTTTAACGGAGAATTCCAATGCGCGGCCACCGATACAAAGCAATCCATTTCTTGCTGCTCATCGTTATGCTTTTCTCATTGTTGGCTTGTTCGGAAGAGCCGGAAAAAAAAGCTGCGGAACAAAATTGGGAAGACATTGTGACGGAAGCCCGCGGGCAGACGGTAGACTGGTTCATGTGGGGCGGGTCGCCGGCTGTGAATGCCTATGTCAACGGGTATCTGGCCGACCAGCTGAAGACACAGTATGACATTACCCTGCGCCAGGGTCCGGTCCAGGATATTGCCGAGGTGGTCAGCAAACTGGTGATCGAAAAACAGGCCGGTAAAGATAAAGACGGTCATGTGGATCTCATGTGGATCAACGGGGAGAATTTTCGCACCTGTAAAAAAAATGGATTGCTGTACGGCCCTTTTGCGGATCGCCTGCCCAACCAGCGCCTGGTGAACTGGGATCGGCCCTCGGTCTCCAATGATTTCGGCGAACCGGTGGAGGGTCTGGAGTCCCCCTGGGGCAGCGCCCAGGTGGTGATGATCTACGACACGGCCCGGGTGCCGCAGCCCCCCCGTACGGTGGGGGATTTGCTGAACTGGATACGAAGCCATCCCGGCCGTTTTGCCTATCCGGCCCCGCCTGATTTTACCGGGTCGGTGTTTGTGCGGCACATTTTCTACCATGTGTCCGGCGGCGCCCAGCTCTGGCAGGGGCCGATGGATCAGGCCGCTTTCGATCAGGCCGCGTCCGACACCTACCGTGTTTTAAAAGAACTGGCGCCCTCTCTCTGGCGACAGGGCCAAACCTATCCCGAATCACCGGTGCGCATGAACACCCTTTTTGCGGACGGCGAGGTGGATTTTTCCTTTTCCTATCACCAGGCCGAAGCTTCCCGCAACATCCTCGATGGCCTTTTCCCCGACACGGTTCGGACCTATGTGTTCGATGAAGGCACGATTGCCAACACGCATTTTGTCGCCATCCCCTTCAACGCCGCCGATACGGCCGGTGCCATGGTGGTGGCCAATTTTCTTTTGTCACCGGAAGCCCAGCTCAAAAAGGCCGCTCCGGATGTCTGGGGGGATTTCCCGGTCATCGATCCGGCGCGGCTGCCGGCGGAATGGCGGAAACGCTTCGACGCCCGCCCCTTGGGGGCGGCAACGCTGTCCGACACCGAACTGCAATCCCACCAGCTGCCGGAGCCGCCTTCGGAGATCCTGATTCAACTGGAGAAGGGGTGGCAACAACACGTTCTGAAGGGGCGGTGATGGATTCCCCGTCTCGACCCGACGCTGATGCCCGCACGCGCTGGGGACCGGGCGCTGGCGGACTGGTGCTGTTGCTCCTGCCGGCCCTTGCGGTGATATGGGTGCTGTTCGGTGGGGGATTGGCGTTGGGTCTCGTACAAGCATTGGGATATCTCCCGGGAGCGGGTCTGGGTGAGTTGTCCTGGGGTCATTTTGTAAGGGTATTGAGCGACCCTGATTTTTTCAGAAGTCTTCTGCTGACGTTTTATATCGCCGGAACATCGACAAGCATTGCCGCCGGCATCAGCATTCTCACCGCGCTTTTGCTTGCATCCCTGGTGGAACGGTCCCGCGTGATCCATTTTATTTTTCAGGTGCCGCTGACGGTGCCCCATCTGGTCATTGCGGTGGCCGTGGTGTTCATGCTGGCACCGGCCGGGCTATTTTCCCGTGCGGCAGTCGCCTTGGACTGGATTCAAACATCATCTGATTTCCCGTTGCTGATCAACGACACCTGGGGCGTTGGCATCATCCTGGCCTACGTCTGGAAAGAAGTCCCGTTCATCACCCTGATGATTCTGGCGGTTCTAAGACAATCCGGCAACGCGCTGCTGGATGTCGGCCGGACCTTAAAAGCGTCGCCCTGGCAGCGGTTCCGCTACATTACGCTGCCCACGATATTCCCGGCCGTGGGTGCCGCCAGTCTGATCGTATTTGCTTACACCTTCGGTGCGTTCGAAGTACCGTTCCTGCTGGGCCGGACCTTTCCCATGACCCTGCCGGTATGGGCCTACAAGAATTACAGCGACATCGACCTGCTGGCCCGCCCGGAAGGCATCGCCACCGGTATCGTGATTGCCCTGGTCGTCATGCTGGCGGTGGTGCTGGCCCAGATGGTGACCAAGGCGGCCCGTAAACGCGGGGTGATCCTATGACGCGCCCGGTTCGGCGGATGACGGGATGGATCGTGGTGACGGCCATCGGGCTGCCTTTTGTGCCGCTGATCTTATGGTCTTTCTCGGAACGCTGGTTTTTCCCCGGCCTATGGCCTCAGGCATGGGGCCTGCGCGCCTGGACCTATATTGCTTCGACGGCCGGTATGCAGGTCATGGCGGCCATCGGGCACAGTGTCGTTGTGGCGGCTGTGACCGCGGCCCTTGCGGTTGCAATAGGCCTTCCGGCCGGCCGGGCGCTGGGGCTTTATACCTTCAAGGGCAAAGACCTGGTTTCCGTTATCTTGACGTTGCCGATCATCGTGCCGCCGCTCTGCGTTGCCATGGGGCTGCACCTGTGGTTTATCCGCCTGGGGCTGGCCGAGACCTATGCGGGCGTCATCGGGGTTCATCTGACCTTCTGCCTGCCCTATGCGATATTCGTGTTGTGGGGTGTTTTTTCCAATTACAATCCTGATTTCGAGGATCAGGCGCGGTCCTTGGGGGCTTCGCGTTTTACGGTGGTAACACGGGTGATGCTGCCCATGATTCTACCGGGCCTCAGTGTGGCAGCCCTTTTTGCGTTTCTGCTCTCATGGAGCCAGTATCTGAGCACGCTGATCATCGGCGGCGGCCGTGTGACCACCTTGCCGATCCTTTTGTTTGCCCTGATGGGCAGCGGCGATCGTCCGGTCGCGGCCGCGGTCAGCCTGGTTTTTGTTGCCCCGACCTTTGTCGCTCTGCTATTCAGTGCCCGATACGTGGGGACGCGCAGCCTGACCGGAGTGCATTGATGGGTGACCTACACATTGAAAACCTGACCATCGATTATGGCGCCCGCGCGGTGATCCGTGGGCTCGACCTGGATGTGCACGATGGGGAGATGGTGTCGCTGTTGGGTCCCAGCGGGGCCGGCAAGACCACCATTCTAAAAGCCGTCGCCGGACTGCTGGAGCCTTCCGGGGGGAATATCCTGATCGACGGTCATTCCGTAAGGGGGGTGCCCCCCGAAAAACGGAATGCCGTGATGGTGTTCCAGAAACCACTCTTGTTCCCTTTTATGAACGTATCTCAAAACATCGGTTTCGGCCTGCGCATGCGGGGCCAGGCCGGCGGAGAAACCGACCGGCATGTGGATCACATTCTGGCGCTGACCCGGTTGGAAGGACTTTCGCGCCGCAAGGTGCATGAGCTTTCCGGCGGCCAGCAGCAGCGGGTGGCATTGGCGCGGGCTTTGGTCTTGAAACCGTCCATATTGCTTCTGGATGAACCCCTCAGCAACCTGGATGCCACCCTCCGTCAACGCATGCGCGAGCTGATCCAGACCATTCAGGCCGAAACCCGGATGACCATGCTCTTTGTCACCCACGACCAGTCCGAGGCCTTGATGCTTTCCCACCGGGTGGCGCTCCTGCTGGATGGCCGTTTGCGGCAGGTGGGCACGCCGCGCCAGCTGTTCCATCATCCGGCCGATCCGGAGGTGGCGCGCTTTTTTGGTGGGACAAATTTCTTCCAGGGCCATATCCAAGACGGCATGTACCATTCCGATTTTGGTGCTTTCGCCGTCGGTCCGCAGGATGGCAACGGTCATCTGCGAACCGCTACCATCCGACCGGAAGATATCCGAATTGGTCCGCGCCGTGCTGAATCCTCCGGGGGACTGACCGGTCGCATCGTCAAGACGAACTTCGAGGGCACTGCCACCCGGATCGTCGTGGCCTGCGGCGCCGGCGAACTGGTGGTGCTGACTTCCCGTGACGGGTTTTTTCCCGGCCAGGAGGTCGAAGTGACGGTCCCGCCGGAGAAGATCCGACTTTTTCCCGACCCATGATGGTTCTTTTTTTCTTGCAGATGAAACCTGATGGATCCGTAAAAAATCCGATGCCAGACGGTTTCGTAAGAAGTTCGAGATACGGCTTGCGAATCCCGAGGAAAGAGGCGTACTTTTCGTACGCCGCAATGACGAGGGATACGCGTAACGCCGATATCGGACCTCTAACGGAACCGACAAGCGTCAACGGGTGAGGCCATACACATGAGCAATCTGATGACATCCATGCAGGCACGGGTCGAAGCGTATCTTGCGGCCCGGGACTGGTCCGAGGTGCCGGTGATGGCCCGCGGACCGTTTCAGGTCACGCCTCTGGCGCGCGGGGAATACAACCTCAATTATCGCGTCACGGCCGGTGAGCAGCATGTGGTGTTTCGCGTCAACATGGGCACCCAGATCGATCGGGACGATCAGATCCAGTACGAATTTGCCACCCTTAAACTGCTTGAAAACAGCGGTGTGACACCGGTACCGTATTTTGTCGATGACACCCGCACGTTCTTCGAACGGGGCATCGGCATCATGGCCTATTTGCCCGGGCGCGCTCTGGACTACACCACCGATCTGGACGCGGCAGCCGCGCTGTTGGCCAAAATTCACCAGGTGCCGGTCCCGTTGGGCGACCATCACCTGATCCGGGAAGAGGCCCCGCTGGATTTGATCTACCGGGAATGCGCGCAGTTGCTGCAGACCTATTTCCGCTCTGAACTGGCCGATCCGGCCATACGCATGTTTTTGGGCGAAGTCCTGGCCTGGGCGGCGGAAGCGCGCGCGACAGAGCAATTCTACCAGCAAGACCCCTGGCCCTGCATCGTCAACACGGAGGTCAATTCCGGCAATTTCATCGTTAATCCATCGCTAAAAACGATGCATCTCGTGGACTGGGAGATGCCCCGCTGGGGGGATCCCTCCCAGGATCTCAGCCATTTCTGCTCTCCCTTGACCACGCTCTGGAAGACGGCCTATCGCATGACCCCGGGGAACAAGGCCCGGTTTCTGGCGACGTATGCCCGGCACATCGATGACCCTCATCTGCGGGATACCCTGCCGGAGCGGGTTCGCCTGCGCGATCCCTTTGTCTATCTGCGGGGGATATCGTGGTCGGCCATGGGGTGGGTGGCCTACCAGACGGAATTCGCCGGGATGAAAAATGCGGACACCTGGGCGACGCTCCAGCGTTATATGGACATCGATTTTATACGGTCCCTGTTCGAGCCTATGATGCGGCAGGGGGCGTCGTGACGATGCTGAGGCGGCTGGCGGCCCCAAACGGTCATTGGTTGTCATCGGAATCATTTGGAATGGAATCAGTGGTATGCCCCATCGCGAGTGCTTGATCCTCTTTACCCGTTATCCGGAACCCGGCACCACCAAAACCCGTCTGGTACCGCACCTGGGGCCCGCCGGGGCGGCCGACCTCCAGCGGCAAATGACGGCGCATATTCTGGCGCAGGCCCTGCCGCTGAAGGATTCACGAAACCTGAATGTGGAGGTGCGCTACGATGGCGGCGATGACGGGTTGATGCGTGCCTGGCTGGGAGATGCGCTGCGCTATCAGCCGCAGGGCACCGGGGACATCGGCCGCCGCATGGCACGCGCCTTTCGCGATGCCTTGGACCGGGGGCACACGTCCATCGTAGTCATCGGTGCCGATATCCCGGAGATGACAACGGCGCTTCTGAATCGTGCCTTTGAGACGATTCAAAACAATACCATCGTGCTGGGGCCCGCTGCTGACGGCGGCTATTACCTGATCGGCCTGCCCTCCCGGGTGATTGACCGGAAGATGCCGGACCTGTTTTCCGATATGGCCTGGGGCACAGCGACGGTGCTAGCGGAAACCTGCCGCCGGCTGCAACGGAAAGGTCTCGATTACACGCTTCTGGAAACCCTGAACGATGTGGATCGCCCGGCGGATCTGCCTGTCTGGGAGCGGTGTCAATCAAAATGACCGCGTCTTCCATCCCACCGTTCCTGTCCGTGATCATTCCCACCTTGAATGAGTCGGCTCATATCGATGACGTTCTCCAGGATCTGTCCCACGGGGATGCGACCGAGGTTATCGTGGCTGACGGCGGCAGCCGCGACACCACGATTGAACAGGCCGCAGCCCATAACGTGCGCATATGCCAGGGGTTGGCCGGTCGGGCGCGCCAGATGAATCAGGGCGCGGCCCTGGCCCGGGGGACAATCTTGTTTTTCCTGCACGCCGACAGCCGCTTGCCGGCCGGATTCGATCGGGTGATTCGTCGCACACTTGACGCTGCCCACGTGGCCGCAGGGGCATTTTCACTGGGCATCGATGCTGACTACGGGAAGATGCGCATGGTGGCATACTGGGCCAACCTGCGGTCACGGTATCTCGGAATGCCTTATGGGGATCAGGGGCTGTTTCTCAAGGCGGTGCGTTTTCATCAATGCGGCGGCTTTCCCGAACTGCCTATTATGGAGGATTTCGCCATGATGCAGCGCCTGCGGAAGACCGGTCGCATCGTCACGGTCCGGGAGCGGCTGTATACCTCCCCGCGCCGCTGGCGCCGACTGGGGGTGCTGCGGACGACCCTCACTAACCAGGCGATTATCGCGGGATATCTCTTGGGTGTCCCTGCCGATCGCTTGTCCCGATGGTATCGGCAATCCCGGCGTCTTGACAGGCCCCACTCGCCCTGCCGAACGGGAGATGATGCCTGACCCTTCCGTTGCGTCCAGCCTTTTTATGCCGCGAGAGCATTCCTTAAAATTAGACTATGACGCCGTTTTACCGATCCGGCCGGGTTGTGGGTAAACCCGCTGGCGTGCGTTGGCGGCTTTGACCAGGGTATCCACATGGATGTCCACATAGTCGAAGACGCGGGCGCCCCGTTTGCCGGGGGCCGGGCGCAGGACGCGGCCCAGGTATTGGAGCAGGCGTCCGCTGAAGCGTATCGGTGTCACCAGAAATAGCGTTTCGAGCTGGGGGCAGTCGAAGCCCTCTCCGATGAGCTGACCGGTGGCGATCAGGACTTTGATCTCGCCGGCGTGCAGGCGTGCGGTCAGGGTTTTGCGATCTTTGCTGGACACATCCCCGGTCAACACCTCCGCTGTAATCTGGTGCCGGTATTTCAGCAGCACCCGAAGGTTTTCGCAATGGGCCTTGCGGTCTGACAACACCAGGCAAACCCCGTGGCTTTCACGATAGATCGCGGCGACGTCTTTCGCGATGAGGAGATTGCGCTCCTTGTCCTCTGTCAGTTCGGACAGCATCCGGGAATATTCGCTCACCGGATCGAAATAGGGACGAAATTCGGTCTTCCGGATGACGACGTCGGCAGCCAGCACATCACCACTTTCCACCAGCCCTTCGGAAGCGATTTCGTGGTGTACGTTTCCCAGGTGCCAGAAAATCAATTTGGACAGCCGGTCCCGCCGCCAGGGCGTTGCTGACAGACCCAGCATATACTGAGCATCGAAGGCCTTGACCGCGTCGGTAAAGGTCCGGCTGGGGGTGCGATGGCACTCATCCACCACCAGATGGCCGATCTGCGGGGCCAACTGTGAGGCGCACTTGTAGAGGCTCTGAACCAGGGCGACCGTTATGCGGGAACCCACCTTGTGGCGTCCGCCGCCGATGAACCCCACCTCCTTTTCCGGTATGCCCAGAAACTGCTGGATGCGTTCCACCCATTGGTGTGCCAGGTCTTTGGTATGGACGATAACGATGGCCGGCTGGCGGCGTCGGGCAATCAGATGGAGCCCCATGACGGTTTTACCGCTGCCGGTGGGGGCACTCAGGGTGCCGAAATCCTTGGCACCCATTTTCGCGACGGCCTCCAACTGGAACGGTTTCAACCGCCCCTGGAATTCATAATCGCATTCGGCCAGTAAACGCCGCCGGTCGGTAAGATCATAGGCGATGCCCATCCGGCGGCACTGCCGCAGCAGGGTTCCGGTAAATCCGCGTGGGATGCGGATTCCGCCGCCCCTTACCTTACGGTAGAATTTCAATTCTTTCGGCGTTTTGCGGTTCCAGCGCCCCATGCGTTCATTGTCCAGCCACTTGGGATTCGGCATGGTCAAGGTGGGAATGAGCCACGTGGAAAGCGCTTCCGGCGGCGATTGGATGCTCAGGACGTTGCTGAGCTGCATTTGGACGGGGGTCATGGATCCTGTTTCGGTGTTCTCTATTTTAAGCGCCGCATGGTCACCGGTCGGCTGGCCGCAGAAAACTTCCCAGCAACGGTATGCAGTCGCAGGATTTTCCAGCCAAAACCGTGTGCGCCGGTCTATTCGTTTTCAGCCAGCAGGGCTTCGGCCACCCGGATGTCATAGGCCTGGGCCGGGTCAAAAGTACCTTTCTTGTCGTACATTTCCGATGCTTTGCGAATGGCGCCCCAGGGGACCCAATCGTGCTTTTCCCATAATTCTTCATCTTTGGCATTCCAAAGTCGGAAGTAAATGTCATCCGACCGTCGGACAACGTACATTCGGGTCTGGGGGTTTTGGGGGTAGGGGAGATAATAAAGCCCGCGTTCGTCTTTCATAACGTCATTCAACCTTTTTGAGATGTTTTGGTTTTTTGGTGATGCCTCAAACGCATTAATTGGGATGGCTGTGGCGCTGTTTTACCTGCCGCACAAGCCCTACATCTGTTTGAAAATGTTCTATCGGAGGCAAGCGTTGTGGTCATGATACATTTATTCCTGATCAATGCCATAGGACCGCAGCTTGCGACGCAGGGTGTTCAGGCCGATGCCGAGCAGTTTGGCCGACTGGGTCTTGTTGCTCCCGGTCCGGGCATAGACCTTAAGGATATGGCATTTTTCGGCCTCGGCCAGGGATGTCATGCCGGTATCATCGGGCCGGCATTCGCGGGCTAACGGTTTCCGGCGTTGGTGGAGATGGTCCTGGAGGCATTTCATCGTAATGGTCTGCCCCTGCGCCAGGTTGGCCGCGGAATGCAGGATGGATTCCAGTTCTCTGATATTGCCCGGGTAATCATATTGCATCAAGGCTTCCAGGGCCTCTTCATCGATGGCGTGGCGCCCCGGGGCGGTGCCGCGTTGTTTCGCCAATTCAGTGATCAGCAGTGGTATGTCATTGCGGCGCTCCCGCAGGGGCGGCAGGTGCAGCCAGGCGCCCCGGATACGATAATACAGATCTTTGCGAAACATGCGCTTCTCGATAAGCTGGTCCAGGTCTTCGTTGGTGGCGGCGATGATTCTCACATCGGTGCGACGCGGCAGACTGGTGCCGAGTTTCATATACTCGCCGTTTTGCAGTACCCGCAGCAGCTTCCCCTGCAACTCCAGCGGCAAGATCCCGATTTCATCCAGGAACAGCGTTCCCTTATTGGTTTGGTCCAGGTAGCCGGTGCGATCATGGTCCGCTCCGGTGAAGGCCCCTTTGGTATGGCCGAAAAACTCGGCGTCGAACAGGTTGCTGTTCAGGGCGGCCATATTGACCGGTGTGAACGGCGCATCGGCGCGCGGGCTGGCGGCGTGGATGGCGCGTGCCAACAGTTCTTTCCCGGTGCCGCTTTCCCCGGTGATGAGTACCGGGAAGGGACTGGCGGCATGCAGTTCGGCTTCTTTCAGGATGCGGACCATTTTGCGGGAACGCGTTACGATGGCCTGGAAGGCCGCCTTGTTTTGAACTTCCGGCAGGGTGTCCCGTTTATCCATGTCCAGAATGTCCAGCAGGCGTTTGCGCTCCAGTGCCCGGTTAATGGTCATGGAAAGTTCTTCTTCGGCAACGGGTTTGACAAGATAGTCGTAAGCCCCCTTTTTGAGGCATTTGACCGATACGCGCGCCTCGTTGACGGCCGTGATCATGATGCATTCCGTATTCGGACTGGTATTTTTTATGATCTCCAACAACTCCATGCCATCCATTTCCGGCATGGTGACATCGATCAGGGCGACATCGAAGGTTTCGCCTTCATCAAAGCGGCTGGCCGCTTCCAGGGGGTCGTCGATGCCGGTGATATCTTTAAATCCCGCATTTTTCAGTTTCATCATGAGGATTTCCAGATAGTCGCGATCATCGTCGATAATAAGGAAGCGATTGGGCATGGTGTCGACCTCAATAGGCAGTGAAGATGTCCGCAGGTGAATCCAGCGCAAATATGCTGTTCGTATCCAATAGGGTCATGATAATGCCAAAATGGACTATGCCAAAATGGAACCGGCGGAATAAATATCTGATATTAAATAGAATGTAAAGAGAAGTGTTCCAAAATGGTAGGTATTTTAAGGGCTTGGATAAAGCGTCCGCTAGTCCCGAAGAGGGGCTTCCGGATAAAAATCATTGAAAAGACAGGGTATTTTAGTTTTTTGGGAATATCGATGCTCTGGCCTGGGACTTGCTATGACAGTAACTGTTGGATGGATATTATCACGGGATGTCATGATGGAATGCCTCGCGGGCCGGTGACAAGGGCTGGCCCGTCACTACCCGGGCGAAACAGACGGAGGACCGGCAGTGCATCTGAAATGCAAATTCGACAACGGTGAATTTGCGCTTCTGGCCGAATTGCAGCCCCCCAAAGGGACGGACATCTCCCGCATGGTGGCCAATATTCAGCCGGTTCGAGATAAAGTGGATGCCTTCGTGGTAACGGACATGTGCAATGCCATGTTGCACATGAGTGCGCTTTCCAGTGCGATGCTGCTGCAATCGCGAGGGGTCGAGACCGTCATGCAGGTCTGTGTGCGGGACCGCAATCGCCTGGCCCTTCAGGCCGACCTTCTGGGGGCCAATGCCTGCGGCATCATCAACCTGCTGGCGGTCACGGGAGAGGACCCGATATTCGGCGATCATCAGCAGGCCCTGGCTGTTCACGACCTGGATCACCTGGATCTTCTTTATGCCATCAGCAGTTTACAAAACGGTAAGGACCTGGCGGGTAAAGATCTGGATGGGGCGCCCCAATTTCTGATTGGTTCCACGGTTAATTCGAGTCTCAAAGGCCAGGCGTTGGAATTGGAAATCGAGAAAATGAACCGGCGGCACGAGGCTGGCGCGCGATTTTTCATTACGCCGCCGGTGTTTGACCTCGCCTGCATGGACGCGTTTATCGAACGGGTCGATCCCAAAAAATACAAAATTATTCCGTCGGTGCTGCTGCTTAAATCGCTGGGGATGGTGCGTTATATTGAGCGCAACTTAAAGCACGTCAGTATCCCCCGTACCCTGGTGCAGCGGATTCAGGCGGCGACCGACAAAGGCAGGGAATGTTTGCGGGTTACCCAGGAGTTGGTTGCGGCGATGAAAACCGAGGGGTTCAGCGGGGTGCAGATTACGACACTGGGGCGGGAAGATCGTCTTTCAGCGCTGCTGGGTGTCCCGGCGAAGGTGGAGGCATAACCCCATCAATGACACGTCGGTGCCGATGACAATAAAAGGAGGATACCAATGGCGGAGAAAAAGCGCATCCTGGTGGTGGACGACGAACCTGATTTCGCGTTGCTGGTACAGGGTAATCTTGAAAAAGAAGGGTTCGATGTCGACGTGGCATACAACGGTGTCGAGGGGTTGGAAAAAATAAAACAAAACCCGCCGGATGCCATCGTTCTCGACGTCATGATGCCGGAAAAGGACGGCTACGAGGTGTGTGCCGAGCTTAAAAAGGACGACCGGTTTGCCGATATCGCCATTTTGATGCTGACGGCCGTGGCGGACCACGTGACGTCGACCCGGTACTCCCATTTCGACGGCATGAGCATGGAGGCTGACGATTATCTCCCGAAACCGGCGTCGGCCGAGGAAATCACCGACAGCATCAAAAGCCTCTTGAATATGACCTGAGAAGCCCGCGGTCCTCTGCCTTGCCTCGTGCAGAAACGTGGCCGGGGATGCACCTGGCCGTCCCCTTTTACCGAGGCCCTGGGCAAGACAGGTGTGAGCCGTGATGACGATTTAATTGGTGTCGTGGCGTTTGATGGAGAACCATGGTGCAGGCCTGCCGACAAGCTTGCAGAATGCGGCCAGAAAAGATATGGATCAACAGCAGGCTTCTGTTTTGCCCGGGCTGATCCATTTGGTTGGTGAAGCGCTTGTCGGAATCAGGGAGCGTGTTCATTCTTGTTGATGCGGGGATCTTAATGGCCATTGACGCCAAGTCCTTCCGAAATCCCAAATCCGCTTTTGAAATCCAGTGTAAGGTCTATTGTATTCTGGGTGACGAGCGGGTTTTCAACTCCAAATCCCCCGAGATGTTTACCGCTGTTTTCCAGCGCGTGGGTTTGAAGGGGGTCTATGTGCCTTTCATGACCAGCCTGGAAAGCGTCGGTGAGGCGCTTGCCAGTATACGGGTGTTGAATATTGCCGGTGCGAACATCACCGTTCCTTATAAAGAGTGTGTGATTCCCTTCCTGGACGTTCTTTCGGAAGGTGCCAAGATTATCGGGGCGATCAACACCATTGCGTGGGAAGGCGATGTGCTCAAGGGGTATAATACCAATGCCATCGGATTCATGGATACCCTGGAGGAAATCGAATACCCGGTTCCGGGCAAACGCGCCCTGGTGTTCGGTTCCGGCGGGGTGGCCAAGGCGGTGGTTTTTATCCTGAACTGGCTGCGGGCGGAATCGGTTTACATCGCCGCCCGCAATGAGAATCGTGCCCGCGAAATGGCGGAGCGGTTGGGCGGGGAAGCGATTTCATTAGAGGAAGCGGCCGCAGCGCCACTTGATGTGGACATGGTGATCAATGCCACGTCGGTGTCGAGCAAAGACGAATCCCCGGAATTTGCCGCGCTGGTAGAGAAACTTGATTTTAGCAACTGCCAGCTGTTGATCGATCTCAATTATGGCCGCGAACAGAATATCTGGGAACGCAAGGCCGCCGCTGCCGATATACGGTTTATCGACGGTTTGCGAACGCTGGCCTACCAGGCGCGCCGGACGTTTGCCCTATGGACTGGTGTGCAGGTGGAGCCCAACGAGTTCCTGGCCGCCTTGCATATTTCCTGAGCCGCATCTGTCCCTTGCCTGTCCGTTAGTGATGACCGGACGAGGCTCCTGTTCGACGCCGGCTTTTGTATGCGGTTATAGGGCTAGCGCTGGACCGGTATCAGCACCGTGAAGGTGGAGCCCTTTCCGGGCTCGCTTTCCACCGAGATGGACCCTCCGAGGGAATCCACCAAGCCCTTGACAATTGGCAATCCCAGTCCGGTGCCCGTGAGAAAGCGGGTTTTTTCGTTTTTGACCCGATAGAAGCGATCAAAAATCTTTCCCAGATATTTGGCTTCGATGCCGAACCCATTGTCTTGGACGGCGATGCGGACATTGTCACCGACCTGGTCCACCTTGACGGTAATCTCGCCGCCCTCCTGGGTGTAGTTGATGGCGTTCGTAATCAGGTTGCCCACAATGCTCTCGAGGGCCAGGGGATCGGCCGTGAAGGTCGGTAGGGGGGCTTCCGGTAATTGAAGCGTGAGGGACTGCTTTTTCGCCTTGGCCTGGGCATCGAGGAAATCGACCACGCTGTTTAGCAGTTCTTCCATCCGGAATTCACGGGTTTCCACACAGATGTTGCCGGTTTCGATCCGCGACAGATCGAGCAGATCCCCGATGGTGGAGATCAGCCCCTGGGTTTTTTCTTTGGCCCGGCTGATCAAGTGCTGGTCCGTGTCGGGCTCCTCCTCGGTCATGGCCTTCATGACCATGGCCAATTGCTCGTGGATCGTGGACAGGGGGGACCGCAGCTCGTGGGACACCTTGGCCACGAACTCGGTTTTCAAGCGGTCGAGAACTTTCATGGCGGAAATATCCTGGAAGGAGATAACCGCCCCGAGACATTCCATGCGCTCTCCCAGGACAGGGCGTCCCTTGACTTGAAAATATTTGTCCTCTGACAAAACGAATTCATAGGTTGGGATATCTTCAAAATCCACGTAGCGGCCGCGGGAGATATCCTGCACCAGCTTGCACAGGCCTTCATCGGTAATGTAGTCCGTGAAAGGACCCCCGGTGCACGCACCCGGCTCCAAGCCGATCAACTGGCAGAAGGTGGGGTTGGTCAATACCACCTGCCCCTCGGTATTGGTGACCACCAGACCGTTGGGCAACGATTCGATGATCGTGCGGATGCGGCTTTTCTCCATACCCAGATCCGCCAGTGTGCGGCGACGCGCCCGCTCCAGTTTCTCCGTTTCCTGACGCAAGAGAATCCGCTCTTTGGCGCGGTTGACGACGATGCGCAGCGGGTCCGGTTCGAAGGGCTTGGGGATAAAATCGTAAGCCCCCTGTTTCATGGCTTCGATGGCGGTTTCGACGGTCGCAAACCCGGTAATGATGATCACCAGGATGTTCGGATCGATCTCATGAATCCGACGCATGACTTCCATACCGTCCATGCCCGGCATCTTAAGATCGAGCAGAACGATATGGGGTTTCCGGCTGCTGAGGATTTCGAGGCCTTCCTCGCCACGCGAGGCGCCGTATACGTCACATCCCATGCGGCTCAGGATTCTTTCCGATCCTTCCCGAATGCCGTCTTCATCGTCAATCACCAGGACTTTGATGTCTCCACGGTCATTTTTCACGGGGGGTCTCCTCATCTTCCGTTGTGCTGAGGGGCAACTCGATGACAAAACGTGTGCCACAGGGCGTATTGTTGGCAGCGTGGATCTTGCCATAATGGTTTTCCACGATGCCGTATACCAGGCTAAGTCCGATGCCGGTGCCCTGACCTTCTTCCTTGGTGGTAAAAAACGGTTCAAAAATGTGGGGCAGAACATCCGGTGGTATGCCGGGGCCGGTATCGGCAATTTCGATAACGACGCTGTCGCCCTTATCGGACAGGCAGGTACTCACCGACAATGTGCCGCGTCCTTCCATGGCCTGGGCGGCGTTGAGAATGATATTCATAAACATATGGTTTACTTGCTGGGTATCGCCGCGGACAGCAGGGATATCCGTCGAAAGTTGGCGCACAATTTCAATATTTTGAAACAAGGTCTGATTTTCCAACAGAAAAAGGGTGCGTGCGATCGCCCGGTTGATATCCAGAGGGCGCATTTCATGGCGCGTCTGGCGCGCAAATTCGAGCAATTCCTTGACGGTGTCACGGCAGCGCTCGGCATCCTTGAGGATGCGGTTGAGATCTTTACGGGCACCCTCTTCAAGATCGTATTCCTCCATCATCAAACGGGCAAAAAGGGTGATTCCGCCGAGTGGATTGTTGAGTTGGTGGGCGACGCCAGCGGCCAGTTTACCCAGAGACGCCATTTTTTCAGACTGCAACAGCTGGATCTGGGTTTTTTCCAACTCCTTTTTCATTCGATTGGCTTCCCGCAGATCGTGAAAAAACCCCATGGTGGCTGTCTCCCGGCCGCCTTCGTAAATAATCGCGGCGTTGAGACTGATGGGAATCAGGGTGCCGTCTTTGCGCAACACGTCGATTTGATAGGATTTCAGTTTCCCGGGACCGCCGTATTGGTCGCTGCGCAGGTTTTCCATGATTTTGTAGGCCCCGTCGTCTGGGTAGACGTCGCGAATATCAAGCGTGGTAAGGGCCTCTTCCTCGCCGTAACCACTAATTTCAGATGCGGCATCGTTGAAAAGAAGAATTTTACCCTTCTTATCAGCGGCGATGACGCCATCTACGGAACTGTGCAGCAGGTTTTTAAGAAAACTGTTGGATCGGCGAAGACGTTCTTCCAAGCTTTCCAGAGATGGATCTTGGCTGTCGATAATGACCATGGCTCGTTGGGTATCCTTATTTTCGATAAAGTCTGCGTGCCGGCAGGGGGCATCATCGCCCTCCCGCAAAGCATGCTGCGCTGATTCGGGTTGCCCCTGGTCTTGCCACAGCTTTGTCGCGGGACAACCCGGGCAAGGGCTTGATCGAAGGTGCAACAGCCTGTGGCAACGGCGGCCGATGATGCTTTCGGTAAAGGTCGCGTAGGCAGGCGGATTGGCAGATAAAATCACATAGTCGGGTGAGATCACAATGGTGCGCAGCAGGGGAGACGTGAGCGTCTCGTTGAAATGTTTGTAGGCTGATTCCCAATCCATAGTGCTTGTCCGAGTGCGTGTGCGGCTGGCCGGTAAATGGCAGCGCAGTTAATTCCCCTGTCCGGGTGAAGGTCGGAGCACGATTGCAGGATCGGTGTTGCCAGCAGCGTGCGCACAGAATGCACCGCGGCGAAACACCTTGCCAAAAGTGCTGTATCGTCTCAAAAATCCCCAATAATTGCAACTCTGTTTAAAGCCCATCGCGCGGCCCATCGATCCCGGCGTACTGATGCTAATGCTTCGATGGCCATGCCACAATGGTTTGTCGAGACCAGGGTTTGATTGGACGGTAAAACCTTTAACATGAATATAAATTCATTCTTGAATAGTGGGTTTTACCGCTTTGAATCAGGCAACTCGGCCACCGGAATATGGCCATAGTTTCCCCATTCGATTATATTGATGTGCAGATTTCTGTGTGTTTTGATCCTGAATCGATTTTGGCTTGACAGGGTCAGACGGTTCTTGATAAATGAATGAATATTCATTCATGAAGGGGTTGGGGTTACCAACCGAGGGGGCGGCCATCAGTACCAAAGCCAAAAATGATAAATATCACCGGATCTTGGAAGCTGCGGTGACGGTCTTCGCGCAATCCGGTTTCCACGAATCGACCATATCGCAGATTGCCAGGGCCGCCGGTGTCGCCGATGGGACCATCTATCTTTACTTTAAAAATAAAGATGACATTCTGGTCCATTTTTTCAATTACAAAACGCGCCAGGTCTTTGCCTGTTTTCGTGAAGAAGTCGATCAGGCGCAAACCGCCGTGGATAAATTGCGAAACCTCATTCGGCGGCATTTGGACGAATTCCAGAAAGATCGTTTCATGGCCGTTCTATACCAGGCCGAGACGCATCGCATCAACCGCCTGGCGGAAGATCAGATCCATGAAATGCACAAAATGTATTTGGATCTGATAGCCGAAATCGTGGAGCAGGGTCAGGTGGAAGGCGCGATCCGCCGCGATCTCTATGTCGGCCTGGTCAAGCGCTACATTATCGGAGGGGTTGACGAAGTCATCAACACCTGGCTGCATTCCGATGGCAAATACGATCTGACTTCCATGGCGGATCCCCTGGTGGATCTGTTTATCCGGGGAATAGGGACGCAGCAGGAACTGAACCGCTAAGCGTGTCATTCGATGGTTTTGGAAGGCACATACTTTAATTAAGGAGAAAGAACCGATGGCACAGTATATCGCAGACCGCAGGGACGTGGATTTCGTACTTCATGAGCAGCTGGGTGTTGAAAAATTCAGTCAGCACGAGCGCTTTGCCGAATTCAATAAAAAGACGGTGGATTTAATCATAGGCGAGGCGCGCAATTTGGCGCTCAAGGAAATTCTGCCCACCCAGGAGATCGGCGACAGAGAAGGCGCCCGGTTTGAGAACGGGGCGGTCCTAACCCCCAAAGAATTCAAGCGCGCTTATGAATTGTTTGTCGAGGGGGAGTGGCTGGCCATGTCGGAAGATCCGGAATGGGGAGGGCAGGGCATGCCGACAACGATCGCCCTGGCCGCCAGCGATTTCTTTAACGGGGCGAACTTTGCCCTGATGATGTATCCGGGGTTGACCCATGGCGCCGGCAAGCTTGTTGAGGCCTTTGGCACCAAGCAGCAGAAAGAATTGTTTCTCAAGAAAATGTTCACCGGCGAGTGGGGCGGGACCATGCTGTTGACCGAGCCGGAAGCCGGTTCGGATGTGGGCGCTTTGACGACCACTGCTGTAAAAAATGAGGACGGCACCTACTCGATTACCGGCAATAAAATTTTTATTTCCGGCGGGGACCATGATCTGGTCGAAAACATCATTCATCCCGTTTTGGCCCGTATCGAGGGCGCCCCGGAAGGAACCAAAGGCATCTCCCTTTTCCTCGTGCCGAAAATCTGGGTCAACGATGACGGCAGTCTGGGTGAACCCAACGACATTATCTGCACCGGTATTGAAGAAAAAATGGGTATCCACGGCAACTCCACCTGCTCCATGGCCATGGGCAGCAAAGGGCAATGCCGCGGAACGCTGCTGGGTGAAGAAAACAAAGGCATGCGGGCCATGTTCCTGATGATGAATGCCGCCCGGCTGCTGGTGGGGATGCAGGGCTTCTGTTGCGCCAGTGCCTCCTACATGAACGCGGTCAATTATGCCCGTGAGCGCGTGCAGGGTAAAAACCTGATGCAGATGTTCGACAAGAGTGCACCGGGTGTTCCCATCATTCAGCATCCGGATGTCAGACGCATGCTGCTGGGTATGAAGGCCCATGTGGAAGGCATGCGCAGCCTGCTTTACTATGCCGGGTATTGCGAAGACCAGAAGCTCCTGGCCGAGGATGAGAATGAAAAGGCGCGCTTGCAGGGCATCATCGATGTGCTGATTCCCCTTTGCAAGGGCTATATCACCGACAAAGCCTTCGAGGTTTGCAGCCAGGGCATGCAGGTTTACGGCGGCTATGGCTATATCAAGGAGTATCCGCAGGAGCAGCTTTTGCGAGACTGCCGGATTACCATGATCTATGAAGGAACCAATGGCATTCAGGCCATGGATTTGCTGGGCCGCAAGCTTGGTTTGAACAAAGGCAAAGCGGTTATGGATCTTTTCGGTGAGATCCAAAAGACCATCAACGGCGCCAAGGAAGTCGATGCCACGGCCGATCTGGCGGCTCAGACGGAAAAAGTGGCCAACAAGCTGGGTGAGGTGGCCATGCACATGGGCGCGACAGCGATGTCCGAAAAGGTGCTTAACGCTTTTGCCTTTGCCCATCCGTTCATGGACGCCTGCGGTGATGTCACGATGGCCTGGCAGCTTTTGTGGCGGGCCCAGATCGCGGCCCAGAAGCTGGCGAAGGCCAAAAAGAAGGATGTGGCGTACTACGAAGGACAAATTAAATCGGCGGAATACTTTATCAACTCGGTTCTTCCCATCACCCTCGGCAAAATGAACGCTATTCTCAACAACAATGGTGCGGCGGTCGAGATATCTGAGGATGCTTTCGGAGCAAAGTAGCCCGGCGTTTGTAAATAGCTGAGGGCACTCGATGGGAAGGTGGGCCGTGGGAAATCCCCACGGCCCTTTCTATTCCTACACTTGTACGGGCGCATGGATGGATAGCGTGAAACGTCGCTTGCCATCGGGGCATAAAATGTTGCATCGGGTTAAATGACGGAAGTGCAACGGCCGATCGCTATGCGACCGGCCGTTTGCCTTTTCTATACGGAGTTCGGTGTCAGACCTTGCTGCGTTTGGCCAGTTCTTCGGCCCGCAGGTCTTTTTTGAGGACCTTGCCGACATTGGTTTTAGGGAGTTCGTCGAGGAAATCGATTTCCGTCGGCAGTTTGTAGGTGGCCAGCTTATCCTTGCAATAGGCGATAATATCTTCGGCCGTGGCTTTTTCGCCTTCTTTGAGAACCACATAAACTTTGACTTGCTCGCCCCGGCTGGGGTGGGGAACACCAATGGCGGTCGCTTCGGCGATTTTAGGGTGCTCAAACAGGACTTCTTCGATATCGCGTGGATAGACATTGTAACCACCGCAGATGATCATGTCTTTCTTGCGGTCAACGATGTAAAAATAGCCGTCCTCATCCATTTTGGCGATATCGCCGGTGTGCAGCCATCCATCCACCAGTGTTTCCGCCGTGGCATCCGGCCGTTGCCAGTAGCCCTGCATCACCTGGGGGCCGCGCACGACCAGTTCGCCGGTTTCACCGACCGGTATTTCCTGGGTACCTTCATTCAAATCGACGATACGGGCTTCGGTGTCCGATATGGGCAAGCCGATACTGCCGACTTTGCGCTCGCCGCCAAAGGGATTGATGTGGGTCACCGGGGATGATTCTGTCATGCCGAAGCCTTCAACGATGACGGCGCCGGTTTTACTTTCAAAGTCCCGAATGACCTCGATCGGCAGCGGCGCGCTGCCTGAAAAGCAGCCCTTGATGCTGGTGAGATCCGTCTGATCGATGCGGGGGTGGTTGAGCATGCCGATATACATGGTGGGCACCAGCGGCGCGAATGTCGGACGAAATTTACCGATGGTTTCAAGCAAGGGTTCGGGTTGCGGTTTCGGTACTAGGATGTCGCCCCACCCCATGTAGATGGCAAAATTCATGGCGACGGAAAGCCCAAAGACATGGAAGAAGGGCAAGGCCCCCAGCATGATTTCTTCGCCTTTGTTGAATTTGGGGAACCAGGCGCGAATACCCTGCACCTGCTTGCTGAGGTTGCCGTGGGTCAGCATGACACCTTTGGATACCCCGGTGGTTCCACCGGTATACTGCAGCATGGCGATGTCGTCGAAAGACAGCGATACGGCGGAAGGGGTCGGGTTGGATTGCGCGAGGACCTCTTTCCATTTCAGCAAATTGGGTGCCGGTGCAACGGCGGCAGCGAGTCCTTTTTTCTTCCCGACCAGTGGAAATAAGAGATTTTTGGGAAAGGGAAGATAGTCGCCGATGGATGTGTAAATGATGGTTTTAATGGCGGTCCGGGGCCTCAAGTCCACCATGCGCTTGGCCAGCAAATCTAACGTTATGAGTAGCTTGGCACCGGAGTCATTGAATTGGTGCTCGAGTTCCCGATCGGAATAGAGCGGGTTGTTCATGACCACTTGGGCGCCGATTTTCAATATGGCATAATAAGCCACGACGCATGGGATCACGTTAGGCAGCAGTATGGCGACACTGTCGCCCTGGCCAATCCCCATGGACTGCAGCGCTTTGGCCATTCGGTCCACCATCTCCTGCAACTGGCGGTAGGTAACCTTATAGCCCTGGAAGAGCAAAGCCATCTGGTCCGGAAACGCCGTGGCGGATCGGTCGAGAAATACCGGCAGGCAAACCGTTTCATAATCCACCGTTGCGAGAACCCCTGCTTCGTATTTTTTTAACCATGGTTTGTCGGCATACGGGCTGGGTTTTGTCACATGAGCCTCCTTTTCCTTGCGAGCGGATTGCCCCTTTAGCGGGAGCATGTTAATGATCGGCGTTGCGTGCGGCTTTCCCAAGCATTTGCCAGCCATAACGGCCTTTGGTGAAATGCTGAAGAAAAACAAGCGTCCGGACGGTGCCTGGTTTAAAAATGTTGGCGTCGTTATCGGCTAACATAATGAAGTGAATGGTATAGATTGAATTGCGATTCAGTCATTAGGAGAAACCTTCGCAATTGTCAAGCCGTCAAGTGGGCATGGTCTGGAATACATGAAAGAATCTGGCGGCTGGTTTGCCGATTCAAAATGGTGACAAGCTATTTTATCAAACTTTAAATTCAATAATACCAGCAGGATGGATCACGCATAGGAGGTGTGGTTTTTTTCTTGACGAACGCAAAATAGTTGACTAAAATGAATGAGTATTCATTCAGTTTTATCTTTTTTACGCCACGAAGGAGGACAGACACCGATGGAACCAGCCTTGTTGTCGCCTGCTGCCTACAAGTTTTTTCACATTCCCACAGCGTTATTCGCTCTGTTGATCCCGCTGGTCGGCATGTGTGCTTTCGCCTACATCATGAAGCGCCGCATTGACCCATTATTGAAAGCGGCGCCCGATAACCGATTCGACCGAATCCTGGTGCGCCTCTGGACCGTGGCCAAAATCTGGCTGGCCCAGTGGCGACAACCTCGCTATATGATGGCCGGCGTCATCCACATTTTTATTTTTGCCGGTTTTTTGGTCCTCAGTATACGGTCCACCACACTGGTGATTATCGGTTTCTGGGAAAGTTTCACCTTTCCTGGCTTTAACGGCGCTCTGGGTCACGTCTACAATGTCTTTAAAGACTATGCCGCGACATGGGTCTTGATTGCCTGTGTGGTTGCGGCCATACGGCGGGGTATATTCCGTCCGGAACGTTATGCGGTACCGGCTCACTATGGCAAGGATCACACCGGCGAGGCGGTTTTTGTTCTGGCACTGATCTCGACCCTCATGATTTCGGAAAGTCTGTTCGAGGCAACCCTTGCCGCCGCCCAAATCCAGCAGCTGCAGCCGGCCGAATTTGTTGCTCCCGGCACGCTGGCGTGGCTTTTTCGCAATGTGTTGATCGATGAACCGATTGCCAAGCTTCAGAGTATGCACATCACCGCTTATTTCATTCACGACCTGACCTTTTTCTTTTTCCTTTGTTTCTTGCCCCTCGGCAAGCATTTCCATGTCATCACCTCGTTGTTCAACGTCTTTTTCATGCGGCTGGAAAGGGGCAATGTCAAACCGGTCAAACACGGCGTGAGCGACGACCAGTTAGACGACCTGGAATCTTTTGGCGTCAAGAAATTCGAAGATTTTACCTGGAAACACATGTTGGATTTTTATTCCTGTGCGGATTGCGGTCGCTGCTCGGACAACTGTCCCGCCAATGCGGTCAAGCGCCCGCTGTCGCCGCGCTTTATCTCCATCAAAGGCCGCGACTACGCATTTGCCAACTATCCCCTTGGTGGTGCAAACGTTGTCAAAGACGACGCTTATCAACTGATCGGGGATATCTATTCGGAAGACGAAATCTGGTCGTGTACCACCTGTGGCGCTTGCGAGCAGGAATGTCCCCTCGGGATCGAGTATATCGACAAGATCGTTGATCTGCGTCGAGGCATGGTGGATGAGGGCAACGTTCCCCAGTCCTTGCAGAAACCGCTGGGGGCGCTCGAGAAGCGCGGCAACCCCTGGGGCAAAATGGAGAAAAAACGAAGCGAATGGGTCAAGGAGATCGCGGAGGAGGTGCCGGTAAAGCTTTTTGAGAAAGGCGCGACGGCCGACACCCTGTATTTTGTCGACAGCATATCCTCCTATGATGACCGCATGCAGGGGATTGCCCAGGCGACGGCCCGCATCCTTTCAAAGGCCGGCATCGATTTCGGTATCCTGGGAAAACTGGAAAAGGACAGCGGCAACGAAGTCCGACGATTTGGGGAGGAAATGCTGTTTCAGGATCTAAAAGCCCAGAATACCGAAGCGATCCTGGAAGCCGGGGTCAAGCGCATCGTTACAGCGGATCCGCATGCCTACAATGCCCTGCGCAAAGACTACGAAAACCTGCCACCGGTTGAACATATCAGTGAGCTGATCCGGAAGGAGATCGAAAGTGGCCGCCTCCCGTTGACGGCGGCCAATGGCGACGGCAAGGTCTACACCTATCATGATCCCTGTTATCTGGGACGGCACAATCAGTTGTACGAAGACCCCCGCCGTGTTCTAGATGCCATACCCGGACTGACCCGCGTCGAAATGTCGCGCAGCGGCGACCGGTCGTTCTGTTGCGGTGGCGGTGGCTTGATGCTTTTTTATGAGCCGGAAGAAGAGCAGCGCATGGGCGTGTTGCGGGTCGATATGGCCGCCAAGGCGGGCGCCAACATGATTGTAACCGCCTGTCCTTTCTGCCTGGTGAACATAGAAGACGCCATCAAGGTGGCCGGGTTGGAGGGCAAGATGGAAGCCATCGATCTGTGTGAGCTGGTGGTGCAGCATTTGGCAGCATAATCTAACGGTTTAGTCCCCACCGGGGGTTTGACCCCGGGGGGAATTATTTTTGGGTCAATAACAACATCGGGAGGAAAAAAATGGAAATTTTGGTGTGTGTCAAAAGAGTGCCGGACACTTCCGAAAATGAAATCGAGCTCAACGGCGCCGGCAACGACATTGACCGCGACGATCTGGTCTACTCCGTCAACGAGTGGGACAACTACGCGGTTGAAGAAGCGCTCCAGATCGTGGACAAGGTTGGCGGCAGTGTGACGGTTATTTCCGTTGGTGACGATGAGTCGGAGGAAGTGTTGCGCCGGGAAATGGCAATGGGTGCCGACAAGGGCATCCTGCTGAGTGACGATGCTTTTGAAAACGTGGATGGACGTGGCATTGCGACCATCCTGAAGGCGGCCGTGGAAAAAGGCAACTATGACCTGATTTTCACCGGCGCCCAGGCTGACGACGGCGCTGCCCAAGTGGGGGGAATGCTGGCGGCCATGCTGGATGTGCCTTTTGCTTCGCTGGTCAACACCATCGAAGTGAATGGCGATAAACTGAAAATCGGTCGCGAAATCGAAGGCGGCAACCAGGAGATGTATGAAATCGGCCTGCCTTGCGTGCTTTCCATCCAAACCGGCATCAATGAGCCGCGCTACGTTGGTATTCGCGGCATCCGTAAAGTCGCTTCGGTGGAAATCCCCACACTGGGTGCAGCGGATCTCGGGCTTGATACCGCAGCCCTTGAGGCATCGGCCGCACGTGTCCAACGCACCGATTACTTCTTGCCTGAAATGGGCGACGGGGCTGAGATTCTGGAAGGCAGCACGGAAGAAATCATCGATAAGCTGGTGGAACTCTTAAAGGCTAAAGGAGGGCTGAAATAATGGCTCAGATATTTGCATATATTCTACACAAGGACGGGGTGGTCGATGATACGGCGCTGGAACTGGCCGCCGCGGCCAAGAAGATTGATGCCGGTGCGACACCGAATGCGATCATGGTCGGTGCCGGTGATGCCCTGGACGGGGTTTGCAATGATATGGCCGCGAGTTTCGGCGAAGTGTGGAAAGTGGCCAATGATGCCTTCACCTACCCGGATGCCGAAATCGTTCGCAAACTGTTGGCCAACATCCTGCCGGCTGACAGTATCGTGCTCTTTGCCCACGAACATTTGGGAATGGACCTGGCGCCGGGATTGTCGGTCAAGCTGGATGCAGCGTTTGTTCCCGATGTCGTCGATATCGAAGGCGCCGACGGTTCGACCCTGAAACTGGTGCGCCAGGAATTCGGTGGAGCGGTCAGCGCCCATGTCACCTGTGACGCCTCACAAGGGGCGGTCATGACCATTCGACCGGGCGTGTTTGCTGCCGATGAATCCAAAAGCGCCGGTGGTCAGGTGGTGGATAAATCCGCCGAGGCCGGTGATTTTGCCGCTACACGGAAATTTCTGGAAATCGTCGAAGCCGAAGCCGGCGATGTCGATATCACCAAGTCGGAAGTGCTGGTATCCTGTGGGCGCGGCATCGAAGACGAGGAGAATCTGGAAATTGCCTTTGACCTGGCCAAGGCCATGGGCGCGGATGTGTCCTGTTCCCGCCCGATCGTCGATGCCAAATGGCTGCCGAAAGCCCGGCAGGTTGGTACGTCCGGTCAAACGGTCAAACCAAAAGTTTACCTGGCCTGCGGCATCAGTGGATCGTTCCAGCATATGGGCGGCATCAAGGGAAATCCCTTTATCGTTGCCATCAATAAAAATGCCAAAGCGCCCATATTCCAGGTTGCGGATGTCGGTATCGTGACCGATATGCTGGATTTTCTGCCTGAACTGACAGAAAAAATTGAAGAGCTGTAATCCGCACGTTCCACTGTGTTGATTGTTCCCGACCGGCTGTTTCCTCCTGGAGGCAGCCGGTTTGTTTTTGTCGGTCGATTTGCCTGAATGATCAAATTGCGATAGGCTTTTTTTCCGAAAAGACCAGCCTGGTGGTTGAAAGCATAACGTATCCGTATCGCAGGGAAGGCGATTGCATCCTATATGAACATGACCAGCGCAATTCGATTACCTAAATCGATAGAATCAGATCCCAGGACGTCTCAGTTGCTGGGTGCTCTGGCCGATTACAGCCGTCTGCTTTGGCCGGGCGGTACGGTCAAGATTCCGGAGGCCCGGTTGAACGATGCGCTGAAGGAGGTGCTGCTGGCGGCATACCATGCCGGGCAGGTAGCCCGCAGTCTGCAAAAAGCGGATCAAAGACTGGCCGCTGAAGCACGGGGCCAGGGGATGGCGGACCAGAAAAGCGGTGTGGTCCGCGGCCTGCGGATTTCACGTCTGCTGATCCTTGCCAACGATGGTGCCGAACGGTTCTATCGGCAGGTGGAATCCCTCCTGCAGCGTCATGGTTCACGGGTCATGGCCGTGCGTCTGCACGCTGATGCCGAACAACTGGGAGGCATGCTCTACGGCCCGGGCCGTGCGGCACGGCTCCTGATGATGGAGCACAAGGCGGCTGTCGGAGCAGCCCTCCTGGCGCTGGCCGATCAGTGGGCGGCGCCGGAAGGCGCTGATTAGCGGGTGCACCAGCGCGGCTGCGCCGGTCAAAAACTTTGGGAGGCGGTATGGCGGAAACCATGACCAACAGCATCGGTATGGAATTGATTCTGATTCCGGCGGGCGCTTTCATCATGGGGGGGGACTGGGATGCCGAACAGGCCGATGAAAACGAGCTGCCCAAACACGAGATTCGCTTCGACAATCCATTTTACATGGGGATGGTCCCGGTGACGCAATCCCAGTGGCAGGCTGTTATGGACGACAACCCCAGCGAATTCTCTGGTGAAGACCATCCGGTGGAGACGGTTTCCCATGAAGATGCGGGTGTTTTCATCAATCGGCTGAACGTGAAAGAGGGGACCGGCCTTTACCGGCTGCCCACCGAGGCGGAATGGGAATACGCGGCCCGGGCCGGAGCCCAAAGCACCTATTGTTTTGGGCCGGAAACCAGCCGACTGGCACAATACGCCTGGTTCCAAAACAACAGCGATGGTACGACCCATCCCGTGGGACAATTGACCCCCAACGACTGGGGGCTCCATGACATGCATGGCAACGTGCACGAGTGGTGCGCCGACTGGTACAAGCGGGGCTATTATGCGGAAAGCCCCGCCAGACATCCCGCCGGTCCCCGCAAGGGGGTGGCCCGGGTGCTGCGCGGCGGCGACTGGAGTTCCGAGGCCTGGTACTGTCGCTGTGCGATCCGTAGTTTGAGTTCACCCCAGCGGCGCAGTCCCCGGGTGGGATTCCGGGTCGTCCGAGGCCTGGATGGAAAATCGGGCGGCAAAGAATCGCCGGGGTTATTTAAAAAAGTTTTTTCGACACGGTCACGCAAGCATGCCGATACGAAGGGATAACCATGATCGCATTTGACATAGTGGTGAACGAAAAAAAAGTGTGTACGGCCGGTGTGGATTCGGACTATGGGATGCTAACCGCCATCCTTTCATGGGCAAGACGGGACCTCAGCCGTTTACCCGCGGAGGTCCGCGCTGAGGTTCCGGGAGAGATGCTGAAGATGGTCGTCAGCGGTCAGAGAAACCTGGATGGCAGCGATTCAGAGAATCTTCAGTGGACCGGATGCGATCTGAAGCCGGGCGATGAAATCCGTATCGCGATCGTCGATGTCGACCGTGTCGATGCACCGGCGTCGACCGAAAAAGTGAGTCCGAACTACGTCAAGAAAAAGCGTTCGGATAGGATGCTGCACTGATCCCGGGTTGCGATATGGTGTTGAACCACGCACCGGCTTACCATATGTGATTCTAACATGCGAAAATTGTTCAAACAGCATACCATCGCGATCGTGTATGACTTCGACGGTACGCTATCCCCCCAACCGATGCAGGAATATACCGTCCTGCCGGAATTGGGGGTGAATCCGCAGGCCTTCTGGGACGAGTGCCAGCGTGAGGCCAAGAAATACAACGCCGACGCCATGCTGACCTATATGCGCCTGTTGACCGAAAAGATCGAGGCCAAGCAGACGCATCTGAACAAGAAGAAATTGCGCGACCTTGCAAAAGGCATTCGTTATTTCCCCGGCGTGGAAACCTGGTTCGACCGGATCAACCGCCATGTCAGGGAAACATCCGCCGGAAAAATAAAAATCAAGCACTACATCATCTCGGCCGGACTGAAAGAGATCCTGGAGGGTATCAAGATCCGCAAGCACTTCGAGCGCATGTACGCCTCTGAATACTATTTCGACCATCACGACGCCGCCAGATTTCCCACCGTGGTCATCAACGACACCTCCAAAACCCAGTATATTTTCAGGATCAACAAGGGAATCGAGGACATCAACCAATCCATCAACGACTATATGCCGGAATGCGAGCGGCCGATACCCTTCGAGAACATGCTTTATATCGGTGACGGACTGACGGACGTGCCCTGCATGACCGTGACCAAAACGAACGGTGGGTTCGCCCTGGCCGTCTACAAACCCCGCAATCCCGAGTCCCTGGCGGTTTGCCGCAAGCTCGCCCGGGCCAAGCGGATCGATTATTTTGCGCCGGCGGATTACCAGGCGGGCAAGACCCTGGAAAGGCGCGTCAAGCTCATTCTGGATGTGATCATGGCCCGCATCATGTTCCACAGGGAACAGTTCACCTTTCAGCGCGGAATTGACATGCCATAAGACGCACTGGCCAGAACGCATGGACGCCGGTCTTATTGGGCAGGCGGAACATAACAGAAGGTATCGACCATGGAGGAGAAAAATCTTAAAATCGCCGTTGTCGGCGCCGGTGCCATTGGCGGTGTGACGGCGGCGTTTATGAAAAAAGCGGGTTGGGATCCTGTCCTGGTATGCAAACATGCGGACACCTTGGCGCAGGTAAAAGCGTCCGGCTTGCAGATCACCGGACTGAAAGGAACACACACCGTGCCGCTGTCGGCCGTGCAGACCATTGCGGAACTGCCGACCGACATCGACATTGTCTTCCATGCCACCAAAGCCAACGACTGTGTCGCGGCCGCCGAAGCACTTTTACCAAAACTCAAACCGGCTTCCGTGGTCGTTTCCCTGCAGAACGGCATCAGCGAGGATGCCTTGGCGAAAGTCCTCAGCCGTGAGCGGGTGACCGGTTGCGTTGTAGGCTGGGGCGCCACCCATACCGGTTGCGGGAAACTCGAAGTGACCTCCGAAGGGGAATTTATTATCAAAACACGTTCGTCATTGAGGTCGATGCCATGAATCTGGAAATCTGGATTGCGTTTGTCATTGCCGCGGAGATTATTCTGGTTATTCCCGGCCCGACGATTATTCTGGTGGTGAGCCAGGCGATTGCCCACGGGCGCACGTCCGTCATTCCGCTGGTGGCCGGCGTTTTAGCCGGAGATTTTACCGCCATGACCCTATCGCTGCTGGGATTGGGGGCGGTGCTGTCCGCTTCGGCAACCCTGTTCGTGGTCCTCAAATGGGTCGGGGCGCTTTACCTGATCTATCTGGGGCTCAAACTGTGGCGAACGGATGCGCAAAGCAGCGCGACCCCTGTGGCAACCGGCGGCCACGCGCCGTGGCCCCTTTTCAAGGGCGCCTATATTGTCACCGCCCTGAACCCCAAAAGCATCGCTTTTTTTGTGGCCTTTCTGCCCCAGTTCATCAACCATCAACATTCGACCACGGCGCAATTCCTGATCCTGGGCGCCACTTTTTTAACCATGGCAACCGCCAATGCGGCCCTGTATGCCGTCTTTGCCGGGCATTTGCGTGACACCATGAAGAAAACCAGGGTCCGTAAACTTTTCGACCGTTGCGGCGGCAGCGCTTTAATCGGCGCCGGGGTGCTGACGGCGGCCATGGAGCGATCCTGAGTTTAGGGTAGGATTCGTCCGTGGATGTCACCGTTTTTGGAGGTGCCATGTGGCCCTACATGCTGGCCTGGTTTCCCATGATATTGATTGCCATCGCCAATGGTATCCTGCGGGAATATGGCTACGGTAAGCGCATGACGGAGCGCGCGGCGCACCAACTGTCAACGCTCATCGGCATCGTTCTGTTCGGTATCTACATCTGGGGTGTCATGCGATTTTGGCCGCCCGCCTCGGCCGGGTTGGCCATCCGGATCGGTTTGATCTGGCTGGTGCTGACCGTCATGTTCGAGTTCGGTTTCGGGCACTTTGTGGCAGGCCATTCGTGGCAACGGCTGTTGCAGGATTACAATATCCGGGCCGGCCGGGTGTGGCTGGCCATTCTATTGTGGGTCGCGTTCGCACCATACCTGTTCTTCCGTATACGGTAGGGATCAACACTGCAATTGAACGTCTGCTTTGGGAGAGTTGATAGATGGATAGTTTTCCGGAAAATGTGGTTAATCTGATCAACGAACGGTTAGGCGGCTACAACAACGTCATCGGGCTTCGCTTTGTCGAGGCGTCGCCGGACAGGTTTGTGGCGGAGTTGGAAATCGATGAGCGCCACCTGCAGCCTTATGGCCTGGTACACGGCGGGGTTTACGCCGGTATGATCGAGAGCCTCTGCAGCACCGGGGCTGCGTTGAGCGTCTGGAACGAAGGCAAAAACACGGTGGGCCTGGAAAACACCACTGCTTTTCTCCGGGCGGTGCGTTCGGGCACCCTGCGGGGCACGGCCCGGCCATTGGCGCGCGGCCGTCGGTCCCATGTATGGGAAGCGGAAATCAAAGATGATCGTGACCGCCTGGTGGCGTCCGGCCGGGTGCGGCTCATGGTGCTGGATCCCGGCGCTGAGGCGGATGGCGAAACGGTCACCCTGGAAGCATCGCTGGGATAATGGGTTCTGTCCGGTTCGGTCGCGAGGACCTACAGCAAAGGCTGACAGCGGGATCAATCATTGTGACATGAACGGGAAAAATTTGACAATTCCGGTGCTGGTGGTGGCCCTGCTTTTTATGAGCGGGTGTGCCGCACGTCGGGTTTCAGACGATGGTATGGCGGCAACCGGTGCGCTCTCCAACGACAGGGTGGCGCAACAGCTGGCAGCGGATCTGACGACACTCCTGGGATACCGGGATGACGAAACGTTGCGCCTGGCGCGAACGATCTTGGCGGAAACCGACTCCCTCGCCAGGAACTACAAAGTCCAGCCGCCGGCGCTGTGGCACAATTTCCTGGTGAACGTTGGCATCCGGGACCGGGGGTTGTGCTGCCACTGGACCCAGGATCTTCTCCGCAAAATCGAAACGCTGCAATTGCAGAAATACCAAGCGGTCTGGGCCGTGAGCCGTCACGGCACCTGGCGTGAGCACAGCTGTGTCATCGTCACGGCCTCCGGGCAGGGGATTGCAACCGGTCTGGTGCTGGACGCCTGGCGTGATGCCGGTCATCTTTATTGGGCCCCTGTCACGGAGGACCGTTACGCCTGGCAGCGTCATCCCGGCGATAACGGCGTTGATCGTATCCGATGCCGCTGACGCGCCGTTTTTTGGGCATGGTACCAAGCGAATCCCGTATGCGACATTGCCGGCCTTTTCTTGGCCCACGGCATTTCCCGCGGAAGGTCTGCCCATCCGACGATGAGGGTCACGGGGATCGCCATGGTCATTATGATATGAGGAATTGTAAATTAATTGTATATGATCAATAAAATGGCGCATAATTTGCTGTTTTAATTTTGACCCTTCCGGGGATCGTCTTCGCATTTTTTGCTACCTGCTGTTTCTTCCTGAAAAATAATAAAAATAAATAAATACAGATATATAAGTATTTTTTTGGATGATCGTGGCAACTGATGTGGTGGTACATCGGCCCCATTTGACGCCTATCTTCCATCTTTCAGGTCATACACAGATTGGTTGAAAATTAAAAAATGATTGTAAAAATAATGTAAAAGCCTTATCTAAACGTTAACGATCATAATCGGACGCCAACTGTGCGGCCACCTATCCATCGGACCTCCACTCCGCGGTATTTGCTGGCATATCTCCCCTGACGATTTACCGATGTTGTCACCCATGTGCTGGATGCGGTCATAAGCCAAAAGGGAAATTCGAATGCATCATCGTTTACCAACCATTCTGGGCATCGACATCGGATCGGTGTCCGTGGGCGTGGTCCAGCTGACAACAGACAAGCGTATCGTCAAGACCGCTTATGCGGCGCACCGTGGCGACATTGCCGGGGCACTGGTCAAGCTGATGTCCGGTTTCGACCTGTCGCAGCCGATATGGGTTGCCGCGAGTTCGGCCACGCCTGAAACCGTGCGGGCCAGCGTGCGCTTCGACGATCAAATCTGCTGTATCGCGGCCGCCCGCCGTTGGCGATCGGATGTCAGAGGCATCCTCAACGTCGGCGGCGAGAAATTCCATTTGATCCGGCTGGGGGAAGACAGCGGGTATCTCGGCAGCCGCGGCAGCACGTCCTGTGCCGCCGGGACCGGTGCCTTCCTCGATCAGCAGGCCCGGCGCCTCGATCTGGCGGATGCCGCGGAGCTCAGCCGGCTTGCAATGGAAAACACGGCGACGCGCCCCCGCATAGCGTCGCGCTGTGCCGTGTTTGCGAAAACCGATCTCATCCATGCCCAGCAGGAAGGGCATAGCCTGGAAGCGATTTGTGACGGACTTTGCCACGGCCTCGCCAGAAATATCGCCGACACGGTTTTGGGGGGGCGGCCCATTGTGCAGCCGCTGGTCTTTTGCGGCGGCGTGGCACGCAATGCGGCGGTGGGGCGTTACCTCGCCGATTTCGTCGGCACGGCGGTCAACATCCCGGATCACCCAGAATTGTTCGGTGCGCTGGGCGCGGGATTGACCTTTATCGAAACCCACCTGGGCATCGAGGAGAACCTCCCCCCCCCGCGCACGATGACCTCGCCGGAAGAGCTCATCCAGACCGCGATCCGCAAGAAAACCTATGCCTATCCCCCCTTGACCCTGACGCAATCCCGCTATCCGGATTTCGACAGTCTGGAACAGTTCCGTTTTCCCGTCGATTCAGACGCGGGCGACGGCCGAACCGTCGAGGTTGATCGCTACGCGCCGCTCGCCGGACGGCAAGACGTCTACCTGGGGGTCGATATCGGTTCGACCAGCACCAAAGCGGTCCTGATGGCGCCGGACAAGACCGTCCTGGCGGGGTTCTACACCCGAACCGGGGGGCGGCCCCTGGTGGCCATGCAGCGCATCCTGGAGAGCGTCGACCACCTGGCCCGGCGCCACGAAAGCGAATTGGTGGTGTGCGGCGCCGGCACGACAGGTTCCGGTCGTAAATTTATCGGGCGCATCATCGGGGCCGACCTGGTGCTGGATGAAATTACCGCCCACGCCCGGGCGGCCTGCGAACTGAATCCCCAGGTGGACACCATTATCGAGATCGGCGGGCAGGATGCCAAATTTACGACCCTGAAAGACGGCCGCGTCACCTCGGCCACGATGAATACGGTGTGTGCCGCCGGCACCGGCAGTTTTATCGAGGAACAGGCCGCCAAGCTCGGTTGCCCTCTTGAAGATTTTTCACGCCGTACGGAAAACCGCCGCGCCCCGCTATCTTCGGATCGCTGCACGGTCTTCATGGAGCGGGATTTGAATCATTATCTGGCGGAAGACTGGGACACGGACGAGGTCCTGGCCTCGGTACTGCACTCGGTGAGGGAAAATTATCTGCTCAAGGTGGCCACCCTCAGCCGTATCGGCGAGGTGGTCCTGTTTCAGGGGGCCACCGCCAAAAACCGCGCCCTGGTGGCGGCGTTCGAACAGCGTCTGCAAAAACCCATTCTGGTGTCGAAATACTGCCACTTGACCGGCGCCTTGGGGACGGCCCTGACGCTTAGGGACGAGCATCGGAAAACGGATGGCCGTATTCCCGCGACCACCTTTGCCGGGATCGATCTGTGGCGCGACGATGTTCCAGTGCGTTCGGAAATATGCGACCTGTGTCCCAATCACTGCAAGCTTTCCGTGGCGGAAGTGGGCGGCGAGACAGTGGCCTACGGGTTCCTGTGCGGCCGTGACTACGACACGCAGCATTTCGTGCGCACCGACAACGAGGCTTTCGACCTGGTGGCGCAGCGCCGGAAAACCTTCCGTTTCGACCACAAGGCCGTATCCAAGCAGCGACCCACCATCGGCCTGCCGGCGGGCGGGCATCTGGTGGAAGATTTGCCCCGATGGCAGATGTTTTTCGATCGATTAGGGTTTCAAACGGTTACCAGCGAAGGTTTTAAAGATGCCGTCCGGGTCGGCAAGCCCCTGACCAACGCAGAATTTTGCGCACCGATGACAGCCCTGCAGGGGCATGTGCGCTATCTCAGAGACCGCTGCGATTATGTTTTTCTACCGACCTACCTGGAAGACCGTACCAGCGAGCACAAGTTGCGGCGCCAGTACTGCTATTATACCCAGTATGCGTCGGTGCTGGCTGAAATGCCCACGGCAACGTCCGGCGCGAAGATCCTCTACCCCTTGATCCGCTATCTTTACACCGGGTTCCACACCCGCATGGAACTCTACCGGATGTTCACCGCCATGCCCGGCGGGCGGGTGCCGTTTTTGGAACTGACCCAGGCCTATGATGAGGCGGTTCGTTTTCAGGAAGAGCGGCAAGCAGAACTGCAAACGCGCTGGCAGGCCCACCGCCAGGGGCGCCCGGATGATGTTCGCATCGCGCTCCTGGGGCGACCCTACACCCTTTTTTCGCCGGCGCTCAATTGTGGCATTCCGGGTTTGTTTCTGCGGCAGGGAATCGACTGCTGCTACCAGGACATGTTGACGGTTTCGGAGGACGACACCCGTGCGATTCAGCCCCTGCTGCAGGAAATCCATTGGCGGTATGCGGCGCGGGTGATGGCGGCCGCCCAGGCTGCTGCCAAAACCCCCGGGCTTTACCCGGTGCTGGTGACTTCATTCAAATGCTCGCCGGACGCCTTCATCCAGGATTATTTCAAGAAGCTGATGGCGGCCCATGACAAGCCCTATCTTGTGCTGGAACTGGACGAGCACGATTCCAGCGTGGGGTACGAAACCCGCATCGAAGCGGCTGTAAGAGCGTTTCGCAATCACCATCAGACGGTGACCAAACCCCATACGCCACTTTTAGGTCACTTGAATCCGGATCTGCACCGCGGCAAAACTGACCGCACCATCGTGCTGCCCAACTGGGATCGCCTGACCGGCCGCCTGCTCGAAGCCGTGCTGCGGCGTGAGGGGCGCAGCGCCATCCTCATGGAGGAGACCGAAACCACCATCGCTAAAAGCCTGGGGGACAACACCGGCCAATGCATCCCCATCAACGCGGTCGTGGAAGGTTTTGTGGAGTGCCTGGACCGACACAATCTGGCACCGGGCGAGGCGGTGTTGTGGATGAGCGAGGCCTGCATGGCCTGCAATATCACCTTGTACCCGCACCACATGAAGACCCTGATCAACGCCCGGGGCGGCGGCTTGGAAAAAGCAGGCGTTTACGTGGGGGATCTGTTCTTCAAGGATATTTCCCCCCGGGCGTCCTTCAATGCCGTCTTCGCCTATATGTTCGGGGGATTGCTGCGGCGGGTGGCCTGCCGGCTGCGGCCCTACGAATGCCAGGCCGGTGACGTGGACCAGGTCCTGGAGGTAAGCCTCGAGATTCTTTATGAGGCCTTCATGGGGCGGATCAAAAAGCAGGATGCCCTGGAAGCCGTGCTGGAGCGTTTTGAAAAAATTCCGGTCGCGAAAACGGAACGGCCCAAAGTCGCCATTTTCGGCGACCTTTACTCCCGCGACAACCGGGTCATGAATCAGGACCTGATCCGCTTCATCGAACGCCACGGGGGGGAAGTCGTCACCACGCCGTATTCAGACTACGCGCGGATGATCGCAAACCCCTATTTCCGCAAATGGTTCTACGAGCGCAAGTTTCTGACCCTGATCTCCAGCAAGGCCCTCATGACCACCATTACCCGGCTGGAGCGCACCTACTACCGCCTGTTCGAGCCGCTGCTGGGGGAACCCATGGCGACCTTCGACGACCCGCCGGAAGCCATCCTGGCGCAATACGGGGTGCGCATCGAGCACACCGGCGAGTCCCTGGATAACCTGCTCAAGGTGCACTACATCAAGAAACACCACCCGGATGTGACCCTGTTCGTCCAGGCCAGCCCGGCCTTCTGCTGCCCGTCCCTGGTCACCGAGGCCATGGCCCGCCGCATCGAGGACGTCACCGGGGTGCCGGTGGTCCCCATCACCTACGACGGCACCGGCGGGCGGAAGAACGACATCATCATTCCCTACCTGAAATATCCTCGGGCCGCGGCGACGTCTTCCCCGCCGACCATGGATCGCGCGGTATAGCCCGGATAATATTTCGTTGGAATTTTGACGAACTCGCAAATCGTCGCAAAGAGAGCCGTTTTGTCATCCCCGCGCAGGCGGGGATCCAGTCATTTACATTGGGTATGGACTCCCGCCTTCGCGGGAGTGACGGATTGAAGACTTTTGTAGTCCCTCGATTTTGACTTTAGACGTTTCTATAGGGGAAGGGCTGGCTTGACAGCGGAGGGGATTGGAGCGTTAAAGTTCATCGTCAACGATGGTGCCGCCCACGGTGTCGATAAGCACGCTGTGACACTGAACCTCGAACCATTCATTGAAAAGTTTTCTGTTCCGCTTTTTGGGCCAGAGTGATTCATCGGTGTACCAGTCCTCGAGTTCGCTTTCAAATAGCGCTTTGAAATTGAGTGATATCCATTCCTCCAGCTTCTCAGCATCATCATCACGAATAAGGTAAACGGTACAATCCTGATTGGCTTCTTCGATTGTGATTCCGGGGTCATCCTTATACGGGTCGGCATCATTCGCCCACTGAACAAAGGGTGCCTTGTACTTGAGTATGACAGCTGCTCGATTGATCATATTCCTATCCGATAACGCCTCTACTCTCGGGCGCGAGGAACGAGCGTCCAGAGCAGCAGTTGGTGATATGATTTATTTTTCAGTTTCCCAACCACTTTCTTTTGCTCGTAGCATTAATTTTTCATATTGATCTTTCGCTTTTTGAAGCGCAGTTTTTGGGTCACAGTTCCATCCAATTTCTTTATCCCACCACTGATCAAGTTCACGATCACTTGAAAGTGATTTTATTTTGCGTATTAGCTCATCAGCTTCTTTACTGTATACCTCAATCTTCCAATGAAGAATATCAGTTAGTGGATGATCTCCATGTTTTCCATTTGGCATATCAATTTCTCATTTCATATAATATAGTTTAGAGAACCGAAATTTTGAGGTAAATGCCACATCTCATGTGTCCTATGCAGCAAAACCCTTATTTTTTATTCAGTCGTCAAATCATAAAAGATCAAAGTGTTTGAATCTTATCAGGAAAAATCTCAGCGATTTACGGGGTACGATTTGTTGCCCTGGACAGCATCAAAAAAAACGTAATGTATTTTCCACTGCGGCATGGGGCGGGGGCTGACTTCTCAGATACGGGTGTTAAATCAGTTGCCTATCATATTTGGTTGTGATTGCAAATGCATGGATGATTATAGGGCAGCAGAAGATCGCCCATCTAAATGACTTTCCGTTGTGACGGGATCTGTCAGACTTTTCTGGTACATTCGTCGTATTCATTTTCGTGTTGACACGCAAAGTCGCTTTCTATAAGTAAACAAATAAACAAATAGTTTATTATAAATATTTCATTATGAAACCCAAAGAAGACATCACGACAATTTACGAAGCTGCCTTGGGCGTTTTTGCCGACTACGGGTTCAAAAAAGCCACCCTGGACGACATTGCGGCGGAACTTGGCATGACCAAGGGCAATCTATACCGGTATGCCGAAAACAAGAAGGATCTCTACCGGAATACGGTACGCCATGCCATGCTGCGCTGGCAGGGACGGGTGCGGGACGCTATTGAACGGGAACCTGATGCGGAGCGGCAGTTCCATGTCATGTGCCGCAAGGCGGTGGCCTATCTTGCCGAAGACGACGCCCTGCGGCGCCTGCTGGTCCGCGACCCGGACATTTTCCCCATGTTTCCGGCCAATGACCCCTACGCCGATATCAATGCCAACTCGGTGGCCATGATCCGGTCCATCCTGGAACGGGGAATTGCCGAGCAGCGCTTTCGGGCCGTGGACTTGGAGACCGTCCCCGAGATTATTTTTTCAGTCTACAAAATGTTCATCATCCGCATGTACATCAAATCCCGGGATCCTGCCCAGGAAGAGATGTTTACGCAGACAGTAGCGTTGATCACTCAGGGTCTTTTTAAGGAAGCGAAAGTCTAAAATGACTGCCAATTGCCAGACAGCGATGGTTTTGGACGACAACTATTTCATGTGTCTGTTTCAGAAAAGAAGACCATTTCTGGACAGGCAACAGGGAGGTGACCATGACCGAACAGATTCAGTACCTGACCCCCGCATGGCGGGATGAAGCCGAAAAACGACTTAAAACCGAATTGAGCCCGGAGCGGATGAATTTTATTACATCATCCATGTCCAATATTTACCTCGATTGCCCGGACGGCGGCACTCGCTATCTCTTCTTCCGGTTTGAAAAAGGCGAATTTGCTGATCTGCTGCTGGGGGAGGGGGAACCGCCAAAGGCTGAATTCAAGATTAGCGGCAAATACGATATTTTTGCCAAAATATCCCGGGCCGAGCTTGGCTCCCAGAGGGCGCTGATGACCGGTAAGCTGAAACTCAAAGGCAACATGGTCAAAGCATTGAAGCTGGCATCCATTGCCGATCGGCTCAACAAGGTCCTTGCGACGATTCCGGCGCAATATTAACAGGCGCACTACCCGAAGGAGAATGATGCCATGACGACTTCGAATGACCCTTATTATATTGATTTTCCGGCCCGCATTCGGGCCATCCAGGCGGAAATGGCAAAGGAGAATATCGACGTTTACCTGGGTTCGCGGCTGCGCACGCTGTCCTGGACCCTGGATGCATTCTGCCCCTGGCGCAGTTTTGTCGTAATCCCGGCCGAAGGAATGCCCACGGCCTTTACCTTTGTTATCGATGCGGCCCGCGTGGCCGATGATTCCTGGCTGGACGAGGATCATGTCCTGGGGTTTGTGCCGATGGGGGGGCAGGATCAGATCGAGCTGATCGTCGATTTTATCAAGGATCTGCTGCCGGGCGGGAAAGGGCGTGTGGGTATCGAAAGCGGTATGTCCAACTATTTGCCCGAGGGCAACCTCACCCATTACGAGTACGAGCGCTACAGTGATGCCCTGCCGGGTTGCGAAATGGTGAATGCCCACACGATCGTGGACGCGCTGGCCACCATCAAGGACGAAGGCACGGTCAACCGGTTCCGGGAAGCGTCGCGCATCGTTGATATCGGTCATGAGGCGGTGCGGGACGCGCTTCAAAACGGGGGCTGGAAGGGGATGACGGAAACCGAGATAGCCGGCCTGGCGGCCTATGCCATGCGCAAGGCCGGCAGCGAATGGGAGTGGTCTTTCACCGGCGGCAACGAAATTGCCAGCGGTTATCGCACTGGCTTAGTGGGCGGGGCTTGCACGCCGGCTTCGCGCCGGGAACTCCAGGCCGGCGAGCCCTTGATGATTGACATTCATGCCATGTTCAAGCTGGGGCTGGGGGACCATTCCCACAACTACCTGATTGGACCGGTTACGGACCGGCAGTGGTGGCACGCCCATAACTTTGTGGATATCGTGAAGTTGACCCTGGAGACGTACCGCGCTGGTACGACCCCGGCCGACCTGGCGGAGAAAATGATCGGGTTTGCCGATGAGCGGGGATTCTCCGACTACATGGTGCCGGGGTTCGAGCACGGCATTGGCATGATGGGGGACGAGTGGCGCATCGGATTGAACGACGGGCCATTTCCCTACTGGACCAACCCCGAGCATGTTTACCAGGCTGGGGAACTGCTGATTTGCGCCATGCAGTACGCCTGCCCTGAGGAAAATATCGGGTTCCGCTATGAAAACCCGATCGTGCTTTATGAAGACCGGTGTGAACCCCTTTCGCTGTTTCCGCTGAGCATCGATGAAATCAACTAAGGTTTCTTCAGAGACCGATCCCGTTTGATTCGACCTGCAGGTCTCCGGGTGCGGCGTGCGTATGTGCGCCGCACCGCTAAGCCCTGTGCGGCGTTTTTCATATCAAAATATTCCATTTTTAATCTAAATTCCCAGCTTTGGTGGAGGACCCGGAGAGATTTTGTCGGTCAGGGCTGATTTGATTTTGGTTGTTACTTTTCTTTCTCGTGAAGAGAAAAGTAACCGAAAGAAAACGCCCGTGACCCACTTAACCCTGCGCGTCGCCAAACCAGGCGAGGCAGCAAGAATCAAGCTGTCAGGCAAGGCGTCAAGCGAAGCGAGGCGCACAGCAATCGTCAGATTGTGAGCATCTGAGCAAGCTTGACAACGCCGCATGGCGGCATGAGGCGATCCGCTGGATCGCCTGATTTCGGCCGGATCGCGCGGTGACTCCCCCGCCGTCGGCGGGCTCAGACAGTCCGCGTGCTTTTGTCCGTCCGCCCCGTCGATGCTCGGCGCGGGACAAAGGGAAATAAAGAAAACATAAATTCAAAAACCGTTTTTACCCCCCGCCTCGTGGAGGGGCTATTTGAGGCCTCCCGCTCTAAAAAAGGCCTCTTGTTTCTACAGTTGTCTGGATTGTGCTATCGATGGGTGTCAATCGTCATTGCGTGCGCTATCGACCATCTGGACAATAGCGGCAGGAGCGATTCAGGCATTATGGAAACACTCGATCTGACACAAGCCCGGCGGCTGGCACTGGCGCGGGCCGGTCTGCTCAAGCCCGAATGGACTGCTATGCCCCGGCGGGCGACCGGTTTGAACCGGCGTGCGCGCCGGGCGGCCCACAAGGTGATCGCACGTTTCGGTTATCTGCAGCTGGACACGGTGGCCGTGGCCGGTGCCCGCAGTCATGCCATCGTCCTGCTGTCCCGCCTGGAGGGATTCGAGCCGGCGTTGGCGGAAGCCCTCTTGCAACCCGGTGAGCCGCTGTTCGAATATTGGGGACACGAGGCCTGCTGGCTGCCCATCGATTTCTACCCAGTGTTTGCCTTCCGCCGACAGGACTTTCAGGAACATCCCTGGTGGGGTGACCTGATCGGGCAGCATCCCCGTATGGCGGCAGACCTGACCCGGCGTATCCGGGAGGAAGGCCCCTTGCGTTCCCTCGACCTGGAAGGCCGCGGCAGCCGCGGCTGGTGGGATCTCAAGATCGCCAAACGGATGGCCACCGCCCTATGGTCGTCCGGCGTCCTGGCCATCCGCGAGCGCTGCCATTTCCAGCGGGTCTACGACCTGACCGAACGCGTAATTCCTGCTCGCTGGCGAAAAAGCACCCTCGCCAGGGACGACGCATTGGAATTCCTGCTGCTGCAGGCCTTGCAGGGGCACGGGTGGGCCACCACCGGAACCCTCACGCAGACCTGGCGTTTACGCAATGTGCAAGAAGCGATCAATGCTGTGCTGGCGCGATTGAGAGACAAGGGCGCCATCGTGGCCTGCACCCTGCGGGATGATGACGGCCGACGCACGCCCGGTTGGGTTCGTCCACAGGATCTTGATCTGGCCGACCGCCTCAAACGTGTGCGCCCGCGGCAAGACCGGGGCGTTCTTCTGTCTCCTTTTGATCCGGTGCTGTGGGATCGCCCGCGCGTGCGCCGGCTGTTTGGTTTCGACCAAGTGCTGGAGATTTTCAAACCGGCCGGCCAGCGCGTTTACGGCTACTACTGTCTGCCGGTGCTGGCCGGTGAACGCCTGGTGGCGCGGGTCGACCTCAAGGCGGATCGCCAAAACCGAAAACTGCATATCCTGTCCCACCGGTTCGAGACCTCTGACGCCCGGGGAAAGGTCTCCGCCGCCGACCGCAAAGCCCTGCGCACCGCCGTGACGCGCTACGCGGGTGCCATTGAAATGGAACCTGTGGGTCTTCCCGTATAGGGTGCGGCGCTATGCTTTTTTTGCGGTCGACCTTCGTAATGTGATACACGTTGTCTATTCGTCTGTTCCCCCTTGCCGATTAAACCGCGGAAGGAAAATCGTCCCACCATGCCAAGGCTATATATCGAAGAGTATACGCGCATCCTGGCCGGCCGGCATGTCAGCATTGCCTGCCGGGAAGGTATTCTGCGGGATCATTTGGCGGTCATTATCAACGACATCAAATTCCTGAACCGCCAGGGGGTCATCACCACCCTTTTTCACAACATGGCCAATCGGTTTGCCAACCAGAAGCATTTTCGCAATTTAGCGGAACGGCTACCCGAAACACGCATTGTCCGGGTGGATGCCGATACGGATTTTTACAGCGCCGTTCTGGAGCAGGACCCGGTATTCAAACTGATTTTCCTGGAACGAAAATACCTTACCGACGCCAAGGGCCGTCGATTGAACGCCTTGGACACCCGGCGCGTGCGCGATACCTGGCAGGGTTACGGGGACCTGATCGCCAACACCAATTTCCGATCGACCATGGAGAAGATCTGCAGCTGTATCGATGCGGGGCATCTCGATCGGGTCCATATTCTGCCGGTGCGGAAACATACCATCAAGCACGAGCTTTTCACGGTGGAAGGCACCGGCACCCTGATTGCCAACGACTTCCAGGAAGCCTTTTTACCGATTTTAAATGAAGAAGACGAACAGCTCTTGGCCGGCATCCTCCAGCTATACAAGAACAAGGGCTATTTAAAACCACGGGACCGGGCCTATATCGCCGCCCACCGCGACAATTTTTATATGACCCAGATCGACGGGATCGCGGTGGGCTGCGTCGAACTGCTCCCTATCGATCGCCAAACGGCCGAGCTGGGGGCCCTGGCCATTTCGACACGCTTCCATGGCCAACGGATCGGTGTGTTCACGGTGAATTCATTCATTGCGGAAGCGCGCAAACGGGGGTATCAACGCATTATCTCGTTGACGAAAAATCCACGCCTGCAAACACTTTACCGGAACCTCGGTTTCGTAAAGCAGTCACCGCGCCAGTATGCCGAACGCCAGGCCCGGTCAGCGGGTACCCCCATGTTCGTAATGGAGGTACCCTCGGCGCCGTCAACGCTATCGGGTGTTCATTGAGAAGGCCTGGTATTTCTATCACGGCCGGTTCAGAAAGGGCGTTGGAACAACTATCCCAAGTCGAGGGAGGAGGCATTTTTTGACGCGCATGGTTGCCCGGTCGTTCGTTTTGGGCTACAAGCACTGTATCGCCTTTCTTTCAGGTTCAACCTTCGTCTATCTGAATCCGTCGGAATCTTCGTTTGCCACCATCATCGTTCGCAAGGGAAGGGTGCTTTCAGCCGCCTATGGCACCTATCGCGATTGCAGGACTTGTTTTCTTTTATCATGGCATCACAAAATAAAAGAGGAGGTGCACCAATGAAAAAGCTTATGGTTGTGTTGCTGGCACTGGTCATCGTGCCTGCGGCTTTTGCTGCGGATACGGAACTCGCCAAAAAGGCCGCGGCTGAGGGGAAGGTATCCTTTTACGCCAATATGACGGCGATTCAGCCGATCATGGATGTGTTCAATGCCGAAACCGGCCTCGAGGGCAAGTACACCCGGATTTCCACCTCCAAATTTCTTCCCACGGTGCTGACCGAGTTCCAGGCCGGCAAGCTCATGGCGGACGTGCTGCAGGCGCCGTTGCCGGTGATGCAGATGCTCAAGGACAAAGGCGTCCTGGCGCCCTACACATCCGTGGAGGCTGCGGGCTACCCCGCCTGGACCCGTGAGGACGACCAGATCCAGATTTTCGGCATCGAATATGTGGGCTTGATCTACAACAAGGAACTGGTCAAACCGGCGGATGTTCCCCACCGCTATCAGGATCTGACCGATCCCAAGTGGAAGAACAAAATCGTCATGGCCAACCCGGCGGCCCATGCCACCACCATTGCCTGGCTGGTCGGACTGAAAGAGAATGTTTTCGCATCCGAAGCGGAATGGATGAAATTTCTCGAAGGTCTGGCCGCCAACCGGCCCATGCTGGTCAAATCTTTCGGTCCCACCCCGGCGCCTGTCGAGAGCGGTGAAAAATGGATCGCTATCTCCATGCCCAAGTACATCATCACCAAGGCCCCGGCACCTCTTGACTGGGCCCGGCTCGAACAGCCCCTGCTGGGAACGCCCCGCGGCATTGCCATTTCCGCCAGCGCTCAAAATCCTAACGCGGCCAAGCTTTTCATGGATTTCTGGCTGTCCAAGCAGGCCATGGGGATGCTGGCCGAGGATGTCGGTGAGTACGTCCTGGCGCCAGGCGTCTTCCCGCCCATCGACGATATGGAGAAGGCCGAGGTCATTCCACTTCGCACCATGTCGGACGAGGAAATCAGTAAATGGGGCGCCATGTTCAAGAAAATCTTTGAACTGCCCTAAGCGTTAATAGACGGCAACCCAAGCCGGTCTGGTTGCAGACGGGCACCGGACCGGCGAAAATATAAGGACAGGCGTTTCGGGCGCCTGGCCAGCCTTACCCCATAAGAAAAGCCTATGGAAATCCACATCAAGAACGTCAGCAAGTATTATTACTCCGGCGGCAAGACCATCAAAGCGCTGGACAACGTGGACCTGACCATCCCGGCCAACCGGATATTCACCCTGCTTGGCCCGAGCGGCTGCGGCAAAACCACGCTCCTGCGCTGCATCGTCGGCCTGGAGTCCCCGGACAGCGGGGAAATTGAAATTGGCGGTGAGGTTGTCTGGTCCAGTGCCAAGAACATCTTCGTTCCCACGGAGAACCGGGGCCTCGGGATGGTGTTTCAGACCTACGCCATCTGGCCCCACATGAACGTCTTCAACAACGTGGCCTACCCGCTTCAGACTCGCAAACTGCCCAAGGACGTTATTCGCCGCAAGGTCGAAAAAACACTGCGTTTCGTGCAGTTGGAGGGGTTCGAGGGGCGGCCGGCGACCAAACTCTCCGGCGGGCAGCAGCAGCGCGTGGCCCTGGCCCGTGCGCTGGTGGCCGAGCCCAAGGTCATCCTTTTCGATGAGCCGCTTTCCAACCTGGATGCGAAGCTCAGGGAAGAAACCCGCGAGGAACTGCGGACGTTTCTGACCGACCTTCAGATCACCGCCGTCTATGTGACCCATGATCGGATCGAGGCCCTGGCCTTGTCCGACATCGTGGCCGTCATGAACAAGGGGCAAATTATCGAGGCGGGCGCACCCCGGGACATCTATTTCAACGCCACCCATCGCTTTGTGGCCGACTTTATCGGCCGCACCAACCTGATCGAATCCACGGTGACCTCCCAGGAAGGCGCGGTCACCACGGTGGACTGCGCCATCGGCCGCGTCACCTGTCGCAAGCAGGCCGACATGAAATCGGGCGACAAGGTGACGCTTTGCCTACGTCCCGAATTCATTCGCCTGAAGCGGGGTGACGCCAACCAGACCCAGAACGTCTTCAACGGGCAGATCCAGTCATTGGTTTTTATCGGCGAGGCCTATGAAGGCGAGATCACCATTCAAGACACGCGGCTCTTCATTAAGATCGAGCCGGATTCGAACATCAAGGTGGGGGATAGCGTCAATTTCACCGTTGACCCGGAAAACTGCCTGCTGGTCACGCAGTAGATGAGGAAAAGGCCCATGGCCAACAAACGATCGGTATTGACACCGACCCTGATCGCGATTGTCGGCTTTCTGACGGTGTGCCCCGTGGTCATGCTGATCTTCGGGAGTTTTTCCACCGGTCTGGGGGCTTTCGGTGAATTCACCCTGGATAAATACATCAAGGCCTATACCGACCCCGAATTATTCGGTATTATCGTCAACACGATCATCTTTGTGCTCGGATCGTCCATCGTGGCCACCGGTCTGGCGCTTTTCCTGGCGTATCTGAACACCCGCACGGATATTCCCTTCAAATTCCTGTTCCGGATTATCTCGATCATCCCGATGATGATCCCGCATATCCTGTTTTCGGTCAGCTGGGTGCTGCTGCTGAACCCGTCCAACGGCCTGATCAACCTGTTCCTGCGCCAGATACCCGGCCTGGAAGAGATGGCCATCAATATCTATTCCCTGCCGGGGATGATCCTGGTGGAAGGGCTGCTGGACCTGCCCATCGCCTATCTCATTCTGGCCCCGGCCCTGGCATCTTTCGATATCGCGCTGGAAGAGTCCTCCAAAGTCTGCGGAAGCACCACCCTGCGCACGTTGTTCCGGGTGACCCTGCCCGTGCTGCGGCCGGCCATTCTGGCGGCCTTCATCCTGTCGCTGGTACGCAGCCTGGCCTCTTTTGCGGTGCCATCCGTGATTGGCATGCCCGGGCGGATCTATGTGCTGGCCACGCACATTTACCAGTCCGTGGCCACCGGATTTGCGGCGGATTTCGGCAAGGCGGCGGCCATCGGCATGAGCGTGCTGGCCACCTCGGTTACCCTGATCTATGTCTACCGCTACCTGACGGCCGAAGGGGAGAAGTACGTCACCATCTCCAGCCGCGGATACCGTCCCACCGTCATCGAACTCAAAGGGGCCAAATATCCCCTGTTCGGTATTGTCGGTATCCTGTCCATGGTCCTCATCGTTTTGCCGGTGCTGGTGCTGTTTTACACCTCGCTGGTGCCCTATTCCATGATCCCCAGCGCCAAGGCTTTTTCCATGATGAGCTGGAAGCACTGGATCGAGGTGATCAACGATCCCATTTCGCTCCTGTCTTTGAAGAACAGTGTGTTTTTGGGCGTTGTGGGCGCAACCCTCGGGGTGACGTTGTCCATTTTTGTGGCCTATGTCATCGTCAAGATCCGCTCGCATGCCTCCGGTGTTCTGGAAACCCTCTCCTTCCTTTCCTTCTCCTTCCCGGGCATCGTCATCGGCGTGGGCTTCATGTGGTTTTTTGTGCGCACGCCTTTGTATGCCACCATCTGGTCGCTGCTGATCGGCTACATCGCCACCTATTTGCCCTACGGTGTCCGGCCCCTGGCCAGCGCCTTCGTCCAGGTCCACAGCCATCTGGAAGAATCTTCGCAGGTATGCGGGGCCGGGGCTTTCACGACCATGCGCCGGATCGTCATCCCGTTGCTGATTCCCGGCATCGTCTCCGGATGGATCCTCATGGCCACCATGTTCGTTCGGGAACTGACCCTTTCGGTGGTGCTGTCGCGGCCGGGGACGGAAGTGCTGGCGGTGCAAATCTTCCGCTTTTCCGAGGACGGCCTGTGGGGACAGTTGTCGGCCCTGGGCATCATGATGATTTTCATCTCCACGGCCCTGGTTCTCATGGCCACCTTTGTCGGCATTAAATTCAAACCGGTGGAAGAGGGCGGGTAAGCGAAATCGGCTTTCTCTCATCCTTGTTGTAAACAACGGTCGACCGTGAAAATGGCCATGCGAACCGGAATACTGCATGATCTGATCAAAACCATCGGCGCGGCCCTGCTGGGCGCATGCCGTGATTTGGCGCCCATCGTCGTCGTCATTGCCTTGTTTCAGATCCTGGTCTTGCGCCAACCCTTCCCGGAGCTTGTTTCGGTCCTGGCCGGATTGGGATTGGTCATCGTCGGGTTGGCCTTTTTTGTCGTCGGTCTGGACATCGGCCTGTTTCCTCTCGGCGAGACGTTAGCCGAAGAATTTGCCCACAAGGGCAGCCTTGTCTGGTTGCTGGTGTTCGCATTTGCGTTAGGTTTTGGCACCACCGTTGCCGAACCGGCCCTCATCGCCGTGACCCGTGAAGGCGCCCGGGCTGCGGCGGAAGCCGCCCTTATCGACAATACGCCTGCCGTTATCCAACGATATGCCCTGCACGTCCGCCTGACCGTCGCCTTGTCCGTCGGTATCGCCATCGTTTTCGGTGTATTGCGCATACTGCGGGGATGGTCGTTGCCCGTGATTGTCGTAGGCGGCTACGTGCTTGTCATGGTCATGACGTTGTTCGCACCGAAGGAGATCGTAGGACTGGCCTATGATTTAGGCGGGGTCACCACTTCAACCGTCACCGTGCCCCTTGTGACGGCCTTGGGGGTAGGCCTGGCCCGTACGATTCGCGGACGGGATCCTTTGACGGACGGTTTTGGTTTGATCGCCCTGGCCTCCCTTACCCCCATGATCTTTGTCATGGCTTACGGCCTGTTCGTCCACTAGGAGAGGTATGGAATTATTTCTTAACCCTGTTCTTCTGCTGCTGGCGACGGCCAAAGACGTGCTGCCGGTTCTCGCGCTGCTGGTGTTGTTTCAGATGGTGGTCCTGAAAAGACCCCTCCCGAGACCGGGCCGGATCATTTTCGGATTCGGTCTGGTGCTTGTGGGCATGGCCTGTTTTTTGGGGGGGCTGGATCTGGCCCTTTTCCCGTTGGGCCGGACCATGGCACTCCAACTGGCCAAGAGCGCCCAAAGCGGGGGCAAGGAGATCTGGGCCGCTTATGGATGGATCTATCTGTTTGCCTTTTCGGTCGGGTTTGCCACCACGATTGCGGAACCGTCGCTGATCGCCGTCTCCCACAAGGCGGAAGAGGCATCCTACAAGGCCATATCATCTTTCGGGCTGCGGATCGCGGTGGCCCTTGGTGTTGCTGTCGGCATCACCCTCGGCACCTTCCGCATTATTACCGGAACGCCGCTCTATATCTATATTCTCGTCGGGTATGTCATCGTCGCCATCCAAACCTTTTTCGCGCCGCGCATGATCATTCCCCTGGCTTACGACTCCGGCGGCGTGACGACGTCTACGGTCACCGTGCCCCTGGTTGCGGCGCTCGGCCTGGGGCTGGCGTCCAATATTCCCGGCCGGAGTCCGGTGCTGGATGGCTTCGGGCTTATCGCTTTTGCGAGCCTGTTTCCCATCATCAGCGTGCTGGGATACGCTCAATTGGCGCAATGGATGGTCAGGCGTCGAAACAGAAACAATTAAAGGCCCTGCTTGTCTTAAAAAAAGGGTTTGTTTGCCGCAATAAGGACACAGGAGGAAGATTAAAATGGCAAATAAATGCATCCTGGCAATGGTGAAGCCGCACCTGACCGAAAAGGTGGTCAATTCGGCCAAAAAGGTCGGTGCGACCGGCGCGACCATCATTCCGGCCTCCGGGACGGGTGCCGGCGAGGCGAAAACCTTTTTTGGCCTCAGCCTGGATATTCGCACGGAACTGGTTCTTTTCCTCGTAAGCGAGAGCATGGTTGAACCGGTTCTTTCCGCCATAAAAGAAGCCGGTCGTTTCAGTGAACCGGGAACGGGCATTGCCATGGTGCTGCCGGTGGAACAGACGGCCGGTATGGAAAGCCAAATGTCGCGCAACAAAGCGTAGTGCCTGACCGTTCAGGAACCCATTGTTGGAATTTATGGAAACAGATGGACTGGAATTGTCAGAAGGCGGGGTTTAAGAAGTGTATCGAGGTCAACAATTATTGTTGGGTAAACGCTGCAAAAGCATCAAATCGCTATGGTGATTGTTTTATTTATTGTCGGACTGGTCTGCCTGATCGTCGGGGCGGAAGCGTTGGTGAGAGGCGCCTCCCGTTTAGCCGCTGCGTTTGGCCTGTCGCCATTGGTCATCGGGTTGACGGTCGTCGCGTTCGGTACAAGTTCTCCTGAACTCGCGGTAAGTATAAAAGCGGCATTGTCCGGCCAGGCGAGCATTGGCGTCGGCAATGTCGTCGGCAGCAACATCTTCAATATTTTGGGCGTGCTCGGCGTTGCCAGCGTCGTTGCACCGAAGGGGATCCGTGTGTCTCCTGCGGTCACCGGTTTCGATATTCCTGTCACGATCGCGGTAGCGTTTGCTTGCCTCCCCATCTTCTTTACCGGCGGCGTGATCAGTCGGCCGGAAGGGGCGTTATTGTTGGGGTACTACGTGGCCTACACGCTGTATCTCATCCTGGCTGCATCTTACCATGATGCATTGCCAAGCTTTAATGCCGCCATGCTGTATTTCGTAATCCCACTAACCGCCGTTACGCTGGCTACTATAGCAATGCGGGAATTGCACAGGCGAAAGCGCCCGCCGAAGCACAACCCGTGACAGGCATAGCGCCACATGGGGTCGTTGGATTCTAAGCGGCAACGTGGGGACAAGGTCGAAGGCCGCCGCCACGCCGATCTTCTTATCTTTGATCCTCATCACAGCACTTCATTTCAACCATACAGGCCTGGTGTCCGCTTGACAGGTTAGGGGTTATCCCTAAGGTAGGTAAGCACCCTGCGTACCATTCCAAAAACAGGTAAAGGAGTTATGCCCGTGCAGATGATTGAGGGATTCGCCACGGCTGATGCGACGGGCGCTCACGCGGAGCGTTTCGATACGCTCTCTTACACGACCATGGGCCGCACGGAGCTTTGCTGCTCCCAGACCGGATTCGGGTGCTACCGCATCGCGGACGGTATCGATTCGCACCGAAACGCTCTGCAGCGGGCACTGGACGGCGGCATCAACCTGATCGACACCAGCGCCAACTACGCGGACGGTGAATCGGAAACCCTCGTCGGAAAGGTGCTGACGGATGCCGTTGAATCCGGAACATTGAACCGCGAGGCGGTCATCGTGGTGACCAAGGGCGGTTATCTCCAGGGCCGAAATTATGACTTGAGCCAGGCACGCAAAGCCCAGGGGCAGCCGTTTCCCGAGCTCGTGCCCTATGCCGATGGCCTGGAGCACTGCATTCATCCCGAATTCCTTGAAGATCAGGTCACGCGCAGCCTGGAGCGCCTCAACCTGGCCACGCTTGATTTTTTTCTTCTGCACAATCCTGAATATTACCTGAGCTGGGCCGTTTCCAAACAGGGCATGGAACAGGAAGCGGCCAACGCCGCATACGAAGGCCGTATCCTGAAAGCCTTTCAACACCTGGAGCAGGAAGTCGACCGGGGGCGCATCCGTTATTACGGCATCAGTTCCAACACGTTTCCGGAGCCTTCGGACCGACCCGACTTTACCTGCCTTCAACGGATTCTGGATGTGGCCAAGGCGGTTGGACCTGAACACCATTTCGCCATGATCCAGTTCCCCATGAATCTCATCGAAAGCGGCGCGGTGCTGAACAGGAACCAGCCCGACGGCATGACGCTGCTCACGACGGCGATGCGGGCGGGTCTGGGCACCCTCGTCAACCGCCCCCTGAATGCCCTGGCCGCCGATGGCCTCCTGAGACTATCCGATGTGAGATTGCCCCGCGGTTATCTCCCAGAAGAAATCGTTCAGGCCATTCAATCGCTGGTGACCTCCGAGAATATGCTGGCCAGAGAAAAATTGCCGAATCTGGATTTATCGGAAGAATTACGCACCCGTATCGTAACCCAAATCCGGATCGGCCCCATGCTGTTGCAGCAGCACCGGTCTTTCTCATCCTACGATCACTGGCGGCAGATCATGACGTCGCAGCTCCTTCCCCGGGTCAACGGCGTGCTGGCCTATCTCGACCAACAAGCTTTTCGGGAGAATCTCCGCGATTGGACCGAAGGCCATGCTCGGTATCTAACAACCGTCCTGGAGGCGGTGACATCCCTTTATGCGCCAGCAGCAGCCGAAAGGGCGGAAGCGCTCAAAAAGATGGTGCAGCAAGCCGATCCGGACTGGGACGACCATGGAACCCTGAGCCAGGTGGCGATCCGGGCGCTCCGAACGACCCATGGCATCTCCTCGGTCCTCGTCGGCATGCGTCACCCCCGCTACGTTGCCGATGTCTTGCAGGAACTGCATCGGCTGAAACCGACAAAACCAAATGAAACCGCATGGGCACATATCAAGGGCAGGTTAAGCGAACTTGGTCTGTCTTAGAACAGCCACCAAAAGGAGGAAACATGAAAATCGGTTTTATCGGCCTGGGAATCATGGGCGGCCGCATGGCGCACAATCTTCTGACAAAGGGTCACGCCCTTACCGTGTACAACCGCACGCCGGCCAAAGCCGAGGCCCTGATGGCCGAAGGGGCCAAATGGGCGGAAACACCAGCGGATCTGGCGCAGAAGGTGGACATCCTCTTTACCATGCTGTCCACCCCGGAGGTGGTTCAGACCCTGGCGGCCAAAGAGAACGGGTTTCTGGAAGCCCTTCCGAAGGGCGCTCTCTGGGTCGATTGCTCCACGGTGAACCCCGGTTTTGCGCGCTGGATGGCAGCGGTGGCCGGCGCCCGTGGGGTGCGCTTTCTGGACGCCCCGGTGGCCGGCACCAAAGGGCCGGCGGGCAGCGGGGATCTGATTTTTTTGGTGGGCGGCAACGCCGAAGATCTCGCCCAGTGCCGACCGCTGCTCGACTGCATGGGAAAGAAGATCGTGTACCTGGGTGGCGCGGGAAACGGTGCCGCCATGAAAATGCTTTTCAACCTCATGCTGGGAAACGCCATGGCGGCTTACAGCGAAGCGTTGGTTCTGGGAGAGGCTTTGGGCCTGCCCCGGCAGACCGTGGCGGATGTCATTCTCGACGCCCCGGTGGCGGCTCCGTTTTTAAAGATGAAGCAGGCGCTGATCGATCAGGATGAATTCGAGGCCCACTTCCCCTTGCGATGGATGCGCAAAGACCTGCATCTGGTGGCCCAAACCGCCTACGAAAAAGGTGTGGCCCTGCCGGCGCTCAATGCCGTCAAGGAAATCTATGCGCTGGCGGAAAAGCACGGCTTGGGCGGAAAAGATTTTGCTGCGATTTACCGCTATCTGGCCCCCTGACACGCCCATTGCATGAAATGCGGCGCAGCGTTCACTTCAAAGGGCCCTTAATCGGGTTAGCCGGTCATATTTCTGCATCAAAATCTTCGATATTTTTGCCTTTTCCGACAAAAGCGGTCATGGTTGCAAACGCCCGCTCGTACGACGCCATCACGTTTTTCATTTGATCGCACATGGGGTCGTTCGGTCCCAATTCCTCCCTCATTTCATCGAACAGTTTTCGGCCGTTTTTGAGATGGCGCTCCATTTTCAGGAGCAGGGCTTTGCGCGCGTGGTGGCGGGTCTGTTCCTTTTGAATGAGGGGCATGAGTTGCATCACCGACGCTTCGACCAACGCATCCCGTGGCATTTTGCTGGCTTGGGCGACGTCATCGAGCGCGAAGACGGCATCTCTGCTGATGACATAGGCTTTTACCAGCCGCGGAACGTCTTTCAAGTTTGCGTTCTTGACCGAGGCGGCGACGGCTTCTAGGGTCTCACGTTTTTGGACTATATGGTCAAAAAGAGACTTGGGTTTCAAACGTAAGTGAGCCCCGAGAATGGTGATGGCGTCGATGCAATTGGGCGACAGTTTGAAAGAGACGCGTACCGATTGCCGCCCTCTCAGATCGGCTGCCGAGGCCTTGGGTATGGAAAACGGCTGAGGTGTCTGGGGCCTTGTTTTTTTAGTCACCATTGGCACTCCTAATTTATTGGAATTAATTAATTACTAAAATACACATATATTAATTAATAATGCAATAAAAATATATTTACAAATATTGACATAATATAAATCGTGGCTAAATTTTCTGTCAAACACACATGGATAATGTTTTCGACAGATAAACCACATAAAAGGAGGATTTAGCCATGATCTACCGCAGCATGTATGGGTTGCCCGCATGGAGCGTTTACAGACCGCATCGTGACTTGGATCGCATGCGGCGCGAGATGGATCGCTTGTTCGACGCCTTTTCGGGCCAAGGTGAAGGCCGTGTGAGCGCCGGGGTATATCCGCTCGTCAATTTGACGGAAGACCAGGAAAACTTCTACCTGCGCGCCGAGCTTCCCGGAATGAAAGCGGAGGACCTGGACATTCAGGTGACCGCCAACAACCTGTCCCTGTCGGGTGAGCGCAAAATCGCCCAGGAGGGCAACGGCGTCAAATATCACCGGCGTGAACGTGAAGGCGGGCGTTTCTCGCGTGTCGTGACGCTTCCGGGCGATATCAACGCCGAAAAAGTCGATGCCGATCTGGTCAACGGTGTCTTGACCGTCAAGATCGCCAAGGCGGAAGCGGCCAAACCCAAGCAGATTACCGTTCGCCATTGATGATTTTATTCAGGAAAGGAGGCCCAGAAATGGCTGCCACGGATAGCAAGGAACTGAAAGTACGCGAAAAACAGGAGGTCGCCCATCCTGCGGAGCAGACACGGCCCGGCGTCTACTTTACACCGACGGTGGATATTTTTGAAACCGATAAGGAGATGACGCTGCTGGCCGACATGCCGGGTGTCAAGCCGGAGAACCTCTCCATTGATTTGCGCGACAATACCCTGACCTTGGAGGGGGATATCGCCCCGAAGGACAGTCAGAAAGAGGAATCAATTTACGAGGAGTACACAAGCGGCCGCTTCTATCGGCAATTTTCTCTCTCGGAGGTGATCGATCAGGCGAAGATCGATGCGCAGCTCCAGGACGGGGTGCTGCGGTTAACGCTCCCCAAAGTCGAGAAAGCCACGCCGCGCAAGATTGCGGTGCGAACGAGCTGACAATTCAGAAGCCGGCAGGCGGGAAATCGCCTGTCGGCTTCTCGCATTAATGGCCTTCAGGCAATTCTTGTTTGATCCAAACCCTCCGCACCTGGTGGATGACACGGAGAGGTTCTATTGATTCAGGGCGAAGCTTATGAAAGTGTTCTTTCATTCTCTTTCGCGTTAAAAGAACACGAAGCAAAAGAAAACACCCGTTTTCCGCTTTATCCTGCGCGTCGCCAAACCGGGCGAGGCAGCAAAGATCATGCTGTCAGGCAAGGCGTCAAGCGCAGCGAGGCGCGCAGCAATCGTCAGATTGTGAGCACCCGAGCAAGCTTGACAACGCAGCATGGCGGCATGAGATGCCGCTGAATCGTTTGGTTTCGGCCGGAGCACGCGGTTACTCACCCGCCTGATGCGGGATCAGACAGTCCGCGCGCTTTTTTTCGTCCGCCGCGACGATGCTTGGCGTGGAACAATGGGAAATAAAAAACCATAACGTCAAAACTGTTTTGGCGACGATGGGCAAAGCATACCTTTCGTTGAAGGGTGGGTGGACGTGACGAATGCCGCGCGACTACTACATCGTTTTAGGGATCGAGCAGGGCGCAAGTTTATCCGAGATCAAAAAAGCATACCGCAACGCCATCAAGCGTTATCACCCGGATAAGATCGGAAAAAGCACCGATCCCCATAAATTCATGGCGGCGCGTGAAGCCTACGAAGTTCTCTCCGACGCTGAAAAACGACGGGCCTATGATGCTGAAAGGCAGCCGCAAGAGACCCCTGCCCGAAGGGAAGACTTCCCGGAGACCGCCCCGCATCGGCGCCAGACGTGGAAGCCGTTTCGGAATCCACCCGTCCAAGACCATTTTCTCCAAAGCATGATTCCCGGTTTTTACCGGAACCGTCGCCAACGTCCGGCACGGGGCCAAGGCCTCTACGTGGAAGTGATTTTGACGGAGTGGGAAGCCCTGCAAGGGGGAACATTCCCCCTAACCCTTGCGGTTGCCGTTCCCTGTCCTTATTGTTTCGATAGGTGGGGTTCGCCGGGCGCGACTTGCCCCGCGTGTCGGGGATACGGTGTTGTCCGATCGCGTCGTTCCTTCGACTTGAATCTTCCGCCGGACTTATCCGATGGCACGATATTGACCGTTTCCTTCGCTCCCGAAGGATTGGGCGAGATCACCCTGTTGATTGCGGTGCGGGTGAGGGGACGTAACACGGATCGTTGGCCATATTAAGGGGACAAGCCCTATTTCTTCACAACCATCCGTATTTATAAGACTTATCGTTTCAATGCCGTCTTTGCCTGTTGCCTGTCCCATGCCGACGTCGCGACACCTTTTTCTTCATAGTTCCTCATAGTCGGGCAAAAACTTAATAAACATCTGGTAATATTACAAAAATAATTTTAAATCGGCTTTCATTATTTGCTTGCATTAAAATCAAAAATACATATATTCGCGCCAAATAGCCCAAGGAAAAAAGCGGGCTGAAATGTCGGCCTCCGGAGGCTCCGGGCCGGAATCCAGAAAACCTTTTTCAACAAAGGAAAAAAGACGATGCAGGTTTCCATTAAACGGAACCAAAAGCTGATCGCATCACCGAAGCCGGTCATCCAGGAGGGTGATGACGAACCTCCTGACCCTAACCCGTGTATCGAGGCTATCCCTTCCCTTGTCCCCCCTGACACCGCCTGTCGACTGGTCCGTTTTCCCACTCACCGCGCCGTAGCACTCACACCGACGGTAAGGTCGTTTCGAAAGAAACATTTCGCGGGTGTGCCCGCCAAACTCTGGAATGACTGGCAGTGGCAGACCAGCCACCGCATCCGCAGCCTGGCCCAGCTGGAGACCATGATTACCCTGTCGGAAGACGAGCGGGCGGCCTTTACCCAGGCCCATACGGTTCTGCCGCTGGGCATCACGCCTTATTACATGAGCCTGATTTCAGTGGACGATCCGGATCAGCCTCTCCGCCGTACCGTGATTCCCACCATTCATGAAACCGTCAGTTCGCTGGGCGAGGCCCACGACCCGTTGGGCGAAGAGGCCATGAGCCCGGTACCCGGCCTGGTCCACCGCTATCCGGACCGGGTGCTCCTGCTGCTGTCGGATTTCTGTTCGACGTATTGCCGCTACTGCACCCGTTCCCGCGTGGTGGGCCACGGGGCGATCCACCCCAGCCGCAACCGGCTGGAGCGGGCCTTTGCCTATATCGAACAGAATCCGGTCATCCGGGACGTGCTGCTTTCAGGCGGCGACCCACTGATGTTGGGAGAAGAGAAACTCTCCTGGGTTATGTCGCGCCTGCGCCAGATTCCCCACGTGGAGATCATTCGCATCGGCACCAAAGTGCCGGCGGTGCTGCCCCAGCGCATTACGCCGCGTCTGGTGCGTATGCTGCGCCGCTATCACCCCTTGTTGATGAGCCTGCACTTCACCCACCCGGACGAATGCACCTCGGAAACCTACCGCGCCTGCGCCATGTTGGCCGATGTGGGGATCCCCCTGGGCTCCCAGACGGTGTTGCTCAAGGGGGTCAACGACAATCTGGAAACCATGCGCACCCTCATGCATCATCTCCTCAAGATGCGTGTTCGCCCTTATTACCTCTACCAGTGCGACCCGATCACCGGCTCCTCCCATTTCCGGACCCCCATCGAAACGGGCTTGGCGATCATTCGCGGCCTGCGGGGGTTCACCAGCGGTTATGCCGTACCGACCTACGTGGTGGACGCCCCCGGCGGCGGCGGTAAAATTCCCCTCATGCCCGACTATGTGGCGGGCCGGGAAACCGACGCTCTGGTGCTCAGAAATTACGAAAACAATCTGTATCGCTACCCGGAAATCTGCCACATCACAAACGAATAAACGCATGATCACACCCTGGACGACCGGAGGCGCTTGCGGGCATCGTCTCCGGAGATGGCCGACCTGTTCCAGGAGGAGTAAACCATGACAACAACACCGCCATCCCTGTGCGCCCGGTGCGCCCAGCAAGGCAAGACCTGCTGCCAGGGAAGGGAAATTTACATTACCCCCGAGGATATGCAGCGCATCCGTGCGTTTTCGGGAAAGCTGGAATTCGTGGAATGGTTAGCGACAAAGGATCCGGCGTACCTGGACCAGGACGACGATCCGATTTGGCAGCGGCATGTGATGGACCGTGACGGCCGCCGACGAACCCTGAGACGCAAACCGAACGGGGACTGCCTGTTTCTGGGTCCCCAGGGGTGCTTTCTTCCCATGGACGTGCGCCCCCTCCTCTGCCGTCTGCACCCCCTGACCTACACGGCCGACCGCATCGACGCCGAGCCGGACGAAGGCTGCCCCAGGCACCTTCTATCCGCGGAGGAGTCGGTATTCGACGCTATTCACATGACAATGGAACTGGCGCGGCAATGGCACCGCCAGCTCTACGAGGAGATTATCACCGATGACCATGACGATCGGATTGACATACGACCTTCGCTCTGAGTACCTGGCGGAAGGGTTTTCGGAAGAAGAAACCGCCGAGTTCGACCGGGACGACACCGTGACCGCCATCGAGACCACCATCCGGTCCTTGGGGTACCGGACGGAACGTATCGGCCATGGCCGCCAACTGGCCGGGGCCCTGGTGGCTGGCCGGCGCTGGGATCTGGTGTTTAACATCGCCGAAGGCCTGCACGGCATTGGGCGTGAGGCGCAGGTGCCGGCGCTGTTGGACATGTACCGGATTCCTTACACGTTTTCGGATCCACTGGTCATGAGCCTCACCCTGCACAAGGGCATGACCAAGCGGGTCATCCGGGACGCCGGTGTGCCCACGGCCGATTTCCATGTGGCGGAAACCCCCGAAGACGCCCATGCGGTGCCTTTTGCCGCACCCTATTTCGTAAAACCGGTGGCCGAGGGCACCGGCAAGGGGGTCACGCCGGAATCCATCGTCCGGCGGAAAAGGGATCTCGAAGTGAATTGTCGACGATTGATCGATACCTTCAGGCAGCCGGTTATTATCGAGCCCTATCTTCCCGGTCGTGAGTTTACGGCGGGCATCCTGGGCACCGGCGTGCACGCCAGGGTCCTGGGCACCATCGAGGTGCATCTGCTGGATACCGCGGAGCAGGGCGTTTACTCCTATGTCAACAAGGAAGAGTGTGAATCGCGCGTCCTCTACCGCCTGGTGCGTCCGGTGGACGATCCCGTGGTGGCCGAAGCCGAAGCCGTGGCACTTGCGGCCTGGCGAACGCTGGGCTGCCGGGACGCGGGTCGCCTGGATCTGCGCTGCGACGCCAGCGGCCAGCCCCTGTTCATCGAAGTCAATCCGCTGGCCGGCATCCATCCCGAGCATTCGGATCTGCCCATCATCTGCAACCACCTGGGGATTCCCTATCGGGACCTGATCGGCTGGATCATTGCATCGGCCGCCACCCGGGTTGTGCAACCCCATCCCTTGCGAGGCGCCGCCTGATGAAAATCGCCATCCTGCACGACACCGTTTCCGCGGAAGATGCCCCCGACGCCCAAGATGTCATGGCCCAGGCTGCTGCCGTCGCCCGGGCGCTTCGATCCCTGGGCCACACGGTTTCCCACCTGGCCTGCACCCTGAACCTGGCAGCCATACAAGCGACCTTGGGCCGCGGCCAGATCGACGGCGTGTTTAACCTGGTGGAATCCATCAATGGACAGGGACGCCTTATTCATCTGCCGCTTTTCTGCCTGGACGCCATGGCGATGCCCTATACCGGCGCCCGGGCCGAGAGCATGCTGTTGACGTCCAACAAGACGCTGGCCAAGGGGTGGATGACCGCGGCCGGCATTTCCACACCCGCCTGGATCGGTCCCTGGCCGGGGACCGGTGAAAGACGCCGGAAGGCAACTTCCCAGCGTGGGACCTGGATCATCAAGTCGGTATGGGAGCATGCCTCCATCGGCCTGGGACCCCACAGCGTGATCGAAAACGCAGACCACGCCCAGGTGCTGCCGCTGCTTAAGACCCGCGCCCCCCAACTGGGCGGGGCCTGTTTTGCCGAGCGCTTCATCACGGGCCGCGAGTTCAATCTTTCGATCCTGGCGGGGCCCGAGGGCCCCGATGTGCTGCCGCCGGCGGAGATCGTTTTCGACGCCTACACCGCGGATATGCCCCGCATCGTGGACTACCGGGCCAAATGGGATACGGCGGCCTTCGAATACCACCATACGCCCCGGCGGTTCGATTTCGAAGCCGCCGATGCCGATCTTCTGACACGCCTGAAAGTGTCGGCACGGCAGTGCTGGGACCATTTCGAACTGCAGGGGTATGCCCGGGTGGATTTTCGTGTGGACGAAGCGGGCCGGCTATGGGTGCTGGAGATCAATGCCAACCCATGTCTTTCGCCTGATGCCGGATTTGCGGCGGCCCTGGAGCGTGCGGGTATTGCCTATGTCGAGGCGATCGGCCGCATCCTTGCCGATGGATGTTTGCCGGACAAGGATGCCAGCAAAACCAGACAACCGGCCATGGCCCACGGGAGATCATAAACGGCATGCTTCGCATTCGACGCATTTATGACAATGTGCTGCCGGTCAACAAGAGCACGTTGAACCAGGTTCAAGAAATTCTTCGCAGCCGCTTCTCCGGCGTGGCCGAAGAGGAGATCGCCCTTATCGGTGAAAAGCTCCGAAACCCTTTCAAACAACGCTTCCGCACCATTCTTTTCGTGGCCGAAAGTATCAAGTCCAAGGTCCGCGGGTTCGCCATGCTGCTCCATGAACCGGAGCTGCATTTCGCTTACCTGGATTGGATCGCCACGGCATCCAACCGGGCCGGTGGCGGTATCGGTGGCGCCCTGTACGACCGCATCCGGCGGGAGGCCACGGCCCTGAAGGTGGCGGGGCTCTTTTTCGAGTGTCTTCCCGACGATGCCGACGATTGCCAGGATCCGGCCGAACTCAAGCTGAACCGGTCCCGCTTGCGCTTTTACGAGCGTTACGGTGCCCGCCCCATCGTGGATACCGGTTACGAATCGCCCGTCAAACCGGGAGACACCTGCATGCCCCATCTGGTCTACGACGATCTGGGCAGCGGCCAGCCATTGAAAAAGGTGTATGCCCGGCAGGTGGTGCGCGCCGTGCTGGAGCGCAAGTATGCCGCCTATTGCCCGGCCGACTACGTCGAGCAGGTGGTGCAAAGTTTCAAGGACGATCCCGTGCACTTACGGGCATTCCGCTATGTCAAACCCGAGGCGGTAGTGGCGACGGTGGAAAGCCGATCCGCCGAGCAGATCGCGCTCATCGTCAATGACCGCCACGATATCCATCACGTCAACGAGCGGGGGTATGTGGAGTCGCCCGTGCGGGTAAAGAGCATTTTGAAGGTGATCGAACCCAGTGGTTTGTTTGCCGCCATCAAGCCTCGCCCCTTTCCGGACAAACATCTCCATGCCGTGCACGATGCGGATTTCGTGAGCTATCTCAAACGGGCCTGCGCCGAGGTGCCGGCGGGAAAATCCCTTTATCCCTACATCTTCCCCATCCGCAACAAGACCCGGCCCCCCAAGGAGCCCTCGGTCCTGTCCGGCTATTATTGCATCGACACCTTTACCCCCATCAACGCCAACGCCTACCTGGCGGCCCGGCGCAGTGTGGACTGCGCCTTGACCGCCGCCCGCGAGATCCTGGACGGCCGCCGCATCGCCTACGCCCTGATCCGCCCGCCCGGCCACCACGCCGAGCGCCGGTCTTTCGGCGGTTTCTGTTATTTCAACAACAATGCCATCGCCGCTCAGTACCTGTGCACCCATGGCAAGGTGGCCATTCTGGATGTGGACTACCACCACGGCAACGGTGGCCAGGACATCTTCTACCGCCGCAGCGACGTTCTGACGGTTTCCATCCACGGCCACCCCCGGTTTGCCTACCCGTATTTTTGTGGATTCGAGGAAGAGTGCGGGGAGGGCGAGGGCGAGGGGTTCAATCTGAATATTCCCCTGCCCGAGGCGGTGGATGGTGAAAAATACCGCAAGGCCCTCGCACGGGCTTTGCGCCGCATCGAAGAATACCAGCCCCAGTTCCTGATCATCGGCCTGGGGCTGGACCCGGCCAAGGGCGACCCTACCGGCAGCTGGTCCCTCACGATGAAAGATTTTACCGAGAACGGTCGGATGATCGGCGCCCTGGGACTTCCCCTGGTGGTGATCCAGGAGGGTGGCTACCGAACGCAAACCCTGGGGAAAAATGCGCTCGCTTTTTTTCGGGGGGTGGCCGAGGGTGTGGCTCAGTGGGCCGACAGCCGCCACGCGCACCATCACCGGGTTCACGGGGTGGCCTTCCGGGATACGATCGTGCCCGAAGACGGCCCCCGGGTCCGCCGCCTGGTGGACATGACCGGTTTTTTCAATCCGGCGGAAGTGGACGTTGCCGAAGAACTGGTCGGGGAATATCTGGCCAAAGGCGACGCCAGCGGCTACAATTTTTTCATGGCCGACCACTACGGCCGACTGGCCGGATATGTTTGCTTTGGCCCCATCCCCGGGACGGCATCCAGCTATGATCTCTACTGGATTGCCGTTCATCCCGACTTCCAGAGCCGCGGGCTGGGACGGCGCCTGCTGGTGGAAGCCGAACGCCGCATCAAGGCCGCGGGCGGCAGCCGCATTTACGTGGATACATCACAGCGGGTGCAATACGCCAGCACGCGTGCCTTTTATGAAAGCTGCGGCTACCGCCTGGAGACCGTTCTCAAAGACTTCTACGCCGTGGGCGACGGCAAGGCGATTTACTGCAAATCCCTGATATAGATGGCGTCGGGTCTTTTTTCTCCTTGCCCTCCCTATTGACCCCTCTGGCGGGGTCCCCTATAGTGCTCCCCTTCCGGGCGGTCCCCGACGGGTCCGCCCGCACTATAATCCGGAAAGGACCGCCAGCGTGACGGCTTCCACCAAAATCAACATGCGGGTGATTTTTGCCCTGACCCTGGTGCATTTTACGGGGGATTTCTACAGCGCCTTTACCACCCCCCTGTTTCCGCTATTCGTGGAAAAATTAGGATTAACCCTGACCCAGGTGGGACTGATTGCCGGTATCGCCCGGTTTTTAGCTTTTATCGTGCAGCCGTCCGTGGGGTATCTGGCGGATCACTATCCGACACGAGCCTTCACCATGGTGGGACTTCTCCTGACCGTGGTCTTTATACCGCTGTCCGGCATCGCGCCGGGGTTCTGGACGCTGTTGCTCGTCATCGCCATCGGGTCGTTTGGCTCTTCCATGTTTCATCCCGCCGTGACGGGCATGGTGCCGCTTTATGCGGGGAACAAGGCCGGGTTGTCCATGTCGATTTTCAACACCGGCGGCACGCTGGCATTCGGGGTCGGCCCTCTTTTCATCACCTGGTACGCGGCCCGCTTTGGCCTGTCAGCCCTACCGGCCACCATGGCTCTCGGACTGATGGTAGCGGTCTACCTCTACCTAATCCTGCCGGCACCCCCCAATGAAGGGCTGTCGCAAAACGGCTTTTGGGGGGCGATCAAGGAAAGCCTGGGCGCCGCCTGGAAGACCATTGCGCTTATCTGGCTGGTGATGGTGCTGCGGGCGGTGGTGGGACAGTCCTTTATGACGTTTATGCCGGTGCTGTTCGTGCAGGAGGGCTTCACGATCGTTTCCGCCGGCGTCATCTTCTCTTTGTTTACGGTGGCCGGCACCATCAGCGGGTTATTGGCCGGGGCGCTTTCCGACCGGATCGGATTCAAACCGGTGTTTTATGTCACCCACGGATTGATGACGCCGGTGTTGCTGCTCTTTCTGCAGTTGTCCGGCGGATGGGTCTACGCCGGTGCGGCGCTGGCCGGTGGGATCGTCCTGGCGACGCTGCCGTTGGGGGTGGTCATGGCCCAGTCCCTGGCGCCGCGGGGACGGTCCATGGTGGGCAGCCTCATGATGGGGTTTGCCTTCGGACTGGGGGGGCTCGTGGCCCCGCTGGTGGGCAAACTGGCCGACCTATATTCCGTACGCGTTGTTTTGACCGGGATCTCGCTGATACCGCTGGTGACCCTGTTTCTGATCGCCCGCTTTCCCTCCGTCGACCGTCCGACCGCTTGAAACTCATAAAAATTGATGTATAAATAGACCTGTGCGCTGTTTTGGGGGCGTAATCCGTCCCACGTCATCCATGCCGGCGATTCGAGCAAAACATTCATCGTGTTGCGCAACAGGGAGATACCCGTGATGTTGCACCGAAGCAGACATGGCGTTTGTGGGCTGTTGATCATGTTTGTCCTGCCGTTGATGGTCGCTTGCCCGAAGACCAAACCACCGACACCTCCGGTGTCGACGGGTCCCGACCCGGCCGCCTACGACGCACTGGTCGCCGACAACCACCGCATCGCGCAGACGGTGCGCGAGCAGGAGCGCATGCTGCGGGAATATGAAGCCCGCATTCATCGGCTGCAGCTCCAGCTGTTGGAAAGCGACGCCCGCCATCAGGCCCAGCAGACGCAATTATCGGTACAGCAGGACATGTTGGATGAGGCGGTCGTCGAGGTCGTCCGCACCAAGGCCAAACTCCGCAGCATCGAAAGCCGGGCCGAGGCGGCATCTTCCATGGCCGAAGCTGAGATTTCCCTCAAGGGGCTTGCGGAGAGACTTGCGACGAACGACGGAGGGCCGCCGGAAGACTATCTGAAAGCCGAAGCCCTGCTGCGCATGAGCACCACCGAATTCAAAAGAGAAAACTATGGCGGGTCCCTCTATCTGGCCGGTCAAGCCCAGAATCAGATCCGGACCATCCAGAGTCATCTGGCCCACCAGGCCGATTATGCGCTGACCCCGGGCGAAGTCCTGTTTGCCCAGCCGCTGCCGCTCAAAGTATTGACGCGCAGCAATTTGCGCCGGAACCCCTCCCGGCAGGCCAAAGTCAACCGTACGCTTGACCAGGGGACGCTGATTGTCGGCTATTCCTACAAGGCGGAGTGGATTCGGGTCCATACTGAGGATGGCGGTCAGGGGTGGATCTTTCAGACGCTGGTGGGCGGTCGCTAGGGCATGGGCGGGGAATAGGGTTCCCGGATTCAAGGGGTCAGAGTTGCAAGGGTTTTTTCACCTCAACTTTTTTTGAAGATCATCCTGATCCGATCCCCCTTTGCGGAGGGGTTTTACGTCACGTTTTTACGCTTTCCTTTCGGAATCAGGCGAATGGGTTCTTGTTCCTGATGCGATGCGTCCTGGCCCGTGGCCGGTACCACCCGGTTTCGGCCGGCCGCCTTGGCGGCGTAAAGCGCATGGTCGGCCTGCTGGAACAAGTCTTCCGGGTTGTCGCCGTGCTCGGGGAACATGGCGATCCCGATGCTGACGGTGACACGGTCTCCCTTGCGGTTGATACTTTCGCGGGACACCCGTTCCCGAATGCGCTCGGCCACTTCCTGGCTGCCGGCCACCCCCACCTCGGGCAGCATGACAATAAATTCCTCTCCTCCATAGCGGGCAATGTAATCACAGCTGCGCACGGTTTCGCGGAATAGGGTGCCCAGCAGACGGAGAACCTCATCGCCTTTCTGATGCCCGTAGGTGTCGTTGATCAGTTTGAAATGGTCGATATCGATGACGAACAGGGCGAAGGTATGGTCGTTGCGTTTCGAGCGGGTGACTTCGCCGTGCAGTGTCTCCATCAAGTGTTTGCGGTTATGCAGGCCGGTCAATTCATCGGTTATGGACAGTTGATGCAGTTTGCGGTTTTTTTCCTGCAGTTCGGCGTTGACGGCGTCCAATTCATCGCGGCTGCGCCGCAGACGCGCCACCATGTGGTTGAAGACCTGCGTCAGGTAGCCCACTTCGGAACGGGTGTTGACCGGGAGATCCACGTCCAGGTCGCCGGCCGCCACCTGGTCGGCGCCAAGGGTGAGACGCCGCAGCGGTCGCACGATGGTCAACCCCAGGAAATAGGCGCACAGCCCGATGCCCACCAGCAGGCACGCCACCAGCACCAGGGTCATACGCTGCAAATCGGCGATCTGCGCAAACGCCTTGACCTTGTCCATCTCGGCCACGACGCCCCACCCCAGGGAGGGGACGACGTTGAGCGTCCCGATCACGGTCAGGCCGTCGTAGCTGGTGTAGGTGATGGCCTGCCCGATAAGATCGTAAAGCCGGGTCACTTTGGCGTGGTCCAGGTAGACCTCCCGGGAAGGGGAAGAAAACAGATGCGAGCTCGCCAGCACTTTGCCCTGGTTATTGACCAGATAGGTTTCACGCGTGTCCGTCTGGGTATAGGCGGTCAGCACGCGGTCGATGGCATCGAGCGACAATTTGGCGCCCAGAACCCCGATACTTTCGCCACCGGGGGTGCGGATGGGGTCCGCTATCAGGATGACCCGCGCTTGGAGTCCTTCATCAAAATAGGCTTCGCCGATGACCGCCTGTCCGTCTACGACTTTTTTCCGCCAGTCAAAGGGCATCGCCGGTGTTTTGCGTTCGGCGGCACTGGTGGCCATGAGATGGCCGTCCAGGTCGATGATCATCAATTCGACATAGTCGGCGAATTTGGCCCGCACGGCCTGCAGGTATTCCTGGATCAGACTCATGGCCACCAGATTCTCGACGGTCGTGCCGTCCGTGCGGAGAATTTTGACCATGTTTTCCGATACGATATAAGAGCTGGCAAAGACCCGCACATCGTATAACTTTTCTTTTACGAGAAGGTCGATTTCACGGGACACCTGGGAGGCCGAGTCGCGTATTTCCTGGGAAATTTTCTCGTTGAGAAACCGGGTGTTTTGAAGATAGGACAGGCTGCCCAGGGTGATGGCCGGAATAACCGTGGCGGCCAGGGCAAAGGCCATGATGCGAATCTTGATGCTTTTTAGCCAGGGCGGTTTGCGATAAGCGGCCTGAGCATTCTGTTCGGGTGCGTGGGGCGTATCAGGTTCCATGCCGGCAACCCTCCCGGGTTGGTGACGTCACCGGTCCGGTATCGATCCGGTGGAGTGGTCTTCTATAAGGTGAAGCCGAAAGCGCCTCATAAACAAAAAAATATTACAACTATCTGAAACAATTGTCAATCTATCGGTCATGGGCGACGATTCGACCAGACGGTAACCGTTGACAATGACCACCGCGCATGGTTTGACCGGGGGGATTCATTGATAACCACGGAATTATCATCATGAAAGCGATTGCCTGATATGGAATTATTGGTCCTGTTTTTTCTGCTGTCTATCGGATTTTCATTTCTTTGTTCGGTCTGGGAGGCGGTCCTCCTGAGCATTCCGCCTTCCTATGTGGCCGCCCGTGTCAAGGAAGGCACCCGGATGGGAAACCGTCTGGGCCGCTTTAAGGCCGACATCGATCGTCCGCTGGCGGCGATTCTGACCCTCAATACGATTGCCCACACGGTGGGGGCCATCGGGGTAGGGGCCCAGGCCGCCCGGCTGTTCAGTGACAGTCGTGTGTTGGGGATCAACATCGCCGCGGTGGTGGTGCCGACCGCGATGACCCTGGCCATTCTGATCCTTTCGGAGATCATCCCCAAAACACTCGGCGCCAACTACTGGCGGTCGCTGGTGGGGGTGACGATCCGTGCCGTGACCATCATTATTTATATGCTTTACCCGCTGGTGTGGCTCAGCCAGGTCATTACGCGCCGTTTGAAAAGCGACAAGGAGCGCAGTGTGCTGAGCCGGTCGGAGTTTTCGGCCATGGCCGAGACCATTGCCGAACAGGGGGTTTTGCAGAAACAGGAATTCGGGATCATCAAAAACCTGCTCCGCTTCGAGAGCGTGCGGGCCCGGGATGTCATGACCCCCCGGACGGTGGTGATCGCAGCGGACGAAAACCAGACCATCGGCACGTTCAACGCGCAAAGCGCTGCGCTCCGGGTTTCGCGGATACCGGTGTATGATGGCACCATCGATCATGTCACCGGGTTTGTCATTCGGTCGGAACTCCTGGCCCGGCTGGTGGAAGGGAAACAAGAGATGCTGTTGAAGGATCTCAAGCGCCCGATCGTCATTGTCGGTGAAAACGACCTGCTGCCTGATATTTTCAACACCCTCATCACGCAGCAGGCCCATATCGCCGTGGTGGTCAGCCAGTATGGCGGCATGTCCGGCATTTTGACCATGGAAGACGTGGTGGAAACCTTGCTGGGGTTGGAGATTGTGGATGAATTCGACCGCACCGCCGACATGCAGGGTCTGGCCCGTAAAAATTGGGAGGCCCGCGCCAGAGCCCTCGGTTTGATCCCAGCGGATTCGGGACCATGATGCCGTTGGTGTTCACCATGTTGTCTAAGACGCCGGTGCCCCTCACACCTCTCGTTAGAAAGATCAAGCGCCTATGGATGCCCGACAGAAGGAAACCCTTACCCGTCACATTCAAAAGACAATCGCCGGCTTGAAAGCGGACATCGATGCTTACAAGGGGCTGACCCAGCCCATTGCGCCGGACGATTCGATTGGACGGCTGACGCGGATGGAAGCCATCAACAGCAAGAGCATCAACGAGGCGGCCCTGCGCAGAGCCTGCAACAAGTTATCCCGCCTGGAACAGACGCTACGCAAGATGGACGATCCGGATTTCGGATTTTGCCGGGAGTGCGAGGAACCGGTACCGTTTGCCCGCCTAATGGCCATGCCGGAGTCCGATCTTTGTGTGGCCTGTGCTGAAAAATCCATCGGTTGAAAACAGGTAGAACTTTGGTGATTAGGGGGGCTTATGGAAAAAGACCTTGACGCTGCGCCCTCAATGGCCATTCTCATGCTGTTGTTGAAGGATAACCGTAAAGTGCGTCCGACCGCTTTGCGGAGCAGCATCCGAATCATCATTCCCATCCGAAGGAGAGTTTCCCATGGCCGATTCCATATCCGTGCCGGATTTGTCCGAGCGTCTGGCGAATAACCGAAACATGACGTTGTTCGATGTGCGAAGAAAAGGTGATTTTGAACAATCGCCGCAGAAAATAGTCGGTGCCCGCTGGCGCGATCCGGAAGCCATCGCGGACTGGATCGATGCGGTACCGAAGGATCAGGACGTGGTTATCTATTGCGTCAAGGGCGGCTCGGTCAGTCAGTCCGTGACGGCCCAGCTCAAGCAACAGGCTTGCCGGGTCCAATTCCTGGAAGGCGGGATCAACGCATGGCGTGAAAATGGGGGCTCGGTTGAATAGGATGGCTTTAGTTCGAAGCAATGCAGGCCGGTCTGACCTCAGCGTATCGATGAAACGAAAAGCCCGAAGCCATGCTATATGGCTTCGGGCTTTGTCAATTTGATGGAGAAATGGATTTATTTAGCGGCTTTACGGGCTTCCGCCAGCCAGCCGTTCCACTTTTCCGCATTCTTCGCGATCCACTCGTCTGCGTGGCGCGCGATATCCTTGTCGGATTTTTCCCCTTCGTTCATACGGGTGTTCTGCGCGTTGATGTCTGCCAGGGGAAGTGTGAATACCTCTAAGAACTTCTTGGCCGCCGGGTTCTTTTCCATAAACTTTTTGTTGGCGACGGCCCGAATGTCAGAAACGACGAATCCGAGTTTGATCGGGTCACTGACCGCACCCGTAACACCGGAAACCGTCATACGCTCCTCGGCGCTTTTCTGCGCGTCCGTGGGCTTGATCTCGGGCACGTTGATCCACATCACATCTTCGCCCGGTTTGAGCTTATAGACCGTCCAATTGGGTGTCCAGGTGTAAAAGAAGACCGGTCCTCCGCTTTTGTAGTTACCCAAGGCAGAGGCCATGCCGGCCTCATAGGAGGCCTTGACCGGATTGATGGAATCTTCGAGGCCGTAGACCTCCATATGATAGCCAATGACTTGTTCACACCCCCAGCCTGGCGGACAGGCGGTAAGGTCGGCTTTGCCGTCGCCGTTGAGATCGAAGGCTTTCTTGACCTCGTCGCGTTTGAAATCGTCCAGCGACTTGATGTTGTACTTCTCAACGTCTCGCTTGGATACCAGGTATCCCTGCAAGCCGCCGGCTTTGACAACGAAACCGACCTTGTCCGCCTTGTCGTAAAAATCCTTGGGCAGTTGAGCGTTGTGCATGGGGAACCAGCCGTTGGTCCAGTAGTCGACGTCGCCTAAAGCAACGGACTTGTAGAAGATCGGGTTCGTCAGATCTTTGGGGGCCTTGACCTTATAGCCCAGCTCTTCCATGCCTTTGCGTACCAGGGCTTCCTGGAAAAAACCGGTATTCCAGGTGGCGCGGGCGGGCTGCAGCGTAGTGCCCATGCCCGGTTTCATATCATCGGCCGCGGCGGGAATGGCAGCCAGCGACAGACACAACGTGATCAAGATCAATAGACGGGTTAAAGGTTTCATAAATTCCTCCTTTGTTTTGGTTCTCATTAACAATACCGGATCACTTTTATTTCTTTTGCGCCATCGACTGGGTAAGCCGGTCCAGCACGATGGCCATCAACACGATGCTCAGCCCGCCGATGACGGCCCGGCCGATATCCAGGGTATTCAAGCCCAGAATCACGGGTGATCCCAGCCCGCCGGCACCGATGAGGGCCGCGATGACGACCATGGACAGCGCCATCATGATGGTCTGGTTGAGGCCGGCCAGGATCGTGGGCATGGCCAGGGGCACCTGGACGCGGAGCAGCACCTGCCGGTTGGTGGCGCCGAAGGCTTGGGCCGCTTCCACCAGTTCGGGGTGCACCTGCCGGATGCCCAGACTGGTCAACCTGATCAGGGGGGGCAGGGCGAAGATAATGGTCGCCAGAACACCGGCCACGTTGCCGACCGAAAAGAGCATGACGATGGGCACCAGGTAGACAAAGGCCGGCGTGGTCTGCATGGCATCCAGCACGGGCCGCAGTCCGGCTTCGAAGTTGTCGCTGCGGCCGGCCCAGATGCCGAGGGGAATGCCCACCAGGGCGCAGAAGATAACCGAGGACAGCACCATGGCCAGCGTTGTCATGGTCGCCGCCCAAAGGCCTAACAGGCCGATGATCGTCATGGTAATGACGGTAAAAATGGCCAGCCCCTTGCCGGAAAACTTCCAGGCGGCGAAGGCCAGCAGCGCGATGATGATGATGGGCGAAAGCGCATTCAAACCGGCATCGAAGCCGTTCAAGGTCTGTTCCACCGGCCATTTGAGGGCCTGGAATACATCGCGGTAGTTGTCGACCAGCCAGTCGACAAACTGGGATACCCACACATCGAGTGGGATGACTTTATCTTCAAACATGTTATTTCTCCGTATTTAGCTCTTGGCCCGAACATAAAAATAGTGATGGTTCTTTTTGCCGGTTGTCAGTTGGCGGAATGCGCCTCCATACTTTCTTCGGTGCGGTGGAGTGTTCGCAGGAAGCGGTTTTTGGACACCACCCCTTTGTAGACATTCTGATCGTCAACCACCGGAATCGGCCAGCTGCTGGAGGCCACTTGCGGCAGAATGTCCTGCATCGAATCGTTCAGGGTGACGGCGATGCCATTTTCCAAATAGGCCTGACTAATCGGGTTGTCCGGCTTGCCGCTTTCCAGCGCCTCGCGCAGGGACTCCGAGGACACGATGCCGAGAAAGCGATGTTTGGGATCCAGCACGTACAAATGGTCGCGCTCGCTACTGCTCAATAATTCGTGGCAGGCCCGCAGGCTGCCCTTTTTGGACACCACGATTGTCGGGTGGGTGTCGCGCACGATGTCACCGGCTGAAATGACGTTGGTGGGATCGACCCCTCTGAAAAAGGCGCGTACGTAGTCGTCGGCCGGGTTCTGCAGAATTTCCTCGGGCGGCCCTACCTGAACTACACGGCCCCCCTCCATGATGGCGATGCGGTCGCCGATGCGCAGGGCCTCGTCCAGATCGTGGGAGATGAAGACGATGGTGCGCTGGTCCTCCTCCTGAAGTTTGAGCAGTTCATCCTGCATCTCGGTCCTGATCAGGGGATCGAGGGCCGAAAAGGCCTCGTCCATGAGCAGGATGTCGGGGTCCACGGCCAGGCCGCGCGCCAGGCCCACGCGCTGCTGCATCCCGCCGCTGAGCTCTTTGGGATAAGAGTTCTCCCAGCCGGCAAGCCCCACCTGTTCAAGGGCTTCCATGGCGCGTTGCTTGCGCTTTTCTTTGTCCGTCTTGGCCAGGTCGAGGCCGAAGGCCGCATTTTCGAGAACCGTCAGGTGCGGCATGAGGGCAAAGGATTGAAACACCATGCTCATGTTGTGCAGGCGGAATTTGACCAACTCGTCCTGACCCATCTTAATGACATCTTTCCCATCCACGATCACCTTGCCGGCGGTGGGTTCGATGAGGCGGTTGAGCATGCGCACGATGGTGGACTTGCCAGAGCCGGACAATCCCATGATGACGAAGATTTCGCCGGATTCGATGGTAAAACTGGCATTGTCGACCCCTACGGTCATGCCGGTCTTGTCGTGAACGGATTCCTTGTTGTGCCCCTCTTTGAGAAGCTGCATGGCTTTTTTCGGCTGGTCACCGAAAATTTTGTACAGATTTTCTACAACGATCTTATCCACGTGTATCACCCTCTGCTGCTTGAATTGATGAATATAAAGCCGTTACCGAGCCCGCGGGTCAGCCTCGTCAGGTTTGGCGACCGGGTTGTCGATCGGGCTGGTCTCCAGAAAGGGGGCGGCCTGAATCGCTTTGGCGTCCATGATGGACACGAGGCGCTGCAGGGAACTCAAGATCATGGTCTGCTCCCATTCTTGAAGATCCGAAAACCGCTCGACGAAGGCCTCCTGCATCAACGGCGGTGCGTCGTCCAGGACCTGCTGGCCTTTTCTGGTGATGCGCACCATGATGCGTCGTTTGTCGCGTTCGCTGCGTCGACGGGCCAGCAGGCCGCGTTTTTCCATGCGTTCCAGAATACCCGTCACGGTGGCCTGGCTGAGGCTCACCGCCTGTGCGATTTCACCGGCCGTGACCTCTCCCATGCGGGTTATTTCCTGCAGAATGACCAGCTGCGGCCCGGTCAACCCCACCCTTTTGACCAGTTTCTTGGAATTCGTATCGATCGCCTGGATAATTTTCCGCAGGGCGATCATGACATTGTCGCTGACCGTGCGATCATGAACGGTTGCTGCAACTGAGGCATGACCCATTGATATTTTGTCCTCAAATAGATATTGATCCGAAAACATCTTGTACGCAAAACAGATAATTCAAGATTAATTGATTTGATAACAAACAAATAAAAGCGAATTACGATTTGTAAAATTTAGAAAATAGTTTTATTAACAGTAAATTATGTATATTGCAATAAAATTTTTTAACAAAATTATGCTATGTATACATATCAATCTTATTGAAATTTTTTTTGGTATCCACTATTTTTTATTTTTATAATTATGTATAAACTGTTTTGCTCTCAATCGATACTTATGCTGGATTGGCATTGATTCGACAGGGGGCGGGTATGGTTTTGCAGTGGCGCACGACATATTTTTCGTGGGTTTCTTGCGTTACAACTCCGGTTGACAAAACCCATAAGATACGTTCTATTGGCCGTACCAAATATACTGAAGTTAACAATTAGTTTTTCGTAGAGATTTATAATAATATATATAAATCAGCTATATATTTTTTATTTAGGCAAAACCTTGTTCTAAACTTTAAGCTCATATAACGTTATTAGGTCGGACCAATAAGGGTGGGAAATGAATGCTCCGATAAACTTATCGCTTTTCCGACCCGCTAAAATCGGCCGGGCCAGTGAAGATGTGGCCTTGCAGATAGAAGCGGCGATCATCGATGGTCAGCTCCAGAAGGGTGAACGCCTGCCAAGTGAGCGCAATTTGCAAACATTGTTTCGTACCAGCCGCGGTGTCATCCGCGAGGCCTTGCGGGCGCTTAAGGAAAAGGGACTGCTCGAGATCAAAAAAGGGGCGCGGGGAGGGGCTTACGTCAAGAATGTCGAATTGATCAATGCCAGTGAACCGTTGGCGCTTTTTCTGAAACAGCAGAAAATTCCGGTTGAATTTCTTATCGAGTTTCGTGAATCGATCGACCGCACCATAACCCTGCTGGCCATCACGAGGGGAACTGCAGAGGCCAAGCAGGCGCTGTTGGAAAAAACGGCCTATTTCCAGAAATTGGTCTCTGAGCCGGACCTCAATTTGGAAAAAATTGCGGAAATTGATCGAGAAATGAATATCGCACTGGTCAAGATGGCCGGCAATCCCATGTTTGAAATGTCCATGCGTACGATCCAGATTGGATTCAGCTCGCAGGACCAGGCGCTTTACGAGGACGCTGAATATCGATCTGAAACCGCCTTGAACTGGCATGAAACGGCACAGCAGATCGCGGCGGGCGAAACCCTCAGGGCGCTATCCTGTATTAGTTACCATTATTTACTGCTACAGCGCTGCCTGGCGAAGAGACGCCCCCAGGGAATTGACGTACCGGTCGGCACCGCCATCGGCGCCCCGGCACCGGCATCCGACGCTTCGGCACAATCTCCCTCCTTTTTTGAAACGATAGAAACCCGTGCTGAGGACGACTGATTTCATGCGATTGAGGTCAATCGAAAGCGGTCTTTGCCGTCCCTTTGCGAGCAGCGGCGGAGCAGGGCGTGTGAAAGCGTATTGTGAATGCTAACGTTAACTAACGTAACCAAAAAATTTGGCGAACTGGTGGCGGTCAACGACCTGAGCTTTAGCGTCGAAGACGGCCAGATTTTTGGCATCGCCGGTCCCAACGGTGCCGGAAAATCGACGGTCTATAATCTCATCACCGGCTTTTATCCTTATGAGGGCCGCATTGAATTCGACGGTCAGGACCTTTCCGGCATGCCGCCCTACAAAATCGCCAAAGCAGGCATTGCCCGGACGTTTCAGATTCCTCAGATTTTTCCAAGCCTTACCGTGGAAAAAAGCATCAGCGTGGGGAGCCGCTTCGGCAGCAGGGATGGTTTGGATGAGGATCACGTGGCGGAGATCATACGGTTTGTGGAACTATCCGATGAAAAAAACCAGAAAACCGGCCACCTCAACCTGCTGGGAAAGAAAAAATTGATGATTGGAGCGGCACTGGCAACCAAACCCCGGATGCTCATGCTGGACGAACCCATGGCCGGGTCCAACGCCAATGAAATCAAGGCGCTGATGGACCTTATCCGAAGAATCAATGGCGAGATGGGGCTGACGATTATTATTATCGAGCACTTCATGAAAGTGCTGACCGAACTGACCGAGAAGCTGCTCATCATAGAGTCCGGCGCCATGATCTGCTGCGATGTGCCGGAAGCTGCCACCAGTGATCAGCGCGTCATCGAATCCTATATCGGAGATGCGTATGCTGAACGTTAGCCATCTCAACGCTTATTACGGTGAAGCGCAAGTTTTGCATAATGTTAGTGTCTCCGTGGACCGGGGGCAAGTCGTCGTAATGCTGGGACCCAACGGCCATGGGAAAAGCACACTTTTAAAAGCGATTTGCGGGTTGGCCGAAAGAATCGATGGGGAGATATCTTACCAGGACCAGCCGATAGATCACCTTTCCACGGATAAACTCGTCAACATGGGCGTCGTCTACATCGCCGAGAACCGGGAGTTGTTTCCCTATATGACGGTTCAGGATAACCTCAAACTTGGGGCTTATGCCAAGACCGCCCGTCCTCATGAAAAGAAAAACATGGAGAAGGTCTATTCTCTTTTCCCGCGACTCAAGGAGCGGAAAACACAGCTCGCGTCCACCATGAGCGGGGGCGAGGCGAAAATGCTGGCCGTTGCGAGGGGGTTGATGTCCAACGCCGATTTTTTATGCATTGATGAGCCGTCCTTAGGCCTTCAACCCAGCTTGCGCCTGGAGCTTTTTTCCACCATCAAGGAGATCAACAAACAGGGGAAAACCATTTTTCTTGTGGAGCAGAACATCCCCCACATCGCGGAACTGGCGGATAAAATTTATGTCATGGAGGAAGGATGCATCTCTTTCGAAGGCAACAGCAAAGAAGCATTGGGTGATAAGCACCTGAAAGAAATCTTTTTAGGTATGTAAGCACGGAAACGCAATCCTATGTTCAGCGAAGACACCATATTACTGTTCTATGAAATAACCGATGTGATTATCGCCGGATTGTCCACGGGCTCTGTATATGCCCTCATGGCCGTGGGCATGACCCTGGTTTACGGCGTGACCAAGGCTTTTAACTTCGCCTATGGTGATTTTTTCAACATGGGCGGCTATTTCGCCTGGATCCTGATCGTCGGAATCGGCCTTGAATTCGGGGGGTACCCCGTGGTCCTGCTCATTGTGATGCCGCTTCTGTTCGCCGTGGGCTACGGTCTTGAAAAACTACTGGTGGCGCCGCTCAGAAAACGGAAAGACTGGGAAAACAAGGTGATGATGCTGACCCTGGGCCTGGCGCTCTTTTTGACCAGTCTGTACATGGTGGTCTTCGGGGTTCGCATGAAGTCCCTGCCCCCCATTCTGGAGGGAACATTGGAAGTCGGACAGCTGGTGTTCGCCTACCAGGATATCATGATTTTTGTGCTGTCCATTAGCGGCATCCTGGTTTTTGGCTGGATGCTCAATAACACGCGCACCGGCATGGCGGTGCGGGCGGTGGCCCAGAACCCGGTGGGTGCCACCATTGTGGGCATTCCCAAAGAGCGGATATTTGCCACGACGTTTGCCATCTCCACCGTCATGGTGGGATTCGGGGGCATCCTTTTAAGCCAGAAATGGTTTATCAACCCCAACTCGGGCAGCACCATCATGGTCAAGGCCTGGGTGGTCACCGCCCTGGGGGGGATGGGCTCCATTCGCGGCGGGCTTCTCGCGGCCTTCATTATCGGTATGCTGGAGGCTTTCGTAGGCTGGCTGTTCGGCATGAGCTACGGCATTATTGCACTCTTCGTGCTTCTGCTGGCGACCCTTGTGCTGCGGCCACAGGGCCTGATGGGAAAAGGCGAATAAACGATGCGTTTGAAACATATGCTCACCATCATCTGCGTCTGCTACGGCATCATGGCGGTATTGCCCGTGTTCGTGGGAGACATCCGGTTTATCATGAACATCATGATCATGTGCCTGATCTGGGCCGTGGTGGCTTCCTGCTGGGATATGATCATGGGGTTTGCCGGGATCTTCTCCTTCGGACAGGTGGCGTTTTTCGTCATGGGGGCCTACTGTTCGGGCATCCTGGCCATCGAGCACGGCGTCCCGCCCGTGTTCGCCATACCCCTTGCGGGTCTGTTTACCGCTGCCATGGGGGTATTGGTGGGGTTGCCCTGCCTGCGGCTGGCGGGGCCGTACATCGCTCTGGTGACCTTCGGCGTGCACATGGCCCTGCAGCCTGTGCTGAGGGGCAAGATCGGCATCGCCATAGGGTCGGGCGGTTCCGTGGGGCTTTTGACCATCCCCCCGGTGAGCATTTTCGGGTACACCTTCAGCTCCGCCAATATCGTGCCCACGTTTTATTTGACGCTCCTCCTGTCACTTACCTGTGTGCTGGTGATCATGTTCACCATCAAATCCTACTGGGGCGTCGCGTTCCTGGCCCTCAAGGATTCCCAGGATTTTGCCATGAGCCTGGGCATCAGCGCCTTTAAGTACAAGCTCATGGTTTTTGCCCTGACGTCTTTTCTGACCGGTATTATTGGGGCGTACTACGGTCACTTTTATGGCGTACTGTCCTATCGCATGCTGGACCTGGACCTCTTCAGCATCCTCATGGTCATGATGCTGGTGGGCGGCCTGGGATATTTTCCCGGCTCCGTCTTCGGCGCTTTTCTGGTGGTGGCGGGCAGCGAACTGATGGCGCCGCTGGGGGCCTACCGGGCTGTGACCATGGGGGCGCTGGTGGTTATTCTGGTTCTGGCACTTCCAAACGGCGTAATGGGGCTCTTCATCAGGCGGCGTGAACGTTTATCCGTTGGTTGACCTAAACAAGATCGATACGTAACCAAACGAAAGGAACCGTGCAGAATGGAAAAGATTCATAGGCTTTCAACCATTTGGCTCGCAATAGCAGTTTTCTTATTCGCCCCGGCAGCCATGGCTGCCGATACCATACCGGTCGGGGTTCCCATTCCCATGACCGGGTGGGCCGCAGGTTCCGGTGCGGATTATTTCAAAGGGATCGAAATGGCCATCAACGAAATCAATGAATCGGGCGGCCTGCTGGGCAAGCAGCTCGAAATCATTCGATTCGACTCCAAGGGATTTGAACCCGAAGTGGTGATGCAGGCCGCCGACTACCTCTGCGGCCAGAAGAACGTGGCCTCGGTGCATGCCGGTTGGGCCGGATGGGGGCAGGATGTCCGGGCCTACGGTAAATACGATGCGCCCTTTTTCGCAGACGACGGCTCCCAGGCGGCTGTGGACGTCTTCCGGGAAGATCCGGCCAAGTATTACAATATCTACCAGACGACCGATGTGGGTGTGGAGCAGGCCAAGAGCATGTTTCGGGCCCTGATGGCACTGCCTTACGAATACCCCAACAAGAAAGTGGTGATCATCAATACCGATGATTCCTGGGGTCTGGAAGTCGGCAACACTCTGGAGAAAAGTTTCAAGGAAAGCGGCTGGAAGGTATCCAAGCGGGAAACCGTGCCCTACGGCACCAACGAGTGGGGGGTGATTCTCTCCCAGGTCCGCCGGATCAAACCGGCCCTCATCCACGTGGAAATCCCCAGTGGCCAGGAGAATATCACTTTCATCCAGCAGTTTCTGAAAAAACCGTCCAACGCGATCATAAGCCTCGGATGGGGCATCACCCCGCGTGAAGTCGTGGACGCCCTGGGCGAATCCGCCGACGGCATCGTGGGCGAGATGCCCAGCGGGCTGCCTGGCCCCAAGGCCCCCAATGCGAAAGCCCAGGCCTGGGTGGACAAATTCGTGGGACTCTATGAGCATCAGGTGCCGGCCGGCGCCTGGATCGCCTATACCGCCGTCAAGGCCTGGGCCCATGCCGTGGCGCAGGTGGGCGACGCCTATGATTTCAAGGCCGTGAACGCCTATATCAAAGAAAATGGCTACGAGGGCGAACTGGGTCTGATCAAATGGGACCAGGACAATGTCCTCCGGGCCCAGTCGGGTGCACCGGTGGTGCATTATCAGGTGCAGGGCGGAGAACTCCAGCCCATCTTTACCGACCCGCCACTGACGCCCTACCAGGGCAGCCAGTTTATTACGCCGCCCTGGATCAAGTAGCGCGATAAAGCGGACAAGCGTTTGTTAAAATTGAAGGAAATCCGGCCTGACGAATGATCCGGACCATTACGCGTCCGGGTCATTCGTGTCACGGCCAAGTTGAATATCGGGCAATTTAGAAACAACCCCATGACGCGGAAAATTTTTATCAGGACGCATTTCGACCTGTGCACGGGCTGCGAGCTTTGCCAGCTGGCGTGCAGCCAGCGCCTGTTGGGGGGGTACAATCCGCATCGAGCGCTTCTTCGCATCGCGCATGCGCGCGAGAATCTCTACCACTTCCCGACGGTCTGTAACCAGTGCACCAATCCTTATTGCGCCACGGTTTGTCCGGTGGATGCCATTGAAAGAAATGCGGTTACCGGCGCCATGGTCGTCGATCATGACAAATGCGTGGCCTGCGGTCTGTGTCATCGTTACTGTCCCGTTCAAATGATATGGATCGACCCCGATTTGAAAAAGTCGGTCAAATGCGACCTTTGCGCGGGCGATCCTTGCTGCGTGAAGGTCTGCCCTACAGGTGCTTTAGAACTGGTAACAACCGGAGATGATCATGACGGTTGACGGTTACATGGGGCGCTTCCTGGTGGCCGATCTGACCCGGTCCGAGGCCTGGAGCGTGCCTTTGCCCGCTTGGCTGCGGGAGGGGTTTGTCGGCGGCAAAGGGTTTGGCGCCCGGCTGCTTTGCGACCTGGTGCCGTCGGGTGCGGATCCACTGGGGCCCGAAAACGTCATCATGTTTATGACCGGTCCGCTCACCGCCACGGCGGCACCCAGTATGCGGGCTTGCGTGGTCACCAAATCGCCTTTGACCGGCATCTATCTGGATTCATTTTTCGGGGGCCGTTTCGGGCCGGAAATCAAATACGCCGGCTACGACGGCCTGATCGTTACCGGTCGTGCCGCCCATCCGACCATTCTCGAAATACAGGACGACCAGGTGCTGTTTCACCCGGCCGGATCGATATGGGGCACGGACGCCCTGACGGCCAATGCCCGGGTCAAAGCGGCACTCGATGCGCCCGAAGCCCGGGTGGTGACCATCGGCCAGGCCGGGGAGAACCAGATCGGGTTTGCGTTAATAAGCTGCGAATATAACCGGCAGGCGGGCCGGGGCGGCGCCGGGGCGGTGATGGGTGCCAAAAACCTCAAGGCCATTGCCGTGACAGGCAGTCGGCTGGTCAAAGTGCATGACCCGGCGGCTTTTGAGGCTGCCTGTTCGCGGGCCGCAGAGGATATTGCCGCCAGCGAGGCATGCGCGGCCCTGACCGACAGCGGCACCAGCAATGCGGTGCCCTGGTCCAATACGGTCGGCACCCTGCCTTTCCGCAATCACTTCGATCAAGTGGATGCCAAGGCGGACCGTCTTGGGGACGAAGGACAGAAAAAACATCTTTTTCTGGGCAAGGCCGCCTGTCACGGCTGCCCCATCCGCTGCAGCCAGATGGGGGCCGTGCGGACCGGTCGATACGCTCACATGATCACGGACATCGTGGAGTACGAGTCGGCGGCGCTCATGGGCAGCAATCTCGATATCCATGATGTCCGCGCCGTGGCGCATCTGGTCAAGCTTTGCGATCGATACGGTTTGGACAGCATGTCCACCGGGGTCGTGATCGCCTTCGCCTTCGAAGCGGCGGAGAAGAAGGTGTTGCCTTCTCCGGACGGCGTCACGCTGACCTTCGGCAGCGTCGACGGCGCCGAATACCTAATTCATTCCATCGCCCGGAAGGATAATGAGCTGGGGCGCTTGCTGGGCCAGGGGGTCAAGCGAGCTGCACACCAATTGGGGCAGGGGAGCGATGCTTACGCCCTTCACGTGAAAGGGCTGGAAGTCCCCGGCTGGGCGCCTCGGGGAACCCCGGGGATGGGCTTGGCCTACATGACGGCCGATCGTGGCGCCTGCCACCAGAGAGGATTTATGGTGGCTTACGAAGTGGGGGGCGAACCCTACCGAGGCCGGCCTGTCGATACCTATGGTCTTGCGCACAAGGCTGAAATTCTGAAAGACCGCCAGGATTATCTGGCCGGGCTGGACGTTCTGGTGAAGTGCGACTTCGGTGCTTTTGGGGTGACATCCGCGCATTATGCCCAAATGTTCAACGCCGCCACAGGACGTGACGTAGCGCCTTCGTTTTTTAACGAAGTCGGCGAACGGATCTGGAACCAAGTGCGACTGTTTAACCTGGATGAAGGCCTCGATGCCCGCGACGACCGTCTGCCCCGCCGGTTTGTCGATGAGCCCCTGCCCAGTGGACCCCACAAAGGCCGGCGGATCAGCGATGACGATATGACGGTGATGCTGACCGACTATTACCGCTTGCGGGGGTGGGACGCGAATGGCCGGCCGAGTGCGGCAAAACTAGCCGCGCTGGGACTGCAGCCATCCCAGCGGTTTGAGGTGGGAACTCCCCCGCGGCCGCTATCGCCACCAACGCAGGACACGTGAGTGCATCCTGGAAATGCTGCGTTTGATACATGTATTGATGTCGCCGGTCTGCACAAGCTTTTGACCGGAGTGATTTGACGAGAAACGGCTGCCATTGCAGCCCGTTTATTTCAAGGAGAAACAATGGTGTCAAAAAAGTATGATTTCATCATCGTGGGGGGCGGCTCGGCCGGCTGTGCCCTGGCCAACCGCCTGAGCACCAACCCCGCCAACCGGGTGCTGGTGCTGGAAGCCGGACGGCCGGACTATATCTGGGATATCTTCATCCACATGCCCGCCGGTCTCACGGTCCCCCTGGGTAACAAGCTCTACGACTGGTGTTATCATTCCGAGCCCGAGCCCCACATGCAAAACCGGCGGGTGTTCCACGGCCGGGGTAAAGTGCTGGGGGGCTCCAGCAGTATCAACGGCATGATCTATATTCGCGGCAATGCCATGGACTATGAGAAATGGGCGGCGGACGACGGCATGCAAAACTGGGACTACGCCCACAATCTGCCCTATTTCAAACGGGCTGAAACCCGCCTCATCGGCGCTGACGAGTACCATGGCTTCACCGGCCCCCTGGCCCTGGAAACCGGCCCTTGCCAAAATCCTTTGTTTCAAGCGTTCTTCAAGGCTGCTCAACAGGCCGGATATCCGATGACCAGCGATGTCAACGGGTATCAACAGGAAGGCATCGGGCCTTTTGACCGCAACATCAACAGGGGCCGCCGCTTGAGCGCAGCCCGCGCCTACCTTCATCCGGTGAAGCGCCGACCCAACCTGGATGTCGTCTGCCGGGCACTCACCACCCGGATTCTCTTTAACGGGAAAAAGGCGGTGGGCCTCGAGTTTGCCAAAGGCAAATCCCTCCAAAAGGTATATGGCGGGGAGATCATTTGTTGCAGCGGGGCCATCAATTCGCCCCAACTGCTTCAGCTTTCCGGTGTCGGCAACGGTAAGGAGCTGGCCTCACTGGGCATCGACGTGGTCTGCGATTTGCCCGGCGTGGGCGAAAACATGCAGGATCATCTGGAGGTTTATGTCCAGTATGCCTGTAAGCAGCCGGTGTCCGAATACCCGGCGCTTCTGTGGTACAACAAGCCCTGGGTCGGTTTCCAATGGCTTTTTCAGCGCAAAGGGGCGGCCGCCACCAATCATTTCGAAGCGGGGGGCTTCATTCGGACCAATGAGACGGTGGCCTACCCCAACATCCAATTCCATTTTCTGCCGGTGGCGATCCGCTATGACGGCTCCTCCCCCCAGCAAGGCCATGGCTATCAAGTGCATGTCGGCCCTGTGAACTCCGACGCCATGGGGACGGTCAAAATTGTTTCCACGAACCCCAGGGACTATCCGGCGCTGCGGTTCAACTACCTCTCCACTGAAAAGGACCGCCGGGAATGGGTGGAGGCGATCCGCTGCACCCGCGACATCATGAACCAGCCAGCCTTCGAAGCATTCAATGGCGGAGAACTTTCTCCGGGGCCCCAAGTCGAAAGCGACCGGGAGATTCTGGATTGGGTGGCGGCCGACGGCGAAACGGCGCTGCATCCTTCGTGCACCTGCAAAATGGGCAAAGACCGCATGGCCGTGGTGGATCCGGACAGCATGAAAGTTCACGGACTGGAAAACCTGCGCATTGTGGATGCATCGGTCATGCCTTACGTGACCAACGGCAACATCTACGCACCGGTGATGATGATCGCCGAAAAGGCCGCCGACATCATTTTGGGTAATACGCTCTTGCCGCCGTCGAGCGCCGCCTGGTATCGTCACCAACCGGTCTCCGACCCGGAAGCGTAGATGGTGGACCCGGTCAAACACGCACGCGCCTGAAATTGGAACGCATAGCATGCCCCAGGAAATTGAGAAGGACTTGTATCGGATCGAGATTCCGCTGCCGGAAACGCCGCTCAAATATCTGAATGCCTATCTGATCCGCGGCCGCGAGCGACACCTGCTGGTCGACACCGGCTTGAACCACGACGAATGTTTGGCGGCCTTGCGCGACGGGCTGGCAGCGATTGATGTGGAACTGGCGGATACGGATATCTTCATTACCCACCTGCACGCCGATCACTTCGGGCTGGTGTCGCGGCTGGCGTCGGACCGCACGCGGGTCTATTTCAATCGACCGGATGCCGAGATTATCGAGAGCTGGGAGGGCTTCGGTCCCATGCTGGCCTATGCCGGCCACCACGGGTTTCCGGTGGATCGGCTGCGGGCCGCGCTGAAGGCCCACCCCGGCAGCCGGTTCGGCACCGACTGGGTGCCGCCATTGCAGATCTTGTCCGAGGGGGATACCATCACCGTCGGTGATTTCATCTGGCAGTGCGTCGAGACGCCCGGGCACACCATGGGGCACACCTGCCTCTATGACCCCTCCCGCAAACTGCTTATCGCGGGGGACCATCTGTTGATCGACATCACCCCGAACATTCAATGCTGGTCGGACACGCAGGATCCCCTGCGACACTACCTGGCAAGCCTCGACAAGGTTGACGCCATGGACGTGAATCTTGTTCTGCCGGGACATCGCCGGCTGTTTGCCGACCATCACCGCCGCATCAGCGAACTCAAAAACCATCACCGGGAGCGCCTGGCGGAAGTGGTGACCCTCCTGGCAGGCGGCCCTTTTACGGCCTACGAGACCGCCGCCCGCATGACCTGGGATCTCCAGGCTCCCAGCTGGTCGGATTTTCCGGTGGCCCAGCAGTGGTTCGCAACCGGTGAGGCCCTGGCCCACCTGCGCTATCTGGAGGAAGCGGACCGGATCAGCCGCCGGACCGACCGGGACATCGTGCGGTTTTCGCCAATGCCATAATGATGGACGTCATTCGGACACGATCCGATTTGGCGGCGAGGATCTTGATTTGCTTCATATTATTGTCGATGCGGATGCCTGCCCCGTTAAAAAAGAAATCTATCGTGTGGCCGGCCGCTATCAGCTGAATGTCACCCTGGTGGCCAATGCCTGGATGCGTGTTCCCAACGAACGCTGGATCACCCTTGAAGTCGTGGGGGACCGATTCGACGCGGCCGATGATTGGATCGCGGAACACGTGCAGGCGCATGACATCGTGGTCACGGCGGACATTCCCCTTGCCAGCCGCTGCCTGGCGAAAGGTGCCCGTGTGCTTGGGCCGACAGGCAAACCGTTTACGGAAGACAACATCGGTTCGGCCGTCGCAACGCGGGAGTTGCTGGCCGGGCTTCGTGCTGCCGGCGAGATCACCGGCGGGCCGCCGCCGATGCAAAAAAATGACCGATCCCGTTTCCTGCAACAACTCGACAACGTGATCCAGTCCATTCGCCGCGCGCATCCGGGCGATCAGGCCTGACCGGACGCCGCCGGAGCCGCGGGGTCTATTGGCAGCACGGGTTTCTGAGGAGATGTTTATGGACGGGCAAGATTATGCCGGGTTCTGGATAAGGACGGGGGCGGCCCTCATCGATTCCGTCCTCATGCTGGTGGTCCTCTTACCGGCGATTACCCTTATTTATGGAAAAACCTATTGGGACAGCGATGTCTTCATTCATGGCTTTTGGGATGTGGTCTTCAACTATATTTTGCCGGCCATGGCCATCATTTTGTTCTGGCATTATAAATCAGCGACCCCGGGGAAAATGGTAACCGGGCTGGCGATCGTGGATGCCAAAACAGGCGGCAAGCCCTCCACCGCACAATTGATCGTGCGCTACCTGGGATACTATGTTGCCAGCATCCCTTTATTACTTGGGATTATATGGGTCGGTTTCGATAAACGAAAGCAGGGCTGGCACGACAAGATGGCGGGGACGGTGGTCATCCGGCGGCGTCGATAGCTGCCCATTAACGGTGGTGATCAGGAACGCTTCATTTTCTTTCATGTGAGAAGAAAAGATGAGTTCGAAATACGTCGCTGAGGTAATCCTTTCGTCATCCCCGCGCAGGCGGGGATCCAGTTATTTCAATGGGATCTGGACTCCCGCCGGCGCGGGAGTGACGGCTTCAGGACGTTACGATTCTATCAAGAAAACGAAGCAATAGAAAACGCCCGTGTCCCGCTAAATCCTGCGCGTCGCCAAACCAGGCGAGGCAGCAAGGATCATGTTGTCAGGCAAGGCGTCAAGCGAAGCGAGGCGCGCAGCAATCGTCAGATTGTGAGCACCCGAGCAAGCTTGAGAACACAGCATGGCGGCATGAGACGCCGCTGAATCGTTTGGTTTCGGCTGGAGCGCGCGCTTACTCCCCCGCCTATTAGCGGGCTCAGACATTCCGCGCGCTATATCCCGTCCGCCCCGTCGATGCTCGGCGCGGGACAATGGGAAAGAAGAAAACCAAAAGCGAAAAAGCCGCTTTTAAGCCCCTACCGAGGGGAATGCGCTAAAATTTTAAGATGTGCTGGACGCGTTTCGATTGAGACCGACATGCCAGTGATCATTATGGCGTCGTAAGAACCAGTTTGGCCCGCCACAGCAGGACTGTGGGCGGGCCAAAGTGGTTTGAAAGGCGGCTGCAGGACTTATACGTCGCTGAACGCGATATCCAGCACCTCGATCATGAAATCGACATCCGGTTTGGTCAGGCACATGGGCGGTTTGATGCGCAGGACGTTGCCGAAGAACCCGCCTTTGCCGATCAGCAGGCCCAGTGTCTTGGCGCGTTCCCAGACCCGGACGCATTCTTGGGTAGCCGCTTCCTTGGTGCCGCGGTCCTTGACCAGTTCGATGCCGGTCATCAATCCCTTGCCGCGCACATCCCCGATGATATCGTGCTTGGCCATCAGGCCCCGGAAGCCTTCCAGCAGATACCCGCCGACTTCCAGGCAGTTCTGCTGCAGATTTTCGCGTTCTATGACTTCCAGGACCGCTTTACCGATGGCGCAGGACACGGGGTTGCCGCCGAAGGTGTTGAAATGAATGCGTCCCACCATGGATTTGGCGATCGCGGGCGTGGTAACGACGGCGGCCAGCGGAGCGCCGTTGCCGATGCCTTTGGCCATGGTCACGATATCCGGCATGACGCCCTGGGTTTCGAATCCCCAGAAAGCTTCCCCGGTGCGACCGAAGCCGGTCTGCACTTCGTCGCAGATGCACACGCCGCCGGCCGCGCGAACGTGTTCATAAGCGTGTTTCAGATAACCGTCCGGATAGACCACGCTGCCGCCGACGCCCTGGATGGCCTCGGCAAAAAAACCGGCCACTTGCCCCGACGTGGCATGCCGGATCACGCTTTGGATATCGGCGGCATAGTTGGCCCCGGCATCCGGATCGTCCCGGCCCCAGGGGCCATGGTAGGGATCGGCCACGACCGCATGGTGAACGCCGAAGCTGTGGGGGTAGTTGTACTTCCAGGTACTGTGAGCGGTCAGGCCCATGGTGGAAGCGCTGCCGCCGTGGTAGGCGTTGCGCAGGGCGATGAGATCGTAATTGCCGGTGTAAAGCCGCGCCATCAGCATGGCCAGGTCGTTGGCTTCCGAGCCGGAATTGACAAAATAGCAGACACTCAGGTCGCCCGGCATCTTGTCGGCCAGCATTTTCCCATACGCGGCAATGGTGGGATGGTAGTAAATGGTGGTGGTGTGTTGGAGAAGGTCTAACTGTTCCTTGGCCTTTTGCAACACATAGGGATGGCTGTGCCCTACACTGACAGTCACGATGCCGCCGAAGCCGTCCAGATAGCGTCGACCGGTTTCATCGTAAAGATATTGCATGGAACCCTCCACGATCATCAGGGGCTCCTTGTAATAGGTCAGCAGGGCCGGTGACAGATAGCGCTGGCGCAGGGCCGCGACTTCCTCGATGGTCGGCCCCTCATACGGCTGTGGCTGGTGGTCATGGGGCGGCAATTGGGGCAGGGCAGTATTGGTGGACATGGGATCTCCCGAATGGTTAGTGGTTTCGCATCAGCGTGATGCCAGTATCTGGCGATGCGCGGTATGTTTCTTGCCGATGAGTTTCAGGGCGCGGGCCACCTCGGGCAAGGCTTTGATTTTCTCCATGGCAGCCCGGTAGAAGGCTTCGGCGGTTTCCTCGATCTGGCGGGCATCGGCGAGAACGGCATCCAGGGGCCGGCCTGCCGGATCGGCATATGTCTTGACGTACGGGGCGCGATAGAAGTCCCGGATCTGTTCCAAAATCATCTCCGTGACATTTTCGCGCCGGGTGCGTTGAATCGTCTGGATCTGCTTGCGGCCATCCTTGGCAAACTGTTGGAACTGCTCGGCCCACGCCGCACAGGCCGGATTGTCGGCGGCACCTTCATAGAAGGCGATGCCCATGCGTTCCAGCTCTTCCGCAAACGTCAGAATGCTGCCGAAATTGTTGAGCGGCATAAATTTCTCCTTAAAGGTCAGGGGCGGTCAGCGCCCGGGCCGTCGATTTTTTTATTAGAACCAGCGTTCGATGACCACCTTGGTGTCGGTGAAGAATTGGAAAATCTCCTGCCCGTGGCCCTTGATGTCGCCGAACATGGAATTGCCGGCGCCGCCGAAGGGGAAAAAGCTCATGGGTGCGGCGATGCCGATGTTGATGCCGATCATGCTGGGCTTGACCCGATATTTGAAGTCACGCGCCACCGCGCCGCTGCCGGTATAGAGGCAGGCCGCATTGGCAAAGCCGCGGGAATTCACCAGATCGACGACCGCATCGAGGTCCGGCGCCCGCACGATGCTGACCACCGGGCCGAAGATTTCCTCACGGGCAATGGTCATGTCCGGGGTTACCCGGTCAAATACGGTGGGGCCGACAAAAAAGCCGCCGGGCCGTTCCGGGTCCGTGTAATCACGGCCGTCCAGGACCAGTTCGGCACCTTCCGCGATGCCCTTTTCGATATAGCCCAAGACCCGTTCGCGGTGGGCGGCACTGATCAGAGGGCCCATAAAGGTTTGTTCGTCCAGACCGTCGCCGACCTTCATCTCCCGGGCGGCGGCAATAAATTCATCCCGCAGCCGATCGGCGACATCGCCCACCGGCACCAGAATCGACCCGGACAGGCAGCGCTGACCGGTGCAGCCGAAAAAAGAGGTGACCAGGGAGGGCATGGCGGCCTTCAGATCGGCATCCGGCATGATGGCGACGATGTTTTTGGCACCGCCCAGGGCCTGTACCCGTTTGCCGGTTTCACCGCACCGTTTGTAAATATACTTGGCGGTGGGGGTGGATCCGACAAAGGAAATGCCTTCGACGTCCGGATGGTCCAGCAGGGCGTTGACCACGTCCCGGGAGCCGTGCACCATGTTGACTACGCCTTCGGGAAACCCGATCTCGTCGATGATGTCGAAAACTTTGGTCTGGGTCATGGGGACCTGTTCCGAGGGTTTCAATACAAAGGTGTTGCCCGCCACCAGGGCATAGGGCAGGAACCACCAGGGCACCATGGCCGGAAAGTTGTAAGGGGCGATGGCGGCAAAAACGCCCATGGGCTGGCGATGGCCGTAGCAGTCGATGCCCTTGGCAATGTCTTCCAGGGTGTAGCCGCACATCAGGGTGGTGACCCCGGTGGCGTGCTCCACGTTTTCGATCATGCGCCGCACTTCGCCGCGGGCTTCGTCGATGGCTTTGCCGTGTTCGGTGGTGAGAGTGCGGGCGATGTCTTCGAACTGCTCTTCAAAGGCTTCCTTGAGACGGAACAGATAGCGTGCCCGTGTCAGGGGTGGTGTTGCCCGCCATTCCGGATAGGCCTCCCGGGCGGCGGCAACCGCCATGTCGACATCATTCTGATTGCTGTAGGGCACCGTGGCAATTTTTGCGCCGGTGGCGGGGTTCCAGATGTCGCCGGTCTGTTGGGATCCGGATGCGACCCATTCGCCATTGATGTAGTTTTTGATCAAGGAATCGGGCATGGTTTAGACCTCGTTATTTTGAAATGGGTAAATAGAATGGAACGCGTCGTACCAAGCTAAAGATGGCCGAGTAATCCAACGATATTCGCAATTCATATATCTGTAAAAAACGTATGTCAATAAAAAATGCTTGCAATAAATCGAATATTCTATAATTAAGCATAAAAATCTGCGAATATAGAAGTTATACCATCGGAACAACCCGGCAGCGAGTTGTCGGTGACGAATGGAGATGCCTGGGGAGGGCGTAAAATCATGAAGAAGCGTCCATCATCACAGAGAAAACGCGGACTGGATCCGGTGGATTGCGAGATGATCGCGCTGCTGCAAAAGGACGGGCGGATTCCCAATACGGAAATTGCCAAAAAGCTGGGGATTTCCGAAGCCACGGTCCGGACCCGTCTGAACCGCCTGATTGCCGAAGAATACATTCAGATCGTGGCCGTCAGCAACCCGCTCAAACTGGGTTTCGATATCGTGGGGATCATCCGTATCCAGGTGGATATCAAAAAAATCAAACGCATCACGTCGGAACTGCGCAAGATCAAGGCCCTGTGGTTCATCGTCCAGGGGACCGGCGGCTCCGACATCTACACCGAGTTTGTGGCCCGTTCGATCGATGAGCTCAACCAGATGCTCTACGAACAAATCAACACAATCGATGGCGTTATCCGCACCGAAACATCCTTGATTCTCAAATACATCAAGCGTGACTACGATTGGGGCACCGGAATGGATTGACCCTCGTGTCCGACATGCTGCACACGGGGGGGGGACGACAGGGGGAAACCCCTGTGGAGACGCCCTTGTGCAGGGCGGCTCCACAGATGAGTCGAGTTTTCATTGGCCGGCGAGGCGATCAGGCGACCGGGCTCTCCGTGAGGGCGTCCACCGTGACATCCAGTTCGGCCAGCTCCTGGAAGCAGAATTCCCGGGCATCATCGCCGAGCTGCTCCGGAACAAACAGCCCTTTTTCCGTAAAAACATCTTCCACCATCATTTTAACGAACACGGCGGCGCATTGACCGGTTAGATAGGCTTCGTGGCTGAGGCCGGATTTTTCGAAGGACTCCACCAGCCCCGGCGCATTGACATAGGAGTCGATACGGATGGGTTTGTCGTCCCGGGTGCCGTCCACCCGGACCAGGAAAGCGCCCTGTTCCTTGATGCCCCCCCGGTCGATGATGGCTTTGATCTCGTCCGGGTATTTGGGTGCCGGCGGGCACAGGTGAAGCACCAGGTCCCGCGGGACGATGGTGGTGCCGTCCACATTGACCGGGTCCTGGGATAGCAGGCCCATTTTAAAGAGGATTTCGCTGAGTTCCACGCCGGAGCCGCCGTATTTGAAGTCCACGTTGCGGACTCCCTTCAACACCTGGTCCGCCAGCAGGCCCATGGTAACGGGCTCGTCATGCTCGTGGTCGACCATCCGGACCTTACGCTCGATGCCGCGCAGTTTTATTTTTATCGGCCGGCTGAATGGCTTGTCCTGAACATGTTTTCCGTTTTCATAACGGAAGGTTTTGTAGGCCATGTCCCCGAAAGCGACTTCGGGCGACCACCAGAAGGGGGTGAAGCGGTTGGTCCAGACCCCCTCGTAGACATAGATGCCGATGGTGTCGCAGCTGTCCATTTGCTCCACCGACTCCCGGGCGATGACATTGGCGAGTCCGGGCGCCGACCCGCAGCCGACAAGTGCGGTCAGTCCCTTTTCCTTGAACTTGGGATGCCAGTCCGAAAAGAGGCGCTGGTAGCTTTCCACAAAGCCGATATCCTCCATGGGGCCGGCCATGTCGAAATAGGAGGCGTTTACGGCCAGGGCGGCTTCCATGATCACGAGATTGTACTCCAGCGGCAGCCCGTTGACGATCAAATCGCACCCCCGGGCGGCTTCAATCACATGGTTGACATCGCTGGCATCGAGCTGGATGGCTTTCGCCTTTTTCAAGGTGCTGCCAAGGGCCTCGGCCGCCTTCTGGTCATAGTCCGCACAGATGATTTCAGAAACACCCTCGGTTTCGTCCAACCGCTTGGCAATGGTACTCCCCTGGGCACCTACCCCGATAACAATGATCTTTTTCACATTCCCTCTCTTTGTTGAAGTGGCTTCGATATGAGCGCTTGTGCCGCGCACGATCGAAGAGATGATTGATTTATTCGATTGTACGTTAACCAGTTTTATGGCTAATGTCAATAAAAATATTGACAAAATAAGCGGAAAACAATAAAAATATATAAAAATTTAGTGGAAAACAATTATTTCAACCGAATCTATATATTAAAGGTAACCTTGCCTTGCCCGAGAGGAAGAAAAAATGACATCTCCCAACACTCCTCTGGATGCGGTGGATCGCGGCATGATCCGGTTACTCCAAAAAGACGGCCGGATGCCCATTGTCCAACTGGCCAAAGAGATGAAAATTGCGGAAACCACCGCCCGGACGCGGTTGAAGCGCTTGATCCAGGAAGAAATTATCAACGTCGTGGCGGTCAGCAACCCGATCAAACTGGGTTTCGAGATCATCGGCAACCTGAAATTGAATATCGATCTCAAAAAGAAAGACGCCATTCTGGAGCGTCTCAAGACCATCGATCAATTAAACTACATTGCCCTGACCACCGGCGGTGCAGACCTCGACGTGGAATTCATCGCCCGCTCCCTGGATGAATTCAAAGCGCTCATCTTCGACCATATCTGCAAAATCGACGGCGTGAATTCCTCCGAGGCCTCCCTGATCGTTGAAATCGTCAAGAATACCTGGGATTACGGCACGGGGTGGGATCAACGAACAGCTTCCCTCCCCACCGACTGAGCTTGCAGGGAACAACGAAAGCCTGTCGGCGTAAAATCAGAACTTCCACTTTGTAGGGGGGGATGCTTGAAACCGACCATATCTGTCGGCATCGTTGAGGGACTGTTGCTTCGTGGTGCGATTTTTTTGCAGGAATCTACTACCCTGCTTTCATAGGCATTGATGGGTGATATATGTGATTTGGCAGGTTTACGTACAGTGGCACGTAATCACAGGTTTTGACGGTTGCGTTTTTGGTGGGTTTGTTTCAATCTATCCGTAACCTATGGATAGTTGATTTGGTGTCATGCAATCATTAATGGAATAGAAAAACTAACGAAGGCTATCTTCTTGTCTTATTGGGGCGCCGCAGGGAGAGGGGTAAATGCAGATCAGCACATAACGCCGTGTAAAATGGAAACTTTGGAACAAGTCACCAAAATAACGTAATAAGTCCAATGTCTGGACCTCTTTTTAAGGAAGCTTTTCTGTGTCACCCGACCACTTGATAGAGGGCACTGGGGACATGGAAACGTATAAAAAGGGGCGAAGCGTGGAGATTGTCTCATAATCTAGGGTGATACTCGAAAAGCACAATGAAGAGCATTGCTTTTTTCATAGAATATTCGGGTTAGGCCGACATTGGGCCGTGAGAAGCGCCCGGCATAGCACCGGACAATTTGCCTAAAACAATCCTCGCCCGCCGATGTCTTCTGATTTGACCTGGGCGAGCGAATCTAATATTCTGACGGCAATCGGACCGATAGCTATGCTCCGGGAAACACCTAAGCACCCGGTCCAGCGGGACCGGCGAATACGGCAATAACATTACCAAAGTTAGGATACTAGTTTTGATACGCCTTAAGCCACAAGACCTAAGAGGCAAAGATGTCGGTGCGGCCAAAGAGTTTCCGGACTTAACCAGTGACCTGATAAACCTCGCAAACCATTTATCCAAAGCCACCACCCGCAAAAAACTGGGCAACCCTACATTGGCTATCGAAGAATTCGAGGGCAAGACCTTCGAAGAGTGGGCGTATTTCTACGACCAAAAGCGTCCCGGCGCCCTGGATACGGCCAGTCAGGAAATATATAGTGCCATAGAAAAGCTGCGTAAAGCTCTGGAGTTGGTGGACGAGGACCTGGTACGGCATTGGGTGGAGGAAGCCGTTCTCAAACGCACCTATGCCGCCTGGCGCATCCAGGAAACAATTCTTAGACACATCGCCAAACTTCAGGGTAAGCCTTTCCGGCAGGCCGATGCCCAGGAAAGCGAAGCGGGTATCGATGGCTTTATTGATGAGTGTCCCTTCAGCGTCCGCCCGGTCAGCCATTACTTCAAGGGCCCACCGGAGGAACAGGACACACAGGTGGCTGTGGTGTATTTCGAAAAGGCCAAAAGAGGCCTTAAAGTCTATTACGACCTATGACTGGCGTGCAACACCCGGAAAAATACAGCGCTGATCCCAGAGTATCGGCCGGCATTATCAAAAAAGCCCAGTCTTTCCCGGAAGTACTAGCCGGAATCGCCAGCCTCGACGTTCTCCGAGAAAGCCCCAGCCATTTAGCGAACGTTGATGTGGGCTGGAAAGATGGCCCCCAATACGAAAATGTGGCGCAAGAGGAATGGCCAAAGCATGCCCGGTCGGTATTGGTGCTGGCCTTGGGACACCCCCGTCAGAAACCAAGATTGGACTGGTGGGACGGCAAAGGAACCGCCGGCAACCGGGTGCTGATGTCAGTTGCCAAGCAGCTTAAACAATGGTTCGGAGAAAAATTGGGACAACCGGCCCACCCCCTGCCCTACCATGTTGAAAAAGGGGGGGTGTTTCTTAAAGACGCTGCAGTCTTGGCAGGTTTGGGCATCATAGGCAAAAACAACCTTCTGGTGACACCGGAGTTCGGCCCCAGGGTGCGTTTGAGGGCAATGTTTCTGGAGTGGAGTTTAGTTCCCACCGGCCCCATAGATTGGTTCGATCCCTGCGAGGAATGTGCTGCGCCCTGTCGGCAAGCTTGTCCTCAAAAGGCCTATGCAAGTGGGTCTTACGCCCGAGGCAGCTGCATGGTGCAGATGGAGAGCGACCGAACCAATCCTGTACCGGATGATTCAGATGGCTCGAACCAGAGCATGGTACGCTATTGTCGGCAGTGTGAATTGGCCTGCCCTGTAGGAGCCTGGCCCCAAGGCGGTTAGCATTCTTGGGGGCGCATGATGGAGAAAATGAGGCTCGTTATGTGGCGATCAAATCCTACCAGGAAGCTGAGGCGGGATACCTTAAGGACAATCGGTTTTCATTTTGAAATAGACAATGACAGCATCCGCGGCAGCGTGATTGAACGAATGCGAAAGAAATTGGCTGGGCATTGCACGCTGCGCATCCGGCTGGATAAAGTAGAAGCATCAATATTAAACGCCAAAAGCGGATTTAATCTCTCCCTATGTTCAAGGCCGGCAAACGCTAATTGCCGGTGACCGTCTATGCTATTCTTCAGCGTTGAAATGCTTCGTTTTTTTTAGCTGAATCCCGTTATACTTCTTGTAAAAATGGAAGATCATGCATGCAATCAGTCCATTTGCGACTATTTTTCCGGTTGCATTTGTCGGCATTTTGTCGTATATCTTCTATCCACATCGGCGGCCTGAATCGGCAAATGCTTGTCACAGCGGCGGTTTATGGCGGCGATCACCCACGACATCGCGCCGATATGGGAATCGCATTAGAAGCGTCACCTCGCCAATGGGATTTTCGTGATTGCCCAATTGTAGCAAAAGGAGAACTTGTATCACCCCTGCAATTTTGCGTCGGTTAACTTTGACAGTACCTACTTGACCGGCCGCATCTTTACTCTCCTTTGCGCCGTATAGCTGGGATTCTTCCAGGTCGAGCGGCAACATGCAGCAGGTTTCAACAGACAGCCTATTGACGGCACCAATGGCTGGTCCGAAGGATGTAAACCCCGCTGCAACAGGCGGTCCCATCTGCCTACTCCGTTAAGCAGATATTCAGATCAAGGAATGGAGAATCATGCTCCAACGATAGAGCGCAGTGCTGCGCCCAAGGCGGCTGCTTTCAAAATTGATCGGAATGGATTTGCGGTAGATGCTTACGCCGGTGTCCCGCGCGGGTGACGTTTGCTTTGGATCAAGGACAAAACCATTATCGTCCATGGGACGCTAAAATAAGATTTCTCCGGATCTATCCGGAAAGCGATTTCAGGCAATCCGTTGTGTTGAGATACTACCGTTTATTCTTTGTCAACCTCAATAACCCGTTTACCAAGGAGGCCGTATTGAAAAAACGATGGATAATAACAACATTCTTCCTGGCTTTGGGGTATATGATCCTAAACCTGACCAATGTGACAGCGATCGCCGCCGAATTTCCTGACTACCCGGTTCCCGAAGAATGCTTGCAGCAAGCGCAAAAGGAAGGCAAGCTGCATATTTATGACTGGGCAGATTGGTGGCCGGAAGAGATCTATGCCAATTTTGAAAAAAAATTCGGCATTACCATCGTCCGGGATAATTTTGCGAGCGACGATGAATATGTGGCCAAATTCAAGCTTAATCCCAACGCTCCTTACGACGTGACCCTTCCTTCGGCCCGGGGTATGATCCAGCTGAAAGCACTGGGCGTTCTTTCCAAGCTCAACAAGGCCTGGATCCCAAATGCTGTCCAGTACCTGCCGGAAGAAAATCAAAAACTGATCTGGTTCGACCCGCACAACGCATACGGCATCCCCACAGACAGCTTTTTTTACGGATACGCCTACAACGTGAAATATGTGGACAGCACTGATCCACGAATCGGTTCCTGGGGTTTTCTCTACGAAGAAAATCCATATGCTGGCCGCATCACCATGCTGGATGAGATGTTTGTAGTCGTTGGAAACGCCTTGAAGTATCTGGGCTACTCCTACAACTCCGATAACGAAAAAGAGCTGATGGAAGTACGGGATCTGCTCATGAAACAAAAATCCCGGGTGATGGCGTATGACTCCTGGCCCAAACGGCTTGTGCTGGAGCAGGAAGCCTGGCTGTCCAATTGCTGGGTTGGGGATTCGTATTTCTACCATCAGGAACTGGATACCATCCGAGGTTGTCTGCCTAAGGAAGGAACCGAATTCGGCGTCGACCCCCTTGTGATTCCCAAAGGGGCGCCGCATCCAGCCGCAGCGCACCTTTTCATCAATTATGTCATGAGCCCGGAAGTGAACACTCAGCTTATTCTGGGAATCGGGTATACCCCCAATCATAAGGCCACCCGTGAAATGGTGCCGCAATCCTTCAAAGATTGGCCGGGAACCATTATTGATGAAGCGTATCTTCAAAAATGCGAAGTCATCAACGAAAAAGCCCTGACCGGCAGAGGACTGGAAATGCGATCGAAGATATGGGAAGAGCTGAAGCGATAACCCTGAATTTTTCCCATCTTGCAAATACAGCACTGGCCGGAAGGCAGCTTCTTCCGGCCAATCAAGGAAGGTTTTGATGGCGACAACCGCCGACAGCCGGTTAGCGGAATCATCCCGAGTGCAAACCGCCTCTCCTGAAACATCCGGCGAGCGAGAAATGAAGCGCAGGCACCGATTTCAAGTCGCAACCTATCTGGGCCCGATCATGTTCGTCCAGGTTCTTTTCGTGCTGGCGCCCCTCTCCTTCATTTTGATGTTCAGCATCCTGAAGACGGGCCCCTACGGAAATATCGTTTTCGAACTGACCTTGGAGAATTACCGGAACCTCTTAGACACAGGCTATGCCACGGTCTTCTTCAAGTCCATCTACTATGCCCTGCAGACCAATCTTGTCTGCATTCTGCTAAGCTACCCCTTGGCCTATTACATTGCTCGCTACGGCGGGCGATGGAAGGCCGGCTTGCTCCTTTTGATCGTCATTCCGTCCTGGACGGCCTATATCATCAGGCTGTATGCGCTGAAGACTATTCTGGGGAGCAACGGGTTGATCAATAACCTTCTGATCGATTTGGGGGTGATCCATCTGCCCATTCAGTTCCTTTACACCTCCTATGCCGTGTCGGCGGGACTGGTGTATACCTGGCTTCCGTTTATGGTGCTGCCCCTTTATGCTGCTCTGGAGGGACTAGATCCCTCCCTTTGGGAAGCCGCGACAGATCTGGGCGCCACCCCTGTTCGCCGCTTTTTCAGGGTCACCCTTCCGTTGACCCGCGGCGGATTGCTGGCCGGAACGCTGCTGGTCTTTATCCCCTCCCTGGGGGACTGGCTGGTTCCCCATCTCCTTGGGGGCTCTAAATTCATGATGGCCGGAACCCTGGTGGCCCATAAATTTACCGCGGCGGGCGATATCCCTGGCGGTTCTTGCCTGGCGGCGGCCCTGGCCTTTGTCCTGCTTTTGCTCATTTATTTCGTCATCAGGTTCGGTGGCCGAGAATCCCTGGAGCAAGCCTTATGAAGTTGCGTATTTTGTTTTTGAGACTGATATCCCTGGTAACCTATATTTTTTTGTGGGCCCCGGTGATCGTGATTATTGTCTTTTCCTTCAGCGCCAATAAATACGGTATAAAATGGGACGGTTTCACTTGGAAATGGTACGCTGCCCTCCTTGAAAACGACATGGTTCGGGAGACCTGTCTGCGGAGCCTGGTCATTGCCCTAATCACCGTCGTCGTGTCCACCTTTCTGGGAACAATTACCGCCTATGGCCTCTACAAGTTAAAATTCAAAGGCAAACAGCTTCTGCGTACCTCTATTCTGCTCCCCATTGTCATGCCGGAGGTGGTCACGGGTGCCGCGCTGTTGCTTTTTTTTATTAAACTGTCCCCCCTCCAGCTCGGCTACACGACCATTATCATTGCGCATATCGTTTTCAGCACGCCCCTGGCGGTTTTTGTGATCCTTGGCCGGATGCAACGCATAGACTGGTCCTGGGAAGAGGCTTCCATGGATTTAGGCGCTACACGGCTTTCGACATTCCGCCGGGTGATCGGACCTCTGCTCATGCCGGGCATCGCCGGCGCGGCCGCTCTTATCTTTCCCTGGTCCTTCGATGACTTCGTGATTACCTACTTCGTTTCCGGTATCGGCAACACCACGCTTCCCATTTACGTTTTTTCTCAGCTCCGCCATGGATCGACACCCGTTATCAATGTGATCGGAACCCTCTTTACCGTGATCACGTTGATAGGGTTGCTGGCAACCAAGATGGTGGAAAAAAGGAGTCGAACCGCCAGACTCTGATCCACAATCAATCCGGAGTAACCAAATTCCCATTCCATTGCCAAGGACAGCCACTATGACGCGTTCCAACAACCAAGCCGCATATGCGGTCGAACTCATAAACATCACCAAACGGTTCGGTAAAATTACCGCCGTCAACGACATCAGCTTTGCCATACCACAAGGGGAAATCTTTGCGCTGCTGGGACCAAGCGGATGCGGGAAAACGACCCTTCTGCGTATGATCGCCGGATTTGAAAAACAGAATTCAGGGGACATCCGGATTCAGGGTGAGGTCGTTAACAACATCCCGCCCAACAAACGCGAGTGCAACCTGGTTTTTCAGCAGATGGCCTTGTTCCCTCACATGAGCGTTGCGGCAAACGTGGCGTTCGGGTTGGTCGAAAGAAAGCGCCCCCGTCCTGAGATCAAACAGAAAGTCCAGGAGATGCTCGATGTTGTCAACTTGGTGGGCATGGAAGAACGGTTCCCCCATCAGCTCAGTGGCGGGCAGAAACAAAGGGTAGCCCTTGCCCGTTCCCTGGCGTTGAATCCGAAGGTCCTGCTATTAGACGAGCCCCTTGCCGCTTTGGACCGCAAACTGCGCAAAGAAATGCAGGGAGAGCTTCGGCGTATTCAGCGGGAGGTCGGGATCACCTTTTTGTATGTTACCCACGATCAGAAGGTGGCGCTGAGTCTCTCCGACCGGATGGGCGTCATGCGCGACGGGAAAATCATGCAGATCGGCACTCCTCTGGAAATTTATGAAACGCCCCAAACCCGATTCGTGGCCGGTTTCATAGGCTCCTGCAATATATTCAGCGGGCGAGTGTTGTCCAAAAACGGGAATGGAATGTGTTTCGAGGATCAATATGGACACAGCCTATGCGTGCCCGATTGCCAGCTGACGGACACGGACCAGGTCCGGGGTATCTCTGTCCATCCTGAAATGATCGAAATTCTTCCCCCAAATATGGCAGAGTCTGCGGAAAATTCGGATAATCTTCTACGGGGGAAGATCACAGATGTCTTTTACCAGGGAGATTTCACGGAATTAACGATCAAGATACCGGAAACCGATTGTCGCCTGACGGTTCATTTGAGCCGCAGCAAGGATTGCCGCGTTCCACTGAAGCAAGGGGGGGACGTGGTTTTACGCTGGGACGCCTGCCACAGCAATATTCTAAGGGATTAAACCGGCGGGTCCATCGGTCGAGGGACAACCGCTCATGTTGCAAGAGACCGTCTTAATAGAACAGGAAAGCACCCGCGCACGGTCCGGAATCATCCGGCCAAGCAGTCTCTCGGCGGGTAAACATTCATTATCATCGAGGAGAAATAGCGTCATGAAGACCGGACCGAAAACGAGAAAAATGTGGGAACGTGCAAGACAAACAATGCCGTTAGGCGTCAATTCAAACTTCCGCTACTGGGGCGATGATATGACGTTTGTCATTAAACGGGGCGAGGGCGCTTATGTCTGGGATATGGACGCGAATCGATACATCGATTACCGCCTGGCGTGGGGCCCTGTAATTTTAGGACACGCTTACCCGAGTGTGGTGGAGCGGGTTTCCGATGTGTTGAAAGACGGCAATGTGTTTGCCATGTCCAACGAAATCGAGATCCGGGTGGCAGAAAAAATATGTGCCATGACGGGGATGGATATGGTGCGGCTGACCAATACGGGCACCGAAGCCACCATGCATGCCATTCGATTTGCCCGTGCGTACACCGGCAGGGATAAAATCCTCAAGTTCGAGGGCCACTACCACGGATTTCAGGACTACACCCTATTCAATTGCCAGCCACCGATACCCGGTATAGGATACCGGCGATCGCCTGTCATCGTGCCCCATGGTTCGGGAACCCCCCGAATTATCAGCCAGCTTGTGGAGTGCGTGCCCTTCAACGATTTCGAGCTTTTGGAAAAAGTGGTGAAAGATAACTGGCAGCATCTGGCATGCATCATTCTCGAGCCTATCATGGGCAATAGTCCTGGCCTGTTCCCCAAACCAGGTTATCTCGAACTGATCCGCAAGCTCTGCGACGAGCACGGTATCGTTATGATCATGGACGAGGTCAAAACCGGATTTCGCGTGGCCAATGGAGGGGCTCAGGAGCTGTTTGGCGTAAAGGGGGATCTCGCGACCTATGCCAAAGCCCTCGGCAACGGGTTTCCCATCGCCGCCATTGCTGGCTGCCGAAAGATCATGGGAGAGATCGACTATCAGAAAATTCCTCACGGTGGCACCTATTCGGGTAATGCCGTATCCGTGGCCGCGGCCGAGGCCGTACTCGATGAACTCGAGGCTGGAATCCTCAAGAAGGTTCACGCCCATGGGAAAAAACTTATTGCGGGTATCCGTGAAATAATAAGCCGTAAAGGGATTCCGGCTCTTGTCCAGGGGTCTCCAGGTATGTTCGGTATTGTCTTTACTGAACTTCCCAAAGTTTTCGAATACCGGGAATGGTCTTCGAGCAACCATGGGCTATACAGCGAAATCCTTCTCCGGATGATGGAGAAAGGTGTTATGCCGGACATGGATTCGAGAGAACCGTGGTTCATCTCGGCTTCCCACTCGGATGCCGATGCGGGGGTCGCCTTACAGGCCTTCGAAGACGCGCTCACCGAAGTCATGGACAAACCAAAAGGATGAACAGCCGTTTGCTGAACTGACTGCGGCACGCGAGGTTGTCGAAACGAGGGCGGGCCAGATCCAGGCCCGCCCTCTTGAGATTCTAAAGAGGTCCGCTCCTGATTCTTGTGGCTTGAAGGCGATGGGCAACAGGGTTGGGACAGCTTAACCCACGTCGTAAAGGCGACAAGCATTTCAAATATTATTTCTATTAAAACGAAACGTGGATAGCTTTGTAGTCCTCCATATAGCTTCAACCTGCAAAGCTGCCATTTTTGCAATGCATACTAACTCGTATCTTCTTTTCACCCAAATCAGTGAATACTTCTTTATTGCTTGCCCATACACCGTCGGAAAATGATGATCAACAGGATCATCAGCAAAATACCGAAGGCCCGAATTTTTTCAGCCAGTCGTTCCAGAAATCTAACCGATAGTTTAATTCTTCTGTTTTCGGGAAAGGTTACAAAATCTTTCGTATCATAGCACCAATTGATTTTCTCGCCCTCCATTGCTAAGATAATGCGCATTCCATAAAAAATAGGAAGTATGGAAGGATTGCATGAGAGCTAAAAAGGAAATAATTGGTAGTGTTTTGTTCAAAGAACTGATTGCCATACGTACGGATACACTATGGCGGATGTTGGCCTGCGACAAACAAGGCCAGCTGCCAGGAATTAATGAGGAAGGGGCCACAGGCAAATTGGACAACAAGGGCGCCATTTTTATTCCTGGCGGGTTGATTTATCAGGATGTCGACGACAAGGAGATCGCTTATTCGCCCATAAAGTCGATGGATGAAACCGTTTTTCGTGAAAAGATTCGCGAAAGCTTACATTTCGACAATGCCACACTCCTTTTTCCGGATGGATTGGCCAACGGCGTTAACCTGGACAGTGGCTTTTTCACGAGAGCTGCACGACGCATCAACAATTTCAAAACTGCTGCATTTAAACGCAACAAGAAGATAGGCCGTAAATTAACTGTCGATATAGATGCCAACGACATTATCCGAAGCCACAGCCCATCCTACATCGGCCCGCCATACGGTTCCAGGACACGCATCAGCACTTGTGTATCCATCGGGTTGATCGACCCGCACATGTACCTGGCGTATTGTAAAACTGAATATCGATGGTCCAAGGGCCATCTTAAAAAATTCGCTGAGAATCTGGATACGGCAACAGAAGAGGCCGAATTGTCGGATGGAACTTCCCTTTATCCCCCGTATGTGGTCGTCTGCCATGATACGCGCTATAAAGAAAACAGCTTGACAGGATTAATTCGAATATTGGGCATTGGTCGGTTCGGCGAATTCAGCACCTTCACGTTCGAGCGCCTGAACAACCAGCTTATGGGCGAATTGAAACGCAAGAACCTCGATTATGGGGAGGAACACGTCTTCGCAAACTACGCCGGTATCAGCGCACTGGGCATACTGAGGACCTACGCCCCTACGAACCCTGGTAAACGCTCGTTGAAATATCGATTAGATTTAGTCTCGCCTGAAAAGGATCTGGATTTAGACCTGAATATGATCGCAGAACGTGCCAAAGAGCGGTATCGGATTGAAGACGATTAGATTGAAAACCGCGGATGATCCGGCCAGAAGCCGGAACGTCCCGGAGCACCGGGGTGACGTCCGAAAAAACAGTCAACTGGAGATGTCTTTTGGAGAATCATAAAAACCCTGTCGATAAGTGATCTCATTTTTTTGTGATCCTGCCTTGCATTTCTATTATACAGAAGGGACGCTATCTTTCGTTCCAAACTTATTATCAATTTCCCTATATGATTTCCATTTACCGCCCGGTGAACCATTATTGGCGCGTGTTAGCGTTTCTGAAAACGCCCTTATCGTTGACAGCCATGGGTTTATAAAGGAATATGATTAGGTTAAGCAGATATTCACCATAAAAGGGAGGCGCGGTGGGAGATATAAAAGCAATGCGTTCAAGCCGAGCCGGTGCCGGGAAATGGATTCGTGGCGAACAAGTTGGCGATGAAGCCACTCTTAGTAAAAAAGAGAAGCTCCTGGCACTTGCCCTGGAGGCCTCCAACGACGGTATTTGGGTGTGGCATATCCCCACCGGCGATGCCTATTTCAGCCCACGCTACTACATGATGTTAGGGTATGAGCCGGACGAATTCCCCGCCGGGTACGATACCTGGGCCAGCCTTTTGCACCCGGATGACCTGGCGCAAACCCAGGCCACCATTCAGCAGCATATTGAAAATCGGAGCGAGGGTTATGAAGTCGAGTTCCGTCTGAAAACCAAAGCGGGCGACTGGCTCTGGATTTTTGGTCGCGGCAAGGTTGCCGAATGGGACGAGGAGGGGAAGCCCGTCCGATTGGTCGGGAGTCATGTCAATATCGATAACCGCAAGCGCATTGAGCAGCAGCTGGCCGCCTACCGCGACCAGTTGGAAAAGATGGTGCAGGAGCGTACGCTGGAGTTGGAACAAACGACTTCGCTGTTGGAGGCCACTTTCAATGCCATTCCGGATGTGCTGGGCGTCCAGGACAACCAGCATCATATCATTCGCTACAATGCGGCCGGCTATCAATTTTTGAACAGGCCCCATGAGGCGGTCGAGGGGAAACGCTGCTTCGAGTTGATCGGCCGCAAAAAGGAATGCGACCTGTGTGCGACCTCCGAATGTTATCGCACCAAGAAGCCGGCGTCTGTCGAGCGCTACGAGGAAGCCCTGGATACCTGGCTGGATGTGCGGGCCTACCCGATCCTCGATGACAAGGGGAATATCGTCAAAGTTATTGAACACTTGCGCGATATCACGCCGACCAAAACGGCCGAGGCGGAAAATCGAAAGCTGCAGGCGCAATTGCTAAACGCCCAGAAAATGGAGTCGCTGGGTACCCTTGCCGGGGGCATCGCGCATGATTTCAACAATTTGTTGATGGGGATCCAGGGTCGGATTTCTCTGATCGCCATCGATATGGAGCCCTACCATACCCACACCGAACACATCAGTGCCATTGAAGAGTATATCCGCAGTGCCACGAATTTGACCAAGCAGCTGCTTGGTTTCGCCCGTGGCGGCAAATACGAAGTAAAACCCATTGATATGAACAAATTGCTGACAGACAGCGCCGCCATGTTCGGCCGTACGCGAAAAGAGCTTCAGATCCATCACCAGATGACGCCCGAAGCCCTGACCGTGGAGGCCGACAAACGACAGATGGAACAAGTTTTGCTGAATACCTATATCAACGCCTGGCAAGCCATGCCGGATGGCGGTGAATTGTATTTGGCGACAAGCCGCGAGGTGTTGGATGAGGCGTTTTGCAAACCCCATCAAGTAGCGCCGGGGCGCTATGCCAAAGTCTCGGTCACGGATACCGGCATCGGCATGGATGCGGCCACCCGCCTGAGAATCTTCGATCCTTTTTTTACCACCAAGGATAAGGGGCGTGGCACAGGATTGGGACTGGCGTCGGCTTACGGCATCGTCAAAAATCATTCCGGATTCATCACGGTCTACAGCGAAGTGGGGCAAGGGACCACCCTCAACATTTATCTGCCCCTGTCCGACAAGGTGGCAACGGCCGATGTGCCGGCCGAACAGCAGATCCTTAAGGGGTCGGAGACGGTGCTGCTGGTGGATGATGAAGAGATGATTGTCGACGTATGCAAGGCCATGCTGGAAAAGCTCGGCTATCGGGTTGTGGTTGCCAACGGCGGCGCGCAGGCGATCGATGTGATCCGGCAAAAAGGGGCCGACATCGACCTCGTGATACTGGACCTGATCATGCCGGGAATGGATGGCGGCGCTGTTTTTGAGCGGATTCGGGATATCATGCCGGCGATGCCGGTGATTTTGTCCAGTGGCTACGCCATCAACGGCCAGGCCACCCAGATTATGCAAAAGGGCTGCAACGGGTTTATCCAGAAACCGTTCAATTTTTATGCGTTATCGGAAAAAATCAGAAAAACACTGGATGCCGTTAAAAATACCCCCCAAGATTGTTGACAGCGTTTGGCGAAGGCCAGCACCGGCTTATGAAATTGCTGCCGGTGCTTCAATGTTGCGCGGCCGCCTTTCCCATTCAGGGCAGCGATTTACAGCCGCCAAAAACTTCTTAAACTCAGGTATCGTTTCGTTGACTGAAGGCACACCGCCCGGGCGGTGTTTTTTTACTACGCGATGGTGTCGCCGAATATTGGACGCTGTTGACTAACGTGAGGAGGAAACCTAATGGCCAAAGCAAGTGCACGACACATCCTGGTGGACAGCCAGGCCAAGTGTGAAGAACTGAAAAATGAAATCGAGGCGGGGGCCGATTTTGCCGACGTCGCCAAAAAGCATTCCACCTGCCCGTCAGGCCGCCAGGGGGGCGATCTGGGCGAATTCGGCCCCGGTCAGATGGTCAAGGAATTCGACGAGGTGGTGTTCAGTGGTGCCCTGAATACGGTCCACGGGCCGGTTCAGACCCAGTTCGGCTACCATCTGCTGGAGATCACGAGCCGCAAGGACTAACGGAATCAATTGATCGAAGGTTGCCGAGGCGGTGCATCGGGTGATGATTGCGCCGCCTCTGGCTTTTCTGTCGAAGGCGCTATCTTTCGTTTCACGTTTTCCGCAGGCGGTTGACGGCTTCAACGATTACCGCTACGGCGCGCTCGATTTCTTCCTCTGTGGTGGTCTTTCCCACGCTGAAGCGGATGGTGCCACGAGCCCAATCGTCCGGGACGTGCATGGCCTGGAGCACGTGGGAAATCGTGACGGTGTCGGCGTGGCAGGCCGCACCGGCCGATGCGGCGATGTCATCGCCGATGGCGGCCAGCAACCGGTCGGCGGCAACCCCTTTGAAGGATAGACTGAGCGTGTTGGGCAGTCGTTTTTCCGGGTGGCCGTTCAGGCGCAGGCCCGCCAGTCCGGCCGCCAGTCCTTGGTGCAGCCGATCCCGCCTGTCCCGCATCCGCGCCTTGTTTTGATCGAGATCCCTTGCGGCGATTTCACAGGCTTTCCCCAGCGCCACGATCAACGCCACATTCTCGGTTCCGGCCCGGCGCCCGGCTTCCTGTCCGGCACCATGGCAGAAATTTTCCAGTGTCAGCCCGGGCCGCACGTAGAGCGCCCCGACACCCTTGGGGGCATAGAGTTTATGGCCGGCTACGGAGAGCAGATCCACCCTCAGATCATCTAGGCGCGTCGGTATCTTGCCTACGGACTGGGCCGCATCGGTGTGAAAGGGGATGGCGTGGGCGCGCGCAATGGCGCCAATGGCGGCAATGGGTTGAAGCGTGCCGACTTCGTTGTTGGCATGCATGATGGAGATGAGAAGCGTATCCGGCCGAATGGCTGCCGCCACGCTATCGGGGTTTACCTGTCCCGTGTCATCCACCGGCAGGGTGGTGGTCTCGATACCGAAGCGCTCCAGAAAACGGCACACTTCCAGGATGGCCGGATGCTCGATGGCACTCGTGATCAGGTGGCCGCCGCGGTGCGCCGCCATGACGATGCCTTTCAGGGCATGGTTGTTGGCCTCCGTACCCCCGCTCGTAAAGATGATCGCCTCCGGCGGACATCCCAGGAGTTCGGCGACCTGACGGCGGGCCGTGGCCACGGCCTCCCGGGGTGCGCGGCTATAAGCATGGCTGCTGGAGGGGTTGCCGAACGCGGATTCCCAGAAGGGCTGCATGGCGTCGGCCACTTCGGGTGAAATGGGTGTCGTACCGTTGAAGTCCAGATAGATCGGTGGTTTCATGGCGGTATATCAAAGCCTCCGTTTTGACGATGCATGCGCGGACCGTAAATCGGTGGTTCTGCCCGGAGAACAGGATCATAGCGGTTTTGCGATCCTCTGATGCTTGGGGGCAGACCTTCTCGCTTGGGCAATGGTTCTATTTACGCATTTTGGCATCCGGCGTCAAATCCGGATCGTGATGTTGCATCATCCACGACGGTCATTCGATCCGCAGTGTTTCTTGACAACTTTCAGAGGATGCCATACGGTCTCAATTAGGTTTGTCTCGCCGTATGATGCTTGTCTGCAAGCATTTCACAGATTTGTAAATGTATATTCCCCAGACTTTTACTTGGTTTTTCAGGGTCAGGCGTTCGATGCCTGAACAGGGTGTTCATCCGCAGGGCATCAGGACCAGGGCTTATGCCAGGAAAGTCAAAACCACCGAAGACCGAGAAGGCCGCCAAACGCAGCCGCCATGATCGCCGAACAACCGCGATCGGACCGCCCGGCATCGAACGCCGCTCCGGCCATGACCGGCGCACAGTTCTCAAAGTTCCGATTTTCATCAAGTTCATTACGCTGTCCACCCTCCTGACCATCACGGTCAGTACCATCATCAGTGTGGCGATTCTGCAGAAGCAAGTCGAAGGATTCCGGGAGCAGTTGATTTCGTTAGGGGAAAGCCTGGTGCGCATTACGGCCGAGAACGCCCCGGATAAGTTGCTGACGGAAGAAGACCTGGCCTTGTTTCAATTGGTCCGGGACGTTGCGGCGCTGGATCAAGTGTATTTCGCCTTGATCGCCGATGCCGACGGGGTCATCAAAGCCCACAGCATCAGCGAAAAAAACAATACCCGCATGGCGCCGCCCAAGGGATACGTATTGCTGAACGACGCCGGGCCGATCCGCATCGGGCGGTTTTCCGAAGAAGACAAGGAATACCTGTATTTCGAAAAAAACCTGACCTATCAAACGCTTCAGGTCGGCATGGTGGCCCTGGCCATATCCCAACAAAAGATTCTCGAAGCGGTTGCCAGCGCCAAACAGTATATTTATCTTCTGACCGGGATCATCATCCTTTTCGGCGTGTTGATGAGCCTGCTGGTCAGTCTCTATTTTTCGCGTCCGATCAAGCGGCTGCAGGAAGGGACCCGCGCCATCCGGTCGGGTGATTTTGACCACCGGGTCTGGATTCGCCGCAACGACGAGTTGGGCGATCTGGGGCATGCCTTCAACCAGATGTCCGAAGGCTTGAAAGAGCGCAACGTGATGCGGCGCTCGCTCGAACTGGCCATGGAGGTACAGCGCAGTCTGCTGCCCATGCGGGATCCCAATCTGGCGGGTCTCGACATCGCCGGGCGCAGTCTCTACTGCGATGAAACCGGGGGCGATTACTACGATTACATTCAATCTGCCCGGCAGAGTCCCGGAACTATCGGGTTGGTCCTGGGAGATGTCTCCGGTCACGGTATCCCTTCGGCTCTGCTGATGGCCACGGCCCGGGCCTTTATCCGCCAGCGGTCGAATTGGCGTGGGTCGCTGGCGGACATCGTTCAGGATGTGAATCGGCTGCTGGCCCATGATGTGGAAGATTCAAGCAGTTTCATGACGCTTTTCTATTTGATGATCGACCGCCCGAATCAGACGCTCAATTGGGTCCGTGCCGGCCATGATCCGGCCATTCTATACGATCCGGTCGAAGACCGATTCGAAGAGTTGATGGGGGACGGCATCCCTCTGGGGATCGATGCGGATTGGCCTTACGCGGTCAATGAACGGCGGGAGTTGCGGGAAGGCCAGATCATCGTTCTGGGCACCGATGGTACCTGGGAAGCCCATAACGCGGAAGGCGAAATGTTTGGCAAACAACCGTTGCTGGACGTGATTCGCGAGCGGCGGGATCGTTCGGCCCGCAATATTCTGGATGCGGCCGTCGAGGCCCTGAATCGATTTCGTGGCAATCACGAATTGGAAGACGACGTCACCCTATTGGTGGCCAAAGTGGTATCGATGGATTCTGCATCACCATCGGCCGATAAAGGACAATCGCCATGACAACGAACGACAAGCTGAACTTTCATTTACGCCGGCCCATCCTGTGGGTGGGGATGGCCGCCGCCATCTGGCTGGTGGTGGGATGTGCGTCGCTGGGTCATCGCGGCACTTACCAGTCCGAGGACTACATTATCTATCAACTTCAAAAAGAGACCACCTCCGCGGCGCTTGCGGAACGGTTTCTGAAAGACCCCCGGCGGGCATGGGTGATCGAGGAAGCCAACCCGGGCATCACCTTTCAGAAAGGCAAGACGGTGATCATCCCCCTGAAGGACGATAACCGGGCCGGTTTGTTTCGCGAAGGGTACCAGGTGGTGCCGATCCTGTGTTATCATCGTTTCGGGGCGACCTGCCGTTCGGCGCTCTGTGTTTCGGAAGCGTCTTTCCGGGCCCAGCTGGATTACCTGAAAGATAACGGGTACCGGACGATCAGCCTTGCCGAGTTGTACGATTTCATGACCTACCAGCGGGCGATTCCGCTGCGCTCGGTCGTCATCACGATCGATGACGGCTACCGGTCCATCTACGACATCGCCTATCCGTTGCTCAAGGAATACGGCTTTACGGCGACGCTCTTCGTTTACCCGGACTTTATCGGGGCGACGTCCATGGCCGCCACATGGGATCAACTGCGGGAAATGAAAGCGGCCGGTTTTGAAATTGAATCCCACAGCGTCACCCACAGCGATCTGACCCTCAAGCGGGAAGGCGAAAGCGATGCCGCCTATCGTGACCGCATCACCATGGAGCTGATCCAGTCCAAGGCGATCATTGACCGGGAGCTTGACCAGAATACGCAATTTTTCGCTTATCCCTACAGCAAATACAACCGTTGGGTCCTGGCCCAGACCGAAGCGGCCGGCTACCGCCTGGGGTTGACCGTGGAGCGGGGTGCCAATCCGTTCTTCATGGATGCCATGGTCCTGAAGCGCAACCAGGTTTTGAAAGAAGATCTCGATTATTTCAGCAGCCGGATTACAACCCTGCACCCCGTCACACTGGACTGAATCTATGAAAACGACCCTGCCTTACATTTTCTTCTGTTTGATGATCGCGGCGCTGGCCGGCTGTGCCACCGGCGGCGGTGGGACGGCCACGGATAACCGTTCGGTTCCTGCGCAGGCCTATTACAATGAAGGCTTGACCCAGGAGCAGGCCGGCCGCGTGGTGGAGGCCACGCGCATGTACAAGCTGGCTCTCACGCTGACGCCGGATAACAGCGAGATTGCCGCGGCCCTGGCGCGTGTCGAAGCCACGCGAAAACGCATGGCGGAAGAGCGTTTCCAGCAGGGCGAGCGGGATTATGCCAGCGGGAAATATCAGGCCAGCAAAATCGCCTATCTGTCCGCTCTGCGCTTGTGGCCGCAGCACACCGGCGCCCTTGAACGATTGCGTGCCCGTGAGAAGATAACGGCCACCCATGAGGGCAAGCATATCGTTCAAAAAGGCGAAACCCTCGCGATCATTGCCAAGAAATATTACGGGGATTACAAAAAGTTCAACATGATCGCGCAGTACAATCGGCTTGCCGATGCCACCCAGATCGAAGTCGGCCAGGTGATCATGATCCCCGAGATCGGGATGGGGTCGCCACCGGCCGCGGCAAGCGATACGGCTGACAAGGACGATCAGCGTCTGGCGGAAGCGGCGGAAGAAACCATTTCCGAAGCCGTGGCGATCCAGGTGGACAACTACCGTGACGCCGGCAAAGAAATGCTGCAGGCCGGGGATTACGGGGCGGCCATCGTCGAGTACCAAAAAGTCCTGAACGTGATCCCCGACGACCCGGAGGCCCGGCAGGATATCGCCGCGGCCCACAGCGCCTATGCCCGTGAGCTTTGGGACCGCCAGGAGATCGATCAGGCCCGCCAACAGTTTGAGGCCTGCATCGCTTTACGGGACGACTGCCAACCATGCCGCGACGTGGTGGCGGACTGCGAAAAAACATACAAGGAGCGCCTCTACAGTCGTGGCATTGCGTTTTTCCAGGACGAAAAACCCGAGGCGGCGCTCAGCGAATGGCAGATCGTCCAGGCGTTGGATCCAGACTACCGCAATGTCGCGGATTACATCCAGAAAGCCAAGAAAATATCGGAGCAGCTGGGAAAACTGAAAAAGGGCCAAAGCACGCCTTAGTGGTCCTGGTCATCAATCGAATGCCATCGTATTGATGACTATGACCGCTTAGTCCCTTGGGCCACGCTTGTCTGCGCCCATGCTTGCGCCGGTCTGATAACCGGCTGCCTGAAGGCCCGTGGCCAAACCGGCGTCGACGGCCCATCGCTTCAATTTTATTGCCGGCCGGCGCGCACATTCCTGGCATCACCTGCCGTACCATTTTTCTCGATAGGATCATTTCGCGATGTCGACGATTGATGTCCTTGTCATCGGCCGCAGCTGCTTGGATCATATTGCGGTGGTGGCGGCCTACCCCCATGAAAACACGAAAGTGGCCTTGACGCAGCGGCTAGTGGAGGGCGGTGGACAGGGAGGCACGGCTGCCGCCTGCATCGCCTGCCTGGGGGGGCGGGTCTGCTATGTCGGTCGCATCGGGGACGACGATGCCGGCCGGATTTGCCTCGACCGCCTGTCCGCGTTCAATGTGGATACGCGTCACGTCCAGGTGTTTCCCGGCGGCCGGACGCCGGAAGCGTATATCATCGTCACAGCGCCAACGGGCGATCGCACGATTTTATACGAACCCAGCACCTTGCCGCGCCTGGCTGCCGAAGATCTGCCCGCCGCACGGATCGCTTCGGCCCGGGTGCTGCTACTCGACCCCGAGACCACTTACCTGGCGGGCTTGCTGCCGAAGCAGGGCGGCCCCCGGGTAGTGTACGATGCGGAAAGATGGCGGGACGGCATGCCGGCCATGATGCAGGTTGCAGATTATTTCATCCCCAACCGTGATTTTCTGGATGACGAACGTGCCGGCGGCACCGGCCCAACCCTGGCGGCAAAAATGAACCGGCTGCAGGCCCGGATCCGGGGGCGTTTGGTCGTCACCGACGGCCGGCAGGGCGCCTATTACATTGACGACGGGCAGCTGATCCAAGTTCCGGCGCCTCGTGTGGCGGTTCGCGACACCACGGGCGCGGGGGATAATTTCCACGCCGCTTTCGCCCTGGCCATCGGTTGGGAGGAGTGCTTGCCGGAAGCGGTTCGCCTGGGCGTGGCCGTGGCCTCCCTGTCCTGCCGGGAATATGGCGGCCGAAAGGGCATTCCTTCCCTGGAAAATGCCCGCGCGTTGGCGACGACCCTGGCTCCCCGCCATCTGCCCACCGACGATTCGCTCCGCGCGTCTTGATTCTCCCATTCTTTTCTCACCATCGACGTCCACATCGCATCCCTACGGACGACGTATGGACGCTTTTCGCAACCCCTGACCCGGAATCCGCCGCGGCGACTCATCTGATATAGGGCCTAAGGTTTTTCCTCAAAACGCCGAAGAAAGGTGAGACAGACCAGTACACCTGCCGGCGGTGATGGCCCGGTGGGAGGATGGGTTTCAATCGGCCCAGAGGTTGCCATAAGGGCAACGATGGTGGGCGAAACAGAGATTCGGGGATACAAGACCATGATCACCGAGCGCAAGCGCCTGGAAGCGCAGCTGGCCCAGTCCCGGAAAATGGAAGCCATCGGGCATCTGGCATCCGGCATCGCCCATGAAATCAGTACACCGGCCCAATTCGTGGGCGACAACACCCATTTTTTGCGGGAAGCCTTTTCAGATCTTCGGCAGATCCTGGGATGTTTTCAAGCCCTGGCCTCGGCGGTCCGCACAGGAGACAATGTGGCCGGCCAGCTCCATGCCGTCGACGCGGCCATACACGACCTGGACCCTGACTATCTGGAGGGGGAAATCCCGCTGGCGATCGATCACATTTTGGATGGTGTGGCACGCATTTCGAAAATCGTGCGTTCCATGAAGTTTTTCGCCCACCCCGGGGGAATGGAAAAGACGCCCCTGGATCTCAACCAGGCTATCGAAAGTACGATCACCCTATCCCGCAATGAATGGAAATACGTGGCGGAAGTCACTACGGACCTGGACGCCGCCATGCCTCCGGTGCCGGGGCAGCGCGGCGAGATCAACCAGGTGATCCTCAATCTGATAACGAACGCGGCACACGCCATTGCCGAAAAGGACGGGCCGGGCCCGAAGGTCAGAGGCCGCATCACCATCACCACCCGCTACCGGGACGGCTGGGCCGAGGTTCGCATCCAGGATACGGGGGCCGGTATCCCGGAGGCCATCCGCCATAAGGTGTTCGACCTGTTTTTCACCACCAAGGAAGAGGGAATCGGCTCCGGCCAGGGCTTGGCCATCGCCCATTCCGTCATCGTCGACAACCATGGCGGCCGTTTGACTGTTGATAGCACACCGGGGGAGGGGACCACGTTTATCGTCCGGCTACCGGTGGATGGGGAGGCCTGAGGCCATGGCGAAGCGGCATCTGCTCTTTGTCGATGATGAGCCCATGGTTTTGAAGGGCCTCCAGCGCACCTTGCGCAGCATGCGGCATGAGTGGGAGATTCTCTACGCCGAGGGCGGGGAGACGGCGCTGGCGCTGCTGGCATCCCACCCCGTGGACGTCGTGATTACGGATATGCGCATGCCGGGCATGGATGGCGCGCAGCTGCTCGAAGCCGTCAAAGCGCGCTTCCCCCAGGTGGTGCGCATGATGTTGAGCGGTCAGCTGGACCGGGACATGACGCTCCAATCCGTCAAGGTGGCCCATCAATTGCTGGCCAAACCCTGTGACGTGGACGTCCTTCGCGAGGCATTGCAAAAGACGGTTGCCCTCAACCAGCTGTTGACGGATCAAGCTATCCGGCGTGTGGTGGCGCGCATCGACACCCTGCCCAGCATGCCCGCCAGCTGTGTCGCCATCATGGAAGAGCTTCAATCGGAGGACGCCTCGATCCGGAAGGTGGCCGGTCTGATCGCATCGGATCTGGGCATGGCGGCCAAGATACTGCAGATGGTCAACTCGGCTTTTTTCGGGCTCTACCGGCAGGTGACCGATGTGCAGGACGCCGTCATGCTGCTGGGGTTGGACGCCATCAAGGCCCTGGTGCTGTCGGTCAACGTGTTTGCGGCCTTCGACGCCCGCCGGATTCCATTCTTCGATTTGGACGGCCTGTGGCAGCACAGCCTGGCCGTGGGGGGGTATGCTCAAAAGATTATGACAACCGCCACACGGGATCGCGAACAGGCCGCCGCCGCCTTCCTGGCCGGCATGCTGCACGACATCGGCAAGTTGATCCTGGCCGTCAATTTCAGTGATGCCTACCGGGCGCTGCACAAGGGGGGGCCGGAAGGACCTGCTGAACGCCTGGCAAAAGAACGGGAAATGATCGGTACGACCCATGCCGAGATCGGCGCCTACCTCATGGGCTTGTGGGGGATGGATCCGTCCATTCTGATGGCCATCGCCTTTCACCACACGCCGTTGGAAAGCCGGGAGACGGCTGTCGGTGCGCTGGCGGCGGTGCATCTTGCCAATGGCTTCGGCCATGGTTTGAAGCAGTCCCGGGAGGGCGGCAACGGTGCGGCGGAGGATGTCGACGCAGGTTACATTGCCGCTCTGGGACTTACCGAAAAAGTCGAAAGCCTGCGGCAGATCTGTGTCGATATCGAAGAGGGCGCACCATGAAACCCCGTATCCTGTTGGTGGATGACGACCCCCTGCTGCTGGCCGGCCTGAGACGCCAGCTGAGACGCCATTTTCAGATCGAAACCGCCCCGGGCGGCGCGGAAGCATTGCAGATGGTGGAAATGCAGGAACCTCCTTTCATGGTGGTGGTGTCGGATTACCGGATGCCGGGGATGAACGGCATCGACCTGCTGGCCAGGATCAAGACGCTGCGACCCGACACGGTTCGCATGATGCTGACCGGCTCGACCGATCTGGACACCGCCGTCCAGGCCGTCAATGAGGGCCATATCTTCCAGTTTCACGTGAAGCCCTGCTCGGCGGAATCGTTGATCCGCGCGATTCATGAGGGCGTGGTCCATTTCCGTCAGGCTTCCGCCCGAACCTCCCAGCTTCAGGATATGGAAAAATCCATGGCCCTCGCCAGCGAAGTGCAGCGTAACCTGATGCCCAAAGACCACCTGGTAGCGGATGGCCTGGAAATCGCTGGAAAGAGCCAGTGGTGCGATGAGACCGGGGGGGATTATTATGATTTCTTTATCCGTCAGGTTGAGGGACAGTCGCATACGGGTATCGTCATCGGCGATGTGACCGGCCATGGGATTCCCTCGGCGCTCCTGATGACCACCGCACGCGGATTTTTACGAGAACGGATAACGGCCCCGGGGTCCACCGCGGCCATCATGACGGACGTCAACCGGCACCTGGCCCGTGACGTTGACGGCACGAACCGCTTCATGAGCATGTTTTACGGCGAAATCGATGCGGCGCGACGCCGCATTTGCTGGACCCGGGCCGGGCATGATCCGGCCCTGGTTTTCACCCCGGGAGCGGATACGGTGGAAGAACTTGCCGGGCCGGGATTTCCCCTGCCCCTGGGAGTGATGAAGACGGCCCCTTACGAGGAAAGCCAGCGTGACATACGCCCTGGCCAGGTGATTGTGATCGGTACCGATGGCATCTGGGAGGCGCGCAATCCGCAAGGCGACTATTTCGGAAAAAATCGCTTAATGGCGCTTGTGAAAGCGCAGGTGGATCAACCCGCTGCCGCGATAGCCGGTTCGATCATCAAGGCCTTGGACGATTTCAGGCAACCCCGGCCACCGGAAGACGATGCCACCTTGATTGTGATCAAGATAACCGGCTAATCGGTCACACCCTCGTTTTCAGTTTGGGCATTTTCCTGCGCGACAGCGGAAGATTGGAACCATGGAAACCGGCGTTCCACGAAGGATGGCGACGCCGCGTGGTTCGCCGGCGGGAGGCACAGCAACGCATCCATCGACGGTTGGGACGGGTGCCACCTCAGGACGGTGGCCAGGGCGGCCATGATGGTGACGGGCGCCAGTGTCCCCAGGTGGTCGCCCGGTGCGTAAGCCAGGCGGCAGGCGGCGTGGACTTCACGATGGAACCCCCAGTCAAGGGCCGACTGCAGGAGCTGACGGCCGGTGGCGGCGGTGACGGCCAGACGTCTGTCGCATAGAAATGTGACCAATGACCACGCCGGGCGCCCCCCCAGCTGAACCCACTGGTTGAAATCCGTGACGGATAACCCTGTCGGCCGCCCGCTGCGGGGATTCAGGGCCAGCTGGCGGTCGATCAGCAGGACCAGCCCGCGGCAGCAAATGAGGGTCTGCCAGTCGTCCAGCATGGCGATGGATTTTTTAAGGTCGGAAAGCATAATCCATTATCCAACGCATATCCCGTGCCAGATATCGTGATCTGATGGTGAAAATGAGCATTGTCTTGATGCTCTAAGATCCGACAGGCCACAGGCCATCGTGCGCTACCCTTTCACCGTTTGACGATTCTTCCAAATCGTAAAATTGATAGGCAGCGATGACGTTAATTTGGTTGACACGCGGGGTTTGCTTTCCGGCCCGTGACGGAGACTCATGCCTGCTGGATCAGGGGCAGGGCCCGCCGTATCTGGCGCAGCGCCTGGCGGATGCGGTGCTCGTTTTCAACCAGGGCCAGCCGCAAATATCCCTCGCCCTCTTCACCGAACCCAATCCCCGGTGCCACGGCCACGTTGCCCTCCGCCATCAGGCGCAGGGCAAATTCCATGGATCCCAAGCGATCGAAGGGCGCCGGCAGCTTGGCCCAGACGAACATGCCGGCCTTGGGGCGGTTGATGTCCCAGCCCATGCGCTCGAGCCCTTCGCAGAGAATGTCCCGGCGCAACTGGTATTTTTCGACCTGCTCGGCGACTTCGGTATCGCAGTGGCGCAGGGCCATGATGCCGGAGACCTGGATGGCCGAGAAGATGCCGTAATCGTAATAGCCCTTTATTTTGGCCAAGCCTTCGATAATGCGGCGCTGGCCCACGCAATAGCCGAGGCGCCAGCCGGCCATGTTGTAGGTTTTGGAAAAACTGCCGAATTCGACCCCCACATCCCGGGCACCGGGGACTTCCAGAAAGCTGGGGGGGTGGTAGCCGTCGAAAGCGATCTTGGCGTAGGCGAAGTCATGGATCACCATGAAATCATAGCGCTTGGCCAGCCGGACGATTTCCCGAAACAGGTCCAGGCTGCCCAGGGCCGCCGTCGGGTTGTGGGGGTAGTTGAGGATCAACAGTTTAGGGCACGGCGAGACATTGCTGCACATGTCGGCGATGCGGCGTACAAAGGCCTCATCCTCGTCCAGGTTGATGCGGATGACGCTCCCGCCGGCAATGATGGCGGCATAGATGTGGACCGGAAAAGCCGGGGCCGGCACCAGCACCGTGTCACCCGGGCCCACCAGGGCCAGGCAGAGATGTGAGATGCCCTCCTTGGAGCCGATGGTGCAGATGACCTCGGCATCGCTGTCCAGTGCCACGCCGTAGTCCTGCTGATAGCGGTTAGCGATTTCGCGGCGCAGGCTGCGCAGGCCGTCGGCCGTCGGATAGCGGTGGGTCTTGGGGTCGCGCGCCACTTCGCTCAGTTTTTCACTGACGGCGGTAGGGGCCGGATCGATGGGGTTGCCCATGCCGAGGTCGATGACATCGTCGCCCCCGCGGCGTTTCTCCATTTTCGATTTATTGATCATACCGAACAGGTAGGGCGGGAGCTGGTTCATGCGCTGCGCAAAACGAATGGTCGGTTGATGGTCGTTCATGGCAATTCCCTTTCAATAAAAAACCCCCGGTCGGTATGCTCGACCCGGGGGTTAAAAAACGCCATGGGCCGAATGGCCAGCCCATGGCGACGGTTACAGCACGGAAGTGGTGTTAGCTGCTGTTGACCGCTTCAAGGGCTGGCACCCTGGCTGCGGCCGCGGCAGCTGATTTAACAATCAGCATGATGATGGTGTTTCCTCTGTTGGTGTAATGAAATGACCATAAGGGATTTAGATGATGGTGTCAAATGCATAGCTTGCGCCAGCCGTCAGGCAAACGGGAAAACGCCAGCCCGACGGCTTCGGCAAATGCTTCCAGCGCACGTGCCGAACAATTGACGCAGGATTCTTTTTGCCCGGTTGCGACGTCGGCGGTTTCGATCGTGAGAAACGCCAGAAGTGCGGCGGCAGCATCCTGGCGGTGCCCGGCGATAGCGCGGTTTTCGCGTTCGCAGAAACGGACCAGGCGCTGCCAGTTGGCGATGGCCCGGTCCAGGCCGCGGTAGATCGACCGGCCCCGGTAGCGCGGGTTGAGATCCCGCATGAGAATGCGCTGGTACCGTTTTTCGACGGCATCTTTCAGCAGGCGCAGGTTTTCCGGGGAAATGGTTACCCGGGGACCTTCGGGATCTTCCTGGAGATAGTAAAGCGCGGTATGCAGGGCCACCTCGGGCATCTCGCCCGACTGGCGAATGGCGAACACTTCTTCTTCGATGAAATGCTGCATCTCCGTCATCGTATGACCACCGTTCCGGTTTGTCGTTTATCGGCACTTCACAACGAGGGGAGAATACGTCTTTTTAAGATATTTGACAATGCCGTTACGGCAACGCTCCCCTATTTTTCCGCACATCGGCGCCATCCGGATGGAAATTCAAGAAATGGCCTGAGATTTGCAAAATAGATGGGCATCCAAGGACTATCGCAGCGCCTGTGGGATTTAAAAATCAGGTCTGTTTAGGGCCTTATGGCGGCCTCGGCGGAATTGCTGGAGTGAACAGCAGGCAACAACTATTGAATCGTTTGTATCTTTTTAGATACGGTTGGCCGGTTTCAAACCCCACTACCCCCTGATCTGTGTAGGGTCATTCGGTGATGGGAAGGGGTGAAAGCATAACGAACTACAGGAGGTCTGACAAACCGTGTTGGTCAACGCTATCGGGAATGCCCCGCAAGCACAATTGGTCACCCCGCCCGAGGAGACGTCATCCTCACCGGTCCTGCGTGAAAAAGTGTTCGGCCTGCCGGTGGATCGCGAGATCCTGTACACCGACAACCACAATGAATACCGGGCCGATATTGAAAAACGCCAGCGAAAATGGATCGTCAAACTGTCTTTTCTCAAACCGTTTCTGCTCTCCGGTGAGCGCATCCTGCGCATCGTCCCGGCCCGCTCGCCCATCCGCTGGTATGAACAGATTTGCACCGGCGGACTTTTCCTGGGGCTGGAAAGGGCCTTTCTGGTCTTCACCAGCTATCGCATTTTGCACATTCCCACCGATAGCGGCTACGCCTACCGCCACTGCATTGCTCAGGTCCGTTACCGGGATATCCGCAGCATCCGCCTGCGCCGGGGGACCCTCATCATGGCCTACAAAAATGGCCGGACGGAATGTTTCGGTGGGGTTGCCTTTCGTGAACGCAAGAAAATCCGGCAGCTGCTGCCCGCCCTGCCTTTGATGAAGCAAGTGCTCCAGCCGGTGGGACGCCGTCATTTGTGTCCGCGATGCACGACCATCCTGTCGGAGCGGACGATGCGCTGCCGGCGCTGCGAACTTGCCTTCAAATCCAAGCGCATGGCCGGGGTGATGGCCCTGCTGTTTCCCGGCGGCGCCTATTTCTATTCACGTCTTTTCTATCCCGGCGTGGTCTTTTTTACACTCGAGGCCCTTCTTTTGGGAACGATCGTTGCGGTCGGCGCTTCTCTCATTCCGTCCGGGGCAGAGCAGCCGCTTATTTTAGGCGGGCTTGTCCTGATATGGGCCGGGGTCAAAGCGGCCGGATGGCTGCATGTCAGACATTTTTTTAACCAGTATATCCCTCGCAAGTCCCGACCGGGGCAATGGTCGCCGTCATTCGCCGGGCAAAAAGCATTCTCATAGGCGATTCCTATCCGTATGTCGGAAAGCATCAGGATTACTTTTCGATCTCGACTTCACGGTATTTCAGGTAGATGTAACGCACGTACTCA
>JAHLLS010000073.1 GCA_020444045.1 Deltaproteobacteria bacterium
CATGATCATGATCAGGGGCAGCAGGCTCCATGTTCTCATTCTTTTCTCGGAGTTCCCGCAGAAACCGGTCCCACGCCTCCCCTTCCTGTATCTCTGAAGAAGTTCCGTAAACCATTGATACGTCAGCCAGGGCGAGCCCCAGTCGTTCCACCGAGAAACGGAGCCTCACATTTTCCCGGCTTCCCTTGTATTCAAAGAGATTGGCCCACGAATCCTTGGTTGTTTCCTCGAACCGGTAGACTTTGTCGGCCCCCTCATCGAATTCCTTCTTGCAGCCGATTACATTGAAAAGAGGCGCGCCTTCCAGGTTGGGAAGGGCCTCTTTCCACTTCCTGTAAATACGGCCGATAAGTTTGCTCCAATTTGAGGAACCAGCCCCACCCCCCACAGTCTCGTTGAGAAGAGCCAAGACCGCTGCATGGTCTTTGAGCGGCACCGTGGCGTCTGGGTTACCCCTTCTCATCTGCTCTATAACGAGGGCGATCACAGACAGGTAAAATCGGCGGGAAGGGGTGTCGAAATGGAGAGTGAACGGGTTCCGATCAGGAAGACTCAGGTGGAGTTTGAACTGGTTCAGATCAATCGTGAGGCGTGGCCTGTCTGAATGAGCCATTTCTGCTCCCGTGTGGGCACGAATATGAAGAAGGCAATGATATGGTTGCAGTTCACAGCGAAAAAAAACCAGTGCTTTCTATATCATGGCAGGTCTTTTCTCGGCAAGCACATTTCGCGTGTTTTGCCAACGGTGTGGGGCCTCCGGGCGCCATTCACAGGAACCTGAGGCGAAGTGAAACGGAATGAATGAGAAGAGAACTGGGGAAAGGTCAATAACTATTACACTATTTTGTATTTTTCTTGATTTTTGGAGAAATTGTTTTGGCAGCAACAACCGCTTGGCGAGCACACGTCAAAATTGCTCCATCCAATTCCACCAAATACACATCCAGAGATCCCATTACGCAATATTCTCCGAAAGCCGTTTCAGAGAATAGATGCCCTCCAAACCCGCGCAAAATCGTACGTTTCCAGAACTTGCATTGTATCCGTGAGAGAGACTTTCGCACCTCGATTGTTGAAGCGGCGACATGCCTGCTCTCACGGCGTTGGTCTTATTCGGGCTTATCGGCAACCTTTTGGAAACCGTTACGGAAGGAACACCTGCCTCACGTACAGGGGAATGGCGGAAATTGTTATGATCTGCTCGGTTCCATCAAAGATTCCGTTCATCTGAGGCGCCGTTACCCGTAGACGGTAGTCCTTTATCCGATCCACATTCATGGGAACATTTTTGACCATATCGGTTGCAGAATCTATGCGGTATATACGGAAGAATTCGGGGTCCTTGGCGGAATACACCTTCTGCTCCGATTTGCTTCGAAAGGGGGGACCCGGCTGATACTGAAGGTGCAGCTCAATGAGCCCCTTATCGGTTTCCCCAACGATCCAGGCATCTTCAACGGTGCAGCCTTTGGGATCGAGAACTTTCCGGGTAAAAACCCTTTGGATGGGGGCGTGTTGAAAGTTCTTGTAAGGGCCTGGCGCCGTGGACGGGTTTGCGGTGTACCCCCCAGTGACCAGGGTGGCGACTTCATTGGTTTGGGTATTCCTTGCAGGGACCGCGAACACCACTTTGGGACTGCCCCCGCCAGGATTCGGCTTCCCCTGAGCGTCCTGCACTACAATGGGATCAATAAATATCATAAAGAAATTGACGTCCTTGAGGGGACCACCCGGAATCGAAATCACCTGCCAGGGTTCCGGAACCTGTTTTTGAAGGGCCGCCTGCCCCACATGCATCCCCAACATACAGCGGGTTTCTGCGTTAGACTCGTAAAGGGTTTCAGCCGGCACGGATTGGGCCGGCAAAAGGCTGCCCAAGATAATAACTACTGCAACACATACAATTTTCATAAATCGATAAAGCATACATCTTCCTCCTTTGTGAATGATTTTATAGGTAATCCCGCTAATCAGATCGCCTGATGCAGGTACATTCGCACATTCGAGCAGTCTACCATGGCTGCTTGCAACAAGCCTGAATCAAAAAACGGTCAGGCCCCCCAGACGAGTTACTTTTCGGGCAGGGTGTAGGTGGCCGTAAGTTCCACCAGTGCCTCTCCCTTGCTTCCTTCCGTAACCGGTGTAAGGATCTGCACAGTGAAGGACATATTCCCCTGAATCCCCTCATAACCACCGGTTCCGCCCATATACTTTCCAGTCCCCTTTCCAGTGGGAAGCTTGCCTTCTTCAGGCGGATTCATGATGCCATGGATTTTCATGAGCGTCGTGGACCCGTCCCCGTAGGTCAGAAGGCCGTACCCTTGAAAAGGCCCTGCGCCTTGAACCATATCAAAGGTGCATCTGAGAACCTGCGAGGCGGTTTCGCCGTCCTCAAACACGGCTTTTCCCTGACGCTCATAGAACCCAATGACCCGTCCGGGCGCCCCTGGAATGGGGATAGCCTGCATTTTTGTAATATGGTTGTTGATTTTCCACTTGCGAGTGGTTTCGCCCGCCTGGACCGGAGAAGTCAACACCCACACGGAAACCACCAGGGCCGAGAAAAATGCTCCCCACCGTTTAATACCCTTACCGCTTTCCTTGATAAACCCCATGTTCATGCTGCTTTCTCCTTTCTTCTTAAAATGTTGATCCAATAAGCCATCCGTGCTGTAAAATCCTGTTCGCCCCGCATCACCTCCCATCGCCCCAAAAGGTTTTCCAATAGAACTCCGGGAAATGTACCGAAATGGACGGTGTCTTGACGGTTCTGACCGTCAACTTTTCTTGTTTTGGATGCTTTTTCTCAAAAGAAAGGGGCTTTATTCAGAAGGCGGGATAACCACGGGGGTGGTTTTGTCCGAAAGACCCGCCTCCCGCAGGGCCTCAAAGATGGCTTCCAGCTTCCGGGGGTCTTTGTAGAAATTGATGTTGCGCACCAGTTCCAGGGAGAATCCGGGATTGTCCCGCAGGGTTTCATTCAGATGATGCCGCGCCTTTTCATATTGCCCTGTCATGGAATAGTTGACAACCAGTTGTGAATGGGCCAGAAAGAGTGGAAATTCGCCTTTTTCAGCCCGTTTTAATACTTGTTGGAATATCCGAATGGCATCTTCATAACGTCCAGCATCAGCATAAGCTCGGCCCAGCTTGACTTCATACCATGCCGGGCATTTGGGACAGAGTTTCAGGGCCAGCTCAGCCATGGGTACGGCAAGGTCGTAGGCTCCGGCATAGTTCAGAATCTGTGAGTAAAGGATGTGGCTCAGGGCGTTACTGGGACCCAGATCAACGGCCTTTTGTCCTT
>JAHLLS010000035.1 GCA_020444045.1 Deltaproteobacteria bacterium
ATTGGCGCCTACGACGCTAACAAAATGGCCGCATGACTTTTTACGGGGTCATCTTGTAAGACGCTAAAAGGAGATCCACATGATATTGTTTTTTGCTAGTGTGGGACTGCTCTTACTGGGCTATCTGATTTACGGCAAGCTGATCGACCGTCTCTTCGGGGCCGATCCGTCGCGGCCCACCCCAGCGGTGACCATGGCGGACGGGGTGGACTACATCAAACTGCCGGCCTGGAAAATCTTCCTCATTCAGCTGCTCAACATCGCCGGTCTGGGGCCGATCTACGGACCGATATTGGGTGCGCTCTACGGACCGGTGGCATTGATCTGGATCGTTTTCGGCTGTATTTTCGCCGGGGCGGTGCACGACTATTTCTCCGGCATGCTTTCGGTGCGCTACGATGGTCAGAGTATCCCGGACGTGGTGGGACACAACCTGGGCAACGGCTTCATGCAGTTCATGCGCGGGTTTTCGGTGATCCTGCTCATCTTGGTGGGGGTCGTCTTTTTCCTTGGGCCGGCCGCCCTGCTGCAGAGCATGACCGGCATCGATCTCAAGGTGTTGATCGGCATCATCATTGCCTATTACTTCCTGGCCACGATCCTGCCGGTGGACAAGATTATTGGACGCATCTATCCGCTGTTCGGCGCCGTCCTGATTTTCATGGCCGTCGGCACGATCGTGATGTTGATCGTCAAAGGCTATGAATTCTACCCCCAGCGTACCTTCACGAATATCAATCCCCAGGAACTGCCCCTGTGGCCGCTGATGTTCATCACGATTGCCTGCGGTGCGGTGAGCGGGTTTCACGCCACCCAGTCGCCCATGATGGCGCGCTGCCTGCCCAGCGAAAAGTACGGCCGCAGCGTGTTCTTCGGGTCGATGATCGCCGAAGGCGTCATCGCTTTGATCTGGGCCACGCTGGCTATATCCTTTTTTCATTCCCCGGATGCCCTGAACAAAGTCCTGGCCGAAGGGGGGCCGGGGCTGGTGGTCAACCGGGTCTCCACCGCGCTGTTAGGTCATGTCGGCGGCCTGCTGGCCATTATCGGAGTGGTAGTGCTGCCGATCACGTCGGGGGATACAGCCTTTCGAAGTGCGCGGCTGATTATTGCCGACATTTTCAAACTTTCCCAGAAAGAGCGGCTCAAACGCCTCGTCATTGCCGTCCCCCTGTTTGCCGTGGGTTTCCTGATTTCACTTTCCGATTTCGGGCTTATCTGGCGCTATTTTGGCTGGGCCAACCAGACCCTGGCCACGGTGGTCCTCTGGACGGCCGCCGTCTATCTGGTGCGGGAGAAGAAACTGCACTGGGTCGCGACTATTCCGGCCATCTTCATGACGGCCGTGGTGACGACCTTCATCGCCAACTCGGGCATCGGATTCAACCTGCCGATGAATATCGCCACCAGTATCGGCATCGGCAGCGCTGTGGTGGCAACGGTGGCCTTCTTCTGGAAATCCAGACTGATTCAATTGCCAACTGCCGAAACACCGGAGGAGCCTTGAGGGGTCGTTGCGAATTCGATTTGTCCCTTTTAGAGACTAACCACCAAGGGGGCAACGCTTATCAGGGACGATTCCCGACAGAAGGGAAAGAGGAGATACAGTGAAAACCGGAATGGTGCTAATAATCCTAATAATGGCTCAAATGCTGCCTGCATGCGCCTGGACTCAGGACTATAGCGGGCAGTGGCTGGGGACGATCACCGAATCGCAAAACCGCTGTGCAGACCTGGGCAAAGCCGAGCCCGGCGACTACAAGCTCACCATCGTCCAAAAGGACGATGCGATCATGCTCATGGAAAACGTTGTACAGCGGCCTTACCGTGGTATCGTGGACCCCAAGACACCCCGGAACGTCCATGTGATAGGAGCCTACAACGTGGATGGCGGCTATGTGACCGAAATGGTCGACATCGTTTTCGAAAACGAACGCCAGGGATCGGGCCAGTCGGTCTGGACCTGGTCGGACGGCTATTACCAGTGCGGGGGACGGTTCAAGTTCGAATTGACGTTCATCCGGGAGTAGGCGCCGGCTGCGCTATCGGTTGGGTTGACCGGCAGCGGCGCTTCATCGATGGTAAGGGAAAGGAAGCCAATGCATAGAATACGACTATGGGTGTTGCTCCTAGGGGGGATAATGGGCTGCGCTGCGGGCGGCCATCCGGGTGCAACCTCCCGCAGCACGGATTCCCACCTCTTATTGAATAAAACGTGGCAATGGGAAGCAACAATGACCCCGGCGGAAACCATTTCGGTTTCCGATCCGGACCGCTATACAATCCGGTTCCTGGCGGACGGCCAACTGCAGGCCCGGTTCGACTGCAACCGCGGCGGTGGGAGCTATACGATTTCAGCGGGGAAGCTGTCCTTCGGGCCGATGATGTCCACCCGCATGGCCTGCCTTCCGGACTCGCAGGATGGACCGTTCATGCGGGATTTGCAGCGCGTCACATCCTTTTTCGTTAAGGAGGGCACGCTTTATCTGGAACTGCCCTACGACAGTGGAACGATGCACTTCCGGGAGGCTCCCAAATCCAAACAGCCTGACACACCGGTCGGCGACATCGTCAAACTTCGGGGGACCGTTGTATACAAGGATTTGGAAGGTGGTTTCTTCGCCATCGAGAGCGATGACGGGCGCGTTTATGATCCTATCAATCTTCCCGACCGTTTTAAAAAACATGGCCTGAAAGTAAACGTGACCGCCAAATTGCGAAATGACATGGGAAGCATCCACATGGTTGGCGACATCATTGAAATTGTAGAAATCGACGCTGAATAGAAGCGTCTCAAAAACAACAAAGGACTCAATAAATCAAACTAACTTTCGCTTTCCGAATGATTCGCCGCTGTATTTTTTCCCCTTCATGTATGGCCTGGCTATCCCATAGAAAGGAACTCTGCCGGGGGTTGGCATTACGTGCCAGTAGCCGGATAGAAACAACTTCACTGGCACCACAATATATTGCGGTCATGAGGAAGACAATAAAAGAGGTGTTTACATCAAGCTATCTGGGATGAATCTCAGATAAATATTTGCACGTCCCGATTGAACCATACCCGCGATATTTTCAGCATGATTTGCGTATCGAATTGGTAGCCGTCAACAATGAGATTGATACCGTTTTAGTCTTTCGCGGTAGACGCCGATCAAACGATCAGACCGGCGGTATAGGCGATCTGGAACTGGCCCAGGTAGTAGAGCGGCAAACCAATCAGACGATTCCAGAAAGAGGCCTGGACAAAGCGCTGCCGCGCCACGAAAATATCGGAGAGATAAAAACTGAAGGCCCCGTTGAGAACCAGGAAGCGTCCGGATGCGGACAGATGCCCGTCGCCGAATACTCCGCCGGCCGCAATGACCATCAACGAAATCACGACGATGTAGGCCATGACCGCTTTTTGCATGCTGCCTAAAAAAGGCTGCAACCGGTAGTAAACCAGACCGCTCACCGGCAGGGCCGCCACCCCTGCTATCCCCAACCCCACATTGGGTCGGGCCACAGCGACAAAGGCGGCAATATAGGCAACATGTCCGAGCAGGAAAGCCACCAGGCCGGCCCGGAACATGGCGCGCTGCGGAAAGGCCAGACAGACATCCCCCACCAGGCACAGCACCAGTCCCGCCACCACGATGACCGCATAGGCACTGAAATGGGTCGCCGCCCCCAGGGCTGTAAGGACGAACAGGCAAGACAGCACCGGCTTGACCGCCAGCTTGCCCCCCAGGCTGTCGCGCTTTTCGAACACAAGCAGGAGGATCAACAGCAGCGGGGCCAGAACAAAAACGAGCGTAAGGGGCATGGTCATCTCCCGTGTGCTGCGCTAGGGGGCCGGGTCAGGGGGGCCTCGATCACGGCGCGCGTGCGGGCCATGAGGTCGTCCAGCGCGTCGTGGCTGTAATCGTCGATGGGGATGGGCGGGTGGATGATCATCGTGGCCCGCCCCGGGTAGAGGTCCAGCGTATCCGAGGGGAGAATGTCCCGCGTGCCCTGAATCGTAATGGGCAGGATCGGCAGCTGCAAATCCAGCGCCATTCGGAAGGCCCCTTTTTTAAAGGACCGCATGCGATTATCCCGGCTGCGGGTGCCTTCCGGAAAGAAGAGGACCGAGGTCCCGTCCACGATGCGCTGTTTGGCGGCATTGATCGAGGCCAGCGCGGCCTCGCGGTTGGAGCGGTCAACATAGATATGCCCCAGGCGCTCACAGGCAATGCCGAGCGCAGGCACTTTGCGCAGTTCCTGTTTCATCACCCATTTAAAATCGATATCCAGCCATCCGTACAAAACAAAAATATCGAACTGGCTCTGGTGATTGCTGACAATCACATAGGACTGGCGAGGATCGACGTTGCGGCGGCCACGCACCGTAACCCGCATCGGCGTGGCGAAGCTATTGACCCGCGCCCAGGTTTTACCACACAGGGTACTGACCAGCCGCGGTTTGAGAAAAAAGAGCAGGATAACGGTGCTGGTTCCGAAAAAAAGGGTGGAAATCCCGAAGATGGGGGCAAATACCAGCCACGTGTAGATTTTATACAATTTGCGTAAGATGCTGCCCACCGTTCGGCTCCTGCATGGCCATGTCATGATCATCGTGGCCCTCGATTCTAACTACAACCGCCAGTAGTGAATGCCCAGTTTGCCGGCATCCTGCGGTGTATACGCCCCTTTCACGTCCAATAAGAGCGGATATTCAGGATGCAGCCGTGCCGCAATGGCCGCCAGCCCCCGGCTGCGGTAGTCGTCGTGCAGCACGGTCAGGATAGCGGCGTCCACGGTGCCCAGTTGATCCCACTTAACCAGTTCGAGACCGTAATAATGCCGGGCCTCCTCCGGATCGGCCAGGGGGTCGTGAACCCGCACATTGATCCCGTAATCCTGCAGTTCACGGATGATATCGACCACCTTGGTATTGCGCAGATCCGGCACGTTCTCTTTGAAGGTCAGCCCCAGGATCCCAACGATGGCGCCGCGCACCTGGCGCTTGCCCTTGATCAGCATCTTGACGGTTTTTTCCGCCACAAATTTCCCCACATTGTCGTTGATCCGGCGTCCCGCCAGGATCATGTTGGGGTGATAGCCGATGGCTTCGGCCTTGAAGGTCAGGTAATAGGGATCGACGCCGATACAGTGCCCCCCTACCAACCCCGGCCGGAAGTTTAAAAAATTCCATTTGGTGCCCGCCGCCTCCAGCACCTCCAGGGTGTCGATCGCCATGTGGTCGAAAATCATGGCCAGTTCGTTCATCAGGGCGATATTCAAATCGCGCTGTGTGTTCTCGATCACCTTGGCGGCTTCGGCCACTTTGATGGAGGGGGCCTGGTGGATGCCGGCGGTCACCACCCGGCCATAGACCCCGGCCAGCAGCCGGGTCGTCTCCGCGTCGGAGCCGGCCACAATCTTGGTGATCTTATCGACCGTATGCACCTTGTCGCCGGGATTGATCCGTTCCGGCGAGTACCCCACCGTAAAATCCTGCCCGCAAACCAGGCCGGACCGGGCTTCCATGATCGGAACGCAGATATCTTCCGTGGCCCCCGGAAACACCGTTGATTCAAACACCACGCAGGCCCCCTGCGTCAGCTGCTCGCCGACGGTTTGGGACGCGCCGCGCAACGGGGTCAGGTCGGGGATCCGGTGGCCGTCGATGGGGGTGGGCACCGCCACGATGATCAAACGGCAGGACGCCAAAGCCGCGGGATCGGCCGTAAACTGCAACGCTGAAGACTGCAGGACCTCCGCATCCACTTCCAGGGTGCGATCGCGCCCGGCCTGCAACTCATCGATGCGGGCCTGCTTCAGATCGTAGCCCACCACCTTGAAATGCCGTGACAGATGAATGGCCAGGGGCAGGCCGACATAACCCAGCCCCACGACAGCAATACTGTCGCGGCCGGCTTCCAGTGACGCGAAGGTAACCATGTATACTCCTTGAACAGAACATCAATTTCAGACCAATGACCGGCGCTGTAGCTGCCGCGTGAATTTCTATTGCCTGATGACCCTCCATTTCTACCGCAACGTGGCTTGAAGTCAAGACCGACTTGTCACCCGGCGGACGGTCACGGGCGTTGCGTCTGTGGCCGGACCAGGCGCCCTGCAGCCTGTCACGGCCGGCCATCACTTGTCCGCGCGTTCCGGCGGCAACGCGCGGTGCGGGCCCTATGGCCCACCGTAGTAAGCACAGAAAGAACTTGACAAGCATTGTCCCATTGATCAGTATGGACCCTCACGTTAAGGATCAATGGTATGCCGTTTCGTCTTTTACAACATATCCGCTACCACGCCTACGATTATATCTATTGAAGGCCTGCTGCTCGTCTTGGCATGAGCATGCAGGCCCGACTCCGACCCCCGATCTTCGGCCACCCGGGCCGTGTCTAAGAGCCGTAAAAACATGACACCCCAGATCGCATGACCGTCGCGCAGACATACCGTCAATGGCGCGGATGGTCGTAACGCATCTGGCTCACCCTGTAGCATGAAAGCAAGGAGACTCCATGAAAAAACAGTTTGCACTCCCCATGATTCTGGCATTGGTTTTCGGCCTGGCCATGGCCGGCCCGGTATCGGCTGCCCCCATCAACCTGACCTACAGCATTTTCTTCCCGCCCACGCACGGCCAGTGTCAGGCCGCCATGAGCTGGGCCGAAGAAATCGAAGCACGCACCAACGGTCAGGTCAAAATCCAGATTTTCCCCACCGGCACCCTGACCAAACCCCAACAGTGCTACGATGGCGTGGTGAACGGCATCTCCGATATCGGCATGTCGGTGTTTGCCTATACCCGGGGCCGCTTTCCGGTCATGGAAGCCCTCGACCTTCCTCTGGGCTACCCCAGCGGTCTTGTCGCCTCCCGCACAGCCAATGAATACTACCAGAAATATCAGCCGAAAGAACTCGACGACGTGAAGGTTCTCTACCTGCACGGCCACGGCCCCGGCCTGCTGCACACCAAGAAACCCGTCCAGTCCATCGAAGAGATGGCGGGCCTCAAGATCCGCTCCACCGGCCTCAGCGCCCGTATCGTGGAAGCTCTGGGCGGCGTGCCCGTGGCGATGCCCCAGAATGCCGCCTACGAAGCCTTGCAGAAGGGGGTTGTGGAAGGCACCTTTGCCCCCATGGAAACCCTTAAAGGCTGGAAGCAGGCTGAAGTGATCAAATACACCACCGATTCTAAAAGTGTGGGCTACACCACAGCCATGTATGTCGTGATGAACAAGGATAAATGGCGCAAACTGCCGGCCGATGTCCAGCAGGTTTTTGACGCCGTCAGCAAGGAATGGATCGATGTCCATGGCGAAACCTGGGACAAGGACGATGCTGCTGGCCGTGAATTTACCCTCAGCCTGGGCAACCAGATCCTGGAGCTGTCCGACAGCGAAAATGCCCGCTGGAAAACTGCGGTTCAGCCCATCATCGACGGCTTTGCGACCACCGCCACCCAAAAGGGGCTGCCGGGCGACGACATGGTCAACACGTTGAACGGCCTGATCAAATCCACGGATCAATAGGGGCGCGGCAAGGCAGCGTTCGGTGGCGACAGGGGGTCTCGATATGATTTTCCGCTGGCCTTCCGGGTACCATTTGGGGTATGGCATAGCGCTTGTCACGGCCATCCGGTTGCGACCGAACGTTGAAACCTTGCGTGAGGAGACATCTTGATTCTGCGAATCGAACAATGGATTGCAAAAACCGCCGAAATGTTCAACTGGGTTTCGGCGGCGGCGGTGGCGGCGATGATGGGGCTGACCTGCATGGATATCGTCCTGCGCCTGTTCCGTCATCCGATCCCCGGAACATATGAAATGGTGGGTTTTTTGGGCGCCGTGTTCGCCGCGTTTGCGTTGGGCTACACCTCGGTCCACCGGGGCCACATCGCGGTGGATTTTGTGGTCCAAAAACTCCCGGCCCGCGCTCAATCCCTCGTGGATGGCGTCAACGCCCTGATCTGTGCGGTCTTCTTCGGGTTTCTGTCCCACCAGTGCATGGTTTACGCCGCCGACCTGAAGTCCTTCGGCGAAGTCTCCATGACGCTGCAGATGCCGGTTTACCCCTTTGTCTACGGTATCGCGGCCGGCTGCTGCCTGTTGACGCTGGTCCTGGCGGTGCGGTTTATCAAGAGCATCGCTGTCATGATGGGACAATGACCGGACGCCATCGTTCACAGCCGGCAACATCCCCGGCAACGACATCGTCTGGCCTGGCAATGGATACGACACGCGCCCTGCTTAGCGCATCATCTCAAAGGATGGTTGCATGACCCCGACGGTTACCGGCATTATCGGCCTGCTCGCCCTGTTCATCCTGATCTTCTCCCGCATGCCGGTCGGCTTCGTCATGGCCCTGATCGGTTTTACCGGATTCGGCTATATCGTCAATTTTGACGCCGCCCTGAACCTGACGGCCAAAGATCTCTTTGACGTTTTCGGCTCCTACAATCTAACGGTCATCCCCCTGTTTATCCTCATGGGGCAGATCTCGTTTCACGCCGGCATCAGCAGCCGGCTCTTTGAGGTGGCCTACAAGTTTATCGGCCACTGGCCCGGCGGCATGGCCATCGCCACCATCGGCGCCTGTGCCGGGTTCTCGGCCATTTGCGGCTCCACCAATGCCACGGCGGCCACCATGGCGGCCGTGACCCTGCCGGAAATGCGCAAGTACCACTACAAGGATACCATCGCCGCCGGTGTGGTGGCGGCCGGTGGCAGCCTGGGTATTCTGGTGCCACCCAGTGTGGTCTTCATCATCTATGGCATCATGACCGAACAGTCCATTGGCAAACTGTTCGTGGCCGGCATCTTGCCGGGTCTTCTGCTGGCCGGCCTCTTTATCCTGGCCATCGTGATCTGGGTGCACTTCTCGCCGGCGGTGGCGCCGCGGGGTCCGCGTGCGGATTTCCGCTCCCGCATGGCCTCCCTGTCCGGTTTGATCGAAACACTGCTGTTGTTTCTGCTGGTCATGGGGGGGTTGTTTCTGGGATTTTTTACCCCGACCGAGGCTGGGGCGGTGGGGGCCTTTGGATCGATCCTGATCGCCCTGTTCCGGAAAAACCTTACCTGGAAAGGCTTTATCCAGTCGCTTTTTGAAACCACCCGGATTTCCTGCATGATTCTGGTGATCGTGGCGGGCGCCACCATTTTCGGACATTTTCTGGCCATCACCCGCATCCCCTTTGACATCGCCGAGTGGGTGACCTCGTTCAACCTGCCGGCCTACATGATCATGGCAATGATCATCCTGGTCTACCTGCTGGGGGGCTGCGTCATCGACGCCCTGGCCCTCATCATGCTGACCGTGCCCATTTTTTACCCCGTCGTGCTCTCCCTGGGATACGACCCCATCTGGTTCGGGGTCATCATTGTCCTGGTGACCCAGATCGGCGTGATCACGCCGCCGGTGGGCGTCAACGTCTACGTGGTCAGCGGGGTGGCCCGGGACATCCCCCTGCACGTCATCTTCAAGGGCGTGATGCCGCTCCTGGCGGCGCTGATCGCCGCCACACTGCTCATGCTGCCGTTTCCCGAGATAGCCCTGTTCCTGCCCAACATGATGCGCTAAGGGCGGCTGCGGCAAACGTCCAATATCGGCGTCGTGCGGCCTTCCTCGTCAGTGCGGCGTACAACCGTAACTCCTCGCTCCGCGGAACTTGCACGCCGTATCTCTATCGTTTTACGACGCCGTCCGCTTTATAGGGCGACCCGAATCAGCCCATGGGCACACCCAGCCACGCCAAGGCTTCTTCGAGACGGCAAGTGACGTAATAGTCCACATTAATGTCCGCTATTTCAGCCCGGGACTCGGCCATGCGGGATAATCCGAAGCCCAAATCCCGTGAAACGACAATCACCACCTTTCTTCGCTTCCCGGTGGCCGCAATCTGACGGACAACATCCTGAAGATGGATGAGGTCATCCGACACGATGGCCGCCCCGTCCGCCTGCGTGAAATTCCAGAGCACCTTTCCGGTGGTTTCGCCGGTGAGATAGGCCTTTATCCCGGCAATGATATCATCGATGGATATCGGGCCATAAGCGGTATTGGTGGTCAAATCGTTGGTTTGATCGACGACGGTGTGAATTTCTCCCATCAATATCTCCGATCAGTTGCATCTGTTTCAAACCAAGCTGACTTTCATCGTTTTGCAACACCGGCACCCAGCGGCAGCGCCTTCAGGAGCCGCTCGACTTCCCGTTCGGTGAGATGCCGCCACTGGCCTTCCTTGAGTTTGCCTAAGCGAAGGGAGGCCATGCGGACGCGCTTCAGGGCCACCACATGATTGCCCACTTTGCGCACCATGCGCCGAATCTGGCGGTTTTTACCCTCCTTGAGGGTGATCTGGAAGCGTCGATCCGAGCGTCGTTTGACCGTGGCCGGGCGGGTCTTGCTTCCCATCAGGGGCATGCCCGCGGCCATGCTGTGCAGGGCGCCGTCCGGAATCGGCCGCGCCACGGTCACCTCGTATTCTTTTTCATGGTCGAAGGACGGGTGCAAAAGGCCGTGGTGCAGGCGGCCGTCGTTGGTCAGCAGAATCAGACCGGTGGAGTCCTTGTCCAGGCGACCGACAGGAAAAATACGGGCGTCGCAGCTAACCAGGTCGACCACCACGGGAACCCCTTCCTGCTCGCAGGAGGTGACCACGCCGCGGGGTTTGTTCACGATAATATAGATCAGCGCCTCCTGCGCGGCCGCCACCGGCACGCCGTCCACCGCCACCCGGTCTGCAGCCGGGTCGATTTTAGTGCCCAGTTCGGTAACCACCTGCCCGTTGACCGCCACCCGCCCCGCCTGGATCAGCACCTCGCCCTTGCGACGGGAGCAAACCCCGGCCGACGCCAGCCATTTCTGTAACCTTACAGGAGCCATCAGTCTTTCTTTTCAGACCTTTCAGTCCATGCCGCAGCGACACAAATCGAGTTGGGGAAAAATCGATGTTTATTCGTTTCGATAACCAGCTGGAAGGGGTAGATTTTCCTTCAGGCCAAGGCCGCACAAGGGTTTACGGTGAGGCGTACCATTGTACGCCGCAGCCGGAAACCCGCGGAGAACGCCGGCCTGGGCTAAAAAATGCCCCTTCCAGCTGGTTATCAGCTGCGGTAGTCGGCGTTTATGCGCACATACTCCAGTGAAAAATCGCAAGTCAGCACACTGGCGGCACCGGCACCGCCGTTCAAATCCAGCGTGATCTTCAGTTCCGGCTGCTTCAGGACCGCCGTGGCGGCGGCCTCGGCTTCGGCACCACATCCCACGCCCGCGGTTACCATGCGTACATCGTCAAAATAGAGATCGGTCCGTGCTGGATCGAACGGCACGCCGGCCCGGCCGGCGGCCCCCAGGATGCGGCCCCAGTTGGCATCTTCACCAAAGAGGGCGGTTTTGACCAGGGGCGAATTGGCCACCGTATCGGCAATGCGTCGAGCGTCTTCGTCTGACCCGGCCCCCTGCACGCGCACCTCCACCAGTTTATTGGCCCCCTCCCCGTCCCGCACCAGCCATTTGGCCAGATCGAGAAGCATGGCGTCCAGCAGGGCCTGAAACACGGCCTGGGCGGCCGCATCTTCAACGACGGCGCCACTCGAACCAGTGGCCAGGAGAATGGCCGTGTCGTTGGTGCTGGTGTCCCCGTCGATGGTGATGCGATTGAAAGACTGATCCACGGCCCGGCGCAGCATGGCATCCAAGAGCGCGGCGTCGATGGCGGCATCGGTGCCGGCAAAACAGAGCATGGTGGCCATGTCGGGGCGGATCATCCCGGCGCCTTTGGCCACGGCTACAAGGTTGAAGGTCCGGTCGCCGATGCGGCCCTGGCGGTGAAGGCATTTTGGTTCCGTGTCGGTGGTCATGATGGCCACCGACAGGCGCTCGAAACCGTCTTCGGCCAGGTCGGCCACCAGGGACGGTACCGCGCCGGTAACCCGCTCGATGGGCAGGGGTTGACCGATCACGCCGGTGGAGGCTACCAGCACCTCGTCTTCCGCGATATTCAGGGCCCGGGCTACCGCGGCACTTGTGGCGATCGCGTCCCGCATCCCGTTTTCCCCGTTGCAGCAGTTGGCATTACCGCTGTTGACCACAATTGCCCGGCAGCGGCCGGACTGAATGCGCTGCCGGTCGAGTATGACCGGGGCGGCCTGGACCACGTTGCGGGTAAACACGGCAGCGGCCGTGGCCGTGGTTTCGGAGTAGATCAGTCCCAAATCCGGTTGGCCGTTTTTCTTCAAACCGGCGGCGATACCGGCCGCTTGCAAGCCGTTGCAGGTAGGTGCCTTCATACACCATATCCTTTCATGAAGGGTTGTTTCGGAATCCGATGGCACGGTCGCTAAAAGACCACGCTGACAAACGCTCCATGCAGGAAACGGCCGCCTTTGTCAACGGTCAAGGATTGGTACGACGTGGGTTATCTTCTTGACAAAGGCCATCGCGCGGCTTAAACCGTGCCGTCAGAAAAGCCGCTTTGGATTGACATGCTTTTATCTGCGTGAATCGCAATCAAGGGCAGGACGCCGACAGTTGAAAACAGGCCGCATCGTCATCTGCAGGTGAGCATTTCGAAGAAGGGGAATGGGCACGATCATCAACAGGTCAGTCGTGCCCATGGTCAACGCGCAGCGCCATCATGCCTTGTGATGGCCTTGAAACCATCTCTTTCATCAAGCAGGTTTGATATGAATACATCAAAAATGATTTGCCGCCGGTGTGGACGCACACTTGCCATACGTCGCACCTGACGCCGTGTCACCCTCCACTGCCGGGCCTGCAGTGTGGATTATCCTATCGAAGGCATGACCGACGACATGGACCAGGAATTCGAAGAAGCCCTGGCCAATATCCCCTGCGACAGGATCTGATGCCTTATCGGGTCGACTACGCTAATCCCGCCCTTTATCCGCCGGCCCGATAACCACCTTTTCATCCATTAATTTTCGAATTTCCGCTTCGCCCATGCCCAACTGCTGGCTGAGAATCATCTCCGCGTGTTCTCCCAACAACGGCGGCCGCAGTCTTGCTGTCGGGGCTGCATCTGAGAATTTATACGGAAACCCCAACTGGGGGATTTGGCTTTCAACGGGATGCGGCATGTCAAACACCATGTCACGGGCCTTGATATGCGGGGCTGCGAACACTTCACTGATATCGAGAATCGGGCCGCAGGGAATGCCGCCCGCCTCGAACAGCTGCAGCCACTCCGAACTTGTTTTTTCTTTCATTTTCGCCTCCAACAGCGGCATGATCTCATCGCGATTCCGGACCCGGTCGTTGTTGGTGGCAAACCGTGGATCATCGACGAGCGTTTCAAGCCCCAGAAGGCGGCAAAACTTGGCATACATGGGATCGCTGGTGGCGGCCACCTGGACCCAGCGGTTGTCGGACGCCAGGAAAGCGCGCGCGGGCACACGGTGAATATGGTCCAACCCCCAGCGCTCCGGTGGTTTGCCCGTTACGAAATAATCCATCGCCATAATCGTCAGCCAGCTGATGACACCGTCATACAGGGACACATCAATGTACTGCCCCTTGCCGGTTTCCAACCTGGATATATAGGCCGCCAGGATAGCCGTAACCGCGTGCGAGGCGGCCGTCAGATCCGTCGCGGGAATGCCAATTTTAACCGGCGGGCCATTCTGCTCACCGGTGATGGACATCAAGCCGGTCATGCCCTGGATGATGGGGTCATAGGCTTTTTTATCCCGATACGGCCCGTCCTGACCAAAGCCGGAAATGGCACAGTAAATGATTTCCGGGTTTTCCTTTTTAAGACTTTTGTAATCGATCCCCAGTTTGGCGGCCACCCCCGGCGTAAAGTTCTCCACCACGACGTCCGACTGTGCCGCCAGTTTCCGTATGATTTTTTGGGCGCCGTCTTCTTTGAGGTTCAGCACAAGGGATCGTTTATTCCGGTTTAGGGCCAGGAAATACGCACTGGTGCCGTTTTCCATGATGGGGGGCCAAAATCGGCTTTCATCCCCGTTGGGCGGCTCGATCTTGATGACCTCAGCGCCCAGGTCCCCCAGCATCATCGTCGCAAAAGGGCCGGATAGAACCCGGGTAAAATCGAGAATTCGCATGTTTTTAAGCAGCGGTTCGCTGTCCATATTTTTCCGATCCTATCCAAAGCGAATGGTAAAACGGTAAGGCGCCCGCATCAAACCGCGCTGCAGGCGGGCCGCGTTCGGGCGCCTCGCCTCTACTTGCGCAAACTGAATTTCTTGTTGAAAATCGACCTGGCAATCATGTTCTTCTGCGCCTGGGTGGTACCGCCACCGATTTGGAACATGCGCACATCCCGGAACATCCGCTCCAACGGCAAGGACTGCGCATATCCGGCGGCCCCGAACATTTGGAGACTTTCGCTGACCACATGCAGCGCCGCATGTCCGGTGTAGGCTTTTGCCATGGAGGCTTCATCCATATAAGGCAGCCGGACGTTGTTGGGCAGTTCCCTGGCATTGCAGGCCGCCCTGTAGATCAACAGGCGGGCCGCGTTGAGCTCCATTTCCGCATCGGCCATCATCCATTGAAGGCCCTGGAATTCCGAAATCGGACGACCAAAGGCGTGCCGTTTCTTCATGTAGTCGATCGCCAGATCGTGGGCCCCCTGGGCGATCCCCAGGGCAACGGCGCTGGCTCCCACCCGCTGGCCATTGTAGCCATACATCAGTTTTTTGAACCCTTCGTTGCCATCCCCCCGGACGACCACATTTTCAGCCGGCACAACACAGTCCTTGAAAATCAGTTCGGTCTCCGGGATACCCCTGAGGCCCATGGCTTTTTCCACGGTGCCGAAGGTAAACCCTTTGGTCCCCTTATCCACCAGTATGCCGCCGATGCCCAGATCCTTGCCGTCTTCAATAAACCGCGCAAAAATCAGGTTGGTGACCGAAATGCCGCCACCGGTGATCCAGTGTTTGGTGCCGTTGACGACATAGCTGTCCCCTTTTTTCTCAGCAGTGGTGGCCAGATCAGTCAAGGCCGTGCCGGCTTCCGGTTCGGTCATGCCGATGGCCGGCTTGTCCCCATCCTGTAAAATCCTTTCAGCCACGAGCTTGCGTTGCGCGTCAGTGCCATAGGCCATGACGCAACCCACCGCGCCGATATTGGTTTCAACGATGGCACGCGCGGTGACGCCACAGTATTTGGCCGTGGTTTCAATGGCCAAAACCGCGTCGATAAGGGGGCTTTCCTGCCCGCCATAGGCTTTGGGAATCGTCATCCCCAACACCCCCATCTCCCGCAGCTGGTGTATATTTTCCCATGGATATTCATGATTTTCATCCCAGCGGGCGGCCTTTTTGGCGAATACGTTTTTCCCGATTTCGTCAAGGGAGGCGACAATCTGCTTTTGCTCTTTGGTCAGTTGGAAATCCATTCGTTAATCATTCTCCTCATCGAAGGGTTATCAAAGTTGTTCGGCGCTACGCCAATTTAGTTGGAGACAGGGTTCGTGGATTCAAGGGGTCAAGGGTTCAAGCGTTTGTTGCCCCGCAATTTTTCGGCGCCTTGCCGATCCTTTTAATTTGGTAATGCACAGAGATCCAAACAGTGTCTATACAATTTTTGCCGCATTCGCAGCTCTCCCCAACGCCTAAGCCTTTCACTCGAATCCTTGGACCCTTGACCCCTTGAATCCCAAAAAACCACCAACGCATTTGGCGATAATCCATATTTTATAGCGCCATCCATCCCATATGGCACCAAGGCCCGAAGCCCGTAAAGGCGTTTTTGCAAGGCATTCAAACAAATTTCATGCCACGACCTCCAGAATCGGATAAACGCCCGGCAAATATGTTGAAACGGGCACCCTTAACGAATTAAGGGTTTTAAAATTATATCAATTATGGAATAAATATATGCCATATTTGAAATTAGTGTCATTCTTGTAGCATTTCATGGCCGACGATTGAAGGGATACCCTCCCTTGCAATCCGGCCGAGCCGTCCTTTTGAAAACCGCATCTCCAACGGGTGAAGGATCCCACCCCTGATGCATGAATGGCAACCACCCCATACCCGCTATCGGCGTGAGGTCCCTGACAATGCCCAACCACCAAAAAAAATATCGGTTCGCCTTGGTTTCCCACTCTCTCGAAGTGGTCAACATTGTTAGAAAATACGCCAACCCGGAGACCGACGATCTGTTCACCACCATTGTAGGTCTGGATGATGCGGTCACCACGGCCAGGGCCCTTATCCAGGAGGGGTATGAGGTGATCATCGGGCACGGCGGAACCGGCGGCATGATCGCCAAAAGCATCGGCCAGCCGGTGGTCAACATTCCCATCAGCATGCTCGAAATTGTCACCGCTATTTTAAAGGCGGACAACGTAGGCAGCAAAATCGGCGTCACCAGTTTCGCAACCGAACGGGAAGGGTTCGACATCATCCGGAACGTCTTGAAAATGAATCTCCAACAGATCGTCTTCAACAGTCAACAAGAACTGGAGGAAGGCGTGGTAAAAGCGATTGACGGCGGGGTCACGGTGATCGTGGGCGGCGGTGTCAGCCGCAAAATCGCCGCCCGGCATCAGGCCCGCAGCGTCATCATCGAGCCCGGCCGGCAGATCGTGCGGGAGGCCTTGAGCCAAGCCCGGGCGTTGGCGGGGGCACGGCGCAGGGAGATGGAGTACCACGAACGCCTGCAGACCATCTTCAAGATTATGGACGACGGCATGATTTGTGTGGACGCTCTGGGTCGCCTGAATTTTTACAACCAGACCGCCGAATCCATGCTCGGAATGGACCTGGGGCCCTATCAGGACCAGTCCGTATCCGCTTTGACGGATTCCCTGGGGCTGATCGATGTTCTGACTTCCGGCGCAAAAAAAACCGACGCCATTATCAAAATTCAGGATAACGAACTGGTCGTCAACTGCCTTCCCATTCTTATCGACGGCAGAGTAAGCGGGGCTGTCAGTCTGCTGAGAGAGGGCCGCACCATTCAGGATATCGATCGGAAATTGCGCGAGCGCATATACCGCAGAGGCTTTATCGCCAGGCACACGATGGCGGATATCAATGCGGAAAGTCCCGGCATGCGAACCCTCATCGCCAAAGCGAAAAAATTCGCCCAAACGGAAGCCGCCATTTTGATTTGCGGCGAAACCGGCACGGGCAAAGAGTTTCTCTCCCATGCCCTGCATCACATCAGCCGTCGCAAAAAAGCGCCCTTCGTGGCGATCAATTGCGCCGCTCTTCCGGAAGCACTGTTGGAAAGCGAGCTCTTCGGCCATGAGGAAGGCGCTTTCACCGGTGCCAAAAAGGGCGGGAAAATCGGGTTATTCGAGTTGGCCAACCATGGCACCATTTTTCTGGACGAAATCGGCGATATCTCCCCCCGCCTTCAAGTGCGGTTCCTGCGCGTTCTGGAAAACAAGGAAGTGATGCGGGTGGGGGGCGACAAGATTGTGCCGGTGGATGTGCGCGTCATCAGTTCCACCCACAAGGACCTGCGCCGGGAAGTGCAGGCGGGGCGTTTCCGAAAAGATTTGTATTATCGGCTTGCGGTCCTGCGGCTCAACATCCCGCCTTTGCGCCGGCGCCTGCAGGACATCCCGGTGCTGCTGGCACCGCTTCTGAAACGGTATAAAAAACCATTGTCGTGCATCACTTCGGCCATGTTCGAACGGATACGATCCTATCACTGGCCCGGCAACATCAGGGAATTGAACTCGGTGATGGAAAGCTACCTGATCCTTTTGGGCAGCCGCGGCAGCGACGAGCGCCTTTTTCTCGAGTTGTTCGAAGAGTATGGGGATCCCGAAGGCCCCTCTTTCCGGCAACCGGCCATGGCAAAGGACGCCACGCTTTTTCCCGATGGAAGTGAGCGTGGTGAAGAAAACGATTCCCGCACCCTGGCGGAACAAATGGAAGCCCATAAGCGCAGCCTCATCCGCCAAACCCTTCATCGATGCGGCAACAACAAAACCCTGGCCGCCAAAAAACTGGGGATAAGCACCAATACCCTGTGGCGGGCGCTAAAAAGAGGACAGGGACTCTTTGCTTGACAACACCCGGTGACCAGCATACTTCTTGCCGTCAATTGCCGCACGATTCCTTTTCCGAAAATGGATCTCACATGGACATCGCCACCATTTATTATCGTCACTTTCACGCGGCCGAAGCGGCCGTGCCTGTGGTCCTATCGCGAGCATGGCCGGCGCAATGGACCGGGAACACGAAGATGCCCCGGACATTAGGCCCTTCAACAGGATCGGCAACCCCATGGTGCTGAACAGTCTTTTTCCCGTTTTCGCCCTCATTGTCATGGGGATGGCCCTCAAGCACTGTCGCCTGACCAGCACCGACTTTCTGAGAACCGCCGATCGTCTGGTCTATTTCATCTTTTTCCCGGCCCTTCTCTTTTGGAAAATCGGGGGGGCTCCACCCTCTCCGACGGTCAACGGACTCTTCTACCTGGCCGTCGTTCTGGCCATTTTATGCATCTACCTGGGTTCGCTGGCTTATATCTGCTGGCGAGTGCCGGCGTTTCAAGCGGGCACCTTCTCCCAGAACTGTTACCGGTTCAACACCTATGTTGGGATGGCGATCGTCATGAGCGCCCTGGGCGACGATGGTGTGAGGCCGTTCGGGGTTTTGATCGGGTTTTTGATCCCCATGAACAATATTTTGGCGGTCACGACCCTGACCTGGTATGCGGAAGGACATTCCACCGGAGCCGGGCGTATCCGCCAAACCGCCAAAGCCATGATCTCCAACCCATTAATCCTTGCCTGTCTAGGCGGCCTGATCTACTCTCGTGCCGTCGGTTACTTTCCAACCTTTGTAGATAACGGCCTGGCATTGATGGCCGGCATGACGCTGCCATTGGCCCTTTTGTCGATCGGCGGGGCGTTGGATCTGAGCGGCATCCGCGACCATTGGAAACTGTCCCTGGTGAGCGCGTGCTTCAAACTGGTTGCCCTGCCCGTCGTGGGCTGGATGCTGCTGCGATGGATGGATGTCGGCGGCCTCGACCTGCAGATCGGCATGATCTACTTTGCATTGCCCATCTCGCCAGCCACCTATGTCCTTGCCGCCCAGCTGAAAAGTGACACCCGCCTGACATCGGCAACCATCGTCCTCACGACGGCCCTTTCCATTATCTCTCTGGCGATCGTTCTGACGGTCTTTGGATAACGCCATGAACGAACCCCCTGAAAAAACCGGCTTGCCGCCGGAAAAAAATTTCAAACTGGTTGTCGAGTATGACGGCAGCGCATACTGCGGATGGCAGCGCCAGCCCAACCAGCCCAGTATCCAGGGCACGCTGGAAGGCGTTCTGCAGCGGATGACCCGGGAAGTGGTCACCCTGCACGGCTCCGGCCGCACCGATGCCGGTGTCCATGCGTTGGGACAGACCGCCCATTTCAAATGCCGCACGCACCTTTCGCCGGACGATTTACAGAAAGGCATGAACGGCCTGTTGCCCGGGGATATCGCGGTGCGATCCTGCCAAGGAGTCCCCCTTGATTTTCACGCCCGGTTCGACAGCCGCTGGAAGCTTTATCGTTACCGGATCTGCAACCGACCGGTCAAACAAGCCGTGGGCCGCCAGTATGCCTGGCAGATTTATCGCCCTCTCGATGCGGCCGCCATGGCACAGGGAACCCGTCACCTGGTGGGCCGGCACGACTTCAAATCCTTCGAAAGCAGCGGCAGCCCCCGCGACCAGACCGTCCGGGAGGTCATGGCGGCATCCTGGCAGCACAACGATGACCACCTGGAATTCGACATCCGCGCCAACGGTTTTCTGCGCTACATGGTCCGCAATATCGTGGGAACACTGGTGGCCGTGGGGATGGGCAAACTGGACGCCGACGCCATTCCCGCACTCATGAAGGCCGCCAACCGCCGCCTGGCCCCAGCTACGGCACCGCCCCACGGCCTCTTCCTTGTTCACGTGCAATATTAAAGGCGGTTTCACATGCGAAACCGCCTTTAATAGATCGAAAGTGAATCTGCGGGAGATGCGACACAAGCCAACGCCTGTCAGGCGTTGGCTTCCGAGGTCCGGCCTTTCATCTCCTGAATGCGCTCGTTGTAGAAAGAAATCACTTCACGCCGCGTCAGCATGCCGATCAAAATCCCATGATCGTCCTGCTCCACCACCGGCAGGCTGTCGATGTTCTTCGTCGTAAACTTCTGCAACACGGTGTTCAGATCTTCTTCCGGGGTGGTCAGGATGATATCGCTGGTGGCGATGTCTTCCATCACCACCAGATTTTCGATCTCCGATGAAAAAAGAACGCCACGGATATCCGTACTAGAAAAAATTCCGCTCAGCCGTCCGTTTTGATCCATCACCGGGAAGTAATGCTGCTTGGTTTTGGCGAAATAGCGTTTAAACTCGACAAAGAGCATGTTTTGAGGGATCAGGTTGACCTTCCGGACACGCGGCAGCAGATCTTTGACCTTGAAGGTCTGCAGGATGTCCACAAAAAATTCCCCGGCGTGGGCCGGCGAGTCGATGCGATTCTGGGGCTGTTTTTCGTAGATTGTCCATTTTTTGGAGGCAAGATAGGCCACGGAGCAAACCAGCAGGCTGGGCAAAAGCAGCTGGTAGGAGTCCGTCATTTCACTGACGAAGATAATCGTCGAAATGGGGGTGTTGGAGACGGCCGTAAAAAACCCGGCCATACCCACCACTACGAAGGCCCCCGGTTCGGCCACAATGCCCGGCATGATGGCGTGGAACACCCGCCCCACGGCCCCGCCCATGGCCCCACCGATCACCACCGAGGGACCGAAAACGCCGCCGCTGCCGCCGGAACCGATGGAAAACGACGTCGTAAGGACTTTGCCGATGGCCAGGGCCAGCAGAAACGACACCGTGAGTTCATTGTTCAGGGCCTGTTGGGCGAATCCGTAACCAAAAGCCAGGCACTGGGGGAAGTAAAATCCGATCAGGCCTGTGCACAAGCCACCGATTGCCGGTTTGATGTGATTGGGAATTTTGATTTTCTGAAAAAAATGGGTAATCCCGTAGAACGATTTCACGTAAAAGATGCCGGTGGCCACCAGCACCAGGGATAAAATGAGATAAGGGCCCAGCTCCAGCGGGTTCTGGAATTGAAAGTCCGGCGTTTCGAAGAGAGACCCCCAGCCGAATACCAGACAGAAAAGACAATACGCCACCACCGAAGAAATCCCGGCCGGGATGATGACTTCCGACTCGAATTCCGGATCCCGGTACAATACTTCGGCGGCGAAAAGCGCCCCGGCCAGGGGCGCCCGGAAAATGCTGCCGACGCCGGCACTGACCCCGGCCGCCAGCATAATACGGCGTTCCCGTTCGGAAAGCTTCAAGCGCGTGGCCAGAAAGGACCCGAACCCCGCCCCGATCTGGGCAATGGGCCCCTCGCGGCCGCCGGAGCCCCCGCTCGACAGCGTAATGGCCGACGCAATGGTTTTGACAATCGGCACCCGCCCTCGCATGAAACCACCGTGGCGATGGTAGGCGTCAATGGCCGCATCCGTCCCGTGTCCCTCCGCCTCCGGCGCAAAGGTATAGACAATCCAACCGCTGACAAGCCCTCCCAGTGCCGGCAGAAACAACAGCATGTAGCGACTGAAGGGACGGCCGGTAGGCGCCCACAGATGGTGTTCACCAGCCGGCGAAGGGGGGACATACCCCGCCATGAAATCCATTAGCCAGTGACTTCCCAGCAAACAGAGATAATGGAAAACAATCGAACCCAGCCCCGCAATGACCCCAATGATGAAGAAGTAAAAGGACCACTTTCCGGCCCGGCTGATGTGGGCGGAAATCGCATTGGTATCGGGAGATTTGAATCGGCTGATCATCGATGAAAATATGCGCATGCGTTTGGGTCCAGGACCGACGGCGGCCAGCGATTGATTTAATGCGTAACTGTTTTGTCTAAACGCTCACCACCCGAAATGCAAGAAAAATTGAGTTTCGCTTCAGCGACCGCTCTTGATGCCGCGCAGAGGCGATGGTATAAGGCGAAAACATTCGCCATAACGGTATCGGGCAGACCATCATTGAGGAGGAAACCAGGCCATGACCGAGCTCAACGCGTTAGCCCCGGAAGACCTGCAACAACTGCGAACCAATCTGATGCAGCGCTATACCGCGATTTGCGATCGGAAACTGTCCCTGGATATCACCCGCGGGAAACCCTCACCGGAACAGCTCGATCTGTCGAATGGATTGCTGGAAATGGTTTCCAGCCATGATTTTCATTCCGCGGAGGGCATCGATTGTCGGAACTACGGCGGCCTGGAAGGATTGCCGGAAGCCCGCACGCTTTTTGCCGCCTACATGAACGTGGCGCCGGAAGAAATCATCATCGGCGGCAACAGCAGCCTCAACCTGATGTACGACACCTTTTTGCGCACCATGCAGTATGGGGTGGGAGGCGATGCCCCGCCCTGGAGCCGGCAGCCGGCAATAAAATTCATCTGCCCCAGCCCGGGCTATGATCGCCATTTTGCCATCTGCGAGCAACTGGGCATCGAGATGCTGCCGGTGGCCATGACCGCCGACGGCCCCGACATGGACGCCGTGGAATCCCTGGCAGCCCGGGATGCGTCGATCAAAGGAATCTGGTGTGTGCCCCTATACAGCAATCCCACTGGCGCGGTCTATTCGGACGACACGGTCGACCGCCTGGCGCGCATGACCACCCGGGCCGCGGACTTCCGCATCTTCTGGGACAACGCCTACGCCGTCCACTATTTTGGCGGACGCCCGGCCCGCGTGCGCTCGATTTTGGATACCTGCAAGGCCGCCGACAATCCGGATCGCCCCTTGCTTTTCGGCTCCACGTCCAAAATCACCTTTCCCGGCGCCGGGCTGGCGATGATGGCCGGAAGCACCCGCAATATGGCATGGGTGCGGGACCACCTGTTTTTCCAGACCATCGGTCCGGACAAGCTCAATCAGCTGCGGCACGTCCGTTTCTTCAGCGACCTGGCCAGCATCCATGCCCATATGGAAAAACACGCCGCCATCGTGCGGCCGCGCTTTCAGGCCGTGCAGGAAATTCTGACGCATGAGCTTGCCGGCAAGGGCATTGCGTCGTGGACCCGCCCCGAAGGGGGCTATTTCGTCAGCTTTGATGCACCGGAGGGATGTGCCCGGGCCATCGTCAAAATGGCGGCCGAGGCGGGGGTCAAGCTGACTCCCGCGGGAGCCACCTATCCGCTCCGAAAAGACCCGCGCGACACCAACATCCGCATCGCGCCAACCTTTGCCTCGGTCGAGGACGTGCGAACGGCAGTGGAGGTCCTGGCCATCTGCACCCAGATGGTGGCCATCGATCACCTTCCTGCCTAACGAAAAAGACCCTGCCCGCAATGCGGAGAGGGTCTTTTTACACGATTCGGCCAGGCCGCTTAACGGCGGGCGCGTTTGGATGCCTTGAGCGGATTGACTTTCTGCTGGTTGGCCGAGGCCGCTTTGCTGACATGCGTGGCCAGGTTGCAGTGGCCGGCTTTCCATTTGGTGGACGGTTCGGGACACGCGCTACAGAACCAGCCGGTAGAAAATTCGACCTTACGGCCGCAGCCATCACACGCTTCCACAGTTTCATGACAGATACCGCCATTGTAAGAGCATCCATTGGCGGTCATGAACGGACATTCCTGATCTTTGCGAACGGTAGTACAAAGCAAGGGTATCACCTCCTTAGGGATATTTTAAATCAAAAAGGCCGGGATTTGCAGCCCCCGGCCCTATCTCAGTCTATATGAAAGCCGACGGACCTTTAAATGATTCAACAATGCTTGTCAAGGCTTTTTTAACCAGAAACGATTACCGACGGTTTTCGACAAAAACGGGTAAACCTTTAGCGAAAACATGCCGATGTCTAACAACGGCGTTGGCCGCAAGGCCATTTTGCGACCATTGTTGTATGACCACCGGTCGGGATCGGGGTCACCATCCGGCCGGCAGGATCGACTTGCTTTTTCGCGTCAAATATTGACAATGGCGGGATACGATGCAGATTGTACCGACCCGAGCGGAGGCATCCCAGCTTAGAGGGGGCCTGTCTTCCCGGCCCCGCGCGTCTATCGCCGGACTGTGATGAGGCCCCCTTAACCCTATTCTTGCGAGAGGCAGCAATGTTTTTTGGACATATTGACACCACCATTCCGGCACTTGGCGAAGCCAAAATCCCGACCCCTATTCAGGGGTGGAAAAACGGGGACGAAGAAACCCATTTCATCACGGACGACGATCGGGTGCTGGTGGATGTCACCCCCTCCGGGCTGGAAAAGATGTGCCGCGAAAACAAGCCGTTCCCCTCGTTTGAAATGGCCGGCCCCCGCAGCCGCATCTATTTCGACCCCAGCAAGCTGCGCTGCGCCCTGGTGACCTGCGGCGGCCTGTGCCCCGGCCTGAACGATATTATCCGCTCCATCGTGCTGGAGCTCACTTACGGGTATGGCGTACACCACATTTACGGCATCAAATACGGCCTCCAGGGGTTTATCCCCCGGTACGGCCATGATGTCATCGACCTGACCCCCGATCTGGTGGTCAATATCCAGGACAGGGGGGGATCGATCCTGGGCTCGTCGCGGGGGCCCCAGGACATCGGCGAAATCGTGGACACCATGGACCGCATGAATATCGGGATTCTTTTCATGGTGGGGGGCGACGGCACCCTCAAGGCCGCCGGCCGAATTGCCGACGCCATCCTGGAGCGGGGGCTGAGAATCAGCGTCATCGGCATCCCCAAGACCATTGACAATGACATCCACATGGTCTCCCGCTCGTTCGGGTTCGACACGGCCGTGGATGTGGCGACCCAGGCCATCCGCGGCGCCCACAATGAAGCCGAGGGCTATCCGAACGGCATCGGCCTGATCAAACTCATGGGACGGCATTCCGGTTTTATCGCCGCCACCGCCACCCTGGCCAAACAGGACGTCAATTTCGTCCTGATACCGGAAATCGCCATCGATCTGGAGGGTCCCAGCGGTTTGCTGCAAAAGCTGGAAGAACGGCTGAACCAGCGGGGCCACGCTGTCATTGTTGTCGCGGAAGGTGCCCTGCAGGAGTGCTTTGAGGACGAACAGACGACCCGGGATGCCAGCGGGAACGTCAAGCTGCATGATGTGGGCCTGTTCTTGCGCGACCGCATCAAGGCCTACTTCCGGGAAAAGGCCATTGAAATCAATCTCAAGTACATCGACCCCAGCTACATGATCCGTAGCCTGCAGGCCAACGCCAACGACAGTGTTTTCTGCGGATTTTTAGGGCGGGATGCCGTCCATGCCGGTATGACCGGGAAAACCCGGATGCTGGTCGGCCACTGGAACAACCACTTCGTGCATGTGCCCATGGCGGTGTCGGCACGTCAGCGCAAACAGGTCAGCCCCAAGGGCAAGCTCTGGTCCACCGTACTCGAGGCCACCGGTCAGGGCTCCCTCAAAAACACGGCCTGAACCGCATCTATGGCAGCGGGGCCGGGGGAATATCGTCCGAACGGCCCTTGACCGGAGCGCGAGACGGATCGAGCTCGATAAACGCGTTACCCTCTATCTGCAGCAAAACCAGGTCTTTGATCGGTTCACCATTGCCATCGAACGTCACCTTGCCGGTGACGCCTTCGACGGGCACGGCCTTCATCAGGGCATGCCGGATACCGGCCCGCAGCCAGACATTCGGATCCAGCATGGCGTTCAGCATGATCCGGGCGGAATCGTAGGCAATGGCTTCGATGAACCCCGGCGCGCGGCCATAGACCGCTTCGAAAGCGGCCACAAACGTTTGCACCCGGGGGGATTGGCTGGCGGGATAAAAACCGGAGGGCAGCACCGCTCCCTGAACGTATTCGCCGGCATCTTTCAGGAGTTTCTCCGAAAACCACAAATTGGTGCCCAACAGGGTCACATTGACAACGTCATGATAGACCAGTTGGGGGACCACCAGGCCCAGCATCTTGGGCGAATCCGGCACCAGGATAGCCTCGAAATCCACAATCGGGGGCGGTGCGTCGTCATCCTGCCGCGCGGAGCGGGACCGCCGGCCCGGAACATTTTCCTCGACCACTTCCTCGACCGGCGGCCGGTACCCGGGCAGCGCGGTCAGCGGACCTAACAGATCCAGGGGTTCGCGCAGGGCCTTGAGATCTTCCGGTGGGTCATAGTAGCGCCCCACCAGTTTCTTGATCACGTCTTCGAAATCGGTCTTGGCCGGATCATAAGCCTCCAGCGCCACAATTTCACCGCCACGCTGGTAGATTTCATCCCAGAACAAATCACGGAAGGTGCGTCCGTAGGTTTCATCGGGATACAGCACCGCAAAACGGCGTTTACCCAGCGTTTCCAGCATATAAGAAGACAGTACCGCCGCCTGCATGCGAGGGGTGATGAAATTGCGGAAAACGTTGTCACCGATCGCGGTCAGGCCTTCCCGCTGGGAAATCGTCATGATGGGAATACGGCGCACCTGGGCCACTTCGGCCGCCGATTCAGCAGTGGCGATGGGACCGATCACCGCCGCCACCTTGGCGTCAGCCAGAGACTGCATGGCCCGGGCCGCCTGGTTGGGATCCGAGCCGGTATCCTTGACCACCAGCCGGACCGGCAAGCCTTCCTGCATCGCGTTGATTTCACTGAAGGCCAGCTGGATTCCGTCCAACGCCCGTGCGCCGAAAAGCTTGTAGGGACCGGACAGGGGCAGCAGGCATCCTAACGCATACCGGTCGTAAGCCGTCTTGTCGGCCAGCTGTTCCACCAATGCCCGGGCCTGGGGCGCGTATTCATGATCCGGAAAGCGCTCCAGGAACACGGTCAACAGCCAGACGGCATCGTCATAGGCTGATGCGCCGGCCATGTTGGCCGCCTGCTGAAAGGACAGGTAGCCCACGACCGTTTCATCACGGATCTGCCCCAGCAGCAACTCGATCTGATCCTCCTGAAGCATGGCAACCGCCGTCTTCATCTTCTCCTCGAGTGTTGCCCGATGAATTGCCGGCGCATAGCTCATCGCCAGATCATAGAAGTAGACGGCCTGATCCCACACGGCCAGGGCCGCATTGGCATCGCCCAGGATGGTGTAAAGACGGAACCGCCGGATGTCGCCCTGGACCTGATCGGCAAAAGCCGGCGCCGCATCAAGAATTTCCTGGTTGCGCCCCAGCCGTTGGAGCGCCCCCAGCATCTCGATGCGGGCGTCCATGGCTTCTGCGCTCTGCGGATAGAGGGCCAACAACTGTCGGTAGCTGTCAAGGGCCGCCCGGTCGTCATCGAGGGCGGTCTGGATGCGGCCGATCTTCAAAAACGCCTGGGGGGCCAACGGGCTGTCGGGAAAATTCTGGATCAGCACCTGGTAGTAATCCAGGGCCGTGAGCAGTTCTCCCTTCTGGTACGCCGTCTCGGCCTGGACCTGCAGGGCCTTGTCGGTGGTGGCGACGGGAGGAGGGGCACTGGGCGCCATGCCGCGGGGGGCGCAGGCGGCGATCATCAGACAAGCGAGGATTATCCCGATCGGACGGGTCAGGCCGGCATATCGAATGGGCATCACGGCAGTCACTCTGCTGTTGTCAGGTTGATGGCAGGGCTTACAGATAAGCCTGTCAGGAAACGGGCGCGACGGCTCGGTCAACGATAACCACGCCACCATCGCCTGTATGGGAGCATATAGCACATTTGGTCACAGCGGCTCAAGCACAGGCCGGTGTATACCGGCGGGGCCGGCCGGGAAGCGAACATCGGCGGCCGGATGCGTTTTACGGGTTGACGAAAAGACAAACAAGACCTAATAATTACGATAATTTCTGTCCACGACCACCCGGCACCTGTCACGAACGCCATCCTGAACGGAGCACGCAAATGACGGACTCTCCTTTGACCCTAGCGGTCGTCGGCGGCGGCGTGGCCGGCATTACCGCCGCCCATCTGCTGCAGCGTCGTCATCATGTCACGCTCTACGAAAAAAACAGCATCATCGGCGGCCATACCCATACCATCGCCATCCCCACCGGACCGGATGCCGGCACCCCGGTGGACACGGGGTTTATCGTCCTGAACGACCGGACCTACCCGCGTTTCAACCGCCTGCTCGAACAGTTGGACGTGCCCATCCAGGCCAGTGAGATGTCCTTCAGCTATTTTTGCGAACGAACGGGCTTCCAGTATGCCAGCCGCGATTTCGACAGTTTGTTTGCCCGACGCCGCAACCTTTTCGATATCGGCTATCTGCGTCTGCTGCTGGAAATCCTGCGGTTCAACCGCACGGCCCGCCGGGAACTGGCATCCGGCGGCCTGGCATCATTGACCCTGGGCCGGTTTTTGGAAACCTATCGTTTCAGCTCCCGTTTTCGCGAGCAGTACATCCTCCCCATGGCAGCGGCGATCTGGTCGTCGCCGGATGAAGAGGTGGCCGATTTCCCCATGGCGACGTTTGCACGTTTTTTCAGCAATCATGGTCTTCTGACCGTGAGTGACCAGCCCCAGTGGTATGTTGTCAAAGGCGGCAGCCACAGCTATGTCAAGGCCTTCCGAAAGCGATTTCAAGGCAAAATCATTGCGGATACGCCGGTACGGAGCATCCGCCGCAACGCGGATGCCGTGACACTCTCCCTCTCGGACGGCAGCCAGCGCCATCTCGATCACGTGGTGATCGCCACCCACGCCGACGAGGCCTTTCAACTGCTCCAGGACCCGACAGCGGACGAACAGCGCCTGCTGGGACCCTGGCGCTACAGCACCAACCGGGTCATCCTGCACACCGACCCCGGCTTCATGCCCAGCAACCGACGGGCCTGGGCTTCCTGGAACTACACCCGGGAGGCGGGGGCTTCCGGCCGGGCCCCGATCACCCTGACCTATCACATGAACCGCCTGCAGCGCCTGGAAACCCGCCTGCAATATTTCGTCACCCTGAATCCGGGCCGGGAGATCGACGATGCGCACGTCGTCGCCCGCTTGACCTATACCCACCCCATGTTCAGCTTCGACAGTCTGACAACCCAACCCGATCTGGCGCGGCTCAACGGCGCCAATCGGACGTCCTACTGCGGCAGCTATTTTGGATACGGCTTCCATGAAGACGCCGTGCGCGCGGCAACCCTGGTGGCCGAATCATTTGGGATCACGCTATGACACCCTTGCTCTACCGCGGCCATGTCGAACATCGCCGCCTGCATCCGACCCGTCACCAGTTGAAATACGGCCTTTACGTCTATGCCCTGGATCTGGCGGCGTTAGACCAGCTGGACCGTCGCCTCCCCCTTTTCGGCTACAACCGGCGACGGCCCGTCTCACTGCGGGACGGCGACTACCTCGATGGCAGCCATCGCCCGATCCGGCAAAAACTGCTGGAGCTGGTCGACCCTCAGCTGCCGGCGGCGCAAATCGACAAAATCGTCATGGTGACCGCCTGCCGTTATCTGGGCTACATCTTCAACCCGGTCAACCTGTATTACTGCTACGACAAGGACGGGCGCCTGCTGGGCAACGTGGCCGAAGTCAACAACACCTTCGGCGAGCGGCATATTTATGTCCTCGGGCCTCGCAACGGCAACGCATCGGAATATCCGGCCCGCTACGAAGCCGAAAAAGCCTTCCACGTCTCGCCTTTCAACACCATCGCGGGGCGCTATCAGTTTTCGTTTGGCGACATTCGGCGCGAACTGGACATTCGCATCGATCTGCACCGCCAGGAGGGCCCCATTTTGCAGGCCCACCTGCAGGGCCGGCCCGTGGCCCTGACCCCCTACACCCACCTCACGACCGTGCTGCGCCACCCCATCATGCCGCACCTGACGATACCGCGCATCTACCGGGAAGCGTTCAAGCTGCGCTTCCAGCGCGGGTTGACCTACATCCCCAAGCCTGTCCCCCAGAGCGCGATGACCATCAAACGCAACCCGCCGACGCTGCTTCAGCGCCGTTGCCGGGAGCTGGTGCTCGCTTATTTACAGCGCACTCGCGAAGGATCGCTGCACCTGACGCTGCCGGACGGAAAAACCTTTCGATGCGGTGGGGGGGGGCTGCCGCAGGCCACGATGCGGATCCATGATCACCGATTTTTCTCGCGGGTCGTCATGGGCGGCGACATCGGTTTCGGGGAAGCGTTCATGGAGGATGAATGGGATAGCGATGATGTCACTGCCGTGGTGCAGTTTTTTATCCGCAACCGGGACACCGTCCGGGACGGCCGTTTTCAAACCACCGCCGCCAGCCGCGGTATCGAGTGGCTGCGCCACGTGGCGCAACGCAACACCCTATGGGGCAGCCGCCGCAATATCCGCCGGCATTACGACCTGTCCAACGACTTCTTCCAGACCTTCCTGGACGATTCCATGGCGTATTCCTGCGCCGTCTATCCCTCGGCCGAGGCAACGTTGGAAGCCGCGCAGCAAAACAAATTCACCCGCCTTATCCGCAAGGCTCGCCTGTCCGCCAATGATCACGTGCTGGAGATCGGCTGCGGCTGGGGCGGCTTCGCCATCGCGGCGGTGCGGCAGACCGGCTGCCGCATCACGGGGATTACCGTTTCCCGGGAACAATACACGCTGGCCCGCGAACGGGTGAAAGCCGCCGGCCTGGAAGACCGCATCCGGATCGAATTCAAGGACTACCGCCATGTCAAAGGGCAATTCGACAAGATCGTATCCATCGAAATGCTGGAAGCTGTAGGACACGCCTTTTACAGCATCTTCTTCCGTTCGCTGGAACGCCTGCTGGCACCGCACGGCATTGTCGTCCTTCAGACCATAACGATCCCCGATCAGCGCTATGGCAGCTACCGCAAAGAGCGGGATTGGATCCAGAAACACATCTTTCCCGGCGGACTGCTGCCGTCGCTGGCCGTCCTGACGCAGACCATGACCCGGCATTCCCGGCTGATGGTGGAACACGCCGAGAACATCGGCGATCACTACGCCCTGACCCTGGCCGAGTGGCGCCGGCGTTTTCTGGCCAACCGGGAGACCGTCGCTGAATTGGGTTTCGACCGCCGCTTCCAGCGCAAATGGGTTTACTACCTGTCAAGCTGCGAAGCGGGTTTCCGCGAGCGGGTCCTGGGGAACCTCCAGCTGGTGCTGACCCGGGAGGGCAACGCCAATTTGCAACAAATCCTGTCGGCGATCGACGAACCCCGCTGATAGGCTGATCACCGCTGTGTCCTGCCGCCGGCATCGAAATAAGTTCGTCTGAGAAAATAACCGGAACCGGTCACAAACACCTACGCAAACGAGGTTCCGCCGGACAGGCGCTCCAGTTGGCGTCGCAGCGCCCGGCCTTCCTGGGCGGAGGCCCGGGTTCCCGGAAAAACGTGCGTGGCGCGGGGCAGACGATCCCGCCAGAAGAGACCGGACGTCCGCCCGGCTTCCGCCGCGGCCCCCAGCCAGGTGATGGTGTCGGCGCCTTCTTCCGGGGTGCGCAGCCAGGCGCGCATCTGCTGGTGAAAGGCCGTGAGCGACTGCTGCAGGCCGGGTGTGTCCACCCACCCGGGATGCATGGCATGGACGCTGATACCGCTGGCGGCCAGCTCTTCCGCCCACAGCTCCGTCAACATCACCAGCCCCCGCTTGGCCCGGGCATAGGCTTCGGCGCCGTTGTAGGCGCCCCGGGCGGAATCCAGGTTGTCCAGGTCGATCCCGCGGGTGTACATGCCGCCGGAGGAAACGTTTATAATACGGGCCGGCCGGCCCGCGGCGAGTGCCGGCCGCAGCCCTTCGGTCAACAGGAAGGGACTCAGCAAATCGGTGGCCAGAGTTTTTTCGATCCCCTCGGCCGTCGTCTCACGCTGGTTGAACAGGGCCCCGGCATTGTTGATCAGCACATGCACGGCGGGATAATCGCTCACGATGCGCGTTGCCAGCGCGCGCGTGTCGGCCATCAGGCTGAGATCGGCGATCTCGATGGCCACCTTGCCGGAACCGCCCGCCGTCCGCAGCGCACGGCCCACCTGTTCGGTTTTTTCCCGGTTGCGGCCCACCAGAACCAGATCGGCCCCCAGCCGGACCAGCTGGAAGGCGGCCGCGCGCCCGATGCCCGATGTCACGCCGGTCAGGACGACGGTCCGCCCGTTCAGCGCCCGCCGGGGAAGCGGCCAGCGGTGTTTCCCCAGCCGGTATCCCAGCCGGGTAAAACCGATCAGCCCCGGAAGGATGGCCTGGTCCGCCATGCGCGTTGCCAGGGTCAGGCGCGGCAATGGCCCACCACCGGAGAGTTCCTGCTGCAAATGCTGCACCGCCCGGCGGCCGCTGCGGCGCACCAGGGGCGCTACCAGCGGCGCGAGTTTCCGTCCCCACCCATCCGCGAAAACAATATCGGCTTCGTAGTGGATCCGGGTGCCCTCACCTTGCGGTTCGAAGGTGATCCGGTCTTCCGCGCGGAAGGATGCGCCGGTCCCCTGCAGAACAAGTCGCCGGGGAGAGGCCATTTCCGTGATCCGATAATCCATCGGAACCGGCCGGCCGCCAAACAGGAGCCGCAGCCTGAATTGCGTGCCCACCTGGGGCAAGCCCTCCGTGAGCTGGTGGGCGGTCAACACGCTGGGATCCCACCGTTCAATGTGGGTAAAATCCACCAGGTAGTCGAAGGCTTCGGAAGGGGTGCAGGTAACATCGATGATTTCTTTGAGACTCAGCATCGGGGCTTCCTTCTGGAATCGGTGCAAAGCTGAAGAGATCCGCCATGACGTGGTCACATCGGAAAAACGGGGCACAGACCGATCAAGGCGTTGTTTATTGAAGGGATCTTAAGCATTGCAGGGCATTGTGCAATACCGTCGATGAGGCCGTGATGGACAAGGCGCAACCGCCTGGACCTTGTCAAAAGGAACGGCGGCCTTATGTTCACAAAACAGTTCAACACCACAGAAGGATATGCCCATGTCCAAACGCGTATTGGTTATCACCACACTTGCCCTGCTCCTGTTCGTCGCCGCGCCCAGCGCCCATGCCGTGACCGTGGAGGGTGTCACCTTCGCCGAAACATACCAGGTGGAAGATAACGAACTCCATCTTCGCGGCAGCGGTCTCTTGCGCTATCTCGTTTTCATCAAAGCCTATGTCGGCGCCTTTTACCTCCTCCCGCAGGAAGACGCCCGCCAGGCCCTGGGCCCCACACCGCGCCGGCTGGAGCTCGAATACTTTCACGCCATCAGCGCGTCGGATTTTGCCGATGCCACACGCCAGAAGATCGCCGACAATGTGACCGCTGACACACTGGCCACGCTTTCCGCGCGCCTCGAACAGTTCAATGCCCTTTATCGCGACGTTCAACCCGGTGATCGCTATGCCCTGACCTACCGGCCCGGCGATGGCACCGAATTGTCACTCAACGGCACGCCCCTGGGACGTATCGCGGGCGATGATTTCGCCGCCGCTGTCTTCGCCATCTGGCTCGGGACGGACCCCATCGACACCGATTTCCGTGATGCCTTGCTGGGACGCCAATGAATCCGAACCGCCTCCCCTGGTCGACGAAAACGGCCTACGGCCTGCCGGCCTTTGCCCTGGCCGTGGTGGGCATTCCGGTCTATGTCTACATCCCCAAGTTCTACAGCGATGTTGTGGGTATCGACATCGCTGTCATGGGGGTTATTCTCCTGGCCGTCAGGGTCTTCGATGCGGTGTCGGATCCCCTGATCGGGGTGCTCTCCGATCATACCCGCACCCGCTTCGGGCGCCGGCGCCCCTATGTGCTGCTCGGCGGGTGCGCTGTCGCGCTCGCCATGTATATGCTGTTTACGCCGCCGGGCAATCCCAGCGAAAACCACACGGTCTGGTTCGGCGTGTGGCTCTTCGTCCTGTTTCTCTGCTGGACGATCGTTACGGTTCCCTACGAATCGCTGGGACCGGAACTCACTTTTGATTACAATGAACGCACCTCCCTCTTTGCCGTGCGGGATGGGCTGCTGATCGCCGGCACCCTTTTCGCTGCCATCTCGCCTGCGGTCATTGGGGCCACTTTCGCAACCGGAGCCTCCCCGGACGGCGAGCGCCGAAAATTTTTCTGGCTGGCGGTCTGCTATGCGCCGCTGATCATTGGCACCTGCGTCTGGTGCACCTATCGCATCCGGGAGCCCAAAGTCCTTCCGCGCGCTGCCGCAGCCTCACCGACCCTGAAGGGCTGGCGCAGCATCGGCGCCAACCGACCCTTCATGATCCTGCTGACGGCTTACACCATCAGTGCCATCGGCAGCAACCTGCCCGCCACCCTGATTCTTTACTATGTCGAATATGTCCTGCAGTCCCCGCGGGCCGATCTGTTTCTGATCCTCTATTTCGTGACGGGCATTCTGTTCCTGCCGGCCTGGATCAAGTATGCGAATCGATATGGCAAAAAGCCGGCCTGGCTGCTTTCCATGGCCATCAATACGGGAGTCTTTCTAGGTGTTTTTTTCCTGGGTGCGGGCGATGAATGGATCTACGGGGTACTGGTGGTCGGTTCCGGACTGGGCTTCGGGGCGACCCTGGCGCTGCCGTCCGCCATTCAGGCGGATGTCATCGATTACGATGAGCTGCTGACGGGATCGCGGCGGGAGGGCCTGTATATCGGGATCTGGTCCGTTGCGAAAAAGCTGGCGGCCGCCATCGGCGTCGGCACGGCCCTGGCATTCATGGGAAGTGCCGGCTACGAACCGAATCGGGACCAGCCCGAAAACGTGGTGCTGACCCTGCGGATCTTGTATGCCCTGGTGCCCTGCCTATGCAGCATCGTGGCCTTAGGAGTGGCTTTCGCCTATCCGCTGGATGCGCGGGCGCATCAGTTAATCCGTGCGGGTGTGGCCCGGCGCCAGCGCGGGGAATCCGTCACAGACCCCCTCCGTCCCGAACGCCCCATCGTCCCGTAGCCATTCCGGTCCAAGCCGGCTCAGGGCATTTTAAACCCGTCAAAGAGGGCCGGGTCGGCCAGCTTTTCGGGAGGTGTATAGCTCGAGTTGAAATCAACGGCCCGGATATCGTCGCAGATTGCCCGGATATGGGCCACCACTTTCTGGTGGTCGGGATGGACCTGATAGCGCTGCATGGCTTCCATATTGGCAAAGCCCGATACCAGCGCAAAATCATAGGACCGCTCCGAGCGCGCGATGTCACGGCCGAACTCGTAAGTCTGGATTTCGATGATCGTGCCCGGCAGGGCGTCGAGCATGGCCGCCAAACGATCCACGTCTTCTTCGCTGGTGTCGGGTTTGAATTTCATCAGAACAATGTGATGCAGCATCGTGTGCCTCCCGGGTCAAAAATCTTCAAAAAATACCAAAATGATGAAAGCCGCCGGGAGGAACACCGACCGACGGCCGGAATCTTATCGTCTGCGCCGTGTTTGCCAATAACGCCCACCCACCAACCCCAGCACGAAAACCCCTCCCCACAACAGGCTGTTGACGGCGATGGGGATGGCAATCAGATTTCCGGGAAACCAGTGGCGCGGATAGAGTGCCATGGCCAGTATCGGGAAATAGAGCCATTTCGTAGCCACCGTCAGCAGACCATATAAAAAAGAGTCGGCCGCCCCGTCGGCCAGTGCTTCCCCGACGCGGAGGGTCAGCGGGATGATTGAAAGGCTGGCGATAAAATGGCTCACCGTCAAAACAGCGCCGGCCAAAAACGGATGCGGGAGTTTCATTGGAAGGGGTCCTCTTCGCCGGCTACCGGGCGGTAGGCGAACCAGGGCCGCTGAACATGCCCCGGGCAGCCTGTGACCGGACAGGTCCACACCGGATCACTGCCGGGCGGCACCGGACGCCGATCATCGCTGCGGCCCGCCGCCACCCACCGGCGGGCCTCGGCTTCCGAAGCGGCCAAACCGTGCCGGTAGGTGGTTTTACCGAAGCAGTGGCAATATCCGTATAACAATTCGAAAGGCAACGGGTCGTCCTCCTTCATCTCAGCCCAGGCGCTCGAAAGCGTTTTCTATAGTCCGACGCCGGCAATTGATCAAGATCGATTCCCGGCCGGTCACCACCCGGCGCACGACATAAAGGGACCACCACGGCGACGCCTATGGCTGAAATCCCTGCGCCTGCATCCAGGCTGCGTACTGACGAATGCCGGCCTCCACGTCATACCGGGGCTCGAATCCCAATTCTTCTCTGGCACGGGTGATGTCCAGCGCCTCGCAACGCTTCATCAGGGCGCCCTGCCCCAACGTCACGGCAACATCGAAGGGCGAATAGTGCTGGGCCAGTTCGGCGATGCGGCCCACGGTGGTAGGGACCCCGGTGGCGATATTGTAAACGCTGTGGGGCGGATTTTCGGCCTGATACAAAAGCGCCGTGCCGCGGCCCGCGTCTTCTACATAGACAAAATCCAGCTGCTGATCGGCGCCGCGGTCCATTTCAAGCCCTGACAACCCCTCCAGGGCACCGAAAGCCAGGCGGTAGAGCCGGATGAAGCGCGAAGGCAGCTTCCCTGCCCCGTAACAGAAATAGACCCGGGCGATCCGGAAGTCGAAGCCGAAGGCCTGGGCATATTGTCGCCCCAGGAACTCGCAGGAGGCTTTGGTGGCCCCATAGAGATCGGAAGGATTGACTGGTGCGGCGTCTTCGGCAATGATGCCGGACACCGCGCCATACACCGCGCCGGTGCTGGTGTAGACCACCTTGGGAATATCGAATTGCCGGGCGATTTCCAGCACGTTGTGCGTACCGGCGATATTGAGATTGACATTGCCGTAGGGGTTTTCCAGAACCAGTTCCCCCATGACCCCGACCGTGTGAATAATCCCGTCGATGTCGTCCCGATAGCGCCGGAAGACATCCGCCATCTGGGGGAAATCCATCACACTGCCCTGAATAAAGCGCAATTTGCCGGCCACCGGTTTCAAACAGTCCGGCACAACCGGGTTCGTATCGAAAAGAATAACCTCTTCCCCTTCGCCGATCAGATATTTGGCCGCCCAGGAGCCGATATGCCCATGTCCGCCGGTAATGAAAACCGCCATATTTTTCTCCCCGTGATAGTTTCGAAATCGATAAAATTGCGGATCTTTTTTTGAACAGGATCGAATTGATCCAGAAAGCTTGGATTGGATTCGAGGGCAAGGCGGCGGGAGATGAAAAAGCGGAGCATACACGCCCGTATGTGAGCATTTTTCATCGCACGCCAACGCCGCCATCGGATTCAAGACGCGTTTTCTGGATCAATTCTAAACGCCTTTGGATTTCATCCAGGCGGCCGTATTGAAAAAACTGGTCACATAGCGCCCCGGCAACACCAAGTCGTCACAGAACGCCAGATCGGCCACGTCCAGTTGAACATCGGCCTCCGGCAGCAGGCTCTCCAGCTGCTCAAGGTTGCGGGGTCCAATGATGGTGCTGGTGATGCCGGGCTGGTGCAGTACCCAGGCCACCGCCAGCTGGGCGGCCGTGCACCCCTTGGCTTCCGCCCGTTCGGCAAAACGACGGCCAACGGCAACCCCTTGCGCGGTGATGCGTTCGCGAAAGACACTTCGCAAGGTTCCCCGGCTGCCCTCGGGCAATTCCTCGGCCTGGGTGTATTTCCCGGTCAACACACCGTGCGCCAGCGGCGCCCAGGCGAGCACACCGATATCGTAAGCCTGGCACATGGGCAGGATTTCGTTTTCGACACGCCGATCAAGCAGGTTGTAGGGCGGCTGTTCGCACACGATCTTGGGGTATCCATAGCGGTCGGCCAGATGCATGGCTTCCACCGTGCGCCAGGCCGGGTGAGTGGAGCAGGCGATATAGCGGATCTTGCCGTCACGGCGCAATTGATCCAGGGCGGCCAAGGATTCTTCCTGGGGAACATTAAAATCCGTCCGGTGCAGGAAATAAATATCGATGATGTCCGTCTGCAACTGTTTTAAACTGCGCTCGCAGGCTTCGATGATGTGGTGGCGCGAGTTGCCCTGGTCGTTGGGGCCGGGCCCCATGCGGTTGTAGCACTTGGAGGTCAGCAGAATATCCCGGCGGCGTCCATTGTGTTTGAGCGCCTCCCCCAGGATGCGTTCGGCCTCACCTTTGTTGTAGATATCGGCGCAATCAATCAGATTGATGCCGGCATCGATGGCGCTATCGACCATTCGGCAAGCCTCGTCCTTTGCGGTGGGGTTGCCGAAATTCATGGTGCCCAGCACCAGCGAGGACACGTTCAACCCGGATCGTCCCAGTCGTCGATATTCCATGCCCATCTCCTTTTCCTGTCATCACCTAGTCGATGTTCACCAGCCACTGCCCTGTTGTGTAGCAAATCGGGCGGGGTGTTGTACAGGCCGCTTTGCCAATCACCTGCGGCAAAGGTTCCCATGGATAAATTCCCGTCAAGCCGGCATCATTTTGTGCTTGACAGTCGCTTTTGAATCGCTTACTGAATTTTGAATTCAAAATTCAAAATTCAATTCTAACAGTATTGTCAACCCATTTTTTTCGCCAACCGCCTGACAGCGAGGATGCATGCAAAACCTGGGAGCCGCGCACGCCAACCTGGACCAGAAGGTCTATCAGATCCTCAAGACCATGATCATGGAACGTAAACTGCTGCCCGGCGAAAAGATCCGCCAGGAAAAGCTGGCCCAGGACCTGGGCATCAGCCGTACACCGCTGGTGGCGGCCTTGAAGTTTCTGGAACATGAAAAGCTGGTGGAATCGCAGCCCCGGCGTGGGTTTTTCGTACGCCTGTTTAAAAAGCAGGAAATGATTTCCATATTTGAATTGCGCGAGGTTCTCGAAGGATTGGCTGCCCGTCGGGCAGCCACCCACATTACCGACCCCCAGATCGACCAATTAAAGTCATTTTTCCAGCCGTTTATAAACGCGCCCGGGACCACGGACTACCGCAGCTACTCCCAGGAGGATCGCCGGTTCCACACCTTTGTCATCCAGATCGGCGCCAAGGAGTTCCTGCGCAGCATCCTGGAGACCTACAATATCATCAGTTTCAGTTATCAGGTGGTTTCTTCGGAAGGCCTGGTGCGATCGCCCAACGAAACGCTGGGTGAGCATCTGGCGGTGATCGAAGCCATCAGCGACAGGGATCCCGAAGCGGCGGAAACTTTGATGCGCAACCATTTTAAAAAATCCGCAACGGCACTCATGCGGGACGCCGCAAAACTTCGGCCGGTTTGATGCGTCAAAGAACGTGACGATACCCAAAGGCCGACAACCCATAGGATGAAAGGGGGGATAGACCTCACTGGATGCAACCCGATCGTTTCCGTTTGCCGGGCCGCCGGCCAGGGGCAAACAGCCGGCTCATTCGGCAACGCTCTGCGCTTCGTTTGTTGCAGGACACCATCACCAACCACAATTCGCAAGGAGGAGGAAAGGGCAATGAAAAAACTTCTACTCATTAGTATGGTTGTACTTATGGCGGTCGCCGTGGCGGCCGGTGCGTATGCCGCAAAAGGCTATCCCAAACGCAACATTACCGACGTCGTGGTCTGGGGCGCGGGCGGGGGCACCGACACCTGCAATCGCATCATCATGGCGGAAATGGCCAAATTTATCGGCGTAAACATCAACGTCATCAACAAAACCGGTGGCGTGGCGGGCTCCGTAGGAATGAGCTACGCATACAGCCAACCCCATGACGGCTATACCCTCTGCGGCCTGTCCGAATCCAACGTCACGGCCGGCGTGCAGGGCGGCTGGGACAAGAAGTTCGACGTGTGGAACACCTTCATCGTGGGGGGGTCTCCGGATGTCATCTCGGTCACCCCGGACACCCCTTACAAAACCCTCCAAGACCTGATCGAAGCGGCCAAAGCCAATCCTAAAAGCATCAAGGCCGCCGCCAGCGGGGCAGGCTCGATCCACCATCTGAACCTACTGGCCGTCGAGAAGGGTTCCGGCGCCAAGTTTAACTTCATCCCCTACAAAGGCTCAGCGCCGGCCCAGAATGCCGCCATGACCGGCGAAGTTTCCGTCGTGGTCACCTCTCTGGCGGAACAGCAGCAGCTCCTGAGGGGCGGCAAGCTGCGCGCCCTGGGCATGCTGATCCCGGATGCCTTCGAGGTCGAGGGTTTGGGCCAAATCCCCAGCTCTTTCGACGCCTATCCCGGGTTGTCTGAATACCTGCCCATCTCTCAGGCCATCGGTTTTGCCGTCCCGGCCGATGCGCCGGCCGAAGCCAAAGCGGTTCTCGTCGATGCATTCACCAAAGCCATGGCTACCGACAAGGTCAAAACCTGGGCCAAGGAAAACTACTACCTGCTCTCGGGTAAAACCGGCGCCGAGTCCAAGGCGGTTTTTGATGCCCTGGAATCGAATTTTGCCTGGACCTTGTGGGAGCTGGGTGCCGCCACCGTGGATCCCGCAAGCCTTGGGATTCCCAAGCCGTAATTCTTGTCTATTCATACAGACGCCTGCGGGTAAAGCAGGCGTCTGCACCAGCCCTCTGGAACCGTTCGGCCGGGACCCAGAGGGTTCACTCCAGCTGATGTAAGGATCGTTCATCATGATGGACAAGGAGAAACTCCGCAAAGCAGACATCTTCTCGGGCAGCATTATCATGCTCTTCGGCCTCTGGGTTATCAGCCAGGCCCTGCAGATGCCTATGAAGGACTCCTATGGGGGCGTACAAAATGTCTGGTATGTCTCCCCGGCCCTGCTGCCGTTGTTCGTGGGGAGCATGATTGCCTTGTTCGGCGCTCTGCTCATCCGCATCGCTCTGAAAACCGT
>JAHLLS010000036.1 GCA_020444045.1 Deltaproteobacteria bacterium
TGCGCGATCTCAACACCATCGTCAAACTGGCCGACTACCTCGGACGCCAGATCCCGAGCGGAAATACGGCCACTGAAGCCCCGGCAACCACGCCGGCCGATGAAATATCAGAGCCGACAGCCGCCGACGCTGTTCCGATAGACGGTCCGGTCAAACGCCTGATTATCACCACGGCAGCGGTCGCTGCAGCGCCGGCCACAGCGCCACCGATGACGGGTCAAACAATTTTGATCACGTCGGGAGGCGACCGTTATGCGGCCATCATGGCGGAGAAAGTTGCTTCACGAGGGGGACGGGTCATCATTGCCGGTAGCGGCGAGGGCGCGGACATTCCCTGCAACTGGCAAAATCTCCAAAATGTAAAAACGGTCTTGACCCATCTCCAGGAAACCGGTGATCGGATCGACGGTGTCATTCACCTGATCCCGCTGGAGCGCTACCCTGACGCCGACGCCATGGACCAGCATCGCATCAATGGCGGCCTGAAATCCTTCTTCATCCTGATCCAGGGGCTTTTCGACCAGCTCAACCGCCCGGGGACCTTTATCGCCATGCCGTCGATGCACTCGACGATTTTCCCTTACTGGGAAAACGGCGGTGCCATCGATCCCCTCATGGCGGGCCTGGCCGGCATGTTGAAAACAGTGAACAAAGAACTCGCCGATACCCGCGTTAAAGTCGTTGATTTTGCTGCCGCAGACCCTCTCGTGGATATGGAAGAACGCGCGGAAACATTCCTTGACGAAGTGCTTTCCGGCGACCCGCGAGTGGAATGCGGGTATGCCAACGGGAAAAAATATGTGTTGCAACTGGTACCCCGGATTCCGGCAGAAAACGCGCGCTTCATCCATGAGGGGGACACCCTCCTGGTGACCGGCGGTGCGCGCGGGATCACCTTCGAAATCCTGAAAGCGCTGGTCGCGTCCGTCAAAATCAAGCTGGTCATCCTGGGACGCAGCAACCTCGACGACCTTGACCCGGCTTTGGCCGATCCCGCCATCGACGCGGCGGCTATCATGGCGAAGCTGAAAACAACCATGCCGGATGCCAAACCCATCACCATCAAGCAGGCCCTCAACCGAACCCTCAGCGCGCGCGCGTCCATTGCCAATCTCGATGCCCTGCGGTCCTTGGGCGCGACAGTCACCTATCATCCCGTTGATGTCACCGATGCCGAAACCGTTGCTTCCGCTATGGCCACCGCCGGTCCGCTGGACGGGGTGCTGCATGCCGCCGGCCTCGAAGAGAGTCAGTTCATTCCCAAGAAGACCATGGCTTCTTTTCACCGGGTGTTCGACACCAAGGTGACAGGGCTTCTGAATGTGCTGGCGGCCTTGGGTGACCATACGCCGCGCTACCTGATGACCTTCTCTTCGGTCACCGCCCGTTTAGGCAACGAGGGGCAGGTGGACTATACGGCCGCCAATGACATGATCGGGAAAATGCTCCAGCAGTATGGGATGACCCACCCCGATACGATTGTCAAAATCTTCGACTGGACCGCCTGGGAAGGGGCCGGTATGGCCACCAACGAAACGGTCAACACGGTTCTCAAAGAACGGGGGCTGACCTTCCTGCCCCTGAACGACGGTGTGGCCCACTTCATGCGTGAACTGGCAGACACGACCACCGTCGAAGCGGTGTTTTCGGGAATCGACCATGCCTTTGATACCGATGGGCTAATGACGGCCGAAGATGCCATGCCGTCGGTTGCCATCGCACCCTTTCTCGATCAGGTGGCCAGGGAATCCGACAATGCCAGAACCTTCCGTCGCATTCTCGACCTGAAACGCGATCTTTTCCTGCTGGATCACAGCCGGGAAGACATCCCGATTTTTCTCGGCGCCACCGGTATCGAAGCCATGGCGGAAGCCGCTGCCCATCTGGCACCGCCGGACACGGTCCTCCAAGAGCTGCGGAATTTTTCGATTCCCTACGGCATCAAAATTCTCAAAAAGCGTCCCAAAGAAATACTTGTGGAAGCCACCCGCCGGAGTCCAGCGGCAACCACCGTAAACGGTCGCATCACCTCCCAGTTCCGCAATCCCAAGGGCGCCGTCATGGGGCAGCCCACGCTGCACTATCAAGGGACTTACCACTTCGGCCCCGAACCTGTGCCGGCGAAACATATCCCCCTGCCCGCGTTCATTCCGGTGGACTATGAAGGCAATGTCCAGGATCTGCTCTACCATCCGTCCCGGCTCTTTATGGATGGTCTTTTCCGGACCGTCGAGGATATCCTCTCATTTGAACCGCACCGTTTGATATCCCGCATCGTCAACCGCAGCGACAAACCCTTCTTTGCGGATTGTCCGCGGCCGGAATTCATCACGGATGTCGCCATCGTGGATGCCATGTTCCAGACCGGCGGCATGCTCGAAGTGATGAGCACCAATATCATCGTGCTGCCCTATACCATCGGACGGATGCGCTTCTATCAACCGTTGCAAAAAGGGACACCCTATCTGTGCATCACCGAAAAAACGTCCCAGGGGGAGGAAACCAACACCTACCAGCTTCGCCTGGTGGACACCGAAGGCTTGCTGCATATCGCCATCGACGACTTTGAAATGGTCCAGGTCGACCACCTGGCTGAGGAGAACCAGATACTGGATGCATTGCAAACCAAGGGGGGTGTCCGGCGCGCTTCGTAATGCCTGTCATTGGCTGCCGATCGGGCGGTGACGCCGTCCCGGCCTGTCGGCAGCATGCCGGTTATGGATCATGACATTTTCTGCCCCCCCGCTCAGCCTCCGGCTGGATCCCGCTGCCCTGATATGCATCCGTCGCCCTGTGCCGGGATACCGCCTGGCGTTCGTTTCGATACCACGCCTGCTGGAGAGGTGTCTGGCCATTTCAGTTGGCCCTTCCTTTCGAACGGCACCGCCGTTGGCATTTGATAAGGACGCTTTTTGCGAATCCTTTTTAGGGTCGGATGAAATTGGCATTGTCAACGGATTTAAAGCCCTGAAAAAACAGGTGGAATGGATTGCAGGGCGGTATGCCGCCAAACAACTGGCCCGGCAATTTCTAATCGCACAGCCACCGCTTGACAGCACCCGGATCGCCTACCGCACCAAAGGCGCCCCCTATTTCACCAGCAATCCGTCCCTGCCGCTCTCCATTTCCCATTCCTGGGATTATGCCGTGGCGGGGTTAGGTCTCACCCCGGCCCGGGTGCTGGGGTTGGATCTGGAGAAAATCCGCCCTGACAGCTGGAGCACGATTCTGCAGACCGCATTTTCCGGCCGCGAGATGGATGACCTGCAAAACAAAGACAACCGTGAATTGTTTCTGCGGTGGACCGCCAAGGAAGCCTATCTCAAATATATCGGTATGGGCTTTCATGAAAGCCTCAAACGCATTGAAATACTGCAACACACCATTTTTCATGATGCCCGTCCCGTGCCATCTCTAACGCTCCACAGCCACTTGCCCTTCCCGACGTACGCCTTTTCCATGGTGTGCTGACCCACGCCGCCGCAAAGCGCCTTCCCTGAAACAATACGCCATCGAAACTGACGATTTGCCATCAAAGGGGTTGACCATCTTATTATCCATCTTATTGTTGTACTCAGGATGGACGAAAGTCCGACATTCCTCCTTAAAGACCTAACCAGAGGGCGGTTTCTGACGAAGCCGTCCTTTTCTATTGCACCAGCCCTCCCTGGGCGCTTCTTTTTACCGGCCCATGTCGACCAAACCGCCTCCCGACACGTCTTACCTGTCAAAACCAACCCGAAAAGGAGGACAAATCATGAAAAAACAGCCGATCATCATTGCCACCATTTTCGTTACCGGTCTTTTGTTTTTTTCGCAAACCGCCAGTGCCGCCACCCTTATGGATCGCCAGCGCCAGCAGACGCAGCGCATCAAGCACGGCATTACCAGCGGCCAGATTACCCCCCGTGAGGCCGAAACGCTCTATCAGGACCAGCGCCAGGTACGTCAACTCCGGCGACACTTCCTGGCGGATGGGAGTCTTTCTCATCGGGAACACAGCATCCTGGCCAAGCGCATGGACCGATCCAGTGACCGGATCTACCGTTACAAACACAACCCGCGCCGGATCGCTCCGCCGCTGTATCGTGCGCGTGTCTTGCGTTATCTTGCCCGGCACTAAGGCCGCCTCTCGCCATGCCGCTGCCGGCCACGGGCAACGGCATGGCGGAACCGGCTCTTTTTCAGTGGCCGGGCCACCGGCTTGTGGACAGGAATGACTGGAACGGTTAAAATGCGCTATGGCCGCAACCTCGTCACCCCCACCCCATGATCACGACACCGACGTCAGCCAGTTGGCTACGGCCGCCCGGGACGGCAACCGCTTTGCCTTCCAGCAGTTGGTAACGATTTTGGAGCCCAAAATTTTCCGCATGATCTTTTATCGCACACGGTCGCGCGAAGATGCCGAGGATATCTGCCAGGACGTGTTCCTGAAGGCATTTCGCAGCTTGAAAAAATTACAGCAACCGGAACGCATTGAGAGTTGGCTGTATCGCATCGCCGTCAACCGTGTGAAGGACTATCATCGCCGGCAAAAATTTCGCTCCCTGTTCAGCGTGCTGAACGACAACGACAAGGAAGACGATGCCCAGACGGAACCGCCGGGGGAACGCGACACGGGACCCATCGACGCCATCGTCCGCAAAGAATTCTGGCAGAAGGTGCAGACCATGCTGGGGCAACTCTCGAAAATGGAGCAAGAGGTCTTTTTATTGCGATTTCTTGACGAGCTCGGTATAAAAGAAATTGCGGAAGTCCTCCATAAAAGCGAGAGCACTGTCAAGACGCATCTCTATCGGGCACTGGGCAAATTCAAAAACGATACTGCCTTTCGTGCGTTTATCAAGGAGGCCCGACCGTGAACGCTGACGCTGCAAGCCATCTTTCGGAACACCGGATCACCCGGATCGTCGCCGACGACGATGCCATGCACGCTTCGGAACGAACCCATTTGACGCAATGCGATTCTTGCCGGCAAGCGCTGTCCGAACTGACAAGCGACCTTGAGCAATTACGCCGACAGGCGGCCAAGGCAACGCCCGCGCCGGAACGGCATTTCGTTCTTCCGGCCGCCCGGTCCGAACGCCATCGCCTTTCCCGCCGCCGATGGGGATGGGCCGCCGCCGGAAGCGTTCTATCCGCGGCGTTAGTGGCGATTGTTTTATGGGTGGGAGATAACAACCGCCTGCCGGGAATTTCACCGACAACGCTGCCGGTCGCAGCTCTGGAAGATCCCGCGATGATCAAAGCCCAGGCACTGGCCGTCAACGCGCTTCCCCCAGCCTATTTGGCCTTGTCAGAAAGCTTGGATGGTGGTTATGATAGAGGATTCATTGATTTTTTGATCCCCCCTCTCGACGACGATTCCATGTCCTGAGCCGCGCCACGAAAGGAGTTGAGGCATGTTGAAGCACTTCATCATAGGAATTCCCCTGATAGTCGTATTGGCACTGGCCCCCCTGGCGATGGGCCAGACCATGCCGAGTGGGAAATGGTGGAAAGATCCCGAATTCATCAAAGAATTACGCCTCACATCGGGCGATGACAAAAAGCTCGACAAACTTTTTGTAAAGTATCGGCGTCGCATGATCGATCTGACCAATCGGGTCGAGAAGGAACAATTCGAATATCAGAATTTAATGGAAGCGCCGAAACTGGACGAAGCCGCTGTGAATCGCCAATTACAAAAGCTGGAAGAAGCACGCACCGAATTGTATGCGGAAAAAAACCGTTTTGTTGTGGAAGTCCGCAAAATTTTAGGCCGGGACCGGTTCCAGAAACTCGTGCAAATCTACTCCAATTCCCAATAGGCCCGATCGTCACAGTCCGCCCGATCCCCGCCCCCAAGGAACGGTTGCTTGACATCGGGCCCAGACCCCGGTAATGATTTCAAGCAGCGTTTCCCGGGATCTGATCTTCTTTATCATCATCTTCCGTCTCACCCACACCCCTTCAACCGGCGCCTACACTTCACCTGAATCCTGCAACGCGGCAGCTTGAACCCCAGGATATTTGGGGATCTTATAGACCTTGCAACCATGTTCGGATCGCAACATTCACGCCATAACAAGGGAGGCACATCATGACCGACAGCATCTACAAAGTCATCGAGTTGGTGGGAACAAGCGCAAAATCATGGGAAGACGCCGCACGCGCGGCGGTGGAGACGGCCGGGGCCAATCTGCGCGATTTGCGTGTGGCGGAAATCACCAAGCTGGACATGAAGATTGAGAAGGGAAAAGTGGCCGCCTTCCGCGCCCGTGTCAGCCTGTCCTTTAAATATCAACCCGGCAGCTAACAAATAACGGCCGACCGGGCAAGCATAGCTTTTTGCCCGGTCGGCCGTTTGCGGAATTGGATGCGGCGGCACGCTCAATGCCGCGGCTGACCATCTAACGCGTCCGCTGGCCCCTGTCTTACCCGACGCGGCCTCAGTTAAGCGCCGTCACCAGCATATCCCCGATCATTTTACCGAAGCGGGAGGGATTGTCCAGTTTACCACCCTCGCCGATAACGGCCAGGTCATAAAGCAGGTGGCTGTAATCCGCCAGTCGCGGATCTTCGGGATTCTCCTTGTAGACGTCATGGATTTTTTCCATGACCGGATGCGATGTATTGAGTTCCAGAACACGCTTCACCTTGGGGAGATCCTGTCCGGTGGCTTTCATGATCTTTTCCATGTAACCGCTCATATCCATGGCGTCGCCGGCAAGACAGGCCACGGAATCCAATAGTCGGGATGAGCGTTTGACTTCTTTGACGTCATCCTGCAGGGTTTTGCGAATCGCCGCAAAAAGATCGGCAAAGCGGTCATCATCTTTCTTTTCGTCTTTTTCCTCCAGATCCAGATCCCCTTTTTCAGCACTTTTGAGCGGCTTGCCGTCATACTCTTTGAGGGACTGGATGGCCCATTCGTCCACCGGATCGGTCATCAGCAGGACTTCATAGTCTTTGGCCTTGAGCTGCTCCAGATGCGGGCTGTTGAGCAACGCCGCCGGATTCTCGCCGGTCAGGTAATAAATGGCTTCCTGGCCCTCCTGCATACGATCGACATACTCCCGCAGGGATACCCACTGGTCATCGGATTTGGTCGTCTTATACCGCACCAGGTCCGCCAGTTTGGCTTGTTGGGTCGTATCGGTGTAAAGACCGATTTTGAGGATCGGCCCGAACTCTTTGTAAAACGCATGGTATGCTTCGGGTTCCATGCCCTTGAGCAACTCAAAAAGCTTTTTGACCAGATTCTTGCGAATATTCAGCACCAGGCGATCCTGCTGCAGTATCTCCCGGCTGATATTCAGATTGAGATCCGGGGCATCCACCACCCCTTTGACGAAACTGAAGTATTCCGGCAGGAGCTCCCGGCAATCGTCCATGATGAACACCCGGCGGCAATACAGGTGAACCCCGTGCTTGGCGTCCGGCTGGAAAAGATCCAGCGGGGCTTTGGAGGGGATGTAGAGCAATGCCGTGTACTCGGTGGTGCCTTCCATTTTGAAGTGTACATGGGTCTGGGGCGGATTCCAGTCATGACTGATGTGGGTGTAGAATTCCTTGTATTCGTCGTCGGTGATGCTTTTCTTGTCCCGGGCCCAGATGGCCTTCATGGAATTGAGGGTTTCCTCTTTGACCACGGTGCGGGTCGTTTCACCCACCGGCTTGCCGTCACCATCCAGAATTTGTTCGTCCTCGGGTATCGGCTCCTGTTTTTCCACATCCATCACGATCGGGTAGGATACAAAATCGGAATGCTTTTTGATGATGCCGCGCAGGGTCCATTCATCCGTATAGTCGGGCTGGTCTTTCCCAGCGGGACGTAATTCAAGCGTTATGGTGGTGCCCCGCTCCGGCTTGTCGGTCTCTTCCACCGTGTAGGTGCCGTCGCCCGCCGATTCCCAACGCGTTGCCGTCGTTTCACCCGCCGCGCGGGTCACCAGCGTTACCTTGTCGGCCACGATAAACGCACTGTAAAACCCGACCCCGAACTGCCCGATGAGCTCGGGCGTGAGGTTGTCTTTGTCCTTGAGGGCTTCAATGGCTTCGAGAAAAGCCGCGGTGCCGCTGCGGGCAATCGTGCCGATGTTTTCGTTGACTTCATCGTAAGTCATCCCGATGCCGTTGTCGGCAATTTCAATGGTACGCTTGATACCATCGCGGGTTATTTTGATTTTGAACTCGTTGTCCTCGCCCAGAAGATCTGGTTCGGTCTGGGCTTTAAAGCGAAGCTTGTCAATGGCATCGGACGCATTCGATATGAGTTCGCGGAGGAAAATATCGCTGTTGGAATACAGCGAATTGATGATCAATTTTAGGACCTGCCGGACTTCGGTTTGGAACTGTCGGGTTTCTTTGCGCGCGGTCATGGGTTTCTTTCGCTCTCCTTGACTGTTTGATTTTTTCATTTGCCGCCAAAAAAGACGCCCCCCAGGCTTCAGGAGACGTCATGGCGGGTGACAACCCTTTATTTTTGATTATAAAATACGTTTTAATTGGGGTTTGTCAACCCGCCCAACGCCCATATGGCGGACTTTCGGCGGCTTTTCAACCCAGTGAAGGTATGGCCGGCAGACCACCATTAAACCCGGAGGGAAACGGCACCGTGCGGATGGTTGGGCGTGATCACCGTCGGTCTGTTGACGAACGGTTCCCCGAATCGAGAGAGGGCGCTAGTCGATGGGCCTTACGGCCAGGGCCCGGTAGGCTCGATAGTGTACCATACGGTCGGTATAGGGATAGCCGCGGTGAAAATTGAAGGCCGCGGCCGTGACAGGGGAAGGCGTGTCGGCGGCCCAGACCCAGCCGCAGGACAGACGAATGGCCGGTGGCATGCGGACCACCTGCCCGCAATCGGTTTCATACCCCGCATCAGGTCGGTCTTCGACATACAACGATTTCAACTCTTCCAGGGTCGGCAGACGCCAATCATCATAAGAGGCCTGGATCGTTTGGGGGAAGGTGAACCGAACCCAGCGCTCCGCCTGCTTCCAGCTGATATCGCCTTGATTGTCGGTCTGGGACCACATGACATTCATTAGATGGTCGGTGACCGTGCCGTCGCCGTTGTCGGAAAATCGTTCTCCGGCCCCGGCGGATGTCAGTCCGGCCACCAGACATAAAAGGACCGTGGCGACTATCCTGACGATCAAGCGTCGGGCCATAGTGTCCTCCTTTCGAACGTGGCGATGGGTTAAACGCGAATGATGGATTTCGCCGTCCCGCCGGGCGCGGTCAAGTGTTACGCGTGTCTCAGAGGCAGGATGAAATGCGACGAAAAAGCAGCCGTTACGGATACGCCCATAAGAAATTTAAGCGGCGTTATCGTTGTGGATCAGAAAGCACCGTTGTTTTAGCACCGGTTAGTTCTGGTGAAACCGTTTATGCAGACGTTTCGAAATCGTTTCATCCCGATAGGAAATAAGGGTCGCCGGCGAACGACGAAATACTTTCTCCGCCACTGATCCCACCAGGACATGCTCCAGATCGGTGCGCCCTTTGGGCCCCATCACGACCACGTCGACCCCTTCTGCAACGATAAGTTTGAGAAGCGCTTCCATGGGATTGCCCACCACAAAAACAGTCCGGATCCGTTCGGGGGGAAAGTCGCTGTCGGAGATGATGTCCTCCAGAGCACGCGTGCGTTCCGCCTTGATGTTCTGGATATAGTGCTCCCCATCCACCTCGTAGCCCATGGCGGATATCGTGCGCACGGATTCCACGTCGCGCTCGTTGATCACATTGGCAACGATCAGTTCCGCGTTGGCGCACTGTGCGAAATCGGCAGCGAAAGAAAAGGTGCCTTTGGCGTACTCGGAAAAAGCCAGGGCGACAAGGACTCTGCGAACGTTTTTCATGTGAAGATCCTTTTAAAACAGAAAGCACCGCCCTCGCAGGCAACGGCGGCCGATGGTGACGATGGACGTTTTGCGCTAAGCCGCAGCAGTCACCGGTTCCACTTTCGGGATGCGGGGCCGCTGCATCAGGTAAATCAGACCATAGATCCCCAGCCCGATAAGATAGGTATAGTAACGCTGTTCATGCGGTATACCGATCAACGACGCGATCAGATCCGGCCGCATGAGCGACAGGGTCACGGCCAGCAGCAGCGGCAGCTCCCAGATTTTATTTTTCGCCACGAACCAGCCCTGGGTAGCCGACGCAAACGCAAAATTCCCGACACAGGCCATCAGGAAAATCAAAATCCCCTGGGGCCAGGAATTGACATTTTCCAAGATGAGATCGGAGTTGAAGATGAACATGAAGGGTAAAATGGCCGTGCGGATGTCGTACATAAACCCCTGGATCCCCGTCGCAATGGGCGGCGATTTGGCGATCGCCGCCGCGGCATAGGCCGCCAGCCCCACCGGCGGCGTGTCGTCCGCCAGGATGCCGAAGTAGAAGCAGAACAGATGGGCGGACATTAGGGGCACGATAAAATCGTTCATGGCACCGATGGTGACGATGGCCGGTGCCGTCAGGGACGCCATGACGATATAGGTGGCGGTGGTGGGGAGCCCCATGCCGATAATCAAGCTGGTGATGGCCGTGATGACCAGCATCAGGAAGATGTTGCCGCCGGAAAGGGTGTCGATGATGGCGGTCACCAGCTGGCCCAGACCCAGGGCCACCACCCCGACAATGATCCCGGCCGCCGCCGTGGCCAGGGCCACGGACACCATGTTACGGGCACCATTGACCAGGGCCCCGAAAATATCCTCGATACTCTGCTTGACCGCCGGCCCGATCGGTTCCTTGCGGTACATGGCCTGTACCGGCCGCTGAAGGAGCATAATGATCGCCATGACCCAGATGGCATTAAATGCCGCCAGTTCGGGAGAGTGCCGCTCCACGATCAGTTCCCAGAGCAGCATGACAATCGGGACCAGGTAGTGCGCGCCGGTGTAAAGGGTTTTGAAAAACGGCGGCAGCTCCTTGCGCGGGATGCCGCGCAGGCCCAGCTTGGAGGCTTCGATGTGGGTAATATAAAAAAGAGCCGCATAGGAGGCGAAGGCCGGCACCGCTGCGGCTTTGATAACGTCCACGTAGGGCACGTTCACGTACTCGGCAATAATGAAGGCCGCCGCGCCCATGATGGGCGGCGCCAACTGGCCGTCCGTACTGGCGGCCACCTCTATGGCCGCCGCCTTCGTGCCGGGATAACCCACCCTTTTCATCAAGGGAATCGTGAAGGTACCGGTGGTCACGATGTTGGCAATGCTGGAGCCGGACACCAGGCCGGTCAGCCCGCTGCCCATGACGGCCGCCTTGGCCGGCCCCCCTTTGAAGCCTCCCAGCAGGCTCAGGGCGATGCGGATAAAATACTGGCCGGCGCCGGCCTTGTCCAACATGGCGCCGAACAGCACGAAAAGGAATACGATCGTTGCGGACACGTCCAGCGGAATCCCGTAAATGCCTTCCGTGGACATGGTCATCTGGCCCACGAAGCGGTTCATGGAAACGCCCTTGAAGGCGATCAGGTCCGGCATGTAGGGTCCCATGAAGGCGTAAAAGATAAAGAGACCGGCAATAACGGGCAGGGCCGGGCCAATCACCCGCCGGGCCGCTTCCAGCAGCAGCACCGTCAATACCAGCCCCATGACGATGTCGCGCAGATTGGGGTTTCCGTAGCGCATGGTAATGCCGGTGTAGTCGATCGCGATGTAGAGTGCCGCCAGTCCGGCAACGGTAGCCATTATGAAGTCGAAGACCGGGATTCGGTCGGTGGCGGACAGAAACTTTAGACCAAAGCGGGCTTTCTTCAGGGTGGGATAATTGAGAAAAACGATAAACATGGCAAACCCCAGGTGAATGGCCCGGGTATAAGTGGAATCGAGCACCCAGAAACTGGCGATGGAAAGCTGGAAAAAACTCCACGCCACAGCCACCGTGGGGATGATATAGCGGGTCGCCCCCTTGGGCCGTCGGCCGACGCCTTCCTCCTCTTCAGCCATGCGCTTGGCGAGTTCCAGGCCCTCATCCTTTTCCGTCACTTCATGATTGCTCATCGCGCCACCTAAATGTTTGGACAACCGGAGAAGAAAACATCGCCGGGTCTGTTTTTCAGCATTCAGCCGGTTGAATCAACCGCGTATCCGCCGTTGATTCCAAGTACGCTCAATCACCAGAGGAAACACCGGATCGGCTGTGGATCACATGCGCACCTATCGGTGAATCGGCGGGCGGCACCATTGACATGCCGCCCGCCGCAATGGGCAAAGCCGTCTATTTCAGGCCTACTTCTTTGTAATACTTCATGGCGCCCGGATGAATCGGGGCCGAAAGACCTTCCAGCATGCCCTCTTTGGTCAGGACGGCGTAGGCCGGATGCAGTTTCTTGAAGGTGTCGAAGTTATCGAACACTTCTTTGGTGATGGCATAAACCACCTCATCCGGTACCGCGGCGGAGGTGCAGAAAGTTGCCTTCACGCCAAAGGTCGGAACGTCGGCGTCATTGACCGCGCCAGGGTAATCGGCCACAGGTACAAACGATTTGGCGTAGTAGGAATTGTCAGCCACCAGTTTGTCGATACCCGGGCCTTCGATGGGAACAAACATGACTTTGGTCTTGCCGGCCGTGGCTTCCTTGAAAGCGCCACTGGGATGCCCAACCGTGTAGAAGAACGCATCGATACGGCCGTCCTGCAGCAGGCCGGGGGCTTCGGCGGCCTTGATGTATTCAGCCTTGAGGTCCGTTTCAGGATCCAAACCGACCGCCTTCAGGGTGTCCTTGGAATTTTGCAAATGGCCCGATCCCGGATTGCCGAGATTGACGCGTTTGCCTTTCAGGTCCATGACTGTTTTGATGCCGGAATCCACCGAAGCACATAAAGTCACTGATTCCGGATGGATGCTGAAGACCGCCCGCAGGTCGGGCTGGGGCTTGCCGGCCCATTCGGACCCTTCTTCGCCTTTATAGGCCTGGTACTGGCGATCGGATTGCACCACACCGAATTCCAGATCGCCGGCCATGATGGCATTGACGTTGAACGCCGAGCCACCGGTGGACTCCACCGTGGCCCGGATGCCGTATTCTTCGCGTTTGGCGTTCACCATCTTGGCAATGGCGCCGCCCGTGGGATAATAGACTCCTGTAATCCCGCCGGTGCCGATGGTGACGAAAGTGGTTTTAGCCTGGACGTCTGCCGGCGCTCCGCCCATCATCAGGGTGAGGCCGAAAACGACTGCGATGGTCAACATGAGTGTTTTTTTCATAGAATCCTCCTTGGACATATAGCGTTTAAAGCACACACGCATCGTGTGGCCAGGTTGGCGTCGGAAACTTGCCTCCTTTCTGGTGATAGCCTATTAAAATGGCAAACTATGAGTAATCATTAGAAAATGTAACTTATGCAGACGTTGTCCTTTTTCTCTAACAGATCCGGCTTGCGAGCGCAACCCCACGTTATGATAGCAAGAAAACGTCACCGCACGTCAATGCCCGCCATGATTGACATTGCACGAAAAGCCCCCTATTTGAAGGTCGCACACGCAATGACACTGTATCACCATCTGAAGGGCATGCTTCCATCATAAGGATATCGTCCGTGAACCAGCACATGGCCTCCTGCCGGGTCTCCGTTATCATCCCGACCTACAACCGCTCCTGGTGCCTGGCGGAAGCGATTGATTCGGTGCTTTCACAGACGCACAACAATATGGAGTTGATCGTGGTGGATGATGGGTCCACGGATGAGACGCCGGGGCTATTGTCCCGCTATGGCAGCCGCCTTCGATGCCTGCGGCAGACCAACCGGGGCGTCAGCGCGGCGCGCAACCACGGTATACAGGCCGCCGACGGCGTCCTGATCGCCTTTCTGGATTCGGACGATACCTGGCAGCCGGACAAACTGGCCCGCCAGGTGGAATTTTTCAATCGTCAGCCCGATGCCAAGATCTGCCAGACCGAAGAAACCTGGATTCGCCGGGGGGTGCGCGTCAACCCCAAGCGCCGCCACCGTAAGCCCTCCGGCTGGATCTTCGAGGCCTCCCTGGCGCTTTGCCTGGTCAGCCCGTCGGCGGTCATGATGCGCCGGGAACTGCTGGAAGAAATGGGGGGCTTCGACGAGTCCCTTGCGGCCTGCGAAGATTACGACCTCTGGCTGCGGGTCAGCCTGCGCTATCCCATCCACCTGATTGATGACGCACTGGTGGTCAAACGCGGCGGCCATGACGACCAACTCTCCCGGCAGCACAGCCTGGATCGGTATCGCATTCAATCTCTGGCAAAAATCATCAGCAGCGAGGGCATCAGCGACGACCAGGCTCTGGCGGCAGCCGCCATGCTGCGTAAGAAATGCCGGATTTATGCCGCCGGCTGCCGTAAACACGGCCGGATCAAAGAGGCGAAAGCATACGAAATGTTGGCCGAACAAGACCGCGCGCAACGACTTGACCCCGATCACGCCCTCCAGGGAGTTCTCAAGTAGGGTCGCGGCAGAAACACGATTGACAGGACGGCCGCCAGCCCCCAGACGAGGTAGCCATAGGAGGAACTCGGATAGCGAAGGGTAAAGGCAATGAAATTGGCGCCCTCGTGGAACAGAATCGCCACCAGAATACTGCCCCCGCTCCTATTGACAAGCATTCCCATGATGATGGACCAACAGGTCAGGAGGAACACGAATAATAAGATCGAATCCCCGTACTGATAGGACCCTCGCAGCCAGAACAAGGGTAAATGCCACAACGCCCATATCACACCAACCGCGATATTGCCCCCCAACGCCCCCAGGTGGCGCTGCAGCACCGGCAATGCCAGCCCGCGCCAGCCGATTTCTTCGCCAAATCCGTTGTAAAGGAGAAAAAACAGCAGAAACCCTGGCCCGAAAGCCGGCACGAACCAGTGTTGCGGCGCACTGGCGCCCAGAAAAAGCATGGCCATCGCGGCATTGATTCCCGTGACTGCGAAAGGGATCAGGATGGCCGCCAGATACCAAAATGGCGAAAAGCGCCAGGTCAGGGAACGTTGCATCAAGCGGCGCAGACCGTCGCGTCTCTCAAAAACCAACACCGCAAAAATGGCGCACGACGACGGGAGCGCTGCGCCGACCAGATAGAACAAGCCGCCCGGAGCCCGCGGATCCATCGAAAAAGGGATCTCAAACCACCTCCCCAACCCAAACAGGCCCCAAATCGCGCCATAGGCCAGCAATATAAAGAGCATAAACGAAGATGTACTTTTGGTTGCATCTTCCATCTGAGTTCCCCTGACCCCATGCCCTGTTAGTTCATGCGGCGGATCTCGGCGATTTTCTTCTCCAGCCGCTTGGCCGATACCGGAACGGCTGTTTTTAGTTCCTGGGCGAACAGGGACACCTTATATTCCTCGATCTGCCAGAACAATTCTTCCAGGGCGGCGCGCTTGCGGTCCGATGTCCGAGGGGTCAGCGCTTCCAGGAAATGGTGCAGGGTCTTTTCCAACCGCGCGACTTCTTCAGCCTTGGGGCGATCGCGGTCGAATTGCTGGACGGCCCGCTGGGCCCGAAGCGCCACCGCTCGCAGGTAGCGCGTCAGGTGCGGCAGACGTTCCCGGTCGTAAATCGTCACAAAATTCTCCGGCACCAACTTGTGAATCTCTGTCCGGCGCTCCTGCAGGAATGCTGCCACGGGCCCCTGTCCGCCCGATTGGCGCTCCAATCCGAAAAGCGTATCCCGCACCTCTTCCAAAACGGTCAATACCGGCGTGGCCATCTCGATCAACCGCTGTCCGTCGCGCATGAGGTCTTTTCGAACGGTCGCAGCATGCGTTTCAAAGGACGCGGCCGTTCGCAGGTTGCAACGCAGGCGATCACTGACCACACGCTCGTAGAGCTGTTTTTCAAACGTCTTGACACCGCCCGGGAAGCGCACCCTTTGAGCCAGCTCAGCCGGCAGCCGCAACTGGCGTTTGAGATAGCGCAAATCGCCGGCCAGTCTGATTGCCAGGAGGGCTGCCACCCCATCACGATGCTGCTGAAGTGCTTCGTCGTGCGTATTGAAAAGTTTCAGCCCTACGACGGGGGAATCGGCCTTTAGTCGCACCAGGGCGGGGAAGAAGGTCTGGCCGCCACTTTGCGCGTCACCCGTCGTAATGCTTTCGGGTAGATCGCCGAAATCCCAGTCGGTAATGTCTTCCCTTTCCCAACGGCGACGCGTCTTGTCCGGAACGGTTTCCCGGGACAGTGCCGGCCCTACCTTTCGGAGTATCGCCGCATCCCGACCAGCCGCGACCGCCTCCCCGTCCGGGCCGGCCACCGTGAAACGCATCTTGAGATGCGCCGGCAGGGCGTTCTCCTGCCAGGCGGTGGCGGGAATATCCACCTTGAAGTGCCGGTGAATGAAATTGCCCAGGGCCGTGGCCAGATCGTCCCTTGTGCGCGGCATTTCCTTGGCGATCATGTCGGCGGTATCACTCACCGGAACCAGCTGCCGCCGGTAGACTTTGGGCAGCGCTTTGAGCATCGCCGCAATTTTTTCCCGCAGAAGGCCCGGCACCAGCCAGTCCGCATCCGCCGGGTTAACCTGGTGAGCCTGGACTGCCGGAACGGCCACGGTGATGCCGTCATCCTCAGCCCCCGGGTTGAAGCGGTAGTCGGCTTTGAGGCGCGTGTCACCCAGTTTGATCTCGTCGGGGTAGAGGGCCAGTTCATCCCCATCCGGCTCGGCTTGCAGGAGATCTTCCGGCTTGAGGCGCAGAAAGGTGTCGCTGCCTTTCTTTTTCAGTAGATGGGCAAGCGAACGGATATCGGCGATCGGTCCCAGGCGATCGCGATAGAACTGGTAAAGCACTTCTTCATCCACCAGGATATCGCGCCGCCGCAGGCGGTTTTCCATGTCGGCCACCTCTTCAATCAGAGCCTGGTTATGCGCCATGAAATCAAAGGACTTGCGGACATCGCCGCCGATCAGGGCGCTGCGTACAAAAATCTCAGCCGCCCCTTCAGGATCAATCTTGCCATAGGACACAGGTCGTCGGGCCACAATGATCAGCCCGTACAGGCTGACCTGCTCGTCGGCCACCACCTCGCCCCGCTTGCGGGACCAGTGCGCCTCGAGATAGGCATAGCGGCACTGCCGGCCGGCCAGGGACTCGATCCAGGCGCTGTCGATGGTGGCCGCCGTGCGGGCGAACAGCCGGGAAGTATGAACCATTTCGGCCGCCACGATCCAGTCGCCCCCACGGTTGAACAGGCCCGATCCGGGGAAAAGCATACATTCACGACCCTGGGCCGCCTGGTAGATGTTCTTCTCTTTTTTGAGGGCGATGTTGCTGAGAAAACCGCTCAAGACCGAGATGTGAATCGCCGTGTAGAGCGCCCCGAAGGTATCGGTTCGACTTGCTGCCGCGGCCACCGGCGCTGTCTTACCCGCCGCGTCACCGGCCTGATTCAGGCCGGCCTCTGAAGCGATGGCGGTCAGCTGGCGGTGAATGTCCCGCCATTCCCGAATCCTGCGAAACGACAGAAAATGCTCCCGGCAGAAATGCTTCAACAGCCCCGTGCGCAGGATGCCCTTTGACCGCTCCCAGATATTGAGCAGGGTTACAAAATCCGACGCCGGATCCTTGAACACCGCGTGGGCCTGATCAGCGGCCTGTTCCTTTTCCACCGGACGCTCCCGGGGGTCCTGGATGCTGAGCACCGCGGCGATCACCAGCATTTGGGATAAACACCCGTGCTGTTGGGCTTCGATCAGCATCCGCGACAGGCGCGGATCGATGGGCATGCGGGCCATGATCCGCCCTCGGTCCGTCAGCCGGTAACGCTCGAGACCCTTGCGGTGCGAATGGATATCGTCCTTCTCGATGGCTTCCAGCTCGACCAGAAGGTTGAGACCGTCGCGAATACTGCGGGGGTCGGGGCTGTCGATAAAAGAAAAGGCGCTGATATCGCCCAGTTTTAGGCTGATCATGCGCAGAATGACTTCGGCCAGGTTGGCCCGCAAGATCTCCGGCGGCGTAAACCGTGGACGGCCCTGGTAGCTCTCCTCGTCGTATAGCCGGATACAGATGCCGTTTTCCACCCGCCCGCAACGTCCCATGCGCTGGTCGGCACTGCTGCGGGCGATGGGGCTTACCGGCAGGGCCGTTGTGCGCGAGCGCGGCGAATAACGGGGAATGCGCGCCAGCCCGGTGTCCACCACGTAGCGGATACCCGGAATCGTGATTGAGGTTTCAGCCACGTTGGTGGCCACGATGATCTTGCGCGCCCCTGTGCCGGCAAACACGCGACGCTGGTCCGCGGCGGACAGACGGGCGTAGAGGGGCATGACCGCCGTCTTGGCATTGCTGCGTCCGGCCAGCAATTCACAGGTCTCGCGAATGTCCTGCTCGGTGGGCATGAAGACGAGAATATCCCCACGGGCGCTTTCCCGCACCAGATCATCGACGGCGGAAACGGCGGCCTCGACATAGTTGACGTCGTTGCCTTCGGCGTCGTCGTCTTTGATCGGCCGATAGCGCACCTCGACGGGAAACATGCGGCCCGAGACCTCGATGACGGGGGCGTCGTCGAAGGCCTGCGCAAATTTCTCGGTATCGATGGTGGCAGAGGTGATAATGAGTTTCAGATCACGGCGCCGCTGCACCAGTTTTTTCAGGATGCCCAGCAGGAAATCGATATTCAGGCTGCGCTCGTGCGCTTCGTCCACGATCAGGGTGTCATAAGCGGTCAGGGCGGGATCGCCCTGGGTTTCCGCCAGCAGGATGCCGTCGGTCATGATTTTGATAAAACTGTTTTGGCTGGTGCGGTCCTGAAAGCGGATCTTGTAGCCCACCGCGTCTCCCAGCGGTTGACCGAGTTCATCGGCGATCCGCTGGGCCACCGTGGTCGCCGCAATGCGCCGGGGCTGGGTGCAGCCGATCAAACCGCCCTGACCGCGCCCGGCCGCCAGGCAGAACTTGGGCAACTGCGTGGTCTTGCCCGAACCGGTCTCACCGGCTATGATCACCACCGGGTGCTGCTGTATCGATGTTACGATTTCGGTCTGCCAGGCCGTGATCGGCAGCGCTTCAAGTGGTTCCCATAAGGGGATCGCCGCCCGGCGCTGAGATCGGATTGCCGTCGAACGAACGAGGCGCTGCCGCATGTCATCCAACCGTTTTTCAAACTGTTTCACCTTACGGCGCTTGCGGATCTGATAGCGGAGGTGCCCGATTTCCCGGCCCACCTGATAACGATCAGCGACCATGGCTTCCGGCAGCATGGCCTCTATCTCGCGAAGACGGGCACCGACAGACGGCAACCGGTCTTTTGGATTTTTGAAATTCGGACGGTTTTCAGGCATGGTCTGGATAAGTGATTGGATCGCGTTATATTAGATGCTATGCTTCGACATGATGCGCGCAGTGTTTTCGATTGCCCTATAGCGGGTTGATAACAGGGTTTCAAGGGCTTTATGTTCGTCCAATCGCACGCAATTGGACAATCATCGACGGGAGGGTTCCATGAATTTTCTCATCATCGGCGGTGATGCCGCCGGCATGAGTGCCGCCAGCCGGGCCAAACGCAACCAGCCGGATCTCGACGTGACCGTTCTCGAAAAAACCGCCGACGTGTCCTACAGCGCCTGCGGCATGCCCTACAACATCGCCGATCCCGACCGCTCGATCGAGGACCTGGTGGTCCGACGGGCCGAGGTGTTTCGTCAAAAACAGGGGATCGATCTGTTAACCGGCATCGAGGCCACATCCATCGATCCGGCCGCAAAATCCGTCGACACCCGAGATGCCGACGGCCAGGCCCGCACCTTCAGCTACGACAACCTGCTCATTGCCACCGGGGCCACGCCGATCACACCGACCATACCGGGAATCGACCTGCCCGGGGTGATGGTCCTTAAAAGCCTGGCCCATGGCCGTGCCATAAAACAGTTCATCGATCAGTGGGCTGTCCAAAAAACGGTGATCATCGGCATGGGCTACATTGCCCTGGAAATGTGCGAGGCCCTGCGGGAAAGAAGTATTGCCGTCGATATGGTCAAACCCCGGGAGACGTTTCTGCCCTGGATGGAAGCGCGCCTGGCCGAACAGGTCAAGGCCGAAGCAGAATCAAAGGGGGTCGGCGTCCATCCCGGCCACGTCGTCGAGAAGATCGAAAAATCCAACGGCCGGCTGGCCGTGGTCTGTCCGATGCTGACGCTCGAAGCGGATCTGGTGCTGGTGGCCATCGGTGTTACCCCCGCCAGCGATTTGGCCGCCGCCGCCGGGCTGCAGACCTCGGTCGACGGCGCTGTCGCCGTGGATGCCCGGCAGCGGACCTCAAATAAGGATATCTATGCCGCCGGGGACTGCGCCGACGCGTTTCACGTGGTCACCGGCCAACGCACCTGGATTCCCCTGGCACTGCGGGCCAACCGGGCCGGCTGGGCCGTGGCCGACAATGTCTGCGGTATTGATCGGCGTTTGGCCGGCGTGGTGGGCTCGGCGGTCTTCAAGGTTTTCGACCTCCAGGTGGCCCGCACCGGGCTCAACGAGGCCGAAGCCCGGAAGGCCGGCCTGGAGCCGGCCGCCGTAGTGATCAAGTCCCGCTCCCGGGCCCATGCCCATCCCGGCGCTTCCGATATATGGGTTTACATGGTGGGCGACCGGGGCTCGGGCCGCCTGCTGGGCGTCCAGATGGTCGGACGCGACGGCGTTGCCCATCGCCTGCATGCCCCAGCGGTAGCCCTGCATGGGCATATGACGGTCGAGCAGTTCAGCCAGATGGATCTGGCCTACGCCCCGCCCTTCGGGCCCACCTGGGATCCCATGCTGACCGCGGCCAACCAACTGCTGAAAAAACTATAGCCATTTGCGGCGCCTGAAGTAGACAAGCATCCCGGCCGTGATGGCGCCGAAAAAGCCCCAGACCGCGACATAGCCCCACCGCCATTTCAACTCCGGCATGACCTCGAAGTTCATACCGTAGATGCCGGCCACGAAGGTGATCGGAATAAAAATCGTGGCGATGATGGTCAACACCTTCATGATTTCGTTCATATGATGGCCTGTGATGGAAATGTGCAGGTCCTGCAGACCGGAGAGCACATCACGCAGGGACTCGATGACTTCGATACCCTGGATCAGGTGATCGTAGACATCCGCGAAAAAAACCCGGTTGGCTTCCTTGACGAGAGGGGATTCGAGTTTCAGAAAACGACTGAGGGTTTCCCGCAGGGGCCAGATCTGCTTGCGCAGATAAATCATCTCCTGCTTTAGGCGAAAGATGTCGTGCAACAGGTCCGGTCCGGTGTTTTCATAAAGCCGGCTTTCCAGACTTTCAATCCTCTCCCCCAACTGTTCCAGAACCAGGAAATAATGATCCACGACACAGTCGATCAGGGCGTAGGCGAGATAGTCACTGCCGCCCTGGCGAATCCGCCCCCGTCCCTTGCGGATGCGTTCACGCACGGCATTGAAAACATCACCCTCCTGTTCCTGAAACGAAATCAAGAAATTGGGACCGACCAGCAAACTGACCTGCTCCGATCGGATCTTTTCGTGCTCGCGATCATAATCCAACATCTTGAGCACCACATAGAGATAAGCGTCAAATTCTTCCAGCTTGGGACGCTGGCTTGTATTGACGGTGTCTTCCAGCGTCAGGGGATGAATCATGAAATGGTGCCCCAGCTTTCCGATGACACCGATGTCATGGACCCCATCCACGTTGATCCAGGTCGTCGTTGGCAGGTCTTTGAGGGGAAACACCGTTGCGATATCCTGCGGTTGCGCTTCCGCCAGGCGATCGGCGTCGTAATCCATCAGGGATATACGGGTCTGATCCTGTTTCTTCTCTCCGATATGGACGAGCGTACCGGGCGATGTGCCGGCTTTCTTGTGGGTTTTCCTGATAAAACGCGGCATGGGACCTCCTGTCATGCTTTAACCATCCACCTCGAATACCGTTTTGGCTCCGGCCCAACGGGGCCCTGCGGATGACTTCGTGGTCCTGTTCATAAAAGCGGTGACGCACCGAGATAACCAAGGCGCCTGGCATGTGCTCGCCGCGCGAAGCGGGAATACATGGTGTAGTTGAGCACCGGGTACCGCCGCAAGCCAGGATGCATCGACAAGCAAATGCCATCGCATTTGTGAATAGGGCCACTTAGGCGGGCAAATCATCCGTGACCTTGGCTGCCGGCACCCCCTGCGCAGCCAGTTCCTGTTCCGCACTTTCCAGCTTAACAGCGATTTTCAGGGCCTTGCGCCGCGTTTTCTCAGCAATTTGTTCGGCTTCGTCTACGGCCCGCGCCAATGCGCTCTTGTCTTTCAGGAGAATGGCACCGGTCTCTTTAGTGAGCATGGACGCCAGTTCGCTCTGGGCTTTGACCGCGGTTTCCGCAGCCTGGGCAGCCTCTTTCTCGGCCGTTGCCAGACGATCGCGCAAATGGGTCAACCGATCCAGAGCGGCGGCCACCTCGCCGACCGTGCCTTCTTCGGGTTCCGGATCCAGATCGATATCCTTTGCCGCTGCCACCATGACCGTCCCCGGCAACTTTTCGAGCGCATCTACCACCGGACCCTCAAACGGAAGCCGTATGAGATTGTCCTGAAATCGAAAGGGCAGAAAAATAAGGTCGGTATCCATTAAAACGTCAAGGTCACCGGGCCGGGAAGCTTCCGGGATGGCCATGGTTTCCGCCTGAATCCGGTAATCGGCCAAAGCCCGGGTCACCGCTTCCATCAGGTCGTCCGCCGCGTCATCCGCTTTCGGCACCGGAACCAGCACCCGCAATCGGTCTTCACGCCAGCGCTCGTGCCGTGTCATCAGGTAGGCCAGAAGCAGCATTAACCGACCGGTGGCATCGTCCTGCCACCAGACATCCAGGAAACCATGAGGCGCTGCTTCCGCCGTCAGTCGTTCCCACTTGGCTTGGTCGGCCGCCATGACGACCACGTGGCAGCCCTGACGGTAGGCTTCCCGCAGATTGCGTCCAAATAGGATTTCCTGGAACCCTTCAGCGTTGGGTGGATCTTCGGAAATCCAGTTGGTCAGCACCGTGTTGACCCGTAACGGCCCGATCCCGGCGGCCTGTACCAGGTGATGAACCCCGTCTTCGATGTCGTCCGCCGTCACCACCAGCGGAAACGCCTGGAAACCACCCTCGCGGATATCTTTGGCCATTTCCTTTTCAGCGGCGTCACGCTGTTTTTGTATTCTCAGACCACGGCCCTGCAGTACGGTAACCAGCGTCGTCATGCCGCTGCGGCCTTCCAGCCACTCCGCCACCCGCAAGAGTCGGGCCCGCCGTTCCGGATGTCTTGAAAACGCCAGAATCAAGGGCCGCCAATCCCGGTCATGGTCCGGCTCTTCCGCCGCCGCTAGCAGATGCTGACGCACCTGTTGGAGGTGGTAGCCGCGCCGGCTGTCCGCCCAGCGGGACGGTCCGGCGGTGCGCTTTATATACTGGAAAATGGCAAGGATGATGGCAATGGATACGATGCTAGCCACATGATCCACGGCCACCATCACCCCCAGGCATCCCAGGGCCCCGGCCAGGCTCAGCCAGGGGTGAAACAGCCGGAAGCGTGGCCGGAAATCCGGGCTGTCCGAACGGGCTTCAAAGTAGGTGGCGTAGTTCAGCAGACCGTAGGAGATCAGAAAAAACATGGACACCACTGGGGCAATCAGGTTCAGATTGCCAAGGGCCACCGTGACGTAGGCAATGCCGGCCGATAGAAAGACTGCCCGGCGGGGGTTATTGGCCGGACCGACGCCTTCGGCGAACAGATTCAAATAGGTGAAAATGCGGTCGCTGGCCAGGGACTGAAGGATACGTGGGCCGCCCAGAAAAGAGGCCATGGCGGAGGACAGGGTCGCCGCCACGACGCCGGCATCCACCAGAATACCGAAGCGGGCCACACGCTGCATGGCCGTCGCATCTCCCCGCAGCACCGCTTCCGGCAAAGCACCCGCAAACAGGATCGCCACCGAAAAGTAGACGACGATGGAAATCCCCACGGCCAGGAAGGTTCCCAGGGGGATGCTGCGTCCGGGGTCCTTCAAGTCCCCGGACATGCTGACCCCCTGGGTAAAGCCGGTCACGGCCGGGAAGAAGATGGCAAACACCACCCAGAAAGGCTGGGCTCCGGCAGGTGCCGACAAGTCCAGAACAACCTGTTGGGAATCCCACAGGCTGAAGGCGCCGGTGTAAAATGACGCCAGCGCGGCGATGAGCAGGGCCATGACGACGTATTGAAAACGGGTGGCCCAGTCGGCCCCCAGCCAGGATAGCACGAAAAGCGCACTTACCGCTGCGGCCGCCGCCAGTCGGGGACTCAGGGCCCATTCCGCCGGAACGATGGCCGCCAAGGCTTCGCCGAAACCGATGCAGTAGAACGCAATCGATACGGATTGGGCCAGGAAAAGCACCAACCCCAGGGCACCGCCGAATTCCGGCCCCAGGGTACGGGAAATCACGTAATAGTCGCCGCCCCCTTTGACCCGCAGGTTGGTGGCAATGGCGGAAAGCGACAGACTCGTCAAAATGGAGATCAGATTGGCCAGGGCGATGATGATCAGGGCGCGCCCCAGCCCGGCTTCACCCACCACAAAGCCCAGGCGCAGGAAGAGAATAATGCCCAGGATGGTCAGGACGCTGGGAGTAAACACCCCGGCAAATGTGCCGAGTTTGACTTCCGTAGGATTGGGGGTGTCGCGCAATTTTTCTTCTGTCATCTTCTACTTTCAGATGGTCCCGACGGTTACGAAGGGCAGCGCAACCCGCGCTGGGAGATGCGCACATATTGCGGTCCGATGGACGGATCTATACTGCATCGCCATACCCAGGGCAACCTTGCCCCTTGGCCGCCGTATGCATCTGCACATGGAAACCGGCCGGAAAAACAGTAACGATATTCAGGAATCCGCGTCGCTCTGATCCGATGGGGTCAGACATTCGTGCGGGGAGACTGGTGATTCCGGTGCGGACCCCTTTGCGAAAATGCTCGGGTCGGCACTGCGGATATGTAAATCCCGCTGGGGGAAGGCGATCTCGATGCCCAATTCGCGGAAGCGTCTGTCGATGTCGAACCGAATCTTGCTCGGCACCTCCCAGTAATCATCCACGTGGACCCAAATGCGCAGGCGAAAGATCAGCGCGCTGTCGGCATGATCGATAAACAGCACCTCCGGCTTGGGGTATTTTAGAACCCGGCGTCTATTCTGGACGATATCCAGCAGGGTCTGTTCCACCAAATCGATATCCGACCCATAGGCCACCCCCACTTCGATATTGCGGCGCATGCGCGGGTCCTTGAAACTCCAGTTGGTCACCTGCTGGCTGATGAATTCTGAGTTGGGGATGATCACGGAAGCATTGTCAAAGGTCTGCACTACGGTGGCGCGCACGTTGATCTGCTTGACCGTAGCCCAGAGGCCACCCACTTCCACAATATCCCCTACCTGGATGGGCCGCTCGAAAAGCAGGATCAGGCCGCTGATAAAATTGTTGAAAATATTCTGCAGCCCGAACCCGATGCCGATACTCAGGGCACCAAACACCACCGCCAGGGAAGTGGCGTTGACGCCCAGGATGCCGAGGGCCAACAGGAGGCCCAATCCCCAGACGACGTAGGTCGTGATCGTAATGATGGAATCCTTGAGACCGCGTTCGAAGTCCCGCGAGTCGAGAACGTTTTCGCTCAAAAACTTTCGCCCAAGGCGCGTTGCCACATGGGTCGCGCAAACAATAATCACGGCCAGCAACACGCCCTTGATGCTGAAACTCAGGCTGCCCACCGATAAGGCCAGGTTGAAAACCTGGGTCACCGATGCGATCATAAAATCCGTGCTCGACCACACCAGCAGAGCCCCTGCCAGGAGGGCACTCAGCCAGACCAGGCGGGCCATCTGGACCATGAACCAGACCACCGGGCCGGCCACTTGCGGTGACGCCCAATCATCACCTGCCGTGACCGCGGTTTTCTGGTCGGCGTACCATTCCTGGACGGCCAACCACCCGATATGAGCCCACAGGGCGAGCAGAAGCGTTTCGGCCCAGGACACCAGCCAATGCCCTGACAAAAGGCCGTATCCGGTGAGCTCCAAAAGAATAGCGCCGCCGGCCACCAGATAGCTCCAGCCCTGAGCCAAAACAATACGGGCGTTGGGGGGCGCGGCTTCTCCCTGTCGAACCCCCTGGGTCAGCGTAAGGCGCAACGCCCGCCAGAATATCACTAACCAGATTATCAACGTAACCTCTATTGCCAGACGCGTCATCCAGACCAATAGGCTCCCACTGCCGGCGATCAAGATCAGGGCCTGATAGCCGATCGCCACCAGGCGCGAGATCTGCAGAAAATGCCGCAGGCGCATTTGTAAAAATGTTTGCAGTGTCACCATCGCGGCATCGTTCAGGCCCCTCTGGAGAAAATCGATACCCCATCGTGTGGCCAACAACACGAGAAACGTTTGGTTGAGAAAACGCGCCAGGCCGATGTTCATGTACGGAAGCTCCAGAAAATCATACAACCACAAAAGTGCTACCGCACTGATCAGAACAAACGACCGTCGCAACAGGATCAGGGCCAGTCGCCGCATGCGCCACGGCGGGGTTTCAATTTGCTGCTCAACGGATTGGACATATCGCCGGACATGTCTTCGAAAGAGTAACGCCACAGCAAATAAGAGCAGGAAAATGGCCTGGTGCACACCGCCGCTGCGCTGGAAATTGGTCCATTGCCCCTGCCAAAACGCGGCCGTAAAAACAGTGGACAATTGGTTGCCCAGAAGGGACAATTCGGAGCTGAGAGCCGGGACACTCATGCGCGAGAAAACTTGGGAGTTGCGCTGGAAAAGATCGGACTTGGCCTGCGTCTGCAGCCTTTCCTCAAGCCGCCGTCCGGTTTCCTGCAGCGCATCCATCAGGTCCTTCATCTGGATGGAGCGTTCCTCGAATCCTTTCAGAAACGCTTCACCGAGCTGTTTTCTTTTCGCCAGAATGTCCCGCAGTTTATTCAGATTAGCGCGCAGGGCCTGTTGGTCGGCCTCGGGAAGGCTCTCCTGCTTCAGCGTTGCCAGCTGGTTTTCAGCAATGGCGATACGATCGGCCAGCTGCGCCATTTTTTCCGAGGCCGTGGCCCCGATTTTTTTATACTCTTCGATCCTTGCCGCAAGACTCTTGATCACCAGCTGGTTGTTGTTCAGGGCCGCTTCCAGGTCCTCCGTGCGGGTGTGAGCCACCAGGAGCAGATTCCCGTGGGTGGTGTTCTGGATACGATAGGCGTCGAGTTCAGCGGCAACACTTTTCTGCAGCAGGTCCCAGCCCTTTAGGCTTTGCTCGATTTCCGCATCGTTCACCTTCTCGCTTTTGAGGGCGTTTTCGAGCGTTTGTTTGACGGTTTCGGGTGATACAGCAGACGACGGTGTTATCTTGTCGTCGGGACGTGCGAACGAAGGTGGCGCGCTTAACACCACCCCCATCAAACTCAACACTGTCAGCAGAACCAAAACGAACACCGGCCGATATGTCATGAAGCGCTGGAAGGGCATTGGTTTACCTTTAATGGTCGTATCGTGAGGATGATCGGAATAAAGCAGGGGGTCGGCACACCCGATTCATGCGTACCCTAAAGCGATTGGAACGCTGCGTCAAGCCGTTTCCCTTGCCAGCAGAAAGGCGCCTTTAGACTTGAAAAGGGCCGCGCCCAATGGCACGGCCCTTTCGATGGACGGATTTAGCGGGTGCGCGTGTCAGTTGACGGCGCGCTGCAGCTTGGTTCCCGAGGAGAACCGAACCGCTTTACGGGCCTTGATCTTGATTTTTTCACCGGTGCGGGGGTTGATGCCCTTGCGGGCCTTGCGCTGCACGCACTTGAAGGTCCCCAGGTCCCTGAGGGAAACGGATTCCCCTTTTTTGAGGGCCTGGACGATCCCCTCCAGCAAGGAATCCACGGCCTTGCGGGCTTGCGCGCGATCACCGAGTGTTTTTTCCATCAGTTCGATAATATCTGCTTTTTTCATGGTCAAGCGGCCTTTTCGATGGGGTTAAGGTTTAGTTTCAGTTGATGGGTTTTGGTGTTGATCCAGCCCTCACAAAGAACGAGGTCAGGGCTGGCATCGAGGCTATGATAGTCCCGGACATGCACACCAGCAGCATTGGCCGTTTCAGGGCTGAAGATTTTTATATCCTTGATATTCCTGTCATCCTCCCGGCGGCGCGACACCGCTTTGAGTGCCCAGACCCAGTCCGGATCCATCTTCAGCTCGACCACCAGATGGCGCCCGACGAACTCGGGGAGATCTTTGGGCCGGGAGAGTTCCCGGGCGTCACCGGGCGCATTTTTCTTTTGCCAGAATTTCCAGTTCATTGCCGTATCCTTTTGTTCTGGATTGATTAAAAACCACTGACAATTTTTTCTTGGTTTTCCAACTTGGTTTTACAATGAATACAGAATGTCGTCACCGGGCGCGCCCGCAAGCGGGCAATCCCGATGTCTTCGCCGCACATCTCACATTCGCCATAGTCCCCTTCTTCCATGCGGCGCAGAGCTGATTTAATTTTGTTGATCAGTTTACTTTCGCGGTCACGAATCCGAAGGGTAAAACTCCGGTCCGCATCCATGGCCGATGTGTCCAGTTCGTCCGCCGAATGAATCGACAACAGCAGCAGATCACTGACCGTCCCGTCCGCCTTGCGCTGCAGTTCCTCCAGTTGGTCCATCATAAGTTGCTTCAAAAACAGGTGTTCTTCCATGGTCATCATCGGGAGGCCTCCTTTCGGCAGCGATCGGTTCGATAAAATGGATGCATTCGCGGCACCATCGGCGCATCGAATTTTTCCGGAATATTTCCTGGCATACGGCGCGTTGGTAGAAACTGTGCGGATCGCGGGGGCAGCAGAGCAAATCATCTTTCATGGACGATCCCCTCATGGCAAAAGGCTTTCGCGCTGATACCGGCAAATGTTCTTGGTCCCGCCACTTCGCAGGTGTCGTTAACCACCAGCAGCGCCTTTGGGTCCACACGCAAAGCGCAGGCTCTGAAACGCGGCACATCCATCGACTTCACCACGGAACAGATGATCTTTTTCTCCTTGCGGGCAAAGCCGCCTTCACCCTGCAAATACGTCACGCCGTATTTCATCTGGTCCATCAGATCCCGGGCGATGTCTTCCGAACGGTCGGAAATGACCAGAACCATTTTCTGGGGGTTGACCCCCACCAGCACCGCATCCACCACGCGGGCACACACAAAAATAAAAATGGCCGAATACAGTGCGGTCTGCAGGTCATGGAACCATGCTCCGGCCAGGAGAATGGCACCGTTCATGACAAAGCCGAGCGATCCCAGTGAAAAACCGAATCGCTCCCGCAGGTAGATCGAAAGAATGTCGAGGCCGCCGGCAGACCCGCGGGAACGCAGAATCAGGCCCGCACCCAGGCCACAGATCACCCCGGCCGCAAGCGCCGCCGTGATCGGGTCATATACGGCCAACGGGGCCACTGAAATCCAACTGGCCGCCAACGAGAACACCGTCATGCCATAGGCCGTCAGAATCATGAAGCGCCGCCCGTTGTTCCGCCAGCCAAGCCACAAAAGGGGAATATTGAGAAAAAAATACCACCACCCGACATCAAAAAGGGGAACCGCATAGTGCAACAGAAGCGCGGCCCCTGTAAGCCCACCGGCAATCAACTGGTGCGGAATCAGCAGCGCATTCATTCCTACGACGAACACGATGCAACCCGCAGCGATAAATGCCATATCCGTCACCCAGGCCTGGATGTGGTGGCGCCGCAGCAGGTCGTTCCACCCGCGCATAGCCCCCGGCGGCGTCAATGCCACAGCTCCCTCGGTCACCTCTCGTTTTAAACCGGCTATCTTCATCGTCTTCCCGCGTACCCCTGTTAGGCTTCGATCAACCGAAAAGAATCGACAATGAAACCCGTCGATAACCTGCAATGGCCGGCATAGCTGCCTTCGCCCTGAGCGATACCCGGCCTGTGGTTTCACCAATCCGTCTTGTAAGCGGTTAATTTATAAAAGCAATACTCATGCCCAATTATAACTTTTTGATATTTATAGATATTTTAATTTTTATGGTAAATATCGGAACCGGCTGTTCCGATTCAAAACAGCACATTATCCGTATTCATCCTCACACCACGCCTACCACGGTTTAATCTAAAGAAATCATTGCTTATTTTTACCAGAAACATCAGTTCCGCTTTTAAGACAGGAACCATCGAGGATTCCGATTCCAGCGAGGAAAACCGCCCTGATCGTCGACGTTGGGCGACATACACCGCACGGCAACCTCCGTGTGAAAATGCCTTATAATTTAAACATATTCAGTAGGTTGCCAATTTTACGCCACCAATGGGCGCTCAACGTGCGCGCGTGTTCGACGCCATCGACCCCATTGAAGTTTGGCATCATCTTTGCTTTTGTGAATAGGGGTCGGACGGCTGACCCGGCCCCTGACATACGGATCGAAAAGCCACGCAGCATCGAACACTCTGTGGAGAATTAGAATGAAGGACCAAATGCTGTTTTGCGTACAGTGCGACGAACCGTTTACCTATTCCGTCAAAGAACAGATACGACACAGTCAGCAAGGCTTCGATGCCCCCCGCCGTTGCCAGGCGTGCCGGCAACACAAGGTACGCATGGAAAACGGACAGGAAGGCCGCGGAGACCGCCGCAAGGTCAAAACCCGCCAGCGTTTCGACTTTGAAGAATCGTCCTTTATTTAGGACCGACCCGTTCCCTTCGCGGGAAACCCCATTTGATTCCGTCGCCGCACCGGTCATGACATCGTCATGCCCGGATAATGGCCCTGTTTGCCCCGCCAACCCTATGAGGGCAAAAAACATTGAGCCTCTTGCCCTCCCCCAATGATGAGAGATCACTCGTCGCTAGCGGCCATTGGCCCTGACCCATGCTGTATGCCAGCCGCGCCACGCCCTTGCGTTTCTGGAGCAGGAAGCATACCCTATACCCTCAATCCAACCTCCGACCGAACGACACGTCGATCTTGAAAAAAAATCGGCCTGTCCTGTTTGGCGAGAGAGACCGCTATGGACTTCCTCGGCGCTATTGGCTTTTTTAAAGCATTTCTCGCCTGGCGTTCTGCCGTAGAAATTCTGCTGATCGCCGCGGGTTTGTTTTTCCTTTACCGAACCCTCGTTCGTCTGGGAACCTGGAAAATCGCAACCGGCATTCTGGTCGCCGTCGCCATCTTCCTGGTGGCCCGTTTTCTGAATTTACGCACCATCGAATGGATTTTCGGCAACTTCAGCCAGGTGGCGGTACTGGCCCTGATCGTCATCTTTCAGCCCGAACTTCGGAAATTTTTCGAACGGGCCGCATCGGTCCGGAGTTCGCGCACATCTGACCCCGGCGACGTCGTCTCACGGCTGATCGCATACACCCTTTTCACCCTGGCTAAAGAACGACGGGGGGCCCTGGTGGTCTTTCCGGGGCGCGAGACGATCCAGGAGTGGGTGTCGGGCGGATATCCTTTGGATGCCCGCCCCAGCATCCCCCTCCTGCGAAGCATCTTCGATCCTCACTCTCCCGGACATGACGGGGCGCTGATCGTTGAAAAAGGGCGCTTTGCCCGGCTGGGTGTCCGCCTGCCGGTTTCACAGAGTCAGCAACTGACCGATGAATACGGTACCCGCCACCATGCCGCCATGGGGTTGGCTGAAAAATCCGACGCGTTGACCGTGCTGGTGTCTGAAGAACGCGGCCAGGTATCCCTTTTCCTGAAAGGGGAGATGCGGCCACTCGCCCATGCCGATGAGCTCGTGGCGGCCATTATCCGGCACTGGAAAGAGACCGCCGCTTATCCCTTCGTCATACCGGGGGGGCGGGCGCGTCGTGAGGTGATGTCCCAAATGATCGCCAGTGTGGCGCTGGCCATCGCTTTCTGGATCACCCTGTTCATCAGCCAGGGCGAACAGTTGGAGAAGATGGTGACGGTGCCCGTTGAATTCACGGCCACACCATCCGACTTGCTTCTGGTGGGCGACAAGGACAAGGAGGTCCGGCTGCACATTGCCGGCTCCCGATCCGATCTCAACGCCCTCGATCCAACCCTCCTAAGAGCCAAAATCGATCTGACCAAGGCCGTGGCGGGCAAACAGACCTTCGTCATCACCTCGCAAAACATCCGTCTGCCCCGGGGGGTCGAACTTCTGGACATCGTTCCCTCCAGTATCGACCTGTCGCTAGCGGCCCTTGCCGAGAAAGATATCCCGATCAAACCGCAACTGGTGGGAAAACTGCCGAACGGGCTCAAACTTCAATCGGCGGTGGTCAACCCCAGTTCCGTCAAGGTGCTCTCACCTCTGGACCAGAACAAACCGGACAACGTGATGACCACCCCGATATACCTGGAAAACCTGAAGGAGGGAACGGTCATCTATTGCAAGATCATCGCGCCGCCCGCGCTGCATCCGGTCGACAAGCGCTGGCCCGACGTGGAGGTCACCATCACCGTGAGCCGATGAAGGCGCGCGCATGATCCATGGGGATAGGGAAAGGGCGACCCGGGACATCCAGAAAATGTTCTGTGCCGGCGGCGATAAAAAGATCTTTTCGAGCATCCCCTTTTCACTGCGCAAGCGGTTGCCCGGGTTGCACGTCAACCTGGCTACAGATTTCATGGCGGCCGCCGTAGTGGTCTGGGTATGGTACGGCAAATTTAACCTGGGGCTTGTCATCGGCCTGGGCATGCTGCTAAATTTGTTTTTTGATGGTCTGGCGGGTGCGTCCATGCCACTGCCGATGCGGCGCCTTGGCCTCGATCCGGCCCAGAGCTCGAACATCATCCTGACCACGGTGACCGATGGGATGGGGTTCATGGCGTTTTTGAGCCTGGCGGTGATATTTGAACAGTTCCTGCTCTAATCCCTGAATGCTCGAAGGAAACCCGGCCTGAATGGACTATTCCAAAATCAAAATATCCCTGCTTCTTTTCAGCGGCATCATTGCGCTCGGTACCCTGGGCTATGTCATCGTCGATCATATGACAATCTATGATGCCTTCTACATGACCATCATCACCATCAGCACGGTAGGTTTCAGCGAGATCCGACCCCTCTCACCCGGCGGACGGGCCATCACGATCTTTATCATCGTAACCGGCATCAGCCTGGGCACCTACACCCTGGGGCTTCTCGTCAGAATATTTGTGGAGGGCGAACTCCAATTTTATTTAGGGAGACGCAAATTGCGCAAGGACATCAAGGACCTGGAAAACCATTACATTGTCTGCGGCTTCGGCCGCATCGGCCGGATTATCTGTGAAGAATTGGCGGCCTCCGGCATAGCGTTCGTCGTGATCGAAATGGATGCCGACAAAATCGAAGCCCTGGAAAAATACAAGTTTCTCTATCTCATCATGGATGCGACCGTGGAGGAAACCCTGCATCAGGCGGGTATCATGGCCGCCAAAGGGCTCGTCACCGCCGTACGCTCCGACGCCAACAATGTGTTTATCACATTGACCGCCAAAGGGTTGCGGCCCGACATCTTTGTGCTCTCGCGCACCTCCGATGTCAACAACGAAAGCAAACTCCTCCGCGCCGGCGCTTCCCGGGTGGTCGCCCCCTATCAGCTCGGCGGCCGCCGCATGGCGCAGGTTCTCAAGACACCCACCGTCATCGATTTCATCGATACCGCCTTGATGAACACCTCGCTTGACCTGGCCATCGAAGAAGCCTTGATCAGCCCCAATTCGGAATTGGCCGGGAAATCGCTGCTCGAAAGCAATATCCGGCGAGACTTCGGCATCATCATGATTGCCATTAAAAAACCCAGCAGCAAAATGATCTTCAACCCCCTGCCAACCGAAAAGCTGGAAGGCGGCGACGTGGCGGTCGTGATTGGGAAAAGGGAAGAGCTGGAACGCCTGCGGCATAAACTGGAGTAGCGGTTTCCAGGCCGGGCGGAAACGATCAAGGGGGGGGCTATCGGTCTTCCGTTATTTCTTCCCGGAACTCTTCGATGATCGGTTCGATGCCCTTGAGCCGATCCAGATGGGCAATATGAATCACCGCGTCGCCCCGGTGCACCAGAGGCAGGTTCAAGCGGCCGATAACGATCCCGGACACCGGCGAACGGATCTCCACTTCCTCGTCGCCAAAGGGATCGGCGATTTCGCCGATTTTGGAATTCTTGGCCACCCGCCCGCCCAACGGCACTTTCATCCGCAGGATGCCGCTGATCGGCGCCCGCACCCATGAGGTGGTGTCCGCAATGAGGGGGTCGATTTCGGATGTTGGGGATTGTTTGGCGGTCAACATGCCCAATGCCTTCATGACGGACATGACGCCGCGCAGGCCCGCCCGTATCGCCACCTCATCGAAGCGCAAGGCTTCCCCGGCTTCATACAGCAGGGTCGGAATGCCCAGTTCCGCCGCGGCATGCCGCAACGATCCTTCCCGCAGCCGGGCATTGATAATCACCGGCACCTTGAAAGCCCTGGCCAACCGGAGTGTTTCTGGATCGTCGATGGCCGCCCGGATCTGGGGCAGGTTCGCCCGGTGATTGGATCCGGCATGCAGATCGATACCGTGGGTACAGCCCTGGATCACCTCCTCCATGACGGTGCCGGCCAGCTGCGACGTCAGCGATCCTTTCTCCGACCCCGGGAAGAAGCGGTTGAGGTCCCGCCGGTCCGGAGAATAGCGCGAATGCTGCAAAAACCCATAGACGTTGACCACGGGAACCGCCAGGAGTGTTCCCCGGATCGATCGCAATCGCTTCAGCTTCATCAGCCGTCGAATGATCTCCGTCCCGATGATCTCGTCGCCGTGAATGGCGCCGCTAACAAACAGGCGGGGGCCCTCACGCCGTCCGTGCACCACATGGACCGGCATGGCCATTTCGGTGTGGGTGTAGAGGCGGGCAACCGGTACCGAAACGGTGGCCTGCTGGCCCGGTTTGATCCGGGTACCGGCGATGGTGATGGCAGGCTGCATCATCCCCTACCCTTGGTGCGGGTTTTACCGGGTGCGGCGTGTTTTTCGATATAGGCGATCACCATGCCGGCCACGTCCTTGCCGGTGGTCTTCTCGATGCCTTCCAGGCCGGGTGATGAATTAACCTCCATGATAACCGGTCCGTGGTTCGAACGCAGCATGTCGACACCGGCCACACGCAGTCCCATGATCTTGGCTGCCCGGACGGCGGTTGACCGCTCCTCGGGGGTAATGCGAATGGTTTCCGCGCGCCCGCCCCGGTGCAGATTCGACCGGAACTCCCCTTCCGGACCGCGGCGCAGCATGGCTGCCACGACTTTATCCCCAATGACCCAGCACCGGATGTCCCGGCCGCTGGACTCTTTGATAAACTCCTGCACCAGGATGTTGGCCTTGAGACTGCGAAAGGCCTGGATCACGCTCTGGGCGGCCTTATCCGTCTCGGCCAGGACGACGCCGACGCCTTGGGTGCCTTCGATCATCTTCACCACCAGGGGAGCACCCCCCACCAGATTGATCAGATCGTCCGTGTATTGGGTGGAATGCGCAAACCCGGTCACCGGAAGCCCGAGCCCCTTGCGGGCCAGCAACTGAAGGCTGCGCAGCTTGTCCCGTGAGCGGCTGATGGCCACCGACTCATTGAGGCAGAAAACGCCGATCATTTCGAACTGGCGCACCACGGCAGTGCCATAAAACGTAATGGAAGCGCCAATACGGGGAATGATGGCATCGAATCCCTGCAGCTTCTCACCCTTGTAATGGATCTCGGGGTGGTGGGAGGTGATATCCATGTAGCAGCGCAACGGGTTGATGACCCGGACCTCGTGGTCGCGGTCACGCGCCGCCTCAACCAGGCGGCTGGTGGAGTATAACTCGGCCTTACGGGAGAGTATGCCTATTTTCATTTTTTGCCTTTCCTTCCGGGTCGCCTCGGATAGTTTCTGGCCAGGGACCGGCCGGCCGTATAGGACCGCCCGGGATCGATTACAAATCGTTTTTCCACCGCGGTTCGCCCCAGAAGCATTCGAAATATCATGGCATCACGGTTGGTGAGGGTGACATTGATTCGCCATATCTCATTTTTCAGCACCACGTCCGTCTGGATGACATAGCGCTTTTCAATATGGCCGCCGGAGTCTTTCACACGACGGCGCTCCAGCACCGGGGCTTCGCAAAACAGTTCGATGTCTTTGCGCTTCTGCAACGGGTGGATGCCGAAGCGGACCATGCGGATGCCGCCGGCGGTAAATTCTTCGAGGCTGAACGTATGCAGAGCCGAGGTCCGGGCACCGGTGTCGATTTTGGCTTTGATAGCCGGAATACCAAGTTGCGGCAGGGCAAGCCATTCCCGCCAGCCGATGCGGCCCAGCGGTTGATCCGGAGGCACCGCGAGACTCTTGTCGTTTTTCGTCTTTGCCATAAGCGTCTCCGATTCAACCACCGCGCAGGATCCGCCCGCCACGGCGCAAATGAACACCGGGGGAAAATAGCCGCCATACCCGCCATCCATCAGATCGGGCAGCTGTCAGGTTATACGTACACGAATGGATTGCAATTGGAAAGCCCCGGCATCCGGCAAGGGATGTGGGAAAATCGACAATCGTGGCAGGCGATCGCCGCTATTCAAGCGAATGCGGCGGCATCAGAAGAAAACGGTTGACGTTAAAGACGGTTCGGCCGATCGGATCCTCAAAGGTTCCCCAAAGGGCCACCTGTTGTCGCAGATGACCGATGATATTGGTTTGCAATGGCCCGCCGATGGGAATTTCTTTTTCGTCGGCTGTCGCCAGCGCAACGGCCTTGACGCTGCCGTTGCCGCTCCAGTCCACCGGTATTAGGAGTCCTGTGAGATAAATTTCCTGGTCCATCGCGGCCCGCCTTTCCAGCGTCCTTGGCGTTGAAAGTGCCTTTGCACCCAGACCCTTTAGCAACAGATGTGCCAGTCAGATGCACCCCTAATCCCGCCCGGGGTATCGTGGCGCTGGTAGTGGGTATAGGAGGAAAAATGCTTGGGGAAAGTTGGACCAGCCTGTGCGTCCTGAACGGCAACATGCCATCCTTGCGGTGTGAAACAAGTGCCGACAGATCCGATATGGAAAAAACCGGAATTTGTAATTCAGGTTTGGCCGGTGTGCTCAGTGGGCTGACTTGAAGGTTTCCTTGCGGTAGCCATACTTCTTCATGAGTTTGTGCAGCTGGCGGGTGGTGATGCCGGCTTCCTCGGCCGAGCGATTGATGCGTCCCTTGTGGCGTGCCAGAAGATCTTTCAGATAGCGTCGTTCGATCTCCTCGATTCCTTCCGCCCGAACTTGTGCCAGCGCGTGGGAGGTATCGATGGACACTTCCGCCGTCAGCCATTCTTCCTCGAAAAAATCGGCCGGGAAACTCTCGGGCGTGAGGGTGTCCGACTGCTCGAGGATGTAAGCCCGTTCGATCAGGTTCTCGAGCTCACGGATATTGCCCAGCCAGTTGTACATTCCAAGCGCCTTAATGACGGTCGGATGCACATGATGGATCGCCTTGGGTCCGAAATCACTCAGTTTTTTGAGAAAGCTTTCCACCAGGTGAGGGATGTCCTGAATGCGCTCCCGCAGCGGGGGAAGATCGATAGGAAAGACATTCAACCGATAATACAGGTCCTTGCGAAACAGACCCTCTTCTGTCATTTGCTTCAAATCCGCATTGGTGGCCGCGACTACCCGCACATCCGTCTTGAGCGTCGCCTCGCCGCCCACGCGCTCAAACAACCCCTCCTGCAGAATCATCAGCAGCTTGACCTGGGCCGCGGGGGTCAGGGTGCCCACTTCGTCCAGGAAAATGGTCCCGCCGTTGGCGATTTCGAATTTCCCCATTTTCCGGCGGATGGCCCCGGTAAAGGCGCCTTTTTCATGTCCGAAGAGCTCGCTTTCCAGCAGCGTATCCGGAATGGCGCCGCAGTGAACACTGATAAACTGGGCATCACGCCGATTGCTGTGCCGGTGGATCAACTTGGCCAGAAGGCTTTTGCCGGTGCCGGTTTCTCCCGTTAACAGCACGGCGGTGCGGGTGGGGGCCACCGATTGAATGAGGTCGTATACCTTTTTCATGCTTCCGCAACGGGTTCGAACGATCTCCCGCACATCGGTTTCCCAAAATTGCTCGCGAAGGTAATCGAGTTCCGATTCCAGGATCTGCCCTTCATAGACATCCCGGGTAATGAATTCGACTTCTTCCCTGCCAAGGGGCAGCTTCAGATAACTTGCCGCCCCCGCTTCGACGGCGGCAATACCCGCTTGAATCTGGTCCGGTGAAACGACGACGATGATTTTAATCGATGGTCGCAGACGCCAGATGGGGTCGAAAAGGGCCTTAAAGTCATCTATGGTCAGTAAATGGTGATCGGTCCGTGGTACCGCCGCCAGTTCGACAAAGAAATAATCATAGGCTTGGGCTTCAAGACATGCCGTCACCACGGCAAAGGTTACAAATTCCGTTTTGGAACTGTTGCCAATCCCGGCCTTGATCACCTCTTTGAGCGCACCATCGCGACATGCAACAAGAAATTCCCGCATGATAAAAACAAGCCCCTTATGATCGCTTCGACATCATGAGCACGATCGCCGGCCGGCCTGGCCAGGATAGGCCCCTGGGCAATGGGTCGCCATAACATGACCGCCCGATCCATGGCGACCGGATCGGACCCTGAAAAAAGGCCGTCAATGCAATCGTCGACAACAGCCACCCGAAAAATCGGAACTCCCATATCAGGTTTTCCGCTTGATACGAGTAACACCATTAAATGTCAACGTGTTATATAATGGCATACCAATTGCCTTATCAAATCGAGAATACAAAGATAACCACAGGCGACAGGACAAGGCCTACCCGGCATCCATACGCCCATTAGCCCGGATGTTTCATGAAAATACGGATTCGAGCCATTGACGGTCGAAAATTTT
>JAHLLS010000069.1 GCA_020444045.1 Deltaproteobacteria bacterium
TCCAACGCGGTGAAATTCTGCGATGCGGATCAGGGACGGATCGAAATCGGCTTATCAAGAGAAGAGGATTTCATCCGCGTATACGTAAAGGACAATGGGATCGGAATCAGTCCGGCGGACCAGGAACTCATTTTCGAGGAATTCAGGCAAATCAAGGATTCTTCCAAGAGAAAACCGTTTGGGACAGGCGTCGGACTGACCATCAGCAGGCACATTATTGAAGCCCATAAGGGGGAGATATGGGTGGAAAGCGAGCCGGGAAAAGGGGCGAAGTTTGTTTTTACCATTCCCATGGGAAGGAATTCCTGAAACCTGAACACTGACACCTGTAAGCCAACAAAAATGGTAACAAGTTGAAATTTTTAGTTTGGGATCTAAATGTCAAATTGTTTAGAAGGCACCTTGAAAGGGCTGGGGTCGCTGTTTTAAACAGATCGGCGGGAGGAAATCATGCCAAAAAAAATCTTAATCGTTGATGATGAGCCCAATATTATTGTTCCCCTTGAGTTCCTGATGGAACAGAATAATTACGACGTCAAGGTGGCTGAAACCGGGGAGAAAGCCATTGACCTCCTTGAAAATTACAATCCGGATCTCATCCTCCTCGATATCATGCTGCCGGGGATGGACGGATATGAGGTCTGCCAGAAGATCAAAATGAATCCCCACTTTAAAACCATGAAAATCGTATTCCTTTCAGCCATGGCAAGAACCATTGATATCGCAAAAGGGATGGGGCTTGCAGCCGATGACTACATCACGAAACCCTTTTCCAATGCCCATGTCGTGGCCCGCGTCAACGAGCTTTTAAAGGACGAACCATAGAATTTTATTCTCCCATGAATTCATTTGTTAAACGCATTTGAAGCAGCTTTATCTTTTTCAGGACTTCCTTCAGCATCTTTTGTTCTATTTCAGATAATTTTTTGGGCTGGATGTAATTATCCGGTTTCACATTCTCACCTAAAATGGCATGGATCTGCCGCATAAAACGAAGCTGCAGCAGGAAACTATAGGCCTGTTCGATCTCGTTGTAAGCCGCCCGCTCAAGAACACCCTTGTTGTATAATTGATACAACCGACTCTGGGTGTTGGTCTGGATGACGCCGTGTTTCAAAGAATAGATCCGGGCAAAATCAACCATCGGCGCCATGCAGGTCTTGATATCCAGGGCTTTTTTTTGGGTTCCTTTGGATTCGATCAAGAAATTCCCCCAGAAACCGACGGGCGGGCGAAAGCCCAAGGAATTCTGCGTCATAAATCGTAAAAATCCGGATCGTGTCTTTAGGGAGTCTACCAGATGAAATCTTAATTCCTCCGTAAGATTCTTGTCGCCATGCCTGAAATCAAAAAAGATCGTGGTATGGAGGAGGTTCTCGGGCTCCGCCGTACGAATCCATTGGGTAAAATACTTTTTCCAGGTGGAAAGGGGCTGGCACCATTTTTCATTCTTGGCCATGATCCCACCCAGACAAAGATCATAGCCCGCGCGATCCAACCACAAACATATCTTTTCCCCAAGTTCGAGAAAATAGTGCTGAACCGCCTTTTCCGTCAGACCGGAGCGTGGATCTATGTCATGAAAGATAATGGCATTGTCCTGATCGGTTTTCAGTGTCTGCTCCTGCCTTCCTTCACTGCCAAGGGTAATAAATGCAAACGAGACAGGCGGCGGGCCCTGTTCATTGAGTGCGAATTCAATCACTTTTTCCAAAATCGCATCGGAAAATGTGGTGATCAGCCAGGTCACGGTCTTGGTCTTGGTCCCGCTGGTCAACATGCTGTGGATCAATCTGGGCAACTGGCTGTGTTTGCCCATAATGGTTTCCAGGGCCTTTGCCCGGCTGATTTCACGGATAAGGGCGGTATAGCTGAGTTCGGTTAACAGACGATTGTCCAGTTCCGGGTCCAGCCCGGATTTGCTGAACAGTTCGGGATTATACATCTCGAATTTTGTTTCGGGCATTACAACCATGGGTCTTACAACCTGACCGTCTTCCGATTTGTCTCCCGGTATCAACAGCCTGAGATAGGGCGTTGCCGCGTCATCGTCCGCCTCAAAGGGCCAGAGGGCGGCGTGATTGGCATTGATGGCCTCTTTCAGGGTGAAAGGAAAGATCTGCCCTGAAATATCAGGGTATCGATCTTCCCACTCCTTGATCGTATCCGCTTCAAGCGCCCTGCCCTGCCAGTGAAGATCAATGTTGACAATTCCATCGCGCATGACAACGGAACCCGAAAACGCTTGGCTCCCGGTCCGGTCCTTCAACTGCCTCAGCAGAAAAAGAATCACCATGGTGAGGGCATACCGGTCTGCTTTTATACATATATCCCTGTCAATTTCTTTCAGGCGTAATTGAATGTCCAACTTTTCGCCGGATACTACTCAATGCGAGGGATTCATTGCGGATAATCTCATTAAATTTATTCCGGCGTTGCCGGTCCATTCCGGGATAATCCATGATCGCTTCAATGGCTGCACGTATGCTTGCAATGGGCGATCGAGCGTTTTTCGCAAGAGAATGCAAGGTGGCTTCCATTTTTTTGTCCATCTCATTCTGCCGGGTGATATCCTCCAGCAGCAAAACAAACCCTTCAAATTGTCCGGCAGCGTTAAGCATTGGCGTTACCCGTGCCCGGACCGTATTTCGGTGAACCCTGAAAATGAAATAAGAGGCTGTATCCAAAACATTTTTCTTTAAACGTTCATTGATTTCATCCAGGGTGTGCTCAATGAGATTTTTGTCGATCAAAGCGGTGACCCTCTGTCCCGGAAACGGAAACGCCCCATGATTTTCTTCCAGTTTCAGGATGGCGTGCACCAGCTTGTTGTATAAAAGGATTTCCCCTTTGGCATTGCAGACAATGATGCCCTGGGGCAGATCGGCAAGAACCGAGGCAAAAAATCTGTTCTCTCGACTCTGCTCTTTGTCGGCTTTTGAATCTTGAAGCGGATCGGTCATGTTCAAACCCTGTTTTTTGGGATCAAGAGATCATCGGGCATGGTTTGTGCCCACTGAAGAAACCTCCCGGAATCC
>JAHLLS010000006.1 GCA_020444045.1 Deltaproteobacteria bacterium
GGCCTCCGATCCACTTGCCGTGGCGCTCACAAAGCTGAAGCTCGCCGTGTCGTCGTTGGTGATGTAGCTTGTCTGGGACTGCCCACTTATCGAATTAAAACCGGCTGTAGCCCCCACGTAACTCACCAGTGTCACTGTGACAGATTCGTTTTGTTCAACGACTGTATCATCGTTGATGGGCACCGATATAGTCGTACTCGACGTACCGGAGGAAATAACCACAGAGGTGGTGGTAGCGTCATAGTCGCCAGTAGTGGCATCTCCTCCGGTGGCTGTTCCGGAGAAGCTGTAAGCCACCGTGATATCTTCCGAATTCGCTTCGCCAGCGTCACAGGTAATGGTAAAAGTGATGGCTCCGGTATTTTCAACAGCGTCACCGCTGTTAGTGGCAATGGTCACCGCTGCCGTTGCAACAGAAGGCACAAGAAACAACAGGGTCAGGAACAACCACCCGATCGCTATTCTGTTTCTTTTGAGATTCATGTTCATCATCGTTTTGTCCTCCTGCTGCTTCTTCTCAAATCTGCTTCGCAGCGTATGTTTTGTCGTTGTATGCGACCCATGTTCTGTTCAATTTCAACATATTAGCAAGTATTGAAAGAGCTCATTATAGCAGCAGACGCCGTCTAGAAGCGTCTTTTATAGCCCACTTCCATGAGCGCCTGCCCGTTGCGGCTGTCGTGAAAACTATACACCGCATAAGTCCGTACCTGAGAGGCACCGGTCATGAGCAGGGAATCACCCGATGTAATGCCTTTGTCCAGCGCGCAGAAACCGACCTCGGCATCGACGGTCGAAGGCACTGCCGTATCGTCGCCGCCCACAAGATCGAAGTCCCAGTTAGCGGGTTGGGTCATGTCTGGTGCGGCGTTCGCCTCGGAAAGCCAATCCAGCGACCACGCTTTGAGAGCGCTCGCCGCAGCATCCTCAATAGCAAAGCCGCCCTCGATCACCGCCCCTTCGGTTCGATAAAAGGTTTGTTTACGGGCTACCTCATTACCTGCGATCAGAGTTTCAACGTTGCTTTTACGCGTCGACCAAATGCCCATCACCGTCAGCAGGGAAAGAAGCATCAAGGCGATGACGATGGCCGAACCGTTTTCGTTGTTCAGGCTTTTCAAGGGGCAAATCATTCGGAATATCTCCCTATTGCACGGTTGGCTGACCAAACTGTCTTCCGTATCGGTATATCCATGTTTCATTTAAGATTTCTTCAGTCTAAGAGCCCAGATTACGGCAGAGCACTCGGGTGGTATAGGACCTTTCAACAGGGCCTGCCATCCCGGCATCCTCCTCCACCGTCATACTGATCTGAACGGATCTTATCTCTTCCAGATCTCCGGTTTCGTTACCTTCTTCGTCAAAATAGCGAAACCTCAAATTGGTTACATTTTCGACCAACCGCTGCGTGGTTTGAACAGGTGCGCCCGAATATAAACGAAGATTCAGCGATTCGGTGCTTGCCTCATAATAGTAATTAATGTTCTCAAAGTTATCGTTGTCGATTTCGCCGTTGGCCTCTTCTTCTCCGTCAGCCACTCGATCGCAGGTAAATCGAACCGACGTCGCGTTGGCCTCCTGGAAGCCGGCAAGGGGCAGTCCGAGGGCGTCCGTTCCTTGCAGCTGCATAAGCGGATCCAAACCGGCCAATCGAATGTCACTCGCCATGACCTCGACGGCCATGCGCACCACCTGCTGGGCGCTGGAGGCGACATCCGTTGCGGTGTAGGATCGGCTCAAGGGAATCAGGACGGCCATGGAGGCGGCCATGAAGATGCTGACCATGGCAATCGTGACGAGGACTTCAATCAGTGTGAAACCCGATGCCCGAACATTCGACAACTCATGCTTTATCCCTATTTGACGCGCATTTAGCTTCATGGTCTCCACCGTTCGTAGGTCAGCGAGCTGAGGGTGAAAGTGCGGTTGCCCCCGTGAGGGGCAGACCATTGAACCTGAACATCGACCTTCCGTGCGTGGGCTCCCAACGCAGGAGTGATGGTTGTGGTACGGTTGTAAATACCGCCGGCATTGCCATCGGCGTCAAGATTATTTTCCACTTCATCGGTCAGGTCGGCGAAGGGCGTGGCCTTGACCTCTTCCATTTTCTGATGGGCCAGCATGGTGGCCTGACTGGTCAGGTTGCCGACGGTTGTGTTGCGCACGGTGGCATATTGCATTTTTGCCACCGCCATCATGCCGATGGCGAAGATGCTGACCCCTATCAGCACTTCGATGAGGGTGAACCCACCTTCCGCCGACCGTCGTGCTTGGATCTGTCTCATACCTGCTCCTTTTAACCGTTTTAAATCTATCGGCTTATAAGCGATCCAGCCGCACACGCCCGAAGGAACTGACCACAACCTCATAACTTTCCCCCCCGGGAGACGTCAAAATTACTCTCCCGGTACTATTGGGACCATTGGCCATTCCCCGGGGGTTAAAGGCCATATCATTGCCTACAAACGTGATGGTGGTAATGGTCACCCCCGGTGATAGGGTTCGGGTAACGATAACGTCCTCTCCGGCATCCAGGGCACCATTATTATTGGTATCGACAAAGGCCTGGTAAGAAGTCGCGTCGGGAAAAGTCACCACAGCGTTGACGTTGTGTTTAATGGCCCGCAGTTTGGTAGATTCGAACACGGCCCGCAGTTCGCTGGCATCGCCCTTGACCTTGGAGCGGTCGCGCCAAGACAGGAAAGATGGTGTCATGATTCCGGCAAGGACACCGATAATGGCAATGACGATCATCAATTCAATAAGGGTGAATCCTTTGTTGCGCGACATGACACCTCCCTATAAAAATTAGCAAACGCAAATATTGCAAAACATATTCCACAACCAGCAAAAAAATGACCTATTAGAGCGTCCTTCTGAAACATTAGACTTAAATAATTGAATTTACTTATTATATAATAAAATACGCAGAAATCGCACATTTGTCTAAAATCAATTATCAATATCATTCTACCGAAAAAACAATTCAGGTATTAATTTTTTTGATTAGCCATTAAAGTTTTTAATACTTTTACAATATGGATAAAATAAGCGGGCCCGATCACCCTCAAAAGGCCGAAAGCTCATCAATTCCTGATCACTGTCGGGATGCCCGCGCTGTATGGTAAAAGGTCGGTAGGAGAAAAGACGCAAAATTTGCTGACAGCGCCGAAGAGAGGGTAAATCGGCGGAGTGATAAAAGCCGCCGCCATGAATGCGCACATCCGTGATTTCTTGTCACTTCACGGATTGAAGACCAAGCGATCATGCAAGCCCAATCCCTGTTTTAAAGCCCAATGACACCCATAAAAAATCGTTTTGTTTTTGCTCCTAATAAGCGGGCAGGGCAACTCACTCCCGCAGACAGGCCACCGCGTTCCGGAAGATCTGGATGCCCGGCGTGGGGTCTTCGGGCATGGCCGGTTGGCCGGTCCGTTTGCGGGCCTCGGCCTGCCGGGTCCAGAGCGGGTGGTTGGACCAGTGGTTGAACCCTTCGGGATGCGGCATCAGACCGAAAACACGGCCGGTGGGGTCGCAAATACCGGCGATGTCGTCTAAAGATCCGTTGGGATTGTGAGGAAAGGCACCGTCCGCCAGCGCGCCTCCTGGCCGGGCATAGCGGGCAGCGATCTGATGATGCGCTTCCAGCTGCACGATGACCTCCGGCGCCGTGACAAACTTGCCCTCCCCGTGCCGGATGGGCAGATCGATGACGTCGAGCCCCTCCGTGAAGACACAGGGGCTCTGGGGGTCGATTTTGAGGGTTACCCAGTCGTCGCGAAAATTGCCGCAGTCGTTGAACGTCAGCGCCACCGAACGGGTCTGGTACTCACCGTCGAAACCGGGCAGCAGCCCCAGATTGACCAGCGTCTGGAACCCATTGCAAATGCCGATCACCAGCCGATGACTCTCAACAAAGCCCCGCAACTGGTCGCCGATGTTGGTGCGCAGCCGCACGGCCTGCAACACTCCGGCGCCGTGGTCGTCCCCCCAGCTGAAACCGCCCCCGAAGGCCAGGATCTGATAGTCGTCAAGCCGGGCGTCGCCGTCGATAAGGGCATTGATGTGAACCCTTACGGCTTCGGCACCGGCCAGCTCCAATGCATGGGCGGTCTCCAGATCACAGTTCAGACCGAATCCGGTCAACACGAGGGCACGTATTTTACCAGTCATACCAGATCTCCAAAGGGTGCTTTCCAGGCAGTTTTAAGGTCGTCAAGCGCCAGATCGACAAGCGGCTCACCACGCGTTCCGCGGATCACCATGCGGGGCGCCTCGGTCACAATGCCGATACAGCCCACGGCCTGGCCTTCAAAGGCCGCTTCAAACGCCTGTCGGCGGTCCGGTGCAACCGTCACCAGGAAGCGGCCGGCCGACTCGGAAAACAGCACTTTATCGTCGCGCAGGGGCTCTTCCAGCGGAACCTTGGACAAATCGAGCGACACGCCCCAACCACCCGCCAGGGCGGCCAGGGCCGCGTGAACCGCCAGCCCTCCCCGGTAGATCCCCCTGACCGAAGCCGTGAGGGAATCGGCAATCGCCGTCTGCAAACAGCGATACAGGGGCTGGAAAGCTTCGGGGCGCACCTCGGGGACCTGCCGGCCGACATAGCCGAGGTGTTCGTAGTATTCGGAGCCGCCCAGCTCATCCCGGGTGATCCCCAGCAGGTAGACCAGATCCCCGGGGACTTTGACATCCATCGTGGTGCAGTGTGTGATGTCGGGCACCCGAGAAATCGCACTGAACTGAATGGTTTCCGGTGCGGACACCTTGTGGCTGATGCCGTAGCGCCCCGCCAAATTGCCATCCACGTACATGCTGTCTTTCCCCGACAACAAAGGGATGCCATACGCCAGACAGACGTCCCGCAATGCACGGCAAGCACGCACCAGCTGGGCCGCCTTGAATTTCCCATCGGGATTCTTCTCGGGATGATACTGGATATTGGGCCAACAGAAATTATCCACGCCGCCCACGTGGTCGCAATCCCCGCCCACCGCGATCACCCGTCGCAGAGCCTCATCGATGGCGCAGGCGGTCATGTGGTAGGCGTCTATGGCAGAATAGGTCGGAAGCAACGCCTGGGAAAAGGCCAACCCTCTCGGGCTGGACAGCACCGGCCGGATCACGGCCGCATCGCTGGGAACGTCCCGGTCAACACCCACCAGGGGCTTGATCACGCTGCCCCCCTGAACCTCGTGGTCGTACTGACGGGGCACCCATTCCTTGGAACTGACGTTCGGGCGGGCCAGCATATCCAGGAGTAAATCCGCATAGCTGGCCGGCTCCCCGATAACCGGTTCGCGCAAACCGCGTGCCGCCGGCGGCAGCCACTCGGCTTCGAATTCCCATTGCGGAAAACCGGATTCGAGGAAATCCAGGTCGACATAGGCGCAGGTTTCACCGTTATATCGAATATGGAGCTTGCCGGAGTCGGTGTAATGCCCGATCACTGTGCTCTCCACGGCGTGCTTGCGGGACAGGGCCATGAAACGGTCCATATCCTCCGGGCGCACCGCCACGGTCATCCGTTCCTGGGATTCCGATACCCAGATCTCCCATTGATCCAGCCCTTCGTATTTGAGGGGCACTTTTTCCAGATCCACGACGCAGCCGTTGGAAAACTGGGCCGATTCGCCGATGGAGGACGACAACCCGCCGCCGCCGTTATCGGTGATAAACTGGATCAACCCCTCGTCACGGGCTTCCAGCAGAAAATCGTGCATTTTCTTCTGGGTATAAGGATCGCCGATCTGGACATGGCCGGCCGGCGTGTTTTCAGAGAAAATTTCAGAAGACGCCGTGACGCCGTGGATGCCGTCCTTTCCGACACGGCCGCCGCACATGATAATAAGGTCGCCGGCGGACGTCTTCTTTTGGTCGGCCGGCGCGTCGCCCACACGGGCCGGCATCAAGCCCACAGCGGTGACAAACACCAGGCATTTGCCGAGATAGCCCGGGTGAAACAAAATGTGACCGAAGGTGGTGGGGATACCGCTTTTGTTGCCGCCATCCCGCACGCCCTCAATCACGCCGTCCAGCAGGCGCCGCGGGTGCAGGTGGGGCTGTAGATCGCCGCTGTAATCCCGGGGCCCGACACAGTAGCCGTAGCCGCCCATCAGCAGGCGGGCGCCTTTGCCGGTGCCCAAAGGATCGCGGTAGACCCCGACGATGCCGGTAATGGCGCCGCCATAGGCTTCCATATTCGATGGCGAATTATGGGTCTCGCCGGTGATGACGTAAAAATGATCGTCATCGAAACGGCCGATGCCGGCGTTGTCCCACAGGACCGATACCACCCAATCATTTTCGGACTGCAGTTTGAGCGTCGGGGCCTCGATACAGCTCTTGAAAAGGCTGTTCACATCTTCAGCCTGCCCGGTCATGGGCTCTGTATAGTGAAAAAGCCCACGGAACGTATTGTGGTTGCAATGATCGCTGCGAGCCTGGGAGATATATTCCAGTTCCAGATCAGTGGGATCGGACAGCCCCACCCCACGGCGCTGCTCCTGGACGCTGTCCTGCAGAAAATAACGGCGAATCGTAGGGATGTCGTTGGGGTTGAGGGCCAGGTTGCGCTCGTCGCTCACGGCCTGCAGGGCCTGGTCGCTTTCGATGGGAATGGTGCTGACGGTGGGGGTGTGGTCCAGCTTGACCTTGGGGATAATGATGCCGATGCCCTCGGCCGGATTCCAGTCCGCGGCATGGAAGACTTTCCATTGCTGAATGATATCGTTCGCCAGGAGATCCTCGGCAATCTTTCGGGCATCTTCCCCGGTCAGTTCCTTGCCGGCCAGGCAATAGCGTTTGGAGGTATACAGGTTCTCCCCCGACGCCAGTTGAATCCCCAGAATATCTTCGACGGCCTCGACGCCGGTGCTGCCCGGATTGTCGCGAACCCCCGGGCGGAACCCGATCCAAACGGTCCAGTCGAAAGGCACCTGCAAGGGTTCGTAAGAAGACATCTGGGTGACCGGATTGGTGAAGACTTCGCGGCGAATAAGGTCGAGCTGTTCCGGGGTGAGATCGGCATCGATGGTTACCACCGATACGGTGCGCACCGTATCCAACCGGATACCAAAATAGTCCCATGCTTTCCGGCGAAGGGTTTCCCCCTCGGCATCGAACAATTCGGGTTTCAGGGTCACTTCAAGTCGATACGGCATGACGGCGGCCTCTCTGGATCTAGAAGTTCACGATGTCGTTGTAGATCACGAAAATCATCAGCATGATCAACAAGAAAATACCGAACTGCTGGGCGATCTCCCGTATTTTGATACTTACCGGACGGCGGCTGATCATCTCGATGACAAAAAACATCAAATGCCCGCCGTCCAACACCGGGATCGGTAGAAAGTTCAGGATCCCGAGGTTGATGGATATCACCGCCGTAAAAATCAGAAGATTGACCACCCCCTCGCGCGCCTGAGCGCCTGCCATCTGGGCAATCTTGATCGGTCCGCCCAGCGTGGCGGCCGGCAGTTTGCCCTGGATCAGCTTCACGACGCTCAATACCGTCAGTTCAGTGATTTCCCAGGTTCGCGCCACACTCATCTGGACGGATTCCACCAGTGAAAGCTCACGGGGAATCACATCGCCCGCGGATCGGATACCGATCACGTAGCGCTCGATATCCTCACCGAAAAGATTCTGGGTGGTCTTGAGTTCGGGCACCAGATCAACCGTCAGACGTTGTCCGGTCCTTTCGACGACGAAGGACATGGAGCGCCCCTGGCTGCTGGATATCTGCGCGGCCATTTCTTCCCAGCTCGAAATATCGACACCGTCGATGGCCACCACCAGGTCATCTTTCTGCAATCCGGCCCGGGCGGCAACCGAGGACGTGTCCACTTCGCCCACCAGCGGTCGCAGGACATAGGTTCCCGAGGTCTGGAACACCAGGAAAAAAATGACCACCGCCAGCAGCAGATTGGACATGGGGCCGGCGGCCACGATGAGAAACCGCTTGAAAACACTTTTATGGGTAAAAGACCGCGGGATCAGATAGGGCTCGATTTCGGTATCCGGCTCTTCCCCCACCATTTTGACATATCCGCCAAGCGGGATGAGCGATACGCGATAGTCGGTCATCCCGACGGTTTTGCCGATCAGGCGCGGGCCGAAGCCGAGCGAAAATTTTTCAACTCCGACGCCGAAAAAACGCGCCATCAAGAAATGGCCGAGTTCGTGAAAAAAAATCAGGACACCGAGAACAATAATAAAAGCAAATATGCTCGTGCTCATTGGTTTTAAGGGTACTTTCCGAAGGCTGCCCCAGGGTAAGGCTGGGATTAGAGGATGATCATGACTGACTGCCGAGGGATCATAAGGGAATTGCCGTGAAACTTCAAGCGCTGCATCGTCGAATTTCGTCGCTCGTCATCTTACGGGCTTCGCGATCGGCCTCGCAAATCTGTTCAATGGATGGCTGGCTTTGCGGGGTGTGCCGTTCCATGGTTTGCCGAATCACGCGATGGATATCGGTGAAGGCGATGCGCCGCTCCAGAAATGCGCTGACGGCCACCTCATTGGCGGCATTGAGAACCGCCGGCAGCGTTCCACCCTGGGTGCAGGCCTCGAAGGCCAGCCCTAAACAAGGAAACCGCTCCAGATCCGGCGGCTCGAAGGTCAGCTGTGCCAAAGCCGTGAAATCAGGGAAGCCCAGTTCCAGCGGTAATCGCTCCGGATAGGCCAGCGCATACCCAATGGGGCCCTTCATGTCCGGTATGCCCAACTGGGCCAGGACCGAACCGTCCACAAACCCCACCATGGAGTGCACGATGCTCTGGGGATGCACGATGACCTCGATTTTTTCCGGTGCCATATCAAACAGGTGACGCGCCTCGATAAACTCCAGGCCCTTGTTCATCAGGGTGGCCGAATCAATGGTAATTTTAGCGCCCATGGACCAGTTGGGATGGTTCAGAGCGTCCTCGAGACGAATGGCGCCGAACCGGTCCGGGGCGAGCGTGCGGAAGGGCCCCCCGGAGGCCGTCAGAAAGAGGCGGGCCACCTCCCGTCGGGGGTGCTGGCCGATACACTGGTATATGGCGCTGTGCTCACTGTCCACCGGCAGGATGGGGACACCCGCCGCGGCGGCCCGGGCCATGACGGTCTCGCCGGCCATCACCAGGGTTTCCTTGTTGGCCAGCGCAATGGGCTTGCCGGCATCGATGGCCGCCAGGGTGGGCATCAGGCCCGCCGCCCCCACCACGCCGGTCACCACCATATCCGCATCCGGCAGCGAAGCGGCCGCGATCATGCCGCTCTCACCCCACAGCAATTCGGTTTTAACGTCATCCGGCAGCAACTGTCGAAGGCGGTCGCGGTCGGATTCGTCGATAACCACCGCCAACGCGGGACGGAATTCCGCGATCTGGCGCGCCAGCAATGCGACATTCCGCCCGGCCGTCAAACTGACGGCGCGATAACGCTCCGGGAACTGCCGCACGATATCGAGGGTGCTGCATCCAATCGATCCCGTCGCCCCCAAAACCGCCAGATTTTTCTTTGCGTTCATGGCGTTAACCATATCCTATCATTGCACAATCACACGGCGTAATCGGCCTTTAAAGCAGAACAATCAGAACGTAAGCCACCGGGCCGGCAAACAACAGCGCATCGATCCGATCGAGCATGCCGCCATGCCCTGGCAGGATGCCGCCGGAATCCTTGATACCGCTGGCCCGTTTCATCTGGGATTCGAACAGGTCGCCGATTTGACCGGCGGCCCCGACCGCCAGGCAGAAAATAACCGCCTGGCCCCAACCGACCCCGGTAAATACGGTCAATTTCATAATCAGGCCGGCCAAAAGGTTGCCGCCCAGGCCTCCCAGCGACCCCTCGATAGTTTTTTTGGGGCTGATGTTGGGGCAAAGCTTGTGACGGCCCAGAAAGGTGCCGACGTAGAGGGCCAGGGTGTCGCCCGCAAAGACCACGAAAACCAGGGTAAAGATCAACCAGAACCCTTGCGGGGCCTGGCGGATCGGAATCAGCAGAACCAGTAACACCGGTATGTACAACACCCCCTGCACCTGTTTCTGGACGATTTCCAGCACCCGGGGATCATCACCGAAATAACGCAGCGACAGCGAACCCGCCAGGATAAGATTGAGTGCCAGAAGCCCCGGGACAAGATCCAGGCGTCCCACATGAGCGATCCCGGTCAGAAGCGGGACCATCACCAGGCCCAATACCGGAATCGCACCGGGCAGGGTTTTCGGAAAGGCGTGGTAGACAATGCGAAAATACTCCCACATGGCGGCCAGACCGGCAAGGGCGATGAGTACCGCAAACAGTGTGCCGCCGCGATATAGAATAAAGATCAGCGCCGGCAGGAGCAAAAGTCCTGTAATCCATCGTTTTAAATGCATCATCGTCACCCTGTGCTGGTCTGATAGGTCGCGGTCGATAGAGGGGATGGCGCCGGCGGTCCCGGTCTGTCAGCTGGCCTGCTCCGGATCCACCCGCCCATAACGTCTTTCCCGTCCCTGGTAATCCGCCAGGATACGAAAGAACTCCTCTTTACCGAAATCAGGCCACAGCGTATCCGTAAAATAAAATTCGGCATAGGCCAACTGCCAGAGGAGAAAATTGCTCAGGCGCAATTCACCGCTGGTTCGAATCAGGAGGTCAGGATCGGGGATGTCGCAGGTAAATAGCTTTTCGGAAAACTGTGCTTCGTCGATGGCGTCGGGAGACAAACGTCCGGCGGCAACTTCCGCGGCAATTCCCCGCGCCGCATGAAGAATCTCGGAACGGGCGCCATAGCTGAGTGCCAGAATGAGGTGAAAACCGTCGTTGTTACGGGTTTGGGTCAATACGTGATCGAGGGCTTGACGAACGTCATCCGGCAACCGATCGATTTCGCCGATGGCATGCAGGCGAATGTTGTTGGTCAGCAGATCCTCGGTTTCGGTTTGCAAAAACTTCTTGAGCAGCGCCATCAAGGCGTCCACTTCCATCTTGGGGCGCTGCCAGTTCTCCGTCGAAAAGGCGTAAAGCGTCAGGTAGGTAATGCCGACTTCGCGGCACGCTTTGACGGCCGCGCGAACGGAATCCGCCCCCTTCTCGTGACCTTTGACCCGATTCAGCAGCCTTTGTTTGGCCCAGCGGCCATTGCCATCCATGATAATAGCCACATGCCGGGGCAGCCGTTCGGGATCGAGCGCGGCCGCTTCCGGGGAGGGCCGATCAGAACTCAATGATTTCTTTCTCTTTTTCTTTATAGATATCGTCAATCTGCTTGATGAACTCGTCGGTAATCTTCTGCACCTGGTCCTGCCCCTTGAAAGCTTCGTCTTCGGCGATTTCACCGTCTTTTTTCATGCTCTTGAGAAGCTCGTTGGCATCCCGGCGGATATTGCGGATGGCAATCTTGTGGTCTTCGCAGATCTTGTGAACGGACTTGGCCAACTGCTTGCGGCGTTCCTCCGTCAGCGGCGGGATGGCAATCCGGATGATCTTGCCGTCATTGGACGGCGTCAGGCCCAGGTCGGATTTCAAAAGGGCTTTTTCGATTTCTTTGATGACCGTCGCATCCCATGGCTGAATCGTGATAAGCCGGCTTTCGGGCACCGACAGGGAGGCCATCTGGTTAACGGGGGTGGGGGTGCCATAATAATCAACCCGGATACCGTCCAAAAGCGAAAGATTCGCCCGTCCCGTGCGAACCCGATTCAGCTCGTTGTTCAGGGCCGTTATGGTTTTGCCCATACTTTCCCGGGCGTCCTGATAGATGTCATCTAACATAGGCTCCACCTGTTCTGTATGTGGTTGTTCGTTGGGGAAAGCGGAAGAAGGGTGCCGGCGCGGGACGCTTTAGTGGTGGATCAGCGTGCCCACGGATTCCCCGCAAACCACTTTCCGGATATTACGGGCCTGGTTCAGATCGAAGACCGACAACGGCAGTTTATTGTCCATCGCCAGAGAAATCGCCGTCATGTCCATGACTTTCAGCTGGCGCTCCAGAACGTCCATGTAGGTAACGTCCTTGAGAAAGCGGGCGTCGGGATGGGTGACCGGATCGGCATCGTAGACACCGTCCACCTTGGTGGCCTTGAGAAGGATCTCCGCATGGATTTCCTGGGCTCGCAGCACGGCCGCCGTATCCGTCGTGAAATAAGGGTTCCCCGTCCCGGCCGCAAAAATCACCACCCGCCCCTTTTCGAGGTGCCGGACAGCGCGTCGGAGAATATAGGGTTCGGCAACCTCGTGCATGGAAATAGCCGATTGCGTGCGCGTCTGGATGCCCTGCTTCTCCAGTGCATCCTGCAGCGCCAGGCTATTGATCACGGTGGCCAGCATGCCCATGTGATCGGCCGAAGCCCGATCCATACCGAAAGAACTGGCGGCAATACCACGAAAAATATTGCCGCCCCCCACGACAATGGCAATCTGGACGCCCAGGTCGCAAATCGACTGGACTTCCTCGGCCACATATTTAATCATCTCGGGGCTGATGCCGAAACCCTGATCACCCATCAATGCTTCACCACTGAGTTTCAGCAGAATTCTTCCGTACCGAGGTTGTGTCAAATCAGGACTCCCCTATCTGAAAACGCACAAACCGTTTAATGGAAATATTTTCTCCGATTTTAGCAATCAGCTCGTTGAGCAGATCGGCAATCGTGATGTCCGGGTTGCGCACATAGGTCTGGTTCATCAGGCAGTTTTCTTTCAGGAACTTGTTCATCTTGCCTTCAACGATCTTTTCGATCACGTTTTCCGGCTTGCCGGTCTGCCTGGCCTGGTCCATGTAAATATCTTTTTCACGGGCCAGGGTTTCCGCCGGCACATCCTCGGGGGAAATCCCGATGGGGCTGGTGGCGGCGATATGCATGGCAACGTTTTTGGCGAATTCCTGGAAATCTTCGCTTTTGGCGACAAAGTCGGTTTCACAGTTGACTTCCACCATGACGCCCAGTTTGCCGCCGGTGTGCACATAGGGCTGCACGACACCTTCCGTCGTGGCCCGGCCGGCCCGTTTGGCCGCTGTGGCCAGGCCTTTTTTGCGCAGGAAGTCGATGGCTTTTTCCATGTCGCCGCTGTTTTCGGCCAGCGCTTTTTTACAATCCATCATACCGGATCCGGTCTTGTCCCGGAGCTGTTTTACCATTGCTGCTGTAATCTCTGACATAACTACTCTCCCGTTTTCTCAGGTGCAGGGGCTTCAGTGACTTCCGGTGCGGCTTCAACCGGGACTTCCACGGCTTCCGCTGCGTCTTCAGCGGCGGCTTCCGCTTCCGAACGACGAATGATTTCAACGACCGGCCCATCCGTTCCGTCCGAAATGACTTTGCGTTCGCCCGGCTTTAGATCAGCGCTGCTCGGGACCACTTCGCTGACTTCCTCGGTGGCCTTGTCGGCTTCGGCCTGCTGTTTTTCCAGGAACCGCTGACGACCGTCGATGCACGCGTCGGCCATGCGGGACGTCAGCAGCCGAATGGCGCGAATGGCATCGTCGTTGCCGGGAATGACGTAATCGATATCATCCGGGTCGCAGTTGGTGTCGACCACGGCCACAATCGGAATCCCCAGGCGACGCCCTTCCTTGATGGCAATGGCTTCGCATTTGGGATCGATGACAAAAATCGCACCGGGCAAACCGTTCATGCTGCGAATACCGCCCAGGTTGTTGTCGAGCTTGACGCGTTCCTTGCCGAGCTTCAGGCGCTCTTTTTTGGGGAACAGCTCGATCGTGCCGTCGTTTTCGATCGTGTTCAGATAATTCAAGCGGTCGATGCTCTGCTTGATGGTCTGGAAATTGGTCAGCATGCCGCCCAGCCAGCGGTTGTGGACGTAATACATCTCGGCCCGGTTGGCTTCTTCATAGATGGATTCGCGGGCCTGCTTTTTCGTTCCGACGAAAAGCACGGATTTGCCCTTGGCCGCGGTGTCCACGATAAAATTATAGGCGTCTTTAAACATCCGGACGGTTTTCTGCAGATCGACGATATAAATCCCGTTGCGCGCGCCGAAAATATAGGGCTTCATCTTGGGATTCCAGCGACGGGTCTGGTGACCGAAATGGACACCCGCCTCCAACAGTTCCTTCATTGTGACATAGGCCATTGTTTTCTCCTTTTACGATTCGGTTTGGCCACCGTTCCCTTCCTCCCCGCCTCCGACTTTCAACTGAAAGCACCGGGAGGCCGGTCCGGGAACGTGTGATGTGTGTTAGGGGGTCAAACCCCAAAATCGAATTTCTTTAACAAACTCTATTAAAATATGCAACTTTTTTTTGGCCATTAATGGCGCACCAGGCAGGCGACACGGTCCATGCCGCTGTAATCCGGACGACAGGCGACATCCCGGTAGACACCGCTTTCATGGGCCAATCGCTGCACGGCCGGAAATTGGTCGTGACCGATTTCAAGAAACACGGCCCCTCCGGGCGACAGCAAGGCGGGTGCCGCGCCGATGATCAAGGCCAGGCAATCCAACCCATCGGGTCCGCCGTCCAGAGCCGCCCGGGGCTCGTAGCGGACGATCTCCGGCTGCAGCCCGTCGATTTGGCCCGAAGAAATATAGGGCGGATTCGATACCACCACATCGAAGCGGGCCCTTGTATCGGAAAAGGGAGCCAGCCAGTCGCCGGCCACCAGGTCCACCCGGTCCTCGAGATGGTGACGCCGCCGGTTGCGATCCGCCAGGGCCAGCGCCGCACAGGAACGATCCAGCGCCACAACCCGGGCCGTCGGACAACTCCGGGCCAGCGCCATGGCAATGGCCCCCGATCCCGTACCGAGATCGAGAAAACGCGGCGCTTCCGGACCATTTTCGTTCTTTAAAAAATCGAGAACGGCCTCGACCAGGCATTCGGTTTCCGGGCGGGGGATCAACACCTCCGGCCCCACCGCCATCTCCAGCTCCCAGAATTCTTTGGCCCCTAAAATATAGGCTACCGGCTCGCGGGCCACACGGCGCTTGACCATGGTACGAAAGCGCGTCAACTCGTCCGGGTTCAGCGGCTGATCATACCTCAGGTAAAGGTCGATCCGCTCCAGGCCAAGGGCAAAGGCCAGCAGGAGCTCGGCGTCGATACGCGCGCTCTCGATATCGTGCTCTTTAAAATAGGTCGTGGTCCACTGGAGAAGCTTGAGGATGGTCCAGTCGTCAGGACGCTTCATCTTGAAGCGCCTGGGCCTGATAATGGGATATCAACTCTTCGATGATGGGATCCACCGCCCCCTGCATGATTTCTTCGAGTTTGTAGAGGGTCAGTCCGATCCGGTGGTCGGTCACCCGCCCCTGGGGAAAGTTGTAGGTCCTAATGCGGCCGCTGCGGTCGCCGTCACCGATCTGGTTCTTGCGCTCGGCCGACCGTTTGGCATCCTGCTCGCGAACCTTCTGGTCCAGCAGCCGGGCCCGCAAGACCTTGAGCGCTTTGGCCTTGTTCTTGATCTGGGATTTTTCATCCTGGCAGGTCACCACCAGGCCGGACGGCAAATGGGTGATCCGTACGGCCGAATCGGTGGTGTTGACACTCTGGCCACCCGGACCGGTGGAGCGATAGACATCGATCTTGAGCTCCGAACTGTCGATCGCCACGTCCACTTCCTCGGCTTCGGGCAGTACGGCCACGGTCACGGCCGAAGTGTGGATGCGCCCCTGGGTTTCCGTGGTGGGAACCCGCTGCACCCGGTGGGTGCCGCTTTCATATTTCATGCGGCTGTAGGCGCCCTGCCCCTGGACCATGGCGATGATTTCCTTGAACCCCCCGACGCCGGTGACGTGCTCGCTCATGATCTCCACTTTCCAGCGCTGGCCTTCAAAATACCGGCTGTACATCCGGAAAAGATCGGCGGCGAACAAGGCTGCTTCATCCCCGCCGGTGCCGGCCCGGATTTCAAGGATGATGTTTTTGTCGTCATTGGGATCCTTGGGCACCAGGAGTTTTCTTAATTCAACTTCCATGGCGTCGCGGGCCTCGGTGAGTCGGGCGACGTCCGCCCGGGCCAGGCTTTTCATCTCCGGATCCGAATCCTGCATGAGTTCCTGGCTGTCCGCCAGCTCTTCAGTTATCCCCTGATATTCGCGGAACACGGTGACGACCTTGCTCAATTCAGCATGCTCGCGGCTGAGCTTTTCAAACGCCGCCCGGTTTTTGACAACATCCGGAGCGCTCAGCGCCGTTTCAACTTCGTTGAATCGTTCTTCGACACCTTTGAGTTTGTCAAACATAGCCGATTTACCCGCGTTCCTTCATCAGAATCATCCCGCTCGATACAGGCCTGCCGGCCTATCGGCGAAGCCCCGAAGCGTGTTCACAGGACCAAACGCACAAGACACCAAGGCTGCCGAAGGCAACGCCCGCTACAATCGCTTGAGCGGGCGGGAACCCGGGCCTTGATGTCCGTGATAGAAAATGAAAACCAGTTTGGCGCTATTCTTGGGGCGTCTGGAATTTTTCGTATTTTTTGCGGAACCGTTCAATGCGGCCGGCCGTGTCAACCAGCTTCTGTTTGCCTGTAAAAAACGGGTGGCATTGGGAACAAATTTCCACAGTGATGTCTTTTCGGGTCGAACCGGCTTCTAAAACCGCACCGCAGTGACATGAAATCGTGGTTTTTTCGTAAGCCGGGTGAATGTCTTTTTTCATTTTTAAACGTAACCTCCGGTCATAGGGCTATGCATTCATGGAACTAAGAAAGTCCTTATTATCTACCGTCCCGCTAATTTTATCAAGTAAAAATTCCATGCTGTCCACAGGATTGAGGGAAACCAGCAGTTTTCGCAGGATCCATACACGGTTGAGCGTTTCGTCGTCCAGCAGGAGTTCCTCTTTGCGGGTACCGGATTTCTTGATGTCGATGGCCGGGAACACGCGTTTGTCAGCCAGGCGCCGATCGAGCACCAGTTCCATATTGCCGGTGCCCTTGAACTCCTCAAAAATCACCTCGTCCATCCGGCTGCCGGTATCGATCAGGGCGGTGGCGATAATGGTGAGGCTGCCGCCTTCCTCGATGTTGCGGGCCGCGCCGAAAAACCGTTTGGGCCGCTGCAGGGCGTTGGAGTCCACACCACCCGAAAGGATCTTGCCGCTGGGGGGTACCACGGAGTTGTAGGCTCGTGCCAGACGGGTGATGCTGTCCAGCAGGATCACCACGTCCTTTTTATGTTCAACCAGGCGCTTGGCCTTTTCGATCACCATCTCGGCCACCTGCACGTGGCGCTCGGCCGGTTCGTCGAAGGTGGAACTGATCACCTCCGCTTTCACCGAGCGGGCCATGTCCGTCACTTCCTCGGGCCGCTCGTCGATCAGCAGCACGAACGGCACCACGTTTTTATGGCTGGCAATGATGCTGTTGGCGATGTTCTGCAGCAGCATGGTTTTACCCGTACGGGGCGGAGAAACGATCAACCCGCGCTGGCCGAAACCGATGGGGGTCATCAGGTCCATGATGCGGGTGGAATAATTGTCCGACTGATTTTCGAGATTGACCTTGCGTTCGGGATAGAGCGGAGTGAGGTTGTCGAACAGGATTTTCTCGCGGGCCACTTCCGGGTCTTCATAGTTGACGGCCTCGACCTTGAGCAGGGCGAAGTAGCGCTCCGATTCCTTGGGCTGCCGTATCTGTCCGGAAACCGTATCGCCCGTTCGCAGGTTGAAGCGGCGGATCTGAGACGGCGACACATAGATATCGTCCGGCCCGGGCAGGTAGTTGTAGCCCGGCGATCTCAGAAACCCGAATCCGTCCGGCAGGATCTCCAGCGTACCCACGCCGTAAATCGACCCGTTTTTCTCGATCTGGGCCTGCAGCAATGCAAAAATCAATTCCTGCTTGCGCATACCGGCTGCCCCTTCGATTTTGAATTGCTTCGCCATCTGGGTCAGCTCACTGATTTTCATCTCCTTCAATTCACTGATATTCATAAGAACCACTCCGCTTAATGGATTATATACAGGGACTCGCCCGTTTGATTCGTTTTGCGCAAACGCCGGAACTCGATTAATGTCAGGAAAATGAACTGGGAGAGGTCGGGTCGAAACCGCTATTCAGGGTTCACCCCCGCTTGAACACAATAGACAATCAAGCTCTGGAATGTTATTTCAGTTTTAAACGTGCTCGGCTTAGATTAAATGATGAAAAGGATCCTTGTTGGTTTTATTGGAGGAATTGATGTTTTAGATTGTTGGGTATGAATTCGTTAAAAGGCGGGCCCCGTGCCTTTAATCGATAAAAAGCTATATCATCATGCCCGAACTGTCAAGATTTTTCCAATCCATTCAATGCTTTTTCAGCTTGTTTTTCAATAGCTCACCCGTTTTTTCAACGGATGCGCCCCATACGATCCGGTCCCACGCCCATGCTGCCCTAAAATGAAGGAGTATCCCGGCCATGCCGCGATTGCCGTTACCCAGCCCCCTTTTGGAAAACCTTCCAGCTACGCCGCAGGCGTATGTGGTGGGCGGCACGGTCCGCGATTTGCTGATGCAGCGTCATCCCACCGATATCGATATCGCCGTGGACGGTGACGCCGCCCTTTTTGCCGGTGCCATCGCCGATCGCCTGCGGGGTCGGGTCATCCCCATGGGCAAACCGGGGCAGATCACCCATCGCGTCACCGGCCGGGGCCTCCTGATCGACGTCACCGGCCTGGCGGGCGACACGCTGGAAGACGATCTGCGTCGGCGCGATTTTACCGTCAACGCCATGGCCTATGACCTCCAGCACCAGCGGCTGATCGATATCCTGGATGGTCAGGACGATATGGCCGCCCGCCGCATCCGCATGGTGACGGAGCAGGCCTTTGTCGACGATCCGCTGCGGCTGCTGAGGGCCTTCCGGATGGCCGCCGTCCTCGACTTTGCGATCGAACCGGAAACGCTTGCGGCGATTACCCGCCAGGGCCACCGGATCAGCCGGCCGGCCGGTGAACGTCTGCGGGCCGAATTGCTCCAGCTGATGGCCCGTCCAGCCTCCGCACACCAGATCCAGGCCATGTCCGACAGCGGTCTGCTGCTGCACCTGCTGCCTGAAATGCAGCCTATGCAGCACTGCCGCCAGAACCGCCATCACGACTTCGATGTCTATGAACACACCCTGCGCGCCTATGCCGCCACCGAAAAGTGCCTGCAAAACGCCGGTGACATCATCGACGCCCTGGGAAAACGCTACCACGCGCCCCCCTACCGCCGAACCACCGGCGCCATCTTGAAGTATGCCGTCCTGCTGCACGACATCGGCAAACCCGGCACCCGCCAGGTGGATGCCGACGGAGACGCTCATTTCCACGGCCACGCCCAATACAGTGCCGACATGGCGGAAGCGATCCATGCCCGGCTGCGCCTGTCAAAGCCCGAATGCGCGCAGGCCCGGATCATTATTGCCAACCATGGGCGGCCGCTGAGCCTGTTTTCGGCCCGGGAAGCGGGAAACTTGAGCCGTAAAGGGATCAACCGGCTGTTCCGGGAGTGCGAGCCCTGGACACCGGAGGTGCTGCTGCACGCCCTGGGGGACACCCTGGGGAAAAAGAAAAAACCCGACGCCGCCGTCGATCGGGCCACCACCTTTATAAAGGATCTGCTGCGGGACTATTTTGATCGCTTCCGCCCCCTGGCCGAGCAGGAGCCGCTTTTGAGCGGTCGGGATCTCATGGAACACTTCGGGCTGAAGCCCTCGGCCCTGATCGGCGACCTTTTGCAACTTATCGAGGAGGAGCGCCTGGCCGGCCGGATCACCATCCGCCAAGAGGCCCTGGCCTGCGCCGCCGAATTTCTGGCTGTAAAAGACCTATCGAAATCTTAATAAAGACACTATTTTCGCATAGCGAAACGATCAGAATCCCTAAAGGTGCAAAGGATTGTTTATTGGGTTTTGGTCTGTTCCCTTTGTTCCGCGCCGAGCATCGACGCGGCGGCCAGAAAAAGTGCGCGGACTGTCTGACCCCGCCGAATGGCGGGGGAGTTTCCGCGCGCACCGGCCGCAGCGGCGACGCGCAGGATGAAGCGGAACACGGGCGTCTTCTTTTGGTTCCGTTTTCTTCCACGTGGAAGAACCGGACTTGATCCGGTATCCAGAACGCATCGATCATAAAAAAATCCCGCCGGGAAAACCCGACGGGATTTAATTTTAAAACGCTAACCCCACATCAATCCATTGGGGCCTACAGCTTTTCCAGCTCACCCACGATCTGGGCGGTGATCGAATCCAGCGTACCGACACCGTTGATGTGGACATATTTCGGGGCCGCGGCTTCGCCGGAGGCTTTCCATTTCTTGTAGTAGTCGATCAACGGTTCGGTCTGGTCGTGATAGACGTCCAGGCGTTTTTTAACCGTTTCTTCCTTGTCGTCGTCGCGCTGCACCAGCGGTTCACCGGTCTCGTCGTCTTTGCCCTCAACCTTGGGGGGGTTGTAGATGACGTGGTAGGTCCGGCCACTGGCCAGATGGGCGCGCCGTCCGCTCATGCGCTTGATGATCTCCTCGTCCGGAACGTCGATATCCACCACGGCATCGATGGGCACGCCGGCTTCTTTCATGGCGTCCGCCTGGGGAATCGTGCGCGGGAAACCGTCAAACAGGAAACCCTTGGCACAATCCGGCTCCTGAATCCGTTCTTTGACCAGGCCGATGATGACTTCGTCAGGCACCAATCCGCCGGAATCCATGAATCCCTTGGCTTTCATTCCCAGCTCGGTGCCCGCCTTGACAGCGGCCCGCAGCATGTCGCCGGTCGAAATCTGGGGGATGCCGTATTTTTCCTTGATGACATTGGCCTGGGTCCCTTTGCCCGCACCGGGGCCTCCTAACAGAATCAAGCGCATATACCCTCCTCCTTTTCCTCAGTAAAAATTTAACGATCTAACCGTCATTAAACATGGTACTATTGCGCAAAGCCCCCGCCCCTGTCAAGAACAGGTTTCCGGCCTGGCGACATCGCTGCTGTCGGCGTCTGACGGCAATTCATGATCGGGCAGTCCGCCTTGAAAGATAGCAGGAGGATGATTAAAGTGTTCCTTATAAAATGACTTGCTAAAGCGATTTGAATCTATTATAAACCTTTTTTTTGTAGATAAATACACAACCAACCATCGGGAATCATTTTAAATAAACATGCCGATGGCCGGAAGGGGGCGAGATACTTGAAGGAAATCGCAGTCAAAGTTTACGATAACGATATCGAAAAAGCGATGCGCATTCTGAAGAAAAAAATTCAGAACGACGGTCTCTTCAAACGGCTGAAGCTGAAAAAAAGCTACGAAAAGCCGAGTGAATTCCGGCGCCGCAAACAACGCGAAGCGCTGCGCCGCGAACGCATTGCCGCAGCCCGCCGAAGCTATCGACGTTAGTCGTTCCAGTGTCATCTAAACCCGGCAGTCCTGACTGCCGGGTTTTTTTGTGGAAAGGATCGTCCGATGGAAGCCTATGAACAATGCCTTAAGACCATGTACGGGCTCCGGCGGTTCGGCATCAAGCTGGGGCTGGATGTCATTTCACAAATTTTAGAGGGGCTCGGGCAGCCCCAGAACGCCTACCGCACCATCCATGTGGCCGGGACCAACGGCAAAGGGTCCGTGGCCTCCATGCTGGCCGGCATCCTGCAAACGGCCGGATTCTCCGTGGGCCTTTACACCTCGCCGCACCTGATCCATTTCAACGAACGCATCCGCATCGACGGACGCCCGGTGACCGATCCCGAAATCGTCGAGGCCTACCGGGCCATCCGCAAGGTTCAAAAAGCCGACCGCGAGCCCACTTTCTTCGAGTTCACCACCGCCATGGCACTCTATTTGTTCAAGCAGCACCGCGTGGACTGGGCCGTGGTCGAGACCGGCATGGGCGGCCGCCTGGACGCCACCAACCTGCTGGCCCCCGAGGTAAGCATCATCACCAATATCTCACTGGAGCACAAAGGCTATCTGGGCAACACGGTGGCCGCCATCACCTACGAGAAGGCCGGCATCATCAAGTCCGCCACCCCCGTGGTGACCGGTGTCACCCAGCCGTCCGCCATCGCCGTGGTTGAAAAAAAGGCCCAAACGCTCAAGGCTCCCTGTTTTCGATTGGGACACGATTTCCGCTGCCGCCGCCTGCCCTCCGGCAGCTTCCACTACACGGGGCTTGACCACCACTGGAAACATCTCACCACCAACCTGCTGGGGCCCCACCAGGCGGGCAACGCCAGTCTGGCCCTGGCGGCCACCGAAGTCCTGATGCAAAAGGGCGTCACCATAAAAGAGGACCACATTCGCCAGGCCCTGAACCGGGTTTCCTGGCCGGGGCGGCTCGAGACCGTGTGCCAGGAGCCCCGGATCATCCTGGACGGCGCCCACAACCTGGCGGCCGCCCGCAACCTGGGCCGCTATCTGGCGGAAACCTATCCGGACAACAAGATCATCATGGTGGCGGGCATCCTGGACGACAAACCGGCCGAAGAGATGCTCTCCGCCCTGCTGGCGGTCTGCGACCACGCCGTGATCACCGCCCCCACCATCGACCGCGCCATCCCGGCCGACGTCCTGGCAAGAACAGCCAAAAAGTTTGTCGCGAAAGTGGACGAACAGCCCACCGTGGACCGCGCCGTGGCCCGCGCCCTGCAGATCGTGCGCCAGGATCAAGTCATTTGTATTGCGGGGTCACTGTACGTGGTGGGCGAGGCCATGCAAACCCTCCAGCAGATGGGTCTTATGAAATAGCCTTTAAGCCGTCCTTGACAGAGGGAGGGATTTACCATAAATGGACTGATTGCCGTGAAGGTATCTCAAAAATAGGATTTTGGGGTCAGCGCAAGGCGGCCGTGAGAATTGAACCGGAGGCATACACCGGTATTTCGAGGATTCAATTCGATCGCCCAACGCCGCGATGGCGCCAAAAGACATTTTTGAGGTGCCTTCACCAAGCGCCCGTAGCCCAGGGGATAGGGCGTCAGCCTCCGGAGCTGAAGATCGCAGGTTCGAATCCTGCCGGGCGTACCAAAAAGAAAGAAGGGCCAGTGAAAATTTCACTGGCCCTTTTCAGTTCAATTCTTCAGCAACCACGCTCTGTTCCCTGCAGAATAACCCCTCACTACAGCTAATTGTATATCACTTACCCCAGAAATGGGCTCATCTATTCTGACTTGTCTGGCATGCATATGCGGCAGGTATCATAAACATGTAAATCTGAAGAGCGTCGTCTTCCCCAGTATTTAATTCAACTGTAAATTGTACACTTTGCATTGTTAATTCAGTGAACAGTCAACTCCAATAAATGCTTGGGCAAATCGCATTGTTTAAGATTTTCGATCGGTGCTCCTACTGCTAATCCACTAAGCTGTTCAACATCACGAATTTTATTTCGTAACATTATAAACAGAGAGCCATTTTTGGTTAATTGATATATATCATCAATATCAAATACAATTATAGGCTTCTTACATGAAGCCATAAAAATCGCTTGCCTAAGCCTAGCATCACTTAATGATCGTTGCCTTGTTGGAGAATTTCGATCAGGGAATCCGCTAGCGCCCTTTAAACTGAAAAATACTCCTAGACCACCTGAACTACTTAGATTATGCCCCAATAAGCTACAAAGCCTAGCAAACTGTTGATCTTTGATTGGATTTTTCTCAGCCTTAACTTCAATTAAAATGTCCTTGCAACCATTAATAAGTAGCAATTCACATAGAAAGGCCCATTCTACAGAATCTCCAGTTACTATTAAATCATATTGTGGTCCAGCAGACTGGAAACTTTTAATTTCAGAATATCCAATCAATCCCTTAAAACATAAAAAGGCTATTTGCTCCATCAATTTTCCAATACCTGAGTTAGATAGAGCATCTGGTAGTCTTTTGTTTCTTTTATCTATTTCAATTTCGAGTTTTGCTAAATAATCCGATAACTTTTTATCAGGTGTATATAAAATAGCAGATGCATTATTTATCGGACCTTCAGATAATCCTTCTGAGGAACTTTCTTTTAACATCTTTATCGATTGAATCAGATGTTTTTCTATTTCTTCTTTTGAATAGGCCATATTAATCACTAAATTTTATCATTATATCAAAGTTTAAATCAGAATAACTATTTACTTCTTCGTCACAGTCAGAGCACACCCATGGCAACTCAGGGAAACCTGAGTTTAATTGTCTAGCATAAACTATCTTTGAAATATCACATTTATGATAAATAAGTAACAACATATTAGATTGATACTTTTCAGAAAGTATGTGGATTACTGCTAATGCTTTTATAACATCAACGCCAAGACTGACAGCAATCTGATGGGGCATTAGATCGTTTGGAAACGTTTTCATAAGTATATCCAACTTATCAAACTCTTTGTCTGATAAGAATGGAAACCATTCGATATTAAGCTGTTCCACAGTTATAAATCTTCCATTTCATTCAATAAAAATTCAATGGCCTTATAAGCACCCCCAGATTCTCGGTATGCTTTAAAATGCGGAAAACAGTCTTGTGTATTGCCATGTGGTTTTAATCCAAAATACGAATGAGCCCTGAACAAATTTTCATCCTCAGTTTGAAGCCTAAATTCATATGACTTTGTTCCCCAATCTTTAATTAGAGTTTTAATGATTGTATTTTCGGCTCTTTCAATCAAATAGCGTCTCCTTAACCTGTTTCGCAATTTTTCTTGTGGTCGCATTGCTTCTTCTATATCGCTCACAACAGACTCCGCAATTTTGTTTGATAGACTCAACAAGCCTGAGACATTTATTTGTTGTATTCCAGAAGATCTTGCACTTAATGCAACACCAGAAGCTTCTGCTCGTACGGCTAAATGGCTCCATGTATAATTTGAATCAGGAATATACTTATCCCATATGTCCTCTAAAATCAGTTGATGAAAAACAGGTTGGTCATATTCAACTCCAAGCAGATCTTCTATTTCAGATATTATACTGGGCATATAATTCCAAAACTGAAATTGATGTCGTGAATCAATATTCTCATCAGAGTTCGTTGTAAAACCATCCCAAGTTAATGCGAGGTATGAATCAGAAACATTTACAACAACTATCCACCTTATTTTAACTCTTTCAATCTGGTTATTAATTATTTTAAATTCATCAATAGAGTGGTTCCGAAAATAAAAATATGAATCATCTTCCTCATTAAAAACCGGTCCGTACCAATCCTCTTCACCAAATTCTGTTAACAAATCCTTAGGGTCTTCACCTTCAAAAATATCAGGACCATTTCCTGTCTTGAGTGTAAACCATTGCCTAGATTGTTTTGCATATTCAAGCATCAACTGGTTTGTATCAATTCTATTCTGCATAACTTTTCTGGCTACATCAGTTGCAGCGTTTGCTTTATTAAAGCTGCGCCGGGTAAATTTCTTTAAGGTTTCGAACTTGAAATCAGGACTTTGGAGAAATTGGATGCAGAATGTATCTGGATTCGAATATCCTTCGTCGATAAATAAAGTCATAAGGTTTTCTCCGATATTTTTCTTTATTTCCCTTGGTCTTGATTCAGTTAGAATTGGGGTCAAGTCCGCTCTTGGCCTTCATGTGGTATTAATTGAGGTTAGGGGACGAGCCAATGGGTGTGGACGCTTTATATTTCCACATACAATTTGCTTTACTTTTTAAATTCTTACTGATCATCGATTAGCTCGATATCCTCTTCAATCCCAGATCACCTCCTGATGCAGTACCCCCTATTGCTTCCTATAAAGCGGAAACCACTTCACGGCATGCGCCGGATGCGCACCTCGATGCCTTTTTGGTGTTTGAGCAGCGCCGTGAGCTTGGCCGTGTCGGTGTCGCCGAAGTGATAGGGGTAGAGAATCCCGGGCTGGAAAGCACGGGCCGCGTCGGCGACCATTTCCGGGGTCATGGTGTAGGGCAGGTTCATGGGCAGGAAGGCCACGTCGATGTTTTGCAGGGCTTTCATTTCGGGCGTGTTTTCGGTATCGCCGGCAATGTAGACGCGCGTGTCGCCGAAGGTCAGAATATAGCCGTTGCCGACGCCCTTTGGGTGGAAGGGCTCCCCGTTGTCACGCTTGTGAACCAGATTGTAGGCCGGCACGGCTTCGATCGCGATGCCGTCGATTGTCTGGACCTCCCCGTTTTTCATCGACCGGCTGCCGGAGACCTGGCTTGCGGCGGCAGCGTTGGCCACCACGATGGTCTTGGGCTTGATGACCTTCTCCAGGGCCGCGGGGTCCAGGTGGTCGCGGTGTTCGTGGGTGATGAGGACGAGGTCGGCCTTGGGCAACTGGCCGTAGTCGGCGAGTTTGCCGTATGGATCGACGTGGATGACCCTGTTCCCGAACGTCAGATAGAGGGACCCGTGGCCGATGAAGGTGATCTGCAGGTCGCCGGCCGAGGTGGGAATGACATCGGTTTCAAAGGCGCCCGAGGCGCCTGCAGGGGCGGCGCACAAGGCGACGGCCACCATCCATGGCATGAATCGGTTCATGGCTTCCTCCTTTTTTCGTAAAATGGTTGCAAGAGGGAGGATCCGCATGTCGTAAATGCCCGAAGCTGATTTCGATACATATGTGCATACGCTTATTATCGTTCAATATCAACCACAAACACCCTTTACTGCACTGCGGTCCGCCTTTGGATAGCGCGATAAACCGTTCCTTTGACCATCCATCTAATTGCAACCATTTTCAGTAACCGTCTCAACCCCTTTCCAGTAAAATTCCGGCTTCCAATATTCGAAATTGTCAAAATCACCGTGCATCTGGGGACCGTTTTCTTTCCTCTTTCCAAATACGGGATTGTTTTCTGGAAAAAATTCCGCACCGAATCGGAAGCATTTTCGATCAGGTTTTGCCCGCAAGGCACCTGGGTTGTTCACCGGCTTATTCCCCTTTAAATACGGGCGAGCGTTTCTCTTTGAAGGCCCGGGGCCCCTCCTGGGCGTCTTTGCTCATGAATACCGGCATGGCCAACTCCATTTCCTTGGCCAGGCCCCGCTTCAGGTCGAGCCCGATGCCGGCCGTGACCGCCTGCTTGACCGCCTTGACCGCCAGCGGGCCGTTTTTTGCAATGATTCCAGCAAAGCGCTCGGACTCTTCCATGACCTTGTTGTTGGGGACCACCCGGTTGACCAGGCCGAAGTGAAGCGCATCGGCGGCGTCCATCAGTTCTCCGGTGAGCAGCATCTCCATGGCCCGGGCATAGGGAAGCTGACGGGGGAGCTTTACCGACGAGCCGCCCATGGGAAATACGCCCCACTTGACTTCCTGGAGGCCGAAGCGCGCCCTTTCGGCCGCCACCCGGATATCGGTGGCGTAGAGCAGCTCCATGCCACCGGCAATGGCGTTGCCGTTTACCGCGGCCACCACCGGTTTGTGCAAATCGAAATCCCGCAGAATGGCCTGCATGGAAATCATGGGATTGTCACGGATTTTCAATTCGGCCTCGTTTTCAGGCTCCCGGGCCCCCGTAAAGAGCGGAATCAGAAGCCCCAGGTCTGCTCCGGCGCAAAAGCTCTTGTCGCCGGCGCCAGTGATGATGGCACAGCGCATATCCTTGTCGTCCCGATAGTCTTTCCAGGCATCGAGCAGTTCCAGCATGGTTTCCGGCGCCAGGGCATTGTGGGCCTCGGGCCGGTTCAGGGTCAGATAGGCAATTGCGTTTCGCTTTTCGTAGATCAATGACATGACGCTGTCCTTTCTATGGAACCATGTAAGATGGGAATCCTCCCCAGGGCATACGCGTGTCCTATCTCAATTGGGTTCGGCAAACGCCCTCTGGGAATGGTCGGGTGCAACGGCAGTAAATCGTGAAGTCCTGAACCACGCAATGCTGCCAATGACCGTACGTCAACGACTGGGAAAATTCAAGATAATCGCATTAAGGAATGTAGTTGCCACGGGAAGGCATGCCGGACATGTGGACCATAGCGCCGGCATCCCTGTAAAGGCATGGCCGGCGCCGGATAAAGATTATTCAGTAGTGGCATTCTCGCAGCTGCTGCTATGGCCCCACCGTGATGGTCATTTTAATCGAGTTGTTGTGCTCGTTGTGTTCCTTGACGTCGTCGTTGACATCCACGAAAAATTCCACCACGTATTTTCCGGGCCGCGAAGTGTTCCACAAGCGGGAAACTACATACTGCTGGCTCTGGGGGGTCGTCACGTCCAGGTGACCGACCGAATCCGCAGGTTTGGGCCGGCTTTCGCCGCCAATGCGCACGCCGGTCTTGAATGACCCGGCCGGAATATCCCCGATATTATTGATCGTGGCTGTCACGCTGATCTGGTCCTTGACGGTGGGGTTGGCCGGTTCCACCCTGGGGTTTATCAGCGTGAGATCGGGCAGGATGTCCTTGACCCGGAAGTCCGTGAATTTTTCATTATTGTTTTCATTGCTTTCCGCCACAGCCCCATTGGCATCCGCGATAAAGGCCACCCGGAAATTACCGGGCTGTGCCATATGCTGATAACGGGTGATGGTGTGAACCGCATTGGGTGCCAACGCCGGCACCGGGAACAACTGAGGGCTCGACTCCCCGCCCACGCGGATACCACCCTGGGACGCCGCCGATGCCGCCAGCCCCATGTTGATGACCTTGGCGGTAAATCGCACCGTATCCCCTTTTTTCGGGTTGGCCGGATAAAGCTGCATGGCCGTGATCGTGAGATCGGGCTTGGGCCTCTGAATGTTGCCGGTATCGATCTTTTGAGGTGTCTGGACGACCTGGGGCACCTGCCGTATATCACCCGGTTTGATCCTCTTGACCTCGGCGCTGTGGGCCGGCATGGCCAAACTGGAAACCAGCATGCCCACCGATACCATATAAATGAGTCGCTTCCGCATGAGATTATTTCCTTTCTTCAAAGATGATGCTGCGATTTAAGGTTTCGGTTTCAAAGGCGTCCTGCCGATGAACTATCCACTTCGTTGACCATTGGTAGCGCGGGCCCCGGAAAAGGTTCAAAAGAAGTCTGCCGTTTTTGAAAAAATAAAGGCAGGGTCATATATAACCCTGCCTTTGATACAAATTATTATCAGCTGCAGATCAGCTGATGTTTCTATCCATAGCGAATGATGTCCGGCAGGCCGGCTTGTGAGCGGCCAGCCATCGTCGATTACCCATTTTGCATCGGTCGCTTTTTACCGCGCATCTTCTTGCGCAGTTCCTGGAACTGTTCGACTTGTTCGGGCGTCAAAATGGATTCGATTTGCTTGTCGGTTTCTTCATGAATGGCCCGCATCTGTTCCCGCATCGCACGACGGTCGCCACCAGACGGCGATTCCGAAAACAGTTTTTGTCGCTTCTCCGCCTGTGCTTCAAGGATGGGCCGGATTTGATTCGCCTGATCGTCAGAAAGTGCCAGTTCTTGTGTGAGATGGCTGAGCATCTTTTCGGGGTCAGGGCCCCGGCGGCCCTCAAAAGGAAAAGCCTTCGCAACCAGGATGGTGCTTATCAGGCATATGGCCAGGGTGATGAGCATAATTTGAATGATCGCCCTGGATGCGCTCTGAATCTGGACGGGCGCTTGATCGGATCTCATACGAAACTTCCTTTCTCGTTGATAAAACGGGTTTCACAAAAAGGAGATGGCATCAGCCCTTTCCATGCAAAAGGGGCTTCCTGCAATCATAGGTCGTATGAGAACCAAAATCGGTTACAAGAAAATATCCACCGCCAACCTGTTCATTATGCGTGCAACCAGCCACCCGTGGATGCTGTTCGATGTTTTTTATCAGGAGGTGATCATGCAGGGCGAACTGAGGTGGTTTAGTGACAGTGAGGGCTCCCACAAAGCTGGAAACCTCAGGGGACTCCCTTGTAAGGGGCTTGAAAAACGTTTTTTGAATGTACGGTTTTTTTATTTCCCTTTGTCCCGCGCCGAGCATCGGCGGTGCGGGCGGAATAAGCGCGCGGACTCTTTACCCGCCTAAACGGGTCTGAGCCCGCCGAAAGGCGGGTGGGTTTCAAAGAGAACATAGGGAACATACTGCTCCGTCATTTTCATGACCTCCCCATTGGAGCCCTCCACGATGGAATAGCCCCTGCCAGTTCTTTGGCCATACCTCCGCAGCAGACTAGGCCCTCGCCGATGCGAAAAATGAAACCCATGGCGTTAGCGCAAACAAGTCCGCCTCAGGCGCTCAAGGACTTTCCGGGGGTTCGCCCTTTTCGTTCCATCCTCGGGCACGATAATATTCGGTCAGCATCACCTGCATCTGTTCCTCGGTGATCACCTTGCCGGTTTCGGGCAGCGCCTCTTTGTGAAACCGCGACGGCAGCTGGTCGTCTTGCATGGTCAGGCCTTCGCGCAGGTTGAAGCGGCGGGCGTCGTCGCTGACCGTGGCCGCAATCCGGCGCATGCCGGCCGTGTCCAGATCCAATCCGGTGGTGCCCCGCAAAATCTCGGCGAGCTGGTCCCACTGGTAGAGATCGCGGTAAAAGCGGCAGAGAACAAGGGTGTCGAAGAGTGTCAGCCGGTCTTCCCACTCGGCAAATATGGCGGCCTTGCCCGGGATGACGTCCTTGTCCACGATCCCGGCCAGTTCGGGCTTGTAAAAAGTGGCCCGCAAATGACAGGCGCCCCGGTCCGACGACCCATAGGCCAGCCCCATGCCCTTCAGGACACGCGGGTCGTAGCCGGCCGGCTCGAGGCCTTTGACGTGGATGGCCTGGTCGGCCATGCCCCATTCCTCGGCGGCAAAACGGATGCCGCGGGCCAGGGTGTCGCCGATGCCGCGCCGGGCAGCGATGTCTTCCACCAGCCGCGCCACGGATTCGGCCTGGCCGTAGTCGATGGGGTAGTCGATGCGTCCCTGGCGGACCGCCTCGATGGTCAGGCCGGCCAGGTTCCCGGCCGTGATGGTGTCGATCCCCAGGCGGTCGCAGAGATCGTTCAGGTGCATGATCTCTTCGATGCTGTCCAGCTCGCACAAGCCGCCGAACGCGTAAATCGTTTCGTATTCGGGCCCTTCAATGGTCAGGCCCTTGTGGCGCCCGGTTTTCACCGTGGACAGCCGGCCGCAGGCCATGAAGCATTTCAGGCAGGCATTGGATTTGACATCGCAGCGCTCATGGAGGGCGCCGGCGTTGATCTTGTCGGCGCCTTCGAATTTACCCTTCTGCCAGTAGCGGGTCGGGAACCCCCCGGCGTTGTTCATGATATCCACCAGCATGGGCGTGCCCTTGGACTTGTAGGCCTGCACCCCGGCGTCGTCCTTGCCGGTGGCGGCCAGCGAACGGGCAAAATTTTTCAGTAAAAGCGGATCGGCAAAGGTCTTTTTGCGCCGGCCCCAGAAGGCGATGGCCTTGATATTTTTCGATCCCATCACGGCCCCGGTCCCTGTCCGGCCGGCGCTGCGCCAATAGTCGTTTTCCACCACGGCAAAGGTGACCTGCTTCTCTCCGGCCGGGCCGATCACCATCACGCCGCAGTTGCCGGCCTCGGGCCGGTTGGCCTTGACCCAGGCTTTGACCCCATCTTCGGTGCGATAGGTGTCTTTTCCCCAGAGATCGCCGGCCGGATGAAAGTACACGGCCTCCTCGCAGACCTCCAGCCAGACCGGACGGTCCGCGGCGCCATGGATGACCACCGCGTCGAACCCGGTGGCGGTCATACGCTCGGCCGCCTTGCCGCCGGAGTAGGATTCCGAAAAGAAGCCGGTCTGGGGCGACTTGGTAAAAATGCCGTGACGGCAGGAGCCCCACACCGGGCTGCCGGACACCGGGCCCGTGGCGAAAATCAAATGATTGTCGGGGCTCAGGGGATCCACCCCGGGCGGGTTGTGCCGCAGCAGCAGATGGGCCGCCAGGCCCTTGCCGCCCATCCGGGTTTGGAGGATGTCGTCCGGAATCATCTGCAGCTCATAGGATTCCTGGGAGACATTGACTCTGAGCACCATGTTGTAAAAACCGTGCATGGGGTTACTCCTGTCGTGAGAGGATCATCCGCTTAAAGCATTTGCCGATAGATGGCTTCGGCATCGGCCTGGGTCATCTCGCGGGGATTGTTGGCCCGCATAAGGGTTACCTGCATGACGCCGCCTCTCCCGCAAGGCAATTGCCGAGAGGGCCGATGGCCGCCATGGCCATATGTTGACTTGGTTCGAGCCGTTAAACAATGCACAGTTTGGGATTCAAATCAATCTTTTAAATCTTCGCATCGATCAGGACGACGCAACCTTTGGGGGCGGCCCCCTCAAGGCCATTATACGCACTATCCTCCAAGACCGGCTTGGGCCAAAGAAATTACTTATAGGAACAAAAAAACCAGGGGTCAGCGATGATCCACGGCCCCTGGTTCTGAGGTTGATCGAAATTGGAAGTGATGGCTATTTGCTTGCCACTTTCAGCTGGGTATCGTTGGCACAATCGGCCATTTTATCCACGTCCGGTTTGTACATGAGGGCCGTATCCATTTTGTAGGTCCAGGGAAGCCCTTCCAGCCGCCAGCCGCCGTCCCAGCGCTGACCGTAGAAGCTGCTGGCCTTGTTCTTGTTCTTGCCGCCTTCGAAGCCGCCCATCATGTTGAAGACCTTGTCTTCCGGCCATCCCGCCTTGATCGCTTCGTTGCAGCCGGCGCAGCTGCGATTGCCGCTGCGGCAGAGGATGATCAGCGTGTCGCTGGCCGGGTTGAAACGCGCCTGCAGATCTTTGCCGAAATTTGTGTTGGCTTTTTCGATATAGCCCTTTTTGCCGGCCTCGTCGGAGAGAAAACGGATGGGGATGTTGTAGGCCCCCTCGGGATGGCCGACGAATTGATATTCCGCCCGGGTCCGGCAGTCCACCAGAAAGGTGTGCTCCGGATTCTTCTGGAGCATCTCAAAGGCTTCGGCCGGCGTGACGTCGCCCCCCAGGTGGGGTTTGTTGGCTTCATAGGCGAAGCCGGCCAGGACCGGTGAGCCCACCAAAAGCAGTACAACCGAAACAAGCGTTACCAACCATAATGCTTTTTTCATAACGAACCTCCTTTTCTCGTTGTGTGGCGATGGCCGGAAAACCGGCCGTCAGTTTGGGGGCAGTTTGTCATCTGTCAGGGTAGACGGCAGTTGATCATCCGTAACCACCACCCCGGCATTGGCCTCTTTCTCCCAGCTGGCCAGGTCCTTTACATCCAGAAACAGGCTGCGATTGCCGTGGCAGTTGTTGCAGGCCGCGTTCTGGCTCGTGCGGCGACGGATCGTATGGGGTGCACCGGATTTCCAGGTGGGCCATTGGTCAAAGTGTTTCAATGCCCCGGGACTGTAATGGTCGAACGTTTCCGGAATGATGGGGGGATGGCGCTTCACCGAATACCGGTAGGGGCGATCCGGGCTCGGATCCGGATTGAGGCCGATCTTGAAATCCAGGGTTGTTTTTTGGCACTTGAAATAGGGGATATTTTTCTTATCGGTGCCCACATGACACCCGTAGCATTGCTTGGCCGGCTGGGCATGGCAGACCTGGCAGGCCACCTTGCGGCGATGAATCTGGTGGGCCGGCTGCGAGCTGTCTTCCGCCACGGCTTCGGGATGGCACGCTTCGCAGCGGGGACGGGTTGGCGACTGACGTCGGGTGGCGACCCCGTCGGCCGCCGCGTGCATCTGGTCGGCCTTGTGGCAGTCCATGCAGGTCATATCCTCGTCGGCAAAATGGGTATCGGCGGGAATTTTCTTGTTCAGGCCGGTAAATTCTCCGAAAATACGCCCACCGTGGCAGCTCGCGCAGGTGGTCTCCATGGGCGGCGTCTTTTTGAAATGGTGTCCGGTCAGGAAGCCGCCGCGAACGTAGTCCGGACGACTGACATGGCACTGGCCGCAGCTGGCATGACACTGGCCGCAGTGCCGCTCCCGGGCGGTGTCCATCGCCTTGGCGACATTTTCCGGGGCCGGCCCCATGCGCTGCTCGATGGCGCGTCCAATCGGCGCAATCGTGTAATGCAGGCTGGTTGGGGCTCCTGCGGCTATGTCTGGGTGGCATTCGCCGCATGTTTTTTCCGGATCGGGAAAGGTGGGATCCTTGACGAGGTTTTCATGAGCAGTTTGCCAGTTCGTGTCATCCGGGTTGCCGCCATGGCAATCGACACAGGCAATCTGCCCATGCTCAGTTTCCAGAAAAGCGGGATCCACATAAATCTTTTCGTATGGCTCCAACGGAGCCAGCGGCCCCCCTCAGCCTTCGCCCTCGTTTTCCGCCGACAGCTGGAGCTTGCCCCGGACTTTCTCGACTTCCCACCCTAATCGAATAAGTTTTTTGACATCGGTGTGACACTGCACGCAAGTGCTGGGGGGGGCTTCCTGACCTACCAGGGGACTGGCCAAACTCAGGATGCCAAGGGCGACAAGGGGCGCCCATACCGACAATCCGGCCTTTTGCATAGCATCTCCTTGACTGTTGAAGATCGAAGCAAAGCCGCAAGCGCTGCCCCGCCGTATCGTCCACGACGATCTCACGCTTGTTCGACGCCTGACGCGAAGGCGATATGACCTGCGGCAGCCGCGGGCTTTTTGATGAAAGAGGGAAAGCAGCATCACGCAAGGGTCTTATCAGACGCAGCGCCGATAATACATTTGAATGCCGACAAAATGCATATACCGAGCGCCAAAGGCATGTCAATGGGATATTTCTCATATCTTCATTCCGCTTTCCGAGCGGTCTGGCAAGCCTGTGAATTGATGGGGTGCCGGCATACCAGAGACACGCTAGCCGCTTACCGGAAGCGAAAAAGAAGCCTGTCGATTTTTTATCGTCATATCAAGAACACCGGCTCAATCCGAATCCGTATAGCGCTCACCCACCGGGATTTTCTCGCCCGGCCGCCAGGTCGAAAAATCGGTCGGGCTCACCAGGTCTTTCGGCCGGACGCGCTGCTCGGTCCAGACGATGCGCGCATGGCATTCCCAGACCCGTTTGCCCAGCCGTTTCATCCGCTGCTTCAAAGCCTTTTCGGCTGTTTCTCTGCTTTTATGAACGGAAAGGACCTCTTTCATGGGCCGGTTGGGATCGTTTTCATCAAAGATGAGGGCGTACATGGCGGACCTCCTTTGGCTCTCAAGGTGTGCGGCGAATGTTCACGTCTCCTGCAGCGCGATCGACCATGGGGCAAAAACGAAGAGGGTAAAATGATGTCGGCAGACGTCCCAATGCGAAGCAAAAGCGCGGATTCTTAGCGGTACGGAATCAGGTGGCAAAAGGATGCGCAGAGGATCGATGTAGGGGTCGGTTTTGCTGTGGCAGAGGCGGTATTATATCTTAACTAACTATAATACCTATGTTTTTTTGTGTCAACATGGGATGCCGTGGGCGCAGCGAACGTTTCGGAGGCGGTCGATTTAGCGCGATGGGATGGATCTTCGGCACGTCGCCGCATGGCCGCCAAATTCGATGAAAAAGTAAAGCCTCCCCTTCCGTCCATGCCTTATAACTGCAACTCGATCCAGGCCGGATCATGATCGGAACCATCCCCCGTCAGATTTTTTCGCCGATGGATCCAGGCCTCCGTTATTCTTGCCGAAAGCGCATTGCTGACCCAGATATGATCGTAGAGCTCATATTCAGCCGGCTGGCCTGTCTCCTTGTAGCGATGCGTCCAATTGACATGCGGCGGCGCGGGAATGTTGCTCGGCACGGTGGGGGAGCTGGTTTCCCGGGCATTGGCAAGCGCATTGGTAAGATTGAGCTCTGCGTCCGCAGTAAACGGTGTCAGGTGAGGAGAATCCGGCGGGTCGTTCATATCACCCAAAATGATGAACCGGCTGGTCGGTCGCGTCTGCTTCCGGACGATCAGCGCGATCATATCGGATTGGCGTTTGCGCCGTTTGTTATTGTTCTTGGCACACGTCGCCTTGTCTTCCCGATAGTTGCAGAAATGGCTCTTGAGGTGATTGTTGAACAGGGTAAAGAGAATCTTTTTGCGATCCTGGCTCAGGATCTGCACTTCCAGTAAATCACGGCCGAAGATGGGGTGCTCCGGCGAATCCCTGTGAATCGCATGCCGCCAGGAGGTAGCCGCACCGATCGGGTACCTGGAAAGCAGGCCCACGTCGATCAGGCGGTCGTCGTTCCCCTCTATCAACGTGACGTAGCGGTACATTTTATTCAGGTTCTCGCGGTTGAAGGCCTTTAGGGTGTCGATGTCCTCGACCTCCTGCACCGCCAGAACGTCAGCGTTCATCGCCATGATACGAGCGGCGACCTTGCCGGTCTTTTTGTCGTCTTTCGCCTTGACCAGTTTCCCTCTGTATTTACGAATCCTGAAGTCATCCTGCGGGCCGAAGGTGTAGTCAAGCGTGGCCGCCACCGTCGTGTCACCGGTTTTGATGGCTTTGATTTCACCTTTGAAGTTGTAGCGGGAAAAGAGGTTGTTGAGGTTGAAGGTGCCGACCGTTATTTTCATGGCAATCACCTCGCTGGGAAGAAAGTTAATGGAAAGAAATGGCCGTAAAAAGATCGGGAATTACAAGATCACAACGAGGCGGCAAACAGTGGGAAAAGAGGTAAAGAAGGACCAAGGAGAATTCGTAACACAACAGGACTTTCGCGGGCATCCAAAAGCCTCGACCGCTATATCAGCATCAGACGCCTCATTTTGCAAGCACTAAACACATGCCGAAAGGGGTCGGGGATGCGAACGGTCTTAGGGTTCCATGTCCATCAATCCATCGATGGCGGTGTCGGCCAGAAGCGATCCATCGTCACCCCCTTCGACCGGGGGTGACGTTCCCATCACGTCAGACCGGCGCCACCACCGGATTGACCAGTTCACCGAGCGTGTCGATCCGGCAGGTCACCACGTTGCCGGCGGCCAGTGTGATCGGGGGTGTGCGAAAGATGCCGACACCGGCCGGGGTGCCGGTGGAGATGACATCGCCCGGCAGCAACGTGATGTCTTCGCTGATGTAGGCCATCAGGTGGGGAATGTCGAACACCAGATCGCCGGTGTTGCCCGTCTGCATGACCTGGTCGTCGACCATGGCGGTCAACTGCAGGTTGCGGATGTCTTCGATCTCATCGGGAGTGACCAGCGCCGGTCCCAGGGGGGCAAAGGTGTCGAAGGACTTGCCGCGAAACCACTGGCCATCGCCGAACTGGGCCTCGCGTCCGGAAACGTCGTTCATGACCGTGTAGCCGGCAATGTAGTCCCAGGCCCTGTCGCGGGGAATCCGCTTGCCTTCCCGTCCGACCACCAGGGCCAGTTCCACCTCCCAGTCCACCTGGCCGCAGCTGCGCGGCAGGATGATGGGGTCTTTGGGGCCAGTGAGGGCGCTGGGGGCCTTGGCGAATAGAAGCGGTTTTTCCGGAGCCTCGAAATTACCCTCATGGGCATGCTCCAGGTAGTTCTTACCCAGACAGATCAGCTTGGACGGCCGCACGACCGGAGGCCCCAGACGCACGTCCATGGGGTGACCTTCATCCTCTAAGCCGGCGATCTTTTGCATCCAGCCGTCCCGAAAAAAGGATTCACCAATGTCGGGCATCTCCGGAAAATGCCGGCGCAGGTCCACGATTCGGCCATCCCGCCACAACCCGGGGCGCTCGACACCGGGACTTCCAAAACGGATCAATCGCATGGGATCTACTCCTTGGTTGACTGACGGCGACCTTCCGCCAGGCCGTCTTCGTAATTTTTCCGCGCATACCAGTCGATCTGGCGGCAAAGCCCCCGGATGATGCTGACTTCCCGGGCGCGCAACTGGATCCGCGTGAAAAAATGACGGATGTGATTCAGCCAGTAGTCCGGGTTTTCCGGGTTGACGTAAGAGATGCGCACCAGGATGTCTTTGACCTGGGCGTACATGCTGTCCAACTCGTGCCGGTTGGCCAGGCGGGGCACCGATTTACTGGTAACCTTCTCGTCTGCGGTGAAAAGCGCGTAGCAGACCACCATCACGGCCTGGGCCAGGTTGAGCGAAGAAAACGCCGCCGTGGGGATATTGATCAGGGCGTGGCACAGCCGCAGATCTTCGTTGGTAAGCCCGCGATCCTCAGGGCCGAAGACCACCGCGATTTCGTTTTCCTGCGAGATCGGGATCAACCGCTGCGCCATCACCTCAGGCTGTAGAACTACCTGGCGCTCGCCACCCAGACGGGCCGTGGTCCCCACCACATACTGGCAGTCCCGCAGGGCGTCGGCCAGGCTGTCGAAGGTGGTCATACCGTCCACCACCTCGCGCGCCGCATGGGTGGCCAGCATCCGGATACGGTCTTCGGCCGGGTTCTCCGGCTGAACGATGTCCAGGCGGTGAATCCCCATGTTGCAGGCGGCCCGCGCCGCCGACCCGATATTTTCGGGATAGCGGGGACGGTGCAGGATGATCCGCACATGCGCCAGGTCGATTTTGGTGGACATCAGCCCACAATTTCAAAGCTGTTGAAGAAATAGCCCATTTCGAAAGCGGCGGTCTCGGGGGCATCCGATCCGTGCACCACGTTCTTTTCGATGTCCGTCGCGAAGTCCGCCCGAATGGTGCCTGGATCCGCTTCTTTGTAGTTGGTGGCGCCCATCAGTTTGCGATAGCGGGCGATGGCATCATCCCCTTCCAAAACCATGACCACACAGGGTCCGGAAGACATGAATTCGGTCAGGCTGCCGAAAAAAGGACGCTCCTTGTGAACGGCGTAAAAGCCTTCGGCCTGGGCCAGGGTCATGTGGATCATTTTCATGGCCGCAATTTTGAGATCGTTGTCCTCCAGCCGTTTGACCACTTCGCCGATGAGACCGCGCGCCACGCCGTCCGGCTTAACAATCGATAGGGTTCGCTCCATAATATGTCCATTCCTTTCTGTTGGGTTAAAATTTGCCGCTGCCATACCAGAAGGCCATGGGCAAGTCAACGCGGCCATCCGGTTTTTGATAAAACGCACCACGCGGGCTCACCGCTGATATGAAGGTAAGCGGTCTCGGTCGTCAGGGCAGCTGGGCAAGCAATGCACGTGACATGTATTCGCCCACGTCGGCCAAGGCGTCCGTAGGGAGGAATCGATCGACATTGTTGGCATAGAGGCAGGTGACGTTGGCGGGGAAATCCTCATCCGGAAGGTAAAAATGGTAGCACAAGGCAATCTTGGGAAGGGGGTTCAGGACAAGCGCCCAATCACCCGGGATATCGCCTTCCGGTGGTTGGCCCTGCAAGCTCGCGGAAATACCCTCCCGCCGGCGGTACAGCGCGGGAACATGCGGCACCAGAATCTGCTCGGTATGGGCACGAAAGGCCCCTGCATATGGTGCGCTGTCCGGGAGTTCGCGGAAAGCCCGCCATGGGGTTTCGATGCAAACGTCCGATACCGCATGCCGGGCCAGGAGGCCGATAATAATGCCCCGGGGCCCCCAATCGGGCTGACCGGCAATGGAAACCCCCTGTGAAGAAATACGGCAGGGCTGACCGAAGGCAGTCAGTTCGAATCCGTCGGAGGTCGGCCGGATACCCGGATAGGAGGCCAGGATCGCGGTATCCCCCTGGAACACGTCTGCCAGATGGCCACGGATAATAGCAGCATAAGCCGTTTCGCCCATGAAACCCCTTCCGAAAAACCGTTGTAATGACCGCGCCCGACGTTCCGTATGGTTTCAAAGCGCTCAGGGCGATCTCCATCATGGCTTGAAAAGTGATGGAAGGACTCAAAGGTGCTGCGTCCTGCCGCCACCGTCGCATCGGATCGCCTGTGTTTAGGAAAGTATCCTTTTATAAACCTCCGGCGTCAAGCGTTTTGGCATGCAGGACGACCAAAGCGCTGGGCGAAGACACCCGTGCGAATGGATTGACAGACCACAAGCCGAGTTGCTATTTTTTAATCATCAAGCAACCCATCGTGTGATCATCTGCAGGAGGGAATATGCCGATTTACGAATTCTATTGCGACGACTGCCATACCATTTTTAATTTCTTTTCCCGGACCGTCAACACCAAGAAAACTCCGGCCTGCCCGAAATGCCAGAAGAAAAAGCTCTCGCGTCAGGTTTCGGTTTTTGCGGTCACCGGACGGGCCAAGGAAGATGGTGACATGGAGGACCTGCCCTTTGACGAGGGCCAGATGGAAAAAGCCATGCAGATGCTGGCAGGTGAAGCCGAGAAAATCAACGAGGACGACCCCCGGCAGGCCGCCCAGTTGATGCGCAAACTCTCCAGCATGACCGGACTGAATCTGGGCGATGGCATGGAGGAGGCCTTAAGCCGCATGGAGCAGGGGGAGGATCCTGAACAGATCGAAGCCGACATGGGCGATCTGCTGGAAGGCGAAGACCCTTTCAATTTCATGACCAAAAAGGGCCGCCTGGCCGCGACCCGCCAGCGCGCCCCTTTTCATGACGAAACGCTCTACGACCTGTGATGGGAGGACGTGCCCCATGGATAAGACGATACGGGACCGGATCGACATTCAACAGGGTGATATCACCCGTCTTGCGGTGGATGCCATCGTCAACGCGGCCAACAGCCGCCTCCTGGGCGGCGGCGGCGTGGACGGTGCCATTCACCGGGCCGCGGGACCCGAGCTGCTGGCCGAATGCCGTGCCCTGGGAGGCTGCCCGACAGGTGAAGCCCGGATGACCAAAGGCTATCGCCTGCCGGCGCGCCATGTCATCCACACCGTGGGACCGATCTACCGGGGCCGTCCGGAGGATGCCCGGCTGCTGGCGAGCTGCTACGTCAACAGCCTCTCCCTGGCCGCCGAGCACCAGCTCGAGTCCCTTGCCTTCCCGGCCATCAGCTGCGGGGTCTACGGCTACCCGCTGGCAGACGCCTGCCGGATCGCCATAGACACCACCATAGATTTTCTCACGACACACCCGGGCATTGCGCGGGTAATTTTTATCCTGTTTTCCGACAACGACCGCCGTGTCTACGAGCGCTATCTGCAGGGCCTGCCATCATAACGCCGGAGCGTTCCCCCAATGCCCGCCGGTCCCGTGCCAACGGTCGCCTCGACGCGGGCTTTCGGTTTTTTTATTGACAATTGTGGGAAAATCATTAAGTTTCCGACAAATTTAATTGCCCGGTCAGTTTTAAACCGGGACCGGGCTTACGCGCCCGAATCAAACCAAGAGGAGAAAGCGCATGATTGAAGTCACCCCGTCAGCAACCCAGCAGGTTGCTGAATATTTTAAAGGCAAAGAGGTCACTCCCATCCGGATTTTCCTTAACTCCGGCGGCTGAGGCGGCCCATCTCTGGCTTTGGCTCTGGATGAGTCAAAAGACACCGATCAAGAATTTGACATCGACGGCTTCAAGTATATCGTCGAGAAAGAATTTCTGGAAAAGGTAAAACCCATCAAGGTCGATTTCATCGATATCGGATTCCGTCTGTCCTGCTCCGTGGATTTCAGTGCGGGCGGCGGCAGTTCCTGTTCGGGATGCGGCTCCGCCGGATCCTGCGGCTGATCCCCTACCTGATTGACCTTCAAGGCAGCGCCCCGGCGCTGCCTTTTTTTATGCCGTATTGACGGACCCCCGCCCGAAGTGTTAACTCACCGGATTACATCATATAGTCTTTACTTAAACTAACGGTTTCCCCACGGCGTGGGGATGCCGGTTAACACCCCAATTCGATCGAAGCGTCCGGGTCCGGAAGGACAAACGACGGTCACCACCTTCCCCCGGCCGCCCAGGAGGAAAAGGCATGGCCATGATTGACTACACGCTGGACGAATCCGTTGCCCTCGTTACCCTGAACGACGGTGAAAACCGTTTCAACCCGGAATTCCTGAAGGCGTACCTGAACGTTCTCGATGAAATCGAACAGCAAACCGATGCGCGCACCCTGGTGGTGAAATCCGCCCATGAAAAGATCTTCAGCAACGGCATCGACCTGGAATGGCTGGTCCCCATCATCCAGAAGGGCGACATCCCGGCCGCCAAGGACTTTTTCTATCTGCTCAACAAGCTCCTGCTGCGCCTCGTGACGTATCCGACCGTCACCATCGCCGCCATTACCGGGCACGCTTTCGCCGGCGGCGCCATTATGGCCTGCACCTTCGATTTCCGTATGATGCGATCTGACAGGGGGTTTCTGTGCATCCCGGAGGTCGATCTCGGCATTCCCTTCCTTCCCGGCATGAACGCGATTCTGGCCAAGGCCATCCCGCACTACAAGCTGGAAGAAATGCAATACACCGGATGCCGTCTCACCGCCGAAGAGTGCGAAAGGCACCACATCGTTCGCAAAGCCTGCCACATTTCGGAACTGCTCGATGAAACCATGGCGTTTGCCCGCGGTCTCAATAAAAACAGGGCCATCGTGCATGAGATGAAGATGCGCCTCAACCGCCCTGTTATCCATGCCATCGAAGTCGAAGACGTCCCTTATATCGAATCCGCCAAATATAATATCGGCTAAGCACTGCAAACGTTTGAGGAAAACGTCCCATGGAATACATCATCGCGGCGGGTGTCATTGCCCTCGTGGCCGCCGCTGCTTACATTCTCCAAAGCAAATCACGGTCGACCACCACGCGGCCGGTGCAGTTCACCTGCCGGCACTGCGGTGAAAAACATTGCCAATGTGAACCGCAGGACTGAGGTGGCCTTCCGTCATCATCAGTGATGGAAATCCCCACCGTCACAGGCACTGGCCCACCTTAGGAGGCGCTATGGATCGGATCAAACTCAAGGAGCTCCTGCCCGACGAGCTCAGACATTTCATGGCCCGTGCCAAAGAAAAACAATACACCCTGATCGACGTCCGGCAGCCGCAGGAATATGCCGTGGCCCACATTCCCGGGGCTATGCTGCTGCCGCTCATGGAGCTGGAATCCCAGCTGTTCGACCTGCCCGACGACCGAGCGCTTGTTTTTTACTGCCACTCCGGTGCGCGATCCGAAATTGCAGCGGCTCTGGCCGCGGAAGCAGAATTGTCCAACCACCCTGTCTATCACCTGATCGGCGGCATGCTGGCCTGGGACGGACAGAAGCTTAGCGATTTCCCGCGGGTCCAGTTGTTCGACCGCACCCGCAGCCTGTCGGACCTCTTGATGACGGCCATGGACCTTGAAAAAGGGGCTTACCGCTATTACCGGACCGTTCTCGACCTGTTCGACGACCTGCCGTTTCGTCCCGTCATCGAGCAGTTGTCCAAAGCCGAAGAAGCCCATGCCCGCATGGTCTACGCCCTCTGGAAACCGGAGCAAACCGACCCGCCGCCTTTTCAGGCGCTTTTTGACGGCCTGGAAGGCGATATCCTGGAAGGCGGCGAGCCCCTGGCAGACGCGTTAGAGCGCCTCCAGGCCATCCGCACCGATATCGGACTCAATGTGCTGGAGCTGTCCCTGCGCATCGAATACCAGGCCTATGATCTCTACCGCAGCCTGGCGGATCGTACGACGGATGACCGTTTCAGGGACAGCCTGCTGTCCATCGCCCAGGCCGAAAAAACCCATATGCGACGGTTGAGCCAGGCCATCGCCGATCATTTACAAAACGCACTATAATCTGAAACAGCTGAACTGGCGTCAGGCAGGCCCGACATACATTCCCCCCAATAAGACGAGACCATGAGCGACACCGACGTTCACGGCCGGATGGCCCTCGATTACCACGACCGCACCAAGCACCATCTGCACCGCTATGCCCGTTCGGCGGGCACCATGGACTGGGATAACCAGCCGGATCCCTTCCGGACCTACGTGGGCGCTCCAACGCTTTTCCTGCCGCGCGACACACCCGACCCCGCCCTGGATTACGCGGCCCTTTACCGACCCGCCGCGGCGGCCCCGGCCCCGTTCACGCCATCGACGATCAGCACCTTGCTGGCGCTGTCCCTGGGGCTTTCCGCCTGGAAAGCCGTGCCGGGCCAGCGCTGGTCTCTGCGCATCAACCCTTCCAGCGGAAACCTGCATCCCACCGAAGCCCATCTGATGACGATCGGGGTTTCGGACCTGCCGGACGGCATCTACCACTATCATCCGCTGAATCACGCCCTGGAAAGGCGCGCCCTTTTTCCGCCGGAGACCGTTCGCGCTGTGACGCCCCACCTGGCGCCGCCTTGCCTGGCCATAGCGCTGAGCAGCATTTTCTGGCGGGAATCCTGGAAATACGGTGAACGTGCCTATCGTTACTGCCAGCACGATACTGGGCATGCCCTGGCGGCCCTGAGCCTGGCCGCACGCCTTTTAGGCTGGCGGCTGGTATACCAGGCGGCGGCCGACGCCGATATCGACGCCGCCTTCGGCCTCAATCGGACCCTATGGCCGACCCAGGAAGCCGAAGAACCGGCCCTGGTCGCCGCCGTCGTTTCCGCCACCGGAAACCACCCGCCGCGGGTATTCCCGGCCACGGCGGTCGACATCCTGGCCGCCGTCGACCTGACGGGCCGGCCCAACCAGCTGAGCGCTCGTCACCAGGAATGGGACATCATCCCCCGGACCGCCGCCGCCTGTCGCCAGCCCCGCGGCATAACCCCGCCTCCCATACCAAAGGACTGCCAGGACACGCCCAAGCCGTCGCCGGCAGCGACGACAGCGGCCGCCATCATCCGCCAGCGCCGCAGCGCTCAGGCCTTCGATCCCGACGGGCAGCTGGACCGCGACGCTTTTCTGACCATGCTGGACCGGACGATTCCCCGTAGGGACTGCCCCCCCTTCGATGCCGCGATCGGCCCGACACGCATCAGCCTGGCGCTCTATGTCCACCAGGTTCAGGACATTCCTCCCGGCTGCTATGCTTTCATCCGCCACCCCGACCATCTCGAAAGCCTTCGTGCGGCAACCTCCCCATCGTTCTCCTGGACGCCTGTCACGCCTGACGTTCCCCTCTATCTTTTGACGCCGGGTGACGTGCGGGCCGAGGCCATCGACCTCTCGTGCCGCCAGGAAATTGCCGGATTCAGCACCTTTTCGCTGGGCATGCTAGCCCGGTTCGAATCGGAAGTGCGTCACACGCCCTGGATCTATCGCCACCTGTTCTGGGAAGCCGGTATGATCGGGCAGATCCTCTATCTGGAAGCCGAGGCCCGGGGCGTTCGGGGAACCGGTATCGGCTGCTATTTCGACGACGCTGTCCACGCCCAGCTCGGGTTGCAGGACCGCAGCTGGCAAAGCCTCTATCATTTCACCGTCGGTTTTCCGGTCGAGGATCCACGATTGCAGACCCTCCCGCCCTATTTCCATCTCCCTCCCGAACGGCCGTTACCTTCCCAGGAATAGAGGCCCTCGCCGGCCATGAACATCCCCATGACGGTCACAAAAAAACGCCGGTCGCTAAAGCCTCCATGGCCAATATGTAGCCCGGAGACCTCCGGTGCACAGTCTTTTCTATTGTGCCGGGCGTTGAAAACCGCTATGCCACCATCGTTTAAAGGTTAGCGCATCCCAATCGTCATCCATCGATAAGGGCAATGCAAACCTTCCATGACGAACCCGATGCGGCATCGTGCCGGAGTGCCGCTGCTCATAAAGGCCTGTTTCATGATGCCCGCCAAACCAAAACCGACCGCCACGGAAGCCCTGTGCCCCCGCCAAGCGTGCACCGCCATCCGCAAGGCCCTGCGCACCTGGTATGACCGGCACCAGCGCCCCCTCCCCTGGCGCCAATCCAGGGATCCCTATCGGATATGGGTATCGGAGGTCATGCTGCAGCAGACCCAGGTCAAGACCGTGCTCCCCTATTACGAGCGTTTCCTGGCAGCCTTTCCCGACATCCAAAGCCTGGCCGCGGCCGGGTCCCAGACCGTCCTTAAGCTGTGGGAAGGCCTGGGCTATTACCGCCGGGCCCACCATCTGATGAAAGCCGCCCGCATGATCACCCGTGAATATAACGGATGCCTTCCCACCGAACGCGATGCGTTCCGCACCCTGCCGGGGGTCGGCGATTATATTGCCAATGCCGTCATGAGCATCGCTTTTGGTCAACCCTGGGCCGTGGTGGACGGCAATGTCAAACGGGTGCTGGCACGGCTGTTTCGCCTCGAAGATCCGATCAACCACCCGTCGACTCATGCCCGGTTCCAGGCCTTGGCCGATCACCTCCTGGATCGATCCGATCCGTCGGCGCACAATCAGGCGGTCATGGAGTTGGGGGCCCTGATATGCCTCCCCCGCAATCCGGCCTGCCAGGCCTGTCCCCTGACCGCCCGCTGCCGGGCTTACGGCGATGGTGTGGTGGATCGGTACCCGGTGCGGGGAAAAAAAGCCGCCATACCGGAGCACGCCATGGTGGCCGGCGTGGTCCGTAAGCGGGGAAAAGTATTGCTGGTGCGACGCCCGGACGAGGGCTTCCTGGGTGGCTTGTGGGAGTTTCCGGGAGGACGCCGCCGGAAAAACGAAAAACTGCCCGAAGCCTGCCGGCGGACCGTTCAGGAACAGACCGGATTGACGATTACCACCGGCGCGCCCATCGCCCATGTGCGGCATGCCTACACGCACTTTAAAATCACCCTGGCGGCGGTGGCCTGCCGCTGGGAATCGGGACGGGTCCGATTGAACGGCCCGGTGGCTTTCCGCTGGGTGCCGTTGCGGGAGTTGGAGGCCTTCCCCCTGCCGGGAGCCATTAAAAAGGTACTGCCTCATTTGGAATAGCGGCGCGGAAAGGAGGATAAAGGCGATGGACATGGTCGTCATCGGCGGTGTGGTGACGGGGCTGGTCATAGGCAGTTTCGGCTATGTCCTGGCGCGGTTCGGAATTCGGCCGTTGCTGCGTTACCAACGCCTCAAACACGGCCTGGCAGGCCTGTTGGACACACTGCTAAAAACGCAGGCCATATCCAGCGAGGCCCGCGACACCTTGCAACGAACCGCCGTGGAACTCCAGGACATGGTGGATGAGGGGCTGCCCCGCTGGTACATCATAGCGCTTCATAAAAAAGAGGAGCGGCCGCGGGACGCCGTACGCCACCTCCAGACCCTGGCAAACTGCAGGGAACCGGACGCCATTCGCCGGTGGGTCACGGCGGTGCAGAACTGCTTGCGGCTGGTATGACGGGCTCGGGCAGAAGGGCCCGGGAATTGACGCTTTGCGGCGACAGGTGTGTCAAAAAATGTCACATCCTAACGGCACGCTGCTGCCTCGGCAGGCCGGAAAAAATTACAACAATCTGTTTTTACTTAAAATATGTTTTGTTCACCACTGTCAACACGGCAAGTCACATGCAGGCACGGAGTTTGCTTGAATCATAAGCACCGATATAGCGGTGCGATGACGCGTCCGATCTGGTACTCAGCGGTCTGGCATTGAATTTTAAATGACCATGCGATAGGATCAAGCGGTATGATTGAAACGGTGCCTTCACAAACGACGGATTCTCGAATGTTAACGGACGGCCATCTCACCCGAAGGCGCTTTCTCCAGTTGGGCACGATTTTGGCCGCCGGGCTGATCCTGCCGCCAAGCCTCAAGGCTGTGCCCCGACCGGATGACCCGGGTGAACGACACCTAAAGTTTTTTAACACCCATACCCAGGAGCGACTAGAAGTCTGCTATCGCCGCGACGGCCGCTACCATCGCGACGCCATCGCAGCGGTGAACAATATCTTGCGCGATCACCGGACCAATGAAGTCCACCCCATTGATTTACGGCTTCTGGATTTGCTGCATACCATCCGCTCCACGGCCGGCCCGGACAGCTGCCTGCACATCATCTCAGGCTATCGATCACCTGTTACAAATGCCGAACTGCGTCGTAAAAGCCGCCGTGTCGCCAGCAAAAGTCTGCACATGTTAGGTCATGCCGTCGATATCCGCATCCCGGGTGTTCGCACGGCCAAACTTCGGAAAATCGCCATCGGACTCAACCAGGGGGGCGTCGGGTATTATCCGAAATCCGATTTCGTCCACGTGGACATCGGCCGGGTGCGCACCTGGTAGACGGTGGGTCGGCGCCCAAACCTGGGGCGCCGGTTTTTCTTTCAGCGCCCGCATCAGCGGGGCATCCCGCTCGTAGATATCCTCCCGGAAAAAAACCGTCCCGCTCTCGTCCGCCCAGGCCGTCCAGTATAGCAGGTGAACCGGAATGGGGCGTTTCAGCCGAACGACCTGGCGCTGGCCGTCACCAAGATGGTTTGCAATGGTCTCCCGGTCCCAGCCGTCCATCCCTTCCAGAACGAATTCCGCCAGGGTGACGGGGTCCTCTACCCGGATACAGCCGGAACTGAAACTCCGCGAAACCGAATTGAACAGGCCTTTAGCCGGCGTATCGTGCAGATAGACCGCATAGGTGTTGGGAAACATGAATTTGATCCGACCCAATGCATTTTTAGGCCCCGGGGCCTGCTGTAGTCGAACCGGGAAATAATCCTTGTGGAACGATGCCCAGTCCACCTCGTTCGGGGATAGCTCCACGGCATCTTCCGACCAGCCGGAAAAAACCCGAAAACCCTGTTCTTGAATGTACGCCGGGTCTTTCTTGATGCGCGGCAGAATGTCCTCGACCGCCAACTTGCGGGGAACATTCCAGAAGGGGTTGAAATCCAGATAGGTCATGGTACCGCTGAAAACAGGCGTTTTGCGGTAGGCGCGCCCCACCACCACCCGCATGGCACCGCGCACCTGGCTTTCGTCGACCATGGTAAGATTAAAATCGGCGATATTGACCACCAGATAACGCGAGCCCAGGTCATTGGGAATCCATCGCCAGCGCTCCATGTTGATCAGCAACTGCTGGATGCGCTGGTCCACCGGAACATTCAACGCCTGGCGGGTCTTCTTGCCGACCACGCCATCGGCCTCCAGGCCATGGCGATGCTGGAAAGTCTTGACCGCCGCTTCAAGGGGAACATCGAAATACGACGGCAATGACAGGGACGGTTCCTTCAGATCACCCGAGGCGGCAAGCCGTTCGCGCAATTGTTCCACCATCGGACCTTCATCTCCCAGTTTCAGGCTGGGCCCCGCCTCCAGCTGAGGCCAGCCGCCGGCCGCCGCCATGCGGCGATATGCGACAAGCGCCTGGCGCAGGCCGGTGTAGCCTGTGTAGGGGGGGTGCAGCCCCTGGATCAGGGGAGCGATTCGGTCGCCCTGCAGGCCCTCGCTTACCAGGCGGACCAGATCCACTTCGTGGCTGAATGCGCTCCAGGAGGCATGAATCGTCTCCGGGTTGACGCGTCCGCCCAGGATGTGAGCCCCCAGTAAAAAAGCGGCATCCGTCATGAGGAGGTCAAAATCCGCCCGCAGTCCAAGGATCGCCGGTGTGGCATCCGGACCGACTGACGCCAGCTGGGTTGCCATGGTTTGCAGACGGCCGTAATGATAGTCTTCCGGGGTCAGGCCCTCGTTGTCGGCCCGGTCGATTTCCGCCAGCAGAGCCATCGCCTGGGAGGTCGGTCCCTTATGCGTGGACCAGGCAGGTTCGAAATTGCGGGCCGCATAAAATTCCGGAATCAAGGCGATGCCGCATATCATTTCACCTTGGCAGGTGAACTGACGATCGCTCTGGCGGGCCTCGATCCGTTCCTGGATAATGGCTGCGGCTGGGGATGGATTTCCCTCTTCGGCCTGCAGTTCCGCGACCCACAGCATCATGAAACACATCAACACCATCACTGGCCAACACGTTCCCGCACTGTGCCGGGTCAACCGGGTGTGGCCGTGGTAAAAATCAATCGTCATAATAAATTAATCACCTCTCGCTTCGTTTGACATGGCCAACCGCTTACTTGCATCAACAGCCCATTCTTTGAATAAGCGGTGCCTTGTTAACGATAACACCGTCGTCGGAGAAGGCAAGACATCACCACCGCCCAAAGGTCGGCAAATGAAAACCATCGATCCTCACATGCACACGGCGGAACATATCCTCAATCAAACGGTGGTCCGCTTCCTGGGATGTGAGCGCTGCTTTAGCGCACACATTGAAAAAAAGAAATCCCCTTGACAATTAAAAGAGCAGCCCCCTATACCGACCTATGCTGAACGAACAGGAAAAAAAAGTCATTGCGGCCATTCAGGGCGACATCCCTGTCTGCGAGCATCCCTATCGCGTGCTGGCTGATCGTATCGGTCTTTCCGAAGACGCCTTCCTGGCCACCCTGGCCGACCTTCGCCGCCGGGACCTGATCAGGCGGTTCGGTGCGACCCTGCGCCACCAGAAGTCGGGCTATTCCGCCAACGCCATGGGCGCCTGGCAGGTGGCCGAAGAACGCGTCGAAGAAGTGGGCCAAATCATGGCCGCCTGCCGGCAGATTTCGCACTGCTACCGCCGCAATCCCTCTGGCGATTGGCCCTATAATCTCTACACCATGATCCACGCCCAATCGGAAGACGCCTGCTGGGAAATCGCCCGTGGGATAGCAGAACAGGCCTCGGTCGAAAACTTCACGCTGCTGTTCAGCCGGCGGGAATTGAAAAAAACGTCCATGCGCTATTTCTCGACGGACAACGATACCGATCGGTCGTGACGCCCGATCGCCCCCATATCCTCCTGGTCAATCCGTGGATCGATGATTTTGCCGCCTACGACGTGTGGGCGCAGCCATTGGGCCTCCTCATGCTGGCCGGTCTGCTTCGCCGGCAGGGCTATCGGTTATCCTACCTCGACTGCCTGGACCGCTTTCATCCCCGGGCCCCCCAGAGCGACCCCTTTACCCGGCATGGACGCGGCCCCTATATCAAAACACCGCTACCCGCGCCGCCGGGCCTGGAAGACATCCCGCGCCGCTATTCCCGCTACGGCATCCGCACGGCCTGGCTGCACGACGACCTGTCCCGGCAAGCCCCCCCCGATCTGATCCTGGTCACGTCCATGATGACCTACTGGTACCCGGGCGTGCAGGCCACCATTGCCGTCCTTCGCCAAACCTACCCGGCGGTACCGATCCTGCTGGGCGGCATCTATGCCACCTTGTGCCGGGAACATGCCGAGCGCACCTCCGGCGCCGATCACGTCATACCAGGAGCGATGGATGCCCGCCTGCTGGAAACCATCGGCAGCCTGACCGGATGCGGCGCCCGCGCCACCATTGACTTAGACGATGTGGACGCCTATCCATATCCGGCCTGGGATCTCCGACGCCGGATCAATTATGTCCCCATTCTGACATCGCTTGGCTGCCCTTTTGATTGTGCCTACTGCGCATCCCGTTTTCTGCAACCCCGCTGCCGGAAACGCCATCCGCAAGCCGTCATCGAAGAAATTCTCTACTGGCACAAGACGGCCGGTGTCAGGGATTTCGTCATTTACGACGACGCCTTTCTTATGCAACCGGACGCCCATGCCGGCCCCATTCTGGAAGGATTAATCCAATCGGGCGCCCGGCTTCGATTTCACACCCCCAACGCTCTACACATCCGGGGTATCAACCGGCCGATGGCCCGCCTGCTGGCCCGGGCCGGCTTTCAGACCCTCCGCCTCGGGCTGGAAACGACGGTGCGCAGCGAACAGGAGACTTATGACCACAAAGTCAATCTGGATGAATTTGTCTCAGCGGCCGGCCATCTTCGAAACACCGGGTTTACACCGCAGACGGTGGGAGCCTATCTGCTTATCGGACTGCCCGGACAACCCATGGACGCGGTGGTTGAATCGATCCGGCTGGTGAAAAACCAGGGCATCCAACCGATTCTGGCATACTACACACCCATTCCGCACACTCAATTGTGGCCGGCGGCCGTGGCCGCCTCGCGTTACGACCTGGAAGCCGACCCGGTTTTCAGCAACAACGCCATTTTCCCCTGTCAGCCGGAATCCTTTTCCTGGGAACGGCTGGCGGAGTTGAAAAAGATAACCCGAATCGCCGCATGAAAGCGCAGGCCGTCGCTTGACCCCGGCCACAAACAGCATAACTATGTCCCTGACGTCATCGACCCGCCCCGGTTCAAACGCGAACGGGCGACACTGCCCATACGCCAAGGCATACAGCATTTGATGAGGATAATCTCGAGAGGAGACCACCGGCATGCTCAAACTGACATCCACCGAACCACACCGCATCGTCACCGAAACCTTTATCATTCCGGTCTGCCAGGATAAGGAGATTCACCATTCTCCGGTCATCCGCACGCTGGTGCGCCAAGCCCTGGACATCGATACTTTCCAGGGCGATAAAAACGAAGAGGTGTCGCTTCACCAGCCGGCGGACCTCAAGGCCAAACGCGTTCTGTTCGTCGGCCTTGGCCCTCATGCCGAATTGACGCCCGAACACTTCCGGCAGGCTGCCGGCAAGGGCGTCCGCCTCGCGATGCATGCCGCAAAGGGCGATGCCGTGTTGGCGCTGCCGGACGGCGACATGGGGGATCATCTGTCCCGTGAAGATCTGTTGGCCGCCATGGCGGAAGGCGCGCTTCTCAGCAACCATTGCCCGAGCCCATACAAATCGGAACAGAAAATTCAAGCGCTCAAAACCATTCGCCTATATACCGACGCGACCCTGGCCCGCCGGTCGACGGCGGCTCTTAAACGGATTGATGCCATCTGCCGTGGCACCCTGCAGGCACGGGATTGGATCAATCAGCCCGCCAACGAAAAAACACCGGACCAGTTGGCCCGGCGCATGGCGCAGGCCGCACGGCGGCATGGCGTGAAAGCGACGATTCTTGACGAGAAAAAACTGCGGGGGTTGAAGATGGGGGCCATCCTTGCCGTCGGCGCCGGCAGCGCCCATCCCCCGCGTCTTCTCATCCTGGACTATCACCCGCCCAAGGCGCGCGGTACGATCGCCCTTGTCGGCAAGGGCGTGACCTTCGACGCCGGCGGGCTGAACCTGAAGCCCACCGGATCGATCGAACTCATGAAAATTGATATGGCCGGCGCGGCCGCCGTGGCGGCCAGTGTGATCGCCACCGCTGAAATCGGCGCCAAGCAGCGCATCGTGGGGGTCATCCCCCTTGTGGAAAACATGGTATCCGGGAATGCTTTCCGCCCCGGCGACATCGTCAAAGCCTACAATGGTCGCACGATCGAAATCGGCAACACCGACGCCGAAGGACGCCTGATTCTGGCGGACGCCCTGGCATATGCCGCCAAACAATTTCGACCCCGGGTCATGATCGATATGGCAACCCTGACGGGTGCCTGCGTGGTGGCCTTGGGAGAGAAAATCGCCGGCTTGTTTTCCCCGGACGACCCGCTGAGGACAGTGATCGAGCAGGCCGGCCGGAAGGTCCACGAGCGCTGCTGGCCCATGCCGTTGCCGGAAGACTATCAGGAATTGCTAAAAAGCGACCTGGCCGATATGCGCAACATCGGCCCCGGTCGATGGGGCGGGGCCATCGTGGCAGCCTTGTTTCTATCCGAATTTACCGGCAAAACCCGCTGGGCCCACATCGATATCGCCGGTCCGGCCTACCACAAGAAAGCCCAAGCTTACGGCCAACCGGGCGCTACAGGATTCGGGGTGCGCCTGCTGTGCCAGGCCATCGCGGCGCTGCAGGATGAAAAGCGGTAGGGTGTCGAGCGGGCAACCAAAAGGGCGGAAGTCTTATTCGGAGAAAAGGGCCGTCACCCGGTTGCGGCCTTCATCCTTGGACTGATACATGGCGGTATCGGCCCGTTTGACAAAGACCGAGATGTCTTCCGTAGGGCGGTATTGGGTAACGCCGATGCTGACCGTTACCGTCTTGTCGCCGTCGGCCCGGGGGTGAAATTTTTCTTCCTCCACGGCATTCTTGATACGGTAAGCGACCGTTTCCGCCTCATCACCGGTGGTTTCCGGAAGAATAACCGTAAACTCTTCCCCGCCATAGCGATAGGCCGTATCCAGCTTACGCAGACAACTCTCGATAATCTGGGCCAGGCGGACGAGAACCTTGTCGCCCTCCAGATGCCCGAAGGAATCGTTGAATTCCTTGAAATGGTCGATATCCAGCAGGAGGAGTGAAAGCGGTGGATTGTAGCGGATCGACCGGTCGACTTCCAACGTAAGTTGATTGTAAAAATGGCGGGAGTTGAACAGTTTCGTCAGGCCGTCGGTGGTGGCCAACGTTTGCAACTGTTCCAGCATCTTGACGCGCTCCTGCGTCAAATGCCGCTCCTTCAAAACCCGCTTGAGCCGCAACAGCAGCTCGGCAAACCGCACCGGTTTGAACAGGAAATCGCTGGCCCCCTTGCTGATGGCTTCCTCGTAGGAATAGTCCGCACTGTAGCCGGTAATGACAATCACATCCGCATCGAAGTTCTTCTTGATCCGATCCGTCAGCTCAAGACCGTCCATTCCCGGCAGGGAGATATCCGAAATGACGACATCGGCCTGTTTTGTTTTGAGGATCTCCAGTGCTTCTTCAGCGCTGCCGGCCGCCATGGCTTCATAACCCGACATACCGATGAATTCATGCATCGTATCCCGAATACCGGCGTCGTCATCTACGATCAGAATGCAGGTATCTTCCATTCGACAAGTATTCCCTGATAACGGCTGGTTGGGTCTAATTTACAGCCCGCGCATGCGGGTTGACAGGACAAAAAGCGATCTGGTATTAGGAGCATTCTCTTTTGTTTATAAGGTGTTACCCTATAATATGGAAAGGATCATCGTGTCAACCGACATTTAGGCCGCCCCTGCCAGGGAAGCGGCTCGCGAAATGTTAGCAGCTGCTTCCGGTATCCGGATGTTTGCCACTCTTCCGGGCCCGAATTTCATCAGCGCCCATATGCCCTTTTATCTCGCGACGACAATCGACGAAAACCGGTTGCCATGCCGTTGCCGTATGGCCAAAATGCAACTCATTGCACAATGATAACAAGTTGATATATGACTAATACCATGAACAACATACGTAATTTCAGCATTATTGCCCATATCGATCACGGTAAATCCACTCTTTCGGACCGCTTGATCCAGGCCACGGATATCGTTTCGGCGCGGGATTTCAAAGACCAGATCCTGGACACCATGGATATCGAACGCGAGCGCGGCATCACCATCAAGAGTCAAACCGTTTGCCTTCCCTACAAGGCCAAAGACGGCCGACACTATTCCCTGAACCTGATCGACACCCCGGGGCACGTCGACTTCACTTACGAAGTTTCCCGCGCCCTGGCCTCCTGTGAGGGAGCCCTGCTCCTGGTGGACGCCAGCCAGGGGGTCGAAGCCCAGACCCTGGCCAACCTCTATCTGGCCCTGGAACACGACCTGGAGATCATCCCGGTGATCAACAAGATCGATCTGCCTTCGGCGGATGTGGCTCGCGTCAAGGACCAGATCGAGGAAGACCTCGGTCTGGATCCGGAAAGTGCGATTCTGACTTCGGCCAAAGAGGGCATCGGGATTGAAGCGATCCTGGAGGGCGTCGTCAACCACTTGAAACCCCCGCAGGGGGACCCTGAAGCGCCCCTGCAGGCCCTGATCTTCGACTCGCACTACGATGCCTTCCGCGGCACCATTGTGCACTTCCGGGTGTTCCAGGGACGGATCAAAGCCGGTGATACGATTCAATTCATGTTCAACAAAGCGACCCACAAAGTCGAAGAGGTCGGTGTTTTCCAGATTGTCCGCAAACCCCAGAAAGAACTGTCGGCGGGCCAGGTGGGCTATCTGATTGCCGGCATCAAGACGGTCAGCGACACCCGCTGCGGTGATACGATCACGCTCAAGCAGCGCCCCTGCGATCGCCCCCTGCCGGGGTTCAAAGAGGCCAAACCGGTGGTTTTTTCCTCCATCTATCCGGTGGCTTCGGACGGCTACGAAGACCTGACCATCGGGCTGGAGAAACTCAAGCTCAACGATGCCTCGTTGATCTATGAAAAAGATTCCTCGGCCGCCCTGGGATTCGGGTTCCGCTGTGGGTTTCTCGGCCTGCTGCATCTGGAGGTGGTCCAGGAACGGCTGGAACGGGAATTCGATCTTTCCCTGATCCTCACGGCGCCCTCGGTCCGCTACGAGCTGTTCATGAATGACGGCAGCATGGAGGTCATCGACAATCCCGCCCTGTATCCCGATCCGACGCTGATCGCGTATGCCCGGGAACCCTTTATCAAGGCCTCCATCATGGTGCCGGACCGCTACATGGGGGCCGTGATGAAACTCTGCCTGGATCGCCGGGGCATCAACAAGAATTACCAGTACCTCACCAGCAACCGCCTGGAGATGATTTTTGAACTGCCCCTGGCAGAAGTCGTTTATGATTTTTACGACCGCCTCAAGTCGGTCACCCAGGGGTATGGGTCCTTTGACTACGAGCTTCTGGAATTCCGGGAAACCGACCTGGTCAAAGTGGATATTCTGATCAACGGGGAACGTGTGGACGCTTTGAGCCAGCTGGTGCACCGGGAGCGCGCCGTCGAGCGGGCCCGCTCGGCCTGCGAAAAGCTGCGGGACGAAATTCCCCGTCAAATGTTCAAAATTGCCATCCAGGGCGCCATCGGCGGCACGATTATCTCGCGCAAGACCATCTCCGCCTTTCGCAAGGACGTGACCGCCAAATGCTACGGCGGCGACATTTCGCGCAAGCGCAAGCTTCTGGAAAAACAGAAAAAAGGCAAAAAACGCATGAAAATGGTCGGCCAGGTCATGATTCCCCAGTCGGCTTTTCTGTCCGTGCTGAAAACCGATACCGACTGACCCGTATCGAACGGCACCCCTTCACCAACATCTACGGAGCGTTCATGGGCCGAACCATTGTCGAAAAAATTTTTGACAGCCACCGCCGCGACAATCCTTTCCATGACGTTCACGTCATCGGGCTGGATGTCGTGGCCTGTCATGAGATTACAACCCCCATCGCCATCAATGATCTGGCGGCCCGGGGCAAGGACCGCGTATTCGATCCCGACCGCATCAAAGCCGTGATCGACCATGTCACCCCGGCCAAGGATTCCAAAACCGCCGAACAGGGTAAGATTCTGCGTGATTGGACCCGGCGTCACGGCATACGCGATTTCTTCGATATCGGGCGCAACGGTGTCTGTCATGCCCTCTTTCCGGAAAAAGGCTTTATCCGGCCGGGATACACCGCCATCATGGGAGATTCGCATACCTGCACCTACGGTGCTTTCGGTGCCTTTGCCGCCGGCGTGGGCACCACCGACCTGGAGGTGGGAATCCTCAAGGGGGTATGCGCCTTCCGCCTGCCGGAAACCCTGCGCATCGACATCACCGGAAAGCTGGCCGAGGGGGTCTATGCCAAAGACGTCATCCTCTCGGTCGTCGCCCGGATCGGTGTGAACGGCGCCACCAACAAGGTCATCGAATTCAGCGGCCCGGTGGTGGACAGCATGTCCATGGCAGAGCGCATGACGCTGTGCAATATGGCCATTGAGGCCGGCGGCACCTGCGGCATCTGCGCTCCGGATCAAACGACGGTGGACTACCTGTGGGACTTTATCAAGGATGACTACCGGGATAAGAAGGAAGCACTGGCGGCCTTTGCCGCCTATCAGGCGGACGCCGACGCCCGTTACGCCCAGGTCATCCATCACGACGTGAGCGGCCTGGAACCCCTGGCGACCTTCGGCCACAAACCCGATCAGGTCAAGCCGGTGCGCGACATGACGCATCAAAAAGTAGATCAGGTCTATATCGGTTCCTGCACCAACGGCCGGATCGAGGACCTGCGGGTGGCCGCGGAGGTTTTGCGCGGCCAGACCCTCGCCCAGTCCGTGCGCGGCATCGTTTCCCCGGCCACACCCCGAATCTACCGCCAGGCCATGGCGGAAGGCCTGATCGACGTATTCATGCAGGCCGGCTTCTGTGTCACCAACCCCACCTGCGGCGCCTGTCTCGGTATGAGCAACGGGGTCCTGGCCGAGGGGGAAGTGTGTGCCGCCACCACCAACCGCAATTTCAACGGGCGCATGGGCATCGGCGGCATGGTCCATCTGGTCAGCCCGGCCACGGCCGCGGCCAGCGCCATCGCCGGGCACCTGACCCCGGCCGGCAACAACCGGAAACAGGGAGCTTGACAATGAAAAATTTCAGTGGAAACGTCCTGTTTCTGGACCGGTCCGACATCAATACCGACGAAATCATCCCGGCCAAATATCTCACCGAAATCACCAAGGAAGCCCTGGGGCCGCATCTTCTGGAAGATCTGTGCCTGGAGGGGTTTATCCCCGGCCGGAGCACCCGGGATAAACAGATCGTGGTCAGCCGCGCCAATTTCGGCTGCGGGTCTTCCCGCGAGCATGCCCCGTGGGCCTTCGAGGTCAACGGCATCCATGTAGTGATCGCCGAAAGCTTTGCGCGCATTTTTCGCCAGAACATGTTCAACGGCGGGATGCTGGCCGTGGAACTGCCGGCGGACACGATCGCCGACCTGTTCACCCGTTTCGCCACAGCCGACACGCACCTTACAACGGATTTTGAAAACGGCACCTTTACCTTCACGGCCGGCGCTTCCCGCCACACCGTCCCCTTTACCCTGTCCGGGTTCGATCGCGCCCTGGTGAATGCCGGCGGGTGGGTGGAATATGCCGATGTGAATTATTGACGGTTGGGGCCTAACAGCGGAAGGGTGCTTGACATGATGGCGTTTATCGGAAATGCAAAGAGGAAAGCCGCTGCCGATATCTTCACGAGGGTCAACAGCAACTGATAGGTCTGGAAGGCAAGCAATGGATAAGCCGATCACCATCCCCGAAACGGTCACTCGAAACTGGCAGGGCATCGTTGACATTCTTGCAGAGATCGTCGGGATCCCCGCGGCGCTGATCATGCGGGTCGACGATCCGGCAATCGAGGTCTTTCTGGCCAGCGACAGCCCGGCCAACCCTTACCATCCAGGCGATAGTGAGCATTTATGGGGATCGGGCCTTTATTGCGAAACCGTTATCAAGGCCCAAAATAAGCTTATTGTTCCCAATGCCCTGGAAGATCCCGACTGGGAGGATAACCCCGACACAAAGCTGAACATGATCGCCTACCTGGGCTACCCCGTCCTATACCCGGACCGACGCCCCTTTGGCACACTTTGCGTTTTGGATAAAAAAACAAACCCATTCTCGAAAACAACCGAACAACTCATGCTCCGATTCAAGGAACTTCTCGAAAGCCATATCGCCCTGTTACACTGGAACCAGGCCTTGGGAGACGAGAATAAGAATCTGAACGATTATGCCAGAGAGATTCAGGCCTTGCGCGGCATCGTGCCCATATGTGCGTCCTGCAAAAAGATCAGAGACAGGGACAACTGCTGGCATCATGTGGAAAGCTATATCGAAAAAGGGTATCCGGAAGCGGCCTTAAGCCATACATGCTGCCCTGAATGTGCCCGAAAACTTTATCCCGAATTCAACTATCAGGGCTGACTCGCGATGTCGAGCGCATGGGACGGGATGGCTCATCGCGTCATGTCCCATATATAACGCCGTTCCTTCCAGCTGCGGCGTTCTTCTCCGCCGTTCAGGAAATAGGTTCGCTCTCTCGTTTTGCGCCGATCGCCATACGACCGTCGATCCGTATTGTTCCTTAGCGGCACGCTTTCGATCTTCAGCCGGAAAGCCTGTCTGACCATCGCGCATCTCCCAATAAAAAATCGAATACCGAACCCGGCCGCGTGTGCGCGGGCTGAACTTCGGTTTTTTGGGGGCCATACGGCGCCTGATTGGAACAGAGGCGATATGCCAAGCTTCAGGAAAATCGGAACAGAGGAAGATCGCGGCCGCAACGGACAACAGGTGGTGGCGTCAGATAAGCAAAGCCTCGGCGTCATATGAGCACCCTCGGCGGCATTTTGCAAGTCTATTTTTGGATGGGCCGGTATCCGCTTCTGGATAAGCCAGCATAGGAAAGGAACCGCTTTTCCGATAACGACACGGCAGGTATACCCAGCAACCGGGAACGGGCCTCATGGACCGACGGGTATGCGGATCAGAGGTGATGGAACCCGAGGACAACCGCGCCTCACACCTCATCCTACGGACCGATAACGGCGCCTGTCAGACAACCTCGAAGGACAGCTGTACAGCCCCTTTGATCGTATTGGCCACGATGCAGCTCCGCTCGGCAATCGTGACAAGCTTTTCCATTTCAGCCTTGTCGGCATAATGTCCTGAAACAGCCAGTTTGACCGCTGAAAAGCGTGCCGGCGCTTCCGCCAGGGTTGCCGTCACGGCAATGGCGATATCCGACACGGCCGCCTCACGGGTTTTGACGGCCGCCAACAGGTTGCTCATAAAGCACCCGCCCAATCCCATGAGAAGCATCTCGCCCCCCATCGGACCGCGGTCGGACCCGCCTTTGGCCTCGGGCCGATCGCTCAGGGTTTTAAACTGGCGGGCCGTGCATTCCGAGGTGGAGGCCGAGATTTGCTTGACCTGAACGTGAACTTCCTGTGCCATATGCCATCCCTCCTGGGTAATGAATTTCGATGTCGGTGGCCGTGGCGTCTGCCCCGGACTTAAGGGGAATGCTTTGCCCGGTGCACCACACGGCGCAACGCTTATTGCCGATACGGGTTCTATACTGGCAACGCTTCCATGCCAAAGCAAGTTTTCTGATCAGTGCGATAGTGGATATAGTCATTCCCAGGCCGGCCGGCAAGATCGGCCGACGCGGACAAGCGGCGATTGCCGATGCAACCGTTAACCGTCAAAAACCTCCCTTGCATCCTGAGCCGGTGGTGATTAATATGACGGCACCATGAAACCAACTCAGGAAAAAATACCCAATCCCGCGGAAGTTGAAAAAGAGATCAGCGAATTCCTCTCCAAGCGGTTCGGCAACCATGTCAAAATCGTCACCCCCATGATGGTGACCGACCCCAATGATATGGGTCCGTCGGGCAAGAAAACCCATGGCACCACCGGCATCAATTTCGATCTGAAACCCGAGGGTCTGATCGCCTATCTCGATCGCTACATTGTCCGCCAGGACAACGCCAAAGCGGTCCTGGCCACCAAGATCTGCACCCATTTCAACCGCGTCAAACGCCAGCGGCAAAGCGGCGGCCCAACGCGCGACATGGTGGGCGGCATCAAGAACAACGTGCTTCTGATCGGTCCCACCGGGGTCGGCAAAACTTATATCGTCAAGCTTATCGCCAAACACATCGGCGTTCCTTTCGTCAAGGGCGATGCCACCAAATTCAGTGAAACCGGCTATGTGGGCGGCGATGTGGAGGATTTGGTGCGCGATCTGGTGCGCGAAGCCGGCGACGATATCGAACTGGCCCAGCACGGTATCATCTATGTCGATGAAATCGACAAAATTGCCGGTTCACGCAACACCATCGGCGCCGACGTCTCCCGTGCCGGGGTGCAGCGAGCCCTCCTGAAACCCATGGAGGAAACCGAAGTGGACCTCAAGGTCCCCCATGATCCGGTGTCCATGATCCAGGAAATTGAAAATTTCCGTAAAACCGGCCAGAAGGAAAAACGGACGGTCAATACGGCCAACATCCTTTTTATCATGAGCGGCGCCTTCAGCGAACTCGAGGAAATCGTCCGCAAGCGCGTGATCCGCCAGGGCATCGGTTTCGGAGCCCCTCTCAAAAAGGAGGGCCCCGACCCGGCCCTGCTCCAGCAGGTCAAATCCGAGGATCTCATCGCGTTTGGATTCGAATCCGAATTCGTGGGTCGCCTACCGGTCCGCACCGTGCTGGAACCCCTCGATGAAAATGACCTCTACGAAATCCTCAAAAATCCCAGCAATCCGATTATTATCGGGAAAAAACTCGATTTCGATGCCTACGGTATCGACGTCAAATTCGATGATCAGGCCCTGCGGCTGCTGGCCAAGGACGCCAGTGCCGAAAACACCGGAGCCCGTGGCCTGGTCAGTGCGGTGGAAAAGGCCCTCCTGCCGTATGAGACCCGCCTGCCGTCGACCGGCCTGCGGCAGTTTCCGGTCACCCAGGCGGTGATACAGTCGCCCCGCGCAAGCCTGGACCATATGCTGGCGGAAGAAAGCGCCCCATTGATCCAACAGGACTTCACGCGCCTGGCGGACCAGGAAAAGCAATCCATCAAACATTACATCCAGAGCAATCGACGCATTTTATCGGACAAATACAGCCTCTCCCTGACACCGTCACGGCTGGAGGTCCTGGCCCAATTTTATGTCAACCACATCCTCGATATCGGGCAGGTGTTCCAGCAGATAAAATCCTGCTATGACGATATCAAAAAAATCGAACTCGAGTTCTATAAACGCAACGACATCAACGTGGTTCTCGAGGAAGACGCTATTGACTTCATTATGGAGCAGATTGTAAACAAAGCGGTTACGCTTGAGGAGATCGCGCAACAACTGAATACCAACTTTGAGCTGGGGCTGAAACTGGTGATGGAAAAAACAGGCCAAAATCGGTTTTTTATCAACCGGGACGCTCTGGTAAACCCTGAATCCTTTATCGGCGGCCTGATCCGAAACGGTCTGAGCACCCCCAAGCTGCCTGCAAATGAAAGGTCGGAAGATTAATGATCGGTATTTCCAAACTATACTGCGGCACCGTAGAGCCATCGGACGCGTTGCGCTATGGCCGTCATTCGAGTCAATTACCCTCCCATCTGCTGCAGTTTTCAGAAGACAAAAAGCCCGTTATCGTCTGGAACGTCACCCGGCGCTGCAACCTTAAATGTGTGCACTGCTATGCCCAGGCCAAGGACCAGGTCTTCGACAATGAATTGACCACGGCCCAGGGCAAGACCTTGATCGATGACCTGGCCGCTTTCGGCTCGCCGGTCATGCTCTTTTCCGGCGGGGAGCCGCTGATGCGCCCGGACCTGCCGGAACTGGCCGAATATGCCGTCAAAAAGGGCATGCGGGCCGTGATTTCCACCAACGGCACCCTGATCACGCCGGACATGGCCCGGACACTCAAGGATATCGGTCTGTCCTACGTCGGCATCAGCATCGACGGCATGGAAAAAATCCACGATCGCTTCCGGGCGGTGAAAGGGTGCTTCCAGGATGCCCTGGAAGGCATCCGCAACACCCAGGCAGCCGGCATCAAAGTCGGCCTGCGCTTCACCATCAACAAATTCAATGTGGATGAAATTCCGGCGGTCTTCGACTTGCTGGAGGAGATGGACATTCCGCGGGTATGCTTCTACCACCTGGTTTACGCCGGGCGCGGATCGAAACTGGTAGAAGACGATCTTACCCATGAAGGCACGCGCCGGGCGGTGGATCTGATCATCGACCGCACCAAAGATCTTCACGATCGGGGCAAACCCAAGGAAGTCCTGACCGTGGACAACCATGCCGACGGCCCTTACCTCTATATGCGGATGCTCAAAGAAGATCCGGAGCGCGCCAAGGAAGTGCTCGAATTGCTCGAGATGAACGAGGGCAATAATTCCGGCCGCGGTATCGGCTGTGTCAGCTGGGATGGCGATGTTTATGCCGACCAGTTCTGGCGGCATAACAGCTTCGGCAACATCAAGGATCGGCCCTTTTCTGAAATCTGGACCGACATGTCCAACCCCCTGATGAAAAAACTGAAGGACAAGAAGCAGTACGTCACCGGCCGCTGCGCCACCTGCAGCTGGCTTAATGTCTGCGGCGGTAATTTCCGGGTGCGGGCGGAGGCCACCACAGGCGATGTGTGGGCGCCGGATCCGGCCTGTTACCTGACGGACGAAGAAATCAGCGAAACGCTATAACGACAGCATTGCGTGAGAAATTCTTTGCAGATCAAAACTGGGGTTGCAATCTTAGGAGGAGGGGTTGAATCGCCGTTTGGTGTGCTGGTGTTAATCCCCTTTGTCCCGCGCCGAGCATCGACGGTGCGGCCGGATAAAGGCGCGCGGACTTGTTTGAACCCCGCTGAAAGCGGGGTGAGTTTCCGCGTGCCCCGGGCGTAGCGGCGACGCGCAGGAGGAAGCGGGACACGGGCGTCTTCTTTTGGTTCGTTTTCTTCCACGTGGAAGAAAATGAACCATAGCAAATCGCAAGATCCCTTGGAGACGACCGGTAGCTGTTTTTTGTACGATCAAAATACAATTTCAAGCGCGATTAATCTGTTTGCCACTTATCACCCCAAGGGAGTCTGACCATGCTTTTCCCCGAATATCGTCCGCGCCGTATGCGCCGCAATGAAGCTCTGCGCCGCATGATCCGTGAAACCGAACTGTCTCCCAGCGATTTCATCCTGCCCCTGTTTGCGGTAGAGGGCAAGGACGTGCGCAACCCGATCCCCTCCATGCCGGGGCACTACCAGCAATCCGTCGATCATCTGGTCAAGCGTGTCAAAGAGGCTGCGGACCAGAAAATTCCCGCTGTCATTCTGTTCGGTCTGCCGGACAAGAAAGACCCCTTGGGGACCCGCGCCTACGCCAAGGACGGTATTGTTCAAAAGGCGGTGCGCACCGTCAAGGAACGCTTTCCCGACATGATCGTAATCACCGATGTCTGCCTGTGCCAGTATACCGATCACGGGCACTGCGGCATGCTGGACGGCCAGGAGATCGACAATGACGGTTCGCTGGACCTTCTGGCCCGCACGGCCTTGTCCCATGCCAAAGCCGGTGCCGACATGGTGGCGCCCTCGGACATGATGGACGGTCGGGTCGCCGAGATCCGGGGTCTGCTGGATGACAATCACTTCAGCCATATCCCGATCATGGCCTATTCCGCCAAATACTGCTCGTCATTTTACGGACCGTTTCGGGAAGCCGCCGATTCGGCCCCCCAGTTCGGCGACCGGCGCACCTACCAGATGGACCCGGCCAACGCCGAGGAAGCCATTCGGGAGGCCACCATGGACGTGGAGGAAGGGGCCGACATCATCATGGTCAAACCCGCCCTGCCCTACCTCGATATCATCTGCCGCCTGCGGGAAGAAGTCGACCTGCCGATTGCGGCCTACAACGTCAGCGGTGAATTTTCCATGATCAAAGCCGCTGCCCAGAAGGGATGGATCGACGAAGAGCGGGTTATGATGGAAACCCTGACCTCCATCAAGCGGGCAGGCGCCAGCATGATCCTGACCTATTTCGCGGTGGAGGCGGCCAAACTGTTGAACCGGTAACCGTGGGAAGAATTCGAGGGGCCGCGGGAAACGGACGTCTTCTTTGGGTTCAGTTTATAGATGGCATCGCAAAAAGTCCTGAAGCCGTCACTCCCGCGAATGCGAGAGTTCAGAACCCATTTGAATAAATGGGTCCCCGCCTGCGCGGGGATGACGAAAAAATTATTTCAGCTACTTTATGCGAACTCATCTTTTCTACCACGTGAAAGAAAATGAACAATGATAACTATATATTATGATACGACAAGCCCTTTCCGAGGCTTTCACTAAGCGTAAGGGCTTTATCAGAAATAAAGGATAGACACCATGACTGAAGGACACCCCGCCGGACACCCGGGGGGCCACCCCCACGGTGCTCCGCCCAAAGATAAAAAGGAATTCCCCCTCAGGCTGGTGGCCTGGGAGACCACGCGCGCCTGCAACCTGGCCTGCAAGCATTGCCGAGCCGCCGCCATCAACAAACCATATGAGGGCGAGCTCGACACCCCGGCGGCCTTGCGTCTGATGGACCAGATCGCCGAAGTGGGGCAGCCCATCGTCATCCTGACGGGTGGGGAGCCCCTGCTGCGGGACGACATTTTCGACATTGCCCGCTATGGCACGGACAAGGGGCTGCGGATGGTGATGGCCCCCAACGGTACCCTGATGACCCCCGCACACGCCCAACGTATGGTGGACTCCGGCATCAAGCGCATCAGCATCAGCCTGGATGGCGCCACCCGCGAAAAACACGACAGTTTCCGGGGCGTCGAGGGCGCTTACGACGGCGCCCTGCGTGGCATCGAATACGCCAAAGCGGTCGGCCTCGACTTTCAGATCAACACCACCATCTCCAAACTCAACCTGGACCAGATTCCGCGCATCCAGGAACTGGCCGTGAAACTGGGGGCCGTGGCCCATCATATTTTCCTGCTGGTGCCCACCGGACGCGGTAAGTACATCATCGACCAGGAAATCACGGCCCAGGAATATGAAGAAACCCTGAACTGGTTTTATGACCAGCGTGACAAAACCCCGCTGCAGCTCAAGGCCACCTGTGCGCCCCACTATTACCGCATCCTGCGCCAGCGGGCCCGGGAAGAGGGCAAATCCGTGTCCTTCGAATCCCACGGGTTGGATGCCGTCACACGGGGCTGCCTGGGCGGCACCGGCTTCTGTTTCATTTCCCACCGGGGCGTGGTGCAACCCTGCGGGTTCCTGCAGGTGGATAGCGGCAACGTCACCGAAACGTCTTTTGCCGATATCTGGCGGGGATCCAAGGTTTTTCTTGCGCTGCGGAATTATGATGAACTACAAGGAAAATGCGGCGAATGTGAATACAAGCGCGTCTGCGGCGGCTGCCGGGCCCGGGCTTTCGAGGCCACGGGGGATTTCATGGCCGAAGAGCCTCTGTGCAGCTACCAGCCAACCCCGCGACGAAAATAAATCGGGTAAAAAAGCAGCATTCTCTCGAAACCAGGGTTGGCGGTCTGATGCGCGCAGGCAACGACCACCGCAGAACCAAACCCACCACCCATCAGCCCGAGGGACACCATGAAAATCGAAGACCTCATGATCAGGAACCCGATTACGATTTCGCCTGACACCACCATCAGCGAAGCCATCGCCTGCATGAAAACCAATTCCATCCGGCATTTGCCGGTGGTGGCTGGCGACCAGCGCCTGCTGGGTTTTGTGACCCTGGCGGACCTGAAGCAGGGGCTGATCCCGTCCATGGTCGGTGACCTGACCCTCGAGGATCTCATGATCAAGGCCCCGATTACCGCCGCCCCGGACCAGGATATCGAAATCGCCGCCCAGTTGATCTACAAGCACAAAATCGGGGGACTGCCCGTGGTGGAAGACGGTAAACTGTGGGGCATCATCACAGTGACCGATCTCCTGGGAGCATTCATCAACATGATGGGCCTGCTTTCCGCTAGTTCGCGGGTGGACGTGGTGGTCGAAAACAAACCCGGTGCCCTCAAAAAGGCCATCCAGGTGGTCAATGACGCCGGGGGTGACATCATCAACATCGCCATGACGGCCCAGAAGCCGGGTCAGCGGGTCTACTACTTCCGCCTGACAGCCTGTGACACGAAGAAGATCCGCGCCGCACTGGAGGCTGCGAACTATAAAATTCTGGCCACGATGGGATAGAACGGCCCTTTCCGACCGGTACCCCATTTCCGAACAAGGATGATGGTCGGCCTGCGTACCATCACCCCTTGATGACCTCATTCAGTACACGACTCATTTCCTGAACCAGATAGGGCTTTTTTACCGCACCGCGAAATCCGTAGTGGGCATAGTTGGCCATCACCGGATCGTTGGAGTAGCCGCTGGAGACAATGGCGCGCACGTCCGGATCCTGCTGCGCTGTCCGGAGGTTCGCCTCTAAAGCGGCAATCTTCTCCATCAGCGCTTTGCGGTTCGGTTGCTTCTCCATAAGGCAATTATCCTGTGGCCATTCACGGGGTGGTGCTGTATCTCTTTTGGCACATTTTTTCGCTGATATGGTTAAACGTTGTAGTAGGCCCGGTACCAGGTGATAAAGCGATCAATGCCCTCCTGGATGGGTGTACTGGGCTTGAAGCCGGCGTCGCGCACCAAATCGTCGATATCGGCATAGGTGGCCGGCACGTCGCCCTGCTGCAGCGGCAGCATCTCCTTGCGGGCCTCCTGTCCCAGCGCCGTTTCGATCGCGCCGATGAAATCCATCAACTGCACCGGATTGTTGTTGCCGATGTTGTAGATCCGGTAGGGCGCATACGACGTTCCGGGATCGGGGCGATCGCCGCGCCAGTCGCTGTTGGGGGCCGCCGGGCGGGCCATGACGCGCACCACCCCTTCCACGATGTCGTCGATGTAAGTGAAATCCCGCTGCATCTTGCCGTGGTTGAAGACCTGGATCGGACGGTCCTCCAGAATGGCTTTAGTGAACAGGAACAACGCCATGTCCGGGCGGCCCCAGGGACCGTATACCGTAAAAAAGCGCAATCCCGTGCAGGGCAGGCCATAGAGGTGACTGTAGGTGTGGGCCATGAGTTCGTTGGCCTTTTTGGATGCCGCATACAGCGACACCGGGTGGTCCACATTGTCGTGCACCGAAAACGGCATGCGTGTATTGGCGCCATAGACCGAACTGGAGGAGGCAAACACCAGGTGGCCGCTGGAAAAATGGCGGCAGCATTCCAGGATATTGACGAATCCCACGATATTGGAATCGACGTAGGCATGGGGATTTTTCAGGGAATAGCGAACCCCGGCTTGGGCCGCCAGATTGACGACCACGTCAAAGGGCTGCCGGCGAAAAAGATCTTCCAGCGCTTCGCGATCGGCCAGGTTGATCTGGGCAAAGGTAAAACCGTCTTCGGCTTCCAGCTGTTTCAGCCGGTCGCGTTTCAGGTTGACGTCGTAGTAGTCGTTGAGGCAGTCCAGGCCGACCACCTTGACACCATTTTTCAGCAAACGGCGGGAAAGATGAAAGCCAATAAAGCCGGCCGCCCCTGTAACAAGGACATTGTTAAACGGAAAAGTCATTGGGTTTCTCCTGTTATTCGAAGATATGATCTGAGATCATGGATCACCGAAGCAAATTGACGCCCCTCACTGGCGCTGGTACCAGGCATAGGTTCGCGCCAAACCTTCTTCAAAAGAAATTTCCGGGCTGAACCCCAGATCCCGCCGGGCCGCATCGATGGCCGCCACGGAATGCAGAATATCGCCGTGGCAGGCCTCCGCATAATCAGGCGCCAGTCCGACACCCGCCAGCTCGGCCACCTTCTGCCACAAGCGGTTGATGGTGATGGTCTTCCCGGTGCCGATGTTGAATGCCTTGCCGGCGGCGGTATCTTCCGTCGCCGCCCGCAGATTGGCGGACACGACGTCCCGCACGTAGACGAAATCACGGGTCTGCTCGCCATCCCCATAGATCACCGGCGCTTGTCCGGCCGCCGCACGATCCAGGAAGATGGAAATCACCCCGGAATAGGGGGATGAGGGGTCCTGCCGGGGGCCAAACACGTTGAAATACCGCAGACACGCGGTTTCCAGACCGTAGAGCCTGGTGTAAAGCCCGGCATAGTACTCGCCGGTCATCTTCTGAACGGCGTAAGGGCTCATCGGGCCAAAGGCCATCGTTTCCCGTTTGGGCAATTCCGGGTCGTCACCGTAGATCGCGCTGGAACTGGCCAACACCACCCGTCGGCAACCCGCCTGCCGGGCGGCTTCCAGCACCTCCAGCGTACCGGTCTCGTTGACGGCCGCCGAGTCCAGGGGCTGCGCCACCGACAGGGGTACCGACACCACGGCCGCCTGGTGAAACACCACGTCTACGCCGGCTACCGCCTGTTGCAGCACACCGCGGTCCCTGATATCGCCCTCAATGAATTGGATGCGGGTGCCGGCATCCTGCAAATTTGCCATCTTACCGGTGGTCAGGTTGTCGATAACAGTGACCCGTGCGCCTTGTTCAAGCAAGGCGTCCACCAGGTGCGAGCCGATGAAACCGGCCCCACCGGTGACCAGGGCATGCTGGATGGTTTTTGTCATGGAAACTCCTGTCCAGAAGGTGACATGATGCCGAAAAAACAGAGATTACCGGGTAGCATGATTCCACCCGATGCGCAACTCAGGAACCGCCACAGATGAACGCCTAACGGCTTCTCACCCCATTGTGCATCCGGCCTGTCACTATCGTCCGGATGGCAACCGCTTGACTTTCACCAGAAGGCTTTTTACTGTGTTTCCAACGGGTGCCGTCAGTCCGAATATTTACCACGGAAGGGCCGAGCGGCCTCCGAATGAGGCTCCTCGCACCGAGCGGGGGGCTCAGGTGGCCCCCTCCAAGAGGGTTTGAGAACGGGTTTTAACGTCCTAAAAGGCAAGCGCATGTCACACCACATTACCCTCAAGCTTTTTGCAACCCTGCGATCCTACATTCCGCCGCAAGCCGACCATTTTGCCATCGCACCCGGAACCACCGTGGCCGATGTGATCCGTGAGCTGAACATCCCCGAGAAAGACGCCAAACTGATCTTTATCAACAGCGTCCGCAAAGACCATGACACGCCGCTGCAGGACGGAGACCGGCTCGGTATCTTTCCTCCTGTGGGGGGCGGTTGATGGCGGGACCGCACATAGGCAATCAACTGACGCTACGATCGGTTGAGCGCCAGCGACCGGACGGCAGCGCCTATCGCAGCTTGTCATCGGTGGCCGTTCAACAGTTGGCCCGGAATTTCGACTACAGCCTGCGCCGGGTGGAGCAAACCGCCCTTGCAATGGCGATCATTCCGGAGCGCTACATCCGCAACATGGCCACCCTGAGCCCGGAAGATCAGCATCGCCTGCTCGGCTGCACGGTTTGTGTCGTGGGGATTGGCGGTCTGGGGGGTAGCGTGGCCGAGATGCTGGCCCGCATCGGCGTCGGCCGTCTTCGCCTGGTGGACGGCGATCGTTTCGAGGAGAGCAATCTCAATCGCCAGCGGTTTGCCGACGCCGCGAGTCTTGACAAGCCCAAAGCGCAAATTGCAAGGGAGGCAATTGCCGCCATCAATCCGGCGGTCGAGGTGACCGCCCTGACCGAATATCTCACGGCGGAAAACGGCCCGGCCATCATCGGTGATGCCGATATCGCCGTCGACTGCCTGGACTCGCTGCCGGCCCGTCTGTCCCTGCAAACGGCCTGCCGCCGCAAGCAGATCCCCATGGTCTCCGCTGCCGTGGCCGGTGTAAGCGGACAGATTACCATCTTCTACCCGGAGGACGAGGGGCTTGCGGCCCTTTACGGTGACCTCGCATCCGCTGCAGATCGGGGCGCCGAAACCACGCTCGGCAATCTGGCCTTTGCGGTCAATATGCTGGCCAGCCTGGAATGCAGCGAAGCGGTCAAGATTCTTTTGGGTCGCAAGCAGACGCTGCACGGCCGACTATTGATCTTCGACCTGACCGACCTGACCTTCGATATCGTCCAGTTGGCGGAGTAACCGCCTAAGTGAAGCTCCTCCCCATGGTAGGAAGCCACAAGTAGCCACCCAAAGAAAGCTTGAAAAATGAAGAAAAACTCATAAACAACACCTCTGTTCGTTTAAACCTCACCAGTCCTTTCACCACAGAGATGGAGGGTTATAATCAAAACGAGGCCGCCGCCAGGCAGGCGGCTCCAATAGCGCCGTTTACCTGGGCAAAGGCCGAAACCTGCACCGGATAGCCCAGCTTGGCCTCCAGTGCTTTGACCACCCCGATGTTGTGCGCCACGCCCCCGGTCATCATCACGGGTGCCTTGACGCCCACCCGGTTGGCCATAGCCGCCACCCGCGCGGCCACGGATTCGTGAATCCCGGCAATAATATCCGCGCGGCCGACTCCTTTGGCAATCAGCGATATCACTTCCGATTCGGCAAAGACCGTACACAGGCTGCTGATGGCCGCCGGATTTTGGGCTTCCAGCGACAAGGCCCCGAAACCGTCCAAATCCACTTCCAGAGCCCGGGCCATGACCTCCAGAAAGCGGCCGGTCCCGGCGGCACATTTGTCGTTCATGGCAAAATCTTTTACCCCACCGGCCTCGTTCAGGGTGATGGCCTTGCTGTCCTGACCACCGATATCGATGATGGACCGGATGGCCGGATCTTGGAAGTGAGCCCCGCGGGCATGGCAGGTGATTTCGGTTACGGCCTTGTGGGCGAACGCCACGCTGTTGCGGCCGTAGCCGGTAGCCACGATCCGGTCCGGGGCATCGTGGGCCAGGTCAAGTTCAGCCAGCAGGTCCGCAAAGACCTTTTCGCCGGCGGTTTTCGCGTTGTAGCCGGTCAGCATCACTTTGGATCCGACCAGTTGGCCATCCCGTATCACCGCCGCCTTGGCGCTAATGGAGCCGATATCGATCCCGACAGTAAGCATAGTAACGTTGGTTCCCTTTCACTCTCCGCGTGGTGCAACTGACGTCATTCTTTATCCACCGGCAGCTGCTTGTAAAAAAATGGCAATCAGGCCTTGAGCATTTCCATAAAAGCATCGATGCGGGTTTCCACCTGACTTTCCGAAAAACTGCGGGCATCGGTCATGTTGGCCTCGATGATCAGGGTAGGCAGACCGCGCTGTTCCTGAACGATGCGGGCAATATCGTACTGACCCAGGGAATACGGTTTGCAGCTGCGGTTGGAGTGCATCACCAGACCTTCGGCATCGTATTTGTCGATCATCTCCAACACCATGGCCGCCATCTGATCGGTGCCGATATTGAGATAGATCCGCGAATAGCCTTCGGCCATGGAGCCCAGGAAATCATCTTCGTTCATGTACTGAAGCGATCCGCACCAGGCCGAGGTATAGGTGTCCGCCACCAGGCAGGCCTTGTGGTCAGCGAATTTTTCCGAGAGCCATTTGGTCCGGTACCAGATGGGCAGGTTGTCCCAGAGCAGACGATGCTGTTCGTCGGAGACCGCGCTGATGCCTTCGGCCACGCGGGTTTGCATCTCCGCAAGCAGCTCGGTGTAGTAGTCGATGACCGTCTGGGTTCCTCTCAGCGTGACGATCAGGGCCAGGTGGAAAAAAGCGTCAAAAGCGCTCATGGGCGCCGGTTTGTTCACCGTGGTGTCGAGCACGGCCTGCCAGAGCCGCTGCCCCGCCATGGAGAGCCGCCCCACTTCCTGCAGGCGGTCCCGGTCACACCTTTTGCCACAGGCCGTTTCTAGAAAAACAAGATACTCATCGAGCTGCCGGCGCACATATTGCTGCGCCTCGGCCGAAAACCCGGTATGGCAAAACGGGGTATCGAGAATAAACAGGGGGACATCATAGTAGCGGGCCTGAACCTCGTACCATTTGAGCACCGTGCCGCAGATATTGTTGCAGCAGACCAGCATGTCCGGTTTGGGCAGGCCGCCGATGGGGCCGCCATTCACCGGGGAGCAGGCGATATCCGCCAGGGCGTAGGTGCACAGGTCGCCGGAGTACCCCATCCCTTCGGCTTTCTCGCACAAGTCGACGCCCATCTTGGAAGCACCGATCATGGCCCCATGGTTCTCGGGATAGACCGGTATCACATCCATGGCAATCAGCGGCTCCACCGGACCGCCGCTCGTGATCCAGGCAACCTTTTTGCCGGTTTCTCCGGCGGTTTTGGCATCGATATAGTAGTGGGTCATGATGTCTTTCATCTTCTTGACCGACTTGATCTTTCTTCTTTCCTTCTCGGGATCGACCGGTTTGTCCTGATTGCTCATCCTCTTCTCCTTTAAACCCTTGATATTGGCTATCGGAAGGGATATCTCTTCTTTGTATAAGATCTGTTCGCGTGGTAAATCTGAATAGGTACAATGTGTCCGATCCAGAAATGAGGATTTTTGGTGCTGATCAAGGCCGCAAACCCCGCTTCGACCGGCCGATCAGGACAAAAAAGACCATTTCTGGACGGCCACTAAAGCATTTCCATGAACGCCTCACACCGCGTCTGAAACTGGCCATCCGATGCGGTCTGTTCTTCCAGTTCCATCAACAGAGTGGGAATGCCCTCGGCCGCCAGCATGTCTTTCAGATAGGGGTAGTCAAAGGCATGCGGATCACAAAATTTCAAATACAGGAAGATAACCCCCTGCGCGTTAGCCTCGCGGGCCATGCGGACCAGTTCTTCCCCCCGGGTATAAATACCGGTATGTTTGGCCGGGCAGACGGCCCGTTCGCTGTAACGGCGGCTGATGGCGTCGATCGGGTCGTCCTTGAGATCGATGGCGCCCATCAATTGGCGGGAACCGGTGCAGAGATCATCCCCCACCACCGCGCCGCCGGCCGCCGCGATGAAGCCATAGACGTCGGGAAGATTGCAGACCCCGCCGGAGAGAAAAATGCGTTTCGCGTCTCCACGGGCGGCTTCTTCCGCGTCTGCCAGCCCATCGACCACACGGGTAAGGCCTGCCAGAAAATCATGGCGATCCATCACCATGGCGGCACGTGCAATGGCGTGCATATCACGGCCGGCAATTGCGCCGGGGCGTTCACGGCGTATAGAATAGAGCGTTTTCATCGTGGCGCGAATACGGTTATAGGTGTCCGCCGCCTGCCGGAGATCATCGTCCGTGATCTCTTTTCCCAATAAGCTTTCAAGTTCGGATCGGGCGTTGCGCATGACGGCCGTCATGTAGTCCCGGGCACTATCGGTGTTTAGTTTGACCGGCAGGACCACGTCCAGGTGAAACCCGGTCTTGGCGTTCATGCGCCATATGTCGGACAGGCGCTGGATGGAGTCGCAGGTATGGGGGAAAATCGTCCCGTCCAGAAAATCCAGCCGATGACTGAGGGCATCTTCCAGGGCACCGCGAACCAGACTGCAACTGTAGGCCTGAAGATGGGCATCGGCCTTGGATATGGCGCCGCTGCCGCCGACCAGCCTAAAGCCCAGGGCTCCCGCCGCCAGGATCAACTCCTCCGGGGCGTAGGAGCAGAGCGTCCCGACCACCTTCCCGCCGGTGCGCGCCTTCCAGCTGCGCGCATAGGCTTTGGGGTCGGCGCAAATATCGTAAAACGGTTGCATGACATCCATTATGGCACTCCTTTTCGAATTTCACTCCCCTCCGGGAGTCCTATTCCATCCATCGTCCGTGCGTTGCCGGTGAAAACGATTTTCCGGCGGGACGGAATTTTGTTTCCCCGCCGACCATACGACCCCGGCTCACTCCCGGCAGACATCGTCCCCACCGCCTTGTTTGGCTTTTTCCTCTGCCGCCAGTTCGGCGAAGGCCACTTTGCCAACCAGGGTCAACGGCAGTTCTTGTCGGAATTCAATTTCCCGCGGGCAGCTCCACTTGATCAAGTCCTGGCGGCAGAAATCGATCAGTTCTTTTTCCATCTCCGCGCCGGCCTTGGCAGAATCTTTTAATACCACAAACCCCTTGACCCGCTCCACCTGTTTGGCATCCGGCACCCCGATGACACAAACCTCCCGGACCGCCGGGTGCTTGTAGAGCTGCTCCTCCACCTGGGCCGGATAGACGTTCATGCCCGAAGACTTGATCATGCGTTTTTCCCGCAGGCGGAAGTAGAAAAACCCGTCGGCGTCCATGGTGCCGATATCCCCGGTGTGCAGCCATGTTTGGCCGTCCGGGTGCTGTTGGAGGGCCTGGGCGGTTTCCTCCGGATGATCCAGATAGCCCATCATGACGGCCGGTCCGTTGAGGCAGATTTCCCCCTCTTCCCCGGGGGGCAGCGTTTCGGTGGTGCCGGAACGGACAATTTTGGCCGCCATGTCCGGGAAAGGCAACCCCACACTGCCTTCGCGGTATTCGGTCATGGGCATGGCCATGATCGCGGTCACCGCTTCTGTCAATCCGAACCCCTCGCGAAGCTGCGTATCCCCGCCCTGCTGCCGGACCAGGGCTTCGAAGCGTTCTTTGACGACCCGCGGCAATGTATCGGCACCGGAAAAGGCGGCCTTGATGCAGCTGAGATCAGTTTTTTGGAATACAGGATTGCGGTTCAGCGCTTCGAAGAGGGTCGGTACACCGACAATAAAATTGGGGCGTTTGCCCCGGATCAACTTGGCCACGTCTTCGGGGGTAAACTGCGGCACCAGGATGCTCTTGGCGCCGCCCATAAAGGCCGCATTGATGCAGACCCCCAGGCCGAAGCCGTGAAACACCGGCAGGATGGCCAGGATCGCATCGCCACCCGTCAGGTTGCCCCAGGCCGATACCTGCATGCCTTCACAGATAAAATTGCGGTTCGACAACATGATGCCTTTGGGTTTGCCGGTGGTCCCGCCGCTGTAGAGAATGACGGCCAGGTCCTCGAAACCGGCGCTGCTCTTTGGGGCACGGGGGTGGAAGGCGCTCATCATGGCCCGCCACCAGACCACCAGGGCGTCTTCCGGAACCTTGGGAATCTTGCGCCCTTTGGTCAGATTGAACCCGATGCGTTTGAGCCATCCCAGGTAGTCCGGAATCCGGGCCAGGATGAGCTTTTCCAACCCGGTGCTGTCTTTTACGGCGCTGAATTTGCCGTAAAACGCATCCAGGGTCAGGGCAAAACGGCTCCGGCTCAGGTTGAGATAAAATTCGATCTCCGTGGCGGTGGAGAGGGGATGAATCATACTGGCCACACCGCCCAATTTATTCACGGCGTAAAAACAGATCACGGCCTGGGGGCAGGTGGGCATGGCAATGGTCATGCGATCGCCCTGTTTCAGCCCCAGAGCGGCCAGGGCGTCCGCACAGCGATCGATATCGGCTGCGAACTGCCCGTAGGTCGAAGTCGTTCCCAAAAAGTCATAGGCCACCGCCTGCGGGCAGCGCTCGACGGTCTGCATGAGCGCCTCGTACATGGTGACTTCAGGGTAGTCGATATGGTGCGGCACATCGCCGTAATACGCAAGCCAGGGTTTGTTTTCTTCCATCGGTGGCAGGCCTCCTGAAAAGATACGGATTTCAGTCATTTTTACGTTTGACAGTTTACATACCGACCAGCGGTCGACGAGTCAACCAATAATTGCTTTTTTAGCCGCAGGGTGTTATAGATCCCCGTTATCCAGAACCATCAACGCCATATATCGCTCACCATGATACGGCCGGCCGGATAAATCAAAAAACGACGGCGCCGCGCCAGGGCCGCCAAAGGTACCCCCATGACCAAAAAAGATACTTTGAGCAAACTCAAGCAGCAGGAACGGGAAATTCGTGAAAACCTGATTATCGACGCGGCCCGCACCGTCTTCGGTGCCAAGACCTACGACAAGGTCAGCATGCAGGAAATTGCCAATGCCGCGGGTATCGCCAAATCCTCCATCTATACCTATTTTAAAAACCAGGAAGCCCTGTTTGTCGAAGCTGCCTACCGGGATACCCAGCGTTTTATCAGCGAACTGGAAACACGGCTGCAGGAAAAGGATGATTCACAGAAGCTCGACGCCCTGATCGCCCATTTTCTCGAATACAACACCCGCAACGAAGTCTACTGGCAGATGATCACGCGTTTTTCCCTCTACGGCGAAATCAGCGGGGAATCCTCCCGCAAGCTCGATGTGGTGGCCCGGCGCTTCATGGACCTGCTCGATATGGTATTTGCCGACGCCCCCTCCGATGCCGACAAACGCCTTCTTTCGCACACGCTTTTTGCCGCTTTGAGCGGCATCCTGATCGCTTTTCGCAAATACCCGGGGCGATCCGAAAACGAAAGCCTGGCGCACATGCAGCGGGTGGGACGGCTGATCAAAGCCATGTTCGACGTCTACCTTCAACAGGCCGATGAGATCAGCACACCGCAGCCGACATCGTAAGTGACGCGACGTCAGTGCGTTCTCTCGAAAGACTCGCCCGCCTGTTTCAAAAACTTTCCCGTCGCCGGCGTTTTTTAAGTCTGCAAACAGTTCACAACGGAGGTCACCGCCATGCCATGGAAGAAAACCATCGCCGTGGCTGCAATCATAGCAGCAGTGGTCTTATTGGCCGTCTTCTGGTGGATTTCGCGGTTCGACTTCAATCGCCTGAAACCGATCATCACCCAACAGGTGCGTTCGGCCATCGCGAGAGAGATCACGATCGAGGGGGATATCCGATTGAAGATCGGCCTCGCGCCCACGCTGATCGCCGGCCCTGTCAAACTGCGCAATGCCGACTGGGGATCCCGTCCGGATATGCTGACCGTTGACGAGGTGGAACTGCAGATCGGACTCCTGGCGCTGTTTTCCAAAAAAATCGTTTTTAAACATCTGGTGCTGGTCAAACCCGACCTATGGGTGGAGCAAAAGGCCGACGGCACCCAAAACAACTGGCAGTTCGATGAAACACCGAACGAAAAGTCGCCATCCTCCCCCCAAACCGCATCGCAGCCGTATGAAGTCCATCTTGAGGAGGTGGAAATCCGGGATGCAAATCTGATTTTCCATGACCTCAAAACGGGGAAAACCAATGGTATCGAGATAACCATGCTCAGCCTCGACCGGCAGGCGGGTCCCCTACCCCTGAAAATAAAGCTGAAAGGGGGCTACAATCAAACGGCCATCGCCTTGGAAGGCGGCATCAGCTTGTTCAGCGATCTGTTGACCAGGTCCAAAGACTGGGCTTTCGACCTGGCCATCAAAAGCGCACAAAGCGAATTAATCCTGTCCGGCCAGCTGCAGCGGCCTTCGGTTGACGCACCGCCAAGGTTGAATGCCACCGTGAAAGGTCCTCAAATAGATGTCCGCCCCTGGCTGGCCGATACGGAGGCCGAGCCCTCCAGCACTCAAAAGAGCACTGGACGCGTCTTCTCCGATGCGCCTCTGCCGTTCGCGATATTGCGCAATCTTGATCTCCAGGCCGATATCGACATCAAAAAGGTGCTACTGCCTCATATCGCGCTGAACAATGTCCAAACCACGGTGCGTATCGACGGAGGCCGTTTTGAAGCCGGTCCGGCGCGGGCCAATGCCGGGGGCGGCGACTACCAGGCCCATTTCAACATTGATGCGCAAGCCAAGCCTCCCAAAGTAAAGGCCGACCTGAAAATCAACCAGATGAATGCCGGATTGATGCTTAAAGAACTCGGCCTGAGCGATATGGTGGAAGGCGTCGTTGACTTTCAAGCCGATCTGGACGCACAGGGCGCTTCCATGGCCGAACTGATGGGCAGTTTAAACGGGCATGCCATGCTGGTTTCAGGGGAAGGTCAGCTCGGCAGATTATTTTTCGGCCTGTTCGACGAAGGCATCGCCAGCCAAGTGGCCACGCTTTTCAATCCGCTTGAAAAACGGTCGACGACGACGCCCATCGAATGCCTCGTAATCCGATTCGACAGCAAGGGCGGTGTGGCCCGGCTGTCCCAGATGATCTGGGTGACGCCCGATTCCATCGTGGTGGGCGGCGGCCAGATCGATCTGTCCACCGAAAAAATCGATATCGGCATCCAACCTACCCCTAAACGAGGCACCATCAGCCTCGGCATCCTGACCAAACCGTTCCGGCTGGGCGGCACCCTGGCATCACCCGCCATGCAGATCGACCCCACCGCCACGGCCATGACGGTCGGCCGGATCGCCGGGGGAATGCTCTTTGGCCCGATCGGCATTGCCGTGGCCTTCACGAGCATCGGCGACTCCGCTGCCAATCCCTGCCTGGAAGCCATCAAGACCGCCGAAAAAGGCGTGGCCACCGAGGAAAAAGGATTCCTGAAAAGCATCGGGGACACGCTGCAGTTCTGGAAGAAGGAATGACGATAGCGGATAAAAACCCATCGCAAATGGTTTGGCGGCGCGCCACACACCTTCTGCCAAGGAGAAAAAATGACAACAGCTGATTTGGACGGGCCGGGGAAATCGGATGGCACGCTGGCCATCGACCTCGGCACCTCCGGCCCCAAAGTGGCGCTAGTTTCCGTGCAGGGCGAAGTTCTCGCCTGTGAAATCGAAACAACACCGGTGATGCTGCTGCCCGGCGGCGGCGCCGAACAGGCCCCGAACGACTGGTGGAAAGCCATTTGCACAGCAACCCGGCGCCTGCTCACCCGGCCCGAAGTCGAAAACCGCACCATCGTGGGCCTGTGCTGCACCACCCAGTGGTCCGGCACGGTGGCGGTGGACCGCGATGGACACCCATTGGGCAACGCCGTCATCTGGATGGATGCCCGCGGCGCACCGTATGTGAAACGCATCACCTCCGGTCCGGTGCGCCTGGAGGGGTTCGGCATCGACAAACTATGGACCTGGATTCGGCTGACGGGAGGCATTCCCGGGTCCTCCGGCAAAGACCCCATCGCCCACATTCTCTTTCTCAAGCATGAAAAACCGGAAATCTATGCCGCCACCCATAAATTCCTGGAGCCCAAGGACTACCTCAATTTCAAACTGACAGGAAAATATGCAGCCTCCACCGACTCGATCATTCTGCACTGGGTGACCGACAACCGGAACATCGACCGCATCGACTATCACAACGGTCTCCTTCGTATGGCCGGACTGGACCGCGCAACCCTGCCCGATCTCAAACGGGCGGTGGACATCCTGGGTCCCCTGCTTCCCGAACCCGCGGAAGCCCTCGGATTGCCGGCCGGCCTGCCGGTGGTCATGGGAACGCCCGACCTCCACTCGGCCGCCATCGGTTCCGGCGCGGTCCGGGATTACGAAGCCCACCTCTATATCGGCACCTCCTCCTGGCTGACCTGCCACGTGCCGTTCAAAAAAACCGACCTGCTGCACAATATGGCCTCGATTCCTTCCGCCATTCCCGGACGGTATTTCATTGCCAACGAACAGGAAACCGCCGGGGGATGCCTGGCCTTTCTGCGGGACAACATTCTCTTCCCTCCCGGCGGCGAATCGTCAGTCAATGATGCTAGCCGCAGTTTTGCAGCGCTGGAAAGCCTGGCCCGGGAAGTCCCGGCCGGCAGTCGGGGCCTGATTTTCACCCCCTGGCTGTATGGCGAACGCACCCCGGTGGAAGATCGTCTGGTGCGCGGCGGTTTCCACAACCTCTCCCTGGAGGTGGACCGGGGCACCCTGGTGCGGGCCGTAATGGAAGGCGTAGCCTACAACTCGCGCTGGTTGATGACCCATGTGGAAAAATTCATCAACCGCAAACTGGCCCATATCCACATGGTGGGCGGCGGTGCCAATTCCGACTTGTGGTGCCAGATCTGTGCCGACGTCCTGAATCGCACCATCCTCCAGGTCCGTGATCCGGTGGAAGCCAATGCCCGCGGCGCGGGCATCCTGGCCGCCGTGGCGCTGGGCTATGGCCAGTTCGAAGATATCGCGGGAGGGGTTGCGATTGCCAACACCTATACGCCCGATCCCGGGCGGCACCGCCGTTACCAGGCCCTGTTTCATGAATTCCTTCAAATTTACAAAAAAAACCGCCGGATCTACGCCCGGCTGAACCAGACCGCATCACGGGAGAGCTAACCGCATGGTATCCATGGATCGACTGACCGAAATCCTGTCGCGGCTGAATCCGCGCCTGGTGGCCCATATCGAAAAACACCTCAGGAAACTCCCTGCCGTCCGGGCCAAGATCGAGCAGGACACCGGGGACCTGATGCAAACCCTGGAAAGCGAATTGAAGCCCTATCGCGACGAATTGCCCAGCACGCGGAGTATACCGGCGAAAGGTCTCCCGTCCGAAACGGTTCTGGAGAGCATGGCCGCACTGCAAAACCGGGAAACCGATGGTTGGAAAGACGGTTATGTTTCCGGCGCCGTCTATCACGGCGACACGGCCCATATCGACTTCCTCAACCAGGTCTATGCCCTGCATTCCCAGACCAACCCGCTGCATGCCGACGTGTGGCCCAGCATCAGTAAATACGAGGCCGAAATCGTCGCCATGACCGCCGGGATGCTGGGCGGCGATAAAGCCGGCGAGGAGATCTGCGGCACCCTTTCCTCCGGGGGCACCGAGAGCATCATGCTGGCCATGAAAACCTATCGCGACCGGGCCCGCGCCGAGCGCGGCATCCGCCGGCCGGAGATGGTCGTGCCGATAACGGCCCACGCGGCGTTCGACAAGGCAGCCCAGTATTTCGGCATCAAGATGGCGCGCATCCCCGTCGATCAGGACTACCGTGCCGACATCCGCGCCGCCGCCCGGGCCATCACGCGCCGCACCGTCGTCGTCGTGGGGTCGGCCCCGTCCTTTCCCCATGGTATGGTGGATCCCATTGCCGAATTGTCCGAGTTGGCGCGACAGCGGGGGGTTGGCTTTCACACCGACGCCTGTCTCGGGGGCTTTGTCCTGCCCTGGGCCACGGACCTGGGCTACCCGGTGCCGCCCTTCGATTTCCAACTGCCGGGCGTCACCTCCATCTCCGCCGACACCCACAAATACGGCTACGCCGCCAAAGGCACCTCGGTCATTCTCTACCGCAGCCCGGAACTTCGGCGCTATCAGTACTTCACGATCACGGATTGGCCGGGCGGCCTTTACTTCTCGCCCTCCTTTGCCGGCAGCCGGCCGGGGGCGCTCAGCGCGGCCTGCTGGGCCGCCATGGTCCGCATCGGGCAAGCGGGCTACAGGGACGCCACCCGGCGCATCCTGGAAACCGCCGATTTCATCAAAACCGCTATCCGCAGCATACCGGAGCTCTTCATCCTGGGCGACCCGCTCTGGGTCATCGCCTTCGGATCCCACACGCTGGATATCTACCGTGTCATGGATGCCATGAGCCACCGCGGATGGAGCCTGAACGGCCTGCACCGCCCCAGCTGCGTGCACCTGTGCGTCACGCTGCGCCACACCCAGCCGGGCGTCAAGGAACGCTTTGTGGAAGACCTGCAGGCCGCCGTGGCCGAAGTGAAAAAGGCTCCCGAGGCCGAGGGGGGCATGGCGCCGGTCTACGGCATGGCCGCCACCCTGCCCCTGCGGGGCGTTGTCAGCAATATCCTCAAGGCTTACATGGACGTGCTCTATAAGACCTGACAGTGCAGTTCTCGCGATGCCCTGAAGTTGCTGTGCCGACAAAGAAAAATAAGGCGTCGGTTTGACGTCAAAGACGCTTTTAACTTTTTTGCCCTCATTTTTTGGAATTCTTGCGTCGAACATCGGTGCAACGCCCTAAATCGACATGCATATTGACACACGATATCCTTTCACCCATAGTTGAATTCCGAAAAGCAATTTCCTTTCCTTATTTTTAGATGGTGTTACAGGTTTCTCACAAGGATCGTCATGCAACAGTTCGTCGGAACCAGCCTCAAGATGCGCTTGTACGCTCTTGTCCTGGCAGCTTTTCTTCCCATTGCATTCCTGATTGTCTACATAGCCGAAGAGCAAAAAGCAATGGAACAAGAATCCATTTTTCGTACCATCACAGCAACCGCCAGGGCCGCGGCCAATGAAGAAAACCAGCAGCTGGAATCTATCCATGATTTGCTGACAGTTATCACCGATTCATTTCTTATTGCCGAAGGTCGACCCGACAAATTCTCTGGTTTACTGACCCATCTGCTGCGGCAATCCAAAGGGTATGAGCGATTTGGCATCATCGATCGGGGCGGTCAGATTGTAGCTGGCAGCGATCCTTCCATGATCGGTCAGGATTACAGCGGTAACGTCTGGTTTTCCACTATTCTGCGGTCCAAAGAAAAGGCCACGGGGCTATACCCTGGAGAGCCTATCAACGGTGAGCCGTCTTTTTACGCGGCGTGCCCGGCGCTGAACAGCCGTGGAGATGTCGTGGCCGTGGCGTTTGCCGCCTTGACCTCGAACGGGATGAATCGCGCCATTATAAAGCAATTGACCGAACTACCTGAAGGGTCGCGACTGACCCTGCTGGACGGAACCCAAGACCTGCTCAGGTATACTATCGACACCCGTCAGTGGTCGGTTCCACAAACGTTTAATCCGACATTGCGCCGTGAGATCATCGATCGTCAATCAGGGACCCTGAGTGCGACCGATGAAAACAACGACGCACGAGTTTATGCCTTTGCCCCTTTGCAAAGCCTTCTGCGAAACCGCCCGGTTTTCATCGTCTTGGAAGTTTATCAGTCATCGATCCTGGCGGCTTCCAGACAAATATTCCTGCGCAATATGGCGTTGCTGGTGCTATCGGTGTTAATCGCGTTGCTCTTCATTTGGTGGGCCGGCAACACCTTCATCCTCAGACGTGTAAGCGCGATGGTCGGGGCAAGTCGCAAGTTGGCCTCTGGCGATCTAAGCGCGCGCATCGGCAAGATCGGCCCCCAGGATGAATTGAACCACCTGGCCGGGGTCTTTGATGAAATGGCCGCGTCCCTGCAGAAACGCATCGAGAAAGAAACCCAGGTCACGGCCTCCCTGAAACGATCCCGAGAGCAGCTCCGCAACCTGGCTGCCTATCAAAATGAAGTTCGTGAGCAGGAGCGCATTCGCATTGCCCGCGAAATCCACGATCAGCTGGGCCAGTCTTTAACGCTTCTGAGAATGGATCTCTCCTGGCTCAAGAAGCAATTGGAGGATAAAAACCCCACCGTGGATGAAAAGATGGACGCCATGTTTCAGGTCCTGGCAGGTGCCCTGGAAAACCTGCACACGGTAACAACCGAGTTGCGGCCGATCATTCTGGACGATTTCGGGTTGGCCGCCGCCATCGAGTGGCAGGTGGAGGAGTTTCGCAACCGGGTCGGCATCGAATGCCGGATGGCGCCCACCGGTTTTGAGCCGGACCTGCCCAAAGACCAGGCAACGGCCCTCTTCCGAATTCTTCAGGAAACCCTGACCAACATCATCCGCCATGCCCAGGCAAGCGAAGTGGAGGTGCGCTTGGAGTCCCGCCATGGCGACTTGATCCTGCAAATCCAAGACAACGGCCGCGGTATCACCGCCGCTGAAATCGATCATCCCAAATCCTTCGGTTTGCTCGGCATCCGCGAACGGCTTTATCCCTGGAACGGCCGCGTTTCTTTTGAGGGTCGGCCCGGCCAAGGAACCCGCGTGACAGTAAGGCTTCCTATGCCCCCGAAAGGAGCACTATCATGATCAAGGTCATTATCGCTGACGACCACCCCATCGTGCGGGCCGGACTCAAACAAATTATCATGGAGGATCCCGCTATAACCGTGGCGGACGAAGCGTCCAACGGCGCGGAACTGCTGAACTATTTGCGGGGTCAGGCTTACGATGTCGTTCTGCTGGATCTGACCATGCCGGGGATGGATGGATTGGATGTGCTCAAACAATTGAAAATCGAAAAACCCCATCTGCCGGTGATCATTCTGACCATTCACCCGGAAGCCCAATATGCCCTGCGAATATTGAAGGCCGGCGCATCCGGCTATCTCACCAAAGAGAGCGCCGCCGAAGAACTGATCAAGGCCATCCGCAAAGTGCACCGCAGCGGCAAATACATCAGTCCTTCCCTGGCGGAAAAAATTGCGTTCGCTTTGGATGAAGATACCACGAAGTTGCCCCATGAAGCCTTGTCCGACCGGGAATATCAGGTTCTGTGCCTGATCGGACAAGGCCGGACCGTATCCCAGATTGCCGACGACCTGGCCTTGAGCGTCAAGACCGTCAGCACCTACCGCACACGCATATTGGAAAAGATGCACTTGGAAAACAATGCCGAACTGATCCACTACGCCGTCCAGAGCGGCCTAGTGGATTGACGCCACGCCGTCCCCAGCCCATCGTCCATCCCTGATAGCCCCTAAAGACAGCATGGTTCGGTGCTCCTTCCGTTAAGGACGTTGTTTCCGGACGGCCATCCGACAACGTCGGACAAACACCGACACCATCTCCCGCTGCATTCCTACACGAAGATCAGACCAATTCCGATTTTCTCACCCATCCGCACGCCTTACTATGGTGCATCGAAGAAAAGGAGCGGGACCATGAAGCAGGTACTCATTGTCGATGATTCAAAACCCATCCGCGAACGGCTCGTTGCTTTGCTGGCCGAATCCGCTCAAATCCAGGTTGTCGGCCAGGCCGACAATGGCCGGGAGGCATGGGCGGCGGTGCGGTATCTGAAACCCGATACTGTCATTCTCGATATTCGGATGCCCGGCAGCAGCGGTGTCACGCTGCTCAAACAAATCAAAGCCCGCTATCCGGAGACGACGGTCATCATGCTGACCAACTTCGATGACGCCCAATATCGGCGCCAGTGCCGGTTGTTAGGGGCCGATCGCTTCCTGAACAAAACTTTGGAATTCGAAAAGATCGTCGAAACCATCACGGGCAACCCGGCGGATCGAACCACCGATCGCCATATGCCTCGATGAAAGGAGCCATCATGGAAACATTCGAAAACATACTGGTCGTCAGCCGTTCCACCCAGCACTGTATCCGGGTCCTGCGCAAGGGGATCTCCCTGGCCCGCAAGTATGGAGCGAACTTGCATATCCTGCATATCATTCATGACCCGTTCAGTATCAATGGATGGAATCTTCCGATCCCCTCCCTTGACGAGGAGTATAAGAAGATGGCCGCCAAAGCCCGCCAAGAGATCGATCGCATGGTGCGAGCCGAGCAAGCCGAAGGGCTCGTCATTGCCGAGTGGGTCAAGGACGGCAATCCGGTGAATGCCATTCAGAACGTCGTTGAAAGCCAGAACGTGGACTTGATCCTGATGTTGGCCCACGAGGAAGGGCGTCTGGAGCACTTCCTGTTCGGCAAGACCAATGACGCCATCATCCGCCAGCTGCCGACAACCCTGATGCTGGTCAAATAAGGAGAACCACCATGGTCGGATTGCCGCACCGCATACAAACCGGATCGAATAGGCAGGCATTCACCTGCACGGAGCATTCCGGGGATACGGATACCCTCATCATCAATGAGGTGCAGTTGATCCTGGCGGAGAAACGTACTTCCCTGGCAGCCATGCGCACCGGCATTGCCGTGTTTGCCCTGCCGCTCTCCGTGCTGGGTCTGCTGATCGCCACCTCGCGGTACTACGATGTGCTCCATGTGCTGCCGCTGATCATTCCAATGGGTATCATGCTCCTGGCGCTGATCGCCCTGGGCAGCTATCTGATCATCAGGACCTTGCGGAACATTCACCGCTACGATCGATTGATTCAGCAATTGAAAGCTTGCCACAGCAAACTCTCTGAATTTCTCGATTAAGGGCGTGCCTGAATCAAACGGCCGTTGCCGGATAGCAGGGCATGGCACCCCAGAAAAGGAAGCTGATAATGGAAAACAAACAGATTTCAACCCAAACCGCTGAACAAACTCAGACCTCCGAGTTGATGCACCTGTTAAAGGCCACACCGCGGGGTCTCTCGAATGAGGAGGCCGAACGGCGCCTGGCCCAGTTCGGCGTCAATGAAATCACGGAAAAGACCACCAGCCTGATCGTCAAATTTCTGGGCTATCTTTGGGGGCCGATCCCATGGATGATCGAGGCCGCGGCGATTCTCTCCCTTGTCGTCCACCATTGGGTCGACCTGGGCATCATTGTCACCCTGCTGCTGTTCAATGCCGGAGTGGGGTTCTGGCAGGAATATCAGGCCGGCAATGCCGTGGCCGCCCTTAAGAAGAAATTGGCCCTGAGAAGCCGGGTGCTGCGCCAGGGATCCTGGCAGCTGCTGAATGCCCGCGAGCTTGTTCCCGGCGATATTATCCGCCTGCGGGCCGGAGATATTATTCCGGCCGATGCCAAACTTATCGACGGTGATTATTTAAGCGTGGACCAGTCGGCCCTTACCGGCGAATCCTTGCCCGCCGGCAAGGAGAAGGACGATGTGGTCTACTCGGGTTCCATTGCCAAACAGGGGGAGATGATCGCCCTGGTTACCACCACCGGCGCCCATACCTATTTCGGACGCACCGCCAGGCTGGTGGCCGGGGCCGGCAAAGCGTCCCACTTTCAAAAAGCCGTTCTGCAGATCGGCGACTACCTCATCTATCTCAGTCTCGGGCTGGTGGTGATACTCGTGCTGGTTCAATTATTTCGCGGGGCTTCCTTTACGGAATTGCTCCAGTTTGCCCTGATCCTTACCGTGGCCTCGATCCCGGTGGCCATGCCCGCCGTGCTATCGGTGACCATGGCCGTGGGCGCCGTAGCCCTGTCCAAAATGAAGGCGATTGTCTCCCGTCTGGAATCTGTTGAGGAGATGGCAGGAATGGATATTCTCTGTTCGGATAAAACCGGCACCCTCACTCAGAACAAGCTGACCCTTGGAAAGCCGCAACGCTTTGAAGCCGTCGACGCCCAGGAGCTGATCCTGGCCGCCGCCCTGGCATCCAAGTCTGAAAACAACGACAGCATCGATCTGGCCGTGATTGACGGGCTCGATGATCCGCAAATACTGGGTCAATATGAGTCGCTGGCGTTTGTTCCCTTCGATCCGGTGGGCAAGCGCACGGAAGCGACGGTCCGGGACAACCACGGCCACACGTTCAAGGTGACCAAAGGAGCCCCCCAGGTGGTCATGGAACTGGCCGGGCTCGATCGGGACAATCGCACCAAAGCCGAACAGATCGTCGACGAATTGGCCGCCACCGGGCAGCGCACGCTGGGTGTGGCCCGCACCCGCGAAGACGGCTCCTGGCAATATATGGGGATCCTGCCGCTGTTCGATCCGCCGCGCGAGGATTCAGCCGAAACCATCGCCCAGGCTAAGACGCACGGCATCCAGGTCAAAATGGTGACCGGCGACAACCTGGCCATTGCCAGAGAAATTTCCGGCAAGCTCGGTTTGGGCAAAAATATCCGGAACGCCGACCAACTGTTGGGTGAAGGGCAGTCTTCAGACGGCGACGATCTGGCCGCCCGTACCGAGGCGGCCGACGGCTTCGCCCAGGTATTTCCCGAACACAAGTTCAGAATCGTCAAGGCGCTCCAGGAAAAGGGCCATATTGTCGGCATGACCGGGGATGGTGTTAACGATGCGCCGGCCTTGAAACAGGCCGATATGGGCATCGCCGTCAGTGGTGCCACCGATGCCGCCCGGGCGGCCGCCGACCTGGTGCTCACAGCGCCGGGCCTGTCGGTGTTGGTGAAGGCCGTGGAGGAAGCACGCCGGATATTCGAACGCATGAACAGCTATGCCGTCTACCGCATCACGGAAACCATTCGCATCATGATCTTCGTCGTCCTGGCGATGATCGTCTTCAATTTCTACCCGATCACGGCCATCATGATCATCCTGCTGGCTTTTCTCAACGATGTGCCCATCATGACCATCGCCTACGACCACACCGGACTGGAACCCGGTCCGGTGCGCTGGAACATGCACCGCATCGTTGCCGTCTCGTCGATCATGGGCCTCACCGGTGTGGCCGGCAGTTTTCTGATGCTTTATATCGCCCTTGACTTGCTGCATCTGAGCATTCCCCAAGTCCAGACCTACATCTTTCTGAAGATGGCCGTTTCGGGGCACCTGACCCTCTTCGTGGCCCGCAGCAAAGGGTTCTTCCTGAAAAAACCCTATCCGGCACCGGTAATGATCTGGTCGGCCCTGGCCACCAAGGTGATCGGCACCCTCCTGGCGGCTTACGGATTCGGTCTGATTACGCCCATCCGCTGGAGCGAAATCACCCTGATCTGGGGCTATTCGATCGTCTGGGCTTTTTTGACCGATTGGACCAAAACTCTGGTTTACCGGCACTTCAATCCACGCAGCCGGCGTCATATTCAGTTCCCGGAAACGGTTCACCGCCACCTGGCACCGCATTCGACGCATGGTGGGGTTCATCCTTAGACAACACATTTTCCCAACAGGCGACGTTGACCGGTACCCCGCGCCCCGCAACGAAGCTTCGCGTCAACCATGGAACAGGGAGGCCGCATCATGGAAACCATCTGGAAACGCCAATACATTATTGGATTATATTTCTCGATCTTATTGGTTCTTCTGTTGTGCGTGAGTTCGACTCCGTTGTTGATCCGGAATGGGATTTCAATCTCCGACCATTTTATAATCGAAGAAGAAGTGCTCGAAACCGCCCTGATCCTTGTCCTTTTCGGGATTTCCTTCATGGTTCTTGTCAGTTTCGCGAATCACCTCAAGACCTACCAGCAGACAGCAAAACGGGCTGTTCAAGATAAATCCAAATTAGTCTCGCGACTGACAGAGGCGTTCCGGTATATCGGCAGGCTCAATGTGGAGATCCAGGAGATTGAGTCGGCGCTTTGCGGGGTGGCCTTCTACCCGCAAAACAAGAAAGAATTCAGACGGCTCGTCAATGAACTGGCCTCGAGGGCCATGACCATTGCCGCCGTTCCCTGGCTGGTTGTTCGCATGATCGAGCGCCATAGCGGCCATACCATCAGCGAACATGCCGTCCGGCGGCCCCAGAGTAGCCTTCCATCGATCACCATGGGCAACCGGGCGATCATCGATGGTCGCCGGGTCGAAGGATTGCAGACGATCGGTCCACGGCAGCACAATCTTGACCTGTTGACGGTTTTCGTCCTTCCGGCATCCGCTATTTCAAAAGAGGAAACAGTCCTTCTCACCGCCATCCTCAACCAGATCGAAATGCTCTTCATCCTGCATCGCGCGGGCTGCATCAAACCGCTGCATGTCGGCAACAAGGCCGCAAAGGAGATTGACCTTGGTACCGCCCCTGTGTTGACCGGCAAGCCCTGATGACCAACGATTTACGACACCGCTCTTAATGGGAGTCTAAAACATTATGCATACCCGCGAACCAACCGGGCAGTCCATCCATGACAGCTTCGGCCCCAAGATTGGCGTGAAAAAACGCGGCAGCCTGCGCCGGTTGATCGCCTTCGTAGGGCCGGCCTACCTCGTCAGCGTGGGCTATATGGATCCGGGCAACTGGGCCACGGATATCGAGGGCGGCGCACGCTTCGGTTATATGCTCATCTGGGTTTTGTTGATGTCCAATATCATGGCCTTGGTCTTGCAGACCCTGTGCGCCCGGCTGGGCATCGCCACCGGATTGGACCTGGCCCAGGGCTGCCGCCGGGAATATCCGCGGCCGCTCAATTTTTTTCTCTGGATACTCGCCGAGGTGGCCATCGCCGCCACGGATCTCGCCGAAGTGCTCGGAACCATCGTCGGCCTGAATTTGCTTTTCGGCCTGCCCCTGCTCTGGGGCTGTGCGGTGACGGCCCTGGACACCTTTCTGCTTTTGGCTCTCCAGCGCCTGGGCATGCGCAAGATGGAAGCCTTCATCGTCATGCTGGTGGCCACCATCGGCAGCTGTTTCCTGATCGAAATCTATCTGGCCAAGCCCGACTGGGGCGGCATTGCCGCGGGATTCGTACCCCACCTGGACCCTTCGGCGCTCTATGTCGCCATCGGCATGATCGGCGCCACGGTCATGCCGCACAATCTTTACCTGCACTCTTCCCTGGTGCAGTCCCGGGCCGTTTCCAACACGGTCACCGGCAAGAAGGAAGCCTGCAAGTACAACCTGATCGATTCAACGGTGGCCCTCAATGCGGCCTTTCTGGTGAACGCCGCCATTCTCATCATGGCAGCGGCGGACTTTCACAGCCGGGGGATTCTGGTCACGGAGATCCAGCAGGCGCACAGCCTGCTGGACGGCGTTCTGGGTAGCCGGCTGGCCCCCATCGCCTTTGCCGTGGCCCTGCTGGCGGCCGGCCAGAGTTCCACCATCACCGGTACCCTTTCCGGACAGATCGTCATGGAGGGTTTTCTCAACCTGCGCATGCGTCCCTGGCTGAGGCGCATCGTAACCCGCGGCATCGCTCTCATTCCGGCCGTCATCGTCCTGGCCGCGTCTGGAGACAGTGGTCTGTACCGTCTTCTGATCTTGTCACAGGTGGTCCTGAGCCTGCAGTTGCCTTTTGCCACCATTCCCCTGATCCATTTTACTTCCGATCCCAAAAAGATGGGCGTTTTTGCCAACCGGAACTGGGTTAAAATCGTGGCCTGGGCCATCGCGGCCATCATCGTGGTGCTCAACCTCAAGCTGGTTTTCGACGAACTTTCCGGGTGGCTGGGCAGCAGCCCGGCCTGGATCTGGGTGCTGGTGATGATTCCGGTCACCCTGGTGCTGGCGGTGCTGGCTTATATCACCTTCGGACCCTTCTTGCATCCCGGGCGCCAATGGGAAGAAACCATCACCACCGATGCCCACCGGGTCGCCGACGCCATCGAACCGGTGCGCGTCCGACACATCGGCGTCGCCCTGCAGCATGCCCCCGGCGACGGGGTGATCATTTCCACGGCCGTAGCGGAGGCCAAGGTCCACCATGCACGCATCACACTGCTGCATGTCATGGACGCCCCCGGCACACTCATGATGGGCCGCGAGAGCTGGAGCCTGCACGGCGCCGAAGACCAGGCCTATCTGGAGCATTTGACGCGCGAAATCGAAGAACGAGACCTGCCCGTGGAATTTCTGCTGCTGCATGGGCATCCGGCCGAAGCTATCGTCACGGCTGTGGCGGAAATCGGCCTCGATATGCTGGTCATGGGCTCCCACGGACACCGCGGCTTGGACGACCTGGTCTTTGGACAGACGGTGTCCGCAGTACGCCATGCCATTGCTATCCCGGTGCTGGTGGTCCGCAGTCACGGGCGGGAGCGCGCCCAGCGCAGCGGCCTCCGCGGTGTCGCGGAATAAGAAGATAACGTGTTAAACGGAGAGATGACCCTTTCGCCAGAGACGATAGGCGCCCTCGATAACGAAAGCCAACACCAACATGGCCGCCAGCACCCAGATGTGGGCGGGGTCGTTTTGGAAGGCATAGCGGATCAGGCTGGCCAAGGCCCCCAGGCAAAGCACGGCACCCAGCACGGAAATCCAGCGCCGACTGCCGGTTTGTCGGGCCAGCGCGGCATTGGCCGCGTTCACGGCAGCGAAAATCACCAGGAAACCGGCGCTGCCCATGGTTGAAATACTCGACAAATCAAACAGGTTGGCGACCAACAGAGTAGCCCCGCTGGTGATCAGAAGGCCTTCCACGGGTCGATTCCAGAGCTTTCGTTCCAGAATCTCGGGCAGTTCCCCATCCTTGGCGATCGTGTAACTCAAGCGCGCGGCCCCATAGAGGGTCGCATTGATGGCTGAGAGGGTGGAGAGCAGGGCCGCCACGGTGATCAGCATATAGCCGAACGATCCCAGAAAAGGCCGTGCCGCTTCGGCCAGGGCGTAGTCCTTGGCATCCACGATCTGTTGCACCGGCAGATTGCCCACCGTCACGATGGCCACCAGGATGTAGAGCAGAATGACGAACCCGACGGCCGAGAAGTAGGCCCGTGGAAGGTTGGTTTGCGGCCGGCGCACATCGCCGGCGGTATTGGCGATCAGTTCGAACCCCTCGTAGGCCAGGAAGATAATCATGGCTCCGGCGAGGATCGGAGAGGCGTCCGGCCAGCTGCCCACGGTCAGCCGGGCGGCGTCGATGGTCCAGGCCCCCACGGCTACAAAAAAGAGCAGGATGGCGATCTTGATCCCCACGATCCATTGCTCGGCTGCGCCGATCAGTTCGACACTCAGAAAATTGAGACCGGTGACCCCAATGACGGCCCCACTGATAAACACATGCTTCCAAATCAGGCGGGAGCCCTCGGGAAACATGGCGGCGGCGTAGCTGCCGAAAGCGAAGGCATAGAGGGAGAGCATTACGATGTAGCTGATCCAGAGCAGAATGTTGGCCGCGCCGGTGAGCAGCCCCGATCCGAAAGCCTTGTCCAGAAACGTGACCGTGCCGCCCTGGCTGGGGAAGGTCACCGACAGGCGGGTGTAGGAATAGGCGGTCACCAGCGCCACCAGACCGGCGATCATGAACGCCACTGGCGCCGCTCCGCGGGTCATCTCCACCGATAACCCCAGCACGGCAAAAATACCGCCGCCCACCATTCCGCCAATGCCGATGGAAACCACCGACCAGTATCCGATTTTTTTCGAGGACATGTTGTACTCCATCTATTAAAATCAATAAGCGCCGCCCGTTCCAGGCGCTGTGACCGCCCGGAACAGATATCGATCTTCCCACAGGGCCACGGAACGGTCGCAGGGCATATGTTCAGGCCACATTGCGGCTGGTTGACGCGTTTTCGGTCCCTTTCACGGAGGAAGCAACAGGCCCCAGGACGCTTCGGATGTCTTGCGCATCGATCTTCTCCTTTTCCAGCAGCAGGCGGGCCATGGCCTCCAGCTCCGTGCGGTGATCGGCCAGCAGCTGGCGGGCCGACTGATAGGCGGCATCGATGATATCCTGGGTTTCGCGGTCGATCAAGGCTTCCAGTTTCTCGGAGCGGCGCTGGGCGACTGGCCCCTGGTCCAGAAAAGGATTGCGCCCCTTTTCTACGAGCGACCGGTTGGGTATTTGGGTGCTCATCCCGTAAACGGTCAGCATGTTGCGGACAATGTCGGCCACTTTTTCCAGATCGTTGGCGGCACCGGTGGAGACTTCGCCGAAAACCAGCTCTTCGGCGGCCCGCCCGCCCAGCAGCCCCTTGATCTTACCCATCAGCTCACTGCGCGACATGAGAAAACGGTCTTCAAGGGGCGTTTGCAGCGTATATCCCAGGGCACCGATGCCCCGGGGAATGATGGACACCTTCTGGACCGGATCGGCTCCCGGTGTCAGGTGTCCCACAATAGCATGGCCGGATTCATGGTAGGCCACCACCTTGCGCTCGTGGGAATTGATCAGCTTGTTTTTCTTTTCCAGGCCGGCCACGACACGCTCGATGGCATCCTGGAAATCGGCCTGGCAGACGGCGGCCCCCTCTTTGCGCGATGCCAGGAGCGCCGCCTCGTTGCATACATTGGCGATCTCAGCCCCCGCAAAACCGGGCGTCTCGGCCGCCAGGTTGTGGAAATCCACATGGTCGTCGAGAATGAGATCCCGGGTGTGGACAGAAAAGATGTCTATGCGCCCCTTGAGATCCGGGCGATCCACTAAAATCTGGCGATCGAAGCGGCCGGGACGCAGCAGGGCCGGATCGAGCACTTCGGGCCGGTTGGTGGCCCCCATGATGATGATGCCGGCCTGAGGATCGAAGCCGTCCATTTCCGAGAGCAACTGATTGAGCGTGTTTTCACGCTCGTCATTGCCGCCTAAGGCGACCCCCTGAGAGCGGTTCTTGCCCACCCCATCCAGCTCATCGATGAAGATGATGCACGGCGCCTTGTCCTTGGCGTCTTTGAAAAGATCCCGCACCCGGGCCGCTCCGACCCCCACAAACATCTCCACGAAATCGGAGCCGCTGAGGTTGAAAAAGGGAACGTCAGCCTCGCCGGCCACCGCCCGGGCCAGCAGCGTCTTGCCAGTTCCGGGAGGTCCTACCAGCAGGATGCCTTTTGGCAGTTTGGCACCCAGCCGGGTGTAGCGGTCGGGCTCCTTCAGAAAGGAGACCACTTCTTTGACTTCCTCGACCGCTTCCTCCACACCGGCCACGTCTTCAAAAGTGACCTTCTGGGAGTCATCCACAGCGTAAATGCGGGCTTTGTTTTTTCCCACATCCAGAAAGCCGGCGCCTTTGCCCACGCGACGGAGAAAAAACCGCCACAGGAGGACAAAAAACACCATCGGCAGTATCCAATTGGACAGGAAGTGGGCAAGCCAATGGGAGTCGATCTTGCCGCGATAGTCTACACCATGGGCTTGCAAATCGGCAATGAGGCTGGGATCGCTCAGGCGAATGACGACGAACTGCTGTTCGGCCGGCTGCTTCTTGCTGCCGCTGAACAGGTTGAAGTTCAGATGCCAGGGGGCCTTTTTGCGGGCGGGCAGGAATTCTGAAGAGGGTTTGACGGCGCCCTTTTCCGTTGCGCCGGTGCCGGACGTTTTTGTCGTCTTTTCAAGACCAAAGATGCGGTCCGACTCCAAAATAACGCTTTGAATCCGGTCGGCCGCGAGCATGTTGCGAAAATGGTTGTAGGAAATCTCCTTGACGGCCGTCCCGCTGAAAAAAATCGACTCCAGCATGAGGATCGTAAAAAAGACAAACAGATAGTAGTTGAGCGAGAATTTTTGTTGTGGCTTCATACCGACCTCCGTCGGGACAACCGATATGCAATCGAAAGCGTCGCTGCGGCAGACGGTTGCCGATCCTGCCGCAGATGACGTCTTTGGCGATGTCCATCCCGCCAGTAAAAGGCCCCGATCAGGGCCGCGGCGTTTCGAAAACGCTCAGCTCAGCCATGGGCTGGGTCGAGCTTTTGGCAGCGCGCGGCCGAAGATCCACGCGGCGGAATGCCACCTGAACAACCACCGCATTACCCAATCGTCACCTGAACAAATCCGCTTTGGCCGGTACGGTGGTCCACGGCTTTCAGCAGCGCCTGCTGATGGGGCGGCAGGGCCTTGACGAGCGCCACGAACCCCTCGACCCCTTCTACGGGCACGTTGTTGACATCCAGAATGACATCGTCCTTTTCAAATCCGACCTTGGCCAACACACTCCCCGCGTCCAGCGCTCCAAGGGCGACCCCTTGGCCGGGTTCCAGACCGAATTGCTGGGCCTCCTCGGCCGTCAGGGGACGCACCACCGCCCCCAGGCGATCCTTCAGGGAGGCGGCGATTTTACGGACGGCGTCTTCCAGATTGCCGATCTTGACCGTCAGATCGACCTGTTTGCCGTCCCGCAGCACGGTCAAGCGGGCTTCCTCACCGATAGGCGTGTTGCCCACGCGGCCCTGCAGCGCAGCAGCATCCTCGATCTGCTGCCCCTGATACTGGACAACCAGATCATCTTTTTGCAATCCCCCGGTCTGGGCCGGGCCACCTGGAATCACGTCCGAGATCAAGGCCCCTTTGTTGTCAGTAAGCTTCAGGGACTTGACCTGATCCGGTGTCGGATTGCCGATGCCGACGCCCAGCCAGCCGCGGGTCACTTTGCCGTTTGCGATGAGTGCATTGCAGACATGCACGGCCATATTGCTGGGAATGGCAAATCCGATGCCCTCAAAACCGCCCGATTCCGAGGCGATGGCGGCATTCACGCCGATGACCTGGCCGTCCAGATTGAGCAGCGGCCCACCGCTGTTGCCCGGGTTGATGGCCGCATCGGTTTGCAGATAGTCCTGGTAGGAGGTGGGATCGACAACGCCGCTGCGGTGTTTGGCGCTGATGATGCCCTGCGTTACGGTCTGATCCAGTCCCCGGGGATGCCCGATGGCCACCACCCAGTCGCCGACAGTGGTCTTGTCCGAGTCACCGAACGTCACCGCGGGCAGTTTTTCATCGGCCGAAATTCGGATGACGGCCAGATCGGTTTTAGGATCCGTCCCCACCAGCTTGGCGGGAAACGACTTGCCGTCAGCCAGCAGGACATTGATCTCGGTTGCCCCGGCGACCACATGATTGTTGGTCAGAATATGGCCTTGGTCATCGATGACCATGCCGGTGCCGAGGCCGCGCAATTCCTGCTTAAACTTTCGCGGCATCTGCGGACCATTGAAAAAGAAATGAAAAAAGGGGGCGTTGTTGAAGGGCAACATGGGATTGGAGATTTCCCGACGCTGGGTGACCTCGATGTGGACCACTGCCGGTATGTTCTGCTGGGCCACCCTGGCGATAGCGGTTTGCCAGGTCATGGTCGGCGGCGCTGCCGTGGCCGGTTGCAGGGCCGCCTTGGGGTTCTCGATTTTTACTGCGCTGGCGTCCGAATGGGATTGACAGTGGGTCAACCCCAGCAGCAAGACCACTGCTGCCAGAACAGCGAGTGCATAGTTCCTGTTTCTGTATTTGCGGTTTCCCATTGATTTTCTCCTTTTTGATCGGTTGATAAGTGCCAACGCATTCCACCCACCCTCTAATCGTTTTCTTCCGATTCCTTTTCCTGGAAGTTAAGATGAACGAACGGCAATGGGTATAAGTCTATTTCCGATTTTGATGTAGGACCCCGCGGGTAATTTTTGTCAGGATCTGTCCTACGGAAAGACCGCGTAGCCGTATCTGGAAATTTGAACCAACAGGTTTTGACCGAGTGTCGATAAATTTGTCGGAAGAGGATGTTCAGGCATATCGACCGATTTATTTTGAAAGGCCTACAAATACTGAAAAGAGATAGGTGATCTTGAGGTAATCCGGTATAAAATTGGTGTTCACTAAAATGTCCTTCAAATTGAAGGCCCATAAAAGAGATAGCCAGAGTATAGCTGCTGACGGCAACATCCTGGGGAGCACCGGATTGGCCTTCGCTCCAAACACCCACGCCTAACCTTCATTTGCGGTTGTCCAATGGGTGTCAATTTTGAACCCCTTACTTGTATCCGAATAATATTGAACTTATGTTGATTCATCGCCCCTTCGATTCTGAACCATGTGGGCCATCTCCCACCAGGCGATCCGCGGGTTCAGCAGCGAAACGACCCGCAACGCGTCATCACTCAAATCGCAACGTCAAAAATAGCTGAAAAGGAAAAAACCATGAATCTGAAATCACTGCTGGCCGCTGCGCTTATAAGCGCGATGGTCCTGTCGAACGCGTCCGCCCAATCAAGCGACGCGATCCCGCCGTCGATCCTCACCCCGGACGTGGTCGAGACCGGCTTCGGCAAGCTCACCTTCGAGGACGGCGCGCCGACGCCGGAAACCGCCAAGACCGTGGCCGACTTCCTGATCTTCACCAATGGCCTGAACGTCTACAACAACAGCTTCCGCGGCGCCTCGGCCTACGCGATCCAGAAAGGTTTCCAAAACATCGGCGCGGCGGACAACTCGGTCGTGATCTTCTCGGATCTGATGGACTCGAGCTCGCTCTTCCTGACCGCCAACGCAGACACCGTCTATTATCTTTCCGTCGTCGACCTGAGCAAGGGGCCGATGGTGATCGAACAGCCGCCGAAGAGCGTGGGCACCATCAACGACATGTGGTTCTCGTGGGTCATCGACATCGGATTCCCGGGACCCGATCGCGGCGAAGGCGGCAAGTACCTGATCGTGCCTCCCGGTTACGACGGGCTGCTCCCGGACAGCGGCTTCCACGTCGCGCATTCCAAGACCAACCGGATCCTCTACGCGGCCCGCGCCTACCTGGTGGACAACGACCCACAGCCGGCCGTCGCCATGATCAAAAAGACCATGAAGATCTATCCCTACACACCGGGCGGCTACGGCACCAGCATCGCCACGGCGCTCGAAGGCGGGGTGCGCCTTGAACAGAATCCGACGGTTCCCGAGACCAAGTTCGTCGAGGCCAGCGGTAAGGTGATGAACACGATCCCGCCCAGCGACTACACCTTCTTCGAAATGATCAACGCGAACGTCCAGCAGGAGCCGGCCACCAGCTATGACGTCGAACTCGCCGGCCAGCTCGCTGCCATCGGCATCGTCAAGGGAAAACCTTTCAAGCCGGACGCCAACACGAAGCGGCTTCTGACCGACGCGGCGAAGTTCGGCAACGCCACCGGCCGTGTCCTGAACTGGCGCTTCGGCGGCACACACCCCGATTGGTTTTACTACAAGGACTCAATGTGGGGTAACATGCTGTGGGAAGGCGGCGCCTTTTTCGAGACGCCACCACCGATGGTCACCAAGGAAGGCACCTTCAAGCCCCTACCCCCGACCGGCGCGCGCACCCTCGATTCGCGGACGGCCTTTTACTTCGGCTACACCCTGGACTCCCCCGGCATGATCATGCGCGTTCCCAAGGTCGGTTCGCAGTATCTGATGGGTTTCCTGGATGCGGACGGCAATCCCTACGACGGCGGCAAGACATACAAGGTCGTCCTTCCGAAGGACATCCCGGCCGCCGCGTTCTGGTCGTTCACCCTCTATGACAACCAGTCCCGATCGATGCTCGCCACGCCGCAACGCTACCCGCGCGCCGGCAGCCAGAGCTATCCGTCGCCCGCCGCCGTGGCGAGTGCCGATGGCTCCACGACCATCTACTTCGGCCCCGAACAGCCAAAAGGGGTGGAACGCGGCAACTGGATCCAGACGATGCCCGGCAAGGGTTGGTTCACCCTCCTGCGCCTCTACAGTCCGCTGGAAACCTTCTTCACGAAGGAATGGCGGCCAAGCGAGATCGAGCTGGTGAAGTGAGGTGAAATCCGTTAACAAGGGCATCCAGGTGACAGCTGCCAGACCTGATGCCCTTGTGTTACCCAAATTGGCTTTAACATTTTAATCGCAATGAAGAATCAGATCGCCGCTGAAACGGCCCGTTCAGCACTGGCCAATGCGCCTTCAAGGTAACCGCGCAAATGGTCTGCGGTTTCTGTACCGGCAAAATGAAACATGCCATCCCAGATGCTTGTTTTTCCGGAAGGCGGCTGGAACTCAGGATGATTGTGGGCCGCCCGCTGGTCATATTCAGTGGCTGTAAATTCTTCCCTTGCCCAATCCTGATAATAAACGCTGACAGGCCGCCCGGCCTCCTGTCCGTAAAGAAGAGAAAGTTGGGTGAGGATGGCCCGGATCATGGTCTCGCTATCTTTGCGCCGTAATGCCGGGATGCCGACAAAGCCGGTCAGCCCATAGGGCCTGTTGGCGTCACTGGATCCGTCATGAATCTCCCCAAGGGGGCCGCACAGGCTGAACCCTTGGCCTGATAGCCCGCTCTTCCGCCAATCCGCCTTATCATACAGGGCAAAGAATTTGGCCTGCCCTGCCATCCAGGTGCTTGATCTTAACATTGCCTGGGTAAGATCGTGGGGCAAATCAGGGGTAAACAAAATGGACCGCGCCGCAAGCCGGGGCGGCAAAGCGAGAATGATCCTGGATGCGAACAGCCGGCACTTGGATTTCTGGTCAAGACGTCCAACCGTAACCTGGACACCATTTTCCAGCCGCTCGATCTCGCAGACCGGATGATTCAGACGGATGACATCTTTGGGAATCCGGGAGCAAAGCCCCTTGACAACCGAGATCATACCATCGAAAAGCCGACATCCGGGCGGCTCCATTGGATAGCCCTCAATGGTTTCGACATGGCCATCCCTGGCCTGAAATCGCCCCATGCCTGTTTCAAACTGAGGATATCCGTTAAGGCCCAGTGTCTGAAGCAGCGCATTTACTTTCGGGTTGATCGCGGGCCAATACCAGGATGGCCCCAGGTCGGCAAAAAAGCCTTGATGCTCCGGACTTAAAATTCTGCCGCCCATACGGTCCCGGGCTTCAAGCAAAACATAAGGTTTTTTCTTTGTTGATAGCAGAAAGGCCGCATAAGTCCCGCTGAGGCCACCCCCAATGATGATCGTATCGACTTTTTCCGTATGCATATCTGCTTTGAATCCACGTTTTTCAGATCTCGATCAATCCGCCGGCTTTTTCCCCAAAGCGTTATGCGCTTGTATAATTGGAAAATCAATGTTTTCCGCCTAAGATAAGCAAGCGCCCCCGGTTGGAGATGGAAGGCACCGGACAAGCAAATGTCGTCGTCTACCGCTAATGCCCGGGAAGGAAATAAGCCCTCTGTCAATTCAGGCTGTGTTTTTCTACGCACGACTGGAAGTGTTATGGAACAGGGGGGCGACAAGTGTTCCCACCGATGATTCCATGTGATGAATAGCTCGCCGATCATGCCGGATCAAGTCCGGCATAACGGTACCAGGACTTATTGCAAGCTCATCTTTTCACACGAAAAAAAATGAGTCCACCCCGGAACGGCAGACCATCTCCGGGTCCTCCACAGGGTATGGGGGGTTGGCTAAAAACGAACCCGCCGGGTTTCGGATCAGGCCGCGTGGGCCTCACCCTCCGGCGAAACCCAGATGGCCAGTCGTTCGTCCTCCTGAAGGACATGGTCGATATCCAGAAGCATCCGGATACCATTTTCGGCTTTGGCCATGGCAAGAATATGACGGGTGTCGATGCGGGCCCCGAAGGTCGGCGTGGGATCGATATGGCTGGAACGGATGGTCAGTACTTCGGAAACCGAATCCACGGCCACACCGATACACATGGCCTGCCCGGCATAATCGGATTCCAGGATCACGATGCAGCTGCGGTCGCCGGAGGCAGGTGCCCCCAGGCCGAACTTGACCCGCAGGTCGATGACCGGAATGGTGCGGCCCCGCAGACTGATCACCCCGCGGATATAGGGCGGTGCCTGGGGAATGCTGCGAACGGGCAGCATGCCGATGATTTCCTTGATGCGCAAAATGTCGATGCCGTATTGCTGGCCGTCCAGACTGAAGGTCAGGTACTTGCCCTCCAGGTTCAGCATGGATTTGTCTTCACCGTGCGCCACCTGGGCGTAGCGGGTGAGCAGGTCGACCGCGGTTTGATCGGCAATATGCAGATAGCCCGGCAGGTTGCTGGACACCCGGTCCTTGCAGGCCGCATCGGCAAACCGGGTATCGATGAACGCCTCCAAGTCCACCGGCGTGCCGATACGCATGCGCTTGACCATGTAATCGTTCATGGTACGCAAATCTTCGATGGCCGGGTACAAGTCGCCGGTTTTGATGCCCTTCACCTCACTCAGCACGTTTTTTAGCACCGGTACTTTCAAGCCAAGCGTCTTGTTCGGATCCAGGAACGCCACCCCGATCTCGGCCGCCATTTCCGGTTTCTGGTCGATAAACTTGCCCGCCGTGACCAGCATCTCGGTAAATTCGTAGACCGCCTCGGTGTGGGGTTCGATAAAGTCATCCCGTATGGTGACCACGCAACAGGGGTGGTTTTCCCACAGCTCGCTGCTCAGGAACTGCAGGTCGGCCGCTCCCGAAGCAATCGCTTTGGTTCCCAGAGGCTCGGCCACCATAAACCCCGCCGCGGCATTGTTGCTCTGCATGAACTCCTGCATCTTGATGGGCGCCACCACTTCGAAATTGACGTCGCTCTGTCCTTCGCCCACCATGCCGGGGGTGAGACCGATGCTGCTGAAAAACAGGTGGGCCAGCATGTGGTGCACGGACATCTTGTGCGGAATGTAAAAGGACTGGGAACGGAAATAGTCGGCATAGGGTTCGGCATACCCTTCCCGGTTGCTGCGAACGAAAATGCTGCCGTTCTTGTGGGCCAGAAGGGTCAGCTTGATCGGCACGCCAAAATTGTAAAGATCCATGGCAATCGGCGCCAGGATCAGGGCGGCGTCCACCGCCCCTTTTTCCAGGGCGTCCTGGACGGGATTCCACCCCGGCATGCAAACGGTTTCCAGCTCGAAATGCTGGGGCTGCAGGTCGCCCTTCGCGATCAGGTGCTTCAACACTCCCAGAATGAGATGGTCCGTAATCTGGATGTGGGCCACTTTCAGTTTCACCCGGCCGTTGATTTTTTCACGCGGCCCTCGCGTTTGACCCGGCGGTTCGTTTCCAGCGCTGACCAAACCGAGGGCTTCGTCGATCTTGCTTTTCAATTCCGCTTCGTTGAAGGGCTTGGCCACGAAAGCGTTGACCCCGGCATCCACGGCTTTTTTCTCCTGGGCCTTGTCGCCCTCCCTGGCCGGTAGCCATCAAGAAAGGGATCGGTGCCGTGGCGGTGTTGCCCTTGACCCAGCAGAGCAGTTCGTAACCGTCCTTGTTGGGCATGTTCCAGTCGCTGATGATCAGGTCGACCTTGCGGTCCCCCTGGAGGATGCCAATGGCTTGGTTCCCGTCCACCGCTTCGACGATACCGTCAAACCCCAGCGATTTAAGGGTCTTGATTTCAATTTTCCGCATGACTGCGGTGTCTTCAACCAAAAGGATCTGGACATTTTTTGGATCAAAGGCCATTGTTTTCCTCAGATTGATGTCGTTGGGATTCAGAGGGTGTCACACGCCGCCGCAATTAGATGAGGTTCGGCTGTTCCAGGGGAATCTGAAGCAGCCGGAACAGGGCCCATCCGTCAGTATCGACTGGCGATGCATACACTGCTTATCGGCCGTTAACCCACCAACTTTAATGAAAATACCTCACCGCAAAAATTTCGGAGCAGGACTTTAACCCACACAACGTATTGATAATAATATTATTTTTAATCCACATCCTGGAGAACATCCGACCGCCAGGCGGTCACGCCGTCCATCTTTCTGAAATCTTTACAGACGCGACGCAAATCGTGGTTATCATCTGGGTGTTGACGCCGGATGCCGATCTAAAAGGTCGCGGCATGCTGCCAGCCAAACGGGCGCATCCGGCCGGCCGCCCATCCATAGGAAAGAAATCGCCATGCGGAATATGTTGGGAGCCATCATTGTTTTGACCGTCACGGCAGCCAGTGCCGCCATCGTGATGGCGTCCTGTTCCCGATCTGGAGAATCCAACGCCGGCCGCCACCCATTGCCCAAGGAGCCTGTCATGAAGCTTACCGCTCAGAACATGCCATCGCCGGGGACAATCCCGCCCATCGACACCGCCGCCCCGCAAATCTTCGATACCGCCACCTTTGGTTTGGGGTGATTCTGGGGCGTGGATGCCCAGTTTGGGGCCATCGAGGGTGTCATTCGAACACGCGTGGGATACGCCGGAGGACAAACGGAAAATCCGGACTACGGCAACATCGGCGACCACACCGAAGCCGTGCAGGTGGATTTTGACCCGGAAAAGATCTCCTACGCAACATTGCTGGCGGTCTTCTGGGAAAGCCATCGTCCGGACAGTCGTTCCTGGAAACGCCAATACCTGAACGCGGTCTTCTACCACGATGATCGCCAGGAGCAGGAAGCCCTGGCATCGAGGGCCGCCCTTGAAAAAAAGCTTGGCCGCGGCGTGCGCACGGAAGTGCTCCCGCTGCGATTGTTTACCAGGGCCGAGGATTACCACCAGAAATATATCCTGAAACGCACGTCGGATCTCATGCGGGAGCTGACCCGCATGTATCCGAACCACGCGGACCTGGTGGATTCGACGGCCGTCGCGCGCCTCAACGGCTATGTCGGCGGCCACGGCAGCCCGGAACAACTCGCCCGCGAAATCGAAACCCTGGGACTGAGCCCGGAAGGCCGGAAGATGGTCGAAAACATGGTCCGCGGGAAGGGTCCGTTCAACTAGCCCTTGCCGTGCGATCCTATCTTGACGCCTTGGCAGAGCTCGTCTAAGTTAGAGGGCATTTTTCAGAGTGGGGGCTCGATCCGACCCCGCACCTTTTTCCTTGTCACTCAATCTAAGGAGTTCCCCATGAATCTCAAAAAGAACCTTCGTATCGGCGTTCTCATGATCATTGCCCTCGTGGGGCTCGCCATGGTGAGTGGTGTCCGGACCGCCGATGCCGCATCCAAAAAACTCAAAGTCGCCTTCGCCCTGCTGTGGACCATTGACGACCAGGGGTGGACCACGGCCCACTACCACGGCATCGAGTACCTCAAGGCCAAAATGGGCGACCAGATCGAAATCAGCTACACCGAAAAAGTCCTGGCGGCCGATGCCGAGCGGGTTTTCCGCAATTACGCCCAGCAGGGTTACGATATCATCTTCGGCACCACCTTCGAACACATGGACCCCATGCTCAACGTGGCCAAAGATTACCCGGATATCGCTTTCGAACACTGCTCCGGCTTCAAGACCGGCCCCAACATGGGCAACTACTTCGCCCGCATGTACCAGGGCGAATACCTGGCCGGCTACATGGCCGGGCTCATGGGCTATAAAAACGTGGGCACCGTGGCCACCAACCCGATTCCCGAACCCATCCGTGGCATCAACGCCTTTACCATCGGGCTGCACAAAGGGCTCAAGGAAGCCGGCCAAGCGTTTGAGGCCGACAAAGCCAACACCGTGGTCTGGCTCAAGGCCTGGCGTGATCCCATCAACGAAACGACCCTGGTCGAAACGCTGGTGGCCCGCAAACACGACCTGATTCGCCAGATGGCCGATACACCCGACAGTTCGGTGGCCGCCTGTGCCGCCGGCGTTCCGGCCATCGGCTACGGCGAAGACGCGGCCCGCTACGGGGCCGACTGCGCCCTGCTGTCTTCGGTCTGGAACTGGGGACCGATCTACGTGGACAAGGTTCAACAGGTCATGGACGGTACCTGGAAAGCCGGTGAATACTGGGGCGGCTTCGACAAAAACAATATCGTGCTGAGCGACTTCAATGAGGCGGTGCCTGATGCCGTGCGGCAAAAAGTGCTGGCCGAAAAGAAAAAACTCGCAGCGGGGCAGGATGATATTTTTGCAGGCCCGCTCTACGACCAGAAGGGCACCCTCATGATCCCCGAGGGGCAAAAAGCTTCCGACAAAGATCTTCTCACCATGGGCTGGCTGGTGAAAGGCGTTCGCGGCAGTATTCCGCAATAATATTTTATCGCGATAGCTGGCGACATCGGTTTTATCAAAAAAACGTAAACGCCTTTATCGCTGTACTTGCCGTTCTTCACATTGTCACGAGGGCGAGCATCGGGGTCGTGGACGATAAGGGTGCGGCGCGTTCTTTTGGTTCATTTTTTTGATGGCGTCGTAAAAAGTCCTTAAACCGTCACTCCCGCGAAGGCGGGAGTCCAGAACCCATTGAAACAAATGGATCCCCGCCTGCGCGGGGATGACGAAAAGATTACCTCGGCGGCTTTTTGCAAACTCATCTTTTCTTGCGCGGGCAAGAAAATGAATGCTTAAAACAAAAAGGATCTGGGTTGATAATATCTCTCCAGGCCATCACCCAAAGGCCAGGTTTGAGCTTTCGATAGACTACTTTTTAATGGAGGTTTCCCATGGACGTGCTGGGCGGGTTGGAATCGGGCGCCAAATATCGTCTGGAGGTGCCTGGGCTGGGCTACGGGGTGGACATCCCCTACACTGTCCTGCCTTCCGGCGACCGCCACCTCCGCATCGCATCCCTCAACCTGGTGGGCCAGACCCGGCTCAACCGGGATCTGGGACGCCTGCTGGCCGCCCGGGTTCAGGATGTCTTCCCCGATCTGCAAGGCTTGGTTTTCCTGACGGCCGTGGAAAAAGCCCTCATGCTGGTGCAGACCGTCGCCCAGGAAATCGACCTGGAGGCCGTGGCCGTGGCCTACAACCGGGTCAAACCCCACATGGAAGCGGATCGCCGCCCACTGATCCAGGTGGGCTCGTCCTCGGTAACGAGCGGCAGCAAATTCATGGCCATTTACGAGCGGGACATCAACCTGATCGCCAAGGCCTCACGGGGCATTGTGGTCATCGATGACGTGGTCAGCACCGGCGGAACGCTGCTGGCCATGGAAGATCTCCTGGAAGAAGTCGCCGCACACCTCGACCGTCCCCTGCCGGCCATCCAGGCCGTTTTCTGCGTGGCCCAGGAAGGCGAACTGCAAACCCTGCCGGCCTACCCGATCCACTGCCTGACGCGGCTGCCCAGCCCCGAATTCGTCTGACGCCGACCGCCATGACCGTTTCCGCCCCCCCCGTCCTGACGTTGAACAACTTGAGCAAACGCTTCGGCGACGTTTACGCCAACCGGGCCGTCAGTTGGGCCCTCCATACCGGACGCATCTATGCCCTGCTGGGTGAAAACGGGGCCGGCAAGAGCACCTTGATGTCCATCCTGTCGGGCCGCTACCAGCCCGACAGCGGGAATATTCAACTCAAGGGCCGGCCGACGCGTTTTCAATCGCCGGCGCAAGCACTCGAGGTGGGCATCGGCATGGTCTACCAGCGCTTCATGTTGGTGGATTCCCTGACCGTGGCCGAGAACATCCTCTTGCGCGGCGGCCCGATCCGCCTGCGGGCCGATCAGGATGCCAAACACATCCGCGCACTGGCCGAGCGCTATGGCCTTGCCGTAAAGCCGGAGACGCCCGTGCGGGACTTGTCCATGGGCGAACGCCAGCGGGTGGAAATCCTCAAGCTGCTGCACCGTCGGGCGGACATCCTGATCTTCGACGAGCCCACGGCCGTATTGACCCACACCGAGATTGAAGCTTTGTTTGCCATCTTCCGGCGGCTGAAGGCCGAGGGCAAAACGATTATCTTCATCACCCACAAGCTGGAAGAAGTCATGGCGGTGGCCGACGACATCGCCGTCATGCGGCGGGGCCGGATGGTCAGCCAGCTGGCTGCCGACAAGGTGCGCAGCCGTCACGACCTGGCCCGCCTGATGGTGGGGCGCGAGGTCATCCTCAACGTTGACAAACCGTCCGTCACTGTCGGAGACCCCGTCCTGACCGCAAGCGGCCTGACAGGACCCACCGGAACAAACCGCCCGGCGTTTCAGGACATTCACTTCGATGTCCGGCGGGGAGAAATCTTCACCATCACCGGCGTAGCTGGCAACGGCCAGGAAGGACTGGTGGCAGCCCTGGCCGGCCTCGCCCCCCTGGGCGGCGGGACGGTAACTTTCGGCAACCGCACCTTTTCAGCCGCCCAGTGGCACAAACGCCCGGCCGGCGGCATGGCCTACATCCCGGAGGATCGGGATCGCACCGGTTCCATCGGGGCCTTCAGCCTGGTGGAAAATTATATCCTGACCCAACTGAACGCCTTCGGCGGATCTTTCCTGATCGACCGGCACCAGGCCGAACAGAAGACCACCGAGGCTGTCGCACGCTTTCAGATCCGCGGCGGCGGTATCCGGGGACCTGCGGGTCATCTATCCGGGGGCAACCTCCAAAAGCTCATCCTGGCCCGGGAACTTTCCCGCCGACCGGATCTGCTCATTGCGGAACAGCCCACCCAGGGACTCGATGTCCAGGCCACCGAAGAGGTCTGGCAGGCCCTCCTGCGCCAGCGGGAGACGTCGGGCGTACTGATGATCACCGGCGATCTCAAGGAAGCGCTGTCCCTTTCCGATCGCATCGCGGTCATGTTTCGCGGCCGAATTCTGGATATCGTTTCCGCCCGCGACGCATCCGACATTGACCGCATCAAACTGCTCATGGCCGGCATAGAGGCGCATTGATGGGCTGGCGCATTGAAAAACGTCCCACCGTTTCGACCCGTATGCCCGGGTGGGTTTTTCCGGCCTCTTTCGGATTTGCCATCGCCGTGGGGGCCTGTATTTTTGGCGTGCTGGGCGTCAACCCGCTGACCGCCTATGGGGTCATGCTGAAAGGCGCCTTCGGTTCCTTCTTTCACTTTTCCGAGGTCGTCGTGCGCGCCATCCCACTGATGCTGACCGGGCTGGCCGTTGCGCTGGCGGCCACCATGCTGTTGTGGAACATCGGCTGCGAAGGCCAGCTCGTCTGGGGCGGCATCTGCGCGGCGGGCGCAGGCTTGTTTCTGGCGCCCCACCTGCCGCCCTTTCTGGTGCTGCCGGTCACGATCGCGGCCGGGGCCGCCGGTGGCGCCCTGTGGGCCCTGATACCCGGCGTTTTGAAAGCCTTTCTATCCGTGAACGAAATTCTTTCTTCGCTGCTGCTCAATTACATCGCCATCATTGTGATGGAGCACCTCTATTTCGGACCCTGGCGCAACCCCGAAGGGTACGGGTTCCCGGGCACCGCCCAGTTGGCCGAGGCCGCCCGCATTCCCCATTTCTTCGGCACCCGTATCCACCTGGGCCTGGTTCTGGCCCTCATTTTGGCGGTCGTTCTCTTCGCTGCCCTGCGCACCACCCGCTGGGGTTACCAGGTGCGGGCCATCGGTCTCAACCCGCAGGCCGCCCGCTACGCCGGCTTCAAGATCAAGGGTCAAATCATTTTCGTCATGCTGCTCAGTGGCGCCCTGGCCGGCCTGGCCGGCATGGCCGAGGTGAGCGGCATCCATTTCCGCCTCCAGCAGGGGCTGGCCGTGGGCTACGGCTACGACGGCATTATCGTGGCATGGCTGGCCCGGCTCAATCCCCTGGCCGTTCCCGTCGTGGCCCTGCTGCTGGGAACGCTGATCGTGGGGGGCGAGCAGCTGCAGGCCGTGTTGCACCTTCCGGCGTCCATCAGCATGGTGCTGGAAGCCGTGCTGCTCTTCGGCCTTTTGTTGAGTGAAGCCCTGGCCCGCTATCGGTTGGTACGAGGGCCGGCTGCCAAGGATGCACCAGTCACACAAGGGGAGACACCGTCATGATGGAAGACCTGGCCTTCATCGGACAGATTGCGGTCAAATCCTCCATCGCCGTGCTGCTGGCCACCCTGGGGGAAATTGTGGCCGAACGCAGCGGCGTCCTCAATCTGGGGGTGGAAGGCATGATGCTGGTGGGCGCCCTGTGCGGTGTGGCCGCCGGGGTGGCTACGGGCAACCCTGTTCTGGCCGCTGCCGCCGGTGCCCTGGCCGGAGGCCTGCTGGCCCTGGTGCATGGGTTTTTCGCCATCACCCTGCGGGTCAACCAGGTCCTCTCCGGACTGGCCCTCACCATCCTTGGGATGGGGATGACCAGTTTTGTGGGCCGTCCTCTCATCGGAACCCCTCCCGGCGTGCGCCTGCGGGCGTTGCCGATTCCCGGCCTGGCCGACATCCCCATTATTGGCGATATCCTTTTTCGGCAATCGGCATTGGCCTACCTGGCCTATATCCTCGTGCCGCTCTGCTGGTACGTGCTCTTCCGCACCGGCACCGGCCTGAAAATCCGCGCGGCCGGGGAAGATGCGGCAGCCGTCGACGCCGCGGGCATCGATGTCAACCGCATCCGCTACGGCTGCACCTTTGTCGGCGGCCTCGGCGCCGGGCTGGCCGGCGCCTACCTGTCCCTGTCCTACACCCCCGGCTGGAAGGAATCCATGACCGGCGGCCAGGGGTGGGTCGCCATCGCCATGGTCATCTTCGCCACCTGGAATCCGTTGCGGGCCGTGATCGGCGCCTTTCTTTTCGGCGGCTTGACCGCCCTGCAATTCTATTTCCAGGCCGTCGGCATCGAGCTGATTCCGGCCTATATTCTCAAAATGCTGCCCTATGTTTTGACCATCGTCGTGATGATTGTCGTCAACGCCGGTATGGGCCGCCGCCGTTTTGGCGGTCCGGCCGCGTTGGGCGTCCCTTTCAACCGCGAAGGATAAATCCCGCCGCTGCGCGAGATCGACTGGGTTTGCATGGCCCGATTCATGGGTATATTTACCTTTATCCTATATGAACTTGCTGAGTATCCCCACCGACACCGAACAGCAGGGAATTCCCCAATGGATGTCCTTTTCTGGCCGCCGCTCACCATACCATTGACGCTGCTTTTGGCCTCGATGGCCACTGGTGCCTGCCAGAGTATGGGCATTGGTATCATTAAAGACGGCCTTGATGGCGGTCATACCCGCCAAGGTTTTGACGGATTTGGCATTCTCACTCAACTAGGCCGTAAACATATGGCTGATGGCTTCCGCATCGGATGCCGCACGACGGTTGGCCTCGGCCAGGACGGTTTTCTTGATGATGGAGTAGTAGAGAAGGGACCCCGTTATCACTGCGATCAGTGACATGCGCGCCAGGGATAATACGATCAGTCTGAGTTTCACCGGGATCCCCTTTGCTGCCGAAAATGTTTGGATGGGTTCGGACCCGCGTGTCGATGCGACCCGATACCCATCGTCTTTTTCCAGTTATTGGGAAATTCAGGGGATACTTTGGCGTCAGCGCGGCGGTGGCGTGGTGCGCACCCGCGCTATCCGCCAGGGGCGCGGCCCGGCGTGCTTAGGAGATACGGGATCTCGTGTTCCGGGTGAGTGTTGATCTTGAGCACGGGAGATCGCGGCCGCACGCCATATGGTGCAAAGGTATTGCGGGCTGTTATGGTTTGACGAGCCGGGACGGCAGAGCCTTCCGCATTTCCCGACCCGTGAACGACGGATGCGCTCAGTCCTTTACCCACCCGAGAGCGGCAACCTCGTCGACAATATCCCCCAGGCCAAGGTTCTCAAGGAGAGGCTTGCGCTGGCAACCGGAAGCGACATCCCACCCCCGGAGGGCGTAGAATTCGTCGCGCATCGCTTCGAAGGCCGCGGGGGCCAAAGTGGCACCCTTTTTACGGACCACCGTATCGCCTGGTCCGGGAACGATCACCTCCGGGTTCATGAAAACACTCTGCACCGGATCCGTAAAGTTGAACGGTGCCAGCGTATCGTCGGTTTTCGGTCGCCGCCCTTCCCGCAGCAGGATGGCCCGCTGGAGATTGAAGATGCGCTCACCGCAACGGTTTAGCCCCGCCGCATCGGTTTCGATGCCGGTCACCGCCGAAAAAATGCGGCTTTCCAATGACGGGTCCCCCACCCGGTCCGGTGTGTTCCAGCTCACCATCAGGGGCCAGGCGCTGTCGCACAGCATCAGGCTGTCCTTGACAAGGGTGCGGTCCATGATGGCCACCGCGGCCTGGGCCTTGCCCTCGTGGGTGGTCAGATCCCAGGCGGCCGGGTGCCCCCAGAAGCGCTGGGCGGCGGCCCGGAAGACATCGGCGTCGACCGGTGAGGACCCAGGATTGGCCTGGTGCATCACCCAGAAACCCACCAGACGGCTGACCTCGTGGAGCATAGCGATGGGCTGCCGGGGTTCGAAGGCATACAGCAACCCGTTCATGGGGTACTCCCGGGCACTGTAGGTGGCCCCGTCGCCCACCCCGGCCACTTCATTGGCAAAGTGCCGCACGGCGTCCTGGCCGAGGGTGTCCCCGGCCCGCAGCAGGCCTTCGGCCAGGATATCGCCGAAGCCTTCCCGGTAGGCGATCTTGTGGGCCAGGGTCTCGAAAAACGCGAGGGTCCCCAATTGGGACATGTCCAGGCCAGTCTGGGCGATGATGTCGCAACCGGCCTGGTGGCAGGTGTCCAGCCACTGAATGATGTTGTACATCTCCATCGTACAGATACCCAGGTCGTTGCAGATGCCGGTGGCTGCCAGGGCAGTTTCCGCCGGCTCCCCAGGACGTTTCATCACCCAGGGAAAATAGACGAACATGGCCTGGCACTTGCGGACCAGCGATTGGCCGGAGGCAGTCTTCAGAGTGCTACGCATCAGACAGTCCAGGCCGCACTGGTAGCAGGAGGCCTTTCCGGTGCGGCAGACCTGGTCCTGGGGAAAGGGCAGATAAAGCGGATCGCGCTGGTTGAGCCGGATGGCCTCCTGGTTGAGCCGTTTCAGCCTGTCCGGGTCGGCTACCGTCGGATGACCCGACCCCAGGACGGCCATTGCCTTGAGACGCTTGCTTCCCATGACCGCCCCAAAGCCGCCGGTGGCACTGCCCTCGTTGTCGGTCATCAGGTTGGCGCTCCGGCACCGGTTTTCCCCGGCCACACCGGTGGTGACGTAGCGGACTTTCTTTCCGTGGATTGCCTTGAGACGTTCCTCGACGGTATAAACCCCCTGTCCCCAGAGGGGGGCAGCATCCCGCAGTTCGGCCTTACCGTCTTCGATCAGCAGATATACCGGTGTGTCTGCGGCCCCCGAGATGACGACACCGTCGAACCCCGCCCGTTTCAGATGCGGGCCGAAATAGCCGCCCAGATTGCCGCAGCAGAACCCCTCCGGACGACGCATGGGGGACTTGCCCGCCACCACAAAGCGCGAGGCGCCCTGCGCGCCGGTGGCGCCCAGGGGACCGGTCATGAAGATCAGGAGATTCGACGGGTCGAAGGCGCTTGCGCCGGAGTTCGCCGATTCCCAGTAAAGGCGGGTGGCGATGCCGCGCCCGCCCATATAATCCGCGGCGTAGACCCGGGTTTCCCGTTCGGAAAGACGCCGGTTGGAGAGATCCACGTCGAGAATCCTGCCGCACCAGCCGTTGGCATTGGTTGACATGCTGCCTCCTCTCGTAAAGGGCTGCGATCGAAAAGCCGATCACTTCCATTTAGACGCTTTGAGGCCCAAATAGCAAGGCGCTGGATAGAAGTCCTTTCATAAAACATGTCGGTGCCGTAACGAAAGGAACGTGGCCCGGAAAGGGCCGGAAGAGTCGATGGTAAATCCTTGCGACATCAGGACAGGAGGAGGTGTGCCATTGGAATGGCCCCTTACTGCGTCCCTACAAACATCGAACGAAAGCGGCTTTCGTCCCAGGTCAGGGCCTGGTCGACGGTATCCAGGAGGCGGGGCTTGTCGTCGGGCAGTCGGCCGTTTAGATCCAGGTAGTTGCTGTAATGGTCGCTGGTCAGAACGGTTTGGCATTCGAGACCTTCCACCAGTTGCCGCGTTTCCCTCAAAACGTCATAGGGCGACAGGAGCTGAAAACGGCCCTTTTTGATTTCGTGCAGCAGGAGGGTGTTGATTTTGGGCACGAGGGTCCGCAGCCGCACGAAATCCGGAACGATGGCGTTCAAGGCCGCCGCCGTGTGCCGGGCATGGGGCTCTGACAGTTCCGCCCCGCCCAGGCCGAGGATGACATACTCGCTCAGCTCGATGCCCGCCCGGCGGACGAGGCGTCCGGCCGCGATCTGCTCTACGGCCGTGGTGCCTTTCTTGACCCGTTGCAGCACCTGGTCGTCGCCGCTTTCGAGCCCCACGTGGATCCGGCTCAGGCCGGCCGCACGGAGAATCTTCAAGTCATCCAGCCCTTTTTGAACGATATAGCGGGACGACCCGTAGACCGTGATCCTCTGAAGCATCGGGAAGCGTTTCACGGCATGTCGGCAGATGGCCGCCAGCTCGCGGGTCGGCATGGCGATGGTGTTGCCGGAGGGGAAAAAGAGCGTCTTAACGTTCTCCCCGTATTCGGCGCGCGCGGCGTCGATGTCCTCGCAGATGTCCTTGACCGGCCTGACCCGGTAAGGCGGCCCCTGCTTGTAGATCATGCAGAAGGTGCACTTGTTGTGCGGGCAGCCGACGGTGGCCTGGATCAGCAGGCTGTCGGCTTCGCTCGGCGGGCGATAGATGGGGCCTTCAAATTGCAAGATTGGTCTTTTCCCTAATATTTGGCGATGCTTACTATTTTTGTTCCAAAATTGATCCCGCTTCTGGATTCGATGGCAGAAGTAAGCATTTTAGGTAAAAGTTTTCTTTGTGTAAAATTATTTTCCTATATATTACCCTAAATATAGGCGCCCTTCTCACTAAAATGCTATATATAGTATAATCATAAATTTTGAATCAATATATAGTATGGGCATATTTATTGCTTAGTATAATTTTAAATCTTTCTTTGAACAAGCTATTCTGTCCTGCAAACCAAAGATTCAGATAGCGCTCCGCTGGTAGCTAATACGATTTCCATAGCTGTGTTAAGAACCATCGAGGAAGATTCCGGTCAAGAAAAAAGGTTTAAAATTATTTGATACATCGAGGTGGTTGTATTCCAGTCTCCGCTGACTTGCATATTAGAAGAGATCCGTAAGCGAAAGTGTACGACGTTTTGCGCAAGAAGCTCTGAACGAGTGCTTTGCCGTGGAACTGCGGTTCAGTCCCTGCGGAAACGACAAATCGTAATTTTAGGCAACTGCAAAGCATTAGGGCAGAGTCAGATCATTGGGCTCTGCCTTCTTTTTTGTATGGCGGTTAATCCTGACCTTCTTTGGCGATAATTCGATTATGGAAAAATTCATTACCATTTCCCCAAAAGGGGATCGATCGAAATTCAATTTCTTCCGATGGATCAGTCTGACGTTGATTTTCGGCATTGCGACTTTTTCGGCATTTTTCTGCTGGCCAACCCCTGCCAGAGCCGCTGAATCATACAGAACACTGTTCGTTGGGCAGCCGGAGCCCCTATTGAGAGATATTGAAGCTTATAGAACAATGATATGGGGACGCAACAGCGTATGGAGCCCCGGTTTCAGTCTGATGAACCAATACGGATCCGACCTGCTGAAACCCCATGCGGTGGGTTTAGCAAAGCCACTGGCAAACTCCCGGGTACAACCTTTCTCCAATGGCGATTCGCGCTGTGATATCGTGCTGACGCGTCACTGCAAGGAATCGAGCCTTCTATGGATAGAAGACGCGCATACCCCGCCGGACATGATAAAACGACAGGAATCCGGACATCATGGGAATACCTGGGTCGCGACCCTTTCCGTCAGGGAGGAAGTACAGGTTTACCTTGTGCGTCAGGGGGACTCCCTGTGGAAAATCGCCAAACGGTTCGGCATGAAACGCCATACCCTGTCAGAAATGAACGAACTGAGGTCTGATGAAATCTTGCAGGTCAGCCGTCCCCTCAAAGTGGACGTATTGTCATCGCGGGAATTTACCCTGAACTTGACCTCGCGATCGATCGATAGAGATCCATCCCTTTTAGATCACATCCGATTGACCGACGGCCGACCGGTGCCCCGCTGGATGGTGAAAGATTTTGTGGCCGAGGTCGTTGGGAGTTCATCTTCCAGTATCGAAAATTGGATTGGCGATGATGGCGGTAAACCGCTGACCGTTGTCGTCAACTTCCAGCTGGTAAAAAATCACCTGGAAGTCCGGGCCCGGAAATTTTGGTCGATCGTTCTGACGCATGCCGAAAAATATCGCCTCGACCCGGCGTTGATCATGGCCATGATTCATACCGAATCCGCTTTCAATCCCCGCGCGAGCTCACGCGCCTCAGCTTACGGTCTCATGCAACTGGTCCCCCACACGGCGGGTAAAGAAGCTTACCGCAGGGTTTACGGCCAGCCCCGTGAGCTGACCCCTGAATACCTGTTCGATCCCGACAACAATATCGAATTGGGGGCAGCCTATTTCACTATCCTGAAAGACGGATACCTGGCCTCGATCGATGACCCGACAAGCCGCACTTATTGTGCCGTGGCGGCCTACCATGCAGGCCCTTCAAGCGTCGGAAGGGCATTCATCTCTAAACCATCGATCAAACAGGCCGCACCCGTCATCAACAGTCTCAAGCCCAGCGATGTCTATAAAAGATTGGTGGAAGCCCTGCCGGCGGTCGCAAGCCGAAACTATGTCCGTAAAGTGATAACGCGTGCCGGTAAATATCGGAGCTGGTATTCAGAAAAGAAAGATGCCCAGATGCCCGCGAGCCCAGGTAAGGCCATACTCTGAAGTGAGGTGTTGATGCTGGCGATGGCCGTGCCACGCGCAGAAGATAGGATTTCGTCGAAGTGGTCCCCAAAACCCATCGAATGCCCAATAACGCTTTGGGCCGCTTAGCGGCCGCCCATTGCATGCTTATTCAACAAGGGATCCGATCAATTTCGCAAGCCAACCAGGCGCCGCAACTCGCTTCGCAAACCGCCGCCAACCGCCTGCATGCCTGCCACAATCGGCGATCGGCCCGTGAAAGCGCCCATGGCGGCATAGAGAGTGCCCATCCGGAGACGGGGTTCGACGGCTACGGCAAAAACCGGCTCCCAGGCCTGGGGACGGAATTTGGCCTTGAAGTGTTCGAGCCCCTTGAAGTTGTAAAAGCGGGTGCCATGCGCCCGCATCCAGCCCGTTATCACCCTGAGCCACAGCGGGTGCCGGGAGGACAACCGCTCCCCGCGCCGGGACAGGGGTGATGTCCCCAGTGTGATGAAACGGCTGTCTTCGGCGGCCACGTCATGGGCCGCCGTCGCCACGAGGCTCTCTGCCGTTCCATTAGGCGCCCCGCCGCAACGCACGATCTGCTCCACCAGCCAGCCGCTTCTGGCCGGCACCGGTGCCAGCACCGTGTACCCCGCCATAACGCCGTCCTTTTCAGCCCCCCAGAGCCGTCGAGCATCCATGCGCCCGAGCAGATAAGGGTCCGTCATGAATCCAAGGGCGGGAAGGGATTTCTCCGCCAACCAGGCCGCCAGGCATCGATGGAGCCCGGGGTGATCGAAACGATTGGCCGGCCATTCCGACACCGACAGGCCTTTGCTGCGTGCCCGGTTGAGCTGATAGCGCAGCGCAGCGGCTTCCCGGAACACGGCGGATAGTGCTGCCGGCTGCCATACCGGCTGCGCACCGATGGGAATCACGACATGTCGGCCATCCAACCCCAACCGCTCGACCAGGGGCGACTCCGCTGCCAGGTAGCACACCCGCTGACCTGCATCAGCAGCATCCTGCTCGAATTCCCGGCAGACCGCCGCCAGTCGATCCACGTCACATACCGGTTCGCCGGCGACTACCCGCACCCCGCGATAAGTGGCAAAGCCCGCAACACCCTCGCCGTCGGCCGAAAACCAGAAGGACAGATCCGGATTCAGGATTTGCCAACTGGTAGCGGAACGGCCGAAATCGAAAACAAGGCGTCGGGCCTGTATGAGGGTATCGGATGAATCGGCGGTGGCAGGCATGAATTGGGACCGTTTTTGCTGCGACACGGAGGGTGTGATTTTTTTCCGATCCGGCATTCGATTACCCGTTAGGAGAGAAGCGCCGCCGCCCGCCGGGTCAGTTCGATGAGATGATGAGGATAGATGCCCAGGATCACCATGGCCCCAATCATGACCAGGGAGAGCGCCTTGAGCGAAAGCGTTTCCTGGAAAGCCGGCGCATCGTCGGCGGGTTCCAGCAGATAAGCCGCCCGGAGGACCATCAGGTAGTAGTAAAGCGAGATCACCACGTTGACCATGGCAATCAGCACCAGGGTGAAATGCCCCTGGGACATGGCGGCCGTGAAAAGCAATAATTTCCCGGTAAAGCCGATCGTGGGCGGAATACCGGCCAGGCCGAAAAGGGCCATCATCAGGGCTATAGCCATCACGGGGGCGCGTCGATGCAGGCCGGCCAGGTCCGCCACGGTGGGGTTGCCGTCGCCGACCGCCACGTTGACCACCACCATGAAGCACGTGAATTTCATCACGAGCACGGCCACCGCATAAAAGGTCGCCGCCGCATAGCCGGCTTCCCCCATGCTCAAGACACCGATCAGCACATACCCGCCGTGGGCCACGCTCGAGTAGGCCAGCAAGCGCTTGAAGTCTTTCTGCGCCAGGGCGGCCAGGTTGCCCACCGTCATGGAGGTGATGGCCAGCACGGCCAGGACGTCCACGAAATAGCCCGAGCCGCCCAGGGTCGCCATGCGGATCAGAATCCCGATGGCCGCCACTTTGGAGACCGTGGCAATGTAAGCCGCCACCGGGTTGGCCGCGCCTTCGTAAACATCCGGGGCCCAGATATGAAACGGAAAGATCGCCAGCTTGAAGAAAAAGCCGCACAGCACCATCAGCATCCCAAGGCTGAAAGCGGGTTGCGCCGTGTAGACCGGCAGGTTCACCAGCAGTTCCACAAGATAAGCTTTACCGGTGGTGCCGTATACCAGGGCCAGGCCGAAGAGCATGATGGCCGAGGCCGAAGCGCCCACCAGGAAGTATTTGAGGCCGGCCCGGATGCCGCGTTCACGATCCCGGCGCAGGGATACCAGGATGTAGAGCGAATAGGACGACAGTTCCAGGGCGATGTAAATCGTCAGCAGGTGCACGCAGGAAACCAGCAGGGTCATAGCCAGGGTGCACACGGTCAGCAGCAGGTAGAACTCGGCCTGAAGATCGTCCCGCACCCCCGTCCTATCGCGGCACAGGCAGACCACCAGAAAAAAACCAATCGCCAAAAGGCATTTGTAGAACTGGGAGAAGAGATCGACCCGGTAGGTCCCGGCGAACAGATCGCCGCTGAATCCCAGCCCCGCCAGCGCGACTCCCACGGCGATGGCGGCCGTGACCATGGCGAGCACGTGATCCCGGACAGGATCAGGATGCATCATGGACCGGAACAGAAAAACGCCGGCCGTTGCCAGCAGCCACAGTTCGGGGCTGAAGATAATCCAGTTCATCAGGGCAATCCGTTCAAAAGAGGCATCGACGCCGTTTGAATCATTTCAAACATCAGCGACGGAAACAGGCCGAAAAAGACGATCACCGTCACCAGGATTATGCGCGGCACCATCAGGCCCAAGGTCATATCGTTCAGATGGGCCCACCGCTCGTTGGGCGGCCCGTAGCAGGCGCGCTGCACCACCCGTAAGATAAACAGGGCGCTGACCACCAGCGCGCCCACCGCCAGAACGCCATACAGGGGATAAACCCGGAAGGCAGCGATGAACACAGTGAGCTCCGCCCAGAAACTGGCCAGGCAGGGAACCCCGATACCGGTCAGGGCCGCCATGATCAGGAAGCCGGAAGCCACCGGCACAGTGTGGCTGAGCCCTCCCAGTTCGTCGAGCGCCTTGGTATGGGTCCGGTCGTAGATGTAGCCTACGGCCGAGAAGAACAGCGCCGTCATGACACCGTGGGCAAACATCTGGAAGACGGCGCCGTTGAGGCCGTCCAAGGTGACGGTGGACAGCCCCAATCCCACGATCCCCATATGGGACACGCTGGAATACCCGATGACATATTTGATATCGGTCTGCCGCAGCCCGACAAACACGCCGTAGACAATGCCGATCGTTGCCAGCAGGGCCATCAGCGGCGCCCAGTACTGCCAGCCGACCGGGCAGAGAAAAATCCCCAGCCGCAGCACTCCGAAGGCGCCGATCTTCATGAGCACCCCGGCGTGAACCATACTCACGGCGGTCGGCGCCGCCACGTGCCCCACCGGTGACCAGGTGTGAAAGGGCCAGACTCCGGCCAGGATGCCAAAGCCGATAAAAAAGAGAAAGAACGCGAACTTCTGTTCAAACGCGCTGAAAGTCCCGGGGCGCATGAGCACCGTCAGGTCGAAGGTGTTCAGCCCGGACTGCACCACCAGGTAGACGATGGCCGGCAGGATCAGGGCGCTGCCCGCTAAGAGATACAGGGTCAGCTTCATGGCCCCGTATTCCTTGCGGGTGCTCCCCCAGATCGCAATCAACAGATACATCGGAAAGAGGGAAACATCGTACCAGACAAAGATAAAGAAGAGATCCAGGCTCATGAACAGCCCGAATACGCCCGCCACCAGAAGAAACAACAGCGCAAAGAACTCCTTGACCCGGAGGGTCATCTCCCACATGGTCAAAACGGCCGTGAAGAAGACCACACCGGTCAGGAGCAGCATGGGCAGGCTGAACCCGTCCACACCGTTATAGTAGAAGATCCCCAGCGAGTCGATCCACGGGATCCGTTCCACGAACTGGAAACCGCCGGCTGCTTTGTCGTAGAGCACGAAGAGATTCAGGGACAGCACAAGGGTCAATCCCGAATAGATGGCGCTGACCCATTTGATCTCCCGCTGACGGTGCCCCGGAATGAGCAGAATGGTCAGCAGCCCGCCGATGCAGCAGAGCAGGATCGATGACAACCAGGGAAACGTTGCGTACTGAAGATTCATTTAATATCTCGTTCACCATCGGCAGTCCGTGTCCAAAAAGGAAGGGCCGCCTAAAAGAAAAAATACAACGCCAGAAAAAAAACCACCGCGAACATGACGCCCAAACGATACTGGATCATCGTCAAATTCAGAGCGTCCACAATTCGTCCCGCGCCCCGCACGCCGCCCGCCAGGCCGTCGATACCCCCGTCGATCACCTTGCGGTCGTTGTCCGCGCACAACCGGGAAACGGTCCCGTAAACCACCCGATCCAGGAACCAGCGGTAGAAATGGTCGATGTACCAACGCTCGGCAAACAGGCGGTGCACCTGGGGCATCCGTTCCACAAATCCCACCCCCGGGGCCCGGGCCCGGGCGAATTCGAACCAGGCCAATCCCACGCCGCCGGCGCACAGCCCGGAAGCTACCCAGGGGAGCCATTCCAGATGTTGCATAGCCAGGATGGGTCCCGTAAAAACCGTGCCAAGAAAACGCTCCAACGGCATCTCGGCCCACCCCAGCCCGAGAGTGGTCAGCGCCAGCAGCATCAGAGGGATGTTCATCACTGTCGCGTGCCAACCGGGCGATGCCGCCTGATGGCCGTCATGGCCCTGCGCCGATTGGCTATTTGCCTCGCCGGTATCCCGGGCCGGGAACAGAAGGACAAAAATCAGGCGGAAGGAATAATAGGCGGTCAGAAAAGCCCCCAGGAGCCCCGCTCCCAGCCAGATCGGATTGCTGCGGGCGGCCAGCGCCCCCATGATGACTTCCTTGCTGAAAAAGCCCGACAGCGGCGGCAGGCCGGACAGGGCCCCGGCCGCCAGGACCATACAGACCATGGTCACTTTCAGGCGGCGGCCGCCGGCGCGGCTGATCGCAAACATGTCGTTAGTGCCGAAGTGGTGGATCAGGACCCCCGAACACAGGAAGAGCAGCGCCTTGAACCCGGCGTGGGTGGTCAAATGGAACACGCCGGCGAAATAACTGCCGGCCGCCAGCCCCATAATCATGAACCCCAGTTGGCTGATGGTGGAATAGGCCCAGACCTGTTTGATGTCGCGCGCCACCATGGCCATGGTGGAGGCCAGCAGCATGCTGACGGTGCCCACCGCCAGGCAGACCGTCATGGCTGTCGGAGAAAGGCTGAAAAACGGGAACAGGCGCGCGAACAGGTAAACCCCGGCCGCCACCATGGTGGCGGAATGCAGCAGGGCGCTGACCGGGGTGGGACCTTCCATGGCATCCGGCAGCCAGGTAAGCAGCGGAAACTGGGCACTTTTGCCGATCACACCACCGAAGATAAGCAGTATTCCCAGGGTGAGCAGCGCCGGCGGCATGCTACCGGCATCGACCGCGTTCATGGCCTGGATCTCCAAATTGCCGAGATGTCCCAGCACCAGCAGAATGCCCAGCAGAAAGGCCACATCGCCCAGCCGGGTCATGACGAAGGCTTTCTTGCCGGCCTGGGAGGCGCTGTACTTCTCGAACCAGAACCCGATCAACAGATAGGAGGACAGGCCCACCAGCTCCCAGAAGATATAGAGCTGCAGCAGGGTCGCGGACAGGGTCAGGCTCAGCATGGCCCAGGCAAAGAGAGACATGAATCCATAATAGCGCGCCACTCCGGGGTCACCGGCCATATAGCCCAGCGAATAAATCTGCACCAGGAGACAAATGGTGGCGACGATGACGAACATGAGCAGGCTCAGGGGATCGAGCAGGATGCCGGCCGGGACCGCCAGGTCACCGGAAACCATCCACTGCCAGGTGTGCTGGAGCGGCGCTGTCAGCTGCCAGTGGGTCACCAGCAACCAGACCGAGCAAAGGAAGGACAGGCTCACGGCCCCTATGGAAAGCCCGGCCGAAAGACGGGCATGACGGCGGGTCAAGATCAGAATGACTGCAAAGGCCGCCAAAGGGGCCAGGAGGGCTGCCAGCGCGGGCACCAGGGCGTCATTCGGTATGCCGGAAGTCGTCATGACCATCTTATCCGCTGGTTTCCTTTCTTTCCAACAACGCCGGGTCGACCGATCCAGTCTGACGATGTGTCGCCACCACCATGGCCAGCCCCACCGACACTTCGGTGGCCGCCACCGCGATGATGAAGATGACCAGGGCCTGGCCGTCCATGAGCTGCCAGCGCAGCGCGGCGCCGACGAAAGCCACCGCCGACGCGTTGAGCATGATCTCCAGCCCCAGCAGGACCATGATCAGGTTCCGACGCACCACGGTGCAGAACATCCCCATGAAAAAAAGGATGCCGGAGAGAACAATTACATGGCTGTATGGCACGATCACGGGGCAGGCTCCTCGGATTCCGGTCGCTCCTTGCCGATGTGCAAAGCGCCGATCAGCGCCACCAAGAGGAGCAGGGAGGCCATTTCAATGGCCAGCCAATGCTTCGTGAACAGGAAGCGGCCGAAGGCCACCGGCGTGGCTACGGCGCTCTCCAGCCAGGCCTCTTGCGCCGGGACGTCGGTTGTCAGCAGCAGGGCGCCGGAGACCACAAAAACACACGCCGCTATGAGGGCCGGTATCATCTGACGCACTGGGAACAGCGGCGTTTCGGGTTTTTCGATACGAATCATCATGACCACGAACAGGAACAGAATCATGATCGCCCCGGCGTAGATGATCACTTCCAGGGCCGCCAGCAGGGGGGCTCCCAAAAGATAAAACAGCAGGGCGCTGCCGAAAAAGGATATCACCAGGTAGACCACGGCATGGGCTAGATTCCGGCGTGTGATGGCGATACCGGTAGCCACCACGATCACCGTGGCCAGAAGATAAAATAGAACGCCTTGTACGGTCATACCGATCCCTTCACAGGTTGCGACGCGGGCCTTTCAGGGCAGATTGCTCTTTACGTTGACGGGCGGGTTCTCCCCAAGGTGAGTACCCTTGCCCCCCACCCGGGTCACGACCCCGGCATGTCGGTAAAAATTGTAGTCGGGATCCTTCCCGCCGTGGTCCACCAACAGGTCTTCTTTTTCAAACACCATCTCTAAAATACTCCGCCGGCTGTTTTCGAAGTCGGGCGTCAGCTGGATGGCCGAGGTCGGGCAGGCCTCTTCACAAAGGCCGCAGTAAATACAGCGCCCGAAGTTAATCCGGAACCAGGCCGCGTAGCGCCGGCCGTCCTCTTTTTCGGCCGACTGCATGGAGATACAGCTCACCGGGCAGACCGCCGAGCAGAGATAACAGGCCACACAGCGTTCCTCCCCGTCAGGGTCGCGCGTCAGCACGATGCGGGCCCGGGAGCGGGCCGGCAGCGAACGCTTGTATTCCGGGTACGACTCGGTGATCGGCTTGCGAAACAGGTGCCGGAGGGTGGTAAAAAAACCCGCCCCCAGCGCCTTGAGCCCCTCGCTCAGGACCTGAACCCAGCTTCCTTGCGCAGCGCGATCACTGACGTCGATGGTTTCGATTTCCTGCGGCACGTAGCCGTCCCTTCATTCTTAAAACAGCAGTATAAAAAAACCGGTCACGACAATATTGATCAACGACGCTGGGATCAAAATCTTCCATCCGAAAAGCATCAGCTGGTCGTAACGCAGGCGCGGCAGCGTGCCCCGGATCCAGATCATCACCAGGGCCACCGCGACGACCTTGATCAGCAGCCAGACAGGCCCCGGCAGCAGCGGACCGTGCCACCCGCCCAGAAAGAAGACCGCCACCAGCGCGCCCATGACCTGCAGGTGAACGTATTCACCGATAAAAAACAGACCGAAGCGCATCCCGCTGTACTCCATGTGGTAACCGGCCCCGAGTTCGTTTTCAGCCTCGGGCAGATCGAAGGGAATCCGCTTGCTTTCCGCCATGGCGCTCAGAAAGAAGATGGCGAAAGATACCGGCTGCACCAGGATAAACGGGTACGCCGTCTGGGCCGTGACAATATCCACCAGGCTGAAGGAGCCGGCCAACATCACGATCGGCACCAGCGACAGCCCCAGGGCCAGCTCGTAGCTGATCATCTGGGCCGCGCCCCGGATGCCCCCCAGCAGAGCGAACTTGGAGTTGGAGGCCCAGCCGCCCAGGGCCACGCCGTAGACCGCCAGCGAAGACAACGCGAACACGAACAACAGCCCCACGTTGATGTCCGCGATCACCATCGGCACGGCGCGCCCGGCGATGGTGAGTGTCCCCCCGAAGGGCACCACGGCGAACATGAGCATGGCCGTGGTCGCCACCACAGCCGGGGCCAGCAGAAAAATCGGACGGTCGGCCACGTCGGGCACGATATCTTCCTTGACCAGCATCTTGATGGCATCGGCAATGGGCTGCAGGAGACCGAACTTGCCGGCCCGGTTGGGACCCAGCCGGATCTGCAGCCGCGCCAGGAGTTTGCGTTCCACCCACACCAGGTAGGCCGCCAGGAACAGCATGACCCCGAGCACGACGCCCATTTTGATCAGCAGAATGATGAAACCGATAAGCCAACTCAGCATGCGTCTACGTCAGCTCCTTTGGCGAATATCTTTTCGTCGGACACGGTTGCTTTTCAAGCCGGAACGCTGCCAGCCCGGCAGGCGAGGCAGGACGATGGTTCCGGAGGCCATGTTGTCGACGACCCTCAGGGTCAGCTCCCAGGGCGATGCGTCCGGACCGATCACGACCCGGTCGCCGTCGGCCAGGTGCCAGGCCTCGGCATCTCCGCGCGCCATATACAGGATCACATCTTCCTGCCGTTCCTGGAGGGCCGGCGCGAAGGCCGCCAGGGGTTCGCTGCCGAAAAGCCGGTCCGTCCAGATCAGCTCAAGTCCCTCTTCCGCACTGGCGGGCTGGGTATGTGGATCGTCTTCCTGTAGCGCCACCTTGCGGCCCGGTTGGTCGGCCAGCACGCGCAGGCCTTCGGGCGGCAGCGGCGCCGCCAAGGCCGCCAGGGACGGATGAAATTCGGCCAATCCCGCCAAGGGATGGGCATCGCCTGCCCCCGGCGCACTGATCACCGCGGCGGCCAGGTCGCCGAGAATACCCCAGGCTGGCCGTGTCCCGGCGCCCGGGATATCTTTGCGAAACGCCCGGGGCGGGTGATCCCCCTGCCCTGTCTGGGAAATGGGGGTGCCGCCACGCATAGCGATTTGGGCCTGCTGCAAACGCCCCTCGCTGTTGATAAAAAGCCCCCCCGCTTCGTAAACAGTGGCCGTAGGCAAAAACACGTGAGCGGCGGCGAGAGCCGGTGAGGCCGTGTAATCCATCACCACCAGAAGCTCCAGCTGTGCCAGGGCTTGTTCCAGACGGGTCTGATCTGGAAAACGCTGCCAAAGATCGCTTTCCACCAGGATCAGCGCCTTTACCTGCCCGCTTTCGATGGCATCCACCACCTGATCCAGACCGTCCGGGGCATCCGCCAGCAGCGCCGCCCCGAAGGCATTGGCGCCCGGCAGGGGATAGAAAAGCCCGGCCGTTTTCCCGGTGGTAGATAGGGCGGCGGCGAGGTCGGCCGCCTGCACGACGCCCGCGGCAGGCAAAACATCGGTCCCGGCGACGATCACCGGCCGTTCAGCCTCCCGGAGACGACGGGCGATCGCGGCGGTCGGCAGGTCGGTATCCGGAAAATCGCCGGCTAACCGTTCCAGCCAGGGGCCGATCTGAAGGCCGGTCAACGGGACGTGCTCGAAGTCAAACGGCAAATCCACCGGCCGGGGATCGGCAACCACGATATCGGCCCCGTTGCGAAAGGCCTGACGCAGCGCCAGGGCCAGCATAGGAGCTTCGTGCACCGGGTCAACCCCGGCCAGCAGCACACTGTCCGCGGCAGTAATCGTCTGCAGGCTGACCGCCAGAGAGGCTGTCAGGCACCCCACGGCGGCGGAAACCGCGCGAGCAGTGCGCGTTTCTTCAAAACAAACCGGTCCGCGCCAGCCGGTCTCGCGGCAGGTCCGGGCCAGCACGGCCAGGGTCTCCAAGCTGCAGCGGGCCGATCCCGCCACGGCCACGGCGGCCGGTTGATATGTTTCGGCGATAGCAGCGAGACGTTCCGCGGCCGTGCGGATCGCCATTTCCCCTTCCACCGGTTTCCCGTCCACCATCGTCTCCCGTGGACGTTCGGCGGATGAGGCGTAGGGATACCCGTAGCGTCCCCGGTCGCAGATGAAGTGGCCGTTCACCTCGGGGCTGAAGCAGGCTTCATGCCGCACCACTTCGCGGTAGCGGACGCTGACCGTCATATGGCAACCCAGCGAACAGTGGATACAGATCGAGGGTGTGCGCTCGAAGTCCCAGCGGCGGCCCTTGAAGCGCGAGGGTTTGTCCGTATAGACCCCGGTGGGGCAGATATCGATCAGGTTGCCGGCAAAGGGGCTCTCCAGGACACCTTCCTCGAAGCGGCCATAGTAAACCCGGCTGCCGATACCCATCACCCCCAGATCGTCATAGCCGCTAAACTCACGGTAGTAGCGCACACAGCGGTAGCACTGGATGCAGCGGTTCATTTCGTGCTGCACCAGGGGGCCCAGGAATTGATCACGATGGGTGCGTTTCTTGCCCCGGTAGCGCCGCAACCCATGCCCCCCGGAAACGGTCATGTCCTGCAGCAGACAGTGCCCCCCTTCGTCACAGACCGGACAGTCGTGCGGGTGGTTGAGCATGAGCCATTCGATGACGGATTGGCGAAAGGCCACCGCCTCGGCGTCCGTGGTGGAGACCACCATGCCGTCCCGGGCTTCGAGCATGCAACTCATCTGGATGCCTTTGACCGGACCTTCCAGAACTTTGACCGCGCAGACCCGGCAGGCCCCCACCGACCCCAGGGCCGGATGATAGCAAAAGCGCGGGATATGGATCCCCAGTTGCTCGGCGGCGGCAATCACCTTGGTCCCTGGCGGGACTTCTATGCCGCGGTTGTCGATGGTCAGTCGAGGCATCGCGTTCAAGCCCGTGGTAACGAGTTGTCAGAAAGTTCGGTCGGCGGATTGCCGAACGGGCACTTGCGGGCCGAGATATGCTCCCGCACCTCATCACCAAAAAACGTCAGTAAACTCTCCAGCGGCGATACCGCGCCCGGTGCGAAAGCGCAGTAGGAATTCCATAGGGAACGGCTCATTTGCTCCAGGATAGGGATGAAACCCTCCTTCCCCTGGCCGTTTTCGATCCGCCGCAACATATCACGGATATAGGGCAGCCCTTCACGGCAGGGGGTACACCAGCCGCAGGATTCGCGGGCGAAAAATTCGATCAGGTTCAGGGTCGCGGCCACCATGCAGGTCTTGTGGTCGAAGACCATGATGGCGCCCGTTCCCAAGCGGTGCCCGGCCTTTTTCAGGGAATCGAAATCCATGGGGATGTCGTAGTGCTCGCGGGTCAGGAAGCGGGTGGAGGCGCCCCCCGGCAAGACGGCCTTGAACTCGGAACCCGGCAACATGCCGCCGGCATGGTCTTCGATGATAGCGCTCAGGCGGATCCCCATGGGCAGCTCATAGCATCCAGGGCGGTTTACCCGGCCGCTCACCGGGAAGATCTTGGTCCCGGCCCCGGCCTCGGTCAGGGCCAGGCTTTTGAACCATTCCGCCCCGTTGCGCACGATATGGGGCACGCAGCACAGGGTTTCCACATTCTGCAGCACCGTGGGCTGGCCCCAGAGACCGGATTCGGTGGGATAAGGCGGGGGCTGCTGGGGGTTCGGCCGGCGCCCCATGAGGGCGTTCAACTGAGCAGTGACTTCGCCGCAGATATAGCGCCCGCCGCTGCGGTGCACGTCGATGTCGAAAGAAAAACCGCTGCCCAGGATCTTCTCCCCCAGGTAGCCGGCCTCCCTGGCCAGGGCCACCTCCCGCTCCAGGATCCGGGCCGCATTCTCGTATTCCGGCCGGATGAAAAGGATGCCCTTTTCAGCCTGGATGGCAAACGCCGTCAACGCCATGCCTTCGATCAACTGGTGGGGATCGGCATGCAGCAGGACGCGGTCCTTGAAAGTGCCCGGCTCCATCTCGTCCGCGTTGCACACCAGGTAGCGTGGAAAGGGGGCATCGTCGGCCACCGTGGACAATTTGATCCCCATGGGGAAGGCTGCCCCGCCTCGCCCCAGCAGCACAGCCTCCTTGATGGCCGCCTGCTCCTCGGCCCGGCCTCCTTTAGCCAATATGCGCTTGAGCGCCTCATAGCCGCCGCCGGCCTCGTATTCTTCCCGGGTGGCGATACGATCCGCATGTCGATTTTTAAAGAGAACCTGAGGGGTGTCCATCTTATTTAACTCTGTAATGTGTTGCCGGACGTCGGCCCGGTCCATTCATTGGCTGCCGTGGAATAAGTGTGCGACATTTCTTTTTACCCATTGGCCTCATCACGCAGCCGCGCGATAATGTTGTCCAGCTTTTCCGGGGTCAGCTCCCCGTAGACCTTTTTATTGATCAGAATGGCCGGGGCCCGGTCGCAGTAGCCGATGCAGCAGACCGGCAGAAGGGTAAAAAGGCCATCGGCCGTGGTTTCCCCCATGGCGATGCCGAGGCGCTGCATCAGGTGGTCCTGGAGCGATTCGTGGCCGCCCATCCAGCAGACCACGCTGTCACAGACGTGGATGACGTAGCGCCCCACCGGCTCGCGGTAGATAAAGGGGTAAAAGGTGGCCAGTTCGTCCACTTCCACCGCCGTCATCCCCAACAGGGCGGCCGTTTCCGCCACGGCGTCATCGGTCAGGTGCCCGTAGTGATCCTGCAGCGCAAACATGATATCCACCACGAGTTCCCGCGGATGGGCGGTGCCCGCGATCTTCCGTTCCAGTTGCGTTTTCAGTTCGTCTGGCAGCATCGGTCCTATCGATCGATATCCGGCAGGATGTAGTCCACCGAGCCGATGATGGCGACCAGGTCCGATATGGACCAGCCCGTCGCCAGCAGCGGCATGACCTGCACGTTGGCAAAACCGGGCGCGCGGATGCGCATCCGGTAAGGGTAACCCAGCCCGTCCGACACCACGTAATAGCCCTGTTCGCCCCGCGGAATTTCACAGGCGGCATAGGCTTCACCAATCGGCATCCGGGGCCCCCGGGTCACGTTGATGAAGTGGTGGATCAGGCTTTCGATGTCGTTCAACATGTCCCGGCGGGCCGGGATCGCATAGCGGTAATCGGCCGTCACGTGACGGCCGTCCGGCATGGCCGCCGCGGCCTGTTCGATAATGCGCAGACTCTGGCGCATCTCCTCCACCCGGACGCGGTAACGGGCCATGCAGTCGCCTTCCACGGCTGTGGGCACCGCGAAAGAAAACTGATCATACCCTGAATAAGGAAACTGCTTGCGCAGGTCCCAGGCCAGGCCGCAGGCCCGCAGGTTGGGACCTGAAACACCCCAGTCGATGGCATCGTCCAGGGTCATTCGCCCTACCCCGATGGCCCGCTCCCGGATGATGGGGTTTTTGGTGATCAGCGTCTCGTACTCCCGGATGCGGGCCGGGAAAATCTTCACGAAGGCATCCACCGCCTCGCGCCATCCCTCCGGCAGATCGGCGGCCACGCCCCCAATCCGGAACCAGGCCGGGTGCAGCCGCCCGCCGGTGATCCGCTCGACGATGTCCAGGATCATCTCCCGTTCCCGGAAGGTATAAAAGGTGGGCGTGATGGCACCCAGGTCGTGGGCGAAGGTGCCCACGAACATGAGGTGATTGCTCAGCCGGAAGAGTTCGCTCAACAGCACCCGGATCACCTGGGCCCGCTCGGGTACGGTAATGCCGGCCAGCTTCTCCACCGCCATGACATAGGGCAGGTTGTTGGCGGCCCCGGCCAGGTAGTCGACCCGGTCGGTGTAGGGGATGAATTGGTGCCAGGTCTGGCGTTCGCCGATCTTTTCGACCCCCCGGTGATGGTAGCCGATATCCATATCCAGACCGGTAATCTCTTCCCCGTCCAGGGTGGCCACATAGCGCAGCAGGCCATGCGTGCTCACATGGTGGGGACCGATGTTGAGCACCATTTCCTCCCGGCCGGCACGGGCAGGATTGAAGATGCGGCCGTCTCGGGGCTGGCGCTCCACGGCATCCTGGTGGGTGTAAGGCGGCATTTCGGTAGCCCGCCCGGGATAGTCTTTCCGGAGCGGGTGGCCTTCCCAGTCGGCGGGCATGATCAGACGCTCCAAATTGGGATGGCCCGTGAATTGAATGCCGAACATATCGAAGGCTTCGCGCTCGTACCAGTTGGCGGAAGGCCAGATGTCGGTGACGCTGGCTGTTTCTGGGGTCGTGCCGTCCAGTGGGACTTTCAACCGCAGTCGCCCCGGGCCGTCGAAAGAGAGCAGGTTATACACCAGGGTATAGTCGGGATAGGCTTCTCGGTCCCGGCGGCCGGACTCATCGATGGCCGTCAGATCCTCCAGCCGCCGGTAGCGAGGTTCGGCCTCGGTCTTGAGGTAATGCAAAACCTCTTTGACCCGGTCCGCCGCTACATTGAGTGTAGGCATGTCCGAGGTGTGCGCCACCAGCTGGACCGCCTCACCGAAACGGGCGAGCAGTTCGTCCTGCAGGTGCTGTTCACCAGCGCTGATCTCGATCCGCGCGGCGGGTGGCGTCCACATGCCGTCGGAGCGGCTGTCCGTGAAAACCGGAGGCACCGCTGAACTGCCCCTCACAGCCGTTCCCTCCATCCCGGGACCACGGGGATCGCGGGACTTAGTCAGCCCGTCCTCCAGCAGCGGTGCCTGGGTCCCCTGGGACCCGCCGTCCAGATGAAGGATGGATCGGGTAGGACGCTCGGAAGCGATTTTCTCCTGCAGCATGACCAGGCCGGCCAGCACGGCTTCGGGTCGCGGCGGGCAGCCCGGTATGTAGACATCCACCGGCAGGATCTGATTGACGCCCTGGACAACGCTGTAGACGTCGTACATCCCGCCGGTATTGGAACAGGACCCCATGGAGATCACCCAGCGCGGTTCGGCCATCTGCTCGTACAGCCGCAGCACCACGGGAGCGATTTTCTTGAAGACCGTGCCGGAAACAATCAGCAGATCGGACTGACGGGGAGACGGGCGGAACACCTCCGCCCCGAACCGAGCAATGTCGTAGCGGGAAGTAATCGCCGTGGCCTCCTCGACGAAGCAGCAGGACAGACCGAAAAACATGGGCCACAGACTGCGCGCGCGGGCCCAGTTGATCACGGTATCAACAATGTCCGGGGAGATCTTCATCGATGCTGATCCCGGTGTTTGGCCGCCGGTCCCCAGTCCAGGGCCCCCTTGCGCCAGATATAGACCAATCCGATCAGGAGAACCGTGATAAAAAAGGACATCTGCAACCAGCCCCGCCAGCCCAGGTCCTCGGCCGCCACGGCCCATGAAAAGATGTAGGCCCCTTCCACATCGAAGATCAGAAAAAAAATGGCGACCAGGTAAAAAGGAACGGGATAGCGGAGGCGTGCGGTGCCGGTGGGAATGATACCGCTCTCGTAGGGACGCAGTTTTTCGGAATTTGGACGGCGGTCGCCGAGCCAAGTGGACAGAAAAAGAAGTAGCCCGATCAGGGCGATAACAGTGGCGGTATAGAGGGACAGGCTGAACACACCCGGCGTCCAGGGGGACAAAAGCCCTTCGGTGGAAAAAGGCGCCATTCAACCTCCGCCATTACCCGCGTTAGGAAACGATAACACAACCTCAAATGTAAGAAACGGGCCGCCTAAACCCATAGAACAATGGTATTCAGGAAGGTATCGTCAGATCAACTTAACGAGGCTAAGGTCAAATGTCAAACAAAAGGAATCGATGGATCAGCCTCCTTGGGATGGGTCAAAATATCACTTTTTTTTCTTGGGATCCCACCCCCAGTTTTCATAATATTCCCAGCTGGCCATGGCGTTCAAATCCTTTATCTCGCGGTCTTTGGCCAGCAGATTGGCTCTCAGGACGTCGCCGATGGACAGCAGCCCCACAAACTTCCCCTCTTTCTCGATCATGACGTAACGCGTGTAGAGTCCCAGATACATTTCCTGCAGCTTGGGTATGGGCGTCGTGTAGGAAGCCTTGTGCAATGTGGTGGTCATGTAGTCCCCAATGCGGGCGGTCCGGGGATCGAACCCGGCCTGCAGACTGTTGCGCACATAATCTTTTTCGGTCCAGATGCCGACAATCCTATCGTCCTGTTTCACGAGAATGGCACCGATATTTTTTTCCACCATGATGCGCAGGGCTTCCAACACCGTCTGATCGGCCTCGGCTGCGATCATATCGGCATTTTTGCCTTCCAACAGATCTCCGGCGAATTTCATGACATACCCCCTTTCGATCCTGCTTGAATGGACTATCGGGATATAGCTTTCACGCGAGCCACGTCCCCTGGCGCTCGCGTACTCCCCCTAAACCGTTGCTTTTATAACTTAAGGGCGCTTTGGCCATACGCAATGGCCGAAGGCGTGGGTCGCCTTCCTTCGACCGATCGAGATGATGAACAACTTGAACCCAGATTACGTTGTATAAAATTCTTGACAAATAAGAATGAATCTTATTTAAGATATTCTTGCAAAATAGGAAAGTAGGCCATCGCGTGCAGCAGTTTATCGAGATCTGCCGTGACCATGAGCTCAAGATCACCCCTCAACGGGTTGCCATTTATCAGGCGCTCATCCAGGCAAACCAGCACCCCACCGCCGATATGATGTTCCGGTTGGTGAAGGAAGACTTCCCGCACATCGCCTTCGATACGGTCAACCGCACGCTGCTGACCTTTGCCGATATCGGGGTAGTGGATGTGGTGGAGGTGTTTGGCGGCCCCAAACGCTTCGATCCCAATATCGATGGCCATCATCACTTGCACTGCACCGCCTGCGGCAAAATCATCGATTTTAAAAACGACCGCTGCACCGATCTCGAAGTACCCGCATCCATCACCGAAATGTTCAAGGTCATCAGTAAACGGGTTGTCCTCAAAGGCCTTTGCGCTGACTGCGCTATAGAGCAGTAGACGACCCGTGAGCCTTTCCTGCAACAGGAAGGACAATCCGGTCCATGCATGCCCAACCGTGACCCATGACAAAAACAACAAGGAGGAAAAAATGAGCAAGACCACCGACAACCTGAAAGCCGCCTTCGCCGGTGAATCCCAGGCCCGCAACAAGTATACCTTTTTTGCCGAAGTCGCCCGGGAAGAGGGCTACCACTACATTGCCAAGATTTTCGAGGAAACGGCATTCAACGAAATGCAGCATGCCAAGGACCACCTGAAACTGCTCAACGGCATCAGTGACACCCTGACCAATCTCAAGGAAGCCATGGGCGGCGAAGATTATGAGGTGGAGAACATGTACCCGCAAATGGCCAAGGAGGCCGAAGAAGAGGGGCAGACCCTGGCCAAAATCGCTTTCGAACAGGTCGCCAAGATCGAGGCGCATCACCGGGCGCGCTACCAGAAGCTGGTTGAGATGGTCGAAACCGGCACCGTCTTCAAACGCGAGCAGCCCATCAAATGGAAATGCAGCATCTGCGGTTATATCGTTGAAGGTACCGAGCCGCCGCCCAAGTGCCCGTCCTGTAAGCACCCCAAAGAATTCTACGAGCCGGCCTGCATGGACTTTTAACCGCCGGGGCATTCTTTAAAAAAATACCCCTACCGGGGGCGCTGGCGCCCGATTGCATACCGGCGCCCCTAACTTACAGTATGTAAAGCGTGCTGTTGATGCGGTTTCAATCCTTTTTCGGAAGACGTTCTTCGGACGAACCCAAGCAGCAGGGTGGAATTCATTGACACCCAACAAATTCATCATTCAACAGCTGAGCCTCAAGCTGCCCAATGGCGCCACCATCCTCCACGACATTTCACTCGAGATCCCCGCCGGTAGAATCACCGCGGTGATCGGCCCCAGCGGCAGCGGCAAATCGTCCCTGCTGCGCTGCCTGAACCGGTTGTGGGAGCCGCCGCCCGGCAGTATTTTTATCGACGGGGGCGACATCACCGCCATGGATGTCCTCCTCCTGCGGCGCCGGGTGGGCATGCTCTTTCAGGCGCCGGCCCTCTTCGAGGGCACCGTGGCCGACAATATCGCTTACGGTCATCGAATCCCTCCCCTGGCTGACACGTATCCTGGGAGCCCTGGCCCTGGTGGGCGTGGCTGCTCTGATCTCCATGTATCAGAAGGTGGGTCTGGGTAAAAATATGCTGACGGCTGTCATCCGGGCCTTCGTCCAGTTGATCGCCATCGGCTACGTCCTCGAATTCATCTTTGCCGCCCACGGGCCCTACTGGATTCTCCTGATCGTGACGATCATGGTGGTCATCGCGGGTTACACAGCCGGCCAGCGGGGGAGAGGGGTGCCACGCAGCACCGTCGTGGCAACTGCAGCGGTCAGCTGCGGCGCCCTGTTTACCATCGGTATGCTGCTTGTCCTTCAGGTCTTCCCATACCAGCCGCGGTATATCATTCCCATCGCCGGCATGATCGTGGGCAATGCCATGGTGGTCTGCGGCCTGGTCATGGGCCGCCTGCGGGACGACATCAAACTGCAGAAACCCCAAATCGAAGCGGCCCTGGCCCTGGGAGCCACCGAGCAACAGGCCGTGGCCGGTCAGCTGAAACGGGCCATGGCTGCGGGCATGACACCCATCGTAGACAACACCAAAACGGTCGGTCTGATTTCCCTGCCCGGCGCCATGACCGGCATGATCCTGGCGGGTGCACCGGCCCTGGAAGCGGTCCAGGTTCAGATCATCGTCATGTACATGCTGATCGGGGCGGCGGCCGTGAGCGGCCTGACGGCCGCCTACCTGACCTACCGCCAGTTTTTCACCCGGGCCCACCAGCTGGTCTCGCTCATCGACCGCGATGTATCTGGTTGAAGGCGCCGGTCCTGCCGATGGATGGCCGCCCCCCGCGTCTATCGATCTTTTTTCCGTTTCGGGGTGTAGTAGTGGGTCGCCGTGCGGTGGAAGACATGCGCGGCTTCCATCAGGGTTTCACTGAGGGTGGGATGGGGGTGGATGGTCAGGCCCAGGTCGGTGGCATTGGCGCCCATCTCGATGGCCAGGGTGCCCTCGGCAATCAGTTCGCCGGCACCGGTGCCTACCAGGCCGACGCCTAAAATGCGTTCGCTATCCGGATCGACGATCAATTTCGTCAGGCCTTCAGGCGTGCCTAAGGTGGACGCCCGGCTGGAAGCGCCCCAGGGAAATCGGGCCACCTCGTAGGCAAGTCCCTTTTTCTTGGCCTCGGCCTCGGTTAGACCAGCCCAGGCGATTTCAGGATCGGTGAAGACCACCGCCGGAATGGCCAGGGGGGCGAAGGCTGACTTTTGCCCGGCGATCACCTCCACAGCCACCCGCCCTTCGTGGGACGCCTTGTGGGCCAGCATGGGCTGACCGGCCACATCGCCGATGGCATAGATATGCGCCACGCTGGTGCGGCGCTGATCGTCGATGCGGATAAATCCCTGGTCATCCGTCGCGACGCCGATGGCCTCCAGCCCCAGCCCGTCGCTCCGGGGATGGCGGCCCACGGCCACCAGGATCTTGTCGAAAAGCCGGTTCTGGTCCTTCCCCTCTTTGTCCTTGAGAGTGACCATGACACCGTTCTTCTGTTCTTTGACCGTCGTCACGGTGGTTTCAAGCTGGATGTCGTCAAACAAACCCTGCAGGCGCTTTTGCAGAAACCGCACCAGGTCGCGGTCCACGCCGGGCAGCAGCTCCGGCATCATCTCCACCAGGCAGACCTTGGATCCCAGGCCGGCATAGACGCTGCCCAGTTCGAGTCCGATATACCCGCCCCCCACCACCAGCAGCCGGTCGGGAATATCTTCCAGGTCCAGGGCCGTCGTGGCGTCGAGCACCCGCTCGCCGGCATCTGCGAACAGGGGAAGAGACACGGCTCGTGAGCCGGTGGCGATGACGGCGTTCTCGAAGCGCAACACGCTTTTTTCGCCCTCGAGATCCTTGATTTCGAGGGTCTTGTCATCCTTGAAGACGGCGATGCCCCGAATATAGGTGATCTTGCGGCGTTTCACCAACTGGCCCAAGCCTTCGGTGAGCTGCGCCACCACGCGGTCCTTCCGTTGCCTCAGGGCGTCCACATCCAAGGCCAGGTCTTTGAAGGTCAGTCCCCACTGTTCGCCGTTTCGGGCGTCCTGCACCAGATGCGCGGCATGCAGCAGGGTTTTCGAAGGAATACACCCCCGGTAAAGACACACGCCCCCGGGATTGGCCTCCGGATCGATGAGGGTCACCTGCAGCCCGAGATCGGCGGCCAGAAAAGCAGCCGCATACCCGCCCGGTCCCGCGCCGATGATGGCCAGTTGGGTTTTCGTATCGCTCATAGAAGTTTTCTCCTCTAGCAATCGCAGACAACAGGTATAGACATCTGCCGTTTGTTCCGCATGTCTTTGCCATAATCCATCCGTTTTTATGGCGCAGGTTTAGGTTTTTGTGTTTATTCCTTTGTCCCGCGCCGAGCATCGGCGAGGCGGGCGGAAATAAGCGCACGGACTGTCTGAGTCCGCCGAAGCCAAAGCGCAGGCGGCGAGTTTCCGTGCGCTCCGGCCACAACAACCGGTCGATGCAGCCAGCATCATGCTGTCAGGCAAGGCGCCAAGCGAAGCGAGGCGCGCAGCAATCGTCAGATTGTGAGCACCCGAGCAAGCTTGGCAACGCCGCATGGCGGCACGATGCGTCGCTTCATCAACTGGTTGGGCGACGCGCAGGGTCAAGCGGGACACGGGCGTTTTCTTTGGGTTCGGTTTTCTTTCACGTGAAAGAAAATGAACAACCATTATAGATCTTCATCGGATCGGTGGAACCTCTCCGGGTTTCCGCCACCGTAGTTAAAGGGCGTAGATAAGGTTAAAGCAATATCGTGAGCCCCTGTTCCAAACTCCGGCAAATCCAATCCATAAACCGGGCCGCATCGGCCCCGTCGACGATGCGATGATCATAGGAAAGACTGAGCGGCAGCATCGTGCGGGGCACGAACTCACCCTCTTTCTCCACGAGCATCCGACGGGCGCGGCTGATCCCCAGAATGGCGGCCTGGGGCCATACCACAACGGGGGTGAAGGCCGTACCGCCAATGCCGCCCTGGTTGGAGATGGTGAAAGTGGCGCCCTCGAATTCATCCGGTTTGATCTTTTTATCGCGCGCCCGTTGGGCCACATCGCCGATCGCCACGGCCAGGTCGATAATGCCCTTGTCCTGCACATCCCGGATGACCGGCACCAGCAGACCGCGGGAGGTGTCCACCGCCAGGCCGATGTGGACATAATCCTTATAGATCATCTGGTCGTTGGCCAGATCGATGCTGGCGTTGAAGGGCGGGAAACGGACCAGGGCCGCGGCACAGACTTTCATCAGGACAGCGGTGAGCGTCAGTTTGCCGCCCTGCTTCTCCGCCTGCTTGTCGTGCCGGGCGATAAACGCCTGCACCTCGGTGATATCGGCCTCATCGAACTGGGTCACGTGGGGCACGATGCGCCAGGCCGTGCTGGTATTCACGGCCGTCAGGCGGCGCACGGTCTCAAGCTTTTCCTTGCGAACGGTGCCCCAGCGGCTGAAATCGGGCAAAGACGGCTGCTGCACGGCCGATGGGTCTTCAACGGCGGTTTTCCCGGACGCCGCGGGCCGGCCGGTCATGCGCGCTTTGACGTAATCGTTGACATCCGCCTGGCTGATACGGCCGTCGCGACCGCTGCCGCGCACCACATGGATATCGACACCCAATTCACGGGCCAGGCGCCGTACGGAAGGGGCGGCCGGGGCCTGCGGTCCGGCGGTTTCCTCCTGGTCTTCGGGCGCATCGTTTTCCCGTGCGGCAGCAGACCGACGGGCGTCAGGTTGTTTTTGTTCTTCAGTGGCTTCCTCTGCGTCTTCTTGGTCTGGTGCCGCATCGTCCTTGACGGTCGCTTCCGGCAGGTCCTCGGGTTCTTCTTCCTTTTCCTCCGGGTCCGCTGCCTGGCGATCTTCATCTGCGGCGGATTCCTGTCCCCGGGCCGCACCCGCTTCGGCTTTTTCACCCGTATCGCCCTTGTCCGTCTCGATCCGGACAATGACGTCACCAACGTTCTTCTCCTCGCCCGCTTCCACCAGAACGTCGCTGATCTCTCCAGCGTAGGGCGACGGTATCTCCACGACCGCTTTCTCGGTCTCCATTTCCACCAGCACGTCGTCCACCGCCACGGTGTCGCCGGCCTTGACCAACACTTCCACGATAGTGCCGGAAGTCACGTTTTCACTGATTTCGGGTATCTTCACATCTTTGAGCATGGGATTTTCCTCGGGTTGATCGCGATTAAAAAGGATGCCGGCTAACTGAACAGCGGATTGGGCTTGTCGGGATCGATGTCCAGCGCCTTGCGCGCCTTGGTCACCACCGCCGGTTTGATGCGCTTTTCCCGCGCCATGCCGCACAGGGCCGTATAGGCGATATGGCGGGCATCGACTTCAAAAAAATCACGCAGGGTTTCACGGGCCTCACTGCGGCCGTAGCCGTCCGTACCTAATACGAACAGTGGCCCCGGTATCCATTTGGCAATCATGGCCGGCAAGGCTTTGAGATAGTCCGAGGCCGCTACGAAAACGCCCTTCTCGCCCGCCAGCTGGGACTCCAAATGTGAACCACGCGCCGGTTGCCCGGGATGGCGCAGATTCCAGCGCTCGGCGTCCGTGGCGCCCCAGTACAACTTCTTGTAACTGGTGACACTCCAGACATCGGCGGCCACCTCGTAATCGTCTTCCAGGATCTTCTGGGCTTTGAGGGCCTCGTTTAAAATAGTGCCGCTGCCCAGGAGGTGAACCTTGATCTTGGCGCGGTTGTTCTTGGAAGCACGAAACTTGTAGAGACCGTTCAGGATGCCGTCCTCGCTGCCTTCGGGCATGGGTGGCATGGCATAAAATTCATTCATCAACGTCAGATAATAGACCACGTTTTCGCCGTCTTCGAGCATGCGGCGCAGCCCCTCCCGGACGATGACGGCGACTTCGTAGGCAAAGGCCGGATCGTAGGCTTCCAGCGAGGGGTTGCCCAGGGCCAGCATGTGGCTGTGTCCGTCCTGGTGCTGCAGGCCTTCACCGGAAAGCGTGGTGCGACCGGCCGTGGCCCCCAGCAGGAACCCCCGTGTCTGAGCATCACCCGAGGCCCAGATGAGGTCCCCGATGCGCTGGAATCCGAACATGGAATAAAAGAAGAAAAAGGGAATCATGTTGAGGCCGAAGGTGGAGTAGGACGTTCCGGCCGCGATAAACGACGACATGGCGCCGGCTTCCGTAATGCCTTCTTCGAGGATCTGGCCGTCCTTGGCTTCCTTGTAGTAAAGCAGGCTTTCCTTGTCCACCGGTTCGTAGGTCTGCCCCATGTGGGAATAGATGCCGATCTTGCGAAAAAGGGCCTCCATGCCGAAGGTGCGCGCTTCGTCGGGTACGATGGGAACGACGTACGGACCCAGGTTCTTGTCCTTGAGCAGCTTGCCCAGCAGATGGACCATCGCCATGGTTGTCGCTATTTCACGTTTATCCGAGCCCTGCATGAATTCAGCATACATGTCTTTGCGCGGAGGCCGGTGCACCGGCACCGAAACGCTGCGCGAGGGGATCAAGCCCCCCAGCGCGCGCCGACGTTCTAAAAGATATTGCATCTCCTCGCTATCGTCGTCCGGCCGGTAGAAGGGCATCTCGCCGATCTGGGAATCCGGTATGGGAATGCCGAAACGGCTGCGGAAATGGCGCAGTTCATCCTCGTTGAGCTTCTTCTGCTGATGGGTGACGTTGCGCCCCTCGCCGGCTTCCCCCAGGCCGTAGCCTTTGATGGTCTTGGCCAGAATCACCGTGGGCGCCCCCTTGTGGGCCACAGCCGTCTGGTAGGCGGCGTAGACTTTTTCAGGGTCGTGGCCGCCGCGCCGGAGCTTGTGCAGTTGTTCATCGGTGTAGGTCGCCACCAGCTTTTCCAGTTCCGGGTACTTACCGAAAAAATCCTTGCGGATGTAGGCGCCGTCGGCAACGGTGTATTTCTGGTACTGGCCGTCCGGGACTTCTTCCATCCGTTTCACCAGCAGGCCGTCCGTGTCCTGTGCCAGCAGCGGGTCCCAGTCCGCCCCCCAGATGACCTTGATCACATGCCAGCCCGCGCCCCGGAAGGCGGCTTCCAGTTCCTGGATGATTTTACCGTTGCCGCGGACCGGTCCGTCCAGCCGCTGCAGATTGCAGTTCACCACAAAAATCAGGTTGTCCAATTGTTCCCGGGCGGCCAGGGTGATGGCCCCCAGGGATTCGGGCTCGTCGATTTCGCCGTCCCCCAGAAAAGCCCAGACATGCTGGCGGGCCGTATCGGCCAGACCGCGGTCCTCGAGGTAGCGGTTGAAGCGCGCCTGGTAGATGGCCATAATCGGTCCCAGGCCCATGGAAACGGTTGGAAACTGCCAGAATTCGGGCATCAGGTAGGGATGCGGGTAGGACGACAGGCCGCCCCCCGGCTGCAGTTCGCGTCGGAAATGGACCAAATGCTGCTCGCTCAGGCGCCCCTCCAGGAAAGCCCGCGCATATATACCTGGCGCCGCGTGCCCTTGGAAATAGACCGCATCGCCGGGGTGCTCCGGGGTTCGGGCATGAAAAAAATGGTTAAAGCCGACCTCGTAAAGGGTCGCACTGGATGCGTAAGTGGAAATATGACCGCCGATGCCGTCGCTCTGCTTGTTGGCGCGCACGACCATGGCCATGGCGTTCCAGCGGATGATGCTCTTGATGCGCCGCTCAATATCCCGGCTGCCCGGAAATACAGGCTGGTTTTTAAGCGCGATAGTGTTGATGTAGGGGGTGTTGGCGGTGTAGGGAAAAGAGACCCCTTTTTCCTGGGCATGGGTCTGAAGCTGCCGCAGCAGTTCCACCACGCGCTGCGGTCCCTGGTGGCGATAGACATAGTCCAGCGATTCCCGCCATTCCCGGTTTTCAATATCGATGATGTCGGACGTGCGCGTCGTCCCCTGTTCGTGATCCGTCATTGATGTGGTATCCCTGTTGTCGTGTTTCAAAAGGATTGCTATATGTAATGGCTGATCAGCCGTTCCCAGGCACCCGGAAGGATGATGGACGATACGGTTAGGCCATGGGGAATTCCTTGCGGTATGTCTGTTACTGTCGGCCCGCGCTCACATTCGGCTGATGCGTGTTTGCAGATACCATAATAATCAATAGGTGTAGGTGCAAGCATGTCCCCCCTCAACAGCCCCGGAACCGAACCATGGCGCCGGGACAAGGAAAGGAAAACCCCCTTATGGCAACCCTTCAATCAGGCGACCTGGCACCGGCTTTTTCCGCACCGGACCAGAACGACACCATTGTAAACCTTACCGACTTCAAAGGCCGCAAACTCTTCATCTTTTTTTATCCCAAGGCCAATACGGGCGGCTGAACGACCCAGGCGCAAGCAGTGCGGGACGCACTGCCCCAATTGACGAAAGCCGGTGTGGCCGTTGTCGGTGTCAGCCCGGACAAGGTGCCGCAGCAGAAAAAATTCGACGAGAAGCACGGACTGGGGTTTCCGCTTCTCAGCGATACCGACCACCGGATCGCCGACGTCTACGGCGTGTGGGGGGAAAAGAAAATGTACGGCAAGACCACCATGGGAATTGTGCGATCGGCGTTTCTGATCGATGAAGCGGGCAACATTGCCGACGCCGCCTACAAGATCAGCCCCAAGAACACCGTGCCGACCTTGATGCAGTGGTTGGCCTGACCAACCGCCCAGCTTGGGTTAAATCGATCATGGCCATTGCAGGCGGGACGCCAGGCAGTGATAGATGCCGTCATAATAACAGACGTCGGATGCGGTTCAGGGCCAGGTAACAGATAAAACTGTAAGCCACAGCCCAGGTCGGGATTGTGAAGGCCAGAGCACAACGGTGGGCTCCGGCAGGTTCGACACGATGGCCGGTGGCAACGACCCCTGCCACCCGCCAGTCCCAGTAACGCCCCGGTTCAAAGGCCCTGATCGAGAAAGGCAGCCAGAAACCGAGCGGCGTCTGGATGCGTCCAGTGGAACCGGCGCGGATGAACCGTTCCGGGGTGTCCACCGCCCGAACGGTTGGCCCCCAGTGGGGCCACGTCCGGGTATCGGTAATCAGGCGCCAAACTAGCGGCGCCGGTACATTGAGATGTTTTGATATTTCCAGGGTTGATCGCATTCAAAGACAAAACGCGTTATGGAAAGCAACACATGATTGCCGATACGTTCCAGATTAGAACTTCACCAAGTCAGTGGGGTGTTTCAAAAGGGTCCAGCAACATCTCCCTTTGGATGTCATCATCGGGCTTGACATCCGGGTGGTTGTTGATGAAACGGGCACAGGAATTCCAGCGCAGCACGGCATCCTGATTGTCGGGATCGCATCCGGCCAGGGCCTCCCCGTAGGCCGCCATGGCTTTCACAAACCAGGCGTGGGCCACGTTGCCGGATCGCGGTGCACCCAGCTTGAGATGATATTTGGCCCTGGCCTCAAAAATAATCCCCGTGTAATAGGATTTGCAGTAGGCCGAGCTGAGCCGGGCCACGATTTCCCGGGCTTTCTCGAAATTGGGTTGCAGCGCACCTTCCGCGAACTTATCCGTAACGGCCAGGAGCATAGTGATCAGAGCGTCCTGATTGTCTGAATCCACTGCCAAAATGTCCAGGCAGATGCTTTCGGCCTCGTCGGGTTCATTGTGCAAGCGATACCCCTTGGCCATTTCGAGCGCCGAGGAAACGGCTTCCGGCTTGATATTTTTCAAATCGACCATGTCGACCTCCTATGGTGCGTTGACTTGAATCCTCATTTGACTAATGACTTTTGTAAAAGGTACGAAGCATTACCGTATTTTCAAGTATCCATCCCATGGATTCGTAATTGTCTCCGCTATCCGGCCCCGCGGCTGATGACCGACCGATGTTCGGAACAGGCACCGCGCTTCATCGATTCACGGGGACGGATCTGCATTGGCCACGAGGACCTTGACTGGCAGCGCACCACCTGACGTCTTCTGGCAACGTGGCCGAAAAAACCCGCCGAATGTCTCCCCTCTTTTCCGACATCCTCTGCAATATCCCCCATCACCAATTGATTGACGCCAAACCGGCATCATGTTTAACCAATGTAGGAAACACGGTTTTGTCGCGCCGCCATTAGATGCAGCGAACAAAGCATGAGAAGACCTGTCGTATACACTGGAGCAGCAGCAATGTCGGTGACAAACGCCATCATCGCAACCACACCCGCCGGTCTCTATTGCCGCGAAGGGGATTTCTACATTGACCCCCGGTTACCGGTTGAACGCGCCGTGATTACCCACGCCCATGCGGATCATGTCCGTTGGGGCTGCCAATCCTATTTGTGTGCCCGGGACAGCCGCTCCCTGCTGCGGGCCAGGCTCGGCCCTGGCAAGAGGATTCAGGATCTTGCCTACGGTGAAACACTGAGAATCAATAGCGTCGAACTTTCCCTGCATCCGGCCGGTCACATCCTGGGGTCGGCGCAGGTTCGCATCGAGCGGGACGGCCAGGTCGTTGTGGTATCCGGCGACTACAAGGACGGTCCCGATCCCACATGTGCGCCTTTGGCGCCCCTTCGCTGCGACACGTTTGTCAGTGAATCCACCTTTGGCTTGCCCATCTTCAAATGGCCCCGCCAGGAGGATGTCCTCCGCGACATCCGATCCTGGTGGCAGGCCAACCGTGCCGAGGGGCGCACCAGCATCTTGTTCGCCTATGCCCTGGGCAAAGCCCAGCGAGTTTTGGCAGGCCTGGGGTCCGCTTTAGGGCCCGTCCTGACCCACGGTGCCGTCGAGAAAATCAACCAGTGCTATCGGGAAACCGGCATTTCACTGCCCGACACCCGTCATGTTGGAGAAGTAAACAACCTTGCACTCCTGAAAGAGGCTCTGGTTATCGCCCCGCCCTCGGCCGATCACCCGGCCTGGTTGAAACGCTTCCCGCAGCGATCCCGGGCCTTTGCTTCCGGCTGGATGCGCATCCGCGGCAACCGCCGCCGCCGGGCTGTTGACCGGGGGTTTGTGCTCTCCGACCACAGTGACTGGGATGGTCTGGTGCGCACCATTTTCGCCACCAGAGCCGAGACCATCGTGCTGACCCATGGCTATGCCTACGAAATGGCGCGCTGGCTGCAGGAAAAGGGTCTCCAGGCCGAAACCCTGCCGATCCCGGCCGCGGATGGCAACCATTCGGCCGGAGGATCTCCGTGAAAGCGTTCGCCGAACTCTACCGCCGTATGGATGAAACCACCAGCACCAATCGCAAAGTGGATGCCATGGTGGACTATTTCCGGCAAGCGCCGGCCGAGGATGCCATCTGGGCGATCCGATTTCTGGTGGGGCGCCAACCACCCCGGACGGTGCCCACGCGCCAGTTGATGGCCTGGGCCGCCGATCTGGCCGGGGTACCGGACTGGCTTTTCGAGACCAGTTACGATGTCGTCGGTGATCTGGCCGAAACCATCACCCTGTTGCTCCCGGCCGCTGAAGTCGGCAGCGACCGCCCCCTGCATGTCTGGGTTCAGAACCATCTCCTCCCCCTGCGGGAAAAGGCTATCGAAGACCGACAGCGTGCCATCCTGGCCGCCTGGCGGCAGATGGACGAATCCCAGCGCTTCGTCTGGAATAAGCTTATCACCGGCGGTTTCCGGGTCGGCGTTTCCCAACGTCTGGTGGTGCGCGCATTGAGCCGTTTCAGTGGGGTCGACGGGCCGGTTATCGCCCATCGCCTCATGGGCGATTGGCCGCCCACACCGGATACCTTGCGGCACCTCCTCTCCCCGGATACCCGGGACGCCGATATCAGCCGTCCCTACCCATTTTTTCTGGCCCACCCCCTCGAAGACGACGTTGCGGCCCTGGGGAGTCCCGGCGACTGGCTGGTGGAATGGAAATGGGACGGTATCCGGGGCCAGGTCATTCGGCGCGAGGATCAGATATTCATTTGGTCACGGGGGGAAGAACTGGTTACCCGCAAATATCCGGAAATCGCTGAAGGCGCCGCACACCTGCCCAACGGCACGGTGCTCGACGGAGAAATCCTGCCCTGGCAGGCCAACCGGCCTTTGCCATTTGGGGAACTCCAGCGCCGCATCGGCCGCAAGACAGCAGGTCGGAAGCTCTTAAAGGAAGTCCCGGTGGTATTCATGGCCTGCGATATCCTGGAACACGAGGGGTATGATTTCCGCAACCGTCCTCTGCATCGACGGAAAGCCGTTTTAGGCGCTCTGCTGGTGGACCTTCCCGTAAACCACCTGATAGCCTCACCCGAGGTGACCGCCCCAGACTGGAAGACATTCGCGGCCTTGCAGGCGCAGTCGCGCCGCCGCGGTGTGGAGGGGTTTATCATCAAGCGGCGTGACTCCGTCTATCGCGTAGGACGGCGACGAGGCGACTGGTGGAAGTGGAAAATCGATCCTCTCACCGTGGACGCGGTTTTGATCTATGCCCAGAGGGGTCATGGTCGAAGGGCCGGCCTTTACACCGACTACACCTTTGCCGTGCGACAGGGAGATTCACTGGTTCCGTTTACCAAGGCCTATTCCGGACTGAACGATGCCGAAATCCGCCAGGTGGACCGTTTCATCCAGCGCCATACAAGAGAGCGCTTCGGCCCGGTGCGCTCGGTCCAGCCGGAGCTGGTATTCGAAATCGCTTTTGAGGGAATCCGCAAATCGTCCCGCCACAAATCCGGCGTGGCGGTGCGCTTTCCCCGCATCTTGCGCTGGCGCCAGGATAAATCAGCCGCCGAGGCCGACACGATCGAAACCCTACACCGGCTGCTGGAAGAGACCACTTGAACCACGGCTGTAATAGTGTCGTGACGATCGAAAAACAATGAAGCAATCCCATATCCAGACGTTGAAAGCGCCCACCGGCCAGGTCGTGAAGCCGGTGGAGCACGGGGTCAACCGCCGGGTTTATTCTGCCTGGCCGTGCAACGGCTTGTACCAGACCGTCATGCTTTCGATCTGTCCGCTAATCTGGGTGTTGTTTTTCAACAGGCCGGCGTAGAGATATCGTTTGTTTCGAAAAACAGCATTCATGCCGTGCGATGCCGCCCTGGCGATCGTGTAGGCGGTTTTGATGCCGCGGTCACGCATCTTGCGGTCCATGTGGCGCAGCAGCAGCCCGGCCAGCCCCAAGCCCCGCCATTCCGGCAAGGTCGCGAAATCGGTCATTTCCGCATTTTCATTGCGAAAGTCGATTTCCGCGGCAGCGATGGCGGCGATCCTGCCATCAATGCGAATGCAAAAATAACGCAGCCCCTCTTTCATCATGCGTTTTAAATAACCCGGCTTCTGAATCGGGAAGGGATAGGTTCGAAAGACCTTGTGGTAGATGTCACTCATCTGCTCGGCATCCGACGCTTGGCAGGCAACGACATGACGCGTTGCCCAGCGGCCGCTGCGGATAGGCCCCACGCTATCTTCTCCCGCCGGCCTGGCAACCCCCAAGCGTTTTTCAAGCGTGTGGTCCTTTTGCCTTCCCTCGGAGAAATATTTGGAAATGAAATAACCGTCGGTTCGGCCGCTGAAGAATCCGGGGACGACGGCTTCTGCGACGTAATCGGCGGATTGGAAGGCCGGCCAGGCCGGTTCCGGGACTTTTGCGAATATCTTGCCGTAGCCCTTCTGTCGGGCGAGATCTTCCAGGGTCGTGATAAGACGATGCGGGTCGGCGCCATTCAACTGCATCACATAGATACGATCGTTGTGGGGCCCATGCTGAACCTGCGCATCGTGGATGGTCTCGATGGTGTCCATTGCTTCACGCCAGGGACTTGAGTTTTTGCAGGCGTTTGCCGGTCTCGGCGAGGATGGCTTCGGAACGCGAAAAATGCAGCCGGATTAAATGGTTGACCGGCTCGTGAAAAAAACTCGATCCCGGCACCGCCGCCACACCCACCTCCCTGGCCATCCAACGGCAGAATTCCCGGTCGTCCTTGACCCCAAAGGCCGTGCAGTCCACCATGACGTAATAGGCACCCTGGGGTTTGGTGTAGACCAGACCGGCCTCGTCCAGACAGCCCAGAAAAAAATCCCGTTTGCGGGTATAATCCTCCTGGAGAGTGGCATAGTACGCCAGAGGCAATTGAAGGGCGGGCACGGCAGCCTCCTGGAGCGGTGCCGCCGCGCCGACAGTGAGAAAATCGTGGACTTTGCGGGCGCCGGCCATCACCGTCTCCGGGCCGATCACATAGCCGAGGCGCCACCCGGTCATGTTGTAGGTCTTGGACAGCGAGCTGCAGGAGATGGTTCGCTCGAACATGCCCGGCAGGGACGCCATGTAGCGATGGCAGTGGGGTCGGTAGACAATGTGTTCATAGACTTCGTCGGTGATGACAAAGGCGTCGTAGGACTGAGCCAGCTCGGCGATGAATTCGAGCTCCTCCCGGGAGAAGACCTTACCGGAGGGATTGGAAGGATTGCACAGCACCAGGGCTTTGGGGTTCTGTAAAAAAGCGGACCGCAGTTCCTGCCGATCGAAGACAAACTCCGGCGGATGCAGGGGCACGTAGATCGGCCGGGCGCCGCTCAGGATGGCAGCGGCGCCGTAGTTCTCGTAGTATGGCGAAAAGATGATCACCTTGTCGCCGGGGTTGCAGGCCGTCATCATGGCACACATCATGGCCTCGGTGCTCCCGCAAGTCACCACGAGGTGCGCATCGGGATCCAGGTCGATGCCCATCCAGTGCCGCTGTTTCCGGGCCAGCGCCTCCCGGAAGCGCGGCGCCCCCCAGGTGACGGCATACTGGTGAGGGCCTTCCGCCATGGCCTTCTTGCCGGCGGCGAGAACCTCCGGGGGCGGATCGGCATCCGGAAAGCCCTGGGAAAGGTTGATGGCGCCATACCGGTTGGCCACCCGGGTCATCTCCCGAATCACGGATTCATTAAAATTAGCGAGCCGCGTTGCAATCTGAGGCATTGGTTACTCCAAGCATGAAAAACTAAAAGCATTGACCATGAAGATCATGAAGATCATGAAGGAAAAATCTTCGCATTTTAAATAAAGACCGTCGCAGCGACGAGTGCGTCCTTTATTCAACCAACGCTGTTGTTTTCGACAAAATTCCAGCCTATGCAGGAGAATGGGTCTTGGACCATTTACTATCGAAACCAAACCCATGATGGTTTTTCTCTTCTTCATGTCCTTCATGTTCTTCATGGTTCTAACTTTTTGGACATCATTCTTCAGAAATTCCGATGTACGATGCGGCCGTCGAACAGCGTCATATCCACCCTTACATCAGGTAGCCAGGGAGAAGGCTGTAACAGGATATCCTCGCTCAGGACCGCCAGGTCCGCCCGCTTGCCGGGGGCGATGACACCGAGATCTTCGGTGCGGTGAACGGCGGCGGGAACCGACGTGTAGGCATCCAGGGCTTCGCGGACGGTGACCCGGGATTCCGGATACCACCCCGCCTCCGGGCTTCCGTCGGTGCGGCGGCGCGCCACGGCGGCATGCATGCCCAGAAGGGGGGCTGGATCGCAAACCGGGCAATCGGAGCTGAACATGACCGGCGCCCCGGTATCCATCAACCTCCGAAAATCGTAGGCCCAGCGGCCTTTATCCCCCACGGCCGCATCGATGAGATTTATGTCCAGCAGCATGTTGGCCGGGGTCACACATAGGGCCAAGGGAAGTCTCCCCAAACGATCGGCATCCTCGGGCCGGATCATCTGGACGTGTTCGATGCGATGGGGAACGAAAGGCGCAGGTTGTCCGGATTGCCGGCGACGCGCTTCAAGGCCTTCGAAAATATCGATCAACTCCCGGTTGGCGCGATCCCCCACTGCATGCACCATGACCGCCAGGCCGGCCGCATCCGCCTTTTCGATATCCTGCGCCAAGGTTTCCATGTCGACCATGGGCATGCCGCAACCGGCATCCAAATAGGGGTCGATCATCCAGGCCGTGCGGGCCCCCATGCCGCCGTCGGAGAAAAATTTCATGTGACCGACCCGCAGCCGGTCGTTGCCGAAGCCCGAACGCAGCCCGAGGCCAATCATGTCGTCCAACTGGTGTCCCGGCTGGGTTACCCAGCAGCGCAGATCCAGGCGGTTGTCCCTTTCGAGGGTCTGGAAAGCCTGAAACGCCCGGACCCCGTCCTTGTCGGCCATCAAGCGAATGTCGTGAATGCCGGTGATCCCCCGTCGATGCAAGGCCCGGATCCCATCTTCATAGGCGGCCGTCACCTCGTCGGCTTTGGGCGGGGTCACCGCCTGGCGTACGAGATTGATGGCCAGCTCGCGCAGAATGCCGGTGGGGATTCCCCGGCCATCGCGCTCGATGCGGCCTTCGGGGGGATCCGGCGTGCCCGCGTCGATCCCGGCCCGCTGCAACGCCGCCGTATTGGCGGCGGCCAGGTGCAGATCGCAGCGCCACAGCAGGACCGGGTGGTCCGGGGCGGCGCGGTCCAGGGTTTCCCGGGTGGGCATGTGCGGAGCGGTCCAGTCGGTTTCGTTCCAGCCATGCCCCATGATCCACTGTCCCGTCGGCCATTCGGCCGCCACCTGCCGAACGCGTGCCAGCAATTCCTCTAAACAGGAAATGTCGTCCAGCGCCATGTCCCGGCGCTTGAGGGCCCATTCGTAGAAGTGGATGTGCGTGTCCACAAATCCCGGCACCACTAACCGGCCCTCGAGATCGATCGCTTCCGTATCCGCCCCGGCCTGCTCCTGTATGTCCTGGTCCGTGCCGATGGCCAGAATGCGGCCCCGAGCAACGGCTAAGGCCGATGCGGGCGATTGCCGCTCATTCGGTTCGGCAATGCGGCCGTTGAAAAGAATGCGGTCAGGTGTTGATAAAACAGAGGTCATAGCAGAAATCCTTTGGGGAAGGGGTCCAGGTCGTCCAGCACGAACTGATGATAGCCGGTCACCTGAGCCGTGCCGCGGATCTGCCCCATGATACCTTGGAATTCGCCGATGGGCAGCGTTTGAACGATCTGACCTTCGAACACCGTGCCCAGGGGACCGGCATTTTTATAAATCTCGCCGGGATTGAGCTTCCCCCGGTGGTGCAGCAAGGTCATCTTGGCCGTGGTGCCGGTGCCGCAGGGAGAGCGGTCCATATGGGATTCGCCGTAAATCACCGCCCCCCGGGCGGTTTCCGTTCGAGGATCTTCGTCATAGAACTCCACCACATCCACCGTGTTCACTTCCGGCCGAATAGGATGGTAAACGCGAAAGGCTTTATTGGCCGCCTCGATTACCGCCATGCCGAGGGGAATCAACTTGGGCCGGTTGGCCGGGACCAGTTCGATACCGAGAGCGCTGGCCGACACCATGGCAAAAAAACCACCCACGCAGACCAGATCGACGGGGACCTTGCCGAACCCTTCGATAGCCAGCTCACGGTCGGTGTCAAAAACAAAGGAGGGCACCATGTCAATCGCCACGGAAACAACGCGTCCCTCTTGGATACGGGTATGGGCGCTCAGTGGTCCGGAAGGCGTGTCCACCACGATCTGACGGTCGCCATCCTCGGTCTCCAATGCGCCGGCTTCGACCAGCGTGGCCACGGCCCCGATGGTGGCATGGCCGCATAGGTAGGGGTAGCGGCGGGCGTCCATATAAAACAGGCCGAATTGTCCCTCCGGACTGACCGGTTCGGTGACCACCGCCGCCATGATGCCCCGGTGCCCGCGGGGCTCGCGGGTGAGCAGCATGCGCACCGTGTCGAAATGGGATTCGAAATGGTCCCGCTTGGCTTTCATGGTGTCGCCGGGCATGGGGCCCAGCCCGCCAATGAGCAATCGGGTGGGTTCCCCCTGGGTGTGGGAATCAATGGTTAGAACACGATCCGGATAGCGGTCCAGGAAACCGTTGGCGATCCGATCCAGTCTTAGCATACCTTTGCTCCTCTGTGACCGTGATGCGATGGGTGCTGCGGGACGGAAGGCAACTGGCCGTGCCGCCCCAAAATCAAAACCTGAAAACGACAGGGTCAGCTTTCAGGTTTACTCTCCAAGATAGAGCCAAAAATTTCTGGCCGCAAGCTCATTCCAGAGGAATAAGATGGCAGTGGTGCGGCGCAACCTGGACGCTGACTGCCTCACCGAGATTGTAGATCCGCGTTCGCATCATACTGATGACATGGATTTCACGGTCATTGCCCAGTTCGATAAAGTAGCTGACTTCCCCGCCCATATAGCTGCGGTCCTTGATGCGGCCCTCGAAGTGGTTCAACCCCTCCGTGGGCTCAAATTCTTCCATGGGAAAGGCGTCGAAGCGCTGGGCACGAACGATCATCTCCACGGCATCGCCCTTGGAGAAGCCCCCCTTGTTTTCCGCAAAAAGGACATCGCCGGTTTCGATGCGCACGTCCACATGTTGGTCGCTCACCGCCACCACTTCCCCTTTGATAAAATTGGAATGGCCCAAAAAATCGGCCACAAAATGATTGTTCGGTTCGTTGTAGACCACCTCCGGAGGGCCTTCCTGCTGTTTGCGGCCGTCTTTCATGACCAGGATCTTGTCCGACATGCTAAGCGCCTCGCGCTGGTCATGGGTGACGAAAATCGTGGTAACGCCCAGCATCTGCTGGAGATTGTCCACTTCACGGCGCATTTCCTCCCGCAGATTTTCATCCAGTGCGGATAACGGTTCGTCCATCAGAAGAACGTCCGGCTCGATCACGATGGCCCGCGCCATGGCAATGCGCTGCTGCTGACCGCCCGAAAGTTGGCTGGGCATACGGTTCTCCACCCCGGGCAGGCGCACCATTTCCAGGGCCCGGGTGACCTTTTTCGTGACATCCTCCTTGGGCACATCGCGATATTTCAGACCGAAGGCCACGTTCTCAAAGATGGTTTTGTGGGGAAACAGGGCGTAGTTCTGAAAGATCATGCCCAGGTTGCGCTTGTGGATCGGGGTGTCGTTGATTCGGACCCCTTTGATGAAGATATCGCCTTCAGTGGGCTCCTCCAGCCCGGCCACCATTCGCAGCAGGGTGGTCTTGCCGCACCCGGAAGGGCCCAGCAGGGTCACCAGGCTGCCCTCCTCGATATCGAAGTCCATTTTCTCGACGGCGACAACCTTGCCGAACCGCTTCATGATGCCTTTGAACTGGACTATAGGCTGTTTCTTGCCGGTCGCCACGTTACCCTGTCTCCCTTGTTGGAACGTTTACGCTCCGAAGTTGGCAAACCAAGGGGTAGACCAACTTCAGCGACGCCATAATGTCTTCATCGCAAAGCGATAAAACTCAAGAATGTTGGTTTCTGGGCGGTGGATTGCGGTTCAGACCAAAGCCGCAGTGATGTTGGAACCGCAGCCGGGGCTGCGGCGAGGATTCCAACATCGCAAGAACACCGGTATGGACCGCAAGACGCCGTTTAGAAACCAACATCAGCTGCCTGCCATGATCCGATCCCACTTCTCGGTCCATTCCACCTGCGAAGCATTCCAATAAGAAGGCACCGCGAACAGGTAACCGTCCAACTTGCCGGTGGGGTCGAAAGCCGGCATCTTTTTGATCTTCTCGGACAGCTCGACCTTGGTCGGATCCAGACTGGGGGGATAATTCTGCCCTTCGGCCACGGCAATCGCTGCGGCGGGCTCCAGCATGAAGTTCAGCAGTTGTTGGGCGACATCCATATCAGTGCCTTTCAGGACGAAAAGATATTCCATCCAGGAGTAGGTGCCCTTGGGGGAGAGATATCCGATGGGATGGCCTTCCTGCTGCAAGGCCGCCACCCGCCCGGACCAGGCCACTGTGGCGTAGATTTCCTCGTTGGCCAGCAGGCTCATCAACTCGGCGCCGGAGGCCCAGTATTTTTTCAGTAGGTCCCGCTGCTCCCGCAGGGCCGTCCAGACGGCATCGAGATCTTGCATGTTGTTGGGTTCTTGGCCGGTGTAGAGGGCCGCATACCACATGTTGGTGCGGAAATCGCCGCTCCAGCTGCCCAGCTTACCTTTCAGTTCCTTATCCCACAAGAGGGCGACACCCAGCTTTTGGGCCTTCTCCTTGCTGATGTATTTGGTGTTGTAGGCGATGCCGGTTTGCCCCAAGTCATAGGGAACCGCCGAAAGGGTCCCTTTCGTGATGTCCCGCAAGGGTTTGATCATGGCCGGCATGACATTTTTCAGATTGGGAATCTTGCCTTCATCCAGAACGGAGGCGAAACCCAACTCGGCATAGCGCGCATAGTCGTAGACCGCGCTGAGGTGGGCGATGTTGAACTCGCCGCCGGGCGGATAGGAGGCCTTGACCCGGGTCAGATAGGAATTCATGTCACCAAATTCACCGTCAATGACCTCGATGCCCGTGGCCGTGGTAAAAGGCTTGAAAGCGTGTTCGCGGAAGGCTTCCGATACCACCCCGCCCCACCCGTCGAAGCGGATGGACTTGGCCGCCCAGGCTTCCCGGACGGCACCGGCAAAAGGCGATCCCATCAGTCCGATGGACGCGCCGGCCAGTCCAAGGTATTTGATAAAGTGGCGCCGGCTTATCTTGCCGTTGCGATACGCCTCGTATACCCGATTCAGTTTGTCTTTTGTTACGTTGGCCATGGGTTGCTCCTTTCGGCTGTTGATTTAACGGTCAGGGTTTAAACTTGGAAAACTTGCGGGATAAATAGCCGGCCAGCAGGGGCGTGGTCACGGTCAGCACGATCATGACGGCCCCTAGTGCATTGATCTCCGGGCTGATGGAATTGCGCAGCATGCTGAAGATTTTGACCGGCACGGTCTGGTTCTGGGCAGTGGCCCAGAAGAGGGTCGCGGTGATGTCATCGAAGGAAATGGTGAAAGAAAAGAGGGCGCCGGCCAGAATCGCCGGCAGCAGCAATGGAAACGTGATCTCCCGGAAAGTCTGAAAGGCATTGGCCCCTAGTGATTTGGCGGCCTCTTCGTATTCTTTTCGTATGCCCACCAGGCGGGCCTGGACGATCAGCAGCACATAGGGAAGCGTCAGAACCACGTGTCCGATCAGCAGCAGCGCAAAACTCTTGGGCTGTTGCAGCCAGCGCAGAAACAACAACAGGGCCACCCCCAGGACCACTTCCGGAATCATGATGGGCGAGAGCAGCAGGGTGTTGAGGGTGTTTTTTCCTGGAAACTCGAAGCGGATAAAGGCCAGGGCCGCCATAATGCCAATGCCTGTAGATATAACGGCGGTCATCGATCCCAGGATGAGGGAATTTTGAAACGCCTCAATGATGGATTCGTTCTGGGCCAGCTTGATGAACCAGCGGAAGCTGACGCCCTCCATAGGAAAAATGCCGAACTGCTTCGGGTTGAAGGACAACACGATGACCACCACGATGGGTGCGAACATGAAGACGTAGACCAGAATCGTATAGAGCCGGATCAGTGACCATCCCAATGAAAATTGTCGCATGGGTCAGTTCCCCTGAAAGCTTTTGAAGATCTGGTTGATGCCCAAATACCGATTGTAGGTCCACACGATCACGAACAGGAGCGATAACAGGATTACGCTGATGGCCGAGCCGAATGGCCAGTCCAGCGTGCCGATCACCCGTTTGAATATAAGATTGGCGATCATGTCGTTGCCGGGGCCGCCGAGGATCATGGGAGGCAGATAGGTGCCGGCCGTCAATACGAAAACCAGCAGACAACCGGCACTGACCCCCGGCAGGCTCAAGGGCAGCGTGACTTCACGGAAAGCCTGCCATTCGGTGCAGCCCATGCAGCGCGCGGCTTCGAGCAGGCTTTTGTCGATACCTTCCAGGCTGACATAGATATTGAGCACCATGAACGGCAGCAGATACATGATCAGCCCCATTAGGACCGTGAATTCATTGTAGAGCATGGAAATGGGCGTCTCAATCAGTCCGATTTTCAGCAGGAAGTGATTGATCAGTCCCGTATCGCCCATGATATTGATCCAGCTCATGGTGCGAATGATAAAGCTGACCCAGAAGGGCAGCATGATGAGCAGCAGAAATACCTGTTTATAGCGGGTTGTGCTTCGGTAGAAAAAGTAGGCGGGGATATATCCCATGACAACGCAGAGAAAAACGGTCTCAAACGCGATGCGGATCGTACGAATCAGAATCTTGGGGTAAAAGAAATCTTCGAAGAACTTGGCGTAATTTCCGAACTGAAAGGCCGGGATGTCGGCCCCGCTTGGGGCGCGCAGCCAGAAGCTGTAGACGATGACGAAACACACCGGTATGACCAAGAGAAGAAAAACAGCGCTCATGGATGGCGCCAGAAGTGCCCATGGTTTCCAACTGTCAGATTTCATGGATGCCGCCCTAATGGATGAGATTTACGAAGGGGATTCATCCAAACCCTTATCGGATAAGCCTTAAAAAATCAAGGCGCCCTATTGGACTCTCGTTTTAAGCGCGTGAAGATATTGTCATTCGATGTCTTCGGTCGCACACATAAAAAAGTAGAAATGGAAGATATTGATTGAAACTGGTGCACTGGAAAATATAACACAAGAATACTCCGCAGAAGGCCGCCACCTGATGTTATCTCGATCTGCGGCCTTCCTCCTCCGGTATAAGTTGCGATAGGGTCCTGGCCGTTTCTCTGATCATGTCGCCATACTTGGCCATGATTTCCGAAGCGTTCTGTTGCAGGACCGAAAAATCAAAGGAGATCGCCCCCACGCCCTCGCCGCTGACCGGATCGTACAGGGGCGCTCCGATGGCCAGCAGGCCCGGCAGGTACTCTTCCGTACACATGGAAAACTGGCGCGCCCGGGTCGCCCGTATTTCCTTCAGCAGCCTGTCCTTATCGGTAATGGTCTTTTCCGTGCGCTCAGCGAGCACCATCGGGGCAATCTTTTCCGCGAGCCGTTCGTCGGATAGGCTCGACAGATAGGCTTTCCCCAGAGCCGTGTTGTGAAGGCAGTTTTTGGAAACATCCGGCAGACGATACGTCAATGTCTCCTCCGCCTCCCGATGGTAGATGCGCACGAGGGCATCATCCAACACAAACGCCACATCGATGCTGATATTGTTTTCACGGTGGATCCGATCCACAATTTCTTTGATCATCTTCAGATGATCGGTGGCCCCCATCAAATTGGTGCAGAGTGCCAGACTTAGGAACGCAGGTCGGATTTCCTTGGTTTTGGCGTTCTTTTCAAGATACCCCAACTCCACCAGCGTGTTGATGTAACGGTAGGTTGAGGTCATGTTGAGCCCCAGGATTTTTGCGATTTCACTCTGGGTCAACACAGGGACATCCCTGTTAAAAAGGGTCAGGATATTCAACCCCTTTTCCAAGGATTTTGAAAAATAGTATTTTCCTTTTGACATTCGGTTTTGGGATGATTTAATGTGTACTATATTAGAATGTTTATTACTATTATAGTGCACATATGCCAGATCTTAAAATGAATGTCAATTACTAATTTTCATTCATTCACAACAAGGGAGGGGAACGATGCCGCGAGAAGAGGCTTTCGTCGGAGTTGTTTTCGAGAATTCAGGGGAAGCCAATCAGGTGCCCCTCGCTGATTTAATTGACGCCCTCACGCGCTTCCTTGACCATTTTGGCACCAAGGCCCTTGTCGGCGAAACGTTTCTTGCAACGATCGGATCCGGCGACGGACACGCCAGACTTGCAAGACTGCTCGAGGCCTGCAACTATCGGGACAATCCAAATGGATTTTTCTCTGAGTTGCTCGCACTTCTGGGAAAAGCAGACGGAACCACTGCCATTGCCGTTAACGGTATCACCCTGCCCAGCCGACTGCTCGTCGCCATTTTAGAGGTTTTGCTCCCGGGCGATAAATTCGTATCGGTCAAAACCGTCGATCAGCTCGAAAAACTGACCAACATCCGCGTGCCGGAAGCCGAACGGGCCGACATGCAGCAGGTCATGGAAACGTATCCAGTCCGTCTGAGCATGCACACCATCCGCCAGATGCGGGTATCCGGGAACGTGGCCTACCAATACCTGCCCTTTGTTGAAGAGCTGGATTCGGTGGGCCACACCAACACCTGGATCGGCCAGTTTCACCAGGGCCTCTTGGAGCAGATGTATGCCAACCGGGTGATTTTTCTTCTCAACATGAGCTGCCCCGTGTACTGCCGGTTTTGCTTCCGCAAGCACAAGGAATCGCGTAACGAGACCAACCCTACGGTCGCGGACGTGCGAAAAGCCGTCGATCACGTCCGCCGTTCGCCGGCCATCAAGGAGATTGTCATCACCGGCGGCGATCCCTTTATGAACCGGGCCAACATGGCCGCCGCCATCGACGGGCTCATGGAAGTCGACCACGTCCAGACCCTGCGCCTGGCCACCCGCTCCATCGCCTACTACCCGCCGCTGTTTCTGGCGGAGGACGGCGCCTACCTCACCTACCTCAAACGTAAAAACCTGGAACTCCAGGAACGCGGCAAACGAATGGAAGTGGCCACCCACTTCATTCATCCCGACGAGATATCACCCCAGAGCCTGTCCATCATCACCGAGTTGGTGCAAAGCGGCATTGCGGTCTATGTCCAAACACCCTTTTTAAACAACTGCAATGACACCGGCCCAGAGCTTGTGGAACTTTTCAGCCTGCTGCGGGGGGCCGGCGCGGAACTGCATTACATCTATATCCCCTGCAGCCCGATCCACGGCAACAGTGTGTACTGGTCCCCGATTTCAAAGGGCCTCGCGGTGGGCCATTACCTGCGGGCACATCTTTCCGACCGCGTCATCCCCCGGATCTGCACCGCCACGCCCATCGGCAAGATGGATTGGCATACCAGCGGCTGGGCCGTCGAACCCGTGGTTGACAACGACGACTTCATCTGGATCCGCAGCCCGTATACGCCGGATTATTTCAAATCCTTTGCCCCGCTGGCCGACAAACTCAGCAACATGCGGGTCAACGCGGAAGGTACCATCGATATCCAGTACATGGCCAAAATCGGTGACCCCGCCCTCTTTCTGGGATCGCGGCCACCCAGAACCGAAGGCGACCGGCCGCCCCTGATCGACACCAACGCCGCATTGGTGCCGGATATCCTGGCCGACCAGCGGACCCGCATGTCGATCGTTTCGACCGGCGTAACCTCAATCTCACGGCTGCACGAAACCCGTGTCGCGGTCGAAGCGGAAACGCCAACCGGCGACCTGGCCTACATTCGTGATGACGAACGGATCACCGACGTCGTCATTGCTTCCCAAAAAGACGCCGTCGACGAACTCTTCCACATTACCCGCATTGTCAGGGCACTTCAGGACATGCCCCATGTCAATGCCGTCCGGCTGCGTAGCCTCCGTTTCGCCTACCACCCGGAAGCTTTCACGCCCGCGGTTATCGATTGCCTGGGAAGCTTGAACCGCCTGAGCATTGTCACCCCGCTGCGCCTCGAAATCGAAACGCAGTTCCTGCGCGCCGCGGAAATACAACCGGCGCATGCCCGCATCGTACGCCGCCTCAACAACCGCGGCATCACCGTCTACAGCAACACCCCGCTGCTGGGAGGCGTCAATGACACGCCGGACAGCATCAACGCACTGGCCTACGGGTACCGGCAGGCCGGCATCGAGTTTCATCACCTCTACCTGGCCGGACAGCCGCTGCAGACATCATGGAATGCGCAACATCCGGTCAACCTCTACGACGTCGTGGACATCGCCACCCGCGTGCGCCGCGAGGGAAGCGGCCGCGAAATCCCCCGTTACGTCATCGGCACAGACCTGGGGGAAGTTGACTTCGGTTTGACGTCGGCTGTCACGGGGGAGGGCGAAGACCTTTCGGTAACGCTGGCCCCTTACGACCTCGCATACTACAAGGGCATGAACCCGGCATTCACCTGGCCAGCGAACGTGACCACCGACGACGATGGGAAACCGGTTGTACCGGTGACGGGCCTTAAAAAATCAACAGCATTTGCGCTTTCTTGAAAGAGATATCCCATGTACTATCCGTTTTTGCTATACAGCGACAGCGTTCGACATTGTCCGGTATTCAACGGTCTGGAGGGCGATCCATACATAGCGGATCTTTCGTTGACAAGTCACTTGCTGGAAGGCCGCGATGCCCGTGACCAGACGGGCCTGCAGGCCATACTGGAAGCCGAAATGGCCAAAGGGGGCCACCGGTGGGGCGTGGCCCCTTATCTCGAGCGCCGCGACACTCTCTTGGGCGACTGCCCCCAGATGGTGGCCGAACAGCGGTTTCTCCACCTGGGGCTCGATGTCATCGTACCGTTAGGCACGCCGCTGCACACACCGCTGGACGCCGTTGTGGAAACAACCGGTTATGAAGCCGGTGAGGGCAACTATGGCGGCTTTGTTCTCCTGAAACATGCCAATCCACAGTTCGAAACCTTTTACAGTCTCTACGGTCATCTCTGCAAAACGGAACTCCCGGTCGAGGGAAAGACCTTTGCGGCCGGCGACCCATTTGCCGCGATTGGCGACTTCCACGAAAACGGCAACTGGTTCTACCATACGCACATCCAGGTCATCACGACCAAAGGCCTAGCGGCGGGTTACGCCGACAAAGGCTACTGTGCGGAAAAAGACCTGGCCCAAATGAATGATCTCTGCCCGTCTTCCATTCCCCTTTTCAAGATACGTTGATCATTGAACAGGAAAAGCGGCGACGTCATACCGGCCACTGCCCTGAGGTGGTGTTTCACAGTATCCAGAAATTTAGCTGGGATTTTCGAGTGTGATAGGTAATACGGACCAGACGTTTACAGGCGCGTGACATCGGATGGCGCTTAAAACCAACACCCCACCCGGAATTGGCCTGCTGGGCCGCGCGCCAATTCCGGGTGAAGCCGAATGAAAACCGATTACTTTTTCCGGGCACTCAGTTCCGGGAACTGATGGTAAAAGTATTCGTTGGGCGAAACAGCGCCATCCCCTTTCTTCTTTTCTTCGGTCTCGCGAAGTTCCACCCGTCGGATTTTGCCACTGATGGTTTTGGGCAATTCCTCCACGAACTCAATGATGCGGGGGATCTTAAATTTGGCCAACACATCGATGGTGTGTTGAAACAATTCCAGCGCAAGCGCCTTGGACGGTGCATACCCTTCCGCCAAAATGACACAGGCCTTTACCAGTTGATAGCGGTTGGGGTCGGGGCTTCCCACGACGGCCGCTTCCATGACGGAAGGATGTTCGACCAGCGCACTTTCCACTTCGAACGGACCGACACGATAGTCGGAAGATTTGATGACATCGTCCGACCGGCCGACAAACCACCAGTAGCCATCATTGTCAAAAAACGCTTTATCCCCGGTAAAATACATATTGTTGACAAAGGCGCCCCGTGTTTTTTCGGTGTCGTCGATATACTCATGGAAAAGCCCCAGTGCGCGCCAGTTGCTCAGTCGGACGACGATGTGCCCGGTCACGTCTGGCGCGCTGATCTCGCGGCCTTCGTCATCCGTCAGAATCACATCGTACATGGGGGAGGGATAACCGAAAGAACCAAACCGCATTTTACCTTCCATCCAGGGCGGATTGCCGATCATGCAGGTCGATTCCGTCTGGCCGTAAAAATCCCTGATCTCGGTCCCGGTGGCCTTTTTCCACTGTTCGATCACCTCGGGATTCAAGGGTTCCCCGGCGCTCAGGGAATATTTCATGGCACTGAAATCAAACTTGCCCAGATCAAGTCCTACAAACGCCCGCCAGGCGGTGGGCGGTGCACAAAAGGAATTGACGTTGTATTTGGCAATGGTGGCGATATACTTTTTGACATCCAGTGCGGTAAAATTGAAACCCGTGGCCGTGGCCCCCAAATTGAAAGGGGCGAAAAAGCTGCTCCAGGCCCACTTGGCCCATCCGGGCGCACTCAGGTTATGGTGAACGTCTCCTGGCTCGAGCCCCTGCATGACGGCCGTGGACAAATGGCCGACCGGGTAGGATGTGGCACTGTGTCCGACACGTTTGGGGAGACCGGTCGTGCCGGATGTGAAAAAGCAAAACAGGACATCGTCCTTGCCCACGTCCGCGGGCGCCGCTTCAGGTGATTCCACCGCAATCTCGCCGTAGGGGACCCAACCGGCTTTCTGCCCCAAAACAATCTTGGCCTTGGGCAGGCAATCCGCTTTGCGCAGGGCATCGTCCACAAGCTCCGTCAGTCCCTCGAAGGCGACAATCACATCGGGTTTATACGCTTCGAACCGGAATTGAATTTCTCTTTCCGTCATGGAGGTGGCTGTGGGCACGGATACCAGGCCGCCTTTTATTCCCGCAAACGATGCAAACCATGTTTCAGGAACAATCGGGGTGAGCATGTACAAATTGTCCCCTTTGGCAACGCCATTTTTCCTCGCAAAATTGAGAAATTTATTACCGTTGGCCGCCAGCTCTTTATAGGTGTAACGGCTTTCCTCATCCGTTACCAGATCCGTCCAGATCAATGCGAGTTGATCTCCCCTCTCCTTGACATGCATCCCTTCAAAGATCTCGGCTGCCCAGTTGAACTTTTCCGGCAGGGTCGTCCGGTTCAGTTTTTCAAAAAAGGTTTTTGCCGCCGATTCCCGTTTCCCCATGTCGGTGATGGTATTCAGCGCCATTGCTTCTCTGTAAACATTTTCCAACGTCATACGCTTCCTCCAATTTAGGTGTTAGACGGCTTCCTCGAAGCAGATGCAAGACCGATCGATTGATTTGCCACACCCATCCCCAGGTGTCAATTTTTTTCACCCGTATAGACAGCCAGCAGCGTGGGGCGATGTGTCACCGTGCAAAGATTTTCTCCCAGTCGAACTTTACAACAAAATATCTCCGGGGATTGAGTGCTGATCTTTCCAGGCACACCGGGAAACCATCAGATTGCATTTTATCATGAAATGGGAGGACACCGCATGAACACCTCGAAGCGGCGTATTGATTCAAATATGTGCGAACATTTCATAAGTCGTGACGATAACCGGCCCAGCATGCATTTCACCGCACAGGGCGAAAAGGCCTGTCAGGCGGTTGAAAAACAACCCCGTTTACTGGTATGGTATTGTTATTAGAGTGCTTGCCTCAGTTTTTCTTGCTTCAGCGGTGCCCATGGCACCTTTCAGTGCCCTGTTAAATTAAAAACAGGCGAACCCTCTCGATATTCATCAGATAAAAAGCCTCTACCGATGATCCATCAACGCCGCTGGGCCTTTCCGGCGTTGGAAAATCATATTCACTGCTCATCCTTAGACGGTAAATTCGCCACAAAGGAGAGAAAATGTTCAGAAATCCACTGCTGCTCACAGCCCTGTCGCTGACGGCCGCCGTTTCGGTGTGGGGCCTCATCGACACGCAGGGTCTGGCAGAATTCGCCGCTGGCATGGTAACGGTCACGCTCAAAAGCCGCGGCTGGTTTGTCATGCTGACCGCGAGCATGATGCTCATCGCCAGTATCTGGCTGGCCTTGTCGCGCTTTGGCCGCATCAAGCTCGGCCGTTCGGCCGACGAACCGGAATTTTCAACCTTCAGCTGGCTGGCCATGATGTTTGCCGCCGGCATGGGTGTCGGGTTGCTCTTTTATGGCGCGGCCGAGCCGATTTCACACTTTCTTTTCCTCAACCAGAATCTGCCCGTAGAACAAGCGGCATCGACCGCCCTGTTTCTCACCTATTTCCATTGGGGACTGCATGCCTGGGCGATCTACGGGTTGACGGGCCTGGTGATCGCTTACTTTATGTTTCGCCGACAGGCACCGCCCCTGATCAGTTCGCCCATCCGCGTCGTCTTCGGCGATAAGCCCTGGACCCGCACCATCGGCTGGCTCATGGATCTTCTGGCGATTTATGCAATTGCTATCGGTCTGGCCGGATCCATTGCCCTGGGTGTGTTTCAAGTTCAGGATGGTGTCGCCTCTCTGTTTAACATCCCGGAGGCCGGTCTCGGACTGGGGCTGACCATTTTTGCCGTGTTGTGTCTGGCTTATACGCTGCCGCTGCTGGTTGATCTGAGCAAAGGCATGGGCACCCTGTCCAATACCGCCATTCTTATCGCCATCAGCCTGATGCTGTTCGTCCTGCTGGTGGGACCCACCCATTTCTTTATGCGGGGCATCGTCGAGGGTTTCGGCAACTATTTCACCCATGTTCTGTCACAGGGATTCAAGACCTATCCCTTCTATAGAGAAGCAGTCGACAAATATTTCACCGACTGGACCCTGAACTATATGCTGTGGTGGCTGGCCTGGGCCCCGTTCGTGGGGGTATTTATTGCCCGAATATCCAAGGGCCGCACCATCCGGGAGTTCCTCCTGGGCGTGCTGCTGGCGCCAACGGTCTTTTCAATCTTCTGGTTTGGTATCTTCGGCGGCATGGGCTTTTACCAGGGTGCCGCCAACCTGCTGGACAAGACCGTTGTACAGACCAACATCAACAGCACGACTTTTCTGCTGTTGGAAACCATGCCGCTCGCCCGGTTGACGATCGCGGCCACCGTGCTGGCGGCGTTTCTTTTCATCGTCACCAGCGTGGTCAGCGCAGCGTATGTCCTGGCGATGTTTTCAACCGGCGGCGACCAGAATCCACCCGTAAAGGTAAAACTGATGTGGGGTGTCATTCTGGGAGCCCTGGGTCTGGTCATGATTCTGTCCGGTAGCGCTGACGCCGTGCGCCAGATCATCGCTTTGAGTGCCAACCCCTTTGTTTTCATCATTATTTTTATCATCATGTGTTTCCTCAAAGCGTTGAAAAGCGAAAGGACGCCCTAAAATGAATAACCTGATCGACACGCTAATGAACGTCGGCATCTTTGTGTTTATCGGCCTCATGCTCTGGCTCTATTTCAAGGAGATTCCCAAAGAAAACGAGCCCGAAGAAAACAAAGACATTTAGAATGAGAGTAAAGACCGTTAACCATATGAGTTGGGCTTGGGCAGACATAAAACAAAAAAATCCAAGCAAAACTGACAAATCGTGCTTATTATTATAATTTAATACGTATTTTTCCTGCATTGCCGCAATGCCAGACCGAGTTGGTCGACTGAAACACGACGCATCGGGCACCGTCACGTAAGCTGGCATCAGCCGGCGTTCAAATCAGAAGACGGTGTATACCGATTTGCCTGGCGTTTTTTCCAGGAAACCACCGTTTCGTATTGTTGCAGGAACCATTTTACCAATAGCCCAAAACAGGAGGGGATATGGACAACCTGTCGGAAATTGAATTTAATGTTGATGAACAATATGAAAATGAGAAGGGGGTCTTTACGGTCGTTTCCATCGACCGTGATGAAATGGTGATTCGCTGGGAAAACGGTGAGGAGATCCGCACCGAAATCGACTTGCAGCGCCGGATTGTCGAGCGCCGGCAGTGGGAAGAACAAAAACTCGCGGCCGCCGCCGAAGCCGCCCGGAAGCCTTCCCGTAAATCCGGCGGGAAAAAAGCCGTATTTGCCGGTTTAGCCCCGACAGACTTCAAAAAAAGCGCCTCCGGTACGACCTGGCGCTCCCGCAACCAGTTGGGAGCGGCCGTCGCCCAACAAATCGGCACCCGCCTGCTTAAGTTCAATTCCTGGGCCTTCGGCAACAAACCGGAGATGCATGTGCAGGACGTCAAACATCATGGTCGCGGGGAAGCCGAAAATCAGGCCAAGTTTTTTGTCAGGGTGGACCCGCAGAATCTGTACTACGGCTTCCGGCTGGCACGTCCCGTGGACAAAGCACAGGCGCAAACCGAATGGGAGGGTTTTTTCGAATGGCTGAACCAGCCGGAAAACGAGCAGTCGCTCCGCACCATCGCCACCGAAACCCAATTGACTGTCTGTAATCTCGCCACCCCCGTCACAGGCAACCTGCAGGCTTCCGCGGAAGGGTGGACCAAAGATGGAAGCGGAAAACCGGCGAGCCCGGAAGCGCTGACACAGTATATCACCGATATCCCGGAAACAGGGCCTCTTGATTTGGCATTTGTCGCCAGGATGGAAAAAGATGCCGCCGTGGCGAGCGGCCCCGACATCGCCAAACCAATCGCCCAGCTGTTTACACGGCTTTTGCCGCTGTATCAGGCCGCGACGAGCCCTTGATCGCGCCATCGGAAACCGTCCCTTTGCGGGAATTGCATGCGGCCAGGTCGGTGCCATTCTACCGAATGCCTTTGGAAGGAAGAAGATGAGTAAAGCCGTGGAAACCCACAATATGGCTGTTTTCTGTGATTTTGAAAACGTCGCGCTCGGCGTTCAGGATGCGCGCTACGCCGATTTCGACATCAACAAGGTGCTGGAAAAATTATTATTGAAAGGCAGTATCGTTGTCAAAAAAGCCTATTGTGACTGGGAACGCTACAAAAAGTTCAAAGCCGCCATGCACGAAGCCGCTTTCGAGCTCATCGAAATCCCGCATGTGCGCCAATCCGGCAAAAATTCGGCCGATATCCGCATGGTCGTCGACGCCCTTGACCTGTGCTACACCAAGTCACATGTGGATACGTTTGTCATCGTATCCGGCGACTCGGATTTCTCGCCATTGGTCAGCAAATTGCGCGAAAACAATAAAAACGTGATCGGCGTAGGGGTTAAAAATTCAAGCTCCGATCTTTTGATCGCCAATTGCGACGAATTTATCTACTATGACAATCTGGTGGGCCGTAAAAAAAAGCCGGCCAAATCAGCCCGCAAAGCCCCGGTGAAGGGATCCAAGACCCCCCAAAAGGACAAGGAAGCCGAAACCCGCACCCAGGAAGCCCTGGAACTGGTCATGGAAACCCTGGAAGCGCTGGCTGAGGAAAGAGGGTCGGAAGATAAAATATGGGGGTCCATGGTCAAGCAGACCCTCAAGCGCCGCCGGCCGGGCTTCAACGAATCCTACTACGGCTTCCGGTCATTCAACCGGCTCCTTGAGGAAGCCGCCGCCCGGGGCCTGCTGAAACTCGAACCGGATGAAAAATCCGGCGGCTACATCATCATTTCCAGCTGAATGGTCCGGCCAGGGGATACTTTTTCGTACGCGACGCAGCGATAGCCGGTCGCCGTTTCAACGCCATGCGTTAACAGCCTCCGCCCCGCACCCTCATGGGGTTGTAGGATAGGCCGGCTTTCTCCCCCGGCGACACCAAATCATGCGATTTGGTGAACAGGATTGCGTCGGGCCGGTAATGCCCATCTCCAACCAGCCTATCTCACAAATCCCCCGGTGCCGACCGCGGCATGGTCTCTGTCGGAAGGCCGGAAACACCACCGCCCCGGATAATTGCCCATGGGGCACAAGACCCCGCGCGTTGACAATGCCAAGGCCTTTATATAAGACCATTCAGGGCCGATTTTTCTCGTCGACACAGGGGATTGCCATCATGCTGGGCAGGAAAAAGACCGTAGCGGAGAATATCCTGATCCTCGGTCTGGGCGGCGTTGGGGCTTACCTGGCCAAACGGTTGGTGCATGAGGGCTATGCGGTCACCGCCATCGAGCCGGACAGCAATTTGATCCGCTACACCGACAATCACCTGGACGCCCGGCTGATTCAAGGGTCGGCCATGAGCATGGACTGTTGGCGCGAAGCCAATGCGGAAAATATCGATGTACTGATCGCCGTCACCGACAACGATGCCGTCAACATGCTGGCCGCCATGATCGCCGACCGCTTCGGCATCCCCCGCAAGATTGCCCGTGTCCGCTCCACCGATCTGGCGGCCAAGGATTCCGTACTCAGCACCGCTGATCTGAAAATTGATTTGATCATTCATCCCGAAGAACTGGCGGCCCAGGAAATCGTTCGGCTGGTCAAGCGAACGGCCGGCAATGAAATCATTGATATCGCCGACGGCCAGACACAAGTCATGGCCACCCGTGTCCACGAAGGCTCACCCCTGGCCCATCAGAAGCTGAAAACCCTTTCCATGACCCACAACACATTCCCCTTCCGCATCGTGGCCATTGCCAGGGGAATTACCACCACACTGCCCGGTGGAAACGATGAAATCCTCCCCCAGGACCAGGTCTTGATCATGGCCTCCAGGAAGAATCTCCCCAAAGTCATGGCCCTGAACGGGGTCAAGCAGCAGCGCCGGCACAGGGTCATGATCCTGGGCGGGGGTCTGGTGGGCTGCCGCGTGGCCGAACTGCTGGGGAAACGGGTTCAGGTCAAACTCATCGAAAAGGACGGAGACCGGGCGGCCGAACTGAGTCATCGCCTGACGCATGCCGAGGTGCTTCATGGGGATGGGTCGGATGCCGAAGCCCTTGATCTGGCCGGGTTGATGGACATGGACACCTTCATAACGGCCACCGGCGAAAACGAAACCAACATCATGAGCTGCATGCTGGCCAAGCATCTGATGACCACCAGCAACGGAAGCACACACCGCACGGAACACAAAACGATTTCCCTGGTGAACAAAGAGGAATACCTGGTATTGGCCGCCACCAGTGGATCGGATATTGCCCTGAACAAGAAAGTGCTGGCGGCCAACGAAATCCTGAAGTTCATACGGCGGGGGGAATTACTGTCGGTGGCCCACCTTCACGGGTTCGACGCGGAAGTGGTGGAAATTCTGGCAGTGCCCGACTCCCCCATCACGCGCATCCCGCTTTCCAAAATCGATCCGTCTTTTCACGGCAAGATTCTTGTAGGGGGTGTCTACCGGGATGAACGGTGGCAAATCGCCGTGGGCGACACCCGTATTCTTCCCGATGAGCGCGTGATCGTGATCTGCAAATCCCTGCACCTCAAAGATGTGCACGAACTCTTTTTGGGCTAGTATCCAGCCATCACATTCCGCCTTCAAAACCACGATCGCCGATGGATATCCTGCCTCCCTGGCGAGTTGCGCATTACCGTTTCCAGAAAGACGGGTAGAAAATCACCAGCGCCGAAAACATCTCCAGCCGCCCGACCAGCATGTTCCAGGACAGAAACCATTTGCCCACGTCGGAAATAAAAGCATAATTTTCAGAGGGACCCACGGCCCCGAAGCCCGGCCCGATATTCATGAGGGAGGCGATGACCGAACTCATGGCCGTCAGATAGTCCATATCGTCGGTGAGCACCATCACGCACCCGCCTGCCAGCACCATGAAGATATTGACGATAAAGTATGAGACCGACAGGTAGATGATGGAATCGTCCACCGGGCGCTGGTTGAGGCGGACGGAGATGACGGACATGGGCTGGAAAAAGATTTTTTTGATAGTGGCCGACATGAACTTGCACAGCACCACATAATGGACGATCTTGATGCCGCTGGTGGTGGACCCGGCGCAGGCGCCGATGAAGCATACGGCATACAGGAACATCTGGGCGGCCTGGGGCCACTGTTCATAATCGGCGGTGGTGAAGCCGGTGGTGGTCAGCAGGCTGGTTACCTGAAAGCTCCCGTAGCGGAGGGCGTTCACAAAGCCGTAAATGTTTTCCTTCCACAAGATCCATGAGACCATGCCGCAGAAAAAGAGCATCACCCCCACGTACCAGCGAAACTCCGTGTTGATCCGCAACGCGCGCCAGTCGCCCCGCACCATCTGGTAGAAAAGCACAAACGTCATACCGCCGAGAAACATGAAGAGGGTAATGACCCAGTCAAAATAGGCGCTGTTGTAATGCCCGATACTGGCATTCCAGGGGGAGTAGCCGGAGGTGGATACGGTGCCGAAGGCGTGGCATAGGGAATCGAACAACGACATGCCCCCAAGGCAAAGCAAAATCGTTTCCGCCAGGTTCAATACCATGTAGATGATCCACAGGCGGATCATGGTGTCCCGGTTGCGGGAATGGAACTTCTCTTTGGTGATGACCTGGCCCGGCGAGGATTCCGCCCGGAAGATGCGCAGTCCGCCCATGCCGTGAGGCAGAAAAATCACCGTCAGGGTTAGAAATCCCATGCCGCCCAGCAAGTGGGTTTGGCTGCGCCAGAACAGGAGCCCGTGGGGCACCACCTCGATATCCGTCAGGATCGTGGCGCCGCTGGTGGTGTAGCCGGACATCATCTCGAAGAAGGCATCCGTGAACGATGGAATGGATCCATGGATCATGAACGGCAGCGCACTCAGGGCGGAAACCAGGACCCAGCCAAAAGCGGCGATAAAGATCCCGTCTTTGATCCCCAAATCGAGGTGTTTTCTGAAGCGCCACCACAAGGGTGCCCCCAAAAAAAGGATCGCCGCGGCTGAGATCAAAATGGCGGTAAAATCCCCTTCACCGTAGATCAAAGAACAGGCGAGCGGCAACGCCATGGAAATGCCCGTGACCATGAACAGGGTACCGAAAACGTGCAGGATGGAAAACAGGTGCATGGGTAATTTTCAATCGGTATATGACAAGATCAATAAGGGTCAGCGTTAAGATGCAATTTATATCGCACGTGCTTTAAAAACGCAAAACACCCGTGTTTTCGCGGACGACAGTTTCCTGTCCGATGGGTTGCGCAACGGTCACCCCCGCATGCCGTGCCGTTCTTGAGAAACCGGATCGAGCATCGTGGGCAGGCGCCGGTTTATTTTTTCCAGGCCGCTATCCCCTGCAACCATAGCGCTACAGGAAGACTTTTGGACGAATAGGCATGCTGTGCCGCGCCTTTAAGTTCACATATCTCTTGATCCGCCGATCCCCCATATGATAATAATAATTTTTCTTGTCCGATCGTTTCCCCCTACAATTGAAAGGAGATTTTGTAATGAAACGGATTGCTGTTGTCATGCTCTGCGTCGTGGCCCTTCTGTTTTCATCCGGCACCGCTATCGCCGGCGGTGATTTGTTCCTCTACAACTGGTCCGATTATACCGCACCCGATCTGATCAAAAAATTCGAGAAGGAAACCGGCATCAAGGTCACCCTGGATATCTACGATTCCAACGAAACCCTGCTGGCCAAAATGAAGTCCGGCGGCGGTGCCTACGACATCATCGTCCCGACCCACAACTTCGTCACCATCCTGATCGAAGAGGGCCTGATCCAGAAAGTCAACGCCGCCGAATTCAAGGGCTACGAAAACATCGTCGACGCCATGAAAGGCCCGCCCTGGGATCCGAAAAACGAATACACCATCCCCTGGAACTACGGCAGCACCTCCTTTTGTCTGAACACCGGGGCCTACAACCCCGCCGAAGAGTCCATGGACACGCTGTTCAATCCCCCGGCCGAACTGCAGGGTAAGATCGGCATGTTCGACTCTTCCGAGGAGAACACCAACCTGGCCCTGGTGTACAAGGGCTACCCCCAATGCAACGAAGACCCCGCCCAGATGCAGGAAATCCTGGACCTCCTGCTGGCGCAGAAACCCTACGTCAAAGTCTACAGCTCCGAGGGCATTCACGAACGCCTGGTGTCCGAAGACGTCATGATGAGCGGCTGCTGGAACGGCTCCGCCATGCGGGCCCGCAAGGCCAACCCGAATATCAAGTACATGTATCCCAAAGAAGGCATTCTGGGCTGGGCCGACAACCTGGCCGTGCCTACAGGTGCCAAAAACCGGGAAAACGCGATCAAATTCCTCGAATTCATGCTGCAGCCCGAAAACGCGGCCCTTCAGACCAATTTTTCAGGCTATGCTAACGCCATCAAGGGCAGCGAGGCTTTCCTGAAGGAGGAATTGAGGGGCGCACCCGAACTCACGGTGCCGGAGGGGATTCCGGTCCATTTCCATCCCCAGTGCTCGGAAACCGCCATCCGGCTGCTGGACAAGGTCTGGACCAAGGTCAAGCAGTAAAACGCGGTGCGGACCCGACACCTTTAAAACTAAAACAGCAAATAATTGTGGGGGATATCCGCTGGCGGGTATCCCCCCCGTTTTACCCAAGAGGCGGCCCCAGACCCTTCAGCTGTGAAGGCAACCCCCAAGCGGAGAAAAACTTAAAAAAAGATTCGTGCAATGACGATCACTTCTTCTTCAGCGTTCGCAGACCTAGTTTTTAAAAACGGCCGGGTGTTTACCCAGGAGGCGGAACCCGCCCAAGCCCAGGCCGTCGCCGTCGCCGGCAAACGCATCGTCTATGTCGGTGATAACGAGGGGGCGGCCGGTTTCATCGGACCGCACACGCAGGTCATCGACCTGGACGGCAAGATGGTGCTGCCGGCCTTTATCGACGCTCATATGCACCCGGTTCATGGGGCCTATCGGTATGTTTATTGCCTGAGTCTGTTCGGTATCAACGCGGACGATCTGAAACAGGCCTACCTGGACGAAGCCCGCCGCTTCGTGGCGCAGAACTCGGACAAGCCATGGATCCAGGGCGCCGGCTTCCGCCGCGGGGCCTTTGACGAGATCGGGCCGCGCAGGGAATGGCTGGACGCCGTGGAAGCCAAACGACCCGTCTCGATTCTTTCCAAAGACGGCCACTCCTTGTGGGTCAACTCCCGGGCCCTGGAAATTGCGGGCATTACCGCCGACACGCCCGATCCGCCCAACGGCGTCATCAAACGGGATCCGGCCACGGGCTGCCCTTCCGGGCTGTTGCAGGAAGCGGCCATGGCCCTCGTGAAGCCGCACATCCCCAAGCCTACCCGGGAAGAAATCAAGGCCACCCTGCTATGGCTGCAGCAATGGCTCAACCGCGAGGGCATCACCACGGCCTTGGACGCCATTCTGGAAATTGACGCTCCGGAAGTCTACCGGGCCTACCAGGAACTGGCCGAAGAAAGTCGCTTGACCGTTCGCTACCGGGGCGCCTGGCGCATCATTCCCGAACGGGATTTCAAAGCCGACATCGACCGGGCCCTGGCATTGTCGCAGCAGTTCGATACGCCCCATTTCAAAACGGACGTTTTCAAGTTCTTCGCCGATGAAGTGGTTGAGGAGGAGACCGCCTTGCTGCTGAAGCCTTACGCCCATCGATCCGATGACTGGCTGGGTCTCAAAGATTGGGACAACGACGCCCTGCTGGCGGCTTTTACCAGGGTTCACCAGGCCGGCGGCCAGGTGCACGTGCACACTATCGGGGATGGTGCCGTGCGATACGTGCTGGATGTTTTAGAGGCGCTGAAGCAAAAAACCGAGCCAACCCGTTGGGATCGGCGACCGACCCTGGCCCATCTGCAGTTGGTTCACCCCGACGATTTCCGCCGCATGGCCGCGATGGACGTGACCGCCGTCATTGCCCCCTACTGGTGCATCGTCGAAGACTATTTCTGGGAGATGTACGTGGACTACCTGGGTCGCGAGCGGGCCTTCAACGGGCAGTACCCCCAGAAGCGTTTTTTGGAAAACGGCGTGAACCTGGCCTTTCATTCCGATTTTTCCGTGGTCGAACCCGATTCCATGCGGGCGCTGTACAGCGCCTTGACGCGCCGGGCGCCCAGGCGGACATTCGAAAGCAATTACGGCCGCATGCCCGGTTATCGCTACGTTGCTGAATCCGGAGCAGACCTGCAATACGGCGATATCGGCACCCTGCCGCCGGAAGAGGAATGCCTCGACTTGGAGGAAGCCCTCCTGGCCTACACCATGGGGGGGGCCTATGCGAATTTTATGGAAAACGATCTGGGCTCAATTGTGGCCGGCAAACTGGCCGACCTAATCGTCCTGGACCAAAATCTCTACGAGATCCCCTTCGACGACATCCCCCAGGCCCGCGTGGTCATGACCCTCTTCGAGGGACGCATCGTTTTCGAAGACGACGGCACGCAGCCAAGAGGCGGCCGCCCGCCCCTGCCGGAACGCTGACCATGCATCGGATCCAAGAACGAAACTACTGGCTCGATCCACCGCTGCTGCCAACGTTTGCGGAAGCGCCGCCCGCACGGACCGATGTTCTCGTCGTCGGCAGCGGATTCACCGGCACCACGGCCGCCATCCGGCTGCGCCAGGCAGGTTTCGAGGTAACCGTGATCGATGCCAAACCCTTGGGCACCGGGGCCAGTGCCCGCAACGGCGGCATGGTTCTGAGCGGCCTCAGCGACGATTTATTCGCCGTGATCAAGCGGTATGGCATCGACGTGGCCCGCAATCTCTATCGCGAGTCCATCGCATCGGTAACCGCGGTGGAACGGCTGGTGACCGAAGGGCATATCGACTGTGCGTTTCAGCGCACCGGGTTCCTTTTTGCGGCCTGCAAACCCCGTCACGCTGACGCGCTGCAACGCACCCAGAACTTGCTGGAACGCGCTTTCGGGCATGCCACCGAATGGATCCCGGCGGACCGCTTACGGGAAGAAATCGACACACCGGCTTACCATGGCGCCTTGCTGGACGCCTCGGATGCCGGGGTGCACCCGGCCCGCTATTGCGCGGGCTTGATTCTCATGGCCCAACGGCTGGGCGTAACGCTGCATGAAAACGTGACGGCGCTGGCCATCGCCAGGCAAGGTGAAAGACTTCGGGTCACCACCGATAAAGGCCCCATACAGGCCGGAAAAGTAGTCATTGCCACGAACGGGTACACCGGTGCCCTGACACCCTGGATACGCCGCCGGATCGTGCCGGTCCGCAGCATGATGATCGCCACCGCCCCGCTGCCACCCGAACGGATCAAGGCCCTGATACCGCATGGCCGCATGATCGCAGACACCAAGACGTTTCTGTATTACTTCCGGCCCTCGCCGGATGGGACACGGATTCTGTTCGGCGGCCGCCCCCGATCCACCACCCAATCCCTGACGGAAAACGCCCGGCACATGCGGGACAATCTGCTGTCGGTTTTTCCGCAATTGACTTCCGTCGCGGTTGATTATGCCTGGTGGGGCAAGCTGGGATTCACGCTGGACCATCTGCCCCACGCAGGACAGCGGGATGGCGTTTATTATGCCATGGGGTTCTGCGGCCACGGCGTCGCCCTGGCCACTCATTTGGGCGAGAAGCTGGCCGGCCTGATCCAGGAGAATCTATCGGGCGGAACCGCCTATACCGGCCTGAAGTTCCGGGCCATACCGTTTTACAACGGACGGCCCTGGTTTCTGCCGCTGGTTTATCGCTTCTTCAGCCTGAAGGACCGGCTGTTATAACCATTGCTCGCATATAAGGATCGACAGGGCGTCGAATGGTAAAAAAATCGAGTTGCAAATCATAATGAATCATTGCTATAGCGCCAGGGCGCTTCCTGCGCCACGTCAGATGGCCATTACCTGAATTTGGAGTGCCCTTGCCATGCCAAAACCGGCCATAGAGATCAAAAACGTTACCAAGATATTCGAAGGCCATACCGGCCACCCGGTGACAGCCCTGGATAACGTATCGTTGACCATCGACGATAATGAATTTTTCACCCTGCTCGGGCCATCGGGCTGCGGCAAGACCACCCTTTTGCGTCTAATTGCGGGATTCGAGTATCCCACCCAAGGCGAAATCGTGCTGTTCGGCGAGAGTATCCGGGGCCTGCCGCCGCAACAACGCCCGGTCAACACGGTTTTTCAACACTACGCCCTTTTCCCCCACATGACCGTGGCCGAAAACGTGGGATTCCCCCTCAAAATGCAGGGCCAGCAGCAAGATGAAATGACACGGACGGCCGCACGCATGTTGGACCTGGTTAAAATGGCGGATTTCGGGGACCGCATGCCCGATCAGCTTTCCGGCGGACAGCAGCAGCGCGTGGCCCTGGCCCGGGCCCTGGCCCCCCAGCCCAAGGTATTGCTATTGGACGAGCCCCTCTCCGCGCTGGACCTCAAACTCCGGCAGGAGATGCGCGTCGAGCTGAAAAACTTGCAGCGCCAGACCGGCATCACCTTCGTATTCGTGACCCATGACCAGGTCGAAGCCCTGACCATGAGCGACCGGATCGCCGTCATGTCCATGGGCCGGCTGCAGCAGGAAGGCACGCCCATCTCGATCTATGAGCAGCCGGTCAACCGGTTTGTGGCCGATTTCATCGGAGAAACGAATTTTATTCAAAGCACGATCGCCGGCATCGAAAGCAGCGGCGCACGCTGCACCATCGGCCCGGGGACGACCCTTGGCACCGGCGCCACCGCCGGCAAGGAAAAAGGGGACGCGGTCACACTGGCTATCCGGCCTGAAAAAATCAGGCTTGTGAAAGCCGACGGCGCCGCAGAAGGACTCAAGGGACGGGTCGCGGAATGCATCTACACCGGAACGGACACCAACTATCAGGTGGACCTGGAAAACAGCGATGTGCGCCTGGTGGTCAGGGGCCGCAACGCCATCACCGGTGAAACTCTGTTCAAAGTACGCGAAACCGTAGTGCTCAACGTGGCCGAAGGCGCGGCCCGGATACTGGCGGACTGATGCGACTCCTGCAAAGCACACCCATGCGAAGAGTGCTGGGCCTGGGACCGGCGTTAGGCATCATCGGCTTTTTCATGGTGGTGCCGATCGCGATCATTGTCGTTTTCTCGTTCATGAAGTCCAACCCTTACGGGGGCGTCAATCCCGAATTTTCCCTGGAAGCCTACAAGCAGTTCCTCTTCGAACGCAACCTGATGGACGAGCTGGTGTTCAATGCCGCTTATCTGCGAATTTTCGGCCGGTCGTTCCTCCTGGCTCTGGTGACCACGGCACTGTGCCTCCTGATTGGTTTTCCAACCGCCTATTACATGTCTCGGCAGCCGGCCCGGCGCAAAAATCTGATGGTCTTCCTGGTGACTATCCCTTTCTGGACCAACCTCCTGATCCGGGCCTATTGCTGGATTCTCCTGCTGCGGGATACGGGCATCATCAACAATTACCTTATAAAATGGGGGATCATCGACGAACCACTGACGCTGCTCTACACCAATTTCGCCATCTTCCTGGGACTGGTCTACACCCATATCCCGTTCATGGTCTTGCCGATTTACGCCCGGGTGGAAAAGCTGGACTTCAACCTTCTTGAAGCGGCGCACGACCTTTACGCCAGCCGGCAGCAGCTGATGCGCCACGTGATTCTGCCATTGGCCGCGCCGGGCATCATCGCGGGTAGCCTGCTGGTGTTCGTACCCTGTCTGGGCGATTTCATCATCCCCAACCTGCTGGGAGGCGGCAAACACCTGATGATCGGCAGCCTCATTCAACTTCAGTTCGGCGGTTCCCGCAACTGGCCTTTCGGATCGGCCGCCGCCCTGATCCTGATGTCTTTCGTCCTGATCGCCATGATGATTTACGTCTGGGGACCGGGTCGCAAAATGAAACCGGAGGGTGGCGCCTGATGGGTACTTCCACGACCAGCGGCCCAAATCCGGCCAGGGAAAAACAATTCGTTATCGGGCGATTCCCCGGGTTTGCCACGACCTCCTGGGTTTTTCTGCTCTATCTTTACATCCCGATTTTTCTGCTCATCATCTTTTCCTTCAACGCCAGCCACTCGGCCACGATCTGGCATGGGTTCAGCCTGGAGTGGTACCTGAAGGCCTTTGCCAACGACGATGTCCAGCGGGCCGCCGTAAACAGTTTGATCGTGGCCTTCAGCGCCACGGTGGTCGCTACAGTGGTCGCGGTTTTTGCCGCGCTGATCCTGGCCCGGGGCGGCCGTTTCCGCGGCCGCGGCCTGTCTTACGGCATTTTGATGCTGCCCATGACCATGCCGGAAATCGTCACGGCCGTGGCCACCCTGTCGTTTTTTACCGCCATTAAACTGGATATCGGCCTGGGGCGGGTTGTCATCGCCCACACCGTCTTCTGCATCCCCTTCGCCTTTCTGCCCATCCGGGCCCGGCTACAGGGCATGGACACCACCCTGGAACAGGCCGCCCAGGACCTGTACGCCAACGAATGGCAAACCTTTCGCTATGTCACGCTCCCCCTGCTGATGCCGGGCATCATTTCCGGCGCCATGCTCTCCTTCATTATTTCCATCGACGATTTTATCATTACCCTGATGGTGGCGCCCGCCGGGTCGACCACGCTGCCCCTGTACATCTACGGCATGGTCCGCATGGGCGTTACGCCGGAAGTCAACGCCCTCTCCACCGTCATGCTGGCCATATCTCTCGTTTTCGTTTCCACGAGCTACCTCATCGGCCGCAAGAAACAGGCCGTAACGCCGAAAAAATAAAGACGCGCGAAAAAGCACGATACGGGCGATGCTGCCATCGGTGTTGCATTCACCCATTTTATGCTCATCATATGGTTACCCATAAACCCAAACAAAACCCCTATGGCGAGAACGCCACAGGGGCAATGATAAGGAGTCCATCATGAATCAGCTAAAATGTGCCGCCGAGAAAATGTCGTTGCGAACGCTGGGATTGATTCTTCTGCCCTTTGTGGCTTTTTTTACGATCGTCGCCAATGTTGTTGTGCCTTTTCTGGGGCTCTTTCTGGCGATCCCGTTGTTTGTTTTAAACGGCGTTCTGCTTGCGGCCCCCAAAAGCAAAACATGCCAGCTTTTGTTGAGCTGAGCATCAAGACCGGAGGTCTACAAGGATAGCAGGAACCCCACCGGCGGTATCCACCTCATGTTGTTGCTCCGGCAACTTATCCTCCCTCTTGCCGGAGCAATGCTGATACCCCATCCGTTCACAACGCGACCTAACCGTCCGTTGAATAAACGCGCTATGCGGTGGTAATCGGTGGCGGCGGTTACGCCTTAGGTGCGGCGGGTCTGGCAGTAGAAATCATATTCGGGTTGGACTGGATAAATTGCAGAAGGTCATCCGCCGCCGGGTGATCGGCGGGATCCTTGGCGAAATGGCTGAACCGGATACGACCGTCTGTATCGATAATGAAGACCCCGGGAAGCTGGCGGACATCTCCTTTGGGGATCCCGATGCCATGCCCCTTGGCCAGGGCCGCAAGCCCCTTCATGGCCATGCCGACTGAAAGAAGGGCTTTGGGTGTTGCCTGTTTGAGTTGAAAGGCCTTGAAAAGTTGTTTCTCCGGGTCGGCAATCATCGGAAACGGGACATGGAACTGCGCCTTGAAAGCCGCGGTTTCCTCGACCGTTCCCAGACCGACGAGTACGATGCGGGCCCCCAGCTGTTGAAACTGTTCTTCTTTCCGGCGCAACTGCGCCACCTGCTCACGGCAGAACGGTCACCCGTAATGACGCAGGAAGACCAGCACCAGCGGCCCTTCTTGCCAGAACCGGCTAATAGGGGTGACGGTGTCGTCCCACAACACCACCTCCTGATCTTTGATGCTGTCCATATCGATCGGCATATCGATTTCCTCTCTCATTTGATCGTGTGAAATTGAATTGCGCCGGACCCGATGGACACCCCCGGCTGTTTTGGAAAGAACGTGTCCTGTTTATGTACTACGGATAGGATAATCACATGCCCGCCAAGGGCAACCATGTCATTCCTTTCGCAAAGGATGATGGGTTTATCCTATAACTTCCCCCCAGAAATTCATCTATTGCAATGTCGGCTGTGTGTCAAAGGTTTAAGGGTAGTGTATTTCTATTGTTCATATAACCTAAAGGAGCTTGTCATGAAAGTTGACCTTGTCTGTTTTTCCAAACTTGTCAATGAGGACACGTGCGATTACCGCAACAGCCAGGCATACGATATGGCTGAGGGCCAGAATGTGGAAGATCTTCTTCAACAGGCCGGCATCCCCAAAGACGACGTCAAGATCGCATTCGTCAACAGCCGGATCGTGGGTTTCGATACGGTCTTGTCCGACGGCGACCGGGTCGGGCTGGCACCCGCGGTTGGCGGGATGTAGCCGCCATGCGGACCTGTTGAGTAAGAAGTTGGTGTTCAACACGCCGGCCTCGATTCCTGGGCCATGAAAGGTTCGGCGGTATCAGGGGCGCAGCCGTGTAAACAACCACTGGAACGGATGGGGAGATGCAATCCGCTCCTGAATCCGGCATCTGATTATCCAGCGGGCCTGATCATGGCTTCGAGCTGTTTCATCATGGCGTGTTTATAGCCCAGCCGCTTGGCATCGGCGAGATAGCCGGCGGCCGGTTCGGGTTGATCTAAAAAGCGGGCATGAATCACGGCCAGATCCCAATACGGGTCGGCCAGGTAAGGATCGAGAGCGATGGCCTCCTTGAACAAACTGCACATCGTATCGATCTGTTCCGGCGAAGGCCGCGTGCCGGCCCGGTCGCAGGTCATCAGGATGTCTTCCCCTTTACCCCCGCGGGCCAGGGCGGCCCGACGCTTCAGAGTGGGATTATCCGGGTTGCGTTTGAGGAACCGATCCACATAGGCAATGGCATCATCCAGGCGCTGGGCTTTAAGCAGTTCCGCATATTTAAGGCGATCGAATTCTTTACCCATTTTCCACATCTCCCTTGCACTTGCCGGAGCATCACCGGCCATAAGGGGCATTCCCTATGCCCCGGTGTTGGTTTTCTCAAAAACTGCTCAGCCGCAGTGTTGGATAGATCCGGTCCCGCCAGGCCGGCGGCACGCCGGTGGCGTCAGCGTACTCCCGCCAGCGGGATACCACCTGGCGCACCTCTTCGATGATCGTCTCGGCGCGGCCGCGCTTCATGGCAGCCGCGCGGGCACAGGCGCGGAAATCGTCCAGAACGAAATCGTCCCGCCGGCCGTTGAGGGTCATCTGGTGACTGGCGGTCCAGGCCCCGGACGGATTGTAGCTGTAGGTGATATCAAACGCCGGCGACAGCGACCACTGCCCGGACTGGTCCATTAAAAAAGCGATGTTCTTGGCGTGGTCGTCCTGATTGCGGGCGATGATGTTGAACACCATGCGGCGAAACTGCTGTTCCACAGCCGCCATGGGCAGACCCAGCTGCCGGATGACCATCAGGGCCTGTTCATAGGCATAGGCCCCGGCCATGTTGAAATCGAAGTGCGCCATGGCGCACAGGGACTGCATGTGCAGCTTGCGCCCGTCCGCCAGGCGATCGAACCGGCGGGTCATGAAATGGCGTCGGCCGTTCTCCTCGAAAAGGCGGCAGGCTTCCATGACAATCCCGGCGTCCCTGGCCATCTTCGCATAGGCGTACTCGATGACGCCATAGCCCTGGGGACCTTCAAGCGCCGCGTCCTGGTTGCCGTGCACCCCGTCGAATTTTAGGAGCCAGTGTTCGAAGCCCTGGCCGGCGTCCACCTGGCCCGAGCGCACCTCGTTGGTGTCCGGATTCCAGGCAATGATGGCCTTGGCCCGGGCCCCGCCTGCCGAAGTTCCCACCCGCAGGATATCCAGCAGGGCTTTTTCCTTGTCCGCATCGGCGAAGGAAACCGCAAGGCGGTTGCGCCGGGTCAGGATTTCCGAGGCCAGCGCCACGAGTTGGTCCACCTGGAGGCGAGACGACGGTCCCACCGCAGGCCCCAGGACCGGCTTGTAGGTCAAAGCCCCGGTGCCGCGCTCACCCACGAAACAGAGACGCTCCACCGCGTTGAAGGACTCAGGCCGGCGGCCCTGCCGGGAAAGCCAGGCATCGATCAGGGCATGGCCGAATTTGTCCGGCAGCGAGTCGGCCAACAACCCGGGCAAGCCGTAAAAAGTTTGGACGGACAGCTGGGGAAAACGATAGACCTGCCGGCCCAAGGGCATCTTGAGCGGCGCGATCTCGATTCCGCTGCGGGCAAAGGCCGTATCGTACTCAAAGGCCGCGATATCGCGACCGTCTTCCAGGGCCACGGCGCCGATGGTTCGCCCCCACAGCCTGACTTCCGCGTAGGTGCTCATTCTTTCCAGGTCCAGGGGGCATCCCGGCCGCGGTCTTTGCGGCTGGACGATGCGCGCTGGCGCTGCTTGCCCTTGTTTTTGATCAGGTCCATGGGGCGGGGGCCTGACGGGGGAATGAACTGGTCCATCTCCGGGATTACATCCAATACCCGGAAGATCCGGATCATACTCGCCATCTGGGCCGAGCCGCCGGCCTCGATGCGCTCCACCGTCCGCTTGGAAATCCCGGCCTCACGGGCCAAGTCGGCCTGGGTCAATTGTGAATCGATGCGCCGGCGCGCTAATCGTGCCCCCAGTTCAGCCAGAATGGCCGCATCACTCATGGTTTTATCAATCAGCATGATCGCAATGGTTGACGCATCAAGATAATTGTTGATCTCTTTTTCGCCATATATGGCGATTTATAATACAACTCGAATTATATTACAAGTCGTCATTTTTAGCGATAAATAACCTTTATAAATTTTAATTCGTAACTATTCACGATTTATTTTTTCAATTAAGGCAGGACTCAAAGATCGGCGCGGATACCCCGGCAAGAGCGAAAACGACACCGGCGGTCTCCTTCAGACGAAAGAGCCGCCGGTGTTATGGTCATGGCCAATCAGGATCGCTCAATATTCCGGACCGTCGGGTCCGGTTGGATCACCGGGGTCACCCACCGCCGGGGAAAAGTTTTGGCCGGCGATCATACTGTTCATGGCGTCGCCCTGGTGTTCGCCGAAAGTTGCCCGGCCGCGAACCGGCCGGTTGTTCTGGCCGGCGCGGGGATCGTCAGGATCTTCTCCACCCGGTGCGGGCTGGTTCGCATATCCGTTGGCGAAGGCTGCAACCCCTTCCGCGACCGGGCTGCCGACCTCGTCCGGCCCGCCATCTTCCGGATCGACCGGTCCCACTATGTAGGGCACGACGTGCGTAGCCCCCCACATATCGTTTAGCTTTTTCCGTCGCCGTTGTTCGGACGGATCGGATTCTGGCCCGCCACCGCTGCCGCCGCGGCCATCCCCTCGGACGGCGCCCTGCATCCGGAAAGCCTCGTTGGTGTTGACCAAAACCTCGCGGTACTGGCTGGTCGGTGATCGGACCTCGTCAGGATCGTCTCCTTCCGGTTCGGGATCCTTTTCCACATTGGCAGCATCCTCATCCATCACATCTTCATCCCCTGCATTATCGGTGTCTTTGGTGCCCTTCCCGCCACCATCGTCCGTATCGCTGTCCACCGGTTCCAGCGTACCCCAGGTGACATTCTCGTCGTCCGGCCCCATCCGCGTGTCACCTTCGACCCATTCGTACTCACCGTCCTCGAATTCCATCAGGCCGGTGGTCCGTTCATCCATCCCATCCGGTGGAATGGCCCCCGCTTCGCGCAACTGTTGCTTGGCGGCGGCAATCTGTTCTTCTCTAGCCCGATCCCCGGGCGGATAGGAGGTGTCGAGCCCCTCTTCGCCGCTCCGGTCCGGCCCCCCGTGACCTGGAATTCGCCTGGAATCGACCCCTTCCGGCAACGGTGTCGTGAGGCCCAGTTCGATATCGCGAAAGCGCGCGTTTTCCATCGCCAGTTTGTCCTTGATGCGTCGCGCGTGCTCGGGCATCAACCCGGGCCCACTTTCCACCGGTTTGATGCCGCCGCGCTGGTCATTGCCATGGCCATCGAAGACATGCCCCCGGAAACCGGCAGCAGATGCCTTCCATCGGAGCGTGGTCCGATCGGGCATTCTCAGATGACCCTTCGATGCCACCGGCGGTTGGGCCAACGGTTTGATCCCCTCGGGAACCGGATTCGCCGGCGATGAGTGTACTACCGCAGGCGTTTTTTGTTTGACGATCGACGTGGGTGACGGGGTTGTTTGTCCCGCCTTCCCCGCCCAGGCGCCTGATGCAGATAACGCCATGACGATGGTGGCTGAAAACATGATCATTGCGGTTTTTTTGGGTTTCATGATGCACCTCCCTATGTCGTGAATGGAATGATTGTGGGCTTGAACCTGTGTAGCGTTCCAGTCACAAGAGGTTCATTTGGAGGTGAGGCGACGCGGAAGGTGGCTGGGGAGGGTCGATGATCGGCGCATTGTTTATCAGCCGTAGAGACCCAGCGTTTATGGACATGGCCCGATTCGGTCGAACGATGTGGGTGGTGGGGAGGGTTTTCTAAGGCGTTATCTCGACAACCGTACCAATTGGCACGAACTTATAGATTTCTTCCATTTCCTGATTGGTAACCGCAATACACCCCTCCGTCCAGTCGGTCTCGGCATGGGAAGCACCGACCTGCGAGAAACTGTTTTTGATGCCATGGATCATGATATCGCCGCCCGGCGAAACACCAAGTTTTTTGGCCCGTTTTTTGTCGTGCTCGTTGGGATAGGAAATATGAAGCGACAGGTGAAAATCGCTGTTGCCGTTTCTTGCATCGATACGGTAGACCCCCTCCGGGGTCTTGTTGTCGCCCTGCCGTTCTTTCGGTCCCACCGGGTTGCCGCCCAGGGCGATCTTGTAGCTTTTGATCACCTCGCCCTTTGAGAGCAACGACAAACGCCGCGCTTGCTTTTCGATCAGAATCTTGTCGGCCGATTCCATCCTGAGCGTAAACACCGTCTCTTCAAGCGCTTCAATATTTCCCTGCAGGGCAGCAATCTCATCCGCTTTGCGTTCCAACGCTTGCCGGGAAGTTTCGAGCGCTGCCTGTTGCATCGCAATTTTTTTATCCTTGATGATCACGTTATGGATCTGTAGGATCATCATCTGGCTATCGTACCTGTATTCACTATCCGGGTAATCCTTTACGATTTTCTGAAAACAGTCGAGCGATTTCTGGTAGTCTTTTTGCACGTTTTTAGGATAAGCGTAAACAATCCCCATCTCGAAGAGAACACGATCCTCTATCGCAGGATAGTTGGCAATAAGCTGCTCATATTTACATAGGGCCGCCCCGTAATTTCCCTGGTTGAAAAATTGATTGGCCTCCTGCGAGAGGGTTCCCTCATCGATGTGACTGCATCCGCCGACAAGAATGGCGGTTAGCATGAAGCCGACGACCAAAAGGCGAAGAAACCCGCCCGTGCCTTCCAGCCTCATTTCCGAAACCGTATTATGTCGCGATGATCGCAAACCCCGCCCTCTTCCAGATAGATCCAAAATGGCTTCTAAAGGAAGTGGCCGGTCTGTATGACCCGGCCACTTCCTTATGGTTTACTTCTTCATTGATTTCTTGAATTTTTCATCCGCTTCTTTTGCTTTTTCCTCAGCGAGGCGTTCCTTTTCCGCCGCGAGGGCCTCTCTTTCGTTCGCTCTCGTTTCAGCTTCTTCGGCGCGCTCAATGGCTTCATTGGCCTTCATAATGGCTTCGTCAGCCGCCATCTTGGCCTCCTCCGCATCCTGAGCCGCCTGATCCGCTTTCACGGCCATCGCCTTTTCCCGGGCTTCTACCGCCTCGAGGTCGCCTTTTGTTGCGCACCCCCCTGCCGCAATGGCCAGAGCAAGCATCATGGTAATCACTAAAAGAGCCTTCTTCATAATGGTAGTCCCTCCTTTCCCTTCCGTCCGTTTACCTTACTTTAACAGCGATTTTCACATCCGCCGAACAGGCTGTGTGGCCAATAGACACCGTTTATCCACAGCCTGTTTATGCCACCATGCTTCGCGATGGTCTGCAAAGCATGTATTGCCTTTAGCCAAAAAGAGCGTTTTCCATTTTGGGGTTAGGTTTCAAACACCACACCATCCAACTCCAGATCGATCTTCAAGCGTTTGGCCGCATCCCTGGCCGCGCGCCTGTTCTCGAAAGGACCGGCCAGAACCCGGTGGCGACCACCCTTTGACAGCACTCTGGCGGGAATCGGCGGCCCCTGATGGTTGATAATGGCCGCAAGCCTCCGGGCGTCGACCTTGTCCGTCAAGGTCGCCGCCAGGACATACCATGCGTCCGTTTGGAATTCCGGCACGTCCGGTTTGCCATGCAATCTGGACGGGTGCCAGAGTTTTATGGGTTCCACCATCGCCATGTCACTTCCAGGAGGGATCGCGGAGACCGGCACCGGGAATCCACGAGCCTCGATCACGACGTCCTTGACCTTCTTCCAGTCAAGCGCATTTCCCGATGCCTTTTCAATTTTTTTCAATTTGGCATAGACCTTTTTCCAATTGGCGGTGCCTGATTCCTCAAAGGGGGTATGCGCTTCCAGATAGACAATCCCATCACGCTGGCCGGCGAGATAGGGCTGGTTCACAATTTTTACCGGTGTTTTCACCGGAGTGTTTTCGAAAAGCCTTGCGACGTCTTCGGGATAGAGCCTTATGCAGCCGTTGGTTGCCCTGAGGCCGACACTGGCCGGCTTGTTCGTACCGTGGATCAAATACGTTATCCGGCTTAGATAGAGCGCGTGTTCTCCCAATGGATTATCAGGCCCCGGGGGTACACTGGGCGGCAGCGGATCGCCCTTTTTGCGATGATCTGCCGCAATCGAGGCGGGTACGTACCAGGTCGGAAGGTGTTTTTTGCGGCTGATATACATTTTGCCCATGGGGGTGGGCCGCTCCTCGGTACCGATCCCGACCGGGTAGGTCGACACCTCCAACAGATTAGCGTTTTCTTTAAAATGAAAAAGCCTCATCGTGGCCTGGTTGATCACGATACCTTTTCTGGGGGAGTCGGGCAGGATAAAACTCATCGGCAGCAGGAGACGCTCCCCGGCCTCGGGCACCCATATATCGACCCCCGGATTGGCGTCACTGACGGTATTGAGTCCCAGGCTGAAATGTCGTGCGATATCCGGCAGCGTATCCCCCTCTTCCACCCTGATCATCGCCAGCCGACCGATCACGTCGACGTCTTTGGCAACGACAAAGTCATTCTGCTCGATCCCATCCGCCGTGTGCATTGGAAATGGCAGCGATTCATTCAAAAATCCCCGCACATTGGCACACCCCGGCATCGACAGGACGAACAGCAAAAGAACGGTTAGATAAAACCGATTGGAAGAGGACGGCAGGACGATCATGCGATAAGGGTTCCTATTCGGATATTTTTCGATAAAAACGTTAGACGCTATCTGACAAAGGAGCGGTATAAAGACAAAACCCCATTGACGGCAGGGCTATCAAAATCGCCAAACCGATAATGCTAAAGCATGAAATATACCAGGCTCCCCCGATAGTTCAAGTCAATCTGAATTTTATTGAATTTACAGATAATTAAATCCGGCGGCCCCCATGTTACTGTCATTTTCGCAGCCAAGGGCGTGCATTTTTATTTAAGCCTGTTGATTATTTTTATCATTGCAGGCGTTTTGGCAACTTACGATAATAATCGGCTCGCGATAGGGCCGGCCGATCGGCGGTATCGGCTGTACCAGCCCCCGACGCCTCGGGTGAGACCGCGGTCTCCCCCAGCGTGCAAATGTTGCGGCGGGCGAATAAGAGAAAAGGCATGACCAGCTCAGACAAACCCCAACGCTTCTATGGCACCACGATCGCGGTGACATCTTCACCTCAATTTCATCCATCACCGCCGAGTTGTTCGGTATCCACTCCCAAGGCGCACTTTTCGGCATTGTCGTCTTCAGCAATACCGTGGGCGGGGCTATCGGACCGCCCCTGGCCGGCCTTGTCTTCGATATGCCCCGCAGCTACCAGCTGATCTTCATGGCCCTGATCGGCCTGGCAGCCGTAAGCCTCCTGCTGACCCTGTCGCTCAGACCGGCGCGGACCTGACGACCGGCCCATTCCCTCATCCACCCCTTGAAACACCCGATAGGGCACCACACTGCCAAGCGTGAAACGGTCAAATGTAGACTTGCTCCCTTTTTTCAGGGCAGCAACAGGTTGATAAACGACAAAATCATCCAACGCAAAAAATCAATTACAGGGGTTAGCACACCAAAATAGAGCAGCCCGATGATAATAAAAAATCCATACCGCTCGATACGGAAAAGCAGGTTTTGGACTTTGGGAGAGGCAAATCCCATGAGAATTTTGGACCCATCGAGTGGCGGCAGCGGGATCAAATTAAACGCGGCCAGGATGATGTTGATCTGCGCGAAATAATGGAGCAGCACGGCCGGCATACTGGACGGCGCAGGGGACAGCAGCCGGGTCAGAAAAAGCGCACAAAACGCCAATAGCATGTTGGCGGTAATCCCCGCGGCGGAGACCAAAATCATGCCCATGCGCCGGTCACGTAAATGGCTGAAATTCACCGGCACCGGTTTGGCCCATCCAAAGCCGAAAATGAAGAGCATGAGGGTGCCCATGGGGTCGAGGTGTTTGAGGGGATTCAGGCTCAGCCGGCCCAGCGACTTGGCGGTCGAATCCCCCAGGCGGTAAGCGACCCAGCCATGCGCCAACTCATGGAAAATGATGGCATATAAAAGCGGTATGGCAATAAGGGTGAAGGCAAGCGGATCTTTCAGCAACAGATTGAGCAGGCCCATGCGTTGTCTCTCCATGAAAAACGGTTTTGGCTTTGTGGTTCGTTTATTTCCTATTGTCCCGTGCCGCCCATCGGCGATGTGGGCGGAAACAAGCGCGCGGACTGTCTATCCGCCTCAGACGGGTTTGAGCCCGCTAGCAGGCGGGCGAGTTTCCGCGCGCGCCGGTCGCAACGGTAACGCGCAGGACTAATAGATTCCAAGGATCCACCCCTCCAATCTGGCAATCTCGCGTTCTTGATCGGTAAGCGGCGGATTGACGTAAGTGTTCAAGTGCCCGCGGGTGTCCATATCCTTCAGCCATTGGGAAACGCACATGGCGTCATGCTCGTCGGTGGTTTTGTATTGCCTGGGATAGCGCTTGCGCAAAATGGAGGGAAATATTTCAACGATGACGGATTTGTTGGGTGGAATATCGAATCCGTCGAAGGGCCAGAAATGAGGCATGTTGGCGGGATCGGCGTTTCGCCTGATGAATCTCAACCAGGGGATGCCACAGTGGGTGGATTTGCCGACCGTGCCGGCGCCGTCCAGTTTGAAGACGCTCTGGGCCGAGGAAGCCCATTTTTCGGTCAGTCGAAATTCGGTATGGTTGCCTGTTCTTTGATTGCCTCGGCGGAGGGATTCAGCAGTGATATTGTCCTGGTCAGTGGGCCAGTGTTGCTGAAAGTCCTCGAGGAATTGATCCCAGGTAGTGATCTGATATCGTTCCATGTAATTCATGGGAAAGGAGAAGCCGTGATCGATCCCGAGGATGGCAGGATCGTTTCCATTCAGGAGATCGAGACACCAATGGGCAATTTCCTTCCTTGTCCAATTGAGTTTCTTTCCGGCGGGCGATTTGACCCGAATAGGATCAGAATCGAGGGTGGCTTTGAATACCCTTAGGCCTTTATTCCTCGAAACAGCTGTTTGAGCGCCCGAATAATCAATACCGATGTATATTTTGAAAAACGTCGTCATGGCAAACAGCAACATAAAAGGCCTGCATTAAAAAATGGGTGCGTTAAGAACGTTCCCTTCCCCGCGTCCACCCGCGTTCATCCGAGACCTCTCCGCGGTTCTTGGCGTCCCTGGCGGCTTGGTGTGAGGCCTATGCCGAATTTCGGCTGGCATTGATATTCCCGTACAGGGATCGCTGGACGATCTTCTCGTAGAGCGGTTGATGCGCGGAACCCATCTCAATTTTCTGCAGCGCGTATTGCTGGATGACCAGCAAGGGCAACACGATGCGTTCCCGTATCTCGATCGATTTTTTCGATACCGGTTCCTCTTCCATCAACGTCTGGTATCCGGAAATCAGCAGGACCATTTCTTTTGAAAGCCGATATTCGTCCAGCAGCATGTTCCAGAATTCAGTGTAGGCCTCATCCTCGGCGATATAGGCGGTCAATTCAAAATAAGATTTTGATAACGCCATCATGCTGTTTAGGATCAGAGCCTTGAAAAAAGGCACCTCATTGAACAAGTGCTTCAATTGATCGGTCTGGCCTTCAGATACCAAGCTCTGGATGGCCGTTCCGATACCGTAGTACCCCGGAACATTTTGCTTCAACTGGCTCCAGGCCCCCACGAAAGGGATCGCCCGCAAATCATCGATGTCCAGTTTTTCCTTTTTGCCCCTCTTGTCGGGCCGGCTTCCGATATTGGTTTTGCCATAATATTTCAGCGTGCTCTTGTTTTCCAGGTAGGGCACAAACATGGGGTGGTTTTTTAAGGCCGCGTACTTCTCAAAGCTCACCTGCGCCAGTTTCTCGATCACCTGCCGGTCTTTCTCGGAAATCGTATTTTCTTTTTCAAACAAACGCGTGGACATCCCGGCGGAGAGCAGCTGTTCGCAATTATGCTTGAAATGCGCTTTGGTACCATACATGCTGGTAATCGTTTGGCCCTGAATGGTGAATTGAATGGCATGATTGGCAATATTCTTGCCATGGGACGCATAGAAGCGATGGGTTTTGCCGCCCCCGCGCGCGGGGGGGCCGCCCCGGCCGTCAAAGAATATGGCCTTGATACCATTGTCATCGCAGACCGCCGACAGGGTCTCCTTGGTTGTATAGATCGACCAGTTGGCCTGCAGAAACCCGCCGTCTTTGGTGCCGTCGGAGAATCCCAGCATGATGGTCTGTCGATTCCGGCGCTGCGCGACATGCGCCCTGTATTGCGGGATATCAAAGAGGGCCTGCATGATGGACCCGGCGTTCTGCATGCCTTCCATCGACTCGAACAGCGGGATGATGTCGACCGGCACGTCCTCTTTGCCCCACCCGCACCACCGTAAAAGACTGAATACAAACAGTACCGAAAACATATCCTCGGCATGACTGATGATATACCGGTTGCACCCTTCGCTCCCGTTTTTGCGCTGGATGTGCTTCATCTGGATAATCGTCTGAACCGTATCCTTGATCAGCGCATCTTCAAACTGATCGGGGTTTACCGCGATGTCTTCGCGCAGAAGAAGGGGTATCAATTCGGCATCGCCCAACTCGTCCAGGCGTTGGGCGATCAGGTTCTCTTTTTTCAGGATGGCCTGCACGGTTTCCCGGTGGACGCTATGGTTCTGCCGGATATCGAGAGCGGCGAAATGCGTTTTGAATATATGGACCTTGTCCATAAGGGTTTCCAGCTCGTCGAGATGGAGGCTGTTGCATTTCTCGACAAGGGACGCCTTGACAGCGACGAGGGGATTGATAATCTCTTCATAGCGGATCGTTTGGGCCGGGTCGTACATGGTCGCGTAGAGCCTGCCACGCAACTTCTCTATAACATCCTCCACCCCTCTGAAGGTCAGTTTCTGGGCCAGTCGTTTGACATCGCGATAATAACACTTCATCAAAGTCATGCGCAGTTCATCGGCCACATCCGCGGTGATGGCGGCGGTCACAAACGGATTGCCGTCGCGGTCGCCGCCGGGCCAGAACCCAAGCTGAACTATAGCGGGGCAATCGAAACAGCTGTCGCGCAGCGTCCTTTTAACACTCGCATACAACTCCCCCACGGCCTCGTAATACACATGGCGCAGCAGGTAGATAATGTTTTGGGCTTCGTCAAAGGGAGTCGGCTTCCGGGCATTGATTAGGGAGGTCAACCCCAATTGCTGCAATGTCAGGTCGATTCCATCGATATCGTTGCGTGCGATCATCGTTTTCAATTTGCCGATGATATTCAGAACCGAAGGCGAGTAAAACTGGGTGGGATGCGCCGTAAATACGAGGCGGGCACTGAAACAGGACAGGTCGTCCGTCAGGCTGCAGGTCTTGTCATTGCTCTTCAGCAGGGTGATGCAGTCCTTGAGCGACAGGTTATCCTCCAGCTGCACCAGTTGTTCGAAGGCGGCATCTTCCGCACTGTCGTAAAGCACGACCTGCCGCTCGACATACTGGATGACATTGAACATAAAATCAATTTTCTCTTTTTCCGTTTTCATGCTGGTGTGAACGTCGAAAAAGGACTCCAGGATCGCGAGCGGGTCACGTTCCGCGTCAAGGCCCTGCTGACACACATGGTGCAACAAGGGAATGAGCATGCCGATGTTGCTGACTTTTCGGAAAGGCAGATTCAAAAACAAGCTGTTGTAGACATCGAACTTCGTCTTGACCGCTTTTTCAAATGTTTCCAGCCTTGCGGGATTATTCATCGGTTTCATTCCCCATCACTGTTTTATGCTTTTTTGAACGAGTTCAGCTAAAAATCTTGAAAAGGGCCCTATATTTCCTTTTACGCTAGCGTCTTCCAACGCCGCCATGTAATCATTGCGGGTTTCAAGCGGAATAACGGTCCATGGATAACCACCACCGGCTAACATAACATTCATCAGGAATCTTCCCATGCGGCCATTTCCATCGATATACGGATGAATATATACAAAGAAAAAGTGACCTAAAACAACTCTGACAGCAGGTTCTTTTTCATCTTCCAAAAGCGTGAAAAATGCCGGCATAAGATCGCGCACCGCTTCATGGCGGGGCGGCACATGCATTGATTTTCGTATATAGACAGGCTGGTTGCGATAGCCGGCAAGATCGGATGCAGTGATGATACCGGCACTTACACTATGGGCAAATAGCGTTCTGTACCAAATTGAGTGATCCTGGCTTACAACGATTCCCGCAGCATTTTCATTTAAAACTTTAGCCAAACTTTTCTTCACCGCTTGAAAAGCCTGCCAGTAACCACGAGCCGCTAAAGCATCTGCGTACGCTTTATCTTCGCGGTTTGTTTCCGGGTCCCAGTTCCCTGAGCGGACACGTTCAATAAGATCATCACTGACGTTATACCCTTCAATCGAAAGTGAATGATAGGCGTCAGTTACATATATATCATCGACCTGTTTAAGATATTCATCGGTATTTTGGCGTGATAAGGGTGCTTTTGGAAAGTTTTCAAGGACAACACCGCGCATCTCGGCCCAGTTCATTCGTATCCGGTTGACGTACGGAGAAAGCGCGCGCTCACTGAAAATGATGGCTGATTTTTCTTCAAAAGGGTCATTCTCTGTAATGCCATATCCGGCAGCTCTCATTGTCGCAATAATGTTTTCGGCAATCGCATGTTTCCCTATATTTCGGAAAGCGCCTGCGAGCCTTCCGGCGACTGAACTATGTCCACCTTCAAGAAGCTTGTGTAAAATCTCGGAAGCATCGGAAATCATGGACAGCGCAGCCCGGGCATCTACCGCGTTGTTTAAATAAAAGCCGGGGGCACATGCAATCAAGGCTGCGGGCAGGGTCATAATCTGCAATTTTTTTCTGTTTTCGATATCATTCTTGTCCGGCAATTTCAGGCGAACATCCATTATCGAGGTTTCATGAAGAAGGGATGTTGGCTTGTTCCCTCCCTTTGGGGTGCGAACAAGCAACTGTCCGGGGACATTCCAGTTTCCGCTGTGAATGCGCAACGATTGTTCCGGGGAAAGGCACCAATTATTACCAAACCTTGATTTAAGGTAATCGGCACAAAATCCCCAAAATGAGGCATACCAGGCTGTGCTCTCTCCGGTTGGTTCGTCAGGGTGGACCGGAATATACCACCCCTTCATTACCTCTTTGATGAATCCGTTTTTAACCAGACGTTCCCGGTGGGTGCGTGTCATATTTTTTGAATGAATGGCAACAATGCCCTCGTCCCGAAGCTTTTTCAGAACAACGAGAGATTGTGCAAGTTTATCTTGTGGTGTTGCCATTTTGTACCTTTACATTGATGGATACGTGTTGGAAATTTTAGGTTATTAAGCTCTATTATTTTTAGGTTATTATGTCAATTTAATTTTAGGTTATTAAGCTCTTCTATTTTTAGGTTGTTGTGTTGCAGTCAATGCTCCCGGACGTTTTTTAACCTTCGTTCCGTTGTTCGGTGTTCATCTGTGTCCCATGCGCCCTTCATGGCACAAAAAAGACAGGGCCTCAAAAAGGCTCTGCCGACGTGTCCGTTTCAGGATCTACTATTTTTAGGCGACTCAGGTCAGCTCAGTTGGGTATGGTATCTGTTGCCTTTGGTATCGGCACCTCTCTTTCCTGATCCCGCCCATTAAATATCCTCGGCAGATAGCTTCGCATTTTTCAGTAGCACCCAAACGCAACTTTGTGCTAAAGATCATCCTTACCCAACCTGATTAACGACCCTGCCATATTTTTGGCTCAAGATAGTTTGTCGATCTATAACCCTTTATCCGACCGTGGCTGCCAAAAATGGGAATGAAGTTCATGGCAAAATCCACAAATGTCAGATACCGGACGCTCTCGAAAGCCCTGACGATTATCGACCCGCAAGGCGCGTTGATGCCGGGCACCAAGGAGCACAATCGGGTTACGGAAATGATCCTATCTTGGATGGCGGAAATGGAACCAGACGAAGTGCTTCGCATGTCTCATGACAAGCAGGGCATTTTATACATAGAGGGGCACCCTTGGCTAAGAAACTGGAAAGAAAAATCGAAGACGACACGCTCTCCAAAGCCCTAAAAGTAATTGATCCCTCCGGCACCTTGGTGCCGGGCACCAGACAGCACAATCGAATCAGTTCATTGATACGGGAATGGATCGACCAGTGCGGTCCAGAATATGCGCTTTGTATGGCAAAGGATGGTTCTGAGCATCTGGACCGATGGCGGAAGTTTCTTTGAGGTAGGCTGCATATCCCATCCCCTGTGGCGTTTTGCCCCTGATATTAGAAACTTTAGCGCCCTTCACTCCGTGCGGACACCAATTGTTTTGGACACGGATGAACCCCGATAACCACAGATAGCGCATCTGGTTTTCCGTATTTTCCTGCTGAAAATTCAGAAAACAACCTGCATCGGTCTTTGGTCAATAAAAATATGGGTTTGCCCTTCTTTGCGGGCTTTGCGGCGTTGCGTGATATACAGATTTATCCTTCCCGAGGATACACACGAAGTTTTCCGTTCAGCCGTTTCGACAGGAACGGGCTCGCATCCCCCAATTCATTCAAAATCAATTTCCCCTCCTCCCGATAGCGCTCAACCTTTTCAGAATCCCAATGAGCAGGCGGCGGCTGGAGATTTGTGATGCGGTCAGCCAGCTTGACGATCCAGATCTCCCTGGGTTGTTGTTTGATCCGCGCCAGGCTGTCGGCCATTTTTTCCTGCTTGGATTTGAGGATGTTTTTCTTGGACAAAGCCAGGACGCCTTCGACCACTTTGGGCCCGAACTCCTTTTCAAGATCCTCACGGGTTGCTTCGGTATCCTCGATCACGTCGTGGAGCAGCGCGCACTGGACGGCCAAGTCGCCGTTAAGATTGTCTTCATGCGTCAGAGCCGCGATGACCTCCATGGTCACCATGGTGACGTGAACCACATAAGGCAGGTCCGAACCCGGCACGGTCTGGCCGTTGTGGGCCTTGGCCGCGTACTTCAGGGACCGTATGTATTTTTCCCGGCTCCAGATGCTGGCCATGATGTCAACTTCCTCAGACCAATTGGGACGCGGATAAACGCAGGTCGGCAATGATTTTTACCGCACGCTATTCGACTTTGTCTATCTGCTCACCAGCTAAAGAGCTTAACAGCTTAACCCGCAGGGGCGGTGCCGCAGGATCGGTCAATAACAACCCGGCAGCACACCCTCCCAGGAAAACCACTTCATCAATAAGCGGCCCGAGACGTTCAACCGCTGCCTCGAGCAGCACGATGTTGGGGTTTTTAGGTATCGGCATCATGCTTTAATTTTTTTTTGATTTCCCGGCAGGCTATTTCCCGCTCATGTGCCCGGCCGCCACGGATCGCATCGACCAGTGTCAAAAGCGCATATAGTTTGGCGTCTTGACGGGCCGCTTGCGGAACGGATTTGTATAACGGTGTAAAAGCCTGCCCCCGGACCTCACCATCCGGATCCGGCCAGACCGGCGGCAGATCGTCAGAGGCCTGAAGAAGGGGAGCTAATACAGGGCCGGCATAACCGGTCGGCATCCCGCGGGTAACCTCGCCCAGTTCGGGAACGAAAACATAAGATATGCCGTGAGCGAGAAACTCTTCCAGGTTACGTGCGTTGGGGATAACACGATCCTGCTTCATGGAAGCCAACCGTGCTTTGACGGCACGTTTCACGCCGGCGTGGACTTCGGACGGACTCATCCACAAGGCACCTGCCATGCGGCTGTAGGACCAGGGCGCCTCGCCAATGGCAACCAGCTTCAGCAAGATATAAACGTCTTGGGGCTTGAGTATCAAGGTGCCCCCCCCTATTCTTTATTCGCGAATAAAGAATGACTTATATCGACTTCATTGTCAAGCATCTTCGCATTAAGAAACGATGCAAGGAGCCTCAATCCTTGACTATTCAGCTCACACCAAGAAAGGCCAAAAACAAATATGTCAATTTCTGGCCTTGATTAATCCAGGGATTGAAACGTTCGACAGTGGCCTGAGGCCAAGTCACCCATTGGTATTATCCCTTTTGGCGTGATTAGGGGCTTTGCGTGAGGCACGTGGTTTTCCTTTTATGCGTTGCATGTGCTGCGGCGTGGCATGGAATAACATGCTATGAAAGAATTTCTATTTTTCCAGTTCCTGCTTGACCGCGAGCCCCAATCTTTCCAACGTGACCGGTTTCTTGAGAAAGTGGCCGGCACCCAGCCGCTGGGCTTCCAGCACATCTTCCGTCTCGGCGAATCCGCTGATGATGATGGCCTTTTGCCGGGGATGGATGTGGACGATCTGCTCGTAGGTCTCCCGGCCGTTCATGCCCGGGTCCATGATCATATCGAGCAGCACCAGATCCACCGTGTGGCTTTGCAGATAGAAAACGGCGTCCTCGCCGCTGGAAACGGCCTGCGGTCGATAGCCGAGAACCTCCAGCATCCGGCAGGAAATATCGCGCTGACTTGCTTCATCGTCGACCACCAGGATTTTCTGACCGCGGCCTTTATAGTCCATCGTTGCGGCGGGAAGGTCCTTGGACGGCATTGCCTCCCGCGTGGCCGGGAAATACAGCTCGAAGGTGGTGCCCTTAACGCTGGTCAGCACGTCGATGTAACCTTTGTGGTCCATCAGGATATTCCAGACGACAGCCAGCCCCAGACCGGTGCCGCTGCGGCCCATGACCTTTTTGGTATAGAAGGGTTCGAATATCCGCTTGAGGTCGTCCGGGGAAATGCCCAAGCCGTCGTCCGACACGGACAGGACCACATATTCACCGACGGCGACATCGTCATAGCCCCTGAGAGGACGATCCAGATAGCGGTTCGTGGTCGAGAGGGTAACCCGGCCGCGGCCATCGATGGACTCGACGGCGTTGGACACAAGGTTCATAACCGCCTTGCCGATGTGGACTGGCGAGCCGCTGATGTTCAGGAGATCGGCCGCCAGATCGGTCCTGACGGCCACGTCGGGAGAATGCCATTTGATGTGATCGAACTCAGGGGAATGGAGATAGGTTTCGACCAGGTCGTTGATGTTCAGCGGCTGCCGGGGCATGGCGACACCCCTTGCCACCGTCAGGAGGTCCTGAACGATGTCGACCGCCCGCTTGCCGGACTCCTGGATAGTCTCAATAGGCTTGCGCAATTTGCTGTCGGGGGGCAAGTCCAGCAAGAGCAGTTCCGGGTAGCTCACGATACCGGAGAGGACATTGTTCAAATCGTGGGCCACACCACCCGCCAGAAGCCCCAGAGACTCCATTTTTTTCGACCGGGCGAGTTTTTCTTCACTCTCCCTCAGAGTCTCAGCCGCCTGCCGGCGTTCGGTGATATCTCTGGCGATGCCGAGCACGATCTGTTTGTCGCCGATCTCGATCGGAATCGTACTGATCTCCACGATGGCCTGGCTGCCGCCTCTCCTCTTAAGTGTGAACTCGTCCGGTCCGGTCGCCTTGCCCCCTAAATTAACAGTCAATCGTTCGATGGCTTTGGGCAGTTCTTCTTCAGGAAGCAAATCGAGTTGAAGGAAACTCCGGCCGATCAGGTCCTTTCGTCGATAGCCGATCAGTTCCTCGGCTTTTTTATTGCCGTCAAGTAAGCGGCCTTCCGAATCGCTCAAAAAAAAGGCTTCCGGGGCATATTCAAAAAGTCGCCTGAATCGATCTTCGCTCTCCTCTATCGTTTGCTGGTTCCGGGCCAGAGTTGCGGCCATGTCATGGAAGGCCTTGTTCAGGGCAAGAAACTCCTTGGGAGCCGCCGTAAGCGTGCTGCGGGCCTCGAGATCCCCCCGCGCATATCGACGGGAGAGTTCCACCAGGCTTTCAATGGGGGAGATCAGGGTTTTCTTCGCGATGAGCATGGTAATAAAAAAGGCCAGCACTGCCGCGGCAACCAGCAGCAGCAGGTTGCGCCTCAAGTGGGCGTTGGCCGGCGCCAGGACATGGGCCTCGGGGATGCCGGTCCACACATACATGTAAGGGGGGGCTTCGGGTTCGAAACGAACCGGCTCGAAGGCAAATATGCGCCGAACCCCGTCGGAGCCACGGCCCGAAAAGATGCCCGGTTTACCGGCCAGGTGGGCCTTTTCCCAGGAACTCTTTTTTATCGGTTGGCCGATGGCATTGGTGCCTTTAAGCGGTGGGTAATAAAAAAGACGAATCCCCTGGTGATCCGTCACGGCAACAAAGGATTTTTCCGGCAGATTGGAAACATCGTAAAAGTTGGCGAAATCAGCCAGCCGGATGGCCGCCGTCAGCACCCCCCGGAGTTGTTTGTCCGGGTCGTAGACCGGATGCGCGAACGCAAAGGCCGGTGTCCCCGAGCCGGTCCGGGACATGATGTATTCGCCCACGGAAAAAACTTCCCCTTCCATTGCCGCGCGCACATGTTTACGGTCGGCGAGATCGATGATCCTCAGGGATCTGCCGGCGACCTGCACGATGCCGTGCCGATCCGTCAGGGCGATATTGAGGTAATCGGGGTGCTGTTCGAGCATCGCCCCCAAAATCTGCCGACACTGCTCCCGCTCCATGCGCTGGACCTGCGGCAGGAGCGCCAGGGTTGCCAGCATCTGCCGGACGGAGCGGCTGAATTCCTGCTGGGATTCCGCCATGGCATGGGTCAGCAGCAGGGTATTCTGCCGGGCACCTTCGATAGAGCGCCGGCGCTCCTCCAGCCCGGAGTACAGGATGATCGCCAGGGCCGGCATAATGGCCAGCAATACGATGACTAATAAATTGTTGCGGATGGAATGCAATCGAAACATGTTGATCCCACACATCTAACTAACTGGGGGTCAGGTCTACACTCTTGACATTCCGGACCCAACAAGGTGCTATTCATTATTTTTACGCGCCCAACGCCGCTTGGTATATACTCTGGATACGCTTGGCATCTTCAATCGTCAAGTCCGGATATTGCTCGTAGGCTTCGGCCGTGTATCTCGGGGCCTTGATATATTTTTCAGACGCCAGGTGCAGGGCATAACGTCAACTGCCATGAGTGGGACACGGATGCGGTCCCCAATATGCGATAGGTATGGCACAGATAGGAGCAAAAACACCTGGACCGCTGGACGACGTATCCTTGAGATAAGCGTCCTGCCGCCCCTTGTATACACCCCACGATCCAAAGCACAAAAAAAGGCAGAGCCTCAAAGAGGCTCTGCCGCTTTCATCCTGCTGTCAGTATCTACTTTATTTCCACAAGGCGACTCAGGTCAGTTCAGTGGGGTATTAGATTGGTTGCCTTGGTATTGAAGCTCTGCCGTTTTCTTAAACCTTGCAGGTCGCATACGTGTTAACTTTTGCTACACAGCTGTTGATGTAGTACCCAAGGATCGCTATGGTCAATATGGTTCCTATCATGGTCACCTCCCGCCGGGTTAGCCTGCTACGTCGATTCCCAAGTCACATCCCAGATGGGGATCCGGTTTCTCACATTCGTGGTTAGGAGCACGAGTATCAACATGGCCTTCGTTGTCGTCTTTTGTATAGTCGTCAGTTCGTGTATTTTCCATGGTGGTTCTCCTCGTAGGTTGCTTGGTTGTTGGTTGCTTCTTTTCTTACACAATAAGTTAGCCATGGAATGAGATCTGGCAACAAGAGAGGAGTTGGGGCTTTTAAATAGGCAAAAACTATTATAATGGATTCTCAGGCCGTGGTACTATCGAAACAAAAAGCTATTGGCCACATAGTGCCGTTGATTAACACAACCGCACGGAAAAACGATAGGAACGGATTGATTCCCTTTCTCAAACCCTTAGTCATACTAAAGGTTTGAAACGATCAGAAAAACTCCCAGAATATTGCTTCCCCCTGCTGGCACAATGCCGCTATCCCTTGTCATTGATAGTCCCATCTGTGATTGGGAGATACTGAGAAAATATTCCAGGATAGTTTCACATATAAATCATACAAAGACATATCACCATCCCACCACATACTATCTCGCACAGAAACTTTTTGATTTCCCCTGAATGCCGTGTTCCCCCGGCAACAACTCCCCAGATATTCCATCCCAGTGCATCGTTCTTATGTTGACCGATAGGACCGGATCAGAACAACTGGAGGCTGTCAGGAACGCCTTCAAGAAACGTCGGTGTCTTATACCCGCAGATGGGTTTTACGAGTGGAAAGGCAAAGCCGGGCAAAAGCAACCGATGTTCATCACGCTGCCAGGTGAGAAGCAGTTCGGCTTTGCGGGACTATGGGAGGTCTGGGACGATAAAGGCAAGGCGGATGAACCGCTCTATACCTGCACGATCATCACAACCGATGCCAGTCCATCGATCCAGGACATCCATAACCGGATGCCGGTGATCCTGGAGCCGGAGGCATTTGAGAAATGGATCGATGAGGAAACACCGAATGAGGCGCTGAAAGAGATCCTCCGGTCTCAGTTCCACAAGGACTTCACCTCTCGCCCGGTATCCAAAGCTGTGAACTCCGCTCAGAACAACTCAGCAGATCTGATCAAGAAAACAAAGACTACCGTGGGGCAAGTGGCACCGTGGGGTACCACCCCTCTGGAGCATTGGGACTCCTGCATCATACCTGATCTGCACACGGATTTTTCAGCGATTCTCAGAGTGCGCGTGCTGTAAATGGAAGTCTTGCGATGTTGCTCAGAAGATCAGGGGAATGAGCATCAACAGTACAAGGATTATATCCCATAATACTGTGCTGAAAACGCATTGAACCGAGAACTGTTGGTCTGATTGAAGCGTCGTATTAGCATAAGCAGTTTTCATCAACCAGACCCCCTTTCCAGCCCACCGCCTGTCTGTAGGCTCGTCAATCATAAGGTTAGGTGGGGCAAGACCCCGCATGTCTTGCCCCGGAGGCTAAGGAGGGTGAAAGGAGACTTTAGACGGCAATCAAGGGATCGTGAACCATCATAAGTGGTCAGGGTCGTCAGGCAACGTGAGAGTGTATTCGACCCCTGATTGCCACTTGATAGTAAAGAGAAGCAATCACTGTGCCAGTGATACTCATACTGGATTTCCTGCAGAATAACAGTGAGATGAAAATTTAGGAAGTAAATGACCTGTGTGCGATTGACACGATTTGTCAGTAGAAGTGCCGCATATTGTCAAACCGGCATTCAAAAGGCGGGGCTACGCCCCGCCAGCTGAGGTGGGTTGCTGTGCGGTCACAGGTCCAGATACTTCAATGCCACTCTTCATGATATTTCGGGTGCGATTAGCCTAACGGCACGTGCTGTCATTAGATCATTGGGTAAGGCTGTTGTAGTGAGGATTAGGGAGATCAGAAGAAGTAAGATAGGGACTGCAAACCGTCGTATAACACTATCCAGAAAGGGTTTCATAACCACCTCCTTGAGGCTCTCAGAGCCTCCATATGGAGCTTTCTTTACCTCCTCATATCGTCGCAGCTTGTGGCTCTTTTCAAGCTCCAGAGCCAATCTGGCGATGATGATAGCCGAGGCTTCATCCTCGTGCAAGATCTTACGACGAGCCTCTTTTGTACACGACCACATAAGCTCATCGTTGCCTGACCAGAGTCCGAGGCTGTTACGGATGAAATTACCAATGCTGAGGTTGAGATCAGCCACCTCTGAGCCGTCTCTCATCCATTCCCACACCATCCCACCCGGCGCCTACCGGCGCCGCCTCAATACCCTCACCTCCTGTTTCAGCAAACGCCATATAAATAGTTTTAACCTATCGTTAAGCAATTGTTCCTCTCGTGTTGCCAGATCTCATTCCGTGGCTAACTTGTTAGGTAAGAAAGACAGCAACCTACGACCAAGCAAACTACGAGGAGACACACCATGAAAAATACAAGAGTTGATGACTACACCAAAGACGACAACGACGGACACATAGATACCCGTGAAGCGAACCACAAATGCGACAACCCTGATCCACATCTGGGATGCGATATGGGAATCGACGTAGCAGGATAAGCAGTGAGGCAGAGCTTCAATACAATGGCAACCCATTTAGAAAATATTTAAAGGAGAGACACAATGGCTGATGAAAAAGTGCACGACTATACCAAAGATGATGATGAAGGACACGTTGATACAAGAGAAGCCAACAAGCAGTGTGAGAAACCTGATCCCAATTTGGGATGTGATCCGGGAATCGATGTTGCGGGATAAACCACCGGGAGGTGTACAATGATAGGAACAGCACTAACAATTGCGATTCTGGGATACTACATAAACAGCTGTGCAGCAAACAAGAATGCAACCTGCAAAGTCTAAGATAACGGCAGAGCTTCAATACCAAAGGCAACAGATACCATACCCAACTGAACTGACCTAAACTGCCTATAGAGTGAATCCTGAAATGGATCGAAAGCGGCAGAGCCTCTTTGAGGCTCTGCCTTTTTTGTGCCTTGGATTTGGTGAGGTGGAGCGGTAACGGGGGCGGAGCCCTCGGCGGACAAAAGGTCTATCTCAAGTACATTTCAGCCACATGTCCAAGTGCACAGCTCCTTTCTTTGCCATACCAAGAGTGTTGTTCGGACCGAACTGGTCAATCCACCCAAGAATCATATCCCTGATCGTATCGTATGCAGCTGTCCCCAGCACCAAAGCGTGGGAGGGGTCAATAAATGCCATGGCTTTTTTAAAGGTTTCATCTTCTTTTGGTTGTTCCGGTATCATTGTCGTAGATTTCTCTGTGGATTTGAATCCGCCATGCGCTCTGAGAAAAAACGTTTTGAAAGGTGGTTAGCGGAAGGGAAATACTATGAATATTTTAAGGCGGCACTAAAAAATGTCAAGCACAACTGCCGGGGAATGTTAATGGGCGGGATCAAGTAAGAGAGGTGCCGATACCGGGGGCGAAGCCCCCGGCTGGTTGGGGTGTGGTAATCCCTTGTATCGTAGGTCAGGAGTGGTATACTTCCTCAACCCAATCTCTAAACCACTTGGGTTTTTGATACAGAACATGGATCAGGACCAGAGCTGTGATCGGAATCGGAATAATCGTGTCAAAAACTGCCAAAACGATGATATAAATCAGAATCTGGGTTTTCGTGGACATACAGCCCCCCATCAAATTATAAACCAGTACCTAAATCGTATTGTATAATCTGACCCCGGCGCAATGCGCCGGGCGGATCGGTAAGCCTCAAGGCTTCGGATATGGTGTCATTCGGGTTCATCAGTCCTTTGGCACCCACTTGGATGCGGTCAGGTGCCCCGTTCGCAGGGAATAGCGCAACTCCCTTTTCCCGACAATGGGCTGCAGATCCTTTGGAACGATCATCCGGAAACAATATGAGTGCGGATTGCGGATTAGATGGGATGGGAATCGTTTAACATTTTGCATACGAAAACTCCAATCTGCTGAAATGTGTAAGGATTTTGTGTAACAGATGGAGTCGAGGCTTAGAAAAAAAGGAACCCGCTGCCGAAACAGCGGGTTATCTATAAATGGTGCCGAGGGACAGATTTGAACTGCCGACACGGGGATTTTCAGTCCCCTGCTCTACCGCCTGAGCTACCTCGGCAAACTGCCGTTATAATGTTTTCAACGAGATCTAAACGGCCTGTGGCGGGTCCGCTGAAAACGGAATCGCTTATCGCACAGCCCCACTGATCTGTCAAGCAATTTTAGGGCGTGAGGGATTCGTCACCACCGCTTGAAACCGGGGATCGAGGCGGTGCTGTGCGCAGGTCACCATACAAATGCTGCGCGAGCGTACAGGCCGCAATCGTAGCTGTTTCGGCCCTTAGAATGCGAGGGCCAAGGGTTGCCAACCGGAACCCGGCCTGCTCGGCGGCCGCAGCTTCTTCGCTGGAAAAGCCCCCCTCGGGACCCACGATCACGAGAATCCGCCGGGGGCCGCCTGGATCACCGTCCGCAATCATCGGCAAGGCGTGGCGGGCCCCCTCCCAGAACATGATACGCGTGTCAAAAAGGAGGGCTTCCCGTAACACATCGTCGAGTCGGCCCACCGGCGATAATTCCGGAATCCGTCCCCGACGGCATTGCTTGACGGCTTCCCGGGCAATGCGCGCCCAGCGGGCCGCGCGCGATACCTGACGGCGTTCATCCGGCTGGGGTACCGAACGTTCGGAAATGAACGGCAGCCACCGGGTCATGCCCAGCTCCGTCAGCTGGCGCAGCAGGAGATCCATCTTCTGATCCTTCAGCAGTGCCTGGGCCACCACGAGTTCACCCGACGGTTCGCGTTGTGAGGGAAACCGGCGCAACACCTCCAGCACCACCTGATCGCGGGTAAGCGTCCGAATGCGGGCCTCGCCCTGCATGCCGCAACCGTCGGAAAGGCCGACCGTCATCCCCGGCTTCAGGCGTAAAACTTTTCCCATGTGACGGGCTTCATAGCCATCAATGGTGACAGTCGACTGCTTCAAGTCATCCGGCTCGATAAAAAAATAGCGCATGGACACTCATTAGAATGGTCTCGCCCCGCTGTAAATGCTTTTTTGACGCCACTTGCGACAACGCCCCGTTCTTGACACTCTGCGCCTCCCTGTGATAACTTTCCTTCAATTTATTTTGGCAGACAGGCACGCAAAAAATTGATTCCATCATGTAAGAGGGTTCCATGACCGACCAACACCCCCCGCATGCCCCATCGGAGCCGGACAATAACGACGCGATCATCGAATTTACGGATGTCGTGGCCATGCCGGAAACGACCGACGATGATATCATCGAACTGACGGATGTTGTCGGCCGTGACGCCGGTGATGATGACCGCGTGATCGAGCTCACCGATGTCGTGTCACCGGCGCCCTCCGAAGAGCCTATTATCGAATTGACCGAGGTGGTTTCCTCGGCTGATAGCGACGTCGAAGACGCGGTGGCGGAAACAGGATGGGAAGAACCCGAAGAAGTGCCTGCGGCTGGCAGCGCCGAGGAATCGACCAGTGGGGAACTTGCGTTTGCCGAGATGGAGCTTGACATCGAGGACCGCACGGATGACGAACTCTTCGATTCGATGGGGATGAACCTGGAGGCAGATCTACTCCCTTCCAGCGAAGAGAGCAGTGAGCTGGATTTTAATCTGAGCACCCAGGAGCTTTCCGACGCCATCGACCTGTTGGACGCTAAACTGGCCGAAGAGCCGCCCAAACCACCCGCCGTCGAAGACGCGGACATTCAACCTGCGGCCATGTTTGGGCAAGATCAGTTGGAAGCCGCGCTCGAAAGCGTCATCAAAAAAATGGTCGGAGAAAAAATCGATCATCTGCTGAACGATGCCATCGAGAAATCGGTATCCGCCGAAATCGCACGCCTCAAGGAACAATTGCTCGGAGACCATCCGGAAAAACTTTAATTATCAAGCTCTGCGGACTTACGGTCAGCGAATGGAGACAGTGGGGATTATTTTATAATCCCCTTTTTCAATTTAAGAAGGAGTCGGTTGCATGAATTCAGATGTGTTGAATAAAGGGTACGAACCGCACGAAGTGGAACGGAAATGGTACCAGTACTGGGAAAGCAACGGGTCGTTCACGGCCCAGGATGAAAACGCGGCGCCCGCCTATTCGATCGTGATTCCCCCCCCCAATGTAACCGGCGTTCTTCATATGGGCCATGCCCTGAATATCACCCTGCAGGATACGTTGTGCCGTTACCGGCGGTTGCGGGGTGATAACGTGCTCTGGATGCCGGGCACGGACCATGCCGGTATCGCCACCCAGAATGTCGTGGAACGCAAACTGGCCGAGGAGGGAACCGACCGCCATGCGCTGGGACGCGAAAAATTCATCGAGGCCGTCTGGGTGTGGCGGGAAAAATACGGCAGCGCCATTATCAACCAGCTCAAGCGCCTGGGCGCCTCCTGCGACTGGCCCCGGGAACGCTTCACCATGGACGAAGGCCTCTCACAGGCAGTGCGCAAAGTATTTGTTCAACTCTATGACGAAGGCCTGATTTATCGCGGCGATTACATTATCAACTGGTGCCATCGCTGTCATACCGCCCTGGCGGATCTGGAAGTGGAGCACGAAGACGTCGATGGCCACCTCTACCATATCCGTTACCCGTTTGCCCGCGAAGACGGCGGCATCGTGGTGGCCACGACGCGCCCCGAGACCATGCTGGGCGATACGGCGGTGGCCATCAATCCTGAGGATGAGCGCTATGCCGGGCTGAACGCCACCCATGTCATCCTGCCGCTCATGGAACGCGAGATCCCCATTATCCGAGACGGGTATGTCGATCTCAAATTCGGGACGGGGGCCTTGAAAGTGACACCCGCCCACGACCCCAACGACTTCGAAATCGGCCAGCGGCACCAGTTGCCCAGTGTCAAAGTGATCGGCGACGACGGCATCATGACGGAAGAGGCCGGCCGGTTTGCCGGCCTGGATCGCTTTGCGTGCCGTGACGCTGTGGTGGAAGCCCTGCGGGAGCTGGGGGTGCTGATTAAAATCGAGCCGCTCAATCACAGTGTCGGCCACTGCTACCGCTGCAAAACCGTGGTGGAACCGAATCTCTCCACCCAGTGGTTCGTCAAGGTCAAACCACTGGCGGAAAAAGCGATTCAGGCCGTCGAGAACGGCCAAACCAAGATTATCCCGACCAACTGGACCCAGACCTATTATGACTGGATGCACAACATCCGGGACTGGTGTATTTCGCGCCAGATCTGGTGGGGCCACCAGATCCCGGCCTGGACCTGTGAAGACTGTGGTGGGATCACCGTGGCCATGGAGGATCCCACCGCCTGCAGCAAATGCGGCGGTGCACACCTGACCCGCGACACCGATGTTCTCGACACCTGGTTCAGTTCGGCCCTGTGGCCCTTTTCCACCATGGGATGGCCGGAGCACACCAAGCTCCTGAAAACCTTCTATCCCACCGCGACCCTGGTCACCGGGTTTGACATCCTGTTCTTCTGGGTGGCCCGCATGATGATGATGGGGTTGCATTTCATGGACGACGTGCCCTTTCGCGACGTCTACGTCCACGCCCTGGTGCGGGACGAACACGGCAAAAAAATGAGCAAATCCAAGGGCAACGTCATCGATCCCCTGAATGTCATCGATGCCTATGGAACGGATGCCTTTCGGTTTACGCTGACGGCCTTCGCCGCACAGGGGCGCGACATCAAGATGTCCGAAAAACGGGTCGAAGGCTACCGTAATTTCATCAACAAACTCTGGAACGCTGCCCGATTTGCCTTGATGCACCTCCAGGAACGCGTCGCGCTGCCGGAAAAGGAGAGATTGAGCATACCCGACCGCTGGATCCTTTCACGCCTGAAAACCTTGATTCGCGAGACCGGACAGGCTCTGGACGATTTTCGCTTCAACGATGCCGCGGCGATGCTCTACCAGTTCGTGTGGCACGAATTCTGCGACTGGTATCTGGAAGCCATCAAACCGGCGCTCTATGGCAACCAGGGCGAAGATCGCCAGCAGGCCACCCTGGGTGTCCTGTGGCGCGTATTGCACGATACCTTGATTCTGCTGCACCCGGTCATTCCCTTCGTGACCGAGGAGATCTGGGAGAAATTCCCAGGCACCGAAGGCTCGATCATGCAGGCGACCTACCCGGCCGATGCGCCCGCGGCCGAAACCATCGCGGAAGACACGCAGGCGGAAGCCGCCATGCAGATCATCACGCAGGTCATCACCGGTATCCGCAACATACGCGGCGAGATGAACATCGCCCCGGGTCTTAAACTGAATGCCATCGTGCAAACCGACGATGCGGATGTAAACGCCCCCTTGGAGGCGCACCGGGACCTGGTGTCCAACCTCGCCCGGCTGGAAAACCTGGTGATCGAGCCCATGGGGAAAAAGCCCAAGGCTGCTGCCACGGCAGTGATCGACGGCGCCACCATCTTCGTTTCCCTGGAGGGGATCATCGATTTCAGCCAGGAAGCTGCCCGCCTAAAAAAAGAGATTGGGAAAATAGATACGGAACTATCGACGCTGAACAAGAAACTCGGCAACGAGGATTTTCTGAGAAAAGCCCCCGAAGCCGTGGTAAACAAGGTCAAGCACCAGCAGGCCACCTTTTCGGAAAAACGGCAGGCCTTGGAAATGCATCTGACACGGATCGAAGCGCTGGCCTCCTGATACGGCACAGGCAACAGCCGGCCGGGTCCACTACCCCGCGGCTTGAAAGAAGCGAATGATGACCATGCACGCTTTGAATCGCCTGATCGATCTCGCCCTGGAAGAGGATATCGGGACGGGAGATATCACAACAGAGACCCTGATTCCGGCCGATGCCGAAGGGGACGCCGCCCTCATCGCCAAGGAAGATCTGGTGCTGGCCGGCATACCGGTGGCGCAGGCGGTCTTCAGACGCCTGGATCCGACCATCACCTTTCCGGAACAACTTGCCGATGGCACCTCTGTCACGCCGGGAACCTGTATCATGAAAGTTCACGGGCGCCTGCAATCCTTGCTGACCGGTGAACGCACGGCCCTGAATTTCCTGCAGCGCCTCTCCGGCATTGCCACGCATGTGCGCCGTTATCTGGAAGCCATGCCGGCCACCGCCATCCGCCTGGTGGATACCCGCAAAACCACTCCCGGCTGGCGCGCCCTGGAAAAATATGCCGTCCGCACCGGAGGAGCCGCCAATCATCGCATGAGCCTGAGCGACGGTATCCTTATCAAGGACAATCATGTGGCGATTTGCGGCGGCATACGCGCAGCCCTGGAAAAAGCCCGCCAGACCGCGCCCCACACCCTCAAGCTGGAAATCGAAGTCGCAACGCCGGCCGAAGCCCAGGAAGCCGCCGAAGCCGGTGCCGATATCATCATGCTGGACAATATGGCGCCGGAGACGATACGGGACGCCGTGCGCCTGATCGACGGCCGGGCGTTGGTGGAAGTATCGGGGGGGGTGAACCGAAACAACATCGCCGCGCTTGCGGCCAGCGGGGTGGACATCGTGTCGGTGGGCGCCCTGACCCATTCGGCCGTGGCCGTGGATATCAGCATGACAATCTTGAACGCATCCTGACAAACCGTCGGCCGGGGCCGACCGGAACGCCATGATCCCGCTGCGCGACACCATTCGCTCCCAGAACTACCCCGTCGTCAACAACCTGTTGATCGGCGTCAACGTGCTCGTTTTCCTGATCCAACTCTCCCAGGGCCCCAACCTGGACCGGTTCGTCTTCACCTACGGGCTGGTACCGGCCAAATTCACTCTCCCGGCCCTGTCCGCCTATTTCGGTCTGGCCGGCAACCTGTTTTCGCTGCTGTCCTTCATGTTCCTGCACGGCGGGTTCCTGCATCTCCTGGGAAATATGTGGAGCCTCTACATCTTCGGCGACAACGTGGAAGACCGGCTGGGGCCGCTGCGCTACCTTGGGTTCTACCTGGCCGCCGGGTTGATATCGGGCCTCTTTCACATGGCGCTCAACATGAATTCCCAGATCCCCACCATTGGCGCCAGCGGCGCCATTGCCGGGGTGATGGGGGCCTATTTCATCCTCTACCCGGCTTCCAAAATCCTGACCCTGATCCCGATCATCTTCATTCCTTGGTTTATCGAAATTCCAGCCTATGTCTTTCTGGGCATCTGGTTCGTGCTCCAATTCCTCAGCGCGGCGGGATCGCATGGCGGGACCACCGGCATTGCGTGGTGGGCGCATGTGGGCGGCTTCATCGGGGGCATCGTCCTGCTGAAACTCTTCGCCCTGGTGCCCAAGGCCGGTCTTTCGCGCAAGATTCAGTCCGGCACCACCAAGAAGACCTCCCATCGTTTACAGGTGCTGCATCCTACCGGTGCGTCCGACTCCCTTCACCTTTATGGAAAACTCCCCATCACGGCTTTCGAAGCATTGTCCGGCACCAGTAAATATGTCACTATTCCCCAAGGATTCCATCGCAAAACCCTGCGCGTCAACGTGCCGCCAGGCATCAAGGAAGGCAATACCCTGCGCCTGCAGGGCCAAGGCCGGATGTCACCCGCCGGAGACAAAGGAGATCTCTACCTGCAAGTTCAGTTCGTGTCCTGGTAATGTCGTGTTCCGAGACCGTTACCCTTACAGAAAATGACATGATGTGTCGGCGTCGGGCGTTGCCGCAAGGCGGTCATCGCCGCAACATGCCCCGCCGTGATGATCACACCAGAATTTCGCAAAAGACACTGGCGTCGGCCACGACATCAACCGTGGCTTGCCGCCCGAGCCCCCGGGCCAGCGATCGGAATTGGTCGGGCGTTACGGTCGTAGCCCGGAACCCGTCCTTGCAGACGATCACCCCCCGGCCTGTGGCGGCCTCGTCGATCTCGCCCAAAAGACCCTCACGCGCCTGAAGACGAAACCATTCCAGACGGTGGTCCCAGAAGGCCTCGGCATAGCTCGAAAAAAGCACCCGTCCGCCGGGCCGGGTGATGTCGACCGCCGCGGCTATCAACCAACGCTGATCCACCTGAAAGGCTGAAATTCCATTCTGTATGCAGCAGACCAGGTCGAAAGTGGCGGGCGGAAAAGCGAGGCGCACGGCATCCATCAGGGCCAACATGACATCAGGAAAGCCCGCCAGATAGCCCCGGGCCAGGACCAGACTGGCGTAAGACGTGTCAATCCCCACCAGGACGCCCGCCGACGGCGTCAAGGCCTTCAGCACGCGCCCGTAGCCGCAGCCTAGTTCCAGCACACGGCCGCCCACCGGAAAATGGGCCTGCACATGATCAATCTCTGCCGCAAGATAGCGCCGGACCGGCTCGGGGGCCAGGTCATAGACCTTTTGCAGGCGCTCCGCGGCCAGTTTTTCGCCGTAATAGGATTTTTTCCCGCGTTGGTCGGCGTCACGGGCCATTTGAGGATTCCACTGCCAATCCTTTTGATTGGGGGAAGGTGCTGAGTGACGAAATGAGGGACAAATGTCGAAATTCGTAAACGATAGGTATGGGATAAAACGCGTTTTTCAGGTGGTTTCTATTCTTCGACGATAAGATTGGCCAACTCATCCCGGTCATCTTCACGGATCGGGAAATGCGTTGCCAGCAGGTTGCCGACGTCGGCCACGGCCTTACAGACCGCATCCCCTGCACGCTTTTGTCTGATACCCTCAACTATAGAGGCCACGATCGTGTCCCACTGATCCTGGGCCACTTTGCGGTTGATGCCCTGGTCGGCCAGCACCCAGACGCGGCGTTCGAACAAAGAGATAAAAACGAGCACGCCGGTTTCTTCCCGGGTGCGATGGATCCCGTTTTTGAAAAAACTGGTAACGGCCGCTTCCTGGACTTCTTCATCGATTTCGCGGTTGGAAATAAAAAACCGCTTGATTCCCAATGAATGCCGAACAATCATCAGACCGGATAGAAACAAGACGCTAAACAGCCCCAGAAAAACCCACAGGTTCCAGGTGCCGATCCAAAACCAGCCGCCGATCAACGGTGTCAATAGGAGCGCCATGAGCAGTGCCAGAGAGGCGCCCCCGATGACATCGGCCATGGGATAATGATAGCTGGACGATACCACCATAGGAACAATTTCGCCGGTGGTTTTTTTCTCGGCGGCCTCAACTGCCGCCATAATGGCGGCTCTATCCGCATCACTCAAAAGCTGTCTGGTCAGATCCCTCATGGACATGCCCTCTTTCCAGGCGTCGGTACAGTCGTTACCAACCGCCGGAAGCCCCGCCACCACCGAAGCCACCACCGCCGCCGCTAAACCCGCCAAAGCCGCCGCCCAAACCGCCACCCCCGCCCATCCAGAAGCCGCCTCGGCCCGCCCGATGCCCCGAATGCCCGAATACCAGGGGAGCCCCCATAAAACCGGCCAGCAGGCCGACAACGATGCCGATTGGAATCAATACGGCCAACAGCATCATACTAAAGCCGAAAATTGCCGTTCCGATAATGGGCACGATCACGGCACCGGCCACAGCCCCCAGGGAACGGCGCAGTCGGCCGAGCACGTTCAGGATAAACAACGCCAGGATCAGGCCGAACAACCCATTGCCGGATCGAGGTCCCTGACCGCGATTGCCGGACGGTGCCTCACTGGCTGAGAACTCACCCTTGACGACCCCAACCATGGCTTGCACCCCGTCGAGGACACCCTGGTCTATTTGACCGTCCTTAAAGCGCGGCACGATCACGTTCGCGATAATCCGTCCGGCCATGAGGTCGGTCAGACGGCCTTCCAGACCATAACCCACCTCGATGCGCAACTTCCGCTCGGCCTTGGCAATCAGAAGAATGGCGCCATTGTCCAGGTTTTTTTGCCCGATCCGCCACTGCTCTGCCACACGAATGGAAAAATCTTCCAGGCTGTCACCTTCCAGCGACGGAATTGTCAGGACGACGATCTGAGTGCTGTCGGATATCTCCAGATCCTGCAACACGCGATCGAGATGCTGCACAGCGGTTGGGGAAAGCATTTGGGCATAGTCATTGACGCGCCCTTTGAGAGACGGCACCGTTAAGGCATAGGCCCCCAGGGGCACGAGCAGCATGACAAGCAGCAGCAATCCGGCGACATGGGGACTGCGTGATAGCGACAACCGCATGAGGCTTTAATCCGAAAAAGTGACGGTCGGCACCTGCTGGGCCGCTGCGTCGGCTTTGAAGTATTCCTTACGCTCCAGGTGCAGCAGAAGAGAGTTCGTCAAACTGTTGGGAAATTTGCGAATGGCAAAGTTGAACGCCTCCACAGCCTGGTTGTAGCGCTGGCGGGCCACATTGATGCGGTTTTCGGTGCCTTCCAGCTGATTCTGGAGGTCCAGAAAATTCTGATTGGCCTTGAGATCGGGATAGCGTTCCACCACGACCATGAGGCGCGACAAGGCTGATGAAAGCGCTCCCTGGGCCGCCTGCAATTGCTGCATGGCCTGGGGATTGCCAAGATCCTCGGCAGACAACTGCACCGATGTGGCTTTGGACCTGGCTTCGACGACCGCCTCCAGGGTTTCTCTTTCGTGGGCCGCATACCCCTTGACCACCTCGACCAGATTGGGGATCAAATCGCCGCGACGCTGCAGGTTGGATTCAACGTCGCCCCAGCTTTTAAAAACGGCCTCCTCCAATTGCTGAATGGTATTGTAGCCGCAACCGGCAAAAAAACATGCGGTGACTGCCAGGAGCACTGTTATGGATAGCTTGCGATAGGTCAGTCCCATGGTGCCTGCCTCCCGTCATCAGATTCATTTAATGGTTTGTGCTTACGCCCCAATGGTTTAATTCCAATCTCAGGGTTTGAATACCTTGGTTCCCTGGGACGTATCCTGAACAAGATAGCCCCGGTCCTGGATGGCATCGCGCAATTCATCCGAAAGCGCCCAGTTCTTGTCGGCCCGTGCTTTCAGTCGTTCGTCTGCCATTTTGCGGATATCCTCCGGCAACGATTCTTCCTGATCGACCTGAGCCAGACCGAACCCCAATACCCGGTCGAAATCATAGAGGGTTGCCAGTTTATCCGCTGACGCCAACTCCGATTTCACGAGCTCTTGGACCACGGCCATCGCCCGTGGCATGTTCAAATCATCGTTGATCTCTCGGCGAAATTTTTCACGAAATATATTATCGATCGTTCCCGTTTCACGTTCTGTAGGCGCAACATCCTCTTTAAGTGTCCGCACTTGATTGCGCAGATGCTGCAAACCGTTCTGGGCAGCGGTTATGGCTTCTTCACTGTATTCCATGGGCTTACGATAATGGGTCAGAAACGCTGCGTAACGATAGGCCAGCGGGTCGATATCTTTCTTGAGAAAAGCGTTTTCCAGGGTAAGGAAGTTGCCATCACTTTTAGCCATTTTTTTCCCGCCCGAAATAATCAGGAAGGCGCCATGCATCCAAACGTTAAAAAACGGTTTGCCCGTGGCCGCTTCGGATTGGGCAATTTCATTGGTATGATGCACATCGATGTGGTCTGTCCCGCCACAATGGATATCCAGTTGATCGCCCAAATATTTCATACTCATGGCGGAGCATTCGATGTGCCACCCGGGGAACCCGACCCCCCAGGGAGAATCCCACTCCATTTGGCGCTGGACCCCAGCCGGCGAAAATTTCCATAAGGCGAAATCTGTCGCATTGCGCTTTTCCGGGTTTCTTTCGACGCGCGCCCCCTCCTGCAACGCATCGAGATTCTGATGGGAAAGCTGCGTGTATTTTGGGAAACGGGCTGTATCGAAATAAATGCCATCGTTGGTGCGATACGTGAATCCTTTTTCTTCCAGAATCTGGATGAGGGCAATCTGCTCCGGAATGGTATCCGTCGCTTTGCACCAAATGGAAGGGGCCAGAATATTGAGCCTTTCAAGATCTTTCTGGAAGGCCAGTGTATAAGCCGCGGCAATGTCCCACGCTGACTTTCCTTCGCGACGGGCCCCTTTTTCCAGTTTATCTTCACCCATATCGCGGTCACCGGTAAGGTGCCCGACGTCCGTGATGTTCATCACATGTTTAACCGCATAACCGCTATAGGTCAGCGTTCGCTTCAGGACATCTTCAAAAAGATAGGTTCGAAGATTCCCGATATGGGCATAATTGTATACCGTGGGACCACAGGTATACAAACCGACTTCATTGGGGCGAATCGATTGGAACGTTTCCTTCGCACGCGATAAGGTATTATAGAGACGTACAGTCATTTTTCGATACCTTTCCAAGCACAAAAGCCCTGCCGTCACAACGGCAGGGCTTAACGGCAATTCGTCAAACAATATAACGCTATTTGTCTTCTTTTTTCTCGGCGGCTTCAGGTTCTTCTTCCACCGTGGCAACGGGTGCGTCTTCCGGGGATGCCTCGGCTGGGGCCTGAGTTTCGGCCGTATCCTCCACCGCCTCATCGACAGCCGCGGCCTCAACCGATACGTCGGCATCAGGTGCTTTGGTCTCGGCGGTCTCCGTCACAGCGGCCGATTGTGTTTCGGCAACAGGAGCGGCTTTCTTTTTACGGCGCGGTTTTTTCTTCTTTTTTGGTTCCGGTGTCACGAGTTCCACCAGTGAAACCGAAGCGGCATCCCCGGGCCGAAACCCAATTTTAACCACCCGGGTGTAACCGCCATTGACATCGGCAAAACGTTTGGGGGCGTCCTCAAACAGCTTATGGACAACCTCTTTTTCCCGAATGATGGACATGGCCTGTCGGCGGGCATGCAAATCCCCACGTTTGGCAAGCGTCACCAACTGATCGGCCCAGCGGCGAATTTCCTTGGCTTTGGCATCCGTCGTGCGAATCCGGTCATACTTGAATAAGGAGGTAACCATGTTGCGAAACATGGCCTTCCTGTGGCTTACCGTTCGATTTAGTTTTATTCCAGCTATGCGATGTCTCATAGAATCGATTACTCCCCTTCTGCGACCTCTTCTTCAGGCGGTGCAAAACCTTCCAGTTTCATTCCTAATGAGAGGCCCATCTCCGACAAGACCTCTTTGATTTCATTCAGTGACTTGCGGCCAAAATTTTTCGTTTTCAACATTTCAGCCTCCGTCTTGCTGACAAGTTGAAAAATCTTATGAATATCAGCATTTTTGAGGCAATTGGCACTGCGTACGGAAAGCTCGAGTTCCTCGACACTGCGATACAGATTTTCATTAAAGTCGGAATCGTCGCCATCACTCACATGCTTCTCATGCGAGGGCTCGACCGCCTCATCAAAGGTGATAAAGATGGTCATCTGCTCCTTGATGATTTTAGCGGCATACGCTACGGCGTCTTCAGGTCTGATGCTGCCATCCGTCCAAATATCCATGGTCAATTTATCATAGTCCGTGCGCTGGCCGACACGCGCATTCGTCACGACATAATTGACCCGTTTTATCGGTGAAAACACAGCATCAATTGGAATGCTCCCTACCGGGGCTTCCTCGTCCTTGTTTTGTTCTGAAAGTGCATAGCCCTTCCCGACCTTGACCGTCATTTCCATATTCAGCTGGCCTTCAGACGATAACGTCGCAATATGCTGGTCGGGATTTAACACCTCGCAACCCCCATCATCGCTGACAATATCGGCAGCCGTCACAGGACCTTCGGTATCCTTGGAAATGTGAATCATCCGGGGCGACGCATTTTTGGTCTTAAACCGAATCGCTTTCAAGTTGAGAATAATCTCAGATACATCTTCAAAAACACCAGGAATGACGCTGAATTCATGCATCACCGAGTCGAACTTGACCGATGTAATCGCCGCACCATACAGCGAAGACAGAATGATACGACGCAGTGAATTCCCAATCGTAATCCCGAAGCCACGCTCAAGCGGCTCGCAGACGAATTTTCCGTATGTTCCGTCGCTGGTTACCTGGACTTTCTCCGGCGTTATCATTTGCTGCCAGTTCATGTACATTAGGTCTTTTGACGACATGTTGATTTCTCCAGATAGTTGGAAGGATAGCTGACATTATTCCCCATGAACCATTGCGTCCGGAAAGAGCTGCTGAACGCAACGTCCTTGGCACATCATCAGGGGGAAGTTCGCTATTTGGTATAAAGCTCGACGATGAGTTGCTCCTGTATCGGCATCGTCAGATCTTCGCGAACCGGCAGCCCTTTAACGACACCCTTGAAGGCATCCTTTTCCAAATCGATCCACTGGGGAACCCCTCGACGAACGACAGCGTCAAGCGCATCGCCAATGGACTGAATTTTGCGGCTTTTTTCGCGGACCTCGACAACATCACCCGGTTTTATGAGGTAGGAAGGAATGTTGACCTTCTTACCGTTCACAGTGAAGTGATTATGGCGCACAAAATGACGCCCCTGGATACGGGAATTGACAAACCCCATCCGGTAAACTGAATTGTCCAGCCGCCGCTCCAGCAACACCAGCAAGTTCGTGCCCGTGATTCCTTTTTGGCGATGTGCCCGCTGGAAAAATAGCCGAAACTGCTTCTCCGTCAGGCCATACATGCGTTTGACTTTCTGTTTCTCGCGCAGCTGAATACCGTAGTCTGAAATCTTTCGGCCGCGGCGTTCCCCGTGCTGTCCGGGGGGATAACCGCGGCGGTCAAACGCACACTTATCAGAAAAGCATCGATCTCCCTTAAGGAAGAGCTTCATGTTCTCTCGCCGGCACAGCCGACAAACGGAACCGGTGTATCGTGCCAAGATATCCTCCTTTACGTCCGCAAGGACGGTAACTTTACGTTGCTTCGAACGCTAAACTCTGCGTCTTTTCGGTGGGCGACATCCGTTGTGCGGAATCGGTGTAACATCTTTGATCATCGTCACGTTAAAGCCTGCGGCTTGCAGTGCCCGCAGCGCCGATTCGCGCCCGGGCCCGGGGCCTTTAACATACACTTCCACCGTTTTCATACCGTGATCCTGGGCTTTTTTGGCCGCATCCTGAGCGGCAAGCTGTGCCGCAAACGGAGTGCTTTTGCGGGATCCTTTGAATCCCTGCAAACCGGCACTTGACCAGGAAACCGCATTTCCCATAGCGTCGGTAATCGTAATAATGGTATTGTTGAAAGTGGACTGAATATGGACGACGCCTGTCGATATATTCTTTTTAACGGCTTTCTTGGTACGGGTTTTTCTAGGCATTTATTTTAATCCCTGTAAACTGATAAATTACTTCTTCTTGGCTCCACCCTTCTTCTTAACCGCAGCACGTTTCGGCCCTTTGCGCGTTCTGGCGTTCGTGCTGGTGCGCTGCCCATGGGCAGGCAGGCCTTTGCGATGGCGGAGCCCGCGATAGCTTCCAAGGTCCATCAACCGCTTTATGTTCATGGCGACCTCGGACCGAAGTTCACCTTCGACCCGATAGTTTTCGTCAATAATTTTACGAATATTATTGACCTCGGATTCGGTAAGCGTATCTGTCTTCGTATTCGGGTCAATATCAAGCTTTGCAAGGATTTCCTGCGAGGCTGTGCGTCCAATGCCGTAAATATACGTCAGGCCGATTTCCACCCGCTTATTTTTAGGTAAATCTACGCCCGCAATTCGTGCCAAAGCTGCTCCTCCTCTATCCCTGACGTTGTTTATGCCGTTTGTTTTCGCAAATCACCCGCACCACGCCTTTACGGCGAATGATTTTGCATTTACTGCAAATTTTTTTAACGGATGCCCTGACTTTCATTGTTCCTGCTCCTTATCCGTAACCGGGCTTTTTTCGACAGAGTAGCCGCTTTAGGCCAGTCCCATTCATCCGGTTTATTTGGATCGATACGTAATCCGGCCTCTGCTCAAATCGTAAGGTGATAACTCGACGGTCACCGTGTCACCGGGTAATATCTTGATAAAATGCATGCGCATTTTCCCGGAAATATGGGCTAACACCTTGTGTCCGTTCTCGAGTTCAACTTTGAACATTGCATTCGGCAAGGTTTCCAGAACCGTTCCCTCGACTTTAATCGCTTCCTCTTTTGCCATGCTTGCCCCCGCTATCCGTTGCCGCTTAGAATCGTTCTGTTTGACATCCGTACCTGACGTTGCCCTCGCTGATGGGTATCGCTGATGATCAGCGGCTCCGGACACTCGGTCCGGCCTTTTTCAAAAACCCCTCGTAGTGACGGGTCAACATATGCGATTCAATCTGGGCAATCGTGTCAATCGAAACCCCAACCACGATCAACAAAGCGGTTCCACCGAAATAAAATGGAACATCTAAATGGGTGATCAAGATCGACGGCAGCACGCACACCGCAGAAACATAAATCGCCCCACCCAGCGTAATGCGGGTCAAAACCTTATCAATGTAATCTGCCGTACGCTTGCCGGGTCTAATCCCTGGGATAAATCCGCCCTGCTTTTTCATGTTGTCGGCAACATCGACCACATTGAATGTTACCGCCGTATAAAAGTAGCAGAAGAAAAAGATAAACCCGATAAAAAGCAACTCATACCATAAATTCCCGGGCCGCAATGCACCTGCAATCGTTTGCATGATCGGCATATCGATAAAACTGGCCACAGTCGCCGGGAACATGATGATGGAGGATGCAAAAATTGGCGGAATAACACCGGACTGATTGATCTTCAGCGGCAAATGCGTACTCTGCCCGCCGTAAAGACGCCGGCCCACAACGCGTTTGGCATACTGTACCGGAATACGCCGCTGTCCTTGTTCGACAAAGATGATAAAGGCGACCACCACGGCCATGAAAACTACCAGAATCAGAATCAGGAAAATATTCATGGTGCCGGAGCGCAGCAATTCAAGGGTAGCGCCGACAGCCGCCGGTGCCCGAGCCACAATACCGGCAAAGATGATCAACGAGATGCCATTGCCGATGCCGCGTTCGGTGATCTGTTCCCCCAGCCACATAATAAACGCGGTACCGGCGGTCAGCGTGATGACCGTCAGCGGGATGAACATGGCCGCTGGAATGGCGTTGGCATTGCCCTGAACCAGACCATAGCTGATGCCAAAGCCCTGGATGATGCTCAGAAAAACGGTTCCATAGCGGGTGTACTGGGTGATCTTCTTCCGCCCCTGCTCACCCTCCTTGGACAGCCGCTCAAGATGAGGAATGACCACGGTCAATAACTGGAGGATAATCGAGGAGCTGATATAGGGCATAATGCCGAGTGCAAATATCGAAAACCGCTCCAAGGCACCGCCCGAGAATAAGTCCACAATTCCAAGAACGCCCTTAAACCGGTTGAAGATCTCCGCCAACGCGGCGCTGTCGATTCCGGGAACCGGAACATTGACACCGATGCGGTAAACAACCAAAAGCGCCAGCGTGTAAAAGATGCGCTTCTTTAATTCGGGAATTTTGAATATATTCTGGAACCCGCTGCCAACCATTTACACAACCTCGACTGTTCCGCCGGCGGATGAAATCTTTTTCCGGGCGCTTTCGCTTATCGCATTGACCTTGATCTGCAGCGGATAATCGATTTCGCCCTGCCCCAGCAATTTAATTCCGTCGTAAGTTCCCTTAATAAGACCGCTTTTAACCAATTCCACCTCATCAACCGAGCTGCCGCTGTCAAACCGGGCCAAGTCGCGAATATTGATGATGGCAAAATTTTTCTTGAATATATTGGTAAAACCGCGCTTGGGCAGCCGTCGATGAATCGGCATCTGGCCGCCTTCATAACCAGGTCTCACACCACCACCGGAACGGGCGCCTTGTCCCTTGCTGCCACGGCCGGCCGTTTTTCCCCAACCGGAGCCAACGCCTCGTCCAACTCTCTGGCGCGACTTTTTCGACCCGTCTGCCGGTGAAAGTTCGTTGAGTTTCATGAGTTGCCCCCCTCTGTCCGAACCAGGTGGGATACTTTATGGACCATGCCCCGAATTTCGGGTGTATCTGTCAGTTCGACCGTTTTGTTCATTTTGGTGAGTCCCATGCCGCGCAGCACTTTCCGATGCTTTTCGGGTCTGCCGACCATGCTTTTCACGAGTGTAATTTTGAGTTTTTCTGTCATGGCTTGTTTCCTTACTACAGTTCGTCCACACTCTTGCCACGGCGCGCGGCAACCTCTTTGCGGCTCTCGAGCATCTCGAGGCCGGCAAGCGTCGCTTTGACGACATTGTGCGGGTTGTGCGATCCCATACACTTGGTCAGAATATTTTGAATACCAACCGCTTCCAAAACGGCTCGTACGGCACCACCGGCAATCACACCCGTACCTTGGGACGCGGGCTTTAAAAGCACACGGCCAGCGCCGAACCGACCGATAACTTGGTAAGGGATGGTACCCTCTACGAGTGGAACTTTGATCATGTTCTTTTTGGCTTTTTCGACGCCCTTGCGAATCGCCTCCGGCACTTCACCGGCTTTGCCGAGACCGAATCCAACGGCCCCTTGGCCGTCTCCCACCACGACAATGGCGCTGAAGCTAAAGCGCCGGCCACCTTTAACAACCTTGGCGACACGATTGATATGTACGACTTTGTCTATAAATTGATTATCAGCTGGATCTTGTTTGAACAAGGGACTGCCTCCTTCACAGCGGTTTAAAAGCTAGAACTCAAGCCCGGATTCTCGAGCACCCTCCGAAACAGCTTTCACGCGCCCGTGGTACAGAAACCCGTTACGGTCGAATACGACCTGCTTGATTCCTTTTTCCTGGGCCCGTTCGCCGACCTGTTTCCCAATGAAGGTGGCAAGTGCAACCTTGCTTTCAAAGGCCTCGCGCTGTCGGATTTCGGCTTCGTTACTGGAAGCGGAAACCAACGTAAGGCCACGGCTGTCATCAATGATTTGCGCATAAATATGCCTAGCACTGCGAAAAACGCAGAGTCGCGGCCGCACCGGAGTACCCTGAATGTGTTTACGGATACGCCGCTGACGTTTTATTCGTGCTGCTCGTTTTTTTTCTGTCGCACCCATGTGTTCTATCCTTATCGATTTAAGCGGATTTCTCGCAGCCGTCGCGATTATCAATGCTGCCGCATCAACTTCCGCCTACTTTGTTCCGGTCTTGCCTGCCTTCCGGATGATACGCTCCTCGGCATACTTGATCCCCTTGCCTTTGTAAGGCTCGGGTGGCCTCAGCTTTCTGATGGAAGCGGCCGTCTGACCAAGGGTTTCCTTGTCTATACAGGAAAGCTTAATAATGGTGTTCTTGTCGACACTGGCCGAAACATCCTTGGGGAGTTCAAAATTAACGGGGTTCGAGAATCCCAGATTGAGCACGAGCGTATTGCCGTTTACTTCAGCGCGATACCCAATCCCGTTGATTTCAAGCACCCGTTCAAAGCCTTTGTCGACACCTGTCACCATGTTGTCAACGAGGCTGCGTGTAAGCCCCTGCAACGCCAAGTGCTTTTTGGTGTCCGTTTTTGTCGAGACCTCGATGAGATTATCTGCAATCTTGAGGTCCACTGCATCATGGATCGTCCGCGAGAGGGTTCCCTTGCTTCCTTTGACAGTGACAAACCGGTCTTTAAGGGTCACGGTGACCTTCTCGGGGATCGGAATCGGTTTTTTACCAACTCGAGACATCGTCGCTCCTCATTGTTACCAAATATTGCAGAGGATTTCGCCTCCGACATTTTCCTGTCGAGCCCTCTTATCTGTCATAATACCCCTCGACGTCGACAGAATGGAGATCCCCATACCATTGTAAACCGGCTTTAAATCCTTGCTCTTGGTATAAACACGGCGGCTGGGTTTGCTCACGCGCTCGATCTTGTAAATCGTTGCTTTCTGGCCTTGTCCATACTTGAGATAAATCCTCAGGATGCCCTGGTTACCGTCCTGGATGAATTTATAGTTTTTAATATACCCTTCATCCTTCAAGACCCGGGCCAGCTCCGTTTTCAGCTTTGACGCAGGGATGTCAGCACTGTTGAATTTGGCCTTAACGGCATTTCTGATTCGGGTTAACATATCCGCAATGGGATCGCTTATCGCCATTTTTGTTCTCCGTTTATCTCTGCCTGTAATCCTAATAGATCCGCTGAATCTAACAATCCGCTATTCTACCAGCTGGATTTTGTGACGCCCGGGAGTTTGCCCTGGGAAGCCATATCACGAAAACAGATCCGACAAATCCCAAACTTTCTCATGAAAGCTCTTGGTCGACCGCACACGGGGCAGCGATTGTATGCACGCACACCAAATTTAGGTTTTCGCATGGCCTTCATTCTGAGCGATGTCTTAGCCAACTTTTCCTCCTTATGGACCGTATCATGATCGTCAATCGCTTCACCGCGGACTAATTGCGGAAAGGCATTCCCATCAGCTTCAGAAGGAGTTTACCTTCTTCGTCCGTTTTAGCGGATGTGACAATCGTAATATTCAATCCCTTGATCTTATCAATTTTATCGTAATCGATCTCCGGGAAAATAAGCTGCTCTTTGATACCAAGAGAATAGTTCCCACGGCCATCAAATGCCTTCCCGGATATACCGCGAAAATCGCGTACGCGTGGCAGGGCGATGTTGACCAATTTTGAAAAGAAATCGTACATCTTTTCCCGCCGAACCGTCACCATGCATCCAATCGGCATGCCTTCGCGGAGCTTAAAGGCAGCGATCGACCGCTTCGCCCGGGTGATGACGGGTTTTTGTCCGGATATCACTTTCAGCTCTTCGACCGCAGAATCCAGCAGCTTGATATTTTGAATGGCCTCGCCCAGTCCCATATTCAAAACGATCTTTTTAAGGGCCGGTACCTGCATCACGTTTTTGTATCCAAACGTTTCCGTCAGCTTGGGAGCGACCTCTTCTTGATAAAACTGTTTCAGTTGTGACATCTCAATCCTCCGGCAACCCACCCCTAATTATCGATGAGTTCCTCACATTTATTGCAGAAGCGCACCATTTTCCCATCCTCAAGGCGCTTCATGGAAATGCGCACCGGCTTCATGCATTTGTTGCACAGCAACATGACATTGGACCAATGAATCGGCGCTTCACTTTCAATGATCCCACCTTGCCGATTGACAGCGGAGGGGCGCTGATGCCGCTTAACGATGTTGATGTTCTCAACAAGAACGCGCGCTTTCTTCCGGTTAACCTTAAGAACCTTGCCGATTTTACCGTTATCTTTTCCGGCAACGACTTTAACCTTGTCGTCCTTCTTCAAATGACATTTAGTCTTGACCATGGGTATCGCTCTCCACAGGGACAGAATCTTTTTTATAAAACTTCAGGCGCCAAAGAAACGATTTTCATAAACCCTTTGGAGCGCAATTCACGGGCCACCGGCCCGAAAATACGCGTTCCGACAGGTTCACGATTTGCGCTCACCAATACCGCTGAATTATCGTCAAAGCGAATATAGGATCCATCGATCCGGCGAATTTCTTTTTTCGTGCGCACGACAACGGCCTTGAGCACATCGCCTTTTTTGACTTTGGCATTCGGGATCGCTTCCTTAACGGAAACGACGATGATATCGCCAATGCTGGCATATCGTCTTCGAGACCCACCGAGGACCTTGATACAGTAGAGTTTTTTCGCCCCAGAATTGTCTGCCACTGTTAGATTTGTTTCTACCTGAATCATTATCGATTATCCTTATAAAATCAAACCGCCTTCTCAATGATTTTGCTTACCCGCCATTTTTTGGTTTTACTGAGAGGGCGAGATTCGGTAATCATCACCTTATCGCCGATCTGGCAACTGTTGGATTCGTCGTGGGCCGAAAACTTGGCTCTTCTACGAATAAACTTGTGATAGAGACGGTGTTTCACCAAACGCTCAACCATCACCACCACGGTTTTGTCCATTTTATCACTGACAACCGTCCCAACCACTTCTTTTTTTATACTTCGATTTTTCATCATCGCTATTATGATTCACTTGTAGGGTTTGAGTTTACTTCCATTTCACGAATGATGGTCTGAATGCGCGCTATATCACGCTTGGCCTGCTTCATCTTTTGAGGGTTTTCCAACTGTCCTGTTTCATGCTGAAAGCGCAAGTTGAAAAAAGCTTCCTGCATTTCAACAAGTTTTTGCCCCCGTTCTTCCGGACTCATTTCCCTTATATCGTTTGCCTTCATGACAAGTCACTCCTCTCAACAAAACGCGTTTTAACGCTGAGCTTGTGAGAAGCGAGGCGCAGGGCTTCTTTGGCCATCTCACGGGTAACACCCTGCATTTCATAGAGCATCCGCCCAGGCTTGATGACGGCCACCCAACCTTCAGGCGAGCCCTTGCCTTTACCCATCCGAACTTCAGCCGGTTTCTTGGTAAAAGGTTTGTCGGGAAAAATTCGAATCCACATTTTACCGCCCCTTTTGACATGCCGTGTCATGGCAATACGGGCCGCTTCGATTTGTTTGGAGCTGATCTTACCGCATTCCACGGCTTGCAGACCATATTCCCCAAACGCCAGATCGGATCCGCGACGAGCGACACCCCGCATTCGACCTGTCTGCTGCTTTCGGAATTTAACTTTTTTAGGACTCAGCATGTCCGCCTCTCCTATCGCTTAGTGGCTGCCCTGGGCAGCCGCGTCTTTCTTTAGAATCTCACCCTTGAAGATAAAAACCTTGATGCCAATGATACCATAGGTAGTATTCGCCTCGGCAAAGCCGTAATCGATATCGGCGCGAAGCGTATGCAACGGAACCCTTCCCTCACGATACCATTCCGAGCGCGCCATCTCTGCCCCGCCTAATCGACCGCCCGCCGCAATCTTGATCCCCTGGGCACCAAACCGCATGGCAGAGGTCACAGCCCGTTTCATTGCCCGTCGAAAGGCGACGCGTCTTTCGATCTGCATGGCGACATTCTCGGCCACCAACTGAGCGTCAATCTCAGGTTTGCGGACTTCCTGGATATCAATCATAATTTCATGAGAGGTCAGTTTTTCAACCGCATTTTTAAGTTGGGAAATTTCAGACCCTTTTTTACCGATGACGATGCCCGGCCGCGACGTATAAATGCGTAGCCGAATTCTTTTAGAGGACCGCTCAATCTCAATTCTGGAAACGCCCGCATGGTAGAGCTTCTTTTTGACAAACCGACGAATCTTGTGGTCTTCCAATATATAATCGGCGTACTGCTTACCGGCGTACCAGCGCGATTCCCAAGTTTTAACGATACCCAATCTTAACCCGATGGGATTGACTTTCTGACCCAAGGCCGTACCTCCTCTTTTTAGGCCGATTGGTCGGCCAAGATCACTGTAATATGACTGGTTCTTTTAAGAATTCGCGTGCCACGGCCGCGGGCGCGGGCGCGGAACCGCTTCAACGTCGGTCCACCATCGACGATTACATTACGAATGACCAGCGTATCGACATCGATCTCCGGATTCTGATCTGCGTTGGCCACGGCTGAACGAACCAGCTTTTCAAGCATTCCAGCGGCCTTTTGCGGCATGAATTTGAGTACTTCGACACCATTTTCCACCGGTTTACCTTTTACCGCCCCGGCGAGTTTGCGAACCTTGCTGGGCGAGATACGCATATATTTACCAACCGCTCTAACCTCCATTGCAGCCATCCCTTTTCTAAAATTACTTCTTAAGTTTTGATTTTTTATCGCCGGCGTGGCCGTAAAAAGTACGGGTAGGAGAAAACTCACCCAATTTGTGCCCGACCATATTTTCCGAAACGAAAACGGGTATGAATTTACGCCCATTGTGCACGGCTAAAGTGAGTCCAACCATTTCGGGAATAATCGTGGACCGGCGGGACCAAGTTTTAATAACCCGCGCGTTACGGGTTTCCTGTGCCATTAGCACTTTCTTCATCAAACTATCTTCAATGAATGGACCTTTTTTTAGCGAACGTGGCATAATTTCTCCTGATACTTCGGTTGCGATGAGCGATAACTCTTCGCGCTTCCCCCAGCGGGTCTGTCTTTCAGATTATTTTTTCGATCGCCGTTTTACGATATAGCGATCCGTACGTTTGTTTTTGCGCGTCTTATAACCCTTGGTTGGCATGCCCCAGGGACTGCAGGGATGGCGTCCACCGGAGGACCGCCCTTCACCACCGCCCATGGGATGGTCAATCGGGTTCATCGCGACCCCTCTTACACTGGGACGTCGTCCCTTCCAGCGTGTACGGCCGGCTTTTCCAAGCGCCGTGTTTTCGTGCGTCACATTGCCCAGCTGTCCGATGGTCGCCTTGCAATTCATCAGCACCATGCGAACTTCGCCCGAAGGAAGTTTGACAAGGGCGTACGGCTCTTCTTTGGCCATGAGTTGCGCATACGTTCCGGCACTGCGAACGATCTGCCCGCCTTTACCAATACGCAACTCAATGTTATGAATCTGAGTTCCCAGCGGAATATTCCGCAAAGGAAGCGTATTGCCGGGTTTGATATCAGCATTCTCGCTGGAGATAACCTCGTCATTGACCTGGAGTTTTCGTGGGGCGAGAATATACCGTTTCTCGCCATCCGCATAGTTCAGCAAGGCAATACGCGCCGACCGATTGGGATCGTATTCGATCTCCGCCACACGGGCCGGGATTCCGATCTTATCGCGTTTGAAATCGATGACGCGATAATGGCGTTTGTGTCCCCCCCCGCGATGACGGGCCGTGATGCGACCATTGACATTGCGGCCGCCGGTCTTTTTTATGACACGCAGCAGGCTTTTCTCAGGATAGCTCCGTGTAATTTCCTCAAACGTTGAATAGGCCTGAAATCTTCGGCCGGGGGATGTCGGTTTTACTTTTCTAACAGCCATTGTTGACTCCCTAGTTTAAACACCTTCAAAAAAGTCGATCCGTTCACCCGGCAGCAGGGTTACGACGGCTTTTTTCCAATCCCGCCGCTTACCAATGATGCGTCCCCGCTGCTTGAATTTGCCGCGCACATGAAGTGTGCGCACACCGGCGACATGAACGTTGAAAATTTCTTCTACGGCCTTGCGAATCTGCACCCGATTGGCACTCCGGTCGACCTCAAAGGTGACCTGATTGTCCTTTTCCTTCTGGATGCTTGTCTTCTCCGTAACGACCGGCCTTTTAATCACGTTGTGGGCATTCATGAAAGTCTCCCTTCAATTTGCTCGATTGAAGGTTGGAGCAATACCAAATGTCGGTATTTTAAAATATCATATACATTCAAACCGTCGCATCGAAGCACTTTCACCCCGGGAATATTCCGGGACGACAACTCAACGTTGATATCCTTTTCAGCCGTGATGAACAAAGCGCTGTCCAATTTGAGATCCGCCAATATGGATAAAAAAGCCTTGGTTTTGATGGCATCGAGTGAAATCCCATTCAATACCGTCAGACTTTCATTTTGCAATTTACTGCTCAACGCCATCTTGAGCGCCAGACGACGGACCTTTTTGGGAACTTTTATCGCCCATGATTTGGGGTGGGGCCCGAAGGCAACCCCGCCACCTCGCAACAGGGGCGACTTGGCATCACCTCGTCGCGCTCGGCCGGTCCCTTTCTGGCGGAACAGCTTACGGGTACTGCCCTTGACATCACTGCGGTTTTTGACAGAAACCGTACCCGCACGGCGATTGGCTAGCTGCATCTTAACCACCGTATGCAATACACCCGGCTTCACGTCCACGTTAAAGCAGCTATCCGACAGCTCGGTCTGAGCTATCTTTTCTCCAGTTTGATTGAGTACGTCTACGACAGCCATAGTTTTTTTCCGTTTATGCTTGTGCGGCTGAATGAAAAGCCGACCATACAGAGGTTGCGGCCGGACATCAGTGCATCAGTTAAAATTTGAGCTTATTGACCATGACAAGCGCATCGCGATGACCGGGTACAGCCCCCTTGATCAACACGAGATTTTGATCTGGCCGAATGTCAACAATTTCAAGATTACGGGTTGTCTTGCGATGATTTCCGTAATGACCCGGCATTTTTTTGCCCCGGATAATTTTGGCCGGCCATGCACTGTTGCCAACCGATCCAGGAATTCGATAGCATTTTCCCCCGTGCGTTTTGCGGCCCAAATGGAAGCCGTGCCTTTTGGTGACACCAGCAAACCCACGCCCTTTGGTCGTACCGACAACATCGACCTTCTCGCCAACCTCGAACAAATCCAAGGCAACGGTCTGGCCGACTTCGTAATCCGCGGCGCTGTCAACTGCCACTTCGCGAACAACAGCGTACTCTCCGCCACTTTTCTTGTAATGCCCTTCCAACGGTTTGTTGATCCGGGAGGACTTCTTCGTTCCAAATCCAAGCTGGATAGCGTTATAGCCATCCGTATTTTCCGATTTGACCTGCGTCACAACGCAGGGGCCGAGTTCAATGACCGTCACCGGAACGTACTGGCCTTCCGGTGTAAACAGGCTGGTCATACCCAGTTTTTTCCCTATCAGTCCTTTGCACATGGTGATTACCGCTTTTCCGTGCTAGAGTTTAATTTCAACATCGACACCCGGTGAAAGATCAAGCTTCATCAAGGCATCGACCGTCTGTTGGGTGGGCTCCAATATATCCAGAAGCCGCTTGTGGGTGCGCATTTCGAACTGTTCGCGTGATTTCTTATCAATATGCGGCGAACGCAGCACACAATACTTGTTGATACAGGTCGGCAGCGGGATCGGTCCCACAACCTTGGCTCCGGTTTTGTTGGCCGTATCCACGATGTCCGACGCGGACTGGTCAAGCAGCATGTGATCGTAAGCCTTAAGCCTGATCCGTATCTTGGTGTTCATTATCATGATGGCAATCTTTCCTAATTATTCCACGATTTCACTGACAACCCCGGCGCCTACCGTTCGGCCACCCTCGC
>JAHLLS010000037.1 GCA_020444045.1 Deltaproteobacteria bacterium
GGCGACTCCGCCTTCCGGCTTCTCGATCAGATCCTCCTCCAGCGTCTTGACCCGAACCTTCCACCCCTCCGGGAGCTTCTGGTAAACGCCTGGCAAGGCGGCCAGGAATTCATCGTACGTATATTGCGGTTCGAGGCCCAACTCGAACCCTTTCATGACCCAGGTGTTGCCTTCAGCATCGTCCAGGAGAATCACGGTCGTGCCCTTGTTCCAACCCAACCCGCTGTTCCGGGCGATCGTCACGGGCTTGTAGGTCGCGATTTCTCCCACGCTGGTGTTGTTGCCCATGTTCAGTTGGGCGCACCACACGGCTGCAAGACCGTCGAAATCCCTTTCGGCCCCGACATCGATTTCCACCCAATCAGGCAGGCAGAGTTTCGGGCCGTTCAAGGACGCACCGAGGACGCCGTATTCCTTCTGAATGTGGTCGAAATTGAGGCCCTCGAGCAGCGCTTGCGGGGCAGTGTCTTTCGACGCCGGGATGCCCTGAGGGGTGTACATGGTGTTGTAGACGGCCGCGACTACGTCCCCCGTGCCCCCCTCGCGGCCGACAAGGAAGATTTCGACGAATCGCACCTGGTGCACATTGTCAACACGATCGTACTTGGCATCGGCGCCGTCGCCAAACACTGCGGGTAGCGCTGAGTCGGCGGGTGGTGTTGTATCTTGTCGTGCGCAACTCGACAGCAAGGCTACCGAAAGGAGAATCGCCAGCAAGGCAACATTCATCGTTCTCATAATCTGTCTCCTTTGAATTCGTCGACGTTTGCTCTGCCACCGCCGATCACGGGGGTCTCGACGTCCATCAAGTACAACGGCGCCGAATGCCGCATAACACCTCATATGTCCTGCCCGTCGCCGCCTGGTGGTATACGCCGGCCAGTGCAACGGGGATATGGCCCGCAAGGGTGAGGCCACCGGATAGCGGCCACAGCCCTTGCGGTTTTTCCTTCAGATAAATCATCATCCTATTCAATAACGCTGTACTCTGAGGCGGGTGTTTCCTGGTCGTCGGGGTTCTTGATGTCAAATACGACCTTGTGCAACTGTCCCGGTGTAAATATGAATTTACCTTTTTCTGCATATTCCTCATTCACCGGCATGCCTTCATCACGGCCGATATCGAATGTTTCATGAGCTGTATAAGAACCATATACAGTCGCAGTAATGTCCATTTCACCCACTTTTTTATCGTTGATGAAGAATTCAACGAAGGAGGGGCCGTTCAGTTTTTGCTCTTTCATGGTATGTTTCAATGTGATTTTAATATCACCGTGGGGTATGGGCACATCGCCGTCGAAATCGTGCCAGTACAGGCCGAGGGTTGAATAGCTGTATCTGAGTTTTCCGTCTTTGATAAACAGGGCCTGGCCTCCGATGTGCTCGCCCACCGCATAGATCACGCCCTGAGTCGTCTCGTTGGCCGTGATGTAGGCATTGATCTCGTAGTTGGTGGATTTGATCTCGGGCCCTGCCAGTTCGGGCACCCGGTAGACATTGGGCGTCAACTCCCAATGCCGTTTTGCTGCCTGCTGCGCATTGGATTCCGGTTGCAGCATTTTGCCCAATGAACCGCCAACGGGATACACGTTGTACTTCTCGGCCTCTTCCCAGAAGATTGCTTCCAGTTCTTTTACTTTTTCCGGATACTGATCGGCCACATTCACCTGCTGTATCGGGTCTTCATTGATGTTGTACAATTCCCATTCGGTATTCAGGGGATCGAAGTTTGCCATGGCCGCGGGATCAACTGACCAGGGAATACGATAAGGCTTCCCGGAGAGGGTCCAGCCGTCATGATACAGTCCCATGAAGCCCAGCATTTCAAAATACTGGGTGGGATGGTTTGTTTTCGCATCCGGATTGTTCCATGCATAGGTGAGCGATTTGCCCGGATACGCTTTTCTTTTCTGGCCGTTCACATAGTCGGGTGCGGGAACGCCGGTCACTTCCAGAATCGTCGGAACGATATCGGTGACATTCTGAAACTGTCGTCGCCATTCTCCTTTGGCCTCGATGTCTTTGGGGTAGCGTATGGCCGTGGCGGACATGGTTCCGCCGAAATGGGACGCCATCTGCTTGGTCCACTGGAACGGTGTGGAGGATGCATAGGCCCATGCCACCGAATAATGGTTGGCCATGTGCGGCCCGCCCCAGGCATCCAGCCCGCCGAACTCTTCGAGTTTTTCCAGCTGCTGTTCCATGGTCAGCGGCGGGAACCCGTTCTGCATTAACAGCTCGGAAAATGTGCCGGTGGGGGTTCCTTCCGCCGTGCAGCCGTTGTCGGCGGTCAGGTAAATCACCAGGGTATTGTCCAGCTCGCCCATTTCCTCGATGTGGTCGATGACCCGTCCAACATGATAATCAACGTGTTCCAGAAAAGCGGCATTGACCTCCATCTGACGCGACAGGTACCGTTTCCCCTCTTCGCTGAAGGAATCCCATTTGGGCAGGACTTCCGGCCAGTCCACCATCTTGGCGTCTTGGGGCACCAAACCCAGTTTTTTCTGGCGTTCCAGCAGCTGCGCCCTGTAGGCATGCCATCCGTCGTCAAACTGTCCTTGTAGTAGAGGTTGTACTGGATGTAGTAGACCCCGGGATCGGGGAGGATGAAGTCGCGGATGGGCAGCAGGGCGGGCGCGTAGTGGCCCAGCTCGGCCGCCCGGATCTTTACAGCCGGCCCGGCCGGCAAGACGACCGCCAGAAATGCCGCCATGACCATGGCGTACCTGCAAATTTTCTCGGACATTGGATGCCCCTTTCTTAAAGAAATGAAGCTTCGACTCTCCGCAATTGCCGACGTGCGATCACGCTTCATGGATCAGGCGCTTCCGGAACCATCAGAATCTTCGTCAGCTCTTCCTCGAGCTCCTGCAGCAGCAATGTGTATTCCTCTGTCCGCGCAGGGGCATCTTCTCCCGAAGATCGACTCCAGTACCTCAGGGCAAGGGCGCACTGGCGGTAATCCTCGCACAGGGACTGAAAGTCTTCGCTTTCCCGATAAAGTGCCTTGACGGCTTCCTTGCGATCCGGGAACCGCTCGAATACAAGGAACAGTCCTGTCTCGATGATTGGCATGGCAACAGCTCCACGGGGAAAATGCATTTATGCAAAGTACCTACGATACCGATGATGACAAAATCGGACCGCGCTGCGACGGTTTAAACGGCGGCCGGTCAGTATGTTCCCTTCGCAGAAAACGCAGATGCTTCGCGTCTTTGTCAGATGAAAACAGAGATCCTCGAGAGGACTTGCCGGGATCTTCTATCGCAAAGGGTCGATTGATATTCACGGGTATGGTGTACAAGCTCCGAACACGACAAAAGCAGCCTTTTCCCCGGAGAATGTCAAAACCGTTTTCCCGCTGTCCTGGGCAATCGCCATCGTCCACCCCACCCCATCATGCTCAGACGCGCGTCCGTCCTCGGCGCCCTGGAGCATCAGTTTCCCGTCGACAACTTCCGTGCGTTCAATTTTGCTGGCCGGCGTTTCGGTTGCGGGGATGGCGCTGATTTCGTTTTTCGCGGCGTCGACTCGCATGAACTGGGGAAGGAACAGCTCTTCAACCGTCGTTTCACCACACCCCCCGGTGGGGGTGCATTCAAAGGCCTTCGTCGCCGCAAACAGAAGCGATTTCGAACCGTCAAAATCCCCTGCGGATGCCGCCAGGGGAACCATTCCCATACAACAAAGAAGCAAAGCGATGTCGATTGTCTTTTTCACGATAACCTCCGAATCGGATTTTGAAGAGCGAGAACGCCGGCCTGGGCCAAAAGATGCCGTTAATGGATGGACACTATTTGACGGTATAGCCTCTGCCCTCCAGACAGGCCGAATAGGCGCGGTTGTAAGCGTTTCTTTTGGCCGCATATTGCTGGGTCTGCTCTTTTTCCCACTGGGCGCGGGCCTGTTGATCCTGCTGCTGCTGGTTGTGGCTTCGGGCCCCCCCGAGGACCCCTCCGGAAAGGCCGCCGATCGCCGCGCCCTTTTTGGCCCCCTTGCTGCCTCCGGCAATGGCCCCGACACCCGCCCCCAGAAGGGCGCCGCCAACGCCGCCCCTGACGGCGCCCCCGGCGGTGCTGTTTTTGGCCTGCGGGGCGGGAGGCGGTGCTGTTGCAGTAGGCGCCTGCATGGGGTCGAATCCGCTCTGCTCCTTGGCCCATGAGTAGCACTCGAACTTATCCTTTTCCATCTGGTCCTGACTTTGGCCCTCGGCAGGATAGATCACCAACTCCTGGGAGTATGCCGCGGCTGAAAAGGCCCATACTAAAAAAAACAGGAAGAAGATCATTGCTTTTTGCATATTGTGCCTCCAACATTGCGGTTTGGTTTAAAATCTGCCATTAATAAACAGTATCGGGTTCGCATCGAGGCGGTTGCTCGGGCCCGCCTTCGACCGGATGTTCCGCATGGATGCCCCAATATTCCATGGGGGGGCTGCATCGTCTGCCCCATCACCGCCGGTCAGGTTGTGCCCTTTGCGAAAAGATTAGGTTTGGATGAAGGTTTGCATATGCGGTTTGGGAAAGGTTGAAAACCTATTATAGGATAAACTATACTTAACGATATTTATGATGTGGCCCCCAGAAGGCTCTTCTCCCTTTCAAAAGCCCAGTGAGCACTGCAAGATAACGCGTCGTTAAGAATCGATATGATTTTCGAAAACAATCTGCTGACTTCCGAGCGCTGACCCCAAAGCCCGTCGCGGGCTCAATCCGCGTGCATGAATGGAGCCGACCCGATGCCTGCCAGAGGAAATAAACCCGATCAGAACCGGGAGAGTCCCGATCAGACCCTATCTGCGGACGAAGTTCGGGAGCAGCTCCAGCGGTTGCTGACCGATGCGGGGTTTCGCGCGACCGATGCTCAGCGGGCATTTCTGTCGTTCGTGGTGGAGAAAGTTCTCGCCGGAGAATCCGATGAGATCAAAGGCTATACCATCGCCACGCAAGTGTTCGGCCGGCGGGAGGATTTCGACCAGAGCACCGACCCCATCGTCAGTATCCAGGCCAACAAACTCCGTCGTGCCCTGGAACACTACTACCTGACGGCGGGTCAGCAGGACTCCCTGCGCATCGGCATGCCCAAAGGCACTTACGTCCCGACGTTTGAACGGCAAACCGCGGTCCCGTCAGGAGCCGGGCGGCCAAAGGATCGGGCCGAGGCAGACCTTCTGGAGAGTGCCTGGCCGACTGTTTTGGTCCAGTTGTTCCGGAATCTGACCGGTGATCCGGGCTTGGATTATATGGCCCACGGCCTGGCAACCGAACTGGCCACCGAAATCACCCGCTACCAGGACATCCGGGTGCTGATGGTGAACACCGCCACACCGCGCAAAAGGGCATCGGACAGCGGTGTCCGTTTCACCATCGACGGCAGCGTGCGCAAAGACGCCCACGGCATCAAGGTGGCCGTCGGTTTGGACGACACCCGCACCGGCGTCCGCCTGTGGGGCGACACACACCGCTGCGATCTGGAGGCGGCCCGCCTGATCAGTTTCCAGGAGCAGGTGGCCCGGGTGGTCACCGCCAAAATTGCCGGAGAAACAGGTATCATCGCCAAGGCCCTGTCGATCGAGTCGAAAAAAGTGCCGCCCTCGGATGCGCAAACCTACCACGCGATCCTGCGCTACTACGACTTCAACGCCCGGTTTTCCGCCGCAACGTTTTGGAATGCTCTGGAGGCGCTCGAACAGGCAACCGCGCGGGAGCCGGAGTGCGGACTGGCCTGGACCATGCTCGCGCGGCTGTATGCGAGCAATCATTCCCTGGAGCTGTTCGACCGGCCGACTCCGCTGGAAGAAGCCGGCACCTTTGCCGAAAGGGGGGTGCAGTTGGACCCCGCCAATCAGCGGGCCCGACTGATATTGTCATACGTCAGGCTGTTGCAAAGCAACCTTACCGCCGCGCTCGGCGAGGTGGACCGCGCCCTGGCCTTGAATCCCCGCGCATTGATTCTTAAAGATCACATCGGATACCTGATGACCCTTTGCGGGGATTGGGACCGGGGCCCGGCCCTGATCCGAAAGGCGATCCAGCTGAACCCTTATTACGATGCCATCGTGCATCACGCCCTGTGGGTGGCCTTCGTTCGGCAGAAAGACGACGAACAGGCCTATCTGGAAACGCTGAACTTTCGAATGCCCACGCTATTCTGGGAACCGCTCATGAAGGCCTCGGTGCTGGGACTGCTGGGGAGAGTCGATGAGGGCCGCCAGGCTGTCGCCGGCCTGCTCAAACTCAAACCCGACTTTCAGCGAGACGGTGTGAGGCTGATGCGCTATTACCTCAAATTCGACGAGATCCTGGACCGCACCATCGCCGGCATCCGCGCGTGCGGCCTGGAAATCGCGTGATCAGGATGAAAACCCCCAAACTTTCCATATGGTAGTTTCGATTCATGGCGCTCTCTGCTGACGGTTGCGCTTATGCTGAACGAAAAATGCCCTATGGACCTATACCTGCAGAAAAGATAAAAATGCATTTTTCAACGGTGTGACGATGGTTATGCTCTCCCTTCCAATCTCTGTGAATATTGCGATTGCCATAATCGTTTCCACCCTCTTTGCTGTCAGCTTTTATTTTGTGGTTCATCGGTTTTGGTCGATGGATCTTACAGACGATACGCGGAAAACCGCTGACAATGTCGCCACACGAATCGGTGTCATCCATGCCCTGGTCCTTGGAATGATGTTTGCCAATGTCCGGGTCGAATTCAACGAAATGATATTGGCGGTCGAATCGGAGGCGTCCGCTTTGGTGCGATTGTACAATGCGCTTGAGCGTCAGGGCGGTGAGGAAATGAAGGACGCCAGAGGGCAACTAAGAGAATATGTCCGCTTTATCGCCAACGAACAATGGCCTGCCTTGAGAGAATTGAGAGTGCCCCCGACAGACCGGGAACTGAGCGGGCGGCCGCTGCTAGACCGTGTATGGGAAGAGCTCGACAAGTTAGAACCGGCGCCGGGTGTCCTGCATCTCAAAGAACTCCTCGATGATGTCGAAGACTATCGGATTCAGCGCCTTTTTGACGTAAAGGGGAAAACACTTCCCGTTTTCTGGTATATCGCGATTATCGGTTACCTCTTCACATTGCTGACCCTTTCGCTCCCCCCGCCCACGCTCCGGCGTTACATTCTGGTATCGCTTTATTCCAGTATGGTCGCCGTTGTCTTGCTGGGCGTTTTTGTCCTCACCCATCCTTACAGTTCGGCGGCCGGGATCAGCCCGGATGTGTTCCAGGTGTTGATAGAGGGGGGTTCTCAGTAATTCTATATCTGTATTTTCCCCACTAGTCCGTAAAACCAATAGAATTTTGTTAGCTGCTATGGCCCCGTACTAATCAGGGTGTCTAATTCTTTTGATAGCCAATCCTAACCTTGGATCAAGCTGTTCTATTTTGGGTTGCCAGAGGACAAAATTCTAATCCAAAATGGTTTCGGATAATATTGACTCCAGTTCGCAAGTTATATTTAGCGTTCTTGTTTAATGATAAATGAAGGGCCCCGCTATACTGATTGCCTGGTGGGGGTGTACCACGAAGCTCCTTGGAGAACTGACAATCATCAGGGACCCTGGGGTTTTTTCGGTGCATTTGAGTGTTTGCCACTTTACTTTCAGCGCCATGCCAATGATGCCACAAATCGATTAATTTCAACTCGCATGAGTTACCGGTCACTGTTACCTGATTTTCCCAATAGGCACTCGATTTATTAAAAAATTGGGTACTACATTACCGAATCGCCAACTCAAAAAATCCTGCTTAAAATACATCTCATTAAAATTACTTAAGTTTCTGGAATCGTTTCTTTATGCATGATTTTTGCATATGCTCATAATGGCTTCCCACTAAAATTTGCTATAAAACCAACCTGCCATCTCATCTAAATCACACCTGATTTGAAACTGAGTCTCCTCAATCGGTCATGCTTTGTTCTGATTCTCAATCTGTTCTTACCTTTCAAGACGCATCATCTTGTTTTAACAAAAGGCTTGGCCATAAAGGAAGGAGGAAAACATGATTAGATGGACTCGCAAAGCACATATAGCACCTGGGAAATTGCAAGAAGCTATTCAATGGGCAAAAGAAACAAAAGAGTATACAAAAAACAAATTCGAAGGTGGGGCAGATGTTAAAATCTTTCTCGAAGCGTTTGGTGAGGTAGAAGTCATTTGCTGGATGGCAGATTTTAACAACATGGCTGAAGTCGAATTAGCTGGTAAGGTTCTTATGGAAGATGCTGGCTATATGGAAAGGTTGAAAACTGTAGCTGAATTATTGCTGCCTGGCACAGTGGATAAAGTGTATTCATCTGTAGATTAAGAAAAGCAATAAATATAATCGCCAAGCCTCTATTATTTTAGTTGGAAATTTAACCATTTTTTACATAATAATTTTTTGCATACCTCCAACTAGTTTGTAAAACACCCAGAATTGTAGTAGCTGCTATGGCCCCGGACTAATCAGGGCGCTGAATTATTGAGATAACCGATCCATAGTTCAAGTTGACTGCTCGGAAATTTAAGATAAACTGAACTAGGAAGCAGCAAAAATGAAGGTTATTGTTGAACCCAACAAAATTGATTGGTGGTTCTGGGCAGTTACATTCATTTTTATCATAGCTGCCCTATTAGGATGGTTGCCAGGTTATTATTTTGTAATGATTATCAGCGCTATACAAATACTCTTTTTTTGGAATCGTTTTAGGAGTCTTATGGCGTTTGATACTCAGGTAAGAATATTATATTTTGCATTTACCCTCCTGGGTCTCTTTGAAACCATTCGATTTCCTCTCTTTATTTTATTACTTGTAGGAACATTCATGGTCGTTGCTTTTAACCGATGTGGAATTGCGTTGGTTCTTAAAAAAATGCCTTGGAATAAGCATCAAGCTTTACAAATACAGGGGTAAAGAAACCCCATATATAAAATAGAATGATCATTCCTCATGCGGACGCAGGGAGTCGCGCCATATAGTTTCACGTATAGCTCCAACTAGTCTGGAAATCCCCCAAACCTGTACTATCTGATATGGCTCCGCACTAATCAGAGCGTTGAATCCTTGAGATAGACGATACAAATCCATAACTCGCTGGGAAAGCCCCGAGGCTTGCCCAGCAGAGACACAGTTCATCAGAGGTGACAACTACCCTGACACAGGGGGCTTTTTCAATATTCCGCGCCACTTTATTAAGGATTGCTCATTGAAGTATTACAAATGGACTAAATTTTGAGGCAAAACGAAGGGGTGGATTATGGATGTACTCTTTACATCACAGATGGTCGGCAATGTAGAAATTAAAAACCGGTTTGTTCATTCTGCTACATATGAAGGAATGGCAGGTCCTGACGGTAGCGTCACCAAAAATCTGATAAAACGCTACCATCAGCTGGCTCAGGGGGAGGTCGGTTTGATAATTCCAGGATTTATGTATGTCCATCCTCTAGGTCGGGCGTATAATGCCCCCATGGGCATTCACTCGGACAATATGATTGAAGGGCTGGACAGTCTGGTAAAAGCAGTCCACGAATTTGATTCCAAAATTTTTTTCCAGATCAACCATGCCGGCCAGCAGACCCGTCCTGAAGATATCGGTCAGACGCCTTTGGCACCGAGCAACTCAGTCAGGGATCCGAGCTATTTTTTCAAACCCAGGCAAATGGATGAGACCGAGATTAAAGACGCGGCAAAAGCATTTGCAGATGCTGCAGAAAGGGCTGTAAAGGCAGGGGCCGACGGGATACAAGTACATTGTGCCCATTGCTATCTGATCAATCAGTTTCTATCGCCTTTTTTTAACCGCAGACAGGACAAGTGGGGCGGATCGTCAGAAAACAGATTTAGCTTCCTGAAACAAGTGATCCAATCCATACAGGATAGAGTGCCGGATGATTTCTGCATAACCGTCAAACTAAATACCAATGATTTCACTCCCAAGCCAGGAATAACCCCTGAACTCGCCGTTGAATACGCCGGAATGCTCAAAAACCTGGGCGTTGACATGATCGAAGTAAGCTGCGGTTCATCCATATTTTCCTACATGAACATGTGCCGCGGGGATGTTCCGGTTAAAGAGCTGGTTCAGAGCATGCCGCTTTGGAAAAAGCCGCTTGCCTGGTTTATGATCCAGAGTCTTAAAGGCAAGTATAATCTTAATGAAGGATATAATATGGCCGCGGCAAGATCAATCCGGCCAGTGATAGGAGATATCCCGCTTGCTTTAGTGGGAGGCATGCGAACCCTTGACAAAATGTCGCAGGCCATCACAGAGCAAGATGCGGATCTGATCTCTATGTCCCGTCCCTTTATCCGGGAGCCATTTCTCGTCAAAAAATTTAGAGAAAATGAAAAAGATAAGGTTTCCTGTGTGTCTTGTAACCGTTGCCTGGCAGCCATTCCCAACGGTTTTCCAGTCCATTGCTATAATAAGGGTTTTCCAAGAAAAGCCTAAAAAAAAGGGGACGGGGATTTGATACTTAAACCTATTGGAATAGGGAGCAGTCACACGTCCACCCACTCCCTCACACCGCAGGATATGGGTCCGAAATGCGCGGTTCGGCTAATCGATATAGGATTGGTGGTTAGCCAATTCGACTTGCTGATCAATATCCGGATAAGTTTAGACTTTTTCGAAATGGATAATATCCTCATCCACTGCATTCAGGGGGTTGCATTCAAGTGCGCTCCATGGACCTTCTAATGCAATCGTTCGCCTGACTAAGAATTTTCCCTTCAAAGTTTTCTGCCATCGAAAACTGGCTAAATTCAGATTTGTAACGCGTATTAGGAAAATATTAGAATAGTGTGAACCTGCGCTATCACCAACTAGTCTGGAAACCTGCTCAAATTGTACTAGCTGCTATAAAACAGGCTTTAAATTTGATTTGAAACCTGTGGTAACTATATCCTATCCATTTCTAATCCCAATACCTGAGCATATAAATGTCGCTCCCCCTATATCTGTATTTCTCAGAGCCATTCAAACCAACAAAGACCCATGTGCGAGATGAATCTAAGGGAGTTAGCCCTTGCGGCGGCGGGGTCTTTTCTATCCGTTGCGGGGAGCTCTTCGGTGAGAAGTTCTAACCCCCGATGGATGACATGCGGGCATCGACTTTTTGGCCGCCGGCGACCAGGCCGTGGGCCATGGGCTTCAGGCGGGCCCCTTCGATAAAAAGGGCGGATAGCTCGGCATCGGAGGCGCCGGCCCGCAAGGGGGTGATCAGGTCGAACTCCTGGTTCGAGAGCAGGCAGGGACGCAGCTTACCGCCGGCCGTCAGGCGGAGTCGGTTGCAGCTGTCGCAGAAATGGTGGCTCAAGGGGCTGATAAACCCCACTTCGCCGGGAGATCCCGGATAGCGAAAGCGCTGGGCCGGTCCGTCGTTGCTGCTGCGGGGCACCGGTTCCAGGGTATCGCTTTGCTCGAGCCTTTGCCGGACTTCATCGTTGGACATATAGGGATCGCCGGGCAGATTGGGGTTGCCCATGGGCATGTATTCGATGAAGCGCACGTGATAGGGGAGGGTGCGGGTCAGGGCGGCAATGTCGTGGAATTCGTCGTCATTGACGTTTCGCATGGCCACCACATTGAGTTTGATCGGGTTAAAGCCCATGCCGTGGGCGGCTTCGATGGCCGCCCAGACCCGGTCGAAACGGTCGCTGCCGGTCAGTTCGGCAAACCGATCCCGCCGGAGGGTATCGAGACTGATGTTGAGGCGTTTGATGCCGGCGGCCTGCAAAGGCTTTAAATACTCCTGCAGCAGCACGCCGTTGGTGGTCAGCGCGATGTCGGTCAGCCCGTCCAGATGGGTGAGTTGCTCCAGGAAGGGCAGCAAATCTTTACGAACCAGCGGCTCCCCGCCGGTAATGCGGATTTTGGTGATGCCCAGGGAGACCCCGATGCGGATGATGCGCAGGATTTCTTCGTAGCGCAGGATTTCCAGGTGCGACATGCGGGGGATGGTTTCACGCGGGACGCAATAAACGCAGCGCAGGTTGCAGCGATCCGTGACCGATACGCGCAGGTAGTTCAGTCGCCGGCGATAGCGATCTTGTAGCGGGGCCTTGTACAATGGTTCTCCTTTTATCACGATAGGCATCGTGCCGATTTCAACAACCGAACCCGTATAGTAAGCGGATTTTTATCCCAGCGCAAGCGGTCTATGCGGGGTTTTTACCGGATCGGGGGGAATTTCGCCCGGTATTCGGGGATGCTCGCCATGGGGGGGCGCTCGATACCGGTCATTTTCATGACATCCGGCGTGATATCGTTCTTGACCAACTGGTACTGGATCATCCGGTCGTATAATTCCTGCTTCATTTCAATCATGCCGAGCTTTTCCAGCCGATTCAAAAACGTTTTGACCACCACGAAGGCCATTCGGCCCAGCGCCTTGGTATCCTGATTGCGGTGAATCCGGCGCTCGAGATCGATCTGGGCGATGACATCCAGCCCCCATTTCTCACAGATGTCCAGCAGCATGCTGGTTTCGATGCCATAACCGATGGGGAAGGGAATGCTTTCGAATATTTCCCGGTAACCGGCATACTCCCCGGAAAGGGGCTGCAAAATCTGGGTCAATTCGGGCAGGAAGAGTGAGAACAACGGGCGGATGACCAGTTCGGTCACGCGGCCGCCGCCCGTGGGGCGGATCTTGCTTTTACCGATGGCAATGGGGCGGTCGTAGAAGGCCTTGGTATATTTGATGTGGTCGTAGAGCAGCAGCGGACCCAGCAGGCCATAACAAAACCGGTGGTGGATATTTTTAATGTCGGCATCCAGATAGACGATGATGTCGCCGCTGGTGACAAAGAGCGCTTTCCAGAGATTTTCGCCCTTGCCCCTGTAGGTGCCCTGCTCCGGCAGCACGGCATCGGATGGGTAGACTCGGGCGCCGAAGGATTCGGCGATTTTGATGGTATCGTCCGTGGAGCCGGAATCGATGACGACAATTTCATCGAGAAGGGGATAGCGCGTCATGAGCTCCGACTTCATGATGATGATTTCTTTGGCGATGGTCTTTTCTTCATTGAGGGTTGGCAGACAAAGGGAAATTTTCAGTCCTTTTTTATGTTTGGCATCCACCAGATCGCCCAGATCGCTGAAACGGCTGTAGTGGAACGTGTTGGAAGCAAGCCAGTTTTTACTCATCGCACACCCCGCTGTCGATGGCCTGGAGAACACCGATGACCTGGGCGATGCCCGTGAACATCGGCTCGATTTGCATCTGCGATGTGGGCTGGTGGTAATGCTCGCCGCGGGTCAGACCCAGTGTCACGGCCGGGACTTTTTTGGACAACAGAATGGACAGTTCCGATTCGCTGGGTTCCCCCACGATGTCGATGCCCAGGGCCTGCATGACCTGGCCGGCAGCTTTCACCAGGGGGTGGTTGTAGCGCAGCCGTGAGGACGCTACGGAGCTGATGGTTTCAAGTTCCATGCGCACACCGAATTCATGGCTGATGCCGGTGACCATGTCATTGATGTCCTCAAAAATGGCCTTGACCATCCGGACGGAGTCGCTCTGGATTTCCAGCCCCAGGGTGGCATCATACGCGATGATGCCGTGCTTGAGGCCGCCACTGATTCTGCCGATAATCACCCGGCTGCGGGGCTTCTGGGGCAGGCGGAGCGCCATGATCTGGTGAATCAGTTCATGCAGCACCAGGATGGCGTTGGGTTTGAAACGGTATTCAACGCCTTTTTCTTCCAGAATGTGGCAGGTGATGTCGCACCGTATCATCCCCTCGGAATAATAACTGAGGCGGCCCAGTTCGACCCCTTCGAGGCAGATGGCCCCCCGGATGGGCGTTGGCCAGGTTTTGACCAGATGGCGCATGCCCCGCAGGTTGCCTTTGCCAAGCGACTGGATGACACCGGCCAGGATGATGTCGGCGTCAAACGTCAGTTTCAGCTGTCTGAAAATGGCGGGCAGCGACGCCAGAACACCCACCCCCACCGAGTTGTCGAGGATGCCGGGGCCGTGGATGGTGGTTTCGGTGATGGTATAATTATGGTCCATATCGCCGGGGAAGGTGGTGTCGAGATGCGCCACGATAAAAATCGGCGGGAGATCGCTTTTTTTGCCGCGGATGATGCCGACCGGGTTCTGGTAGCCGTCGGTGGTGCATTCGTCCACATAATTTTCCAGCAGCCGGTCCATGAATTTGACGGCCCGCCGTTTTTCATGAAAGGTGGGGGCCGGAATCTGTCCCAGAAAAACGATGTTGGCGATGATGGTCTCGCGAATCGCGCGAATCGCTTCGACATAGTCGGACAGGTTTTGGAGATACGGTAGCATGGCGTCTCCCATCGGAGATAAATCGTGGTGGCCGATGACGCCTCGTCGAAAAGGAAAAATACAGGGACCTGAAAGGCGGGGGGCCTCTATTCGGTCGAAACCGCTTGTGTTCGGTAATCCCCGTGCTTGGATACCGACCTTCGGTAAACCGAGGGCACCTGGTGTCGGTCAGTGAGTCGTCTGGAGTGCCGGTTCGCAAATCGAACGGCCGGTACAGCGTGGGCAATGCGATGTTTCGTAACTATCAAGAAATGAATACACCAACCAGGAGTCGAAGGTCAACGCTTCTCTCGGTGTCTTTTCAAAAATGGCTTTTCGTTTTGAGGTATTTCTCGGTGCGAGCGCAGGGGGGCGCGATCAATCGCCGTTACGGTTGAAAAAAGTCTGGATGGCCTGACACAAGCCGGGAATAGTGTATTCCTCGGCGGTGATGTGCACGTCAAATCCCAGGGCCTCGGCGGTTTCGGTGGTAATGGGGCCGATGCTGGCCGTATGCACCTTGTCCATCAGCTGGTCCCGGCGGTCGGCGGGCAGCATCTGATGAAAATGCTTGACGGTGGATGAACTGGCAAAGGTCACCATGTCCACTCGGCCATTTTCCAGATCCGCCACCAGATCAGCGGCGCCGTCGGTCACCGGCCGGGTGTGGTAGGTCGCGATTTCATCCACCGTGGCCCCCATCCGGCGAAGCTCATCCGGCAGGATGGGACGGGCTTCGGCGGCCCGGGGCAGGAGAATGCGTTGACCGGCGATTTTTTCAGTGGCGAAAGCGTCGATAACCGCTTCCGCCCGGTAGCTGGCCGGAACGATATCACTTCGCAGCCCTTGCTGACGCAAGCGTTCAGCCGTGGCCGGACCGATGACGGCGGTGCGCACATGGTGCAGCGCGCGTACATCCTTGCCCAGGGCAAAGAGCCGTTCGAAAAAATAGGTGACACCGTTCACACTGGTGAAGATCAGCCAGTCGTAAGTTGAAAGGTTCTGGATGGCGTCGTCCAACGGCGCATTGTCGGCCGGGGGAACCACCTCGATGGTGGGGTATTCGAGACAGTTGGCACCCAGTTCGGTCAGGCGTTCCACCAGATCGCTGGCCTGGGCCCGGGCCCGGGTGACGATGATCGTGCGGCCGAAGAGCGGCCGCGTTTCAAACCATTGAAGGCGGTCGCGAAGCTGGACCACTTTTCCCACCACGATCAGTGCGGGGGCCTTCATGCCGGCCTGCCGGGCAGTGTCGACGATGGTGGCCAGAGTCCCGGTAACGGTTTTCTGCCGGGTGGTCGTTCCCCAGCGGACCAGGGCTACCGGAGTTGTCGGGTCCATTCCGTTGCCCTGCAGCTGTTCGGCAATCAGCGGCAGATTTTTGATGCCCATGAAAAAGACCAGTGTTCCGATGCCGGTGGCCAGCGCCTTCCAGTCGATGCTCGAGCTGGTCTTGGTCGGGTCTTCATGGCCGGTCACAAACGCCAGGGTGGAGGTGTAATCCCGGTGGGTCAGGGGGATTCCGGCATAGGCTGCTCCGGCGATGGCCGAGGTCACGCCGGGAACGACTTCAAACGGAATGCCGGCGGCCACGAGCTCTTCGGCTTCTTCCCCGCCGCGACCGAAAATATAGGGGTCGCCCCCTTTCAAGCGGGCCACCACCAGGCCCTGGCGGGCCTTGTCGATGATGAGCTGGTTGATGCCCCCCTGGGGCAGGGTGTGGTCGCCGCCCTTTTTGCCCACATAGATCATCTCGGTTTTCGGCGACGCATGCGCCAGCAGGGCCGGTGCCGCCAAATAATCGTAAATGACCACGTCCGCGTTGTGGATACAGGCTTGGCCCTTGACCGTGATCAGCCCCGGGTCGCCGGGACCGGCGCCGATGAGATATACTTTGCCTGGTGTCATGAATGGAGTTCCGTTTGTAGACTGTCGAGGATGGTGCGCGCCCCCCGTTCCAGCAGTTTACCGGCCAGGTCCAGGCCGATGGTTTCCGCCTGTTCCGCCGGCCCTTCAAGCGTTTCCCGAACCAAGGTTTGCCCCTGCAGATCGGCCACCAGCCCGGTCATGCTCAGGCGATCGCCTGTTAGTGTCGCGTGCCCGGCAATGGGCACCTGGCAGCCGCCTTCCAGACGCGCCAGAAAAGCCCGCTCCGCCAGGACGGCCGACCGGGTTGCCGCATGGTTCAAGGCGCTGACGAATGGGGTAATGACGGGATCCGTGATGCGGGTTTCAATACACAGGGCGCCCTGCCCAACCGCCGGGAGCATAACGTCCGGAGGCAGGTATTCGGTGATGCGCCCGGCCAGCCCCAGGCGTTTGACGCCGGCGGCGGCCAGGACGATGGCGTCCAGGTTTTCGTCCACCAGCTTCCGCAGCCGCGTGTCCAGGTTGCCCCGCAGCGGCACGATCTGAACATCCGGGCGGATATGCCGCAATTGTGCGGCCCGGCGCAGGCTGCTGGTGCCGATCGTGGGGGCCGGCCCCATATCCTGCAGGTTCAGGCCTTCGCGTGCGATCAAAACGTCGACCGGCGTTTCGCGCTCCGGCACGGCGCCGATACACAGCCCTGCCGGAATTTCCGCCGGCATATCTTTCATGCTGTGCACGGCAATATCGATCCGTCCATCCAGCAGCGCTTCTTCGATTTCTTTGACGAAGAGGCCCTTGCCGCCTACTTTGGCCAGCGGGACATCCAGGATCTTGTCCCCTTTGGTTTTAATGATCTCCAGTGCGACGCGGATGCCGGGATGGCGTTTTTCGAGCTGATCCTTGACCCAGTTGGCCTGCCACAGGGCCAGCTTGCTGCCGCGTGTTCCGATGGTGACCGTAGTGCCCATCAGTGCCCACAGCCCGCACAGCTGGAAGCGCTGCAGCCGCTACAGGAAGAGGTGGCGGCCGTGGATTTTATGGTTTCGCCACCGGCGCCCTTGCTGAAAAAGCCGCAGGCGGACATCTGGCGGCAAACTTTTTTGCTATGGCATTCCGAGCATTCCGGATCGGGTTTTCCGATCACCAGGTATTCGAAGGTGTTACCACATTCCTGACATTGGTATTCATAAATCGGCATACAAAATTCTCCTTGTGCGCGGCGCCGTTGGCTAATTTATAAAGGGGGGCATCCCCTGGTGGTCGTTTGCGCCGTCGGCGCTCCTCTTTACACGGCTTTACCCGTTTTGGCAAGGCAGCCGGGAACGGCCGCCTTGGCCGGGGCTGTCGTTCAATTCGACGCGTCGTTCACACCCGGGGGAAACAGGGTCTGATCGACCAGTTGGCAGAGCATATGGCCCATGATGATGTGGGTTTCCTGAACGCGTGCCGTTGTTGCCGTGGGCACGGTCAACGCCAGGTCGCTGGCATCGATCAAGGCGCCGGCCTGTCCGGTCATGCCCAGGCAGCGCAGCCCCAATTCACGGGCAGCGCGTATGCCCGCTAAAACGTTGGGGGAGTTGCCGCTGGTGCTGAGGCCCCAGGCGACATCGCCCCGTCTCCCGAGGGCCTGAATCTGTTTCGAGAAGATTTGTTCGAAAGAATAATCGTTGCCAATGCTGGTGATGATCGAGGTGTCCGTCGTGAGGGCCAGGGCCGGCAGGGGGTGGCGTTCGATCTGAAACCGATTGACGAACTCCGCTGCCAGATGCTGGGCATCCGCGGCGCTGCCCCCGTTGCCGAACAGAAGGATTTTATGTCCGGAGGCGACACAGGTCACCAGCATATCGGCAGCCGCCAGCAAAGCGTCCATTTGGGCCTCGATGGCTTGCCGTTTGATGCGGATGCTGTCTTCCAGGATCGTGGTAATCAAGTCTCGCATGGGTGGATCGATATTCTCCCTATATCATTATCCCGGCCGTTGCGGCACTGTGGAAAAAGGGTCGCAATTGGTTAGGACGCCTTTTCGACGTCGCGGTCTTCCAGTGCCAGAATCGATTCGCGGGCATTTTCGCCCAGGGTCTCCGCTTTTCTAAAGGCTGCCAGGGCCTTGTCGAATTGTCCGTTTTTTTTCAGCAAGCGTCCCAAACGCAGGTGAAATCGCCCGTTGTCGGGGGTAATCTCGACACTCTGCTGGCAAAAGGCAAGGGCGATGTCCAAATTTTCGTTTTTCAATTCGTAGCAACGCCCCAACCCCGAAAGGGAAGGCGCGTCATTGGGATGAAGGCGCAGCGCTTTTTTAAAGGGCGGAATCGCCTGGTCGACCAGGTGCTGGGCCAGGTAGGTTTCGCCCAGAAGCCGCTGAACCGTGGCGGATTCGGGCTTCAGTCCGGCGGCCCGCTCGATCAGTTTCTGGGCTTTTTCCGGTTGGCCGGACTCCAGCAGGAGCTTCCCGGCCTGGAAGTTCAGTTCGAAAACATCCTTTCCCAACGGCGCCGCCTTCAGCCAGAACTGCAAGGCCTTGTCGCGTTTGTCCATCAGCAGGCTGACCAGGCCGGCGTTGTAGAGGGCCAAAATTTCCTCGGTGTTGATTTTTAAGGCGGTCTCAAAGGCGGTCAAGGCTTTGGGATAATTTTGTTTCACACCGAAACAAACGCCCAGGCTGTTCAGCACATTGACGTTGCGCGGATCCAGCCGCAGGGCATTGCGGAATTCATTGATGGCACTGTCGATATCACCGGCATCATAACAGCGGTCGCCACTGATGTTGAGGCTGACGGCGTCAAAACAGGCGCGGCCGCCGGGCCCCATGAAAAAGGCGTGCGCCAGCGCCTTACGGGCATTTTCGATAACGTCGGCCGGGGTGTATTGCAGACACGGAAAGGCCGCCAGGCCGATGGTCAGGGACAGTTCCGCCGTGGCATTGACCTGCTCCTGGAGCTTCTTGGCGATCGCCAGCGCCGCAGCCACATCTTTTTCCGGGAAAACGCACCCGAAGATGTCGCTGGTCATCACCCCCCACCAGGCATTGTTGGCGGCACACGCTTTGTCGATGGCCTGGGCTACCTTGAGACGCAACGGTTGCCGTCGGTCGCGGTCATCTTCGTGCCGGTAGGCCGCCGTATCGATGCGCAGGGCGATGGCGGTGAACAGAGCGGCGGCGGCCCCTTTTTCAGCTGCCCGGATCCCATAGGCTTCACCGCAACGGAGACCGGGGTAGTGCTGTCGCAGGGGATCATCGGCCCCGGACGGTGCGGTCGCTGGCGGTGTGCCGCAGGGTGGCGCATGCGTGCCCTCCGCGGATGTTTTGGAATACAGAAAATGCTGGGTTGCGGTGAGATCGCGGTTCAGGCCGCGAGGGTCAGACGTCATAAGGACTCCTTTTTCAGCATCCGTCGGAAAGCCTTTTCAATATGGGGCAGATCATCGTCTTGCAGGGTGCGGACGTCCATGATGAAACGGTCTTTTTCGATGCGGCCGATAATGGGCGGAACATGCTGCCGCAGGAAGGTCTCGATGCGCTGAACCGATCCGCCCGGGGCGGTGACGGCAACGCCATGGCTGGGCAGTGCCAGCAACGGCAGCGAGCCGCCGCCGATGCGCGATTGGGGCTGATCCCGTTCGAATACCAGACGCGGGTCATCGATATCTTGCAGGCCGGTGTGGAGGCGTTCGGCCCGTTGCGCCAGAACCGTTTCGGACACCATCATCATTTGCAGGGTGGGGATGTTGGCCACCGCCCGGGATTCCTCCCGGTAAAGCCGCAGGGTGCTTTCGAGGGCGGCCAGGGTCAATTTGTCGATGCGCAGCGCCCGGTTGATGGGGTTCTTTTTGATGGCATCCAGATAGGGGCGTTTGCCGACGATGATACCGGCCTGGGGGCCGCCCAGCAGTTTGTCGCCGCTGAAGGTAACGATGTCCGCGCCACTGGCGACGGATTCCTGGACCGTCGGCTCCCAGGGCAGTCCGTAGCGCCTGAAATCCACAAACGTGCCGCTGCCCAGATCTTCCATGACCGGCACATCATGTTGACCGCCGAAATCGACCAGTTCTTTCAGGGACACTTCCTTGGTAAACCCGGTGATGGCGAAATTGCTCTGATGCACCTTGAGGAGCAACGCCGTTCGGTCACCAAGGGCGGCCGCATAGTCTTTCAAGTGGGTGCGGTTGGTGGTCCCCACTTCTTTGAGAAGGGCGCCGCTTTTGCTCATCACGTCGGGAATGCGAAAGGCACCGCCGATTTCGACGAGTTCCCCCCGGGAAACGATGACTTCCCGGTCTTTGGCCATGGTTTCCAGCGCAATCAACACGGCACCGGCATTGTTGTTGACCACCAGGCCCGCCTCGGCCCCGGTGATGTCGCAGAGGAGGTCTTCGACGGCGCTGTAGCGGGATCCGCGACGGCCTTCGTCCAGGTTGAATTCCAGATTCGAGTAGCGGCTGGCGATAAGGGTCAGGTTGTCGATGGCATCCCGGCAGAGCAGGGAGCGTCCCAGGTTGGTGTGGATGACGATCCCGGTGGCATTGACGGTCTGTCGCAGATTGGGCTGCATGGCCGCCGTCACCAGCACTTCGATGCGCTGCAAAACGGCAGTTTCGCTGACATCCTCGACGTCAAGGCTTGTCTTGTCGTGCAGCAGCTGGTGACGCAGGGCTTCCAGGGCGGTGCGGGCCGCATTGCGCAGTACGGAATGGGGGGTCTGTCGGAGTGTCTCGGAATTCCGGGAACTGTCCAGCAAACGGTCCACACTGGGCAAACGCTGCAACAATGTCTGGGTCTGATCGTCCATCATCCACCCTCGCCGGTGCAATGGTTATGGTGCGGCCGGTCTTTCCGAAATTCTTAAACTTTACTTTTTAGCATCGAAAAGCTAAATATTTCAATCTATTTATTAGGCCCTGGCGCCGCAAGCGTGTGCTATAGGGTACCAAGAAGGAGGCGTATGCGAGACCCACGGGATTATATCATTTTCCCCCTTGATGTGGCCACACGAAACGATGCGGAGGCTCTGGTGAGACAGCTCGCCGGCCGGGTCGGCTTGTTTAAAATCGGGCTGGAACTGTTCATTCGATCGGGGCCCGATCTCATCCGATGGATTCGCGCGGAGGGCGATGCCGGGATTTTCCTGGATCTCAAGTTGCACGACATCCCCATGACGGTGGCCCGCGCCATGGCGGGCATTGCGGACTTGCAGGTGGACATGACGACCGTTCATTGCGGCGAGAATCCGCGCATGCTCGAAGCCGCAGTAACGGCTGGTCAGGGGCGAACCAAGGTTCTTGGTGTGACGGTGTTGACCAGTGTGGGAACGGCGGATTTGCATCAGGCAGGCTTTGCACCGGCACTGGCCGACGATGTGGAAGCACTGGTGCGGCGCCGGGCCGAAGCGGCCCAGGCGGCCGGCTGCGCTGGCGTGGTGTGCTCGGGTCGGGAAGCCCAAGCCATCAAACGGGCGCTGGGTCCGAATTTCCTGGCGGTAACGCCGGGGATTCGGCCGGCATGGGAATCCGTCGGACCGGATGATCAGCAGCGTGTCATGACGCCGGCCGAAGCGGTGCGCAACGGGGCCGACTACATCGTGATCGGGCGTCCGATTCGGGATGCAGCCGATCCCGGCCAGGCCGCCCGCCGGGTGGCCGACGAGGTCGCCGAGGGGTTGGCATGACCTTAATACCATAAAAGGTTGCGAAGGATGGTGAGGCCGATGATCACCGCGGCCAATAACAGAATCAACACCAGTTGAGGGCGCGAAAAGGAGGTCATCATCGGCTCGCGGGTTAGGGCTTGTCCAGGCCGAAGGCCGAGTGCAGGACGCGGACGGCCAGTTCCGCATATTTTTCGGTGACCACGCAGGAAATGCGGATTTCCGATGTGCTGATGAGCCGGATGTTGATGTTTTCACTGGCCAGGGTGGCGAACATTTTGGCCGCCACACCAGAGTGATTTTTCATCCCGACACCGATCACCGACACTTTGGCGATGTTCTGGTCGCCCAGCACTTCTTCGGCCCCGATGTCGGTGGCAACCTGTTCCGCGATGGCCATGGCCTGCTTGAAATCCGTTTCCGGCACTGTGAACGTCAGATCGGTTTGCCCACCGGAACGCATGTTCTGAATGATCATGTCGATAATGATGCCGGCTTCCGAAACGGGTGAAAATACTTTAGCGGCCACGCCGGGCTGGTCCGGCACTTTCTTCAGCGTGATTCGGGCCTGGTTCTTGTCGCATGTCACACCGGATACCAGCAGTTTTTCCATGCTGGCCTCTTCATTGACCACCATTGTTCCCTCCTCATCACTGAATGACGATCGCACATGCACGGGCACGTTGTATTTTTTGGCGAATTCCACCGATCGGATTTGAAGGACTTTGGCACCCAGGCTGGCCATTTCAAGCATCTCGTCGTAGCTGATACGCGCCATTTTGCGCGCTCTGGGGCAAATATTGGGGTCGGTGGTGTAGATGCCGTCGACATCGGTATAGATTTCGCAAATGTCCGCCTTGATGGCGGCGGCGATAGCCACGGCCGAAGTATCCGATCCGCCGCGTCCCAGGGTGGTGATATTGCCATTGATGTCACATCCCTGGAAACCGGCCATCACCACGATTTTGCGATCCTGAACGAGGGCTCTGATCGGATCGGCGCCGATATCCAGGATGCGGGCATTGCCGAAGGCGCAGTCGGTGACCACTTTGGCCTGATGGCCCAGGATGGATTCCGCCGCGTAGTTCATGGCACGCAGGGTCATGGCCAGCAGGGCGGCCGTGGTTTGTTCGCCCGTGGCCAGCAGAACATCCAGCTCGCGTTTATCCGGTGATTCGGTGACCTGATTGGCCATGCGGATCAGGTTGTCCGTCACCCCCGCCATGGCCGACAGGATGACCACGACGTCGTTTCCCTGGTCGAAGGTTCGGGCCACCCGCTTGGCGACGTTCCGGATGCGATCGAGATCGGCAACCGATGTGCCGCCGAATTTTTGTACGATGAGTCCCATTCGTTCCTCTCACATAATTTTTGAGAGTTCTTGTAGCAAAATCTTCGGTGCAAGTCCATATGCCGTCATGTCCAACCGGCGGGTGGTGTCATCCATTGGTTTAATGTCGATCGCCAGGCGCTCCTCGGGCAGGTCATCGCCCAGCCGTTCCGACCACTCGATGGCGGTGACGCCGGGTTCCGCCATGAGATCCAGAAGGCCGATATCGTCGACGTCGCCCCCGGCCAGGCGATACAGGTCGATATGGTGGAGCGTCAGGCGGCCCGGGTAGGAATGAATGAGGGTGTAGGAGGGACTGGTCACGTAGGTGCCATCGGCCACCTGGAGGCCACGGGCGAGGCCCTGCACAAAGCAGGTTTTGCCGCTCCCGAGATCGCCGTAAAGAGTGATCACAAGCTGCGGCCGCGCCAGCCGGCCGATCCGGGCCGCAATCCGGCGGGTGTCTTCGGGGGCCTCGGATATGACGTGGTAGGTATACGGTGGGGTCATATCCGGTTTCCTTGGGGGTGGCCAATCGGGTGGCATTCCGGTTTGCTGCGCGGGGAGATGAGCGTCATTGGCCTTCAAGGAGAATGATCATTTCCCGTACCGCGGTTTCGATGCCGACCATCAGCGCGCGGGCCATGATGCTGTGTCCAATGATGCAGGTTTCGACCTCGTGCAGTTGGCCGACGGCACGGGCTGTGGTGTAGCCCAGGCCGGAGCCGGCTGCGACCCGCAATTTCAATTTGACGGCGATCTTGGCCGCATCCACCAGTCGGGCCAGCAGACGCTTGCGCGTCGACGGCAGCGCATCGCCGGCATAGGCGGCCGTGTGAATCTGGACGCCGTCGACATTCAAGCGGTGGGCGATTTTGATATGTTCCGGATCGGGATCGATGAGAAGAAATACCGGGATGCCGCTGTCCCGAATGGTGGCGATGGTGTCGTTGATTTCAGCGCGATCCAGAATGAGATCCAAGCCACCGCTCGGCGTTGCTTCCTCGGGGTGGTCGGGAATCAGTACCACTTCATCCGGTTTGACATCCAGGGCCATGCCCATCATTTCCGACGTCGGCGCCATCCCCAGAATGAAACGGCCCTTGACGATTTCACGCAAAACGCGGATATCGCGGTCATTCACATAGCGCCGATCCCCTGTAAAGCGAACGGCGATGCCGACCGCGCCGGCCAACTCTGCCAGGACGGCCGCCGCGGCAGGGTCGGGATGCTTGTCGTTATGCCCCTGGCGCAGCGCCGCCACATGATTCACACTGACAACAAGGTCCGGCATGGGTTCTCCTTCGAGGCGTTGTTATGGGCGGCCGGGTCGAGTCGTTCGCGGATCGGGGCCGGCCGCATCAGGGTTATATCTCGCGCGCTTTTTCCAACAGTTGCAGAATCTCTTCGCTCTTGGCCGCCATCCGGCGTTCTTCGGTTTCCGATATTTCGTGGTCGTAGCCGAAAAGATGCAATATACCGTGAACCAAGAGTTCGGTGAAGTGCTGGTCAACGTCGACTCCCGACGATTGCGCCTCCTTAAGGCAGGTTTCGGCCGAGATGACCACATCGCCGAGCAGATGGGGCGTGATATCGGCAAACTCGCCCTCATTCATGGAGAAGGCAAGAACGTTCGTCGGCCCTGAACGCCCCCGGTATTGTCGGTTGAGCGGGGCGATCTTGTCGTCATCGACGATCAGGAGTGATAGCTCTCCGTCAGGACAGTCCAAGGCGTTTAAGATGGCCATGGCCGTTTTCTTCAGGCGCGCGCTGGGTATCGTCAGCAGATCTTGCTGATTGTCGATCAGAACTTCCATTCCGCCCCCTTTTCTTGACGAGGGTTCCGCTTCGTTTTTCAGGGTACTCGATACGGTGGTGGTGGATACCGTTCAAGATGGTGTTGAACGATTTCGCGATATTGTGGAGGTCGCGCAGGGTCAACTCGCAATTGTCCAACTGACCGTCGGAGAAGATGCGGTTGATGAGTTTTTGCACCAGTCCCTGCAGACGCGACGGCGTCGGATTGCTCAAAACGCGGCTTGCGGCTTCCACGACGTCGGCCAGCATGACCAGACCGGCCTCACGGGTTTGCGGCTTGGGGCCGGGATAGCGATAATCGTCGATATTGACGGCATCTTCGCCTTTGAGCTGTCGGGCTTTGTCATAGAAGTATTGAATCAGGCTGGTGCCATGATGCTGGCGGATGGTATCGGTAATGCTTTCGCCCAGCTTATTTTGGCGCGCCATGTCCATTCCGTCTTTGATGTGTGCGATCAGAATCAGGGCGGACATGGAGGGCGCCAGTTTGTCGTGCCGGTTGCGGCCGCCCGCCTGGTTTTCGATAAAATAGGCTGGTTTGCGAATTTTTCCGATGTCGTGGTAATAGCCGCAGACTTTTGCAAGCAGCGGGTTGGCACCGATTTCTGCGGCCGCCGCTTCCACCATATTGCCGACAATCACGGAATGGTGATAGGTCCCGGGGGCCTCGATCATGAGTTTCCGCATCAGCGGCTGGTCCAGGTTGGCCAGTTCCAGCAATTTGATATCCGATGTATATTCGAAGAGGATTTCGACAATCGGAACCAGGCCGGTGGCGATAATGGTGGAGAAAACACCCCCCAGAAAGCCGAAAAGACCGCCCCAGAAGATCGCCTTGGTGGATTCGAACCCGGTGTACACCCCGATGGCGACCGCCAGCACGATGTTTAGAAGGCCGGTCTTCAATCCGGCGTTGATAAACACTTTGCGTCCCCGGCAGTCCCGGATCCAATAGGCGGCCATCGCACCGCTGATCAGGAAGTAGATCATGACCTCGAAGCTGCCGTGAAAGACAATAGCGGCGCCGATGCTCAGGATCATCGCCGTCAGAATGGCACTTTCAAGTCCCAAAAAAAGGCAGACGATCATGGTCGCCGCGCTGATGGGGGTGGCGTAGAACAGCGACAAGGCATCAAAAGAAAACGGCGTATTTTGGGCCAGTGTGCGAGACAACGACCCGGCAACCTCGGCGATGACAAAAAAAGTACACAACACCACGGCGGTAAAAAGAATATCTTTGTTGATGGAGTGGGCCCGTTCGTCACGGTTGCGGAATCGCAGAAAATAAGCTGACAGCAGCACGCAGATCATAATCATAGCCGCGCCCATGCTGCTCATGGCGATTCGCTGGCTGAGCTGCTCTTCCTGCAGGGCGCGCAGTTTCAGAATCTGGACCGCGGTAACTCTTTCCCCCTCGCGCAGGAGCATTTCGCCGGCTTTGATTTTATGAAAGACCGGTTTGACGTCCGCCACGGCCGCATCCTGCCGTTCCTGGGTTTCATTCCGGTTGAGTGTGATGTTCGGCTGCAGGAGATCCTGCATCAGGTCCACAATCAAATCCGCATTGGCATAGCCCATGTCTTTCAGCATGGGCTGGCCCATGATGCGGACCATCATCTTGGCTTCCTCCAGATCATAAAATTGCCGCAGATTACGCACGGTGCGCTCTTTATCCGTTCCGACCGTTCGCAGGACGATTCCCTTTTCGGACTCTCGCAGAAGGATTTCTTTGTTGGAGACCACCCCGCTTTTCAATATTTCATAGAGAATCTGGCTCATGCGGTCGGCGATGGTCTGAGAAAAATCGGTTTCCGCCAGCAGTTGGTAGACGTCTTCGCGAACCGTGATCCCGAGTTTTTCGCCGAATTCCGTTCGCTTTTCCGCCAGGATTTCCTGGATAGGGGGTAGATCGTTTTCATGCGGCGCGGTATCCGTCGCTGGAAGCGGCGGCGACATAATGGTTTCCGCCACCGCGGCATCGTCAGGCCCTTTGGCGGCCGCTTGAAGCGCTTCTCGGGCTTCGAGCGCGGCGACGGTTTCACGCATATCAAGGAAGACCTGCTCGATCTTGCGGGTCAGATTACGGGCCAGCAGAACATCGTAGTCGTATACGGTCAGGGTCTGATCAGAGGCGTTGCGCTGATTGGTTTCGGTGGCCTGGCGATCTTCGATGAGGAAGTCGTGGGACGCCTTGATATCTCTTTCGGCCACATCGCCGATCCGGTAGGCCAGATCGGTGACCATGAGGCCGGGGTAGAGAATAGCGGTAAAAACGAGAATGACCACCAGCATAACCAGCCAACGCATGCGGTGCTGTGGGTTCAGTCGTTTCAAAAAGGCGTCTTTTATCCGATTGGCGGTCATGATGTCATCACCCTTGATACCGTTGGGGTGGCGCCGTAAACTCTGCCGATGACAATCGGCATCCGTGCCCGATGGTGCTCGTCATATAAGCGAACACGCTATTCGGGGCGCTCCTTGCCCATTGTTTCATAAGCGCGGATAATATCCTGTACCAATCGATGTCTGACCACGTCCGTATTGGAAAAGAACACGAACGCGATGCCCTCGATATTTTGTAAAATCCGGTTGGCTTCTATCAGTCCGGACGTCTTTGTGGCGGGAAGATCAACTTGTGTGATATCGCCAGTGATCACCGCTTTGGAATTGAAACCGATGCGCGTCAGAAACATTTTCATCTGCTCCGACGTGGTATTTTGGGCTTCATCCAAAATCACAAAGGCGTCGTTCAGGGTTCGGCCGCGCATGAAGGCAATGGGGGCGACCTCGATGACGCCCTGTTGCATGAGGCTGGACACTTTTTCGAACCGCATCATGTCATGCAGGGCGTCATACAGCGGCCGCAGGTAGGGATCGACCTTTTCCGTCAGGTCGCCGGGCAGAAACCCCAGCGTCTCCCCGGCCTCGACCGCGGGGCGGGTCAAGATAATGCGGCTGACAATGCCATTGGCCAGGGCCGCGACGGCCATGGCCATCGCGAGATATGTTTTGCCTGTGCCCGCCGGACCGATCCCGAAAACGATATCGAAGCGCCGCATGGCGTCGATGTAATTTTTCTGCGCCGGGTTTTTCGGCGCGATCGACCGTTTTTTAGACGTGATATAGACCGTGTCCATGAAGATGTCTTTCAGGCGGACACGGTCATCAGCGCTCAGAATACGAATGGCATAGTCGATATCGTTGAGGTAAAGGGGGTAACCGTCCTGGATAAGCCCGTAAAGCTGTTTGAGAATGTTTTCGGCAAGGGCGGATGCGATGGCATCGCCTTTGATATGGACGGCACTGCCGCGCGTGTTAATGTCCAGGGACAGGGCCTTGGCGATGCGCTGGAGATGGCAGTTGTGTTCGCCAAAAAGGATGCGCGTCGGTTCGACATCGTCGAATGACAACTGCCGCAACGGGTCTTGTGATTTATCCGGCATAAACATGATTCTACGTTGAAGAGGCCGCCGCCCACCGCGGTTGATCAAAAAAACAGCCGCCTATCGGAGCGTGGCCCCCGAAATAATAAAGCCGAATGTTACCATATGCGTCTTCAGGAATGCAAACGGCAATTCATCCGGCCCCTTATCCGCTGAAAAACCTTGACCCCCTATACCGGCTCTGTTAAGTCAACCTCCTGATTCATTTGGCGTTTCAACCGGTTGCGGCATGTAAACCTAAGGCAATCCGCCAGGTTGGACACCGGGTCGAAACCCGTTTCACGATCACGCATAGAGGTCCGTCAACCCTTATGAATGCACTGGATATCGTCATCGGCATCATCCTGGTGTTCACGCTGGTCCGTGGCATTTTTCGCGGGCTGGTGGTAGAGATTTCATCGATCATCGGTATATTCGGCGGGATTTACGGGGCTGTTTTCTATTACCCGGCGGCCGCACAATTTCTGCAGCGATGGATTTCCGATACCGCCTACGCGAATATCATCGGTTTTCTGCTTATTTTCGGGGTCATCTTCATCCTGGTGGGTATCCTGGGGGTGGTGATCAAGTACCTGCTCAACATTGCCTCCCTGGGCTGGTTCGACCGGTTGTGCGGGGCGGCCTTCGGTGGCGTCAAGGGCATTTTAATTGCTTCGGTGCTGTTGTTCGCCTTGACGACGTTTCTGCCCGCCGGCACGCCGCTCGTCAAAACCTCGCGCCTGGCGCCGCATGTGGCGGTCATTACCGAGGGTATTGTGAAAATTATTCCCCAGAACATGAAGCAGCGTTTTGGCGAAAAATACAAGGATGTTAAACGGGTATGGAAAGCGAAAAACTAGGACCGGCGCCCAACTCGCTGGATGCAATCGTTGCCCTTATTGAGCAACTCAGGGGCGAGGGGGGGTGCCCCTGGGATCAAAAACAAACCCCTCAATCCCTCTCTGTCTATCTGATCGAAGAGATGTACGAACTGGTGGATGCCATTGCTTCCGGCAACACGCGTGCGGTGTGTGAAGAGTTGGGCGATGTGATCTTCCAGGTTTTATTCCTCGTCGTGCTTTTTACCGAATCCGGCGCATTTGATATGGATCGTGTCGTCCGGCACAACATCGAGAAGATGGTGCGGCGGCATCCGCATGTCTTCGGTGATAAAAAAGTGACATCGACGGCCGCTGTCCGGGAAAACTGGCATGCCATCAAAAAGGAAGAACAGAAGGCGAACCATCGTGAGAATGCCTCTTTGCTGGATTCAATTCCGGCCAGCCTGCCGGCCCTCATGCGATCTTACCGGGTTTCGGAACGGGCGGCCCGGACCGGGTTTGACTGGAACGATCTGAATGAAGTGATGGCCAAGGTGGAAGAGGAGTGGGCCGAATTCAAAACCGCCGCCAGCCAGATTCGGGATGAAACGTCACGCCACATGGCGGCGGTGGAGTTTGGCGACATTATTTTCACGTTGTCCAACGTGGCGCGCTTTGTCGGGTTTCACCCGGAAACAGCGCTCACGGCGGCCATCAACAAGTTTGAGCAGCGTTTCCGCTATATGGAGCAAGCCTTCATACGCCAGGGCACCGAGCTTGAGGCGGCTTCCCGTGACGACATGGATCGCGCCTGGGATACCGCCAAGGAAAACGTCTCTTCACCGACCTGATCGGTGGTGATATTTTTACTTCGAATCGAAAGGGGCCGCGGGCGTATCCTTCTCATCGCGGGGTGTGGCAACCGCATCGATAGTGGACTGAAAACGGTTGATGAACTGTTCGGGGTTTTCAACGGCAAGGCAATGCTTGATCTTGTGGCAGTTTTTGTCGATCGTATGGTAGTGAAACGCGTTTGGTGGTTTTTCTTCGGCCGTTGAAGACAACGGGGGCGTTTTCTGGTGGGCCGCTTCCGCTTGAAAGCGGGCCTCCTCTTCACTCAGGCGCGCAACGCGGTCCATAATGGTGCCGGCCACTTTTTTGACCACGGTTTCCAAACGATGGCCGGTGTCCTGCCTGTGATTCCCATTGCGTAATTGCTGGGCGAAATCCTTAAGAATATTGTGAATTTGGTAGTTGGGGATAAACATCGGACACGCTTTCGTCAGTTGTGATGGTCACGATGACACGATGCGGAACGACTGTCCAGGACGCACCGGATAAAGGCCCGGTGACTGCCAAATGCGATGGGCGGCATTTCCTGGCAGTGAAACCAGCGGACGCTCATGGCATCATCTCCGGCGTGGATCGTGGTACTCAAGGGAGCTACCCGGTATCCCGCCACCAGTACGGTGTGATAAATGCGATTGGGTGCCGCCTTCAGGCCGATAAGGCCCGTTACCTGGCCGGTCAATCCCGTTTCCTCCAGCAACTCCCGCAAAACCGCCGCTTCCGGTGTTTCTTCCAATTCCATGAAACCGCCGGGCAGGCACCATTCACCCCGGCGCGGGGCCACCTTGCGCTGGACCAGCAACAGCCGGTCATGACAATCGAAAACAACCGCACATACGGCCGGTATGGGATTATCATATAACAGCCGACGACAATTGCGGCAATAACGTCGATCCCTTCCCTCCCACTGGCCGTGGGTCGTGGTGCCGCCACAATACGGGCAATAGGTTTTTTCCGTCAGGTCAGGGCCGGGTATGTCTTCAGGATGGTTGACGCCTTCCCCCTGCTGATGCCGTATGGCGGATCGTGGTGATCCGATGCGCCACCTCGCTTGCGGGCGCTGTCGCCGTGTTATACGAACCGGTGCACGCCTGATCGCTAATCGTCGAAATCGCCTTCGGGTCCCTTGTCGCTGTCGATGGCCGCCGCACGTTCCCGGATCTTGGCTTCGGTCCAGTCCTCCGGAGACTCCTTGCGCTGGGCATTGGGTCCCGGATCATAGCCGCCGCAATCGCGGATGGCTTCGATGACCAGCGGTGCGGTGTCTTGGGCGTTGAACACGTTGACAAGCATGTTGGCAACGAACGTTTTTACCCGTTCGACCATACGGTCTCGCACCGTCCGGGGCTGACCGAGCAGCTGGTTTTCGAAGGGCAGGTTCAGTTTTTTGAAGTTGCCGGCATTCCAGCCCTGTTGGGCGGCATAGGTCACCATGCGCTCCCAGACGTCTTCCAGAACCCCTTCGTTGGGGCGTTTGATAAACCGGCCGTCATCGTCAAGGATGGCATTGCCGTAATCATTCACTTCCAGCCCCCAGGAAACCATTTGCAGGGCTGTGGCCACGTTGGCCTTGGTCGTTCGCGTACGGGAGGCGATTTCCCGCAGGCGATCCGAGTTGTTGCCGGAGGTCCCGTGCTGCGCTCCGGAAACATTGTAAGGGGCCAGGGCCTCATGGATTTCACGGGTGAGTTCCACCTGAATTCCCTGGCCGCTGGCCTCGATACCGTGGGTCGACCCGTTGTTCAGTGCAATCCAATTGGGGAAAATATCATGGGCGTTCAGGCCGCGAATCAGAAACAGGGCTTCCTGTGCGGATGAGAGTCCTTCTGAACCCTTGATTTCACCCACCTCGGTTTCCCGGCCGGCCCATTCCGGAATAAACGGATTCAGGGCGAGATTGGCCAGGAGATTGAGATCGTCGGGCATATGGGAGGCGTCGATGGCGATGGACGTCATGCCCGCTTCGAAAATGGAGGGAATTTCCATCTGGGCCGGCTTGATATCGCTTTCCTTCTTGATGCCGTAATGATCCGCGTGAATGGCCACGGGAATGGTGATGCCCAGTTCGTTGCAGGCGGCATTCACCTGCCGGGCGATGTTCCAATAGTTGACCGCACAATAGGCATTGGCGCCGCCCTCGGAGCGCGCGATTTCAATGATCAGGCAGGCATTGGCCTGCTGGGCGGCCAGCAGCGCGCCCCGGATGACGAAATAGCTGCGGCCGTTGGCGGCCATGGCAATGGCCTTGCCTTTGGCAAGCATGGCCTTGTCGATGTACTTGCCGCTGACGATGAGTGCCTGTGATTCGGGGAACAGTTTGACAATATTGGGCGGCCGACCGATTTTGAGGGCTTCTTGATACGTTTTGGAATCTACCGAGAGTGGTGCAGCCATTTTGGCCTCCTTTATGATGGGGTCCATCGGTTCGGCGTGAATCCGTGTCACGAACAGGAGGAAATTGTCATCTTCCCTGAGGGTGGCGATGGATACGCCGGAATGTCACGTGACGGACCGCTGGTGTACCGGTTGGATGTGCTCTCCTGCATGGTGGCCGTCAGTGCCGTCGCTTCAGGGAATGGGCAGGGGGATCATGGGAGGATTGGTCCCCGTCTTCTGCAAAGAAGGGAAGTGATCCGCACACCTGACCATGGCCCTGTCGGGCATGACGCACAGGCGCTTCCGGCAACTGATTTCAGCGCTTATATATAAATCTGATCCTATGGGATGGCAACCGGATAATCAAGCCCCTTTTCCGTCGATTCGCCCAGGAATGCCGCTCTTCGGAAGGGATTCGGTATTATGGCATTTCAATTTGCGGTCAATCTGCCTATACTGCATTTTCATCACCATACCGATTTTTTAGTCGGACCCTATCCGAAATGGATACGACATCATTTTGGGATCATTATCGAGGAGGCAAAAAATGTCATCCGATGGACTCAGCCATAAAGTGGCCATCGTTACGGGCGCATCCCGTGGCATCGGCCGTGCCATCGCCTTGGCGCTGGCAGCGCAAGGGGCGGCCGTTATGGTCAACTATGTCAGGGATCGCACGGCCGCCGATCACGTTGTGGCGGATATCCAGGCCCGCGGGGGACGGGCAACCGTCGTCCAAGCGGATGTATCGTTGGCAGAAGAGGCTGCCGCGCTGTTCGCGGCGGCCGAAGCCGCATACGGTCCGGTCGATATCCTGGTCAATAATGCAGGGTTGGCCCGCTACGCCCCGATCGGGGAGTATGACGAAAAAGACTTCGACCATCTCTTCAACGTGAATGTCAAAGGCCCCTTTTTGATGTGTCGTGAAGCCGCCGGGAGGCTTGCAGACGGGGGCACGATCGTCAACATCACGTCGACGGTGACACGCGTGATGCTTCCCCGCTACGGGGTTTATGCCGCCACCAAAGCGGCGGTCGAACAGTTGACCCGGGCCCTGGCCAAGGAACTGGGAGGCCGGCAGATAACGGTCAACGCCGTGGCCCCGGGGCCCACCGATACGGCCCTGTTCCGTCACGGCAAATCCGATGACCAGATCGCCGCCATGGCTGAAGCGGCGGCCCTGCAGCGGCTTGGCCTGCCGGAGGATATTGCCGATGTGGTGGTGTTTCTGGCGACGCCGGCGGCGCGTTGGATTTCCGGCCAATGTTTGCCGGTCAACGGCGGGTTTGCCTGAAGCACTTGTTTGGCGGCCGGTTCCGGGTTGACCGCGGTCGGGGCCAGCCGGTGGCGTGATCATGTCTATCAAGGAGGCGAAAATGATCCTGGAGGCGCAACGCCGGGCCATTGTATCCTATGGCGTGGCCATGGTGCGGACCGGTCTGACGACGGGAACCGGCGGGAATCTGAGCTGCTGCGACCAGGATCGCGGACGCATCGCGATCAGTCCCAGCGGCGTGCCCTATGACGTGTTGAGGCCTCAGGACGTCGTTGTGGTGGACCTGGACGGCAATGTTGTGGATGGGCGTCTCAAGCCTTCCAGTGAGATCGGTTTTCATCTGGCGTTATACCGGCACCGGTCGGATGTCGGGGGGGTCGTTCATACCCATTCCGTCTATGCCACAACCCTGGCCTGTCTCCAGCGGGAAATTCCGCCCGTCCATTACCTGGTCGGTTTTGCCGGAGCCAAGGTGCCCGTGGCGCCTTACGCCACTTTCGGTACGGCGGCCCTGGCGCGCAATGTCCGGCAAACACTGGGGGCGCACTTCAATGCCGCGTTGCTCGCCAATCATGGCCTCGTGGCGGTGGGAACGGATCTGCCCAAGGCCTTCGGCACGGCCGAAACAATTGAATTCGTGGCCCGCCTTTATTGCCAAGCGTTGGCCATTGGCGATCCGGTGGTCTTGGACGATGACGAAATGACACGGGTCATCGCGAAATTTGATACCTATGGAAAGCAGGACGACAGGCCGCAGCGCTGAGGCGTCCGGCCAGCGTAAGGCGAAAACCGCCAATGTCATCGAGGACGCCCTTTCAGTGGCTATCCCCCATGAAGAAGGCTGGGGACCCCGCGGGCCTTTAGCGGGAATGACGGCTACAGTCCCTGTCGCGCAACCATAAACGACGTGCATACTGACGATTGTCACCCGGGAGTCGCACCTTATGACCCAATATAGTGTTAAAATACCTATCGAACGGCAGCGTTTTGTGGAAGGACGGCTCGATATTCCGGACCATTACGCCGGACCCCAGCGAACCGGTGTGATGATGGCCCACGGGGCGGCCAACGATATGCATGAGCCGTTGCTGCTATATCTGGCGGAAGGCCTTAGCCAGGCCGGTTGCCTGGCCTTGCGGTTCAACTTCCCCTATCGCACCGAAGGGCGGCAGCGCCCGGACTCCCAGCGCGTCCTGGAATCGGCCTGGCTGGAAACCGTGAAATGGCTGCGGAACCAAACGGAATTCCCTTTGGATCGCCTGGTGGCCGGCGGCAAGTCGATGGGGGCCCGCGTGGTGTCCCAGCTCGCCGGGGCCGGCCGGTTAGAGGCCGAAGGCTTCGCTTTCTGGGGCTATCCGCTACATCCGCCCGGGCGGAAGAACCAGCTGCGGGACGCGCATCTCGACCTCATCCAGAAGCCCTTGCTGTTCGTTACGGGCACCCGGGACGTATTTTGTGATATGGGGCTTTTGAAGGGTGTTGTGAGCCGTTTGGGGCGCCAGGCGACACTGGAGATTGTGGATGGGGGTGACCATTCCTTCCACCTGCCGAAGTCCGCGGAAATTTCCCAGCAGGACGTATACAACCATATCCTGGCACGTACGATAAACTGGCTGGGGCTGTAGTTTGCCGCTCTGGCCGGGGGCGCACCAACAAAAAGGCGGAGATGATTATCTCCGCCTTTGGCATGTCGTGAGGGGGCTTACCGGTGTCGGACCGGTAGGTTGAAAGAGGGGCTTACTCTTGGGGATGGCACTCGACGCAGCCCACCGGTAAATTTTGGATGGTGCCGATATCACCGCTGATGTTGGTGACTTTTGCCTTTTCCCGGTTCTGGGCGTTGATGTCGCGATGGCAGTCACGGCACATTTTATGATAGGCGTATTTGTAATAGCGGATGCCTTCGCTGGTATACTTCCCTTTTTGAATGGCATTTTCAGGCGGCGTCGTGAGATCGTGGCAGCCCGAAGCTGAGCAGGTATCCAGGATCGCATGGTACTCCCAGGTATGGTGACATGTGTCGCAACTGTAGGTCATGTGCCGTGAGTGGGGAAAATCCACCGAAGCGCGTGTCTGCTCGACGCCATCGGGAGCCCCCAACGAGAGCATGCCGACCGGAATGGACAGCGTATCTTCCTCGTCGATTTCATCGATCCACGGGCCCGAGGCCATCAGCGTTCCACCCAGCAAAAAAAAGGTTGCGATGCACACGATGAACAGTTTTTTGTTGACCATCTCATTCCCCTCTCTTCTATACGATTTCCAGGCCCGCAAGTATGTTACCGTTACTCAAATGGGTTGCGGTTGTTAGATCCATCCGGACCGTATGCGCTTCTTTGGCGGTGGATTGGTTCAATTCAGCAGATGCGTATATCACAATTTTTTAAAAAAAGTAATGGGGATGTTGCAGAAAATGACGAATATTCAACTCCCCCTCAGAGGCTCCGGGCAACCGTTCCAGGGGCAGCCGGATGCCATGGATAGCGCTGTCCGGGGAGGCTCCCTCTTGACCCCTTCGGGCGCTTATTCTAAAAAACAGCCAGTCAATATCGGGCGGATGACGCCCCCCTTTCTTTTTTTGAGAATGGAAGTTAGGACGACCATGACCCCTGCGAGTGGTGCTGACAAGGATCCCACGGCGCAATATCTCGGGCGCATTCTGGTGCGCCCCTATGCATCACCGTTGAAGCGGCGGGTCGTCACCCTGATAAAGGCGTGTCGGGCGTTCGACCATACGGGTGCTCCCGCTATTCCTTATATCGCCGCCTGGCAGGCCCATGACAATATCTGGTATGAGTTTGCCGGTCGTCGGTTTCTGGAATTATTTGATTGCCCGGGGGAGCGCCTGGCTGAAACGTTTCGCAGTCGGGTGGTGGATCAGCGGGTCTATAAATGGGTCAACATGAACGCGGCTATCGAACGGGAGGTCCGCACCCAGGCGGAGCTGCAGCACGTCCGCAGCCACTTGCGGGAAGAGGGTATTATCCAGGGGGAGGTCGATGCCGTGTACAAGGTGGATTCCCCCCGCAGCGGCATTGTTTGGCTCAAGGATCAAGCCGTGGTGGAGGTTTTCGAAACGGATCGCCTTTGCCTTTCGGTGGGGCACCTGACGCTCGTTACCAAAGAGATGCGCTCGGAGGAGGAGCGGTTGGAAAAGGAGCGCCTGCAGGTATCCCTGGAGATGGCCGGGGCGGTCTGCCACGAGTTGAACCAGCCGATTCAGGGGATTTCCAGTTATGCCGAACGCCTGCTGGGTGAGCTCACGCCTGGAAGCGCCGCGCATGACCACGTCAAAGGGGTCATGGATCTGGTCGGGAGAATGGGCGTCATCACGCGGAAACTCATGAAAATTACGCGCTATGAGACCAAGGATTATCTCAAAGGGGTGCGCATCATCGATATCGACCGGGCGGCCGACGAACCGCCCGAGCCACAGGGCTGACGAAATAAACGGATCAGGGGGCAATTTGTTTGTGCGGGCATCACCCCCGCCAGTGAAACGGGTTCTTCCAGATGGAAGAACAATCCCGGCAACAACTTCAACCTCAATATTGAAAAGTGACGGTGCCATGACCAGTGATGAATGGGAAAAACGACAACTATGCAGTGACGGAAATTGTATTGGTGTGATCGGGCCGGACGGGCGCTGCAAAGAATGCGGCAAACCTGGTGGAATGGAAGCGATGCCGACCGATCTTGTGTCTGAGGATCCCGCGGCGTCTGACGCAGACAAATACGACGATACCGAAGCACCGGTCGGTACCGATGATGTCGAGGAGCCGGAGGCCGCCGCCGATGATGATGACTGGGAAAATCGTCGACTCTGTCCGGACGGCAACTGCATCGGCGTCATTGGTCCGGATGGGCGCTGCAAGGAGTGCGGCCGCAGTGAAGCATGAGGCGCACTTTCGATAGCGTAATTTTTGTGCCACAGTCCTATATTTGGGCTTGAAATTTGAGGGCGCTCTTGTTAAAGGACGCCTCACCGTTTATTTGGTGATTCAACCGGTGGACGGGTTTCAATCAGCAGGACATGGTGGGGTTCCCGAGTGGTCAAAGGGAGCAGACTGTAAATCTGCCGGCAAAGCCTTCGGAGGTTCAAATCCTCCCCCCACCACCACATTTCGTATTGCGTCCCCATCGTCTAGCCCGGTCCAGGACACCGGCCTTTCACGCCGGCGACA
>JAHLLS010000007.1 GCA_020444045.1 Deltaproteobacteria bacterium
TCATCAACTTGCCGGACAAACTTGTAAATAACAGCAGTGAGAACATCGTCGTATTCACAAACACCTACAACCCGCCTAAGTCAGTTTGGTGGGGTGTGGGTAACGTGTTCGTTGAATAAAACAACAAAAGGCTATAAAGATTTGTACTGTCAATGTGACACATTAGGGATTCCATTCGATCCGTTCATAAGCTTTGTTTTATCTAAGAAACATAATCATTAAAAACCATATCGTCTTCTTCCAAATGTACCGGCCAATATCCCTATTGGTCGGTACATTTCTTACACCAAAGAATTAAATCTACCCTTTAAAATTTAATCCCGATTTCAAAGATCCTAACAATATTCAGTTGAGTCCTTTGAAAAAAAGGCCGCATCTTCAATTTTATACTTTGGGGAAAATTTTTCAGAAGATTTCAGCGTGTGCGACTAAAATTTTGAGGGCAACTGATCGATTGAGCCTACCATTTCCTCAGTATGAACCCCATCTGCTCCAAGATCGCTAGACTGGAGTTGCTGAAAACCAAATCTGAGTTGTGCAAAGGTCTCAATGGGTTCGAACCAATTTCGCTAAATGATTAAATATAGACCTGATATAGATGGACTAAGAGCGTTTGCTGTTTTGCCCATTGTGCTTTTTCATTTTAAAGTGAATGGATTCGATGGTGGATTTGTAGGTGTCGACATTTTCTTTGTTATATCAGGTTTCTTAATTACTAGTATTATAAAAAGTGAAATTGAACAAAATATATTTACGTTTAAAAAGTTTTACCTGAGGCGTGCAAAAAGAATAATTCCAGCTTTTTTGCCTGTTCTTATACTACTTGTCATTTTTGGTTTTTTAAAACTACTTCCTGATAAGCTAATCATTCTTTCTAAAAGTATTATTTCAACAATCCTATTCGTTTCGAACTTGTTCTTCTTATCTGAATTAGATTATTTTGGGCCAGATGCGCATGATTTACATTTATTGCATATGTGGTCGCTTTCTATAGAAGAACAATTTTACTTTCTTTTTCCTATATTCATTTTGTATATTTCAAAGTTTAAAAAGAGTGTTATCACTTCTACTATTTTATTCATATTTTCACTATCCATGATAGCTAATATTCTGCTTATAAATTACAATCGGCAATTAGCATTTTATATTCTTCCGACACGAGCGTGGGAATTATTACTTGGAACAATCATTTCACTTATCCCCAGTCTAATTGTTAAAAAAAAAAATATGGCTTTAGTATGCGTGACCGCTGGATTGGGCCTTATCCTATATTCAATTTTTACATATAATTCGACAACTTTATTCCCAGGTATCGCGGCTGTTCCTCCTACTTTAGGTGCCGGCTTGATTATTATGGGAGGACAAAATGCACCTTTTATATGTCGAGTGTTGCTGACCAACAAATTTATGGTTGGTATAGGAAAGATATCATATTCAATGTATTTGTGGCATTGGCCAATAGCAGTAATATTTCTTAACGAAAAAGTTGAAAAAGAAACATATTTTTTATGCATTATTTCCCTGATACTTATTTCATACACTTCCTATCGATATATAGAACAACCTTTTCGCTCAATTCCCAATACAAAATTTAAAAATAGGGCAATAGCAGGATGTACTGCATTATTGGTACTATTAGGTTTTGGAATTGTTTCAGTTTATACAGACGGAATGATGTTCCGCTTACCTCAAAATGCTATTAAATTAGCAAAATTTTCAGAATACGAAGATCGAAAAATTATTTATGGGGGAGAGTGTTTTTCAACAATCCCCTGGAATGAATTTCCAATTTTTGATTGTTTAGTTCCCAAGCCCGGGAAGCGGAGTATTTTAATATGGGGCGATAGCGTTGGTGCCCATTATGTCCACGGATTAAAATTGGCTGCCCGAGGTACAGAATTTGATATTACACAAGCTTGCGCTGGTGGTTGTCCCGCAGCCTTGGATTTAGTGCCTCTAAAAATATCACGCCCTTATTGCAAAGAAAGAAACGATGCCGTCCATTCTTATATCACCGAGCATCCACCTTCACTGGTAGTTCTAACTGGACAATGGCGTAGTCATTATAAATATTATGAACCTTTTCTGGAACAGACAATCAAAACACTAGTTTCAGAAGGAATAAAGGTAGTTGTATTAGGTCCTCCGATTAAATACATAAATCCCTTACCTGATATACTTATTGAAAATATTTTCAAAGGAAAAGTTACTAAATCAGAAGATTATTTGGATCAAAAGACCCTTTTGGTTGATAAAGAAATGAAAAATGGAACGATAAATATGAACGGTGCAAAATATATCTCGATAATTGAAGAAATGTGTCCGAATCTTAACTGTCCATTGTATATGAATAATGTCCCGTTACAATGGGACGCACATCATCTGACTCGAGAAGGATCAGAATTTGTTGGTCGAAAATTATTTCCTATTCTGGAAGCAGAAGCTAATAAGTAATTTTTACCCTTAGACTCGGGTCATCGATGTCATGGACTTTGGCAAGTAATTTTAATTGAGAGGGTAGTAATAGCGAAACGAGGGGTTGACTTTAAGCGGCTACCTATTTGAGCCTAATGGTTTCTTTAGGGTGAGTAGCACTCACTCAATGCAAGCCTTATAGGGAATTTGATTATGTTATCTAAGCACTACGCATATTTGATGCCGAAAATGCTGCAAAAAGATTATTGGGAAGAACAATGGTATAGTCGAAATCTAATGAAACAAATTGCCAATGCAAAAAAGAAAGCCTGGTGGCCAATACTCGAAAGAATGACAAATAATATCGCAAATAATGAAATAATTCTTGAGGCTGGTTGCGGTATGGGACAATTTGTTTATGTTTTAGACGAAATGGGAAAAAAAATTATTGGGATTGATATTGCTGAAAAAGCAATTTTGAATTGTAAAGACTTATATCCAAAATTAAATTTTATCATTAGCGACATCAATGAAATTCCCTTACCAAATAATTGTGTGAAGCTACTAATTTCATTAGGCGTAATAGAACATTTTGAGGAAGGCCCGGATAAATCATTGAAAGAAGCCAATCGTGTGCTTAAACATGGTGGAACTCTTTTTTTGACGTTTCCATACTATAATATAGTTAGACGAATTAAATCCCCCATAAGAAGATACAAAAACAGATCCAAATCTAAAGATGATTATGTTTTTTATCAATACGCCTTTTCATTAAATCATATTGCCAAAATGTTAGATGAAATTGGATTGGATGTGCAGTCGTCTTTTCCGCATCATAGTCATATTTTTTTAAAAGATGAAATACCACTATTTAAATATTTAAAAAATCCTTTTAGAAAGCAAAGTGACTCTGCAACATATAAGTTGTGGGGGAAGAGAATTGATAAAATATCAAAACATATTTGTTCCCACATGTTACTCGTAACGGCTAAAAAAAGGTAACTATATGGCACTTCTCTTAAAAAATGGATCAATCTTTTTACATATACCTAAAACAGGCGGTAACTGGGTGAGGGAAATTTTATCAAAACTTGATTTGGTTGATAAAGAAATTGGACATAAGCATGCCGATGTTGATCGTGTTTTATACGATCGTATCGTAAATCTGTCTTTTATGGAATTTTTTAAAAAAAAGTTTAGTAAGAGTTTAACACCCTTTAGAAATAGTCAATACCCATTTATTTTTTGTTTTGTGAGACACCCTCTTCAGTGGTATGAATCTTGGTTTAAATATATGTCGCAACCGAATAGAGAATGGCGTAATTGGCCAAAAAGAATAGGCGACTTCGATTGGCATCCTAATTCATTGATAAATGGTACTGGGAGTAATGATTTCAAACAATTCGTGAAGAATGTGTTAAAGTTATATCCGGGTTATGTCACGCATCTTTATGGTTTTTATACAAAACGTGAGATCGATTTTATTGGGAAACAGGAAAATCTTAGAAATGACTTAATAAATGTTTTGAATATAATGAAATTAAATTTCGATAAAGACCTGATAATTGAGTATGAAAGAGTTGGGGTCAGCCCTAAACCAAGAACTCCAATGATATGGGATATAGAGTTGAGAAATAAAGTGATTCAAGTTGAATATTCTGGACTTCTACGCTACGGTTATTTAGGCGGTCAAAGACAGAACACCGCAGGTTTACCCAAGGATGAATGAGACCGATGGGGTTATATGGCGCTATGGAAGTTCTAAATCTACTATTGACACTATAAAGATGATTTGCGTGCCGGTGTAGTGGTCAACTCAAAACTGACACAGGGTTAAGCAGCATTTTGCAAACGTTGTTTTCTATACTCTTGGGTGAATCCTTCTGGTTCGGGGAGCATTCATGGGACAGCTATCTTTTATATTTTCCGTTTTTAGCAAAGTGTCCATTTCTTTTAAACCACATAACCGGGTGAAAAGTGTAAAATGTGTTCCTTAATAAGTGTGGAGGATTTATAATAACGTTATGGTACATGAAAAAAAGTTAAAATATATCTTAAAGCTTATGAAGCAGGTCAATTTTTTAAAGAACATACTTTTGCCTGCCGAAATTAAATTGCGCGACATTATTGAAATTGGATCATTAGATAATAATAAACTGTCAAAAGAGCAAATAAAATCTATAAAAAGAGCTATCAAATTTGGTTACTTGCCTTGGCCTAAAAAAATATCTTCATATATTGTTAATAAAGATGTGTTGGATGTAGGATGCGGTACAGGATTACACTCAATTGGATATCATGTCTATGGTGCAAAAAGTTATACTGGCTTAGACCCAAAAATTAATTATAATAATGATAAAGGGAAAAATTTACGGAAAAGAAAATTTGAAAAATTTGGATGGACTCCAAATAACATAATGGATTTGTTTCCAACAGTCCAATTTATTCAAGGTATTTTTGAAGATATTGCGCCAAATAAAAAATTTGATATCGCAATTCTGCACAATGTGACTGAGCATCTTCACAATCTTGATCAAGTCTTTGAAGGTATATCAACTAGATTGAGAGAGGATGGGAAAATTTTATATAATCATCATAATTACTATTGTTGGAACGGTCATCATCAAATGCCAAAAAAGATTTACGACATCAATTTGTCTGATAAAAACCAGCTGAAATACATAGATTGGGGCCATCTGAGTTTTGCAAAAAATTCTAATGACAAACTTTCAAAAAAATTAAATAAAATTACCATTAACCAATTATTTGTGATGACTGAAAAATACTTTGAAATAGAAATATGGGACGAGATTATTTCGAGACCAAAAGAGGGTATTGATCGGTTAACTGATGAAATTTTAAAAAAGCATCATGAATATTCAAAGAAAGATCTTGCTACACAACATATATTTTGTGTTGGTAATCTCAAATGTAAAAGGCAAAAATCTTCCGGACATTCATCTCTCTCCTGTGCTGGATAAAATCGTGTATTCTTTCGACTCTTTAGCAAAGAAGGCCACCTTTTTTAAATTTCACGTTCCATCACCAGTGTGAAATCAGCGAAATCCAGGCTGTATTCCATATTTTTGGGGACACCTCCTGCTGTTGCCAATATACATTGGGCTTTTCGAGGTGTCCACTAAATTGGGGGAAATTCACCTCCAAATAATTTGGTCTGACTTATAGCTTAACACATTGTCCAGTTTTTGGGGGAAGCTTACGTCACCACATCAAGTTGTGCAAAGGTCTCTTTATATGGAAAAAAAATATGATATTTTATTTTTTATAGCGCATATGGGTAAAGGGGGATCACAGCGTGTAACATCAAATCTATTAAATTATTGGGCGGATAAAAATAAAAGAATTTGTTTGATCACTTTAATCCGAGACAAACCAGATGCTTTTAAATTACGAAAAGAAATCGATAGAATTATTTTTGATAATAAACCGAGTACATCCATACTTAAAAATATAACAAAAGCATTAGAAAATAAATATAATCTTGTGCCGAATCATCAATCTTTAAAATCACGTGAAAAATTAAATCGGAATTTGAAATATGATTATTTTAAAAAAAACTTAAAAAGATGTATTTTGATCCCATTTTATATTTTATTAAAACTAAATAAGTATTTATATAGGCATATAGGCGTGAAATTAGCTCAAATAATCATCGGAAAATTTAATATTTCCGATGATTTAATATTAAAATATTGCAGCAAAATATATTTTTTATTGTTCATAGGAGATTATCGAAGAATACGTAGAATAAGAAATTTAGTTGCTAATACTGAACATCAATGTGTAATAAGTTTTTTAGGTGCAACCAATATAAAAACAATAATCGCTTGTTGTGGGATAAAAAATAGCAAGATTATAATCTCAGAACGAAACGATCCTAATCGACAAAAGTTAGACGAGCCATGGGAATTTCTGCGTAGAAAATTGTATAAATATTCAGATGTCGTTACTGCTAATAGCTATGGAGCAATAGACGCTTTGAAAAATTTTGTGCCAGAAAAAAAACTGGCATATGTTCCTAATCCATTAACATTCGATATTGAATGTGATTTGGAATGCCATAAAAGGAAGATAATTCTTTCAGTCGGTCGTTTAGTTGAGCAAAAAGCTATTGATCTACTTATAAATGCGTTTTCCAAAATTCACAAAAAGCTGCCTGACTGGAAAGTTTATATAATTGGAGACGGGCCGTTAAAAATAGAACTTGAAGAACTATCTAAAAGCTTATGTTTAGAAGATAAGGTTAGTTTTTTTGGCTATAAAAAAAATCTAACACCATATTTTAGGATGGCCTCAATATATTCTCTTACCTCAAAATTTGAGGGCACCCCAAATGCATTACTTGAAGCAATGTGCTTTGGTATGCCGGCAGTTGTTAATAACTCTTCCCCAGGCCCACTTGAATTAATTAAGCATGGATACAATGGATTAATATTTGAAAATGACAATATTTCTGATTTAGCTGATAATATCTACAATTTAGCTATTAACGATAAGAAACGTCTTTTAATGGGAGAAAGACATAGGGATCTTATTCAAAATTATAAGATTGATAAAGTGGCTGGAATTTGGGAAAGCTTAATTTATTAGATATGGCAACCAGTAATATCTATCAATATTTAAAAAGATATTATAACCAAGGCAAAAACTATATAGAAATCGTTAAGTGGGTTATTAAGAAGGCTTTTTTTAAAAATTTTTTTAAAAAACCTTTAGGCATAATAATTTTTGGGGGGTTGCGATTATCTTGCCAGGCATCCGCAGTTACAATTATATACTTTTACTCTAATGCTTTAAAAAACCAAGGAAAATTTTCATTTCTTAATTATGAGTTATTTGCTAGAGAATCAATTCTTTTGATGTGGCTTGTTATTATTGCAACCTTTTTAATGTTTGCTTCAGCTTCTGTTTTTCAATATCTAACCAAAATTATTTCAATCTCGCTGGCAAAAGAACTTGAAATGAGAATAGCAAATGAAGCAGTAGATGCTATTAGTAACCTGCCACATTATAAGACAAAAAATATCAGTAATAGTTTTATAAAAGGAGAATACAAAAGAATTCTGAGTGACGCGCGGCGAACTGGAATGTTGGTTAGGACATTTGGATATTCAATCCCTGAGCTTATGAGCGCAATTGGTGGCGCTGCCTCTTTAATAATTATTGATCCGTTTTTAACAGTAACGTTATTAATTGTAGTTATTTTAGTATTTATATGTCAATACCCATCGAATATAAGGGGCGCAAATTACAGCAAATTGTTTGAAATTTATGCTGGAAAGTCAAACAAAATAATAAATGATCTTATTGATTCTTTGTTCAATATTGGTCATTCTAAAAGTGATAACGCTTATTTAGTTAAAAACTTCTTTTTAAAAAAGGAACTTAAAAATTCAATTGATGGTTTTAGCGGTAGAGTGAAAGTTTTAGAAGAAAGTACATTAATTAATCAAATAGGAACGGCCCTTGTACTTTCTCTGACTGTACTTATTGTCGGTTATAGATTGATTACTGGTAACGATCAAAATTGGGGATTATTACTTGCGTATATTGTTTCGCTCCGAGTCGCGATGCACGGGGTTGTCGCAGTAGGTCGGGCATTAACAAGCGTCAGCAGATTTTATCCGCAAATTATTAGGCTATATCAACTTGATATGACTAATACAGTTGAAATCGCAGAACAAGATAACTTGATTAGAGGTGATAAATTATACATAAGAAATCATAAAGACATAGAATTTAATCAAGATAACTTTCTTGTAAAAATTCCGAATAAGATTGGTATTTACACAATTGATGAAATTGACCGTAAACTATATTTTATTTTGCATGATTTAATTTTGGTCAAAAAATGTGGAAAAATAGTTGGATTGAATAAAAAGCCATTTTATTTAAGCGATACTTCAGAATGCAATAATTACTTAGAACGGTGCAATTCAGACAATATTGATGAAATTGAAATTATATTCATAAAATATGATACTTTACAAAAGCTATCTACAAAAAAACAACAAGAACTATTAAAAAATAACTTGATTTTCATAGTTTACGATAAATTGAATAACCCAATTTTCGAAGAAAATATTTATATTTTTTGGAGCAAATTTAAGATTCATAATTATTTAATCCGAAATGAATTAGAGTTAGATAATATTATTAACGAAATCAAATATCGCTATTCTATTTTGAAGAAGAAAAAGAAGAGTGTTTTAGAAGAAGATTTTGAAGATGACGATGATGTTTAATTCTTTAGATTCACCATTGAAGATGTACGTCTAATTCAATGCTCGACATCCTCAAATTAAAATTTGCCGATGTGATGCTGGACAAAAACTTTTCAGAAGTTTTAACAGGATCATTCTGGGCCCTTGCGGCAAGGGTTTCGGCAACATTTGCATCATTGCTAATAAGCGTTTTTGTTTCACGTTTCTATGGCGCGACTATGTTAGGCACCCTCGCTATTATTAATGCGAGTTTTACGATTCTATCGATTTTCACATTGTTTGGCATAAATACTTCAATCATCAGGTTGATCCCTGAATACCTGACAAAATTTTCAGCATCTTCAGCATTTAAACTATTCAGAACTACTCAAACTATTGTAATTTTTGCCTCAATATGCATGAGTATATTTATCGCTATGTTTTCGAAATACATAGCGATTCAAATTTATCATAAACCTAATTTATCTCATTTTTTTATGTTCGCAGCATGGTTTATTGCATTTAGATCTCTGATGGATTTATACTCCCAGGCTATCCGTGGGTTGGGACTTATCAGGGCGTTTGCTGTAATGCAATTTTTACCTTCATTTTCGATGCTTCTTATTCTTACCGGTTTGACCTTATCATACCACGATAATGCCAATCCTGTGTATGCACAAATTTCCGCATGGATATTCACCGCCATAGTAGGATATATATTAATATCTGTTAGTTTTAAAAAAAAAAGACATATTGACGATGTCATTGTACCTATCTCTTACAAAAAAATATTGGCAATATCTTCTCCAATGATGATGACCACATCAATTCATTTTATCATTTCACAAACGGGTATAATACTGCTCGGGATATTTAGAACCGAGGCTGATGTTGGATTTTATTCCATCGCTGTTAAATTATCAACATTAACCGTGTTTGCTCTATATGCTATTAACAGTATGGCTGCTACAAAATTTTCAGAGCTTTATGCTAATGGACGCATCGATGAATTGTTTTTACTAGCCCAAAAATCCTCAAAACTTATTTTTTTTGTTACTGTGCCAATTATTTTTATCTTGATTATATTTGGAAAACCCTTGATTTCGATTGCATTTGGAAATGAATTTACAAAAGCATATTTCGTGCTGGTTGTATTAATAATCGGGCAGTTTGTCAGCTCGACCTCTGGATCAACGGGATATTTTATGAATATGACCGGTAACCAGATTGTTTTTCGAAATATTATGATTACCACTGGTATTTTGAATATATTATTTAATTTATTTTTCATTAAATTATTTGGTATTTTCGGAGCTGCCCTGTCTAGCACACTAAGCTTGGCATTATGGAATATTTGGGTATTACTATTTTTGAAAAAGCGTTATGGAAAAACGCTTTGTTATTTACCGTTCATAAAGTGAAAATCTGCCTTATGATCTTGTGGAATATTCTTTCTTTCAAATTGCATAAATTACAAAAATAAATTAAATGAAAACGATCGTATATATCATTTGTGATACTCGATCAGGGTCCACCCTGCTTGGAGATATGCTATCCAAATCACCCGATGTTTTTTTTGGAGGCGAACTTCAAAATATCGGAGGATATTTATATGAAAAAGGAACCGGGGCTTCTTGGAATTATTCTTGTTCCTGTGGCGACAGCTTGAGATGTTGCCAATTCTGGAGGAAAATTCTAAGTAACAGAAATATTATGAATTTTGATAAAAAATTTGACACGCTAATTGAATGGAAATTTAATAAAAGATTTGCGATAAGATACTTAATTTCACTAAAAAAAAACAACTATATTAAAAAATTACTAAAAAATAGCTGCAAAAAACGCATATTAAACAATATAGAAAATTTATATGAAACGATATTTTCTATCGGCAAATCAAAGTATATAATCGATTCATCAAAACGCCCCTGGCAAGCTTTACAAATATATAAATACACCAGTTTTAAAATTAAATTTATTTATTTGAAACGTGATATAAAAGCGGTAACAATTTCCAAATTAAAATGGGATAAATGCCAAAGCAGTATTTATAAGCAAGCTACCTATTTTTTTAGTACATATGTATATAATTTAATTTGTTGTAGAATGATAAAAATGATAAATCCACATAATTTAATGGAAATTACATATGAAAATTTAACTAAAAATCCTAAGGAATCAATATCGCTTATATTTGACTTCTTAGGCATAGAAAACTACTACTTTTCAAAATATATGGATTGTAAAAAAGGGCATTCAATAGGTGGGACACCTACCAGATTTAAAAAAAGGCCTATCATTTACGATGAACGGTGGAAAAATGAAATTGAAAAGATGCCTATGCTGAAAGTACTTGGAAAATATTTTGGATGATTGAACAATCCTAAAGGGATCTATCTTTAATCTGGCTGTTTAAATATTGTAATGCGAAAATCACCTATTGAATAAACAATCAAAAATTTTATTTGTTTTGCCGTCTTCTCAGTGTGGCGGGGCCGAAAAAGTTATTTTTACAATTATCGAGAACCTTTCAAGAAAGAGATTTCTAACTGCTTTAGTATTGATTAATAGTGCTGGTCCTCTTCTCAGTAAGACACCAAATGATGTTAGTTTGTTTTCTTTGAATCGAAAACGCGTAAGCCGCTCTTTTTTTCCTATACTAACTATCGTTTGGAGGCTAAAGCCAGAGATTATATTGACGAGTATATTCCATCTCAATCTCGCCTTTCTTATATTGAAACCTCTTTTTCCCAGAAAAACAAAAGTCGTTATTCGAGAAAGCAATTTGCCATCTTTTGTGTTAAGGCGTGAAAGATCTCCAAAGCTATTCAATATATTAATAAAACAATTTTATTCAAAAGCTGATCGGATCATCTGTTTGGGCAATTCTATGAGGGATGATCTAATTAGAAATTTTCGTGTTCCCCCTAAGATTATACGAAACATAGAGAATCCTGTTGATATTAATGTTCTAAAAAAACTCTCACACGAATATAAAAACCCTTTTGATAAAAATAGGTTTAATTATTTGGCTGTTGGCTCTTTAACTTCTCAAAAGGGATTCGATATTCTAATTGATGCTATGGAATTAATCGTAAAAGAACGGTTAAATGTTCATCTATCAATACTGGGTGATGGCCCTTTAAAAGATGAATTATACAACCTCATTGTTCAAAAAGGTCTTTCAAATTTTATATCGCTTTATGGTTTCGTAAATAACCCTTATCCGTATTTCTATCATGCGGATCGTTTCATTCTATCATCGCGTTACGAGGGGATGCCCAATGTCGTGCTTGAATCCCTTGCATTAGGGACACCTGTCATCGCATTTGACAACCCTGGTTGTATCCGTGACATCATCACGAATATTAAGCAGGGGATTTTAGTAAAACCCTGCACCGCCGACGTATTAGCGCGTGAAATGCTTAATGTCTGCCGATTAGGAACTTCAGAGCAGAAAGAATCGCTGCTGCCTGAAAAATTCTTGCTCGAGAATGTAATCAAACGATATGAGGATCTGCTTGAATCTGTGTGATGTATCGATTTTGGCCGATACCGAAAAACTTTATTCTTTAATGGTTTTTTTCTCCTAATGCGCAAGATATTCATCCTCCTTCCATCACCGCATCCGACAGGGCCGATAAAAGGCGCTATCGCATTAGCGAATTTCATTTATAGAGATCATCCGACGACCATCGTGTACATAAAATCCGGACCCGGCGTCGATACCGCAATCGCACCCTCCATCAATATTGTTTCACTGGCTAATCAAAAATTCCTTATTCAAAAAATAATTGCCTACCGACGAATGATCAAAAGGGAAGGGAGCGGTCGGAAGAACGTATCGCTATCCTTTTGTTTTTCCGCTGACTTTACAAACCTCTTTTGTGCCAATAGCGCCACAACGATCAGCTACGTGAGGGGCAATCTGCCCATCAACTACCAATTTGCATTCGGGAAAGTTGGCTTTTTAGTTGGTGGCTTTCACCTTTGGTTTCTAAGATGGTTCAACCACGTCATTGCCATGAACTCCATTATGGCGGATCAGATCGAGCACTATTGCGGCAAACGACCGCACATCGTGGGGAATTTTATAGACGAAAACTTTCTTCATCCATACCGAAAGCGATCCACCTTGAAGAAAGGCCCCTTTCGGTTCATCTATGTCGGCCGTCTGACGGCGCTCAAAAACGTACAATCGATTTTTAACGCTTCGAAAGTTTTAAAAGATAAAGGAATTGCCTTTCATCTGGACATCGTCGGGGACGGCGAATCGATGCCCGAACTAGCTCGATCAGCCAATCAGTTGCACATCACGGATGTGCTTACCTTCCATGGCCACTTGAAATTCCCTTATACCCTGATGGCCCAAGCCGACTGTTTGGTGTTGCCGTCCGTTACTGAAGGCGTGTCGCGTTCGGTGTTAGAGGCGCTTTTTTTAGGGGTACCGTGCCTGGTCAGAAATATTGACGGCAACGTGGAACTCATTTTTGATGGGGAGAACGGGTATTTGTTTCAGAATGACGAAGAGCTCAGCGACTTGATGATCAAAACGGCCGGCTTGTCCAGGAGACCTTTGAATAAAAGTGGTAATTTATTGCCTGATAATTATCGTCAAAAGGTGAATACCCAAAAATTGCTTGGAATCATCAATGGCTGAACATGAACAATACTTTGATTATCTGACGAAAAGAAGCTGGCGGGCATTGCTGTATCGCAAATTCTATTTATACCCCCGACTTTGCTATCACCTCAAAGGGTTGACCCTTGACGTGGGGTGCGGTATCGGCGACATGCTTCAGTCCCGCCGCAATACGATCGGCGCCGACATTAACCCGTATCTTGTTGCCTACTGCCGGCAAAAAGGACTGGATGCTCGGCTGATTGAAGATGGCCGTCTGCCATTTGAAAATGAAACCTTTCAATCGGTCGTATTGGATAACGTGCTCGAACACATTCTCTCGCCCAATGATCTCATCGATGAGCTTTACAGAGTCATTGAACAAGGTGGGCGGCTGGTCATCGGGGTCCCTGGAGCAAAAGGATATCGTCGTGATGCCGATCACAAAGTTTTTTATGATGAAAAGAAACTTACCGATACCATTCAAGGAAAAGGCTTCGTTAGATCTTCGACCTTTTATACCCCTATCAAATCAGACTGGATGAACCATCATTTGTCTTTTTATTGCCTCTTTGGGGTCTTCTTGAAGTCATGAATCACTCTAATCGCGCATAAACCGCGCGGCAACCTAAACATCAGCGCAATAGAATCAACATATGGCACCCACTGCGAAAGCAACCAATACAAACGCCCCTTTCAAAAAATGGCTAATCTCGTCCTTTTCTGAATCCCTTCCCAAAGGCCGCATTAAATCCCTCGACATCCTTCGAGGACTTGCCATCATCATGATGACCATTCCTCATCAAACGATTGTATTCGGACTGAAACATTCGCTTGTTGGTCACCAACTCTATATGATCGGTTACTACTACACCCGTCCAATGTTCATCGCTGTATCGGGAATGGCAATCGTGTTGTACGAAAGAAAATACCGCTGTCCTTTCCGCATGATTGTCCACGGGGTTGTTTTATTTCTGATGGCCTGGTGCGTTGATATTATCACTCACCAGAATTATGGAATTGATTGGGATATATTCCAACTCATCGGGGGGTGCTATGCCCTTGCGGGATTATTCAACTATATCGAAAGGAACGATTTAAGATTGTTGGGGGTCTTTGCATTGATTCTTTTTTGGTTTTTCCTACCCGGTATGCGACCCGATCAAGGTCATACACCCATCTGGCCTTTCGGCATTTACTTTCTTGGCGGGTATCTGATCGGCAAATGGGGGATCGGCCAGTACAATCGCATGTGGTCAGTCCTTATGGTACTTATGGCAAGCATTGCTTACCTGGTCTATTTCTATATGTTTTGCGAGCGCACGTTAGAATTGAGCACAAACGCCTATGGTATTGCCGCAACCCATGCGGTTATATTCGTTCTTTTGTGTCTGACATTGTTCTTAGAAAAGCAGAATTTTGCAAACAAACAACCGCTATCGATGATATTAAGGTTCGGAATCTATCCGGTAACACTGTATTTCATACAACAATTTTTTGTGGTGTTCGGTCTTGCCATCAACTTGAAGCTGGCGCTGACGGGCAACGCCAGCATCGATTGCATACTGCACACGACAGTGCTTCTTATCGGTATGTATATTTCAACCTATTTGTTTGACCGATTGAAGTTTTTGAGCATCGAATTCTGGCTCCGTAAATCCGAATCCATCGTTATGGATTTTGTTCCTGAGCGGGGCATATTCAAACCTTTTTCCTCCAAAGAGTTCCTTGGTTAGCCGACCCACACTTCTATGATCGATGATCTGCTATCCATTTCAATTGTCGTCCACAGCCAGGCAGCCATTGCCCACCAGTTGCTTGACGATATCGCGGCCCTCGGAAACCAGGTGTCTGTTGAGGTCATATTTACCCTCAACACCGATGAATCGCTTCCTTTCGACCCTCATGGCTACCGTTTTCCCTTAAAGATCATTCGGAATCAAACTCCCAAAGGGTTTGGTGCCAATCACAATTTCGCATTCAAGCAATCACGGGGAAACTATTACTGTGTCCTGAACCCCGACATCCGTCTCATCGGGAATCCTTTCGACACCCTCATCGAATGTCTTAAAGAACACGGCAATGGCGTGGTGGGGCCAAGAATTATCAACCCCGCGGGAACGATAGAAAACAGCGCCCGCCGTTTTCCGACCCCTTTCAGTATCCTTAAAAAGGCCGTCGGTGGATCGATAGAACTTGACTATCATCAGACCGAAGCGGTTTTTGAACCCGACTGGATTGGCGGAATGTTCATGCTTTTTGACAGGAGTTGCTTTGAGATGATCCAAGGTTTCGATGAACGCTATTTCTTGTACTATGAGGATGTCGATATTTGTGCACGCCTGAAGATGGCCTGCATGTCTGTTCTTAAATGCCCGGATGCCAAGGCCGTACACGATGGCCGCGGTGACAGCCATCGCAACCTCAAATACATGCAGTGGCATCTTCGCAGCATGGCGCGATTTTTTATGTCGAAGGGGTTTTGGAAATTGGCCGTGCTGCCGCGATCGAGAGGTTAGAACAGCATGCGCGCACTCGTTACCGGGGCCACGGGAATGATAGGTCCGGCTCTTGTAAATCAGCTGTTAGCAAAAGAATGGAAGGTCAGGATTCTCGTCCGTCGTTCTTTTGTTCCGGAACTTTTTACAACATCGGTTGAGAGCGCTATCGGAGATGTTGCAGTTCCGCAGTCCCTCCAACCCGCAATGGAAGGCGTGGATATCGTTTTTCACCTGGCTGCCAAACTTCACCTCAACGATCCCTCCTCAGATCAGGTGCAGGAATACCGGCGAGTCAACCACGACGGGGCAATAAATGTCGCCCAGGCCGCTATCGCGGCCAAGGTGAAACGCATGGTGCATTTCAGCACGATCAGTGTTTACGGCCCCAGTATAGGCCTTGATCCTTTTACGGAAACATCTCCGCTCAATCCCCAATCGCTTTACGCCGAAACGAAAATACAATCGGAAGAGGGGATTCGCACAATTTTTAAAGATAACCCGCGATCGTCGGTCGTGGTATTGCGGCTTGCTGCGGTTTACGGCCCACGCCTGCAGGGCAACTACCGCACCCTCGTCAAGGCCCTGCAACGCGGTCTCTTCTGGCCGGTCGGAAACGGTCAAAATCGCCGCACCATGATTTACATTGACGATCTGGTGCGCGCCGCCATTCTGACAGCCGAACATCCTGCTGCGGCGGATTCGATTTTCAATGTCACCGATGGTAGGATTCACACCCTGAACGAAGTAATGATAGCGATTACCCAGGCTTTAGGGAAAAAGCCACCGCTATTGCGATTGCCTCGTCGCCCGGTGCAGAAGATTGCGGCGCTGGCGGACCACCTCACCGAAACATTGCGGCTGCCAACGCCAAGATTGCGCCTTCTGGTTGACAAGGTCGTGGAAGACGTTGCGGCCAGCGGTGATAAATTATGTCGCCAATTATCTTTCCGTCCTCAATATGATATAGAGCAGGGCTGGCTGGCAGCCTTGAAAACCTGGGAAAAGTGAGCCCGCTAACAACCAGCGGCATCCCTGCAATAAGGAATAGGACTTTTTTGTCTGAGCAACTTGAGAGGCCATAGCCACTTTGTTATAGACGACCGGAGGCGGTTAAGAGTTGGATGCACTTGGGGAAAATGGCGTGATGAAAAACCCAACAATTGAATTGGCCACACATGAAGACATCGAACAAATTGTGGACTTGCGACAACACTGCATGCCCCACGTGCCCACCTCGAAAAGTCTCGTTGAATGGCAATTTTTTAAGAATCCTTTGGGAACGGCAAACGTTTATGTCATTCGCTCGTCTGCGGGACTTGTTTCCATGATTGCAACCTTACCACGGAATATTCGTGTCCGAGGCGAGGTTAGAAAAGGCCGCACCATGGTGGATATCATGACAGTGCCCGCCTATCGCGGAAAAGGCATTGCACACCAGCATGGTTTTCGTTGCTGGCAGGACATGACTGATGCCTGCGAAATCGCCTATATACTCCCCAATCAGCATTCGGAAAAAAGCTTCCGTCGGGCGGGATGGACGGAATTAATGCGGGTACCCTTGCGCCTTATAAAGGTCGCTTCGGGCGCCCTCAAGCCTTTTCACAATGTCTATCAGAAAGTCGAATCATTCGATTCCCGGGCAACGGAGGTCTGGAACCGCTGCCCCTTCCCGGTCGGTGTACACCGTGATGCCGATTACCTGAATTGGCGCTACAGCAAGCCGGATAGCGTTTATAGCCAATTTATGATTGGCGACGATCAAGGCGTAATCGTCCTCAAGCTGTTTTCCGATGGCACAAATAGCCTGGCGCATATTTGCGAATTGTTTGTCGCAGATTCCCAGCCCTCTGTTGTGGAAGATGCGCTGCGGTTCTGCCATGACTTTGCCGCACGTTCGGGTGCCGATACCCTGACATGCTGGATGTCTGAAGGCCACGTTGATGAATCCGTCTATACCGCTTTCGGATTCAAGCTCGAGCACCCGGAACGATTTATCTTTTTTAAACCTGCGATAGCCTCGGATAAAGCGTTAAAAGAAATTCCCTGGCATTTTAGCCAAGGAGATAGCGATGTTTATTAGACGGACAAGGGTGATATCATGAGAGACACACCACAGCTGTTGGTTATCGCACCGCATCCAGACGACGAGGTGCTCGGTACGGCCGGCACCATTGCAAGGTTTGCTAAGCAGGGCGGAGATGTTACCGTTGGCACCATTGCCGCCCACATGCCGCCCCTTTATACCAAAGAGGTTCACGAACGCACGGTTGCCGAAGCCAAAAAGGCACACCGTTTACTGGGCGTTAAAAAATCAATTTTCCTGGACAACCCCGCCGTTCTATTGGGGAAAATCGACCTGCCGGAATTCAACGGCATGGTGTTCAACATTGTCAAAAGCGTTTCACCGGATATTCTGTTGATTCCATATGTCGACCGGCATGTCGATCATCGACTGATATTTGAAGCCTGTATGGTGGCATCGCGTCCAGTTGATGTGGGGCGTAATATCAAAATTTGCGCCGCGTATGAGACGATTTCGGAAACCCATTGGAATGCGCCGCATCTCGAACCGAATTTTACGCCGAACTGGTGCGTCGACATCTCGGATTGCATCGACCTCAAAATCGATGCCATGCAGTGCTATCAAAGCCAATTGCAGACCTTTCCCCAGTCCAGGTCGGTTGAAGCCCTGAGGGCGCTGGCCTTGTTTCGGGGAAGTCAGGCCGGGATGGGATATGCCGAGGCGTTTCACATGCTGCGGATGTCGATGGCGCCGGATGAGATGTTTGTCCTCTGATCAATAAGAACGCTGGATTTCAAAAGCACTCGAGCTAAATGAACTGGTTTTTCAATTTACTGATAGCACTATGCCTTGGAGCTGTCGGAGCTTGGTCGGTGATTAAAATCGGCGGAAGCTATGGTTTGATGGATCTTCCTGGCTACCGAAGTTCACATAACCGCCCCACACCAAAAGGGGGTGGTGTCGGCATCCCCCTTGCTTTTATCACAGCCAGTTTTCTAAACGCCATCCCGATCTCGTTGTGGCTTCCAACCACGATCATATCTGTGACCGGCATCGTCGATGATCGGATTGAGTTGTCAAAATCTTGGCGTTTACTGGTTCATTTTGCCTGCGCCCTGATTGTTCTTATTGGTGGAGACAATTCTTGGGGACCGGTGGCATTGAACCCGTTGCTGGGCTTGGCAATAGGCGCACTATTTATTGTCGGGACCGCCAATTTCTTTAATTTCATGGACGGCATCAATGGCATTGCCGGGATATCAGCGGCCGTGGGGTTTAGTTTTTTGGCAGTCTACGGGATTCGACAGGGGGTACCCACGCCTTATATCGTGGTAGACCTGTGCGTCGTGTTTGCATGTATCGGTTTTTTGCCTTTCAATATCCCGAATGCAAAAGTTTTTATGGGAGACGCGGGAAGCGTGTTCTTAGGGTTTCTATTTGCAACGATGGTTTGGGTATCCAACACGACCCTTCTCGGCGTTGTGACTTGCATCGCTTTTTTCTTTCTCATCTATGCGGATGCAGCGACAACTTTTGGAATTCGTTTTGCGCAAGGCGATCCTATAATGGTTGCGCACCGGCGACATCTGTACCAGGTGCTGGTCAACGAATTGGGTTTACCTCACTGGAAAGTCTCTTCTATTTATGGCATCATACAAATTTTGATTAGTATGATCGCTATCGTTCTTCAGAATATCAGCATGGCCGCGCTAATTACCGGTATGACAGTTATGGGGGTACTTTTCATTGTTATCAGCGTTTTTCTTCACCGCAAGGCCGATCAGATGCCTTCTACCGGGTCTTTGTAGCCATCATGAAAAATAAACTGTTTCTTTATCGCAACCTCGTGAGCGTGATGGCAGTGGATGTCCTCATATTTTCCGCTGCTTTTTATTGTGCGCATCTGGTTCGATTTGATTTCAATATTCCTAATCATTTCTTATCGGTTTTCTGGCGGATTCTGCCGGTTGTCATTTTTATTAAACTGGTCCTTTTTTATTGGTTCGATCTGTATCGCGGCATGTGGCGCTACACCGGACTTTCCGATCTTTTTAATATTATCAAGGCCACCAGTCTGAGTTCATTAGCGGTCATTGCCGTCATTCTTTACAGCACCCGTTTTGACAGCTCTCGATTCGAAGGCTTTTCCCGGTCGGTTTTTATCATTGACTGGTGCTTTACGATTTTCCTCGTTGCATTGTTTAGGCTGGCGGTGCGTTTGTATTACGATTATTTTGAAGATATCCGATCCGGTCGCTTATCACCGGGCTTCTTTAGCTTGTTGGGCAAAAAACAAATCGGTCAGAAAAAACTGCTCATTATTGGTGCCGGAAACTGTGGAGAAAAAATTTTTCGTGAAATACACAACAATACCTCTCTTCGTTACAAAGTTATCGGTTTCATGGATGACAACCCTGCCAAAAGAGGCTTAAAAATACACGGCATTCCGGTCCTCGGGTACATTGATGAGCTTGAGTCGACGGCCAAGCGTTTGAAAGCTGATGAACTTCTTATTGCGATACCCTCGGCCAGTTCAACGGTAATGCGCAATGTTGTCGATAAGTGCAAAAAAACTGGGTTGCCGTTCAAAACCATACCTGGTTATGGCGAATTGATCGACGGCCGCGTGTCGATTAATTCTATCCGGGAAGTTGATTATCGAGACTTGATGCGGAGAGAAACCGTCCATCTTGAGGAAGAACGGATCGGTGCATACCTGAAAAATACAACCATTCTGGTAACAGGGGCCGGCGGTTCGATCGGATCTGAGCTATGCCGACAGATTTCACGATTTAATCCGGAGAGTATCATTCTATTCGAAAGAGCGGAAAGCCCCCTCTATGAAATCGAACTGGAACTCAAACGCCTTTATCCTGAAATCAACACCATACCAATCCTTGGGGACATCCTTGATGAAACATTACTCCGCCGTACCTTTGGGCAATACAGACCCTATACCGTTTTCCATGCCGCGGCATACAAACATGTACCCATGCTGGAGTTGCAACCCTGGCGGGCCATAGAAAATAATATCATTGGCACAACTCGGGTAATTGCAGCTGCCCGTGAGCATAAAACAGCCCGTTTTGTATTCGTTTCGACCGATAAAGCGGTTCGCCCAACCAATATCATGGGGGCAAGTAAGCGAATCGCTGAATTGATGATCCAGTGCCAGAAGGAATATCCCGGTGTCAGGACAAAATATATGATAGTCCGGTTTGGCAATGTATTTGGCAGTGTCGGCAGTGTTATCCCCTTATTCAAAAAACAAATCGCACAGGGTGGTCCCGTGACGGTAACCCATCCGGAAGTTACCCGTTACTTCATGACAATTCCCGAGGCTTGCCAGTTGATATTGCAAACCGGGGCGATGGGCAACGGTGGTGAAACCTATATTCTCGATATGGGAACAGCGATTAAGATAGATGATATGGCGCGTGACCTGATACGGTTGTCGGGGTTTGAACCGGGTGTCGATATCGACATTCAATATATCGGCCTGAGGCCAGGCGAAAAACTTTATGAAGAATTGATTACGGATGGCGAGGGGATTTTGCCCACGCAGCATAAAAAAATCATGGTGCTGAGCAGCGAGAGTTGCAATCTTGAAGCGTTGTCGGACCAGATTGCAACCCTTACTAAACTGGCTAAAGTTCATGATGCAGAAGGAATTCGCAGGCAGTTTGTCAAAATGGTTCCAGAATACCATCCAACCATCCAATCGGATGAAAAAGCCGCATTGCAGACTCCCTATAGTGCCAATAGCTAAATCTTCACAGGATACCGGACGAATGAATCAAACACGTCGTCACAGAGTGGAAATATTGCAACAACGAGGTGTTATTATCCCCACACCTGAAACCGTTGAAATCGAAACGCATGTCAATCTCGATCGACTGTCAGGCGGCGTCCTCCTCCATTCCGGGACCAAGCTCTTCGGGGATCAAACGATGATTTCCCAAAATTGTGATATCGGTCGTGAGGGGCCCGTGACAATTCAGGACTGTTATGTTGGACCGGGCGTCCAATTAAAAGCCGGCTATTTCAAAAATGCAGTTTTTCTGGAAGGCGCATCACTCGGCTATGGAGCACACGTGCGGGAAGGGACTATTCTTGAGGAGCAGGCCAGCACCGCGCATTGTGTTGGTTTGAAACAAACCATTCTCATGCCTTTTGTGACCCTCGGTAGCTTGATCAATTTCTGTGACGGTATGATGGCCGGCGGTACCAGCCGCGAGGATCACAGCGAGGTGGGAAGTTCGTTCATTCATTTTAATTTCACCCCCAATCAGGACAAGGCCACGCCCTCTCTTTTGGGCGATGTGCCGAATGGTGTGATGATGAACCAGCGCCCGATTTTCATGGGCGGGCAGGGCGGTCTTGTGGGCCCATGCCGGATTGCTTACGGTACCGTCAGTGCCGCCGGCACGATTGTACGGAAGGATCAGCTAAAACCGGATCATTTGATTATAGGTGGGGCAGGGAAGGGGGGCAGTATTCCCTGGAAGGCTGGGAGCATCGGCGTTTCCACTAGAATCCTCAAGAATAACCTGATTTACATCGGCAACCTTTTCGCTTTGAGAGAGTGGTATCGCCATATACGCCGGATATTCATTTCCAGTCGTTTTCCGGAAGCCCTTTGGCAGGGACTTATCAAAACGCTTGATCTGGGGATGGATGAACGGTTTAAGAGGCTTAGAGCCTATATAAATGGAATAGGTGAATTGACACTTGCGGACCAGTATAGTGTTTTTGAGCAGCAATATCATAAGCGGGATCAAGATTTGGGGGATATAGAACTGCGGGACCAATTCATGCACCAATTGGAACTGTTCAAATCACAACATGATAACTACGTCGAAACGATCAAGGCGCTGCCGTATGAAACTACCCAGATCGGGACCCTTTGGCTTCAGGGCGTTGTTGACAGAGTGGTATCAGATGGTGGTTTGGCGAGTTAGTCTGATTCTAAACCCTCCACGCAATCATAGTTTAACGCGACTGATTCTACCGATAATAGATAAAGGATAACGGGGGGCTATGGGCGAATTTTTCGGCACGGACGGCATACGCGGTCGGGCGAACCAATACCCGCTGACACCTGAAATGGCGGTGCGCATTGGTCGCGCCATTGGCATTATTTTCGGGGATGCCAACGGCGGACCTCCCATTATCATCGGGCGGGACACGCGGCGTTCGGGTAAAATGCTGGAAGCCGCTGTAGCGGCCGGTATTTGCTCGGCCGGTACAAATGTATTGCTGAGCAGGATTATTCCAACCCCCGGTGTTGCTTTTTTAACACGACATCAAGGTGCCGCGGCCGGAGTGGTCATCTCGGCCTCCCACAACCCGTATGAAGATAACGGCATCAAACTATTCAACCAAGAAGGCGTAAAACTTTCTGATCGGGAAGAAACCCAGATTGAAACCCTAATTCGGGAGGATCCATCTGAAGGTTTGAAGGATGCGTTGGGTTATCAGGTGGGGTCCATTCAAACCATGAAGGGTTCCCGCAAGCAGTATCTGTCCTTTCTGCTTCGATCCATCCCTGCAGATTTCAATCTGAATGGTATGAAAATTGTGCTGGATTGCTCGAACGGTGCTGCTTCAGCCATTGCTCCCAACCTTTTTGATACACTGGGGGCTGATTTGACGGTGTTGAGCAACCAGCCGAATGGAACCAATATCAATCACGAGTGCGGTTCTGAACACCCCGTAACACTGTGCCGCAAAGTGCTTGAAATCGGTGCGGATCTGGGGTTGGCATTCGATGGTGATGTCGATCGCATGATTGCCGTCGATGAATCCGGCACTGTCATTACCGGCGACCAACTCCTGGCTATTGGAGCCCGGTTTCTCTACGGCCGCGGACAGTTGTGGAATAACGTGCTGGTTTCAACCGTGATGAGCAATATAGGGCTCAAAGAATGCCTTCAATCCATCGGCATCCGACACTTTGCCAGCGATGTGGGCGATCGCCATGTCATTGAAAAAATGACGGACTGCGAAGCCGCTCTCGGTGGTGAAGATTCAGGGCATATTATCTACCGCGCCTACCACACGACGGGTGACGGGCTGTTGAGTGCTCTTAAGCTGGTCGAAGCGATGAAAGAGGAAGACCGATCGTTGTCGGCCATGGCGAGGTTCATGACGGTCTACCCGCAAACATTGATCAATGTGCCTGTCAACGAAAAGCCGGCAATCGCGACACTTGTCCCTGTCACGGATACCATTCGGGAGGAGGAGCAAAAGCTTGGGGATCGGGGGAGGGTGCTGGTGCGCTATTCCGGTACGCAGCAGATCTGTCGTGTGATGGTGGAAGGCCCCACCAAAGAGGCCGCAGAAAAGAGTGCCCAGAATATTGCCATTGCCATTGCTGACGCCATCGGCCAATAGAAGCATCTCAAAATTGTCTTTTCACCCGATATCTGCGTTAAAGCCTCGCCCCAAGTCCTCGACATACTGGAGTATGCCTGCGGGTTGGCTCTCGACTTTGCCTTGATCTCGGGCGAAAATCCTAATTTTGGGATTGCTTCTACAAACGCCAAGCTGGAGAACTTAAAGCTGAAACGATAAAAACCCCCTGCCCTCGATCTAAGTGATCGGGGCAGGGGGCTTGAAATTTCAGACGCGGCCGCTAGTCGCGGCGCCCGCCGAATATGTACAGCAGCATCAGAAACAGGTTGATGAAATCCAGATAGAGCGTCAAGGCACCGACAATCGACCCTTTGCGGATGACCCCTGCATCCAGGCCGGCCGGCTGCGAAAGGGCCATGGCCTTCAGCTTCTGGGTATCGTAAGCTGTCAGGCCCACGAAAACGAGCACCCCGACGTAACTCACGATCATGGCCATGGCGGGGCTGCGCAGGAACATATTGACGACGGAAGCGATGATGATGCCGATCAATCCCATCATCATAAACCCGCCCAGCGAGGTCAAATCCCGTTTGGTGGTCCATCCATAGAGACTGCAGGCCAGAAATGTCCCGGCACAGATAAAAAAGGTCGAGACAATGGATGACTGGGTAAAGATGATAAAGATGGAACTAAGCGTCGCTCCGTTAAGGGCGGCATAGGCGATGAACAAGGCCGTGGCGGTCGATGCCTGCATGCGCTGTACACGGGCGCTGATGGAAAAGACCAGGGCCAGTTCGGCGATGATCGCCCCATAAAACAGCATGGTGGGTTTCATTTGATTGCCGACGACTTGAAACATCAATTGAAACAGATTGGCATTGTGGGCAAACAGGTAAGCTACAACGCCGGTAACGGCCAAGCCGGCGGCCATCCAGTTGTAGACACTACGCACAAACGTATTAACATGCGTGATGGCTTCCTGATTTTGCATGGGTACGGAACGTTGCATTGAATCCTCCTTGCAATAAGTCAAAATTTAAGTTGTCAGAATATAACACATCCGTTTAGGATTTCAATTCATGAAAGCGTCTTGGTGAGGATCTAAAATCAAAAGGACATCTTGAGAAAGATTCGTACGCCTATGAAAGCTGATCGATTGTACCAGGAGTTGAAGGATCTTGCTGAAAAACTGGGAATAGAGGTCACCGAACAGAATTTTCGAGCGACCGGGGTAAGCGCTGTCAGCGGGTTGTGCAAGGTAAAAGGAAAATCGTTGTTCCTGATCGATAAGCATAAAAGTCTGCGAAAAAAAATCGAGATCCTTTCAGAATTCTTATCCGGGCTGCCATGCGGTGACATATTCATGCTGCCGGCAGTACGTGACCACTTGAGCCAATATGCGGAAGCGGACAGCTTATTTCCCAAAAGAGACCCGATCAAAACAGAGTCGTCCACCTAAAAGTTTACATAATATATCTTATCAGACGTAAAAGGTAAATCGCCTTGGTTCCTTTTGACGATCATTCACCCACCATTTACACCGTATCGGAACTTACGCGGTGCATAAAGACCCTTCTGGAGCAAGAATTCCCCCTGGTCTGGCTTTCCGGTGAAATATCAAATTTGAGAACACCGGTATCCGGTCATCATTATTTTACGCTCAAAGACCAGCAGGCTCAGATCAGCGCCGTCATTTTCAAAGGCCCGGCCAAGCGGTTGAAATATCGTATTGAAAACGGCTTAGCCGTTGTCGGCCTGGGACGTTTGTCGGTATACGAACCCCGCGGAACCTATCAAATTTTATTCGAACATCTGGAACCGAAAGGGATCGGCGCCCTTCAGCTGGCCTTCGATCAAATGAAAACGCGTCTTGAAGACGAAGGCTTATTCGCGGCGCATCATAAAAAAAAACTACCGGCACTGCCGCGCAAAATCCATATTATCACTTCGCCAAGCGGTGCCGTGGTGCACGACACGATCCAGATTATTCAACGGCGGTTCCCCAACATGCCCATCGTGGTGATTCCGACGCGTGTGCAAGGTGACACAGCCGAAAACGACATCATTGCCGCCATCGACGTCCTCAACCGGCAGTCGGATGCTGAAATTGCCATTTTAGCGCGGGGTGGCGGTTCTCTGGAGGATTTGCAGCCATTTAATTCGGAGCGCCTTGCCCGGGCTATTTTTCATTCGATGGTACCGATTGTTTCAGCAGTCGGTCACGAAACCGACTTCACCATCGCCGATTTTGTGGCGGACCTACGGGCTCCCACACCATCGGCGGCAGCTGAAATGGCCGTACCGGAAAAGCACCACCTCCACCAGAAAATTCAGGAAATGACATCTCGCCTGACAGGACAGATCGGTTCTGACATCACGCATTACCGATCCACGCTGAACCGTCTTGCGCGTCGTCTGCGCGACCCCAAACGACAGATTCAGGAGTTGCGCCTCAAACTGGATCACATCAATCAGCAGTTGTTGCGACGTTTTCACTACAAAATTGAAAATAAACGCGCTGCGCTGGACCACTTCATAACCCTTTTATACAGAATTCCCATTCAAGAGAAACTGCTTTATTATCGACAAAAACTTCAACAATTAGACTCTAACATAATAAAAACAATGGAAATAAAAATCAGTAAAAATCAGACTCAAAAGCAAGCCTTGACATTACAGCTGGTGGCGTTAAACCCTTTGAATGTGTTGAAGCGGGGCTATAGCATTGTTCGTTCGCTCCCCGAAAAACAGGTCGTAAAAACGTCCAAATCCGTCATGATCGACCAACACGTTGAAATTCAGCTGTCTGCCGGCACCCTGCTCTGCCGTGTTGAAGGGAAACAAAATTAATGGCCAAGAAAACCTTTGAACAATCGCTGAGTGCCCTGGAAAAAATCGTCGATGAACTGGAATCCGGTGATTTGCCCCTCGAAAAGGCATTGAAAAAATTTGATGAGGGAATGGCGCTGTCCCGTCAGTGCAGCCGCATGCTCGATGAGACCGAAAAAAAAGTGACGCAACTTGTGGGTGAAACAATGGAATCCACGACTGAATCTCCTTTTGAAATCGATATCGACCATGAATCATGAAGATTGGCGTTGAAAAAGACGAAAGATGACAACTATCTTGTCTTCCGAATCCATCCGCAATGATTTCGACCTGAAGCCTTATCTCGAATCACGCCGGGCTATCATCGATTCTGCTTTGCTGGATTATCTGCAGGGATCCCGCCGCAACGATGCCGAAATTCTGGCGGCTATGATATATTCCATCGAGGCCGGGGGAAAACGCTTACGTCCGATTCTATGCATGGCAGCCACCCACGCCTTGGGAGGGAGCGAAGAAGAAGCCCTGCCGGTGGGCTGCGCCCTGGAAATGATCCACACCTACTCCCTGATCCACGACGATTTGCCGGCCATGGACGATGATGATGTGAGGCGCGGCAAACCAACCAGTCACAAAGCTTTCAGCGAAGCGACGGCCATATTGGCCGGCGATGCGCTTTTGACATGTGCATTCCAATGCCTTGCCGATCACGCCCTTCAGCAGCCTTCTCAACAGAATGGCCAGTGGTTAAAAATAATCGCTTTGATTGCCAGCGCGGCCGGACACGACGGCATGATCGAAGGGCAAATGCGTGATATCGCTGCCGAAGGGCGAGAATTGGCGACAGATGAGCTCGAGCAGTTGCATTTTTTAAAAACAGGGGCCTTGATTTCGGCCGCCATCGAAAGCGGCGCGATCTTGGGGTATGCCGATGCGAATGCTTACAGCAGCCTTAAAGAATATGGCCGCTGCATCGGACTGGCCTTTCAGGTAACGGATGATATTCTCAATGAGGTGGGAAATCCGGAAATCATGGGTAAAGCTGTGGGAACCGATCGCCTGCACCGGAAAAACACTTACCCTGCCTTGCTGGGGCTCAGCGCTGCCCAGCAGAAGGCCGCCGAACTGGTCAACCAGGCCTTGCGCAGCCTTGAAATTTTTGATACCAAATCCGATCCGTTGCGGGCAATCGCACGATACGTTACCGAGAGACGCCGTTAAATCGTGAATCGTGAGGCGGAAACCGTGAAGCGTGAGGCAGGAGTCTCGTGATCCGTGAGGCGGGAGTCGGGAATCGTGATTTTCTTTTGACCATAACAAGCAAAAATATCTTGTCAGATAGGGGTTAAAAGCCATTGGGTTTGCTTGAAACAATCGACAGCCCCGAGGACCTGAAACAGATCAATCGGCTGGATCTGCCGCAACTGGCCCAGGAAATTCGTCAAACCATCATTGAGGTGGTTGCAAAAAACGGCGGTCATCTGGCGCCCAGTTTAGGGACTGTCGAACTGGCCATTGCCCTTCACTATGTTTTTGACACCCCTCACGACAAAATTATCTGGGATGTCGGCCATCAGTCTTATGCGCACAAATTATTGACCGGGCGGCGCGATGTGTTTGCCAGCATTCGCCAGCATAATGGGATCTCAGGCTTTACCCGGGTGAGCGAGAGCCCCTATGACGCGTTTACAACCGGGCACAGCAGCACCTCGATTTCGGCAGCACTGGGCATAACCGCCGCCAAGCAAATCAAAGAGGAGCGATCCAAGGTCATCGCTGTCATCGGCGACGGTTCCATGACCGCCGGACTGGCCTACGAAGGGCTCAACCAGGCCGGCGATACGCACAAAGACAAAGACCTTATCGTCATTCTCAATGACAATGACATGTCCATATCGCCCAATGTCGGCGCGCTTTCATCGTTTCTGAGCCGAACCTTTTCGGCCAAACGATTGCAGGAAATGCGTCGCGAGATTGGTGATTTCCTGAAATCACTACCCCGCATTGGCGACGATATGTACCAGTTGGCGAAGCGATCGGAAGAGTCTTTTAAGGCCTTTGTTACACCGGGGATGCTCTTTGAAGCGTTTAATTTTGAGTATTTTGGACCCATTAACGGCCATAAGTTAAACCATTTAATCAATATTTTGCAAAATATTAAAGTCCTTGAAGAACCAGTTCTTCTGCATGTCATTACCAAGAAAGGCAAAGGCTATGCGCCGGCCGAGAAGAACCCGGTGCATTTTCATGGCTGTGGCAAATTCGAAGTGGCGACAGGGGAATGTTTCGCCTCGCTGGATACCCCACCCACCTACACGAAAGTTTTCGGCGACACCATGGTGGAACTCGCCCGGGAAGACCAGCGCATTGTGGCTGTGACAGCCGCCATGCCCGAGGGTACCGGACTTTCTGGATTTGCGGAGGCATTCCCGAAGCGTTTTTTCGACGTCGGCATCGCGGAGCAACATGGCGTGACGTTTGCGGCGGGGCTGGCTTCTGAGGGGCTCAAGCCGGTTGTCGCGATCTATTCGACCTTTCTCCAAAGGGCGTTTGATCAAATTATTCATGATGTCTGTATTGAATCGCACCCTGTTGTTTTCGCAATCGATCGCGGCGGCATTGTCGGGGAAGACGGCGCTACTCACCACGGCCTGTTTGACCTGTCGTTTCTGCGATGCCTCCCCAACATGGTCGTCATGAGTCCGAAAGACGAAAACGAGTTACGACACATGTTGAAGACGGCCATTCGGCATCCCGGCCCGATCGCGCTGCGTTATCCACGCGGCACAGGCACGGGTGTCCCTCTCGATGACACGACAGCCCCCATCGAGGTGGGAAAAGCGGAACTTGTTTGTGAAGGCCAGACCCCGGATGACATATTGATCATCGCGATTGGTCGCACAGTGGAAGAGGCTCTAAAAGCCCGCCGTATTTTAAACGAAGAGCATGGTTTGGCGGCGGCCGTCATCAATGCCCGTTTTGTCAAACCGCTGGATATCGATTTGATTGGGTCTTATGCCGCCCGCATTCCTTATATTGTAACGGTTGAAGAAAACACCCTGCTCGGCGGCTTTGGCAGCGCTGTGATGGAGGCGCTGCTCGATGCCAACATAAGCGGTTTTAAAATAAAGCGGTTGGGAATCACTGATGTGTTTGTTGACCACGGTCCCCAGAAACTCCTGCGTCGCCTTTATGGTGTGGATGCTGACGCCATTGTCGATGCGGCGCTAAAGCTGACGGCCTGACCCTGCCAAAACGTCCTCCCTTCCCTCCCCTCTTTCATTGACCCCAACAACGGTTTTTTCCGCCGCATGAAGCCTGACAAACAACGCCTTGATCAACTGATGGTGGCACGCCATATGGCGGCCAGTCGTGAACGGGCCCGCGCCCTGATCATGTCCGGTGCCGTTCTTGTGAACGGCCTTCCTGCTGCCAAGCCCGGGACCATTGTCTCGATTCAATCATCGATCACTTTGAAAACGGAAGACTTCCCCTATGTCAGTCGTGGCGGCCTTAAATTGGAAATGGCATTAAAAACGTTTCCGGTGGACCTTGAGGCGGCAGTGTGTCTTGATATCGGGGCGTCGACAGGTGGGTTTACGGACTGCTTGTTGCAGCATGGCGCCCGAAAAGTATATGCGGTTGACGTCGGGTATGGCCAGTTGGCCTGGAAACTGCGGCAGGACGGGCGCGTTGTGGCGATTGAGCGCACAAATGCCCGCCATATAAGCCCGGACGCGATTCCGGAGAAAGTGGATCTGGTGACCATCGACGTTTCTTTCATCTCCCTGCGATTGATCGTCCCGGCGGTTCTTCCGATGATGAAAAGAACGGCCGGCCTGATCGTTTTGATCAAACCTCAATTCGAGGTCGGTAAGGGGCAGGTGGGCAAAGGGGGCGTTGTAAAAGACGGTCGACTTCATCAGGATGTTATCATTTCCCTGCGACGTTTTTTCGAATCCTTGGCGCTGCAGTATCAGGGTGATGTCCCCTCCCCCATATTGGGGCCGAAAGGAAACAGGGAGTTTCTGGCATTCATGCGCAAGTCGAAACTGCTAACGAATTAAAAATCCGCCTTGTCATAGACGGTCGCAACGATGAATTCCTGCCACTCGCGAAGCGATTTTCCCCTTGATTTTTTTAATTGAGACAGGTAGTTGAAATAACTTTAACGAAATCTGGTATCATTCGGGGTATGGACCAATCACTACATGGCAGAGAGGAGCATAGATGGCTGTCAACGCAGAACAAATTAGAAATATTGCCTTGGTGTCACACAATGGTGCGGGAAAAACCTCATTGGCTGAGGTCATGCTTTTCAAAGCCGGCTTGTCCAATCGCATTGGTCGTGTGGAAGATGGCAATACCCTCATGGATTTTGAACCTGAGGAGCTAAAACGTCAAACCAGCATCAGCAGCGGCATCCATCAGTTTGAGTGGAAAAAACACACGATCAATATGATCGATACCCCCGGGGACCAGAATTTTTTTACCGAAACCAAGAACTGCATGCAAGGTGCCGATGTGGCCTTGTTTGTCATCGATGCTATCGACGGCGTCAGAGTTCAGACCGAGCAGGCGTGGGATTTTGCTTCGGAATTCAATATGCCCGCAATCATTTTCATCAACAAGATGGAAAAGGAACGCGCTGATTTTAACAAAGCCTTTCAGGATGTCTCAGAGTCGCTATCCACACCCAAACCGATTGTCATCCAACTGCCCATCGGTTCCGAAAGCGATTTCAAGGGTGTTGTCGATCTTATCAGCATGAAGGCCTTTATCTATGACGGCGATGGCAAGGTCAGCGTGACCGAAATCCCTGCCGACCTTCAGGAGTTGGCCGAATCTGAAAAGGAGACCCTGATCGAAAACATTGCGGAGGCAGACGATGCCTTAATCGAGCGTTATCTCGAGGGCGAATCCATCACCGATGACGAATTGAAGGCCACCCTCAAGAAGGGGGTCAACGAACGGATCTTCGTTCCCGTCGCATGTGGTTCCGCCATTGGTAAGATCGCGATCGATAATTTGATGGACCTTTTCATCAGCGCAGGACCTTCCCCCATAGACCGTGGCGCTAAGATTGGGACCGATCTTCGTGGTGAGAATGAAATTTCGCGCAATCCTGATCCTGACGCCCCTTTTTCGGCCTTTATATTTAAGACCGTTGCCGACCCCTATGCGGGCAGACTCTCAATTTTTCGTGTTGTGTCGGGTACACTGGGTTCCGATGGTAATTTTTACAATGCCACCAAAGAAACCAAGGAACGTTTCAACCAGTTGCTAACCCTTGCCGGCAAGGAACAAAAGCAGGTGAATGGGGCCGGCCCCGGCGCCATTGTGGCCGTGGCGAAATTAAAAGAATCCACCACCGGCGATACCCTTTGTGACGACAGCGACAAGCTGAGATATCCTTTTGCGGAACCGTTGCCGCCGCTCATTTCATTTGCGTTGGAATCCAAAGCCAAAGGTGATGAAGACAAGATCTATATTTCGTTGAATAAGCTACTGGAGGAAGATACGGGGCTGAAGTTGGATCGCAACTCGGAAACCAATGAAATCCTGCTGTCTGGTCGTGGACAAGTCCACATCGAGGCGACCATCGAAAAGATGAAACGCAAGTTTGGGGTGGATGTCAACCTGAAATTGCCGAAAATACCGTATCGGGAAACCATCAAAAAGAAGGTCCGTGTTCAGGGTAAACACAAGAAACAGACCGGCGGTCACGGCCAGTTCGGCGATTGCTGGGTGCAGTTCGAGCCCCTGCCCAAGGGGGCCGGATTTGAATTTGTGGATGCGATCGTCGGGGGCGTTATTCCCAAGACGTATATTCCCGCCGTTGAAAAAGGTATCGTAGAATCAGCCAAGAAAGGCGTCCTGGCAGGGTTTCCCACCGTGGATTTCCGTGCGACGCTGGATTTTGGATCCTTCCACGCGGTTGATTCATCTGAAATGGCCTTTAAAGTGGCGGGTTCGCTGGCCTTCAAGAAGGCTGTTGCGGAAGCCAAACCCGTTCTGCTGGAACCCATCATGGAAGTGATCGTTACCACTCCGGACGATTATATGGGCGATATCATGGGCGATTTGAATGGTCGTCGCGGCCGGGTGCTTGGGATGGAAAACGCCGGACGCTACCAGCAGATCAAAGCCCAGGTGCCTTTAGCGGAATTTCTGACGTATGCCCCGGATCTGCGGTCGATGACCGGTGGTCGCGGGATTTACAGCATGGAATTTTCTCACTATGACGAGGTCCCGGCGCAAATCGCCGAGAAGGTTATCGAAGGGGTAAAACAGGCCGAAGAATAAGGGCCGCTATCGCTATTCCTTGAATGCGTCAATTTAGGTCGCCGGCCGGGGCTATCCCCCCGAATGGCGGCCTTTTTTTTGGTGGAACAAGCAGAGAGATGAATCCCTCTATTATGCGCAAAGGATAACCCGACCGTCACCATGCATTGCCGGTTGTATAGGGATGAATTCCTTGACTTTCTGGCTGTAGTGGGGTTTAAATTAAAAGCTTTTAGTTGTTAAATTTCAATTCGTGAGGACACGATGAGTCAGGATAAGGATGAATACGAAGTCGGCATCCCTTTGGACGATTTGGTCGCGGATGAAAATGTGCCTGAAGGCGAATCCGACGATTTGACAGACAATGAGGTTCCCGGCGATGGCCCGGTGACAGAAAGTGATGGATTGCCATCCCTTTTTGACGAGGACGAATTGGCGGAAGTTGGTCTAAAAGCCTCCCCATTTGATGATGACGATGAAACGGGGAAACCCGAGGAGGGCTTGTCCATTGCCCCCGATCATGGCGATGAAGAAGAAGATCTGGATGGGATGCCTGAACTCGGAGACATCCCTGCGGAAATCGGGTCCTCTTTTGAGGAATCCGAAACCGTTGAGAGCGCTCACGATGATAAAACAGCGCCGGAAGACCTGGCATCTGGAGCGCTGCCGGAAATGGGCGCGGATGAGACGATACTGGAATCACAATCCTTCGATCTTCAGCACCATCTTGATGACATCCAATCCCAGCTGGTTCAGCTCAAAGCCGAGTTTGCCGGCAAGATCAAATACGATGAACATAAAGACGAAATTATCGACAAACTCCACCAGGAATTACAGGAATACAAACAGGACATTGTAAAAAAACATATTCTGTCCATTGTTTTGGATGTTGTTAAGGTTGCCGATGATATCCGCAAATGGATTGCCTATTTCAGGTCGTTGGATGTATCCCAACGGGACCCGGTGAAATTATTTCGCTATCTAGAGGCCATTCCCTCCGACCTGGAAGATATTTTTTATTGGCAAGGCGTCAAACCTTACACGAACCGGGAGGGTGTTTTCGATCCGGCGAAACAGCGCACCATCAAGAAAATTATCACCGATGACCCTTCTAAAGACAAGACCATTGCCAAGAGCTTACGCCCTGGATATGAATGGGAGGGAAAAGTGATTCGGCAGGAAATGGTTGCCGTCTATGTCTATGAAGATCCGCAAGAATCAGTAAATACGGGGAATATTGATGAGTGATCCAATCAACAAAATTTTTGGTATTGACCTTGGCACAACCTATTCTTCCATTGCCTATGTTGACGAGTACGGCAAACCGGTCATCATTCCCAATGCGGAGAACCAACGTATCACGCCTTCCGTGGTTTTCTTTGATGGCAGCGAGATTGTTGTCGGCGACGTTGCCAAGGAAAGTGCCAAGCTTTATCCCAATGAAGTGGTAAGCTTTATCAAACGATCCATGGGGGAAGCCAATTTCCTATACGAATATGACGGTAAACCGTATCGTCCGGAGGAAATTTCGAGCTTTATCCTGCGCAAAGTCGCCCAGGACGCCGAGCAGACCATTGGCGAAAAGGTCCAGGATGTGGTCATCACCTGCCCCGCCTATTTTGGTATCAATGAGCGGGAGGCAACCCGCAAAGCAGGAGAAATTGCTGGCTTTAACGTGCGTCAAATTATCAATGAGCCCACGGCCGCTGCAATTGCTTACGGAACCGTTCAGGAAACGGAGAATCGTGTTGTTCTGGTTTACGATTTAGGCGGTGGTACATTTGACATCACCATGATCGACATTCAGGAAAGTTCGATCGACGTGATCTGCACGGGGGGCGATCACAACCTGGGCGGTAAAGACTGGGATGATCGCATCGTTGCCTTCTTGGTGCAGGAATTTCAACGCCAGACCCAATCCGAGGATGATATATTAGAAGACCCCGATACATGGCAGGATTTGCAGCTCTCGTCGGAAAAATCAAAAAAAATCTTATCCCAACGCGATAAAACCCCCATATCCATAACGCATGGTGGTGATCGGGTAAAAGTCGAGTTGAGTCGCGATAAATTTTTAGAAATCACCGAAGATCTTTTGGAACGCACCATTGCCTTGGCGCATGAAATGTTAAAAGAGGCTAAAACTAAGGGATACGAGCATTTTGATGAAATTATCATGGTGGGAGGATCCACCCGGATGCCGCAAATTCCAGATCGAATCCGCCAGGAATTCGGCATGGAACCCCGCATGTTTGATCCGGACGAAGCTGTCGCCAAAGGCGCCGCCATTTACGGGTGGAAATTATCACTCAACGATGGGTTAATACGCCGAATTGCTAAAAAAACGAATCGGGAGATTGAAAACAGCGACAATATTTTTGAAACCACCCCGAAACAGATCATGGAAGAAGTCGCCAAGGAAATGTCCGAAGAGACAGGTGTTACGCTTTCGGCGGTGAAACGATCGACCATGAGAATCAGGGACGTCGCGAGTAAAAGTTTTGGTGTTGTGGCCCGTCGTCCCAACAATCAAGAGGGTGTTTTCAACCTCATTTTGAAGAACACCGCTGTTCCGGTTGAAACAAAACGGACCTTCTATACGCCGGAAGCCAATCAGGAAAGAGTGCTGATTCGCATCATGGAAAACGAAACCAATGAAAAAGTCGTTGCGGTTGAGCACTCGATTGGAATAGGCACGGCCGTATTGGATTTGCCGGAGGGGCTCCCGGAAGATTCGCCGGTAGAGATTACCTTTAATCTCAATCGGGAAGGCCGATTGCAGATTACGGCGATTGAAGCTACCGAAAACCGTCAGGTTGTCGCCAAGATCGAGACAAGTTCTGTTATTCAAGGTAAGGAACTGAAGGAGGCCATTGAGAGAGCTCAGCATCTGGTGGTGCATTAGTCCGTATTTTTTTGCTGTATTCATAAATGCCAATGGCTTTTCAAGCCTGTGGTTCCTTTGCGATAATGGAAGTACAGGCTCATCTTTAGATGCCCCGCCCGTTGCTTCCCTACCGCGTGAATTACACTTTCTACTGCGCTATATAAACACCCTATCATGAGGACAACCCGTTGTTGATCATTAATCGGTATAAGAAACGACCCTGACCAATCAATGGTCCGCATGCGATGCCATAACCCGTCCCCTTCTTCTTTGTTTGCAGACGGTGCCGATTTTATATAAGAGGTCTTTATGAGCAGAATAAATTTCTATCAACTTTTGGAATTGAAAATAAATCCACCTGAATCGAATCCCCAAGTTATTGAATCGGCCATTAAAAGAAAGCAGACGGAATGGAGCCGGCTTCGTAACCACCCTACCAAAGGAACCCTGGCCCGCCAATACATTAGCTTGTTGACAGAGATTCGAAGCGTCATGGCGGATAACCAACTAAGGGAAAAAGAGGCCCGCCACGCGCTTGATCTTCTCAAGAAAAAACTGGAAGCCAAATTTAAAAGAATTGACAGCCATGTCAAGCTATTAGGTTGCAAAGGTGATCTTTCGGATATTGAAATAGTGAAGTTGGCCGATTTTCACAAAGTAAAACCGCAAATTATTCAAAGACGGGTTGACCGCTGGAAAAAGAAGCATGGCAGTGCTTTGGAAGTTTATCTCAGTCAATTGCTGATCGATAAGAAACCGGATGAAAAAACGACCCAGAAAATCGCCGCCCAATTTGATACGTCGCCCGCAGAGGTGCAGGCCGTTCTAAAAAAACTGCTTGAAGATCGTTCCAGTGAGGTCGATGCGTACATCAATATCCAGATCCGCAAGGGGTTTATGACGCAAAAAGAGATTTCGAGCCTGGCTCAAATCTATTCGTTAGATCAAGGTGACGTCCTACGCCTGATACGCTGTCCGATCAAGAAAGAATCCGAATCCGAACTTGACAACATCTATCAACTTGACAGCACCGTCGAACAGTTCATCAATGAGAATCTTAAAATCGTTGAACAAGACTCACTCTACAGTTTTTTAGGCCTTTTTCCTGGTTCGACTCTTGAAGCGCTTCAAAAAAAGGCGCTTGAAAAAGAAAAAGAAATTCGTAAAATTTCTCAAAAAGACGCGTTTGTCACGGCCAGTGGTGTTCTTGCCGGCCAGAGCATATCTATTTTCAAAACAGATGAAAGCCGCTATGCGTATGATTTAAGCCGTGCCCGATCCTTATTAAAAAACCTTAGCCGAGATTTGACGCTCGCTGTTAGCAACAACACGGTTCGGCCGGAATATTTTCATCATTTACTTCGCGAGGCTGTCAGTTTTGGTGCCGATCCAGATGAAGCTCGTCAACATATATTTGACTACTGCCAATCCAAAAAATGGAAAATAAACTTACCCAAGAAGAAAATCGATTTTAAACGCTATGCCCGCGTTGCACTGATAACGTTGAGTGTTTTTTTGATCGCGGGAGCGACTTTCTGGTATTTCTATTTCAGCAAGCAGCGTTTGGAGGAAGCATATACCCGGACGATAGCCAAAGCCAACCAGCAGCCCACCTTAGAAGCCCAAGTGCGCGTTTATGAGCGCTACATTGAAAACACTGATCAAGAAAATCTTAAAGAACGCGCTACAAAAAATATCGAATCACTCCAGAACCGAATTATACAAAGAGATTTTAAAATTGTCGATCAAGCCGCCGAAAAGCTCTACCCGGATAAACAATATGAAGAAATCAACGATCTCTATTCCCAGTTCTTATCCCATCATGCCAATTCCGCCTGGGCAGATAAGATTCGTGAAAAATCAGCTCTAATTCCCAAGCTGATCGATGAACGCGACTATCAAGCGCTGTTGGATATTGCGTCGGATGAGCCTGAAAAAAAGGCCCACGCCGGGGCCGGTTATCTGCGTCGCCACCCCGATGGAGCCCATGTGGTGCCGGTAAGAAAAATCATAAAAGAGGTTGAAGCAAAATATTATCAAAATGTCATCATCGATTTGCAGCAATGTGAAAAAAAACAAGACTGGCATCAATGTATTTCACTGTGCAGTCGCTTCATCGATGTGTATCGTGACTCCAACGCGGCATTGGAACTTAAAGAAAAACGGGATAATTATCAAATTAGCCTTCAAAATGCGGCTGTTTTGGAGAAATTGATGGCCCGGGCTGGTGGCGCAGAAGCGCAGCCTGACGCCATTCGTTCCGTCTTTGAGGCGTTCATTCGTGAATCACCGAACAGCCCGGCCGCCAGTTTGGTGCGCGACAAACTCGCGTCAATCAACCAGCAACTCGATCGACAGGAAGCGGATCGGGAATTGGAAAAACTTCAGGCAATAATGAAAGATAAAAACGGCCGCTTTACCATCAAAAGAACCGACACCTTTCACGACAAAAAGACCGGGTTGACATGGACGTTGCTTGATTCACGTTTATCCAACGGCAAATGCATGACCTACGACGAAGCACGTCAGGCTGCAAACAGGATGAAACTGGGGGGATATACTGATTGGCGTTTGCCAAACGCCAGAGAACTGATTGGTCTCTATGCGGGTGCGGATGCCTTCAATGGGTCGTCCAGCGCATGGTATTGGTCTTCAGACAGTTTTAAACGGTATTCCGCCGGGTGGGTTACCCTGGTTGATGTTGTCACTCCGGAACCGCAGCCATCGGTTCAAAAAAAGAATGCCAACACCTGTGGCTGGTTTCGAGCTGTTCGACCGTAAAATCCCTTTGTTGATACAAGTTTACATGTTCGCCGATTTGGCGGACGGGAGGCTGCCTAATTGTGGATATCCTCGAGCGTTTTGATTAAGCGCTCTTTTGCAACCGCTTTCCAAAGTAATTCAACGATGATATTGAGATAGGCGACATCGCTGTTTTCTTTTACGTCCTTGAGCAGTCGCCAGTCGGCGGTTTTCGCTATAATACCGGCTTCTTGTACGACAACGGTCAGCATTTCTTCAATATCGCCGGACTCCCTGAATATTCTCGTAAGTGATAGCCTGACTTTGTTTGACCGCGGCAGTCCAAGCTTATCCAGGCCTTTACGAAACGTTCCGGCATCGATTCCCTTCAGTTGTTCTAAGGCATGTTGGGCCCCTTTTTGAATCAGGACCAGATCGGCGGATTTTTTGCTCATCGTAATATGAGCATAATAATAATGCGCTTCACCCCGTCGACCTAACGATGTAAATGTTCCAACACTCGCAACGCCAAGCAGATCGTTCTGCAACTTAATCCTGATTTTTTTCAGATCATTGTCCGAAACTTCCGGAAAATCGTCCCCCCCTTTTATTTTGGCACGAAGATGGTCCGGATTCGATCGTAATGTATAGATATCAATGCTAACGGGCGGCAATCCCGCATTCTTTATTTTAACACGAATACCATTCGATATTTCTTCCACATCCACTTTTCGAATGCGCAGAGATTTCTGTATGGTCTGTATCTTGGTGTCCAAAAGAAGAAGATCCTCAAAAATCGGCCAATTTAATCAGATTAACCCTTCGTCAGTATCATGATTTTTAGCGTTGTCGAGGGCTGATCTTTCCAAGGCCAGAACATCGCCATGATGCGATGGGTATCGATTTCGCGATAAAACAGGGTCTGGTGGTCAAAGATCTCACCAAAATCTTCGGTGAGTTGAACAATATCATCGGTAACGGGCTGCGTCTCCGTTTTTATGGGCAAGCCCAGCAATTCACCAATGCAAGTCAACCAATCATCCATGTGGGCGTTGTCGAACACCAACTGAGCATATTCCCCTTGACGATCCACATGATATTTTTTTTGGGAATACTCCAAATGGTTAAACTTCGAGATTAAATCATACAATTCCATAATCAACTCACCATTCGCACAGTCTCATCGGCGTGATTGACAGGCATAGCCTGTGTTGCATTCATTCTTTTGAATAACAATATCAGAATCTAATGTAAACAACGGATCCCATCTATGAATCAACCGTCTTTCGGCACTGCCATCTATTAAGATTTATGCCTGGGCAATGGATCTGGGTCTAACTGACATATTTTTATAGCACTCTGGTCGAGCATATGGGGTAACCCGCCACGGTCTTCCGTTGTGAAACCGAATACTTTTTGCCAGACATGTTCGTTTTCCATGCAAAAATATACCGTGACATCGGCAGCATGGTCGCGTATGGCGCTTAACACAGCACGATAAATATCAATGCGAATCTGTTGTAAATATCTTGATTTGCCATCCATTCCCGGCACCAATTCCCCGTATATCATTTTTGATTCCGGAAATCGCGATTGGATGACGGCCTTAAGGTCTGGCATGAATCGCAAGGTCCCCAAGCTGATCCAAACAATGTTTTCGGGATGGATTCGGCTGAAAATCTTATCGACAACCCTGCGGTAATCATCTAAACAGTCGTCGTAGTCGACCATTGGGTCAAAATGAAATGCCAATGGGTACCCCCACTTTTGACATTGGGCGGCGGCATCGATTCGTGCATCCAAACTTGCCGTACCTCTTTCGTTGTGCCGGATTATCATTGGCGTATTCACGGACCACGCTAAAATGGTTCGCCTGTTGTGACGAAGTCCTTGAATATGGTGCACGAATGTCGTTTTCGTTTTAAGTTCCAGAACAGCGTGTGATTGCGTACTGAAACGGGGGATTAATTTTTGGGATAGATCCGTCCAGAGTTCCCAAATCATGCTGTCGGTATATTCACCCGTCCCGATACGCCGATAGTGGCGCGCAGCCAGGAATTCATCTATCTCGTCAAACATCTTTTGCTGATTCACGAAATACTGAAGAACGGGGGGATGAAAGTATGATTGCAGGATACAATAGGCACAGTCCATGGTGCAGAAAGTGCCGATATGGAGAATCATATAGTCACAACACGTATAATTTTTTGTACCCGGACACTTGCGGATAAAGCCACCTCTGTTGTTCGTCAAGTAAAGTACTTTCTTACCTGTTGCAACCGGGTCTTGCGAGGACCTAATTTTATCGTACAATTCATCGGGATGGTCTATGACGGATGACCGAACATCAATACGTTCAATGATGTCATTAACCTGCGGTTGCCCTGTGACCGCTCTATCAATATAAATATGTTCGATCGCCGCCATCGTCTATCGGTCGCTCGCATTCTGATTGGAAAGTGATCATCGATAGCATTCGCCGAAGGACCGATGGAATCAAAATCGACCAGTCCCACCTTTTCCAAACTCAAATAAAATACTATGTGATTACCCCCTGATTGGCAACCCCGGCAATACGATTCAAACACATTAGCTTGTGGTATCGGTTGCTTTTACGGATAGTTTTCCCGTCAAGACCCAGGTATTTTTGTGGCGAGAAAACGATCGCTATATAAGATGATAGGGATCTTTGCAGTCAGAATGGATTGAAAACCGTGGGGATGTGATAATGGTGGCTGGCTTCAATTCGTTATCGAGCAATGCCGCGTAAAAAAATATCAAATGCTGTATCAAAAGCAGAAGCGCTGGTTTCTCTTTTATTGCTGATGATTCGCTTACTTTCTTCCCACAGCACAACTCCCGAAAAGAGGCCCCATAAGACATCCGATAGCGTTTTAGGGTTTTTTTCGATAAAAACATGGTCATTGACGCCTTCCGCAAATATTTTGGTAATGATGCCCAATGAATTACTGGAAAGATTGCGGATCGTCGTCAGCATTGCCGGTTCAAGATGGGTCAATATCTCACTGGACTGCAGGTGAAAAAGATTTAATAGAATCAGCGGATCGACCTGATATACATTGTATAACATCTGTTTAAGGTCATTGATGCGCAACTGGGAATTGGGTGCTTCCTTGATATAAACCCGTTTCAGTCTTTCATGCAAATGTTCAAGTACTTCAACGGACAGAGATGCATACAGTTCATCCTTATTTTTAAAATACAGATAGAGGGTGCCTGGGCTGAGCTCGGCTTCACGCGCGATGTCCTCCATCGTCGTTTTCGTAAAACCGTTACTGGAGAACACCTTGCGAGCCGCCTTCAATATTTGACGGCGACGCTGTTCGCGTTCCCGCAGTTTTCTTTCATGTATACCCATAATATAATGAATAATATTTATTGTTTATATAGCTTTACATTTATTGATTAATATATGTCAAGCTAAATTTTACTATAGACAAAAGGAGGGAGCGGCTTTGTCTGAAACCGTTTACGTCTGTAGATGAAAATGGACTGAATCCCAATGAGACAAGCAGGCGGGATTTAAGAAGAAGATGCGCGAGGGTATTCGTCATCCAATAATTTTAAGGCAATCGGGTTATCAATAATATCGGAAAGTTTTCCGCGTGCCTTCTTGAGATCGTCCATACAGGAAAACCTGATGGTCATGTTGCATGTGTCCCCTTCGAAATTCGTCGGAGGTATGATTTGAATATCCTTCCCAAGTTTCAACGCCGCTATTTTCTCATGAAACCGCTGCTCAATTTTTACAAGCCGGGGATACCTTCTCTGTCTGAGGTATAAACGCAGGCTGCGGGCTTTTTGATTTCCGTCCACGTCACCACAATTTAAAATGGATTGGACACCTTCATCTTCAAGCAGTTGCCATACGGGAATATCGTCCCGGGCTGAAATTTCGTTTAAATGAAGCAAAATTTCTCGCTGCTTATTCAGTCCCATGGGAAGGGTGTTGAATATAGCGGCCACGGCTTCCGCATCTTCCGGTGTCAAGTCGGAAAGCATCATCGCAACCGGCTGCGGAATATTCCCAACTATGATGCTGTTTTGGATTGTTTCCGAGGCGGCTAATACCTTACGCATTTTGGCAATAAACGCTGTATTCAAAGGAACGCCCAAGAGGGTGGCCATTTCAGGAGACACGGCAGCATCCTTGCCGGCTCTTTCAATTAACCGCAGGCATCTTGCCTGTTCGATAATATTAAGAGACCGCCGAGAAACGTTATCCGTAATGGCGATTTCAGCGCATTGTATCGGGGAGATGTCCTGCGGCAAGACTCGGCAGGGAATGGTCTGCCATCGCAGCCTCCGGCAGGCCTCAACCCGCCTGAAGCCACTGACCACAGACAGATTCTGGTCGATTTGTTGCAAAATGACGGGGCATATCAACCCAACGCGGCGAATTGATGTTTCAAGCGAAGCTTTATCTTGTGCTGTGCTGATCTGGTAAAAAGTATTGGCAGTATCGATACGATCCAGTTCGACGCAATCGTAGTTATAACCCATGCGTTGATCCGGTGAGCAGCTTGAGCGCTTCAAGATATTTTTCACGCGTTTTTTCAATGACATCCTCTGGAAGCCGAGGGCCGGGGGGCTGATGATTGAATTGAACGGACGTCAAGTAATCGCGAACAAATTGTTTATCAAAGCTGGGTTGTGGGCCGCCAGGCGTGTAGGTGGCAAGAGGCCAGAAACGTGAGGAATCAGGTGTAAGCACTTCGTCAATCAATACAATCTCATTGTTGAGCAGCCCGAATTCGAATTTGGTGTCGGCAATGATGATCCCCTTTTTTGAGGCAACGTCAACCCCCCTTTGATAAATCGCCAGACTCAGATTGCGAACTTGTTCGGCGACGTCGCGTCCAACGCGATTGACCGCTTCTTCAAAACTGATATTGATGTCATGCTGTCCGACTTCTTCTTTGGTCGACGGTGTGAACAACGGTTCCGGGAGTTTCTCCGATTCTTTCAAGCCTGCGGGAAGAGAAATGCCGCAAATGGTACGGTTTTTTTGGTAAGACTTCCAGCCAGACCCTGAAATATAGCCCCGAACGACACATTCAATCGGCAATGGTTCGACTTTTTTAACGAGCATGCTGCGATCGGCCAGAATGTCCTTATAGGGTTGGCATTCCGATGGGAAAGACGACACATCCCCCTCGAGTAAATGATTGGGCACCATGTCTGAAAACAGGTTAAACCAAAAAATGGATAATTGGGTTAAAATTTTTCCTTTATCGGGAATGGGATCCGGCATGATGACATCATAAGCAGATAGACGATCCGTCGCCACCATCAACAAACAATCACCAAGATCGTATATATCCCTGACTTTTCCTTGTTTAAGAAGGCTTAAATGCTCTAATTTCGATTCATATAGGGCGGCGGTCATGGGGATTGTATCTCTCCTGTGTATTCAGTTTGGGAGTTAAGGAATGATGGCCATGTCAACGGCATATTCTCGTTATTTATTCTTCAGTTCACGGAATCTGTTGATAAAATCTTTGATGACCAGAATGGCTTCCTCGTCAATGTCGGTAAACTGAATTCCCATTTCAAACTTGCCGGTTTCACCATTCAGCAGATGGATAACCTTGCCTTTGAGATTGACAAGATCCTCTTCGAATCCCAGGGTCAATTCTACATTTTGATCCGATTCAATCGGGAAATGGGTTTCCAGTAAGATGCCGGTTTCCGACACATTGAGAGTGCGGCCAATGGCCTGCTTGACGGCCTCCTCCCGATCATCAACAGCAACATGGGATAAATTAAGCGCATTCACCCGTACATGTTTTCTTTTTTCGGATACCATACTGATTCTCCTGTCAAAAAGGTCAAGATCAACCTATCGCTGGGAGGCTTTTTTTTCGAGCTCACAGATGGCCATCGCTGTCGCCAGGATATTGGTTGAAATATTTTCAAGCATATTTTTAAAGGTCAACGATAGTTGATCGTAATGATTCTGCAGCAATTTCTGGTCGATGGTTGATACCTTCAACCGTTTGTCACCCAACACAATGGCAGAAGTGGGTTCTAATCCCATATCGAGAAAGGGAATGTGCCCAATGAAATCACCTTTGCTAAGACCGGTAATTAACGGCACAACGCCATGCTTCGTGTTTCGAACGATCGAAGCGCGGCCACCGGTGATGACAAATGATTTGTCGTCGTTTTTTCCTTCCTTGATGACAGGGCGTTTGTCTTTCAGGAGTTTTGCAGGGTCATTTTTCCCAATTGAGCAGGCAACCATACGCGTCATAATTTCGCTGAAACGATTATCGAGACTCCTTACCATGTTTCGAAATTCGGGCGGCATGCGGCTGAATTCACTTCCCATACCCTGTGAATCAAGCATGCCCAACTGCACATTGCCAATTGCTTGAGCGGTGACATTGCGTACGCTTTCGTCCGACAGCAATGCGCTGATGCTTCCAATAAAAGCGCCATCACTGAGTTGGAGAAATTTAATCGGTCCATTGGGGGTCGAGCGGGACAACTCGACGGTTCCCTCGAGAATGACCCATATCCAGTTGCCATGGTTGCCTTCGACGATGATTTCTTCTCCGTCAAAAAATTCTTCTTCATCGACAACGTGCAGATAATCGACTAATGGCCCCTTAATCAGCGGTAAGGATGACTTTTTGGCCGTCTCTTTTTTCGGTGCGGATTCGGTCTGAATGCTGACGACAGGCTCGACTTTTTCTATTTCGCCATCGTCCAGCATGCGAAGGCCGTCAAGAATGATTTCCATGCGGCTTTTGTTGATGGTGACTTCGCCATCATAGGGCTCGTCACTGAAGGAAAAGTCGCCTTCCATCCATCCGAATAATGAAAAAATGGCCTCAAGACCCCGCAGCTCACCGTTTAGTGAATGGGCCGGGTTGCCGCCTCGGAAATAGACGATCCCGGGTTCCTGACTCGACTTCGCGTCTATTCTCAAGATGCCATTACTGCCATTGGAACCCAGCAACTGAAGAAGTTCAGCCAAATTGAGAAAACTTAAATTACCGGAAAGGACAATATTACTGGCCATGGATACTCAGTCTATTTTGCCCATTTAAGTTGTTTCTGTAAATTCAGAAGTGTTCGCTTGAGGCACTCCATGATGGTTTGGGGGACACCCTGCCCCTTGATGGCGCTGGCACTGAAATGGGGTGCTTTCAGCTGCCGATTCAAATCCTGGTCCATACGCTCGATCGACATGAGCGGTATCCCCTCTTCCTCCAAGTCTCTTTTATTATACTGCATCACCAGCGGGACCTTAAATATGCTAGTTCCATAGGATTTCAAGTTTTCATGGAGGTCTTTCAAAGAAAGCATATTCTTCTCTCGGCGTACCTCCAAGGAATCTGCGACGAAAACCAATCCGTCAACCTCCTTTAAAACCAGTTTACGGGTTGAACTGTATTGGACTTGCCCCGGAACGGTGTAAAGCTGAACTTTAACATCACATCCTTTGATTTTACCCAATCCCATCGGCAAGAAGTCAAAAAACAAGGTTCGATCGCCTTCTGTGTCAATGGAAACCATCTCTCCCGCGATTTGCTTCTTGTAGGTCTTGAAGATGTATTCAAGATTCGTGGTTTTGCCGCATCGTCCCGGGCCGTAATAGACGATTTTGCACTCTATTTCTCGTTTTTTAAAGTTGAACGTAGCCATTCAAATCAGCTCCAGCAATCGTTTCAGAGCGCATTAAGTGGTTAAAATCGTAATATCCAGGCTGTAGTCACCTTCTTTGGGGCCTGATTTGATTTGCGTTTTCGCCGTCACGACACCGGAGCCGTTTAAAATGGCAATCGGCGAAAAAAACTGCATGTCGTTAAGTTTGGTACCCTTCGACAGCTCGTTGAGCAACGCACTTTCCTTGCTCGCGATAATCAGGTTGATGGAGTTGCCGGTTTGGAAACTGACATCGAATTCAACCATGCGTCCCTTTAACGGGCCGGACGGAAGTTGGATGCCGACGGAATTGATATCCAGGAATTCATCTTCTTCGGGAAGTTCCATCTCTTCCAGAACGGGCTCTGGTTCGTGAGAAGGCGCGACATCACGGGCTATCGGGGGCGTCTCAGGGGGGGGCGATTCCATTTCGAGTGTTTCCATATCCTCATCCGAGATGGTTTCCTCTCTCTGATATAATTCACGCTCGAAACCTAATTTGCGAAAACGACCCTCCAGAAAAAAACGAATTTTATCAAGTTGGGGAATGCTAAACCGATCGTCTCCAGCCCATTTTTCAAAGCACAGGGCTGCCTCCTCAAGCGCCTCCGTCTCTAAGTGGCAACGGACGATGTTTTTCGCTGCCGCCACCCGCACCGCTTCGGCATCCAGGAGTTGCTCAAATTCCTTCATTGCGCGGTCAAATTGTCCGAACTTTGCGAGTGCGATGGCGCCTTCCAAAGCGCTTGTGAAATCGCCCTTTTCGTCACCGCCGGCAAACAGTTTCTTGATAAGATTTTGTTTGTTGTCCGACACCGTCGGTTTCGAAGTGGCCTGGTTGATTTGGTTTATTTTTTGGTTAAGATCAACCACCTTTTTTACAATATTGGCAATAAGCGCTTGTCCGTTATTGATATCGGGGCTTTTTTTTATAATTTCTGTCGCTTTTTTGAACCTCTCTTTTGCTTCGTTTAAAAGCCCCTGGTTTTGATATAGATCAGCTTCCTTCAAGAGCGATATAATCTGGTCCTTAGGATCCATTAAAACCTCATCGTTGTTCACCCTGTGTCGCATACCAACGTATTTTGTTTGAAAACAATATCTAACAAACAAAATGAGTTATGCCTATCCTGTGGAATATATTCAAATTTTAGAAGAAAAGTCAATACAGTCCGAACAGATAAATCTATTGACATAGCTTTTAGTCGTGTTAAAAAATTCATTTTTTATCATACGCATATGAAATCGGTTATTTTAACCCTCAACCCTACTGTGGAATAAGGAGTCGGACATGGACAAAAAAGTTACGGTTGTCGGAGCAGGCAATGTCGGTGCTACGGCCGCTCAAAGACTGGCTGAAAAAGGCCTGTGCGATGTCGTTCTGGTTGACATCGTCGAGGGCGTCCCGCAAGGCAAGGCGTTGGATTTAATGGAGGCCGCTCCGGTCGAAAAGCATGACGGTCAGGTAACGGGCACCAACTCGTATGAAGCGACCGAAGGCTCGGACATCGTTATCATTACCGCAGGCATTCCGCGCAAGCCCGGCATGAGTCGTGACGATCTGATCAGCACCAATGCCGGAATCGTTAAAGCGGTTACAAAGCAGGTTGCCAAATATTCCCCCGATGCGGTGTTGATCATCGTCAGCAACCCGCTGGATGCCATGTGCCATGTCGCCTATGAGGCCAGTGGATTTCCTAAAAACCGTGTGATTGGCATGGCCGGTGTTCTCGATTCGGCCCGCTTCCGGGCCTTTATTGCGATGGAACTCAAGGTATCGGTCGAAAACATCCATGCCTTTGTTCTGGGTGGACATGGCGACACCATGGTTCCCCTGCCCCGTTATTCCACAGTAGCCGGCATTCCGATTACCGAGTTGCTGCCCCAGGAACGGATTGCCGAGCTGGTTGATCGTACGGCCAACGGCGGCGCGGAAATCGTCGGGCTGCTTAAAACCGGTAGCGCTTTTTACGCCCCGGCATCATCGGCGGTGGAAATGGCGGAATCCATTTTGAAAGACCGCAAGAAAATTCTTCCCTGCGCCGTCTATCTTGATGGCGAATATGGCTACAAAGAGCTCTTCATCGGTGTGCCCGTGAAACTGGGTGCCGGCGGTGTTGAGGAAATCATCGAAATCAAGTTGACGGAAGCTGAAAAAGCTGCATTGGACAAATCGGCAGCGGCCGTGGAAGAATTGAAGGGTGTCTTGAAAAACCTCAAATCCTGATCACAAAAAGGCAGGCTGTCTGGCCGTGCGGGGAAAACCGCACGTTCGCCTATTCGCGTCCCGACGCCAAGCCGTGAAACAGTGCTTCCGCTGTTTTGCGATTCATGCCGGGCAGGGCACTCAATTCTTCGAGTGTCGCTGCCCGGATTGCGTTTAAGCTGCCGAAATGGCGCAGCAGGGTTTGCTTGCGAAAGGGACCGATGCCCGGGATGCCATCCAGATCCGAGGCGAAGGCTTTCTTTTTTCGTTTTTGACGATGAAAACTGATGGCAAACCGATGGGCTTCGTCCCGAATGCGTTGTAAAAACAGAAGTGCGGCCTCATCGTTGGCAAAACTGACTGGATTGGCCCGGTTGGGGATATAAATTTTATCCCGCAGCTCCCCACGATCGACTTCCTTCTTGGCAATTGCCGCCAGGGCAAACCGTCCTTCGATTCCCAATCGATGGATGACATCTACAGCGATATTCAACTGCCCTTTACCGCCATCCAGCAGCAGGATATCGGGAAACGGCCATTCCGGATGGCGGCTGAAACGACGCTGCAAGATTTCTTCCATGGCCGCATAATCGTCCGGCTTGCCGACGGTTCGAATGGCAAACTTGCGATACTGCGACCGGCAGGGGCGGCCATCCTCAAAAACGACCATGCCGGCAACGGGGGACTGCCCGAATAAATTGCTGTTATCAAAACACTCGATGCGTTGCGGTATTTTTTTCAGGCGAAGCCGCCGCCCGACGCTCTCCAGCAGTGTTTGTCGCTGCCTTTGATCCACCATGCGTTCCCTTAGCGCTTTTTCGGCATTCTGGCGACCCATTTCCAGAAGCTGTTTTTTCTCCCCCCGCTGGGGATGAAAGAGCTTGACGGATTGTGCGTGTTCCGATCGGAACCAGTCTTCCAGCAGAGGCGCATCGGCAGGCACCACGGGGGTTAAAATTTCATGGGGGCACTGGGCACCGGGCGGGTATAATTGGCGAATAAAGGTGCTTAGGAGTTCGGCCTGGTCCGCGAGCGTTTCCGTAATTCGAAAATTTCGGCTGCCCTGGAGATAGCCCGCGCGGATCGAGAGAACATTGACCATGACGAGTTGATCGCCGGTCGCGATCGTGATGACATCTCGATCACGCAAATCTTTGGTCACCGCCCGCTGTTTTTCAAGTGTCATTTCCATGGCCTGCATCCGATCCCTCAGTTGGGCCGCTTCTTCGAAAGCCAGCTTCTGGACGGCGCTTTCCATCTCATTGCGGATTTTACGGATGAGTTCAGGTGTGCGGCCTTTGAGAAAAAGGATGACCTCGTCTACGATTTTTCGATAGAAAGATGGGTCAACATCGAGACAGCAGGGGCCGTAACAGGCATCCATCTGGTAATGCAGACAGGGACGGGTTCGATGGGAAAACTCACGGTTTTTGCATTTTCGCAGGCGAAAATACTTGTTGATAAACTTGAGCGTTTCGCGAACCGCCAGCGCGGACGCAAAGGGGCCGAAATAGGCCGCGCCGTCTTTTCCAATTTTGCGAACAATGGACAGGTTGGGATAGGGGTGGTTGAGATCGATCCGCAGCACCGGGTAGCGCTTGTCATCTTTGAGAATGACATTGTAGCGCGGCCGGTGGCGTTTGATCAGATTGGACTCCAGCAAGAGGGCTTCTTTTTCAGAGCCGGTGACAATGGTGTCAAAATCGATGACCCGCTGCAACAGGGTTCGGGTTTTGATGTCGGATGCGCCTGTTTTCAAGAAATAAGATGCCAGACGACGCTTGAGGTTTTTCGCTTTGCCCACATAGAGAATGCGGCCGGAAGCGTCCTTCATCAGGTATACCCCGGGGGCAGTCTCGGCCTGGCGCACCTTGTCTTTGAGATCAAGCCTGATATCGTCGGGGGATGGCGTCATGGGGCTCCGGGTTTAGATGCTTCCATCGAAAACAATACGGGCTTTTAGGGCCTGGATACGGTCGCGCAATTTCGCCGCATGCTCAAAATCAAGGTCGCGCGCGGCTTGAAGCATGTCTTTTTCGAGTTTTTGGATCGATTGTTCCATATCGGCGATCGTCCGATAGGCCTCCAGCGGTTCGCTGACACGATTCGGCGCCTTATCGCCGGAGGATGACAGGGTGTCGAATATCGACACGATTTCTTTCTGGATGGTCTGCGGCGTGATGCCATGTTTTTTATTGTAGGCCATCTGGATCGACCGTCGCCGTTCGGTTTCGGATATCGCCTGTTGCATGGAATGCGTAACGCGGTCCGCATACATGATAACCTTGCCGTGCACGTTGCGGGCCGCCCTTCCGCAGGTCTGAATCAACGAGCGGGTCGAACGAAGAAATCCTTCCTTGTCCGCATCCAGAATCGCCACCAGGGAGACTTCCGGAATGTCCAGCCCTTCACGCAGCAGGTTAATGCCGATCAAAACGTCAAATTCACCCCGCCGCAAGTCACGAATGATGTCGATGCGTTCGAGTGTTGAAATGTCCGCGTGCAGATAGCGCACCTGAAGTCCCAGATCCGTGTAGTATTCGGACAGATCTTCGGCCATGCGTTTCGTCAAGGTCGTTACCAGCACCCGTTCGCTGCGTTCGACACGTCGGCGAATCTCATCCATTAGATCGTCAACCTGGGCGCCGGCGGGGCGCACTTCGATTTCCGGGTCGACCAATCCCGTAGGACGCGCAATCAACTCCACCAGGTTGTCCTGCCCCAACTCCCGCTCGTAATCGGCGGGTGTTGCCGAAACATAGACCCTGCGTTTGAATCGTGCGGTGGATTCTTCGAATTTCAAGGGGCGGTTATCCAGGGCGGATGGCAGCCGGAACCCGTATTGGACCAGTGTTTTTTTTCGGCTGCGGTCGCCCTTGTACATGCCGCCCAGTTGGGGAACGGAAATGTGGCTCTCATCGATAAACAACAGGAAATCATCCGGAAAATAGTCCAACAGTGTCGGCGGCGGTTCTCCCGGCGACCGACCGGTCAAATGGCGCGAGTAGTTTTCAATGCCATTGCAATAGCCCAGTTCATTCATCATCTCGAGATCATATAGGGTGCGCTCTTCCAGTCGTTGCGCTTCCACCAACCGATTTTCACGGCGAAGATGGTCTAAAGTCTCTTTCAGTTCCGCCATGATGGTTCCGGTGGCGCGTTTTAATGTGCCGGCTTGGGTAACATAATGACTGGCAGGGAAAACAGAAGCGCGGGAGATAGACCGCATGACCGTGCCACGCAACGGGTCGATTTCCGCCAGAGCATCGATTTCGTCGCCAAAGAATTCGACCCGCAGCGCAATATCTTCTTCATAGGCCGGGAAAATTTCCACACGGTCGCCACGCACCCGAAACGTACCACGGTGAAAATCGATGTCGTTGCGCTCATATTGCATCGAAACCAGCCGTCGCAGCAGCACATCCCGTTCCAATACGCTGTTTTTTTCGATGTCCACCCGCATGGCGAGATAGTCTTCAGGGGCGCCTAGCCCATAGATGCAGGAGACACTTGCCACGACGATGACATCCCGGCGGGACAATACCGAACGGGTGGCGGAGTGCCGCAGCTTATCGATCATTTCATTGATGGAGGAGTCCTTGGCGATATAGGTGTCACTGGCGGGAATATAGGCCTCCGGCTGATAATAGTCGTAATAGCTGACAAAATACTCGACCGCGTTATCGGGAAAAAAGGTCTTGAATTCATTATAGAGCTGGGCCGCCAGCGTTTTATTGGGCGCAACCACAAGGGTCGGGACGGACAACGCCGCAATGACGTTGGCCATTGTGAATGTTTTGCCCGATCCGGTGACACCCAATAGAATATGATGTTGGGCCCCTTTTTTCAGGTTCCGAATCATGGTGCTGATGGCGCGGGGCTGATCCCCTTGTGGTGTCATGGTGGTGCAAAGCGTAAACAATGGTTTCATAAAAACAGTTTCACCCTGCGGCTACAATAGCGAATGGCGGTTGTGGCGATAGCGATCTCATCAGGCCATTTTCCGTTCAAGAAGATGCCGCCGCGTTGCGCAACAGCACAATACACTGGGCGGCGATGCCCTCCCCCCGTCCGACCGCGCCAAGCCCTTCCAGCGTGGTGGCTTTGACATTGATTTGAACGGGATTTAGTCGCAGCACGGCTGCCAGATGTGACACCATCGCTTCACGAAAGGGGTTGATTTTCGGTGCCTCGGCCATCACGGTTGCATCGATATTGGCGATGACCCAATCTGCACGGATCATCTCTCTGACCTGATCCAACAGCTTAAGGCTCTCGATGCCGGCCCAAGCCGGATCGGTATCCGGAAAATGGCAGCCGATATCGCCCAAACCCGCCGCTCCTAAAAGGGCGTCACAAATGGCGTGTGTTAAAACATCCGCATCAGAATGCCCCAAGAGCCCTTTTTCAAAAGGGATCTCAACGCCTCCCAAAATCAAACGTCGTCCGGTAACCAACCGGTGCATGTCATATCCCATCCCGATCCGCATGGACCCTCCTCTGATGCCAAATCAATAGCGGGTTTCAGCAACGCTTTACTCGTTTTATGGGTTGTCAATTTAGGAATCATTTTTATTTAAGGATTTCCCATTTCGGACGATATGTACTATACACATCCATACAACAAAAATCATCTTGAAACCGCAGCGCTCGGCTGAATCAGGACGGCAACTTGTGCTCTCGCGACCCCATCGATTGACGGTTGATCAACATCGGGGAAAAGCCTGAGTTTATGACGCTTTCGACTGTTGAACGGGAACGACATGACAATTATACCACAGCACCGCATTCAATTTAAAAAACCGGATCTTGAAAGTCTTGGCAACGATTTTACAGTCGTTGATATGCATTTTCACACGCAACATTCCGACGGTCACAACTCGGTTGCCGAGATCCGTGAATATGTTCGTCGGCTGGGTATCGGAATTGCCATCACCGACCACAACGCCATTGGCGGCGCGGTTGAACTCGCCCGTCACGATGACCTGTTGTGCATACCCGGCATCGAAGTCACATCAGCTGAAGGCAGCCATGTGCTGGTCTATTTTTATGCGTCCAGTGATTTGGAGCGATTTTATTCGCACACCATCTTACCGGCCATGGGTGCCGAAATCATGAGTTCGACATCCCTGGAGATGGAGGCGGTCATTGAAGCCGCCCGCCGCTTTCCGACCGTCGTCGTTTTTCCGCACCCTTACAGTGCCGCCTATTCAGGGATCCAAAACTCGTATTTTTCGGAAACGCGGCTCCTGGCGCTTTATGACATGGTGGACGGCATCGAAGTCATCAATGCTGAAAACATGAACAAATGGAATCTGCAGAGCACGGTGCTGGGCTTTAATGTCGGCAAGGGGATTACAGGCGGCAGTGACGGGCACCGCTTGTCGCAAATGGGCAAGGCCGTCACCTATGCGGATTGCCCGGCCGCTCGGGAAGCCTTCCTGGATGCCGTAAAAATGGGGCAAACCCAGGTGGTCGGCAAGGAAATCGACCTCCTGCGCAAAGTGACCTCGAACACCATCAAGCTGAAGCATAACATCCGCAATTATCCGGATCTTATTGAAAAAAATATCCGTTACAGCTGCACGCTGTTCAGCGCCAAACAGCGTTCTCTGAGAGAAAACATGCGCCGAAATTTTCAAGGCCTTGGACGCTGATCTTATGTGACGGTTTTGTCAAAACCCGGCACCATCCCCTTCCAAAAACATAGCGGCTATCCACTTGACCCCGGTGGACCGCAGCGCTATAAGCGTTCCTTTTATGCCATACCCATCCGACCCTTAGAAAATGGGATGCGCAACAGATTTGTATATCAAACAGGCAAAATCCGCCTTACCAATGGAAATGACCGTGGATATCACGCAAACGATCCGGAACGCGCTCAAAAGACCTGGTGGCGCTTTAAACGAAAACGAAGCCAAAAAGGTATTGCGTCGCTGCGGAATTCCGGTTGTCGAAGAAACCGTGGCTTTAGATGTTGAGGGGGCCCTGGCGGCGGCGGAGACTATCGGCTACCCGGTCGTACTCAAGGGTATAGGACACCAGTTGCTGCACAAATCCGAGATGGGGCTGGTCCACGTCAACCTGCAGACGGCGGACCATCTCCGACACGCGGCAACGGACATTGCAACCCGCGGCAACGGTCGCCTCGAGGGGCTCCTGGTCCAACCCTACATCAGCGCCCGGCGGGAATTGATGGCCGGTATGGTACGGGATCCGCAATTCGGCCCCGTCATCATGTTCGGTCTCGGCGGCGTGCTGGCCGAGGCACTTTCCGACACGGTCTGTCGACTCCTTCCCCTTTCCGGTGCGGATGCCACCGAAATGATCGCCGCCATCCGAACGACATCCCTATTGGACGCTTTTCGCGGGGAAAGCGCTGTCGACCGTGCGGGTGTCACGGATTTGCTGCTCAAGCTATCCGAATTGGCGTCGGTCTATCCCGATATCGCTGAAATTGACCTCAACCCTTTGATGATTGGATCGGATGGATCGATCCATGTCGTGGACGCCCTGATCACCTGCCGTGCACAACGTGTCGCACAGCGTTTTGTCGAAGCGGTTGCGCCCAGCGACATTCACAACCTGTTCTACCCCCGCCGGATCGCTTTTGTGGGGGCATCCGCCCAGTTCGGCAAATGGGGCCATATGCTTTTCGCCAATACGGTCGGCGGCGGCTTTAAAGGCGATGTCTATCTCGTCAATCCACGAGGCGGCAAAATCGCCGGACGCGACGTCTACGGCCGGATTACCGAAATACCGGAAGCTATCGACCTGGTGGTGGTGACCATTCCCGCAGCCCATGTGCGCGGATTGCTGCCGGACATGAAACAAAAGGGCATCCGGAACATGCTGCTGATCACATCCGGGTTCGGTGAAACCGGCGGAGATGGCCTTGATTTAGAGCAAACCTTGGTAAAGGAGGCCCGTGAGGCCGGCGTGCTCATCTTAGGGCCCAATACCATGGGCATCTGTAACCCGCATATTCATTTTTACTGCACAGGGTCTCCGGTCCGACCCAAAGCCGGTCATACGGCGGTCGTGGCCCAATCGGGGAATATGGGAACCCAGCTTCTGGCCTTTGCCGAGCAACAGGGAATCGGCATTCGGGGATTTGCCGGATCGGGCAATGAGGCCATGCTGACGATCGAGGATTTTCTGGAAGCCTTCGAACACGACCCATTGACCCGAACCGTCATGCTCTATATCGAAAGCGTGAAACAGGGCCGCCGTTTCTTCGAAAGCGCCCAGCGGGTCAGCTGCAATAAACCGATCGTGCTGCTGAAGGGAGGCCAGAGTCTGGCCGGGAACCGCGCGGCGGCCAGCCATACTGGCGCCCTGGCTTCGGACACCGCTGTGTTCAACGCCATGTGCCATCAGGCCGGCATTGTCAAAGTGGATCGCCCCATGGAACTCCTCGACCTGTCCGCGGCCTTTTCTTCCCTGCCCTTACCCGCCGGCAACCGGGCCGCCATCATGACATTGGGCGGTGGCTGGGGGGTCGTTACGGCCGATCTATGCGCCCAGAATGGTATCGACGTGCCGCCGCTGGATGATGCCATTGTCCAACGCATCGATACGAAGCTGCCCCCCTACTGGAGCCGTACGAATCCGGTGGACCTGGTCGGAGAAAATGATCTGGATCTTCCGCTGGCGGTGATGGAAGAGCTGCTGCGCTGGGAGGGGTGCGACGCCGTGATCAATCTCGGGATCCTCGGTCGACGGATTTTCGTTAAACGGCTGACCGAGGCAACCGCCGTGGCCGATCCGGATCTTGATCCCGAATTCCTGGAATTAGCACGAAACACCTTGCAATCGTTTGAAAAAAAATATGTGCAACGCATCGCTATGCTATGCGCTAAATACGGTAAACCGGTTTTCGGGGTAAGCCTTCTGCGCGAAGACGGCGATCGAACCGTCTACACGGTTGACGGATGCGATTTTAACGGGGTATTTTTTGAAACACCGGAACGTGCCGTGCAGGCCTTCGCTAAAATGGTTGAGTACCGCCGATTTCTCGATCGGTTACCCTCCTCATGAAAAATGACGACCCCAACATGAGATACCCCAAAATCCCTTTACGTAAATACACGTATACCTGCCAATTCGATTTCGATGTCGGCTATCTGGTCAAAAGTCCCTGCCGCTGTTGCGAAAAACAGGACGATCTGCCGCAATGTGCCCACGCCTGTCATATCCTCGATCGTGTACGTGGCATTTTGGTGGACACGATTTCATGCGCCCGGCGACGGTGATCGTCGTCGGCGTGCAGTAAAGCCGGGGCTATCCGGGAAACCGGTGGATATTGGCACCCCAGGTGACGCCAGAGCCCAATCCGAGAAAAAGCACCGTGCTGCCCTTTCCGATCAGGCCCATCTCCAGGGCTTCGTCCAGGGCCAGCGGAATGGTAGCCGCCGTCGTATTGCCGTAGCGCTGGATGTTGTGAAAGACTTTTTCTTCCGGGAGCTTCATCATCTGCTGATAGAACTGGTTGATGCGCATGTTGGCCTGATGGGGAATATAAAGATCGATATCGTCGGTTGTCAGCCCGGCCTTATCCAGAGCCTCTTTCGTCACTTCCGGCAGGCGGCGCAACGCCTCTTTGAAAATCGCCTTGCCATCCATGTACGGGAAGTGGCGCCGTTCTTCCATCATTTTAGCCGTCAAACGCGGCCATTCTCTTGATGCAGGAGCCTCTGTCTTGAGGCTTTCCGCCATCGATCCCTTGGCGTGCAGGATCGACGCCAGGACGCCCACCTCCTGGTCGCTGTCCACGGCTTCAAGGCAGACTGCCGCCGCCCCGTCGCCGAAAATAACACTCACGTCGCGCCCTTCAGTCGAAAGATCGAGACCCGTGCTGTGGACCTCGGCACCCACGAGAAGAATTTTGGTTGCCATACCGCTGCGGATGTAGGCATCGGCCGTGGCCAATCCGTATATGAACCCGGTACACTGCTGCCGGATATCCAAGGCCGGGGTGGCACTTAGCCCGAGTTTGTGTTGCAGCAGACAGCCGGAGCCCGGAAAAAAAATGTCCGGGCTCAACGTTGCAAAAATAATCAGGTCGATATCCTCGGGGGACCATCCTGCCCGATTCAAGGCGATCTGACTGGCTTCCAACCCCAGATCGCTAGGTCCAACAGGCGCTTCCTCATCGATCCAATGCCGTTGTTCAATGCCGGTGCGCTGTCGAATCCATTCATCGGTAGTCTCCATCCACCGACTAAGGTCATCATTGGTTACAATACGCGGGGGCACATAGCGTCCGGTTCCCGTAATAACGGCTTTTATTGCCATGATTAAGACTCCTGCTCAAAGGTTGACGATTTGCAGTTTCTGTCACACCGCACGGGGTCAGACCCTTTTATTAGGCTCTCACCCCAGAGGGCTTCGGAAAGCCCGGAGGTTCTCTGGATCGTTCGGGACAAGGCCTGATCGATCGTGCTCTCCTGTGCCATCAGGATCAACTGGTGGCGTGCCCGTGAACATCCGGTGTAGACCAATTCGCGGTTCAATACGGGTGTGTCATGGTCCGGCAATATCAGGAGTGCGCGATCGAATTCCGACCCCTGGCTTTTATGGACAGTCATGACGAACGCGGTCTGATGTTCGGGCAGACGCTGCGGACTCATGGCCCGTAATTCGCCACTTTCCCTTCTGAACCAGACGCTGAGACGACCATCTGAATTCGGCCAAGTCAGGCCGATATCGCCGTTGAACAACCCGATGCGATAGCTGTTGCGTGTAATCATGACCGGGCGTCCTTTGAACCAGGGGCGGGTTCGGTTGATCAGCCGCTCCTTTTGCAACAGATCCGTTGCGGTTTGATTCAATTGATCCACCCCAAAGGGACCTTTGACCAGCGCCCCCAAGATCATGAAGCGGCTGAAGTGCGACAGGGCCTCTTCTGCATCGCGGCTGGTAAGACACGATTTATAGCCTTTGAGAACATGCGCTGCAAGTAATTTTTGAAATTCAGACCGACTGTGCCATTGCTCCCAACGAATGGTTGCCTTCGGATTTTTTCGGAAAAGCTGTTTGATCCGACCGCTGTCACCAAGGTTGATGGCCCGGGTCAGGGCGCCGATGCCTTCCCGCTGGTCAAACCGGTAATTTTTCTGCAACACGACGGTGCAGTCCGCCAGTGGCAGCGCCGCAAGCTCATGTTGATCCGCGGAAGGCAGGGACATCCCTGTCAGACCGAAAATCGAATCCCGCATCGCGGTCGAGTAGCTTTTTTCCCGGGCATCCCGGCAGAGATCGCCGAATACAGCACCGGCCTCCACCGAGGCCAGCTGGTCTTTGTCCCCCAGAATAACCAAGCGAGCGTCTTTCGGAACGGCTTGCACAAGACGGTCCATCAGGACAAGATCGACCATCGACGCTTCGTCCACGACGACGACATCGGTCGCCAATGGATTTTGGGCATTGAAAACAAACCCCCTTCCACCGGGCCGTGTCCTTAGCAAACGGTGGATGGTGCTTGGTTCCAACTTCGCCAGCGCTGCCGCGACCGATGGCGGGCAATCCATGGACAGACTGGCATCGGATAACGACGCACCCAACCGGGCAGCGGCCTTGCCGGTTGGCGCGCAGAGGTGGATACGCAGAGGCGTCTCCTGTGTCCATTCGATCAAGACCCCCAAGAATTTCGCAACGGTCGTTGTCTTGCCAGTGCCGGGCGCTCCGGATATGATGCAGAGTCGCTTGAGAAGCGTGATGGCGGCGGCGATTTTCTGCCAATCCAGCGACCGGTCCGAGGGAGAATTACCAAAATAGCGATTCAGCAAAGAGCGCAGTTGTTCCATTTGATCCGGCGACAACGTCTGACCAGCGGAAGCCGCGCGCTGTCGAAGGCCTTGCGCCAATTGCTGCTCATGCCGGTAGAGCCGCTGAAGATAAACCCGGCCGTGACGGTCGCACACGAGCGGACAATGGCTGTCAGCACCGCCGACCATGAGGGATGACCGAAGTTGGTCGATCCATGAGTCAACGTCGGGACATCGCCCTATGGCGGTGCTTTCGTTCGGCCCTTCAAGCTCATGTCCGGCCCACTGGTGAAGATCGATACAGACATGCCCTTCGCCGGCCGCCCGGCTGACAAATAGCGCGGCCAATGGTACGGCAGGGGGATCGTTGGGCGCAAGCCGTGCCAGCAGACGCGCCAGAGCGATATCGATATCTCTGAATAATTTACTGTTATAAAGGTTATTTAGTAATAAAGTATTCATTTATTGCTTCATGTTAAAATGCGTGATCCGGGTCCTTGATGATGGTCGACGGAATGCCCAAGGCGCGACGCAAATCCCGGATCAGTTCGGGCGCCGGCCGATCAAAGAAAACACCGGTGGTCGATCCTGCAAAGGACCGCATGCCGCGAATGAACAGGTAGTAAATGCCGCCAAAATCCCTTTGGTAGGAGTAGTCGGGGCAACTGGATCGCAGGTATTGATCCAGTGCCAGGGTATAGAGATGATATTGCAAAAAATAGAAATCGGTTTGCATGACTTCCGCCAGGCGGGACAGACGATAGTCTTCAAATACCCCCCCCAGCAGATTCGATTTCCAGTCGACGATGAAATAGCGATGGTCGTGGCGCAAAACAAGGTCGATGTACCCTTTGAGATAACCGCCCGAAAGCGTGAAATCCAGCTGGTTCATTAAAACGGGGAGCCTGTCCTGGAAAACCGGCAGCCGGCACGCTGTAAAGGCCTGCCCGAGTGACGCGGCATCGACCGCACCCAGCGGCAGGTGGAAGGCCAGTTCAGTCAACCGATGCTTGGGAGCAACCTGATGGAGGGCATAGCTTGCGCCGTCGTGCCGCTGAAGTGGTGTATGAATTACCCGTTGAAGCGTCGTCATGATCGGTTCTCGCCAGTGACGATCAAACCCGTAATGCCGCATTCGCTCATCGACCAGGTGCAGCCATTGTTCATCGGTTGACGCTGTGGTGAAATCGATTTTTTCCAGTAATTCGTGAAAAAAAAGTCCGGCCCGTGCACTGGCTTCAAAACGTCCGATGTCACCGATGGATCGTGACGGGTCGCCTGTCTCGGTGACACGAACCCGGTCATGGCCCATTTCTTCGCGATCCAGGCGCTCCTCCGGGATTTCCGTATCGTCGTGACGATGGTGAACCAGGGATGAAAAACTGGCGATTTTCCATGGGGGCTTTGCGGGCCGACGGAAAATTCGGGGATTTTCCACAGAAGTGGGCGGTTTCTTTTTACCGGAAGGTTGATCTGGTGTTTGGGGCAGATCAACGACAGTAATCGTGCCGTCTGATCGGTGGGCCAAGTCCAGAATGTCCTGTCGATGAAAGGCGCTGTCCTGCTTCAGAAAAGCGCTGGCCATGGCCTGCAGCTGAGGCCACAATGCCCCATTAGTGCAACTGTCGTGACCGGCGCGCATCAGGTAGGCCATTGCCGATTTCTCCGCCGACGGCAGTTTTCCCCAGGTCAAATAGCAGCGGATCTTGGCCCGCGTGACAGCGACATACAGGAGACGAAGCGCTTCCGCCATCTGCTCTTCGGCCATCCGGGCCATGTGGCGTTCGATTTCAATGGATCCCAGATCCAACATACGACGGCCGTCCTGATCGGCATCATGGAACAGCGCTGGTGGACGAAACGACGAAAGTCCCTCCCAGACGAAGGGACAAAAAACGATGGGGAATTCGAGTCCCTTGCTTTTGTGAATCGTCAGGATGGTGACGGCGTCATCATCACTTTCCAGGCGGGTTTGATGGGCGTCGGCGGTGTCGTAGGGCTCCAGGCGCTGCATGTTCAGCCACTGGATGAGTTCGCCCATTCCCAAACCGCGCTCGACCGATACCTGGTGCATCAATTCGGCCAGATGCAGAACATTGGTGACATAGCGTTCCCCGTCGGGACGTTTGAGCAAGCGCACCGCTATTTGTTCGTTGACCATGAGGTGTCGGAACATGCGGATAAACCCGTTTTCGATCCACAGCGCACGATAGTGGAAAAATCGATCGAGCATATTTTCCCACCAACGCGGCGTTTGGATGTTGAAATCCAGCGCATCGCCCTTCTGCCCGAAAAAAGGGGTCGTCAGGGCGGTGCGGACGGCTGTTTCCGCCGCCGGGTCCGCCACGGCATCCAAAACCCGTCGCAGGTCAAGCGCTTCCGGCCGATGAAATACGCTGCCCGCGTTGTACACCACGGCCGGGATGTTCGCGGCGGCAAAACAGCGTTTGATCTCCTGGGCTTGTCGGTTGGTGCGCACCAGAATCGCCATATCCCTGAAAGCGACGCCCCTCTTTTCCGGTGTCGACATCCCGACCAGCCGTGCCACCTCATGGGCAACGGCGAAACCAATGTGCTTGGATGCCGTCTTTTTGGTAACTTTTCCGCGCCCCTTTTCTTTGGCGGGGTTGTCCAGAAACCAAATGGTCAGCGGTGACAATCCATCCGTAATCGACGGGACCGACGAACCGGCGAGAGCAGCCGTCGCCGGCCGAAAAGCGATATCCGGCCATACAAAAGGATACTTGCACTGGCCGAACAACACATTCACGGCGTGCACCATGTCCGGCGTCGAACGCCAGTTTTGTGTCAAGGTATACCGGGTCCCGACGCTTTGGGCGGCTTCCAGATAGGTGACGATATCGGCACCGCGAAAACTGTAGATGGACTGTTTGGGATCCCCGATCAAAAACATCCGGTGCTCGCCGGTCATAAAAAGCGTTTTGAAGATCGCGTACTGCACCGGATCCGTGTCCTGGAATTCATCGATCAGAACAGCACGATAACGCGACCGCAGCATGCTGGATAGCTGACCGTTATGATCCTCCCGCAGGGCATTACGGACCAGCACCAAAAGGTCGTCGAAGAACAACACTTGCTTGTCCTGTTTGTAACGCGCCAATTCTTCATCGATGACGTTAAAGAACCGAACCTGCCACGCGATCACCCACTGCTGGATGGCTGTTTCCAGCCGTTGGGCTTCCTCCCGCAGACGGTCGCAGCCCACAAAAAAAGGATGCTGCGGCGCCTGGGTTCCCTTTTTGATCGAGGCATCCAATTTGGTTTGACTCAGATAGGTCAATGCGTCCGGCAGTGGCAGGCCGCTGGTCGATGAAAGGCTCCATCGATCCATCTGGTGGCGCCACATGTCAATTTTTTCATCACGCTTGCTGCGTAAATCATCCCGGCTGGCCGGACGGTCCGAGCTGCCGTAGATATTGGCTTTCAGGTTCGGTGTTGCCAACATCGGCAGAACGGTGTCCCAGCATTGACGCCACTGCCGGCGTGTTTCGGCACAGCGTTCGAGAAAAACCGTGTTGGAAACTGACGTCAAAGGAGGGGGATCCGGCAGAATTTTGAGATCCGGGATAGCATAACTGCTGTAGAGTTGGGCCAGATCATCCGGTTTTTTTATGGTTTTAAAGACCGTGTCGATAAGTTCCGGCGAAGCGTCGTACCAGGTCCTGCGCCAGAAATCATCGGCCAGCCCCTGTATGATCGACCGGGCATCCGTCACCAATTCGGCATCAAACCCGTTGCCGGTTTCAAATGCCATTTCGTTGAGGACGCGATGGCAAAAGCCGTGGATGGTAAAAACCGGCATGCGGTCGAAATTGGCCAGGGCGTCCTCGATACGTGCCAGGGCGATCTCCCGGGGGCCTCCCTGGTCAAGGAGAGCGCTCAAGACCGCATCACCGGATGATCGCCCCTGAAGGATGTGGCGGGCGTCCTGAAGACGACGGCGCACACGATCACGCAGTTCAGCCGTGGCGGCCGTCGTAAATGTCACGACCAGAATCTGTTCGGGAAGAAAGGCCTCTTCAAGGATGAGCCGCAATACTAGGGTGGTTATGGTATGGGTTTTCCCGGTACCGGCACCGGCTTCGATGAGACAGGTGCCGTTAATCGGGCTTTGAATGGCGTCGAATGGTTGCATCAGGGGAAACGAGCCTCAGGAAGCCTGAAAAAAATATTTGTGCGACGGCGTCGACCATTCGGTTCTTTCCCGGCGGTCGTGCGGAACAAACTGCCGGTCCTCAGAAGGTCGAATCTGCCGGTAGTTTATGGCGCGGCATGACGGTGCAGCTTTGATCGGCTGGATCAAAAACGATAACGGCCGATCCTTCATTCAACTGGCGGCGAACCTGGTCGACTTTTTCGCGAAGCGAAGGCGGTGCCATATGCCCATAGTCCGTGCCTTCCCGGTTGACATAAGCTTCCAGCAAACCCGTCAGCGCTTCCGGGCTCAATTGTTCGAAGGGAACAACAACGAATCGATGCCGGTTCATTCTCTATACACGCTTAACCGCAACCCTAAACAGCCCTTTTGGCAGCGCCTTTTCAGCGGACCGTCAGATGATGGAATCCTGAATCCGAGTGTCGAATACGCGCTGGCTCTTGCGTTCCGAGCGTGGCAGGCTGCCGTAGGGCACAAGCTCCACCTCGGGCGTCACCATCAGTTCGCGCTTGATTTTCTTGGATAGAACCGCTGCCAGTGGTTGACAATCCTCTATATTTTCCTGCTCGCTGATTTCGGTGACAATGCGCATGTTGCCGCGCTCCGCGGCATCACGCGTGAGATGAATCTGGTATTCCGATCCGAGGCCGGGTATGCTGGAAATGATCGTGTCGATATGGGACGGATAGATATTGACCGCACGAAAGATAAACATGTCGTCGGTGCGTCCCATGATGCGTGAATGCCGCGGCATGATGCTGCCGCAGCTGCATTCACCCGGCAGGATGCGGGTGATGTCGTGGGTGCGGTAACGGATCAGGGGGACGGCTTCTTTGGCTAACGTGGTCACCACCATCTCGCCCCACTCCCCTGCTTCGACCGGCTCAAGCGTTTCCGGATTGAGAATTTCGAGCAGGTAATAATCCGCCCAATAGTGAATGCAGTCGTGGTCCGGGCATTCGATGCCGGTACCGGGGCCATAGAGCTCCGTCAGTCCGGTAATGTCAAAGAGTTCAGCCCCTCCCAGCAGGCTGCTGATTTTCTGGCGCATGGATTGGGACGAACGTTCGGATCCGTAGATGACCTTGCGAACATTGACCAGATCGGTCAAGCCGCGTCGATTGATTTCTTCGGCCAGCAGAAGGCCCATGGAAGCGGTGCAGCAAAGCACGGTGGACTGCAGGTCCAGCATGAACTGGCACTGCAGATCGACATTCCCCGGACCGGCCGGGAGGGCCATGGCGCCCACTTTTTCACAGGCGGCCTGGAAGCCGACCCCGGCCGTCCAGACACCGTAGCCGACCGCGATCTGGACCCGATCCTTTTCAGTCACACCGGCCATACGGTAACACCTGGCAAAGAAGTGCGCCCAGTCGTCGACATCTTTTTGCGTATAACAGAGGTTTTTACGTTTCCCGGTTGTTCCGCTGCTGGAGTGAATGCGGACGATTTTCTCGAACGGGACGCACCGCAGAGGGAAAGGATAGCCCGAACGTAAATCATCGGCCGTGGTAAACGGCAAGCGGCGCAGATCGTCCAAGCTGCTGATATCGTCGGGGGTCACGCCGGCAAGATCGAATTTATTGCGATAATCCGGGGAACCGTTATAAGCATGGGCCACCGTCCATTGCAGGCCTTTGAGTTGATGCGCCTGGAGTTCCTCCCGGGTCCGGAACCTCGGCATGAAATTTTCGTTCGGGCTCATTTGCGATCTCCTCTGCGATTTGCGATAGCACCAGCGTCGTGGGGTTTTGCCGGACGGCAGATACCGTGTCTCCACTCAAGCGAATCGGCTACCCTACCAATCCTTCCCAGTGGTGTCAATTTATGTTCAGCCGGGTTCGGATGGCTTGCGTTGCCGCGCCATCGAGGATGAGATCTTGATCACGAAACACTTTTGGCATAAGGTGGCCACCCGGTCGGACCATCCGGCTGATTTCTCATTCGCATGGCGCATTTTCACTGGCCATGTCGTCCCCCGATACCGGGATTGAATCAGGAAGCTCAAGACGGGCGACCGTCTTTCTGCGACCCTATCCGTCATGGAGGCAACATGTCGAAAGAACATCAGGAAGGCTATGCAGGCAAACATCCGGAATCCGCCCATCTGGAAGAAAAAGTGGCGTCGGCGTTAAGAAAAGCGGTGGAAAACGGGCGAATCACCTGTGCCACGGCCCATGGCGTTGCCAAGGATCTTGGGCTGTCGCCCGCCGATATCGGAATGGCGCTTGATTTAATGGAGGTTCGCTTGCTGCGCTGCCAGTTGGGTTTGTTTGGCTATACGCCTGAAAAGCGGATCGTCACCAAACCGAATCAATGGGACGCCCAGCTGGAAAAAGACATCCGTGAGGCGCTGAAGGAAGGCCGTCTGCCATGCGCGGACGCCTGGGCCATCGCACGCCGCCGGAAAGTGCCGCGCCTGACCGTGGCCAATGTGTGCGAGGCCTTGGAAATAAAAATACGTCCGTGTCAACTCGGCGCGTTTTAAATGTAACGCGGGGTCATTCGGGAAGCGTGAAATGCGTTCCGGCCGAGGAAGGCCTTTGCGTGTTGGCCCGCTGGCCGCAGCGTGTGACCGCCGGATAATCTGTTTATCTGGAGATTGTTACCGTATCGCGGGGTGTTGTTCAGGCGGAACCCATTCTCCATCACCCCAGCGTGTTGGAAACCTTGAAGGGCGTGCAGCGCACCGCAAGTGTTCCTTTTTTCACCCATAGGCGCACCATGGTCAGCGATTCATTTTCCAGGTTGACGATGCTGGGCAGACTTTCCGCAAGGGCGATGTCGTCCTTGTTGAATTCATAGTAAAAGGTATTCTGACTGTATGGGTCCGCCACAAGGATGATTTTGTCTGGGTTGTCGGGATGCTGGAACGGTGAACCGGAGTAGGCAATATGCGTCTCGGCCAGTCGAACATGATCCGCCGGTTTACGATAGGCCTGAATTTCAAATTTACCGGCTTTTTGCAGGAAGGTTGTCAGGGTCATTGCAGCACCTCCGCATGATGGTCTGCCACAGAAATTGATGGTCGGGTATCGCCTTTGCGCACCTTTTTCGTCTATTCCTCCGCATGTATTCGATCGATATAAGCCGCTATTCCCTCACGGGTTCTTGCATCCATGTCAAGGAACTGAAATCCGGCGCCTCGCAAATTGGCGTGCCGGTCGCGGTAATTGTCGACCACGCGTGACCGGGTGGACAGCTTGCTTGGGGTGCCCGGGATGTCCAAACGGATATGAACGGTCTGTCCCGCCTGGAAGGGCAGTTTCTTTTCGATAAAAAAGCCATCCCGGCTGAGGTTCGTCACCCGATGGAAATAGACATCGGCGCCGCAGCATTCTTCAGCCCATAATTCCACGCCGATGCGGGGGGTTGTCCGCTTTTCGGTCGTCGGTCCGCCATCAGATCGATCGACTTGGGTCATGGCTGGCTCCTATCCATCGTTGTGTAAACCATCGGTAGAACCGACGCGAGTCTGATGCGTTACGCCCGGTCGTTTCTTGTCCTGACATATCTTTAACGGGTCCGCCCGCTGTCCGTCAAGTCCACTATAGGGGTATTTCGGACAATAAAAAAGACCGAGATAAGGCGTTCGCCTTCCTGATAGGACACACCGAACGACGCGTGTCCGGCACGATCACACGGGGGCATTTTCGATTTTGGGCGGTGTTCGCCAGAGCGCGGCCAGAGCGCCGGTGGTGAATTTCGTGACGATCTCGCCAAAAATGATGGCCACCAGCATGGCCGGTTCGAAAACGCCCATAAAGGCAATGAGGTTGAAGAGAAGGCTGTCCAGAGGGATGCTGACCAGATTTGAACCGGTGACACGCTGCAACCAGCTGCGATGGAGCAATTGGTGGTAAATTTCGGTGTCGGCCACTTCACTCAGCACGATGGCGATAAACGACGCCAGGATAATCCGCCAGGGGACTTCCAAAAGAAGGGACTCAAGCACCATCCCCACCGCCGCAAGCATGATCATGGCATAGACCGCCTTGCGCCCGTAGCGATGCACCCGGTCGCGCTGGGTGAACGTTATGCCGAAAATCAACGTCCCAACGGATACCATACCAAAAATCGGCAGTGGGATGAACCACGTCGCCGTGTAGTTGGCGGCTAATACCGCTATAATATAAATAATCATGGATGGAACCATGGCGAATAAACACCTCCCCTTACGCAAATCCGGCCGTGTCCATAGGGTGATCATGCGTTCGCACGGACCATGCCGGTGTCGTGGACTCTTAATGGCATGCCGTGCAAAAGTCAATCCTCCTGTGATTGGCGGGCAAGCGTGCGGGCGGTTTCCCGGCACACGGCGTACGTAAACCCTTTACGCTGAAGAAAGGCGGCGATGCGCTGCTCTTTTTGCACGCCGTCGTACCGACGCCATTGACGTGCTTTCTTCCGGGCGCAGTCAAGCGCTAAAGCGGCTTCGTCCATGGTCGCCACGGCCGACAGAATCGTTTCGCGTGCGATGCCTTTTTGCTTCAATTCCTGCATAATGACCATGCGGCTGCGCGGTGCGGTGCGGGAACGATAGTCGATCCATTGCCGGGCAAACAACCGATCGTCCACATAGCCTTCTTGTTCGAGCCGCTCGATGGCCTGGTGGGACGCTTCGACAGGCCACCCTTTGACGGCAAGGTGCTGCCGGATCTCGCTGGTGCTCCGGTTGCGTGGCCCCAAAAACCGGACCGCCTGCAGATAGGCCCCATGATGATCATAGCGGCATTGCAGCTCGGCCAGGGTTTCTTCGGAAATGGGATGACGAATCGCCAACCGCTCGCTATCGCGCGGAAGGGCATAGGCGGCCCGGCGGTTGTCAACGAAAACGACCGCCCGTTTCATGAGCGGTGTTGTTTCCATTGTGATGGCGGTGATCGTGCCGCCCCGGCCATCACAGGGCTGTTGTGTTTTTGCGTTCATGCGGAATCACCACCGGCCGATCGTCAACACCTTTTAAATCCTTTCGACATATTGCATCATCGGGCCATAGACGGTTTCGGTGATGTCGACAAAGGTCTGGTCCAATGGGTCGGCATCACCGTAACAGTATTGGACATAGGGGTCCTCTGCTTCGCCAGGCCGCTGAAACGACTGATCCCAAAGGGATCGGACATGGTCCAGAGCCTTGTCGGCCGGATCGGCTTTTTCAAAACGCCGCACCGCATAGGCCCAGGATGATCGGGGGAAAAGCGGCAGCGGTTCATGTCCGGCACGGTAGTAGACGGACAGCAACTGCGCCAGATGCGCATCGGGGTTGTCGACCCGCCGGAAGCGCCGTTGCTCGTCCCGGTTGATAACCGTGGTGACATTTTTTTCGGTTTCGTCATGTATCCGGCACCAGACAAGGTGACGCAGCCAGGCCCCCACGAGATCCATCCCCTTGGCGTTGCTGAAGCGATAGCACAGTTGCCCCGAAGGAAAAATGTTTTCCAGAACACCGGTAATCGTATACGGCGAAATTGGAATTTCGACCGGCACGGTGACGGATAAGGCGTCGCCATGAAGGGCCTTGACCGTGTCGGCCAGCTCTTTGACTTCGTCGCAGAGGGCATTGAATCTCAGTCGCCCCGGATCGCCATGGGGCAACTGACCGGCGGCCTTCACCTTATCGAACGTTTCCGGCGTCAATGGACCGACCAGTAATTCCTGCAGAAGAGTTTGGCCCACGGCAAAGTGATCCAGAGGATCCAGCGTAAAGTGTTCCCGGTCGTCTTCCGGCGATTGGTAGTCGTGCAGTTGCACCTGCAGGCGCTGTTCCAGTAGAAAACGGCAAGGATGCACCACGGCCTGCGTCAGGGTTTTGAGAGGGACGGATTGAAAACTGGCATCCCATTCGGCTAAGCGCGTGGATAGAAAGCGTTCGGTCTCCGTGGGGTCCTGACGTGAGGCCACCAGGCTGACAGCGGCATCGTGGGCCTGGCGACTGAAACTGAACAACCTGCGATTCTCGGGACTGAAGTATGCCGGTGAAAAGGCCTGCAAGCGGTGGCGGGTAACAAGGTCGTCTTCCGTAACAGGGTACCCGTCCTCAAGATAATCAATCAATTCGCTCACCAGCACCGACGGGGGAAGCACGGTGTTGTCCTGCCGGTCGTGACCGCAATAGCTGAGATAAAAATAGCGCCGTGCCGAGATCAGGGCTTCCAGAAACAGGTATTTGTCATCGTTGCGGCGGGATCGATCACCGATGCGCGGACCGGCCGCCATGAGATCGAACCCCAAGGGTCGATCCTCGCGGGGAAAGGTGTCCTGGTTAAGGCCTACCAGGCAAATAACCTTCGCTGGAATACTGCGCATGGGCAGGAGGGCACCAAAGGTGATGCCACCGGAAATGAACCCGCCCCCTGATATTTCCTCTTTCAGATGGCGTTTAAGGACAGCAGCGACCACCTCGATCCCCACTGTTTCGCTTACACCGGCTGGCCTCAGATGGTCCTCCATGTCGGCAATCAGACGGCGCAATAGCAGAAGATCACGGTCATCCGGGGTTAGCGGTTTGAAAAAGTCATCGATAAGCTGCATCAGGTGGGACGGCCATTCCGACAGGACCCGTGATGAACTCAATCGGGTTTGCCACTGTGTCAAAGTGACAATGAATTGCTCCAGATGCCCCAAGACCTCCGCATCCGACCCTTCCGCGCCACCGGCGGGTAAAATCCCCTTGAACAATGCGCCGTCATCGGATGACAGGGCATACCCCATGAGCAGTCGATCCAAACCAGCCTGCCAGGTGTTGGCCTCGGTGGGCGGCAGGCCCAGACGGGATTTGGCGGCGGCATCAGCGCCCCAGCAGATGCGTGTGTCGGAAATCCACTGGCGGATCAGGTGCATGTCTTCATCAGCCAAATCAAATCGTGATCGTACCGTGGACACGTCGAGCAGGTTCAGAACTTCGCTGACCGGCAACCGTGACCGGTTGAGGGTCAACAAATAGAAAAACGCCTCCACCACAGGGTTGCAGGCCATCGGGCCCCGGTCGGCAATGCTGAAGGGCATGCGCAGGGCGCCATCTTCGGGAGCGCCGAATACCGCCTGAATATAGGGGGCGTAGCTCTCGATGTCCGGAGTCAACACCATGATATCCCGTGGTTCCAAATTCCCATCGGTATTCAGCAGATCCAGCAGCTGGTCATAAAGCACTTCAATTTCACGCATGGGACCGTGGCAGGCATGGATTTGGAGAGACCGATCAGAGGGGTCTGCCTCGAAATGACGTTCATCTTCAGACGGATGGTTTTTAAGAACCAAAATATCATTCTGAATAGCAGCCAGCAGCGTGTTGGCCGGGTTCAGCTGGAAATCCTCCATGGTCTGCATATCAAATTCGCCGATCAACCGGTGAAACGTGCGTCCCTGACTCCCCATGGAGGCCAGCAAGCGGTTGCCCTCTTCCCGATGGAGATTCTCGTCAGCAATGATCGCCGTATTTTCAGACCCGGGCCACCGCAGTCTGTTTTCCTCTCTTTGACTGACGATGTCGGCCCAGAATTCACGACAAGGATTGAGTTGGTAAAGATCGACGATCATGACCGTCGATAGGGCGACCATGGCTTGCAGGTAAAACGGCGGCAGGTAGGATATGCCGAATATCGACACCCGCTGCGGCAATTTTTCCAACGGCACCGATCCCCGGCCCAAGATATCCAATAACCGGTGCCAGAGCCCCGTGCGATGGGGTTTCCCGCCCATGCGTCGCATGAGGTCGCGCCATAGGGCGGCCTGCCAGGCGTAATGCGGTGTGTCACCACCCGCCTGCCCCGCATCCCATGCGGAAATCATGTCGGGTCGAAACACCAGGTATTGGTCAAACAACTGACTGATCTCTTCGGCAAGCTGGATTCTTTTGAGTCCGCTGTCATCGTCACGAAGATAGGCGCGCAGGGGGGCAAAGGCCGGGTTGGTCCCGATCAGCCGGGGCAGTAAGGCGAAGATGCCGAAAACCATGGCCGCACGCTGAATTGGCGTTTCGGTTTTGACATCGGGGAGGAGGGCTTCGATGACCGTTTGCAGAAATGTTTCCGGAAATGGGAAAACCAGATTGGCGGCGATGCCGGAATGCTGGGCGATTTCCAATGCCAGCCAGCGTTCCATGCCACGGCTCTGGATGACAACGATTTCCGGCGTGAAGGGATCACCAGATCGGAGCCGGGATCGGGTGGCCAGTTCCCGGGCCAGCCGTTCCAGTCGATTGCCCGTATATAATGTGAAGCCGGCCATTTCGTCTCGCGATCGCGTTTAGCATCAGGTCAACACCACCGAGCCATAAGCAGTGCGCCCGCTATAGGCTTCGGATGGTCCGCGTGACGCGACGATAGACAGGGACATGCCCGACACGCAGGCTTTCACCGGTAAAGGTGCCGATGCGGTGTGTTGGTCGGCCGAAAATAGCGGGTTTCCGGATAGGGGTCAAGCCGCCGTATCGCTACCCTCTTTTGATACGGGTGCAATCCAGCGGCGTCCCGGCCCAGGCATTTTCAAGCACCATTTTAAAGTCTTCGCCATCAAGATCTTCAGGATTAATGACCAATGTGCCATCGTTTTTTGCGGCAGTTATTATGTCGGGGAAATTATCAGTAGGAACAGCTATATTGCCATTGCTATCATAGATTTCGCGCAGGAAACGGGGATGTTTCCCATTGGTTATTTCGTGAAGCGACTGATTTAATTCCCTAATGCGCTTAATAACGATTTGCGCACGCTGGTTATGTGGGGTTCTTGCGTAAACATCGGCCCCTTCTATCGGCAGGAGTAATTCGGCAGTTAAATTTCCATTTCGGTGCAGGTTATATTCCAAACCATAAGGTAACAGTATGGCCATAGCGATGCCGTGGGGAATACCGCATACTGCGCCTAAGGCATGCCCTAAACTATGGACCATGCCAACCATGGCATTGGAGAACGCCATACCAGCCATCGTGGCGGCCACGGCCAGGCCCAGCCGTCCATCATGATAGTCTGGTTGCTTCATAACCGGCATAAGATTTTGAATAATAAGTTCGATGGCGGATAAAGCGCATGAATCGCTCAATGGATTTTTGGCAAGACATGTGTAGGCCTCCATGGCGTGGGTAAGTGCATCCATAGCGGTTGCTGCAGTAATAGCCGGTGGCAACGTGAGGGTCATCCGTGAATCAATCAGGGCGACATCCGGCAGCAAGAAATAACTGAGGAAAAACATTTTTTGGCGTCGTTTATGATCTTTGATAACCGCCACCATTGTCGTTTCTGAACCGGTACCAGCAGTTGTGGGAATGGCAATCATGGGTTTTAGCCTGCGCTTTAATGTCCCCACACCACTGAAAGCAAGTGGATCATCGGTTTCTTCGGAAACCATGATATTAACGCCTTTAGCCGTATCTAACACAGACCCGCCGCCAACCGCGATCAAGGCATCACACCCATTATTACGATAGCTTTCAGCAATCCGCTTAACCACCTCAAGGGATGAATCTGGCGGCACGTCGTCTTCGATGCCGCCAATGATCACCTGATCGTCCATCGCCTCGGTCATAACGTCGATAAGACCCGCGCCGGCCACGCCGCGATCCGTGACGATCATCGGTCGGGTGGCGTGAACCCGCTCGAGTATCGCCGGAATTCGTTCCAACACGTCATGTCCGGCCACAACCTTAACCCGGCAACAGTATTCATAATATTCTGGCACATGCAGCATAGCGTCAAACTCTCCTCGCGATGGGTTTCAATCGTTATCGAAGCGGTCGGCCGTCCCAGGCGTGGGCCATGATGGTGGCATGGGGCCCTGATTCGCCCTCTTCCGCCGGTTGATCTGTCATAACAGTCACATCCTGGAGTTCCTCACGGGTCAGACCGGCGTCCTGTAACGTCCGCCGAATCTGACCGTCAGTTCGATCAAACAGGTCGTTCAGAAGGCTTCGCAAAAAATAGAAGGCGGCCGACCCGCGCTGGCCGTCAGGGGTGCGTGCGTAGCGATCACCGTCGCAGAGCAGGCCCCACAGGGCATCGCCATCAAGGCCATTCGTTGCGGCACGGTGCTCCAGCGCGTAAGAGAGAACAACCCCCATGGCCTGGGCCGCCGACATCTTGCCGCTCGCCGCAATCGCTTGCCCGATGGCATGGGTAATCGAACAGGGGCCGCAGCCAAAGGCACATCCGCCCAGGGCGGCGGCATGGGCCACCGTCCACGCCAGATCATTGCCACCCTCCCCTATTCCGGATAGTTGGTGCAGGGCGTCCAGGGCCAGACGGGTAGCCGTGCGGGCATACACCGCCGTCATGGGGTTGGCGTCCGATCTAAAAAAAGTTTCCACCCCATGGGTCAGCGCCATCAGGGCAGTTTCGGCCATCGTTACATCGTCGGGCTGACCGACTGAACGCGGATCGATAAAGGTGAGTTGCGGCATCAGATTGACAGACGCGACGGTTGCATCTCCGATGCGCAGCAAGCCCGACACCTCGTAGCCGTCGGCCGCGGCAGACGGTATGACCGCCAGGGGCTTAATCGACCGAGGGACAGCCTGTCCCGCTGCAAAGGCGTCAAGCGTCTCCTGACCGGTGGAAACCACCAGATTCAGCCATTTGGCAATGTCGATGAAAGGCCCCTGGCCAACGGCCACGATGGCGTCACAGTCCTTATCCCGATAAATGGCCGCCAATTGGCGGACAACCGCCTGTGGATCATCCGTGGAGATTTCCTCTACCACTCCGATCGTCATTTGGGCATCTCGAAAGGCGTTCAACACGGAACCAAATCGCTTGGCATACGACGCAGGCGCATCGCCGATCACTAGGGGTTTGGCGACATCCATGGCGCGCAATTCGAAAGGAATATGGTCAAGGGCTCGACAGCCGCAATGGGTTTTCACCGGACATTCGAATTCAAAGAAAGTAGGCATAAACATTATAAGCGTCCTGTCGTCGATAGAGGTTTATCCTGAAACCGGGTGGCGTTCATACGCCATGAAACGGTGATAAACTGTTTGGGATTAGAGGGCCTCAATATCCGATGATACTTCGCCAATAAATCCGAGCACGATTGACCAGTTTACGTCCTAATGGCCATCGTGGGTAGCGCTTAACTGCCATGCGGGCAATGATTTTTGGTAACAGATAAACTTGTATGATATCAAATATTCGAACCACCGAGCAGGCATAATTAACTTCACCGTCCACGACAATTCGATCCCTGGCGAAAGCTATAGGTGTATTCTCACGAAACGTAAAGGTCAGGATGCCGGCCTCCAGATGCTTAAATTCCATAATTAGGTCTATCTGCTGGCCTATAATTCGCCGTCCGATATACCGGGCGGTATCCGTTCCACTTTTCTGAATAACTAAATACGGTCCGTTCGGCATGACTCCCAGTGCAAAGGTAAATTTATCCGGCAGGGACCGGAATTCACGGCGAACCTGGTCGTCCACACGGGAGGCGGCCTGGATCGCACGTCCCATGAACCAGAGGTTGATGCTGAGGTAGGCCCGTTTCAGATAGCTTCGGCCGGGTGACATTTCACGATAAACCAGTTCCATACGCGCTCCCATTTCCTTTCCCGTCCCCGATGGGGGGTGTCGCAACATCGCTTCGGTTATCAGGCCGCCGCCATCTGGATCGCCGCCACCGGGCAATTTTCCGCACACTGGCCACAGTGGATGCACAACGTTTCATCTTCCAGAAAAGGATACCCGTGGGGATCCTTGCCCGTACCACTGGCTTCCACGCCGATGCAACTGACCGGGCAGTCATCCACACAGATTTTGCAGGCCATGCATTTTTTCCGAATGAATGCCGGGATCAGGCTGTTTTCCGTTTTCATTGTCGGACCTTTCTCTTTGGGCATCTGTATCGACCTTATACCTGGGTCGTTCCGGTCAGGGGGTCGACGGGGGGCGGCATGACGTCGAGCCGCGGATGGCCGTTGGACGGATCCCAGCCGAACTGCTGCCAGTAGTCGCGAATCATCGTCTCAAGATCGACGCTGCGTCCCTTGTTGGCGCCGTTGCTCAAGGCCGGCTGCCCGGTGGCGCGGGGGCCTGGAATGTTCTGCCGGGGATCGATCCCGTGCTTGATATTGAAGGACTGGCGCAGGGTCTGCACCGCTTCGCCGATGGCCAGATACTCTTCCGGTGTCTTGGCCCATCCGGTGGCGGCGTTGATCCAGTCAAAAAGAGGCAGCCGGTCGGCCCCCAGGAAGGCCCCGAAAATACAGGTGCCGGTGCCGTTCAGGACGTTCATGTACTTGCTGCAGGCGGCAGCGCTGATGGCTTTGGCCTCGTCGGTCACATACTTGCGACCTTTGAAGTAGACCATATCGGGTTTGGGAAGTGATTTGATTTTCTTCCACAGGCGGTACATCTCGTAATACATCTGGGCGCCGACGGTATGCTTGCCCGGGCTGGGCTCGGCAGCATAATGGACCGCAAATCCCGGGTCGCAGCGTCCGTCATGCATGGGCAGTTCCTGTCCCCCGGCATGCATGGCAAAATGTTGGGCCCCTTTGCCGATCTTTCGGGCCGCCGCTTTGGACCCGTCGGCCAGCAGATCGCCGATGCCTTCCCGCCGGATCATTTTTTCGATCAGCGCAACGATGGCATCGGTGTTGCCCCAGTTTAATTCGAGACCATCTGTATCGTCTTTGGTGATCAGCCCTTTTTCGAAACATTCGATGGCAAACGCCACGGTTCCGCCGGCCGAGATCGAATCCATACCGGCTCGGTTCAGCAACTCGTTCAGATAAAAAATACTATCGGCGTCCTCGTTGAGACACAGGCCGCCCAGTGCCAAAACCGTTTCATACTCCGGTTTGTGCGTTTCGCTGAATTTGCCGCTGGTGGCGCAGATGCCGCCGCAACCGATGGGGCAGGAATAGCAATGGTATTTAACGATCTCGCACTGCCGAAAAATATCAGGGTCCACTGTCCGGGACCGGTTGGCATCGAAATCCTTGTTGGTTCCTTTCCAGTTTTTAATGGGCGAGTCTCCCATTTCCACCGACATCTGGTTCATGGAGGTGGTGCCCCATTTACTGAGCATGATTTTGAACAACATGCCGTCCATGGCCATCTGGGTGGGAAGCATGCGCATGAGCGCGCCGATTTTGCCCATCATGCTCCCGGAGACAAAGGGGATTTGAAGGCTGGCCCAGCGGTTGCACTTCCGGCTCAGGCGATGCATCTCTTCCCGATCCTGCGGCGTTATCTTGCGCGTACCGGTGAATACCAGCGCTTTGAGCTTTTTGGCCCCCATGACCGCACCTAAACCGGAGCGGGCCGCAATCCGGCCTTTGTCGGTGCAGATGCCGGATATCAGGGACCGATTTTCGCCGGCCGGACCGATGCAGGCCACGCGGGGGATTTTTTTCTTGCGGCAGCGTTCGGTCAGGATGGCTTCGGTTTCGACGGCGTCCTTGCCCCACAGGTCGCCGGCCGCATGAATCACGGCCTTGCCATTTTTTACTTCCAGAAAAACGGGACTATCACTGCAGCCCCTGATGAAAATGCCGTCATAACCGCAGCGCTTGATGGCGGGCGCCAGCATACCGCCGCAATTGGCATCCCCCCAACCGCCGGTCAGCGGTGATTTGCCAACCACCGTCCACCGCCCGGTGAATAAACTGCCGGTGCCGGTCAGAATGCCGGCCACGAAACCCAGCACATTGTCGGGCCCCAGAGGATCCGCGTTGGCCGGAATGTCGCGGTTCAGGATATAGGCCCCGAGTCCCATGCCGGCCAGAAAACGTTCGTACACCCCATCCGGAATGGATTCCTCGCTGATATCACCGGTACTCAAATTGACGTTCAATATTTTGCCTGTGTAGCCTTTATCCATAAGCCCTCCCGCCCAACCATCATTGGGAATGGCCGCATGGTCGACAGCCTCCCGGTGGATGAATTCACTTCAGATTCTGTTGACACAGGCAATCGATAATGTCAATCTTAAATGTCGGCCAATTGGCCGATATTATACATCTGTATTTATTAATGATATGATATGTGTGGCCGAAATTTTGGGTCATAATCGGCAGCCCATCGCTATCGAATGGAGAATGGTATGGACACGCGCAAACGGTTGAAGCGCCAATTGAACCGCAAGGCTCGGATCATCGATGCGGCCAGCCGCCTCGTTGTCGAGCGGGGCATGGAAGATGTCAGTCTGACGGCTATAGCCAGGGCGGCCGGGATCAGCAAGGGAACCCTGTATTACTACTATGCCACCAAAGCGTCGCTTGTGTTCGATATCGCCGAAAAGCACGTGCGGGATATTACCGACTTTATTTTCGAACTGATTGAAACCGGTGGACCGCAAACCAATCCGGAAGCGTTGATCGGCCTCTTGTTTCAAAAACATAAAAGCAACCACATTCGCATGCGGCTGCATCTCAATCTTGTGGGCCAGGCCATGAACGGGAACGACGATCTCAAAAAACGCTACCAGGAAACCTATGCCTACTGGCATGCCCGGGCCCTTGAAGCGCTGGACCGCCTCTTTCCTGCCTATGACGATCGGGAAACCCTGGCGCATCTGATGATCACGATCATTGACGGGTTGAATGTTCAAACCATGCTGGGAGTGGATACCGTTTCCGTCAACGACCTGGCCCGCTTTATCGCAGTCAGAACATCGGCCTGATCATGGGTGAAAAAATGTCGGAAGGCGTCATCGTGCGCCGCTGGGAATTGATTCTCCCCCCGACGCCATCATTCTTTCGAGAAAGGTAAGGGATTCCAGAAGGGACTCGAAAGCAAAAACTTCCAGCGACACGCTGCCGTGAAATCCTTCCAACCAATTCTTCAGAACCGTCAAATAATGGTCCGGGAGACCACCCAGGGCGCGGTGGTCCTCTCCATCGCAAAGGCCATGCAAATGTCCGATGGCAATCCGGGGCCCGTATTTTTGCAAAAAGGCCTCCAGGTCACCCGATTGCAGGGCCAAATGCCCGGTATCCAGGCATACGCTGAGATCGAATTCTTCGATCAGAGGATCCAGCCGATCATAGGGGAAAAAGAGATTTTCAAGGGCCAGGCAACGTCCGGGCAGCCCGGCGGACAGGATTTTCCGGAGGCTCTCGGCGGCGATGCTGTGCCAGCGGTGTAGATGTTCAGCCGATCGGATGCCGTCCGGTGGAGGAAGATGCAGGACGTAAACGGAAGGATCCAATGGCATGAGGGTGGTAATGAATTCCCGCAGAATTCGGCAGGCACTGCGACGGCGGGATGGTTCCGGATCGGTTAAATCGAGGTCGGTGGGCAAGTGGATATTATAGGTGAGCGACAGTTGCTCGGCCTGGGAACCAAGTTCTCGCACCAACTGTCCGGTGGGCCGGGAGTCAGGATGGCTTTCGAACATCAGGATCTCGATTTCATCCACATGCGGTCCCAGACGGGCAATGTTCTCGGTATAACCTGCCGGATAGATAAATGAAGTGGTGCCAATGCGGAATGGATAGCGTTTTTTATAGGACCGCGGCAGAGTCTGAAATGACTGGGGCATCGGTCGTTTCCTTTTACAGCAGATCGAAACAGATCGCCATTTGGGGCAATCCCCAAAGCACCAAAAGGGCCAGTACCGCTGTCAGCAGCATCAGGTCGCAGGCGCGGGTAATGTCTCCCGCGCGCACCGGGCCAAACGCTGATCCGATCCAGGGCTTGGCCACCATCACACCATGATAGCGGTTGGGTCCTCCCAGACGAACCGCCAGCACACCGGCAAACGCCGCTTCGGAGAGACCGGCGTTCGGGCTGGTGTGCTTCTGCCCGTCCCGCCATGCCAGGGCGAACGCCGATCGCCAGCGCCCATTCAAAAAAGCCGCGGCCAGCGCCACCAGCGGCACGGTCAAACGGGCCGGCAGCCAGTTGGCAAGGTCGTCGAGGCGTGCCGCCGCTTTCCCAAAATCACGGTAGCGTTCGTTTTTATAACCGATCATGGAATCCAGGGTATTGACCATCTTGTACGCCATGGCCAAGGGGCCGCCACCTATCACGGCATAAAAAAGCGGGGCCACAATCCCGTCCACCAGGTTTTCCGCCACGGTCTCCACGGCGGCACGACGGACGCCCTCTGCATCCAAACGATTGGTTTCACGTCCGACAATCATGGCCACGCGGCAGCGGGCGGACGCCAGGTCGTTGCTGCGCAACGCCTTTCCCACAGCCTGGGCGGCATCGTAAAGCGAGCGGGTGGCCAGGCAGAAGTAAACCATCAGGATTTCGATCACAGCACCGCACAAAGGGCTGAACGCCTGGGCCGCTTGCAGCAGCATAAACGACAGGCACCAGGCGCCCCCGACCATGACGACGGTGAATGTCAAACCGGCCCGGGTCAAATTTGCGTCCCGTGACCGGAAGCTCGGCTCCCAGCGTGCAATGGCGTGCCCCATCCAGCGGATGGGATGCGGCAAAGATGGCGGATCTCCCCCAAACAGGTCCATGATAAACGCGAACAGAATGTTAAGCGACAGGATCATTGAAACGCTTTCAGACATAGCGATTCTTCGGCGTTGCGCACCTCGTGGGCATCACGTCGAAAGCAGCGCTTCAAGCGCCGTGGTACATTTCTTGTTCATTGCCCGGGTTTGCAGGGAAATCCGGATGAAGCGATCGGAGAGGCCGGTGAAATTGGCACAGTCCCGGACGAGGATTTTTTTCTGCGCCAACTGACGGCAAACCTCTTGCGACCGATGCGGATCGGGCAACCGAACCAGGAAAAAACCGGTTGCGCTGGGAAACAAACGGATACCGGGAATGCCGGACAAACGCCGGGTCATCGCTTCTTTCTCGTCGTTCAGCATGCGCCGGGTGTCATCAACAAAACGATCGATACCCTCATTCGGCGCGAGCAGATACTGGACCGCTTCCAAGGCCAGGCTGTTGACACTCCAGGGCAGTGAAAAAGACTGCATGCGTTCTATCAGCGCCGGATCTCCAACCATAAAGCCAATCCGCAGCCCCGGGATGCGAAAAATTTTGGACATGGAGTGCAGCACCACGACATTGTCCGGGCGTTTGGTCATAAGGGACCATTGCTCCGGCGGCGCTACGAACGGCAGATAGGATTCATCCACCACAAAGGTTTTGTTCGGAAACTTGCGGCTGAGGCGGCGCAGCACGTCCCCTTCGACAAGAACACCCGTCGGGTTGTTCGGGTTGCAGATATAGACCGCATCACAGGGCGTCAGCAGGCTTTCCATGGCCTTAAAATCCGGTTGGAAATCATCCCCCTCCCGTGTCAGCCAATAAGCGCTGTCCGCCTGGTTCTGGCGGCATCCATCGTGGTAGTCCGCATAGGTCGGCCCGACGATAAGGGCCAGCCGGGTTTCCAGGGCCCGCGGCAGGGCATAGATCAACTGCGTGGTGCCGTTGCCGGCCAGGACCTGGTTGACGGGTATGTCGAAATGTTCCGCAAACCGCCTGACGGCAGCATCAGCATCCACCTCCGGCAGAGCCCGTATGAGGTTCATATGGTTTTGGAGGTGGTCCATGAGACCGGGTGGCGGTCCCAACGGATTGACATTGCTGCTCATGTCGATGATCGCGTCGACCGGACAACCGAGCGATTCGGCCAGGGCATAGATATTCCCACCATGGCCCCGGATCACGGCAACACCGTGATGGCCATAAAAAGGAAAAGTCCGCTTTCCGTCAATTCGGTCATGGCGCCCAGCATGTCACCGGTAATGCAGCCGATTTTACGACGGTAGTAGGTCAGCAGCAGGAGGACCATGAGGATAAAAACCAGATTCAACCATATGGCCGGCCATCCTAACAATCCGGAAAGGGCTACCACAAGGACCAGTCCACCGAAATCACGATGTGTCAGTGGCGTTGCGAAAAGGTCATAACCGGTTCCCTCCGCACGGCGGCCGTAAGGCAATCCACGAATGCCGAAAAGCATGGCGCCACGGGCATAGGCCGGGATCAACATCAACAGAAGGAAACGATCCTGCGCTAGACCGGATAAGCCGCTCCATTTGAGCGCCAAAGCGGCCACGACGGTCACCAAGGCCATGGCGCCGATGCGGCTGTCTTTCATGATGGACAAGGCCTTTTCAGCGGAACGCTGGCCGTATAACCCGTCCGCAGTGTCGCCCAGTCCGTCCAGGTGTAACGCCCCGGTCAACAGGATCAGTAGCACCATGTCGAGCGCCGCCACCGCCGATGGTGCCCACAGCCGTGAAACGGCGGCATCGAAAACAGCCAGCAGCAACCCCAACAGCAGCCCCACGATGGGAAACCAGGCAATCATGGCCCGCGGCATATAGGTCCCCCTTGCCCCTATCGGGAGGATCGTAAGGAACTGAATGGCAGCGAAAAAGGGTTTCATTCGTCTTCCTGCAAATTGGCCCTGGTGAGGGATTTGATTGGAATCGGAATACCGGCAACGGTGAGAATGACCTCACTGGCGCACCGGGCGATCCGCTGGTTAAGGCTGCCGGCCCAGTCGCGAAAACGGCGGCTCATAGCATTGTCGGGGACAATCCCCAGGCCGACTTCGTTGGCCACCAGCAAGACCGGTCCCGGCGCACCGGATAGGGCCTCCTGCAGAAGCGTGATGTGCTGCTTGATGGCCATATCGTCCGCTTCCCCGACGATCAAATTGGTCAGCCAGAGGGTCAGACAATCCACCAGAATAACGGTTTGGGGACGGCTATGCTGCCGAATGATGCCGGCGATATCGAGGGGTTCTTCAACGGTTTCCCAACCTGCGTCGCGCTCCTGTTGATGCCGTTCGACCCGGGCGCGCATTTCCGCATCATGGGGCTGGCAGGTTGCGAGAAAAAGCTTGCGGTTGACACCCATCCGGTTCGCACGCTGCAGGGCCGCTGAACTTTTGCCGGAGCGGCAGCCACCTATGTATAATTCTATCATGTTTAATTACAGGTTGTTATCATATTAAATATAAAGTTAAACATTATAACTACCGTCTTATTTCGCTTATCGTTGAAAGGACAATGCCCAGGCCCGGCGTGACGGGCCTTGAACCGGTCCGTTTTTATCGAACAAGCCGGGTGATGGCATCCATATCGAGATGGCTTTCCATGTGATCTGCCAGGGCTTCATAGGCCTGATGACGCACTTGGGGACCTTGCGGAGAATCCACCGATAGATGCGCCAGGCCAATTTGCGCAAGCCATTTCCCGGTCGTAGCCGGCGTATCGAACAGACCATGCATATAGGTACCGATCGCCCGGCCCCCGTCTGCCCGGCACCCGTCCTCATCCTGGCAGGTCTGGCCATTGCGTTCTAAAATTTGCATCAACGGACTGGCATTTACCCCTTGCGTCTGCCCCATGTGGATTTCATATCCACGTCCTTCGACCCCATCCCAGCGGTAGCGGGTCAGGGTGGTGGTTTTAGGGGCCTGCAGAACGGTTTCCACCGGCAGCAATCCCAGGCCTTCGGTTTGCCCCGGTTCTCCTTCCAGACCCTCGGGGTCGAACACCACCCTACCCATCATCTGGTAACCACCGCAAATCCCCAGAACATGTCCGCCGGATGTATAGTAACGTCGAATGACAGCCGACCAGCCGCTTTCATGCAGCCAATGCAGGTCCGATCGCGTGTTTTTGGATCCCGGCAGGATGATCGCGTGAAACCCCTCCAGGGATTGCACTTTTTCGAGAAAGGGGGCGGCCAGTCCCGCCACGGCCTGCAACGGATCGAAGTCCGTGAAATTGGAAATGTGCGGGATACGGATCACCCCCACCAGGCAATGACCGTTGGCCGTTGGTTTCACCGGTTCAGGCTGTTCGATAACCACCGAATCCTCCTGGTCGATCACAAAATGCCGGTACCAGGGCAAAACGCCGAAAACGGGTTTTCCGGTGCGCTTTTCAATCCAATCGACGCCATCCTGAAACAGGCGCAAATCGCCCCGAAAGCGATTCACAATAAAACCGGCCACCCGTCGCCGCTGGTCTTCCTCGAGGCATTCCAGCGTGCCGATAATCTGTGCAAAAACCCCGCCCCGATGGATATCTGCCACCAGGATCACCGGAGCATCGGCATATTCGGCCATTCGAAAGTTGACGATATCATGGGCCGCCAGATTGACTTCGGCACACGACCCAGCGCCTTCGAGCACCACTGTTTCAAAGGTTTGTCGGAGCCGGTCCAGCGCCCCGCAGGCGACTTCTAAAAGCTGATCCTTGTCCTTGTGGTATTCCACGGCGGACTGGTTGGATCGGGCTTCCCCCAGCAGAACCACCTGGGAGCCGACCTCGCTGGTGGGCTTCAATAGGATGGGGTTCATGTCCACGTGCGGCGCAAGATGACACGCCTCGGCCTGGACAATCTGGGCTCGTCCCATTTCCAGGCCTTCCGGCGTTACGCCGGAGTTGTTGGACATGTTCTGGGCTTTAAAGGGGGCCACGTGACGCCCCTGGCGGTGAAGGGCGCGGCATATGCCGGTTGCCACCACACTTTTTCCGACATCGGAACCGGTGCCAAAAACAGCAAGGCAACGTGCTGGGGCTTTATTTGTCAATGCCGGTCCTCGCTGTGACACCCTTCTGGTAGTAATGTTTCACCTCGCGCATGTCCGTCACCACATCCGCCTTTGCAATGATTTCCGGCGCGGCATGACGGCCCGTCAGGACCAGTTCCACGGCTGCCGGACAAGCATCAATCAATGTTTCGATCTGCGCCACGGTCAGCAAGCCCTGATGAAGGGCGACCATGCTTTCGTCCAGAATGACCATCTGAAAATGCCGGGAAGCGACGGCCTGTTGCGCCGCCTCCATTCCCTGTCGGGCGATGCGTCGATCGTCATCCGACGGTTTTCCCCGCACGAAGCGTCCGGTCCCGTATTGTTCCAGCGTCACCTGGTCCCCCAACCGCTTCAGCGCCCTGACTTCGCTATACGTCCCGAATTTCATGAACTGGGCGATATAGACATGGAACCCCGCCCCCACCGCCCTCAGACAAAGCCCGAGTGCCGCTGTGGTTTTCCCCTTCCCGTTTCCGGTATAGACATGCACAAAGCCGCGGGAAGGCTTGGCATCCGATACGTTGTCAGGCATTTTGGCCATCGGACCCGGACAAAAGGTCACCCTTTCCTCTGGAAATATCGTATTTTCCGGCATACCCCCGTGGGGTAATCATAAATCCGTCATAGGTTTCGGTGGTGGAATTTCCGATAAATACGATGGTCTGCATACCCACCTCGGCCCGGGGAAGATCCGCCAACGTGGTCACCAGCACGCTCTGGTTGTCACGAGTCGCGCCCGTGACGACGCCGGCCGGTGTCGCCGGCAGACGATGGCGTCCGATGATGTCGCAGGCCCGCTGGAGGTTATCAGGTCGCCGCTTGCTTTTGGGATTGTACAAAACGATAACGAAATCGGATTGCGCCGCGGCCGACAGCCGCAGGGCAATCGTTTCCCAAGGGGTCAATAAGTCGCTCAGGCTGATCACGGCAAAATCGTGCGTCAACGGCGCCCCCAAAAGCGCCGCCCCGGCGGCCAGGGCCGGTATGCCGGAAACGATCTCGATTTGTAGCGCTTCAGGAGCGCCCGGTCCGCCGGACGTCTTCAACGGCAGCTGCCGTTTTTGGCAAATCTCCAGAATCAGACCGGCCATGGCGTATATCCCGGCATCACCGCTGGAGATGATCGCCGTAACACGCCCTTCAAGGGCGGCCGCAATCCCGGCATCGACCCGGTCGACCTCTTTGGTCATGCCCGTGCTGATGATCTGCTTGCCATCGATGAGGGGACGGATAAGGTCGATATAGGTGGCATAGCCGACGATGGTATCGCAGATGGATAGCACCTCCCGCGCGCGGGGTGAAAGATGGTCGAGCGCCCCGGGGCCTATGCCGACGATGTAGAGGATTGGCGGGCGATTGCTATCGTTGCGTTGGGGGTGGTCTGTTTGGGGGCGATGATTCGCCCTTTTTTCGAGGCCAGAATGGCCGCTGCTTCGCATACGCTTTTGACTCCTACATGTTTTTCAACCATTGTCGACGGTGACGGGATATCCTTGATGGTTGCCAGTTGGTCCCGCGTGAAAAACGTCAGTGGGCGGTTTAGGGCTGCCGCCAGTTCCAACAGTCCTTTTTCGTCGGCTTTCAGATCGATGCTGGCCAACCCTGCGATACTGTTTACAGCCAATTGGTGATGGTCCAGCACCCGGTCCAAAAGCGTCCTGATTTCGGCAGCAGGCGTTCCCCGATTGCAACCAACACCGACAAAAAGTGTTGCGGGTCGCAATATCAGGATTTCCGACGGCAGGTCAACGCGAATGTCGTCCACCCACACGCCGGGGCCAGGGGATATTTTCTTCTCACGGTCAACAGATCCGGTGGCGATGCCGTTGGCCCGTAAATTTTCATCCGGCAGGGCACCAGCAAGATATCCATAAGGATCATGCAGTGAAATCGATCGACCTTCCAGCAGTGACATGCTGACATGCCGGATGCTTTCGGGGGTTTCGATGAACAACCCCCGTTCCTGGGCAATGAGATCGATGGCGGGCACCTTCTGCAGATCGGTGGCCGTAGTGATCACCGGCCGTGCCCCTATGCCGTCTCCGATTCGACGGGCCAGGGCGTTGGCGCCGCCCAGGTGGCCCGAAAGCAGACTGATGGCATGCTGCCCGCACTCGTCCACCACCACCACCGCGGGATCTTTGGTTTTGTGCTGCAGCAGATGGGCCACCGAACGGACCACGATACCGGTGGCCATGATGAACACATGACCGTCGTAGCGATGAAAATGCGCTGGCAGGGCATCGCCTAAACGCTCGAACGAGAATTCTTTTTCGACCGTGTCGCCAGCCTGTCCACCGAGAAAAAGATGGCTCCCGGTCAAAAGCCGCCCCATGCGGCGACCCAGGCGCGCCCCTTCGCGCGTCAGGGCCCAAATCGCAATGCGGTCGGATCGTGTCATGCTGTCGTCTTTTTTACGTGAAGGTTCAACCGTCCCCTCGCTTTTCAGGACCGCCAGGATCGACGGCCCGGTACCCATGGGTAAACCCGGCATCGTATAATTTTGACTTATGCTGCAGGCTCTCCAGGCTGACATCCAGCACCCGTCCCACGATAATGACCGCTTGTTTTCGAATGCCGGCCCGGCGCACCTCCTCCTCCAGGCGATCCAGCGTGGTAAAAACGATTTTTTCTTCTGGCTGACTGGCCCGATACACCACCGCACATGCGGCCGTCGTCCCGTAGGCCGCCTGCAGCACCTCGACCACCTTGTCGATCAACCCGATGCTCAAGTAAATGGCCATGGTGGCCTTGTGGGACGCCAGGGAGGTGAGGGCCTCACGTTGCGGCACCGGTGTGCGCCCTTCCATCCGTGTAATGATCAGGGTCTGGGATATTTCCGGGAGCGTGTATTCGATTCCCATGGCAGCGGCGGCGGCAAACGCGGCGGTCACGCCCGGAACCACCCGGTAGGGAATCGACTGGCGGTTCAATTCGGCCATCTGCTCGAAAATGGCGCCGTAAAGGCTGGGATCACCCGTGTGCAGACGGACCACCTGCTGGCCTTCCAGCCAGGCGTTTTCCATTTCCGCGACGATCTCCGCCAGGGTCATGCCGGCGCTGTTCAGGATGCGAGCACTGGCGGGCGTCCATTGCAGGACGGCTTCCGGCACCAGCGATCCGGCATATATGACGAGATCGGCTTTCGCGAGAGCCTTTTGTCCTTTGACGGTGATCAGCTCCGGATCGCCCGGGCCGGCGCCGACAAACAGTACGGGGGGATGGTCCTGTGTCATCTTGACCTCATGGATTGATGTGATCCTGCTTTCCGTTTGATGGTCGCTGGGCGGTATTGGATGGGTGGCGTTCGTCGTCAGCTATCATCACGAAATCCCTGGATGACCCAGACCGGGTTAATGGCCTGCATGCGATCACTGTCCCCCAATGGCTGGCTGCGGCTCACCTGAACCTGCACCACGTCGGTGGTCAACCCATGATCCCGCAGGCACCGGACCGTATCATGCAGACTGTCCATGAGGACAGTGTTAACGACCACGACGCCGCTTCTCGTCAGGCGCTGACAAACAATGGCAATGGTTTCGGTCAAATTCCGACCGCCCCCGCCGATAAAGACACGATCGGGGTCGGGCAGCCGCGACAGGCCCTGTGGTAAAACCGCTTGCACGACCTCCATATGGGGAACGCCAAAGCGATCCCGATTGGCAAGAATTTGGGCAATCCGATCCGGATTTTTTTCCACGGCCCAGATCTGTCCGCCCGGCATGAGCAGTGAGGCCTCGATCGAAACCGCGCCGCTGCCGGCACCCAGATCCCACAAAACCTGTTGCGGCATCGGGCGCAGGCGGGATAGGGAGACAGCCCGAATTTCTGTTTTGGTAATCAAGCCCCCTTGATGATCGAAGGCCGATTCCGGCATCCCCAGATGCAGTGGCGGAAATGTCCTATCCTCGTGCGTCATTTTCTTGAGAATGACCATGTTGGGGGTATTAAAATCTTCTGCGTCTATTGATTCCGGTGTATGCCAGGAAATCCGTTCGTCGGCAGACCCCATGCGTTCAAAAACCCCGATCTGGATATCCGGGATCCGGCAGCGGCGTAAGAACCCCCCCAGCCATTGCGGTGAAGAAGTCGGATCCGTAAACACCGCCAGACGATCCGTCGTACGAAGGGCCTTTTCCAGTTGGTCTTCCGGGCGGCGGCCATGCAGGCTGACCACCTGCACGTCCTGCCAGGGTTCCCCCAGACGGGCAAAGGCCGCTGCCACCGACGTGATGTTGGGATGGATCCGGACTAGGTCACGCCCCAGCGATCGCACCAGATAGGCCCCAACGCCATAGTAGAGCGGGTCTCCCGAAGCCAGGACGACGATGCGTTCCCTTGAGTGTCGCTTGTTGATGATGTCAACCAGCCCCTTTAAATCGGCGGTCACTTCATGCGTATCCGGAACCCGGTCTTTAAAGGACGACAGATGGCGCCGGCCGCCCACCAGAAGATCCGCCGCCTCTATCAGGCGTAGATGGGCCGGCGTCAGGTCATCCGGGGACATCCCCATGCCGATAACATCGACAGGATATGGCCCTACCGCTTTTCGGGGTGTGCTTTCCATTTTGTTATCGGAATGTTGTAATATTTTAGATAAAGTAATGGTTGAAATAATTTACAGTTCGGAATCGTAAACGATGGCCCCCTGATAATCGAAAATCATACTTCTGACCATTAGTTTTTCTCCGGCAAAGGCCGTCGCGTGGGTAACGATCCCCTGCCCTACCCTGGCGATTATGGCCGGGTGGCCATCACCCAACAGGTCGAAAGCATGTCGGGCCGTGTTGGCATTTCGAACGGCCGCCGCCAGCTGGATCTGTCCGGTCAATTCTTCCGTCCAGTCGGCCAGCCGGTCCAGCAGAAGCGTCGATCGGGCGGCATGTGTGTGCGGCACGCCCATTGACATTTTTACAGCCTTGCCGAAAAAAACAGCCAGTATAACGCGCTTAAAAGCCATTTCGGCGGCGGTGGTCAACGCGAATTGAAAATAATCGCCGATCTGGACGAATTGCTCTTCGGCCAAATCGGGGAATCGGTTTTGGCTGTGGCGCTCACTGCGGCGCCCGGTGGTCATGACCACCGGGTCCCGTCCCGACGCTTTGGCAACCGAGAGAGCCGATCGGATGGTGGCGGTATAGGCGTCGTGGGACAGCGGTTTTACTATACCGGTCGTGCCTAAAATGGAAATCCCCCCGACGATCCCGAGGCGGGCGTTGAGGGTCTTGCGGGCCAACTGCGCGCCATCCGGAACGAACACTTCGACATCAATGGTCATGGGCGGCGCATGGCTGCCCAGCACTTGCCGGACAGCGGTTTGAATCATACGCTGGGGACCCGAATTGATGGCCGGCTCCCCCAGCGGCACTTCGAGCCCCGGCTTGGTGACGCGTCCGACCCCTTTGCCGCCGCGGATCAGCACGACAGCATCACTTCCCGGCAGGATTGCGGTCGATGTGACGGTCACCGTTGCGCCGATTTCCGCACGATGCGTCACATCGGGATCATCTCCGGCATCTTTGATGACGGTTGCACGGGCCACATTGCGGGATAAACGATCCAGGCGATGGACCGGGATGACAACGCTGCCTTCACTCAGGAAATCGATCCGAACGGTTTGGGGTATTTCCTCACGTAGCAATGCCAGTAAAGCGGCTTTGGCGGCGGCCGCAGCGGCCGTCCCGGTGGTAAAGCCGCTCCGTAATCGTTTGTTGGCCATATCCACCAACCATTTCCCTGATGCTCTTCCGCAATGCACTCACGGATTGAGATATCAACCCGCGTAATATCCGGTATGGATTCATTTCCGTAAACTGGGTCGCTATCAGGATTTTGCCAGAGCCAGTAAAATGAGCGCATTGACGACACTTGCGGCAATATTGGAGCCGCCTTTGCGGCCCACATTGCTGATGAAGGGAATGTTCATTTCCACTAACAGTGCTTTGGATTCCGCGGCGTTGACAAATCCCACCGGCAACCCGATCACCAAGGCAGGCGTGGCCTTCCCGGACCGGATGAGTTCCATCAACCGTAGGAGCGCCGTGGGTGCGTTGCCAACGACATAAAGCCCGTCCCGCATCATGGGAATCGCCGCATCCACCGCAGCCATGGCCCGCGTGCAACCGGAATCCCGTGCGGCATGGGCCACGGTGGGATCGTCGATCAGACATTCCAGGGATCCTCCAAACCGAAGGATGGCGCTTTTCCGGATCCCGGCCCTGGCCATATTGGTGTCGGTGACCACGTTGCGCCCGTTCATGATGGCCTGTACCCCGGCTTTCACGGCGTCGGCGTGAAAACGAACATTGGTCAGGTAATCGAAATCGGCGCTGGTATGGATCATCCGGCGCACGATGGTCCACTGGTCTTCCGGAAACCCATGATTTCCGGCTTCCTGTTCGATAATGGTAAAACTGAGGGCCTCGATTTCAGCCGGCGTCATCGTCGTTGGATCCTTTCTTCCCGAAACAGGCGGCAACTCGCCACGAAGTGTCTGGCCATATCGGGATTGCTGCCAAAATGCAAGTGGATATAGCTGCCCAAGGTTTTGCGGATCCGATAACCTTCGCTCGATTGGGCCGCACCGGAACGCGGGGTCACGGCGTAGATGCTGGCAATGCTGCTGTCGGTTGCGGACAATTCCGAATAGTGAAATTCATGCCCTCGTCCCACAAGGCCTGCCGGTCCCAATGGCGATGGTGCGGTGAGTTGGATTTCCCGATAGCCGAGCGCCTTGCGACGGGTCAGCATGCGGGTACCGAAAGGAAAACAGCCGGCCATGGGATAAGTCTGGTCATCCAGGTCGGTCAGATGATCACAGAGATACATGAAGCCACCGCATTCCGCATAAATCGGCATATTCGACTGGCTGCAGCCCCTTACGGCTGTCCTTAAGGGGCTGTTTGACGCAAGCAAAGCCGCGTACAACTCAGGATAGCCGCCGCCAAAATACACCCCGTCGAGGTCTTCCGGTAACGTGCCATCAGTCAACGGCGAGAAGAAAATGATTTCGGCGCCGAAATCCTCCATGAGTTCCAGATTGTCAGGGTAGTAAAAGCAGAAGGCCGCGTCCCGTGCGACCCCAATGCGGACCCGATCGATGTTTTTTCCACCCGCAGCGACCAAGGGGCGGCCACTGGCGCGCGGTGCCTCTAAAGTGGCCAGCAAGCCGTCCATGGAAATGTGCGTTTCAATCAGTTGGGCCAGCCGTGTGATCTTTTCTTTTTCCAGGGGATGATCGTCGGCCGTGTGCAGTCCCAAATGGCGTTCGGGAATCTCGATGGATGCATCTCGGGGAATGCCGCCCAGACAGGGCATCGCCACATGCCCTTCCAGGGCTTCCTCCAGGTAGGTCAGATGCCGCGCACTGCCGATGCGGTTGAAGACGACACCGGCAAATCGGACCCCGGGGTCAAAACGTTCGAAACCCTGCACGAGAGCAGCGGCGCTGCGGGCCATGCTGCGGGCATCCACAACCAATACAACCGGCAGGTTGAGCCATTTGGCCATCTGGGCGGTGGAGCCGGCCTCACTGCGTCCATCGTAACCGTCATAGAGCCCCATTACCCCCTCAACCACGGCCAAGTCAGCTTTTTGGCGGCACCGGTCAAAGAGTGTCTGGTTGTAGTCTCTGGTCAGCATCCAGCCATCCAGATTACGGCTGGCGGCACCCGTAACCCGGGTGTGATGGCCGGGGTCGATAAAATCCGGCCCAATTTTAAAAGGCGCCAGGCGGTAGCCCCGTGCCGACAAGGCTGCCATAAAAGCCAGAGTCAACGTGGTTTTACCGCTGCCGCTGGACGTGCCCGCAATGATGAAACCGTTTGACATCGAACCCCATTCTTTCAGACCGTGCCATATGGCATAGGGATGTGCATGGCATCCATCTTGTGCGCTTTCATCCCCTTGCAATTTTTCCCATTCGGTATTGAAAACCCCGCTACTATACCCTCCACCAGAATCGATTGGCAAGGGCATAGCCATGGATAAATCCTTGTTCCCTCGCGTTTTACGTGGCGATAAAGAGAAAGGGTGTTTGTTGTTGCACATGGATTTATTATCCATTAAATACAGTACGTTGATTTTTATTGCGTCACATAGCGGGTAATGTGCGTTTTTGTGTCGCAATAGGTGATGACACAAGAGCATGGCATGCACTGTTTATAGGGAGCAAAAGGAGCGCAATGGGACCATTGCTTTATCAGGCAATTGAAGCGGCCATTGAGGCCGGCCAGGCCATTTTAAAAATATATAAAACTGATTTTACCGTTGCGCACAAACCGGACCAATCACCGTTGACGCTGGCCGATTCTGAATCCCACCGGATCATTGTCGAACAGCTGGAAACCACCGATTTCCCGATTCTGAGTGAGGAAGGCCGTCAACTTCCCTACAAAAAACGCCAAGCCTGGAACACCTTCTGGTTGTTGGACCCGTTGGATGGAACAAAAGAGTTCGTCAAACGCAATGGTGAGTTCACGGTCAATATCGCGCTGATTACCTACGGAAAGCCAGTTATGGGCGTCATTTATGTACCGGTGGCCGATGTTCTTTATTTCGGCACCACACAAAACGGTGCCTATAAAATGGAGGCGGCCGCTGGCCGTTTGGCAGCGCTGCCGATTATTGCCGAAAACAAGCACCGTCCGATATCCGAATTGTGCGCTTCGGCTGAACGCCTCCCCTTGCCATCGCCGAAGCGGTTCACCGTGGTTGGCAGCCGATCGCACAGCACGCCGGACGTTGATGCCATTGTTGAAAAATTGAAGATCATGCACGGTGAGGTCGATTTGATTCCAGCCGGCAGCTCACTGAAGATCTGCATGGTGGCCGAAGGACGTGCACAACTCTATCCGCGCACCGGCCCCACAATGGAATGGGATACAGCTGCCGGCCAGGCGATTGCCGAGGCGGCCGGGGCTGAAATGGTGGTATTTGATTCGGGGGAACCCATGCGTTACAATAAAGAAAATTTACGCAACCCCTGGTTCATCGTCAAGGCTAGGGGAATTGAGTTTGATGTATAACATCAACCAGTGCCCTGACATCGCCAGCGCCTGAAATATTGGTGCGCCGATTCTAATCGCTTCCGGAGCTACCGACCTATGCCCCCTGTTGCTTCTCTTGTGAATCTCGTCGTTGACGAGGAGCGTCGCCGCCTGCTCAAAGACCTGTCGTTCAGTCTGCCGGATATTTCCCTGAACGAGCGTCAGCTCTGCGATCTGGAGCTCCTTGCCACCGGCGTCTTTTCCCCGCTGGACGGTTTCATGACCCGTTCGGACTACGAATCCGTGCTGGACCGCATGCGCTTGCAGGACGGAACCCTGTGGCCTTTGCCCATCACCCTCGATGTCTCGGAAACCACGGTGAAACACCTGGAAACCGGGCAGTCCGTTGCCCTGCGCGACCCCGAGGGGTTTCTCCTGGCCATCCTGCACATCGATGAAATATGGCCTTTGGATCGCGAAAAAGAAGCTCAGCGGGTATATGGCACCACCGACACCCACCACCCCGGGGTACATTATCTTTATCACCGCAGCGGCGACTATTGTGTCGGCGGCAAGCTGGAGGTGCTTAACCCGCCCCTGCGTTTTGATTTCAAACAGAACCGTTTAACGCCCGGCGAAGTTCGGGAGATATATAAGAAACTGGGCTGGAAAAGGATTGTCGGGTTCCAGACACGCCACCCCATCCATCGTCCCCATTTCGAAATGACACTGCATGCCATGCGGCAGGCCAATGCCAACTTGCTGCTCTTGCCCATTGTGGGCATGACCAAGCCGGGTGATTTCGATCATTACACACGGGTGCGCTGCCACAAACTCATCGGCCATCACTACCCGCCGGACAGCCATATCCTCAACCTTTTGCCCCTGGCCATGCGCATGGCCGGCCCCCGGGAAGCGCTGCTACATGCCATCATTGCCCGCAATTTCGGGTGCACGCACTTTATTGTGGGGCATGACCATGCCGGCCCCGGCAAAGATGCAAAGGGACACGATTATTATCCGGCCGAAGCGGCACGCCAAACGGCCGAAGAGTTATCGGATGAAATTGGCATCGACATTATTTCCCTCAATGAAATGGTCTATCTGCCGTTCGAAGATGAATTCCGTTTCAGTGACCATATTCCCGAAGGCACTCAAACCATTTCGATGAGCGGTACCGATATCCGGGGTCGGATCGGGTCCGGCAAACGCATTCCCGCATGGATAACGTTTCCCGAGGTGATTGCCGAACTGCGACGTTCCTTCCCGCCGCCGCGTCGCCGGGGGTTTACCGTGTTTATGACGGGCCTTTCGGGGGCCGGCAAGTCCACCATCGCGCAAGTGCTCTTTTCCAAATTTCTCGAAAAAGGCGACCGCCCGGTAAGCCTGCTGGATGGCGATATCGTGCGGCGCAATTTATCCAGCAAATTGACCTTTTCCAAAGAGGACCGGGATATCAATGTGCGGCGCATCGGATTTGTGGCCAGTGAAATTACCAAAAATCGCGGTATTGCCATATGCGCGCCCATCGCACCTTATGAAATAACGCGTCGCGAAATCCGCCAGGTCATCGAGGCATATGGCGGATTTTTCGAAGTCCACGTGGCCACCCCCTTGGAAACCTGTGAGAAGCGCGACCGCAAGGGCATGTACGCCAAGGCCCGGGCTGGCCTGATCAAAGGCTTTACCGGGGTGGATGACCCTTATGAAGCACCGCAACATCCGGAAGTGGTCGTGGACACCACAGAGCTGACCCCTGATGAGGCCGCCCAGCGAATTCTTATCGTTCTCGGGCAACAGGGGTATATATGATCAAAATTATGTTCTCCCATAACATCGCACCCAACGGAGTTGATCTATGAATCTTGCCGTCGTCGGAACCGGGTACGTCGGACTTGTTACAGCAGCCTGTTTTGCCGAAATGGGCAATGAGGTTTGTTGCATCGATATCAACCCTGACATCATCGATAATCTTAAAAACGGCCGTATCCATATCCACGAGCCCGGACTTGATGTCTTGGTCAAACGCAATACCGAAGAAGGCCGCCTGACCTTTACGATCGACCTGACCGAGGGCATTTCCCAGGCGCTGTTCGTTTTCAATTGTGTGGGAACGCCCCCCCGTGCCGATGGGTCCTGCGACCTGTCCTTCGTACGGAACGTGGGTGAAAAAATCGGAAGCGTCCTCGAGGAATACAAGATCATTATCAACAAATCGACGGTGCCGGTGGGCACAGCCGATGAGCTCAACGCGATTATCCGGCAGAAGCTGGCCGAACGCGGGGTCAAGGTCGAATACGATGTCGTCTCGAATCCGGAATTCCTCAAAGAAGGCGATGCCATCAACGACTTCATGAAGCCCGACCGCGTCATTGTGGGTACGGACAATATCCGCACCGCCAAACTGCTGGAAGCCCTCTATGCCCCGTTTGCCCGGAGCCGGGACAAACTGATGATCATGGGGGTCAAGAGCGCTGAATTGACCAAGTATGCTGCCAATTGCATGCTTGCCAGCAAGATCTCTTTCATCAACGAAATCGCCAATATCTGTGAACGGGTCGGCGCGGATATCAAAGAAGTCCGCAACGGCATCGGTTCCGACCATCGCATCGGGTACAAGTTCATCTATCCCGGGGTGGGTTATGGGGGGTCCTGTTTTCCCAAGGACGTCAAGGCCCTTATTGCCACGGCCCAGGAGAACGGCTACCAACCCGAGCTGATCCGCGCCATCGACAGCGTCAACCAACAACAGAAAAAACGGCTTTCTCAAAAAATTGCGGATTACTATGCGAACCAGGGGGGAGTAGCCGGGAAAACCCTGGCCTTGTGGGGTCTGGCCTTCAAGGCCAACACAGACGATATCCGTGAAGCCCCGGCCCTCGATATCATCGCCGATCTGACGGCCCAGGGCATGCGGATACAGGCCTACGACCCTGTTGCCGGTCCCAATGCGCATCAAACCCTGTCCGAAAACGATCTTGTGCATGTCGTGGATCAACAGTACGATGCATTGGACGGGGCTGATGCCCTGGCGGTGGTGACCGACTGGAACCAGTTCCGCAATCCGGATTTCGGGCGGATCAAGGAGCGGCTGACGGCCCCTATCATTTTTGACGGCCGCAACCTGTATTCCTTTGCGATGATTGCATCCCAGGGATTTGCCTACTTCAGCATCGGACGCCCCCAAATTCTCAAGGACCGCTAAGGAACTATTCATGAAAGGTTTACTTATTCGTTGGCTTACGGTCACCTGCGCAATTGCCATCGCCGCCTACCTGCTCGATGGCATCCATGTCAGCGGATTCCTGGCCGCGTTTTGGGCAGCGGCCATTTTAGGCATCCTGAACGCGTTTTTCCGACCCATCGCGCTGATATTGACCTTGCCGATCAATATCCTCTCCCTGGGCTTTTTCACTTTTGTGATCAATGCCGCCATGCTCAAAATGGCCTCGGCCTTGATCCCTGGATTTGACGTCCACGGTTTCTGGACAGCCATCTTCGGTTCCCTGATCGTGAGCACGGTAAGTTTTGGGATCAATGTCTTCATCAGCGAAAAAGGCGAGGTCGACACCATCGAACTGCACCATCGCGGCGGCAACCGCTGGGAATAGTAGGGATGGACTTTCATACCGCACTGGAAATATTGGGAATAGCCTCGAATTCCTCACTGGCGGACGCCAAAAAGGCCTATCGCGAACAAGTCAAACTGTGGCATCCTGACCGTTATTCCAATGGGTCCGCCTTGAAAACGATTGCGGCAAAGAATCTCCAGGATGCCAATTTGGCCTTCGCTTTCCTGAAACGCCGCCTTCCGGCGACACGGAAGCCCGTTTCGCCCCCCGATTCCAAGACTGCACGGCAAGAAAAAACGGTGTTCCCTGCACCGACCGTCACCCATCTGTTCGATCGCACGATTCAGATGCTGGCGATACTATGCCAGCATTTTCCAAAAATACCGTTTCGTTCGCTGATGGAATGGCTGCAACACGATGCCCGGAACCATTATCGTCCCTGGTATCGCTACCCCACTTCTTCCGGCGCGGAAAAGCGAAGACGTGAAAGCATCAGCTTTGACCAGGCCCTGCAAAAAGCCATTCGCCATCATTCTGGCCCCAAACCAATCCATCGCATGCTGCCGCCATCGCCGCATAACGATCCGGAACATTCGGTCAGCCCGATCATTGGCGTATTAAAACCTGGAAAACCCAAACGACCATAATGACACGATCACGGCATAACATGACAGTTTACTTGCGATGGCGTTTTGCCAGTCGACCGATAACGAAAAAATCCTCGCTGGGCTGCGGTGACGGTATCCTCGTCGTCATTCTTTTCATGATGCTTGCTGCCATCCTATCGAGTTGCGCCGCCAAACGTCCGGTTCTATATCCCAATTATCATTTGACCATGGTGGGACAGGAGAAGGCTGCGTCCGATATTGACGATTGTATGCAACTAGCCCGAAATTATGGTGCCGGTGGGGACAAAGGTGAGCAGGTCGCCAAAGACACGGCCACCGGGGCGGCCGTAGGCGGCGCGACCGGCGCCGCAGTGGGCGCCGTCGTGGGCAATTTGGGGAAAGGTGCCGGCGCCGGCGCCGCCGGAGGGGCGGCCGGCGCATTGACAAGGGGTGTTATCCGTTCGGGCGACCCGGATCCCATCTTCCGGCGCTTCGTTGAAAAATGCCTGCGGGACAAAGGGTACGAGCCGATCGGCTGGCAGTAACCCTTTTTTCAGAAATGCCCCTCATGGGGATAGGCCTCAGGCGCTGAACATGCTTTTGCAGAAAACCGGTTTCAGCGGCGCAATGCCATGCGTCCGAAATCATTGCCGACCGTTTAGCGATGGTTGACGGCCCGTTCTTCTGACAGGGATTCATAATAGGTGTCGGCCGCCAAGTTTGACCGGGCCATTGCCTTCCCGGCCAATTCGTCGCACCGCTCGTTCCACTGGTGTCCGGCATGTCCTTTGACCCACCGAAATGTCACCCGCTGAATGGCAATCCGCTGTAGCAGACGCATCCACAAATCCGTATTCTTGGCCGGGTTGCCATCCGCTTTTTTCCACCCTCTTTTTTCCCAGGCAAACACCCATCTTTTATTGATGGCATCTACCATGTAGCGTGAATCGCTGTGCAGCACGATGGGCGAACTGTCATCCAGGGACTCCAATGCGACGATAGCGGCCATAAGCTCCATACGGTTATTGGTCGTCCGTCGGTAACCTCCCGACAGTTCCCTCATCTCCCCCCCGGGTGGGAGCACCACCACCCCATATCCGCCCGGCCCCGGGTTGCCGATCGCCCCGCCATCGGTATAAACCACTACATGATCCTCATCATCAAAGAGGGGCGTCTGAGAGGGCGGCGGTAATTCCTGCAGGAACGCTTGGGCTTCTTCCATGGTTGGGAACCCTCGGTATTGAGCATCCGGGAACCCCTTTATCTGCACCTGGGCACCTTCGGGGCCAAACCACTCGGTATAAATTCCGGTCTTGTGCCCCCGACGCACAGCATAGTATTTCTTCTTGGCCACAATCGAATTCCTTGCTGTGATTCCATGTCTGCCGCAATTTTGGTGTGGACACCATGCCATATCGTCTGCCATTCGTCCAGATGGAAGAGGCATTTAAACCATCTCAAAAGCTGACCGGTCTCCAGCGTCAGCGGGCCCTGCCTATTGTTGGGATAGGTGATTCGATAAGATGACGCGACGGGTAACCTTGATCAGTTCGTCAAGATCGTCTGATGATTTTCCAGCTGTTTCGATGGGGTCGGCGATGACCAGCTCGATGATGCCGCGACGGAACACCAAGCTGCCTTTGGGCAGAACGTGGCGACTGCCGTTGATGGTGATCGGTAACAGGGGCATCCCTCGGCGCAATGCGGCTTCGAAACCCCCTTTTTTAAAAGGCCCGACCCGGCCCGTCTTCGAACGCGTTCCTTCGGCAAAACACATCACACCTGCACCGGCCGGAAGCATGGTCATCCCTTCCTGAATACTGGCATGGGCCGATTCACGGTTGGTCCGATCGATAAAGATATTGCGGGAAGAATTCAGGCAGTGGCCGAAAAGCGGGATGCTCAGCAATTCCTTCTTGGCAATCCAGCGGAACTGAAGTCCACCTAACCCCCACGCCAGTGATGGCCCATCAAAATGGGATTGGTGATTGGCAATGATCATGTAGGATCGGGTGCGATCAATCTTGTCAGCGCCGCGCACAACCACATGGACCGCTGTTATTTTCAGGATCAGCCAGGCCCAGAAACGCGCCAGATGAAACATGCCATTGCCGGTCTTACTGAACAAAGAAACCAATGTTATGGGAGGGAATACCAGTACGGTCGCGATGATCAGCCAACTGAACAACCAAACGATTTTGATCCACCGCATGATAAAAATCGGGTGGGGGTCGGAAGTGTCCATTATCGAAGATTCGATTGGCGGAGTGGATTTTGACATGCCATCCTCTTTCATGATGGACTTAGGCTGATCGCTACTGTCAAATTGTTCGAAATCGACCAGAACTTCAAGGTGTTCGAAATAGTTTGACATTTTTTTTACAATAGCGCCTCCGAACAAAAATTGTTTTCATACCTGGCAAAAAGCGCTACATCGCCATCATGCGGCAGATTTCCTTGAAATGGCACCTTTTTCTCTTTTATATCCTCCTTGGTTTCATCCCCATGATGGTGATTTCTTATTTTGCCGTGGTCTCCTACAGCCGTTCCATCAACACCCTGACGGACGATTATTTGACCAAACTGGTCCAGCGTATCGCCGAACAAACTGATGCGTTAGGGCAAATTCATTTCAAATATTTAGATATCCTCGTCAAATTTCCTTTTGTGCAGCTCTCTTTCCAACAATTTCCGTCGGGGGGGCAACTGAGTACCATTCAGGAAAAGCTGGAACTCTTTCGTGTCAACACGGAGAGCTTTGACCGCATCACCCTTTTGGCCAACGATGGGCATGTCGTTGCCACCACACCATCAAAAAGCGAAAGGGACCGTTATCAACCTGAAATGGCTGTCAATTCTCTCATTATGGGTCAAAACCCCTACAGTCATCAGGTGGATCTCTCCCGGGAAAATCCAAAAATCCGGTTGTACAAGCGCGTCTATGATTTCAGGGATCCCGGACGTCCGGTGGGCGTTGTGGCGACGGAGGTGGCTTTAGAAAAATTTTTGATATTCACGCAACAACTGGATATCGGCGACGGCATTCGAAAAACCGTCACCACCGGTGACGGCACGGTGGTTTACCATGAGCCCCGCGCCACCAAAGAAATGCGGGGCACCAAAAAAGAATTCACCGCACATCTGGCGCTGTTGGACTGGGACATCCGCGTCCGCGTACCGGAACGAATCCTGTTGAAAGATGTAAACCGATTGTCCGGGCGCTTATTAGCGTTTGCGGCGTTTGTGGCATTCGTGGCCATGGCGGTATCTCTGGCGGCCAGCCGCATTGCCATCAAGCCGCTGGTTAGGATCATCGACGGCATCAAGGAATTCGCTTCCGGTAATCTGTCATACCGCATTTCTTCTATCAAGGGTATCGAAACGCGACGGGTTGCCGTGGCGTTCAACACCATGGCGGAAGAACTCCAAAAGCGCCAGGGAGAATTGATTCAGGCGGACAAGCTGGCGTCATTAGGGCTTTTATCGGCCGGATTTGCCCACGAAGTGCGCAATCCACTGGCCGGGATCAAAACGAGCGCCCAGGTCCTGGCGAAGCGCAGTTCGTCAGCGGAAAACAAAGAACTGGCCACTGGCATTTCCAAAGAAGTGGATCGGCTCAATAAACTCGTGGGGGACCTCCTGCATTTTTCCCGGCCGAAACCTTCCCACAAGAAACCCTGCGATCTGGTCGATATCATCAATCGGGCGTTAACCATACTGGATTCCGAAATTCGGAAAAAAAACGCCAGGATCATCAATAAGGTTGCCAGACACTGCGTCAATGTAGCGCCCGAACAATTGGTCCAGGTGCTGATCAATTTGATTCTGAACGCCCTGGCGGCGGTCGAACCGGATAAGGGCGTCATACGAATGGATTCACGCGTTTCCCCGGACAACAAATTAACGGTAACTCTCAGTGATAACGGTCATGGCATCCCGGAGGAAAAAATCACCCATCTTTTTGACCCTTTCTTTTCCCTTTCCAAGGAAGGAACCGGGCTGGGACTTTCCATCGTAAAGCTATTGCTCGGCAACAATGGGGTTCGCATCGATGCGAAAAGTGTCGAAGGCGAAGGCACCACCTTCCGGATGGTTTTTAAAAAACATTCGTATCATTCCAAAGAGGTTCACTGTGGTTGAAATTGCCATTCTTGACGATGAAAAGGTCCTGGTCGATTCGCTGGAGCTTGAAATCACCGCCCTGGGCCATCGGGTTAAGCCGTTTTATGAAGCCCGCCCTTTTTTGGATTACATCCAGGTCGCGGAGCCGGATTTGGTGTTTCTCGACCTGCAGCTGCCCGATGTCCACGGTATGGAAGTCCTCCACACGATCCGGCAGACGCTGCGATCAGCGCTGACCATCATCATGACTGCGCACGGCGATATGGAGTCGGCCATTCAGGCGTTAAAGGGGGGGGCCTTCGACTATCTCAACAAACCCTTTGAACTGGACGAAATCGGCATCATTATTGAACGGGCCTTGAACGAGAACAAGCTGATCAGGGAAGTCGAGCATCATCGGCAACGTGCGTCCAGCAATGTCCGTCTGGATGATTTTATCGGATCCAGCGAACCGGTAAAAAAACTCCACCACATCGTGACCATGCTGACCCGTATCGACAACACCACCATCCTATTGCGCGGTGCCAGCGGCACGGGCAAAAATTTGATTGCCAAGGCGATCCACAACCTCAGCGCCCGCGCGGACAAACAGTTTATCGATGTCAATTGCGCCGCAATTCCTGAAAATTTACTGGAAAGCGAACTGTTCGGATATGAAAAAGGTGCATTCACCGATGCCAAAAAACGCAAGATCGGCCTGGTCGAACTGGCCGATGGCGGCACCCTCTTTCTGGATGAGGTCGGCGATTTACCCCTACCGATGCAGGTCAAATTGCTGCGTTTTTTAGAGTCCAAAACATTCCGGCGCGTCGGAGGCACCATGGAGGTGGCCGTCGATGTGTTGATCATATCCGCCACCAATCTGGACCTGGAAGACGCCACCCGACAAAAAAGATTCCGCCAAGACCTTTATTACCGTCTTAATGTCGTCCCCATTAAAATCCCACCGCTGAAAGAACGTGGGGAGGATATCCTGCTTTTGGCCCAACACTATTTGGAGCGGTTTGCCCGAAAATTCCGCAAACCACTTTTAACAATGGACGATGACGCACGCGAGGCCTTTCTCATGTACGACTGGCCTGGGAACGTTCGGGAATTGAAAAACCTTATCGAACGCTTTGTGGTCTTGTCTTCCGATCCGGTGATTACCCATGACGACCTTCCCACGGTAATGAAGGTCTGCCTGCGGCAGAAGGGATCTGCCGGGACTACCGCCCGCGATTCTGGTTTTGGTTTAGAAGATAGACTGGCCACGTTTGAACGCGACATGATCAATGAAACCCTCGCAACATGCGGCGGCAACAAAACCGAAGCGGCCGCTCTTTTGGGCATCAGCCGCTATTCCCTGCTGCGGAAAATGAAACGGCTATCCCATGCCGGCTTCTCATGACGCACCACCTGATACTGCCAGCAGACAAGCACCGAAATCCCGGAGGCCGACCAGAACGCAACGCCTTCTTTTCAATATCCTCTGGATCTGCACCACACTCTTGCCGTGCGGATTCCAAACATTGACGTGCGGCAACCGCACATTCCTATCCTGAATCACCTGCCCTTTGGGATTTCATAGAATATGATGAGTCCCCACAGACACGTCCCCGGGGTCTATATCCTGCCGCACCGCATCATTGGCATATTTGTTGCCTGATATACCATCGTATCATTTATGAGGTGCCATCCAACACATGGCACCGCCTATCGTTAGATCCCACCAATAACGACCAAAGGAGGAGCAAATGAAGAGATTCGGGTTAATTGGCATGACGACATTGATTGGGCTGGCATTGCTTTGCGGTTCGGCAATGGCGGGAGCGACCATGGATCAAATCGAGAAGACCGGTGTTCTGAAAATGGGGTTCCGCGAAGGGTCGATCCCGTTTGCGTTTATCGATCCCAAAGTTGGCAAACATGTCGGTTTTTCAGTGGACATGGCCGGGCTTCTGGCTGAAAACCTCGGCAAACGTTTTGGCAAGGAAATCACCATCAAACCCTTTACGGTGACGCCTAAAACCAGAATCCCGATGGTCGTGAACGGCACCATCGATGCTGAAATGGGATCGACCACGTATACCCAGAAACGGGAACAAGTGGCGGATTTCAGCTTGATTTTCTTTTTCTCCGAAACCACCTTCCTGGTGGCAAAAGACTCCGGCATCAAAACCCTGACCGACCTTAACGGAAAACGTATCGGCGGGGCACGGGCTACCACCAACCTGATGGCGGTTCAGAAGCTTGCCGAGGAGGGTAAGTTCAGCCCTTCCGACATCGTCGTGACCGAAACCCACCCCCAGGGCATGCTGGCCCTCAAAAGCGGCAAAATCGACGCCTACACGACCGACCGCAGTCTGCTTGAAGGCTTGAAAATGAAAGATAGCGATCCCGACAAGTGGATGACCGTCGATTTCGCGATTGCCTATGAACCCTATGCCTACATCGTCCGGGAAGATGACTCGGAATTCCGCGACTTTGTCAACGACACGATATTGTGGGCCATCAAGACCGGCCAATTCTATGAAATCTATGACAAATGGATGGGGCCCCAAGGCCTCGTGCCGTTGAAAATGTCTCCGGCCTACAAAGACTATCTGCAGATGATCGTCTATCCTATCGAAGACGAGTGGTGGAAGAAATAATCCTCAAACCACCAGAAGGTTCCGAAGCCGGTAGTTTAACTGCCGGCTTCGTGCTCCCATTATACCGGTTTCCATCCTTCAACACCAAAAAAGGATGGGCCCTCAACCAAGGAAATGGCCATGAACTTTGCCTATGATTTCGACTGGTCCGTCCTGTGGCGGGATCCTTACGGGGTTATGCTGATCAAAGGATTGGGCATGACCATTTTTTTGGGGATCTCGGCCTGGATTATTGCCATGGCCGTCGGCATCGCTGTCGGCACGCTGCGCATCACCAAATACCGCCTGCTCCGCATGATCGGCACCGCGTACGTCGAAGTTTTCCGCAATATTCCGCTATTGGTGCAAATGTTTTTCTGGTTCTATGCCGGCCCGATGCTGTTCGGCGAAACCCTGTCCCGCCAGATCAATCGCATTGACGGCTTGGCGATTTACGTTTCCATCATCGGGCTGGGTTTATACACGGCCTCCCGCATCGCCGAGCACTTGCGGGCCGGATTTGCCTCGATCAGCAAGGATCAGTACCATGCCGTTTTGTCGACCGGCATGACCCAAGTCCAGATGTACCGCTATGTCATTATCCCCTACGCGCTCCGGTTGACGATACCGCCTCTGACGACGGAGTTTCTGACGGTGTTTAAAAACACCTCCATTGTCATGACCATCGGTGTGGCGGAACTCACGTTCCAGAGTTACCAAATCGACGCGGAAACGTTTCACGGGCTCGAAGCCACGACCGGTGCCATGTTCATCTATCTCCTGCTGGGGATGACCGTGGTGAAGTTTATGGATCTGGTGGAGAAGAAGTATAAAATACAGGGGTTGATGGGGAGATAAATCATGTTTGATGTCATTGGCAGAAATTTCGTCTTTCTCATGGGCGGCCTTTTGACCACCTTCGAGCTCGCCATCCTCGCGCTGGCCGGCGGTATCGGACTGGGCATGTTGGTCGGGCTGGCCCGCCTGTCCAAAAATCCCTGGATATACTACCCCATAACTGCCTATGTGAATCTGCTGCGGAACATCCCCCTGATTCTGGTCATTTTCTGGTTTTATTTTGTCATGCCAATCATCACGGGAGATGCCATGGCACCCTTTCCCGCAGCGGTGATTGCCTTCATTATATTTGAAGCCACCTATTTCGGGGAAATATTCAGGGCCGGTTACCAGACCATCAGCAAGGACCTGACGGCCGCCGCCTTTTCCACCGGGATGACCTATTCCCAGACGGCACGCTACATCCTGATCCCCATTGCCTTCAAACGGATGGCCCCCAGTTTGATCACCCAGTCCATCGTAACGTTTCAGGACACCAGCCTGGCCTTTGTGATCGGCCTTACCGAACTGGTGCGAAGATCCTCCATCGTCGACAATATGGAAGTCCGCTCAATCGAACTTTATGGATTCGCAGCCTTTGTTTATTTCATTGTCTGTTACACGGGTTCCCAGATCAGCCTCTATTATGAAAACAAAGCCAGAGAGGTCAACCTCATATGATTGAGATCAATAAAATCAACAAATGGTATGGCGACTTCCATGTTTTGCAGGATGTGGATGAAGTCATTGAACATGGGCAAACAGTGGTCATCTGCGGGCCGAGCGGTTCCGGAAAAAGCACGCTGCTGCGCTGCATCAACGGACTGGAACCTTTCCAGAAAGGTGAAATCCTGGTGGACAAAACTTCCGTGAAGGACCCCAAAACCGATCTTTATAAATTACGGGAAAAAATCGGTATGGTGTTTCAACGGTTCGAACTCTATCCGCATATGACCGCCATGGAAAACATTACCCTGGCGCCCCGCAAGGTCCGTAAATGGTCCAAGGAAAAGGCCCAGGACAAGGCCATGGAGCTGTTGAAACGGGTGGGTATGGTAGACAAGGCGGACGCCTACCCCGCCAATTTGTCCGGCGGTCAGCAGCAAAGGATTGCCATCGCCCGTTCACTGGCCATGGAACCGGCCTACATGATGTTCGACGAACCCACCAGCGCCCTGGATCCGGAAATGATCAAAGAGGTCCTGGATGTCATGGTCGAGTTGGCCAAGGGCGGCATGACCATGCTTTGCGTCACCCATGAGATGGGGTTTGCCAAGGAAGTGGCCGACGAAATCATTTTCATGGACAAAGGCAAAATCGTGGAGCGGGGAACCTATGATGATTTTTTCAATAACCCCCAAACCGATCGTGCCAAGCTCTTTTTGAGTCAGATTCTTGATTAGCGGCCTGTTTGAGCATGATTCCACACCTGATGAACCACGCGGCGCGGAGTATGGCAAGCGGCGGCATCGGCATATCGTTTCCCGATAAACCGGCCGTTCATTAGCCTCGGTGCATCCGTGCCGCTTACCCAATAGAAGGGCCGGCATCCTTGATCCTCGTGCCTTGGAGGAGCAGCCTCAGGAATCGAACGAACCCGCCACATACATCCCCTGCCCGGCTTGCGCTTTTATTTCGCCATCGGCCATGATCAGGTTTCCCCGCTGAAACACCATCGTCGGCTTGCCAAGGCAGCGGCGGCCTTCGTACAGGCTGTAATCCACCTTGGCGTAGGCATTTTTCGCCGGAACCGTATGCGAACGGGCCGGATCAAAAACCACCAGGTCGGCATCGGCACCTTTTGCAAGAGTTCCTTTTTGGGGATACAGGCCGAAAATCCGGGCCGGATTTTCGCAGGTCATCTTTACGAGTTGGGGCAGGGTTATCCGCCCCTTGTTTACACCTTCCGTGTAGATCATAGTAAAGAGGGTGTCCAGACCGGGAATGCCGTGCGGGGCGGAGAAAACGTCATCGTACAATGGTTCGTTGGAAACCATCGCATGCCCGGCGGCATCGGAACCGATGACATCGATGATGCCCTCCTGAAGCGCTTGCCAGAGTGCCGCCACATCCGCCGGCTTCCGCAGGGGCGGTGACATCTTGGCCAGGGTCCCCCGTTTTTTCAATTCTTCATCGGTCAAGACAAGATAGTGCGGGCATGTTTCGGCATAGATGGTTTGGCGGTCCCATTTTTTGAACAGCCGGAGCACGTCCAGACTTTCGGACGCGCTCAAATGGGGCAGATACATTCGACAGCCGGTAATTTGCGCCAGCGATAAAACCCTGAAAACGGCTTCCGCCTCTGAGATATTGGGGTGTGTCGACGGGTAATGGTGGGGTTTTGTATCGCCCCGGCGGACAGCGGCATCTTCCAGCAGATCCAGCATGGGGCCGTTTTCACAATGGGTGGCGAACACGCCATTGTGCTGGGCGATCAGCCCCATGATTTTCAGAAGTTCTTCGTCCTCCAGTTTCATGCCGCGTTTCTTATAGGCCGTAAACCCCTTGAAAGAGACAACCCCCATCTTGATAAGCTCCGGGATCGATGTCTCTACCGCCGCCATATCATTTTGGGTAAAGGTGCAGTGAATGCCGAAGTCCAGGATGGATGAGGAAACACCTTCGTCGATAAAGGATCGCACTGAATCGACCAGATCGCCGCCCTGCCCCCAGGCTGCCACGGCACCGACGTAGGGGATAAGGGTCGTAATGCCGCCGGTGGCCGCTGCTTTCGAAAGGGTGTCGATACGATCGGCGTATACCGGATGGAAATGGGCGTCGATGATGCCCGGCAACACGTACTTGCCCGCTGCATCAATCATCTGATCCGCCGCATAGGCGGCGGTATTTTCCGGGGTTTCGACAATCTTGCCATTATGGATCACGATATCCTTCTGCGTGATGCAGCGGCTGCTGACCACCATACCATTGGCAATGATAAGATCGGCCTTTTGCTTTTTCATTGGGTTAACGCCTTTCCGGAATTCATCGGCTCTTGAAACATGATGTAATGGATTTATATCGATCTGACGGCCCGCTCGACCGCCGCCTGCGCCAGTATCGCCAGTGGATTGAAAAGCGGCACCGACAGATCTGACGGTTTCAGTTCCAGCGGGATTTCGGTGCATCCCGCGATGATGCCCTGGGCGCCATTGGAAATCACATGGGTTGCGGCTGCGATCAGGTCCTTTCGGCATTGGGTCCGAACTTGCGGGTCCAGAGACGACTTGATCTGGTAGATCGCTGCCATCAATCGTTCCTGGTGATCCGCATCGGGCACGACCGTGGCGATGCCGTGATCGGCCAAGCACCCGGCAAAGCGGCCACCGGTGATGGTGCCGGAGGTGGCCAGAAGACCGACGCGGCTTACATCGGTATGACGCGCCACGATGTATTCGCTGACCGCGTCGAACGCCGACAGGATCGGGATATCGATCTGCTGCTGAAGTTCATCCAGAAAAAAATGGGCCGATATGCAGGGAATAATGACAAAATCCGCGCCCGCGTTTTTCACCGCCTGGCAGGACATGGCCATGGCGGAAACCGGCGACGCCCCTGCTCCGGTAATGGCCGGTGTTCGATCCGGTATTTTAGGGTTGCTGTCGATAATGACGCGCAGGTGATCCTGGTCCTTTTGGGCCGGCGTTGCCCGCAGTATTTCCCGGTATAGATCCAATGTTGCTTCCGGGCCCATACCGCCTACGATGCCAATAACTTTTTCACTCATAGCTTATCCGATACATTAATGTATTTCGATTGATATTACGGCTAGTCACGAATTGTTTTTCCGTGTCTTGCACCCGTATGGTCACCATTTTTTACGACGACTTTTCCGTTAACGAAGACCCAGTCGATGCCGGTTGGAAACGTCCGCGGGGTTTCATAGGTGGACGTATCCATGACGGTAGCGGGGTCGAATATCACCATATCCGCATCATAGTGCTCAGCCAGCAGGCCTTTTTTCTTGAGACGCAGTTTCTGGGCCGGAAGCGACGTCATTTTTCGAACAGCCTCTTCCCAACTCATCACCTGTTGTTCTCGCACATATCGTCCTAGTATGCGGGGGCAGGTGCCATAGGTGCGGGGATGCGGCATGGTACCGCCCAGCAGGCCGTCCGTGATGATGCTGACGGTCGGTGATTTCATGATCTCCACCACATCTTCCTCGCTCAAGCCGAAGTTCACCATGCCGACGGCCAGGTTTTCTTCCACCAACAGATCCAGGGCCGCATCGGCAGGATCCGCATTCCCTCGCACCTCGGCAATCTCGGCGATATGCTTTCCTTCAAATCGTTTGTTCGCTTCGGACACCACAGAAGTCACAAAAATTTTGTCCCACCCCACGATGGCGGAAAAATTTTCCCAGTCCATGCGTTCCCGCATATCTTTTTTGATGGGGTCACGATTATCCCTCAGCATGGCGATCAGGTGATCCGGTCCTTTGGCATGATACCAGGGGGGGATCACGGCATGGAGAATCGTACTGCCGGCTGTGTAAGGATATTGGGCCACTGTTACGTCAACGCCTTCTTTTCGGGCATCTTCCAGCATCTTCAGCAATGCGGACGCCTTGCCCCAGTTGTTTTTCCCTCTGATTTTGAAGTGTGTGATCAATACCGGGATTTCCGATTGTCTTCCGATATCCAGCACTTCTTCGATGGCGCCAACGATGCCATCGGCTTCACTGCGCATGTGGACGTCGAAAATACCGTCGTAGTGTCTGACGACCTTGGCGACCTCGATGATCTCATGGGCACTCTGGTACTGGCTGGGGGGATAAATCAATCCTGCGGAAATGCCGCGGGCCCCCTGCTCCATGGCCTCGGCCGCAATCCCTTTCATCTGCTGGATTTCATCCGGCGTTGCTTCACGGCCATCCATGCCCATCACCTTCAGCCGGATCGTGCCCAACCCGACATACGAGCTGACATTGGTGGCCACCTGGCGCTGATCGATGGCATCCAGATAATCGGCAAAACTTTCCCACCCCCAGTCAATTTCGGGGTTCCCGGCCAGCCCTGCCAGGTGCCGCCGCCACCCCGGAATATCCTTCTTCAGGATAGGCGCCACGGACATGCCGTCGAGCCCCATATTTTCCGTTGTGATGCCCTGCCTGATTTTTTGGTCAGCCGTTGGATTATCCAGAATAATCAAGTCGGAATGGCTGTGACCGTCCACGAACCCAGGGCACACAACCTTTCCGGCGGCGTCGATGACGTGCTCGGCCTGAGCATCCGTTAGTTGACCGATAAGGACAATTTTCCCATCGGCAACGGCCACATCGGCTGTCCGCCATGGATTGCCTGTGCCGTCGATGATCTTCCCGTTTTTAATCAATAAGTCGTGCATCGTTACATCCCGGTTATCTTTTGGTGGTTATCGGAAAAAAAGATTACAACCGTTAAAGGCTGCGCTCTTTCGAATACAAAACGCGTTGCGCTGCCCTATTTTTCATAAACAAACCGCCCATCGATCATCGTTTTTTCGACGGTGATATCCTTCAGCGATTCATCGGGGATTTTGTTCAAATTGCGGTCCAACATCACCAGATCGGCCACTTTCCCCGGTTCAAGAGAGCCCTTGAAGTGGTCGTCCTCGGTCATATAAGCGCCATTGATCGTCATCGTGCGCAGCATTTCAGTGACCGTGATGGCTTCCCGGGTCCCCAGCTGGTGGCCCTGCATGCCTCTGCGGGTCACGGCGGCATACAGGCCCCAGAAAGGGTTGAAATGAGCCGATGGCGTATCCGAACTGGACGCCACGATCACACCGGCGTCCAGGTAGGTCCGCAAAGGTAAAAAGCTCTCCTGTTTGTCTTCGGGCAGTAGATTCGGGTACCCGTCCGCTTCTCCATAAATGAAGGCCGGCTGTACCGCGGCCACCAATTTGGCCTCTTTCATTTTTGCCAGACTGTCGGCACTGGGATAGTAAGCGTGGATCACCTGATGGCGACGGTCTGCCGGATTGGCGGTGTGGGCCTGGTACATGGCATTGACAGCCTTCTCGATGGCGATATCCCCCATGACATGGATACCGACACTCCATCCGGCATCATGGGCCGATTTGACCCAGTCGTCCAGTCTGTCCAGATCCAGGCGCAGCGGCACTTGGCCGGGCGGATCGCCCCCCAGGTACGCCCAAGATTTTAAGGCTGTTTTCGAGGTCAGTCCACCGTCGATGGCCATTTTTAAACCGGACAGTCGCAGCCATTCATCACCGAAGCCCGTATAAAACCCCATTTCACCGATGAGTCGATCCATCTGGTCCATATTCTGGGTAATCGTAAATCCATACCAGTTGGGCATGAGACTTGTCCGGACCAAAAGGTCGCCGGATTTATGCATGTCGTGATACGCCCGGCACATGTCCGGGCCCACCCCTGCTTCCAGTGTGCCGGTAATCCCATAGGAGACAAAAGCCTGCATGGCTGTCTGTGCCAACGCGCGGATCTCGGCAACGCTGCTCCCCGCCAGACTGCCAGTGTCGGTACCGGTGGGCATGATGTTCCGCACGAGGGCTTTGGCCGAACGGTGTAGAATACCGGTGGGCTCACCGGTTTTAGGATTCCGTTCGATCGTTCCGCCTGCAGGATCCGGTGTGTTTTTATTGATTCCCGCCAGATGCAATGCACAGGAATTGGCCACGCAGGTGGAAAAAATGCGTTCGATCACCACCGGATGCTCCGGTGAAACCGGGTCCAGATCCCAGCGCGTGGGCATGCGGTTTTCGCTGAACTGGGTTTCGATCCAGCAGCCGCCCTGCAGCCAGGCCCCCTTGGGCAGCACTGCAACTTTTTCGGCCACCGCATCCACCAGATCCTTGATACTGGGAATGCCGTTGCAGAAGAGGTTTTTCAAAAAAAGTCCCACCTCCACGGCATGGGCGTGGGTGTCCAGGATGCCGGGAATAAGCGATCGGCCACCGAGATCGATGCGTTTTGTATGGTCGGCGGCCATGGCCAGAATCTCTTCATTCATACCGGTGGCGATGATCCGATTATTCGAGATCGCCAGCGCTTCCACGATGGTGTCATGGGGGTCGACGGTATGGACGCACCCGTTATGAAAGATCATGGAGGGGGTCAACATGGACCATTGATTGCGTGTCATAATTTTTCCTCGCGCATGAAGTGGGCATTGGTCCCATCGATTCGCTGGAATTCGGCTTTCGCCTTGCGGCCAAGCGTATCTGCCGATTGCTGGTTCGCAGCGATGATGTCGTTTTCATCAAGGGTATGAAATTGACCTTCTTCGAAAATGATGTGTCCGTCGACGGCCACCAGGCAGACTTCATTGCCACGTGCGCTATAGACCAGATTGGGAACGATATTGCGCATGGGCTGATCGTAAACCGGCATCATGGTGGGGGTTGCCAGATCGACACAAATGAAATCCGCCTGTTTGCCCTCGGACAGGGACCCGATTTTATGGTCCAATCCCAACACGGTCGCGCCTTCGATGGTGGCCATGCGAAGCACCTTCCAGGCCGGCATGGTCTCCGGATCCCTGGCCCGGATTTTATTGAACAGGGCCGTGAGTTTCATCTCGTTGAAAATGTTATGGTTGTTGTTGCCGGGGGCCTGATCCGATCCCAGGGCCGCAAGGCCGCCGGCATCCTGAAACGCCTTCACAGGAGGCACGATGCCATCGATGATGCCGATGGAACCGGAACATACCACCATGGCGGCGCCGCGTTGTGCCACCAGGGCGGCTTCGGCATCATCGGCATCCGTAAGATGCACGGCAACAAGCTGTTCATCCAGGTATCCGATGCGATCCAGATAGGCGATCGGACGCAGACCGCAGCGTTTTACCAGCTGGTAGGTCTCGCGCTCCCCCTGTTGAACGTGCATGTGGATTTTCGTGTCGGCCGCAACGGCGGCTGCTTTGACCTTGACCAGCATATCCTCGCTCACGAAGTCAGCCGCCTGGGGCCCGAACATGACCGTAAAGCGGCCATTTTCCGTTTCATGGTAGCGATGAAAAAGGTCCAGGCAGGTTGTCAGGGTTTTTTCCCCCAAGGCCGGATCAAAGTCATACAGTTCACCCGGCGCATAAATCCGGTCGACCGCTTCGCGAATGGTCACGGTGATATTGGCCCGGACACCCGCCCGGCGGAAAAGGTCACATAGATGGTCCGGCCGACGGCTGAATTCGCTGAATGTCGTGGTGCCGGCGCGCACGGCCTCCAGAACAGCCAGTTGGGAGCCGGCGACCCGGTCTTCCGGTCTGAGTTGGGCTTCAAAAGGCCCCAGGCCATACATCATCCAATGCCCGGTATCCTGGGCCAACCCCCTCAACACCGCTTCACCGGTATGCATATGGGCGTCGATAAAACCCGGCAGGACAACGCGTGCGGGGTTATCGATCACACGATCGGCCTGGTAGTCCTTTAAAATATCATCACGAGGCGCGATGCCGACAATTTTTCCTCGATCGATGGCCATGGCGTGGTGAGCCCGATAACCAACCCCCTCTCCTTCCATGGTCAGAAAATGAGGGGCTGCAACGATACAGTCAACTTTTTTCATTCCTTTGCCTTTCGGTCGGGTGGTGTCGTCTGCCAAAATCGGACGATGGTGAAAAAACCGACCCCGGCTGCTGAGGAAAAGACGGACAGCAAGGTCCACAGCAACAGGCCCTGGCCGTGAAACTGTTCAAATAGCAGCGCGCCGATATAGGGGCCGATGGCCCAGCCAAGGCCATCCACAAGGCCATGCACTCCCATGTAACGCCCGATCATGTTGGCGGGCGCAATCTGGCTCACCGCCGTAAGGATAGCGGTGAGCGAAAGCATTTCCCCGACGGTCATCACCGCCATACAAATGGCCAGGTGCATCCAGGTATCCGATAAGCCGAATCCGATGAAAGCAACGGTGTACAAGAACGCGCCGATGCCGATACGCACAAAAATTGGATATTGTTTCAGGGCTTCATTGACCGGCAGGAGGAAGAGAATGACCAGGGCCCCGTTGATCGTATATAAAAATCCCAGAGAAGTTTTGGGGATCCCCACGGTTTCGGTGGCATATACTGACAAGGTCGTCGCAAACTGGGATACCGAAAGCAACAGGCACAGGGTTAAACCGACCAGGGCCACCATCCGGCGATCATCGTGCAGCACCCGCAGCAATGCCCGGGACGGAGGCTGAAGGATCGCGCGCCCTTTAACCGCCAAAGGGGTGACGGCCGGGCAAAAGAACCAGGTGATCGCAGCCGTTCCGAGGCAGCATATCGCCGTGATGGTAAACATCAGCGAATAGGGCATCCGGGCCAAAAAAGCCCCCACCGCCGGGCCGACCATCCACCCGATATTGGCGCCCACGTGTACTTTGTTGAAAGCGGACAATCGCTCATCCGCCGGCAGCATATCGGTGATGTAGGCATTGGCCGCGTTCTGGAAAAATTTACCCAGCAGGCCGGCCAAAAACAACCCCACGACAAACCAGCCAAACGGCGCCTGGATCGCTGCCATCCAGGCCAGCAAAAAGAAAGCCCCGCTGCGTCCGACCGGCCCGCCGATCAGCAGCACGCGCCGGCCGGCACGATCGGCCAGCCAGCCGGATAGGGGCGAGCCGACAATTGCCGCCAATCCCATCACCGGGAAGATCAGCCCCACCATGGACATGGGAAAGCCGCGGATCGCATGCAGATAGATCGGCAGGAACGGATATACGATGGAATAGGCCAGCACGTTGATACACCACGCCACGGCGATAAACAGGGTTTGCCTGCCACGCAGGCCCGACCCGACCGTGTCCTCGATGCGGCCATGTTGGTGATCACCACTTGGGCGGGTATGGGGATGCGCTATCGATGGCATGCCACCCAATGATCCCCTCCGATATGCCGGAGAACCGGTTCGTCCGCCCGGCATTCGTTTAATGGACAAAAACAACGGGGATGAAACGAACACCCGCTGGGCGGTCGGCGTGGACTGGGGACATCCCCCTCGAGTTTGACACGCTCACGGCGGGCCCGGGGATCCGGATTGGGGACGGCGGATAGCAGCGCCTGCGTGTAGGGATGCTGCGGGTTGGTGTAGAGTTCACGATAGGGCGCCGATTCCACGACCTTCCCCAGGTACATGACCATGATACGATCCGAGATATGCTCGACGACGGCCAGGTCGTGGGCAATGATGACATACGACAAATTGAATTCTTCCTGCAGATCCACCATCAGGTTGATGATTTGGGCCTGTATGGAAACATCCAATGCCGATACCGGTTCATCACCGATCACCACCATGGGATCCAGGCACAAGGCCCTGGCGATCCCGATGCGCTGACGCTGACCGCCTGAAAATTCATGCGGATATCGCTTTCCATGCTCCGGCGCCAAGCCGACTTTTTCCAACAGAAAATCGATGCGCTCCTGGCGCTCCCTCCCGGGATAGAGGCCATGAATCTTCATCGGGACCCCCAGAATCTGCTGCAGTGTCATGCGGGGATTCAATGATGAGTAGGGATCCTGGAAAATGATCTGCATTTCCTTGCGCAGACCCATCAACTCGGATTTGGACAAACCGCTGATATCCGTGATGTCTTTGCCCCGATAGGCGACCCTGCCGCCGGTCGGTTCCACAAGGTTGAGAATCGCCATCCCGCAGGTTGTTTTCCCGCAGCCGCTTTCACCGACGATGCCCAGGGTTTCGCTTTTATCGAGTGTCAGTGACACACCGTCGACCGCAAAGACATAGCCCTTGATGCGCGAAAAGAATCCGCGCGTGATCGGGAAATGAACTTTCAAGTCGGTGACGGTGAGCAATGCGTCCGGCATGAAATGCTCCTGTTTTTTACGTTTGGTGCCGCAGGCAGCGGACCTGACGGTCGTTGCCCTGATCCGTAAGGGCCACGGGATTGTCTTGGCATTCCGGCATGGCCTTTCGGCATCGCGGAAAAAAGCTGCACCCGCGCGGCAGATGATAAAGGCTCGGCACGATGCCCTCGATCTCTTCCAGACGCGTGCGTCCCTTGCGGCTGCGACTGCCGATCTTGGGAATGGACCGCAACAGCGCTTCGGTATAGGGATGCAGCGGTGACTCGAAAATGGCGTAAATGTCGCCGGTCTCCACCACCTGGCCGGCGTACATCACCACAACACGTTGGGCGATTTCCGCAATGACGCCTAAATCATGCGTAATCATCATGATGGCGGCGTTGTACCGCGATTGGAGCTGCAGCATCAGGTCGATGACCTGGGCCTGGATGGTTACATCCAGCGCCGTGGTGGGCTCATCCGCGATCAACAATTCAGGGTTGCAGGCCAGGGCCATGGCAATCATGACACGCTGACGCATTCCACCGGAAAGCTGGTGGGGGTATTCCTTGGCCCGTTTCGACGGGGATGGGATTTGAACGCTTTCGAGCATTTCCACGGATCGTTCCCAGGCCTCTTTTTTACTGGCTCCCCGGTGGCGCAGAAACATTTCGGAAATCTGATCCCCCACCGAGAAAAGCGGATTTAAAGAGGTCATGGGCTCTTGAAAAATCATGGAAACACGGTTGCCGCGAATATCTTGCATCTGCGCTTCCGGCAGCGACAGCAGATCCGTGTCATGGAGATGAATCCGGCCATCGATGATCTTCCCGGGAGGATTTGGGATCAGCCGCATGATGGAGAGCGCCATCACACTTTTTCCCGATCCGGACTCCCCCACGATCCCCATGATTTCACCGGGTTTTATCGCAAGTGAGACCCCATCGACCGCCTTAGCGACCCCGTCATGCGTATAGAAGTAGGTTTTGAGGTCAGCGACCGTTAGCAATGGTAAGGGCGAGTTCATCGGATCGATTCTCGTTGCGGTTTCACCAGAAACCGGCGGCTCATATTTTTTTGGCGGTGTGCGGGTCCAGAAAATCCCGCAGACCATCCCCTAACAGGTTAAGGCCCAATACGGTGGTAAAAATCGCCAGGCCCGGGAAAATCGATATCCAGGGTGTTGTAAATATCTGTTCGCGGGCCTTGGCCAGCATGCCGCCCCAACTGGGGGTTGGCGGCTGTGTTCCCAGCCCCAGGAAGGACAGCGCCGCTTCCATCAAGATCGCGCCGGCAATCCCCAGGGTGGCAATCACCAGGATGGGCCCCACGATGTTGGGAAGAATCTGGGTAAACATGATGCGAATCTTGCCATAGCCCAGCGCCTGGGCGGCTTTGACATAATTCAAATCCCGGGTGAAGAGAACTTGCGACCGGGTAATCCGGCAGGTGTAGGACCAGTTGGTGAGTCCCAAGGCAATAAAGACGTTCATCAGCCCCGGACCCAGCAGCGCCATGATGGCCAGCGCAAAAATCACGGCGGGAATCGAGAGCATGATGTTGGTCAGGCCCATGACCAGATCGTCCCACCACTTGCCGAAATATCCGGCCGTAAGCCCCAGAACGATCCCAATGATACTGTTCATGAGCTGGCTGAGAAGTCCCACGCTGAGAGATATCCGGGCGCCGTAGATCACACGGGAAAGAATATCGCGGCCCTGGCTGTCCGTGCCGAACAGAAACTCCCGGCTGGGGGGTTCCTCGGAATACAGCAGATCGGCATCGTCCACCGGATGATAGGGCGCCAGAAACGGAGCGAAGATGGCCGTAGCGGTCATCATGACGACGATGCACGTCCCGAAAACCAGGTTGGTCCGCCGTTTCAGTTTTTTGAGAAAATCTTTCAAGGTCTCGACAACTCTCTATTGATACTTGATACGCGGATCGATCACACCGTAGAGTAGATCCACCACCAGATTGATGACCAAAAATCCGATGATTATGACCAGGATACAGCCCTGGGTTACCGGTGTGTCGCGGTAGAAAATGGAGTTGACCAGCAGCGACCCGATACCCGGCCAGGAAAACAGCGTCTCCACGACCACCGTCTCTCCGATTAACGATCCGAATTGCAACCCCGCGGATGTCAGCAGCAAGACCAGCGTGTTGCGAAAGACGTGTTTGCGGTTGACCCAAATCTCCGTCAGCCCTTTGGCGCGTGCCGTTCGGACATAATCCTGGGTCAGAATTTCGACAACGGCGGCGCGGGTGGTTCGCGCCAGAAGCGCCATGTAGCCGACACCCAGCGTCAACGACGGCAGGATAAGATTCGCGGTTGCCCCCTCGCCATAGCCGAAGGTCGGAAGGAGTTTGAATTGCACGGAAAAAAGAAACATGAGCAGCAGCCCCAGCCAGAATTGCGGCATGGAGACACCGGACACGGCCCCGACCATGGTAACCGTGTCCACCCATGTTCCCTGCCGCAGGGCGGAATAGAACCCCAAGGGTATCCCTAAAAGGCAGGCGATCAGCAAGGCCGTGCAAGCCAGCTTCAAGGTCGGCCACAATCGGGATGCCAGCATTTGCGACACTTTTTCGCGTGCAAAAAAAGATGTTCCCAGGTCGCCCTGGGCCAGGTCTTTCATGTAGAGCAGATAACGGACATGGATGGGATTGTTCAGGCCCCAGCGTTCTTTCAGTTTTTCCATGACGTTGTCCGGCAGTCGGTTTTTCCCGCCGGCCATCAGGGCCGCATTCCCCGGCAGAACATTGAGGAGAAGAAAAATGATCAAGGTGATGGCAACAATGGTCGGAATAAATTGCAGCAGGCGACGAACCGTGTAAGCGAACAATGGTGGCTCCCGTTGGAATCACAGAACGCCGTCCCTCCCCGGATCATAGGGGAGGGATCGGCGTTTTGGATAGTCGTCAGGCGGAGCGAAAACTCCCGCACCAGAACTGACCAGGGTGATTACCCCGGACTATTTAGCCCGTGGTGAAGAGGATTCGACCCACACTTCGGTAAAATCCTGGAACATCATCTCAGGACCGACTTTTTGGATGCCGTGCACCCAGGGTTGGTAGGCGATGATGGCCTTGTTGTAGTTGAAAAACCACAGAGGGGCTTCCTCCATGAAAAGCGCATTGGCCTTTCGGACATAGTCCAAACGCTTTTCCATATCGGTCCGTTCGGCCGCGGCTGCTTCGAGATACTGATCGAACTGCTCGTTATTGAAGGCCGGAGTGTTGCGGGAGGCACGATCCGTTGAAGAATGAAACCGCCACAGCTGCTGAATCGGGTCGGGGCCCGACGGCAAAGATCCGATGATGGCCTGGAAATTGCCATTCTTTTGACGCTCATATTTGGCCGCGCCTTCGAGGGTCACCGGCTTGACCGTAATTCCGATTTTCTTGAGAAACGGGATGATGACTTCCACAACACCGGTGCCATAGCTGTCGCTTTCGGTTCCCACGATTTCCAGGGGAAAGCCATCGGCGTATCCGGCCTCTTCCATCAGTTTTTTGGCCAGCGTCGGGTTGTATTCATAGCCCTTGAGATCGGGATCGAAACCCGGCGTCGTCGGCGCCAGGAAACTGATGGCGGGATAGGCTTTGTTTTTCTGAAACTTCTTGATGATCAGGTCGGAATCAATCGCATAGTTAAACGCTTGGCGAACGCGTTTATCCTCAAATGGCTTGCGTCCGTCCGCCAGGGTGTAGTCACGGTTGAAAGCGATCATGCGGGTATACATTTCAGCGACTTCAATCAGACGTTTGCTCAATTCGGGATCCACGCTGTAGGCCGCGTACTGGGAAGAGTACAAGATGTTGGCATCCAGTTCCTTGGCCCGAAAGGCGATATCGCGGGCTGCCGAGTCCCCCATGATCTTGTAGACGAGGGTATCCAGGTATGGTTTACCGGCCTCGTAAAAATCATCGAATTTTTCCAACACGATTTCACTTCCCTTGACCCACTTGACGAACTTGAACGGGCCGCATCCGACCGGATTGGAACCAAAGGGGGTGGTTTTATCTTCGACGGCTTCACGGGGCACGATGGCGGTATTCACCTGGAAAAGCGCATAGGCCGGATCCACCGGTCGTTCCATGGTGATTTCAAGGGTCAGATCGTCGATCTTTCGCAGACCGGCGATGGTATCGGCCTTGCCGTTGAAGACATCATCCGCGCCCTTGATGACCTTGAGCAGGCCGGAAGCACCGAAGGCATTTTCCGGATTCATGATGCGATTGTAGGTGTAGATCACATCATCGACCGTGAGTTGGCGGCCGTTATGAAATCTGACGTTGTCTTTGAGTTTATAGGTGTAAACCAATCCGTCATCGGAACTGGACACACTCGCGGCAATTTCCAGCTTGGGCGCATTGGTGGATGCATCCCATTTGTAGAGCCCACGATGGATATTGATGCAGACCAATTCATTTTGTTCATCATCGGAGGCGTTAGGGTCGAGGGAACTGACCGAGCTGCCATACGGGGCAATCCAATTGAAGGTGCCCCCCTTCTCCACCGCATAAAGGGTTGTTGCCGAAAATGCACACAAAAAACTGACCGCCAGTAAAACTAACAGTGCCTTTTTCATACTACTCCTCCCGTTTTAGGTTATCATCATCGCCTTGTAAGTAATAAGAAGGCTTGAAGGACGGATGCTACATTCTATCCGTATCCGCGACGCCATTGCTGCAAGGCGATCACATCCCGCCAAATGGGTCCTTCGTCAAGGCATTTTTTATCTTGTCATCCGAACGTATTTTCTCGGTTGTGCCGAAAGGCGTGGTCCCCTAAAAATGTTTTGCGATTTCAGGGTTTAAAAACGTCTGAATTTCAAAGTCATAACCGCCGGGTCCTTCAAAGAAAAAGCATTCCACGTTGGCTTTGGGCTGGACGGCGGGGGCCGCCTCGATGGTGACACCGGCGGCCTTCAGTCTTTCGTACCAGGGATGCACATCGTCGGTAACCAGAGTGATCAACGTGTTTTTTTCGGTCGGTGCGTTACAATGGCCCTTTGTTTCATCCACAATACCGATAAAGGCGCCACCGGCTATTTTGTAGATGCGGGCAAACCCCTGGTCATCAATCTTTTCCAATCTCAGGATTTCTTCAAAAAAATAAGCCGGTCCGTCCAATTCTTTAAAATAAAGGAAGGTAATTTGAGAAGATAGCGTCATAGACCTAATTTTCCTTTTGTGTTGCCTCGTGTTGATAATGCTTCGTGCGCATCAACCGATCGCTAAAAATCGGCGTGGATTTTCAGTCAGAATGGCATCGATCTCTTTCTGGCCAAACCCCCTGGCCCGCATCATAGGAACGATGTTGCGGAATATGTGGCCATAGCCTTCCCCCCCATACCGTCTTAAACGGGACAAATGGCAAATATCCTGGGAGACGAGAATTTGTTCCAGATGGCCATGATCGATAAGCGCCCGGATGATGGCCAGACGGCCAGCGTCATTGGGCAGGTCCACGGTTGCAAAAGGATAAAACCCTGACTCCAGTCCGAAAAAATCGAGTTCAAGAAAACAACCGGTCTGTGCCAAGGCCAAATAGTCGTCGACGCTCGGCAATGTTCTTTCCAGGTGGGCTATGGCAGTTTTTGTCGTTAGCCCTCCATTTTCCTTTATCAAGGACATGATGCGAAGGGGCGCATCATGCTCCCGGGGGGGATGAATACACATTCCCACCCCTGTTTCACTTTGTGTATGGGCAGCAGCCATGAGTGCTTTTATCTCATTCGGATGCGCTGGTGTCGAAAGCCCCATTTCACCGATGAACCCAGCTCGGATATCCGTTTCGTCCATGCCGTGTAACAAGTCTGTATACAAAAGATTGCTGATTTCATTTTTTGTTAATTCGGATAGCTGTTTACCCGCAAATTCGACTGTGTAAAATCCTGTGCCGGCTACTATAGACACATTACTTTGACAACTTATTTTTGCCAAACTTATCGGGTTTGGTTTCAAACCTCTGGTTGTCTGTTCCACCAGACAATTTCCACCATCTTTCTTTAGGATTTTCATTTCAGCGGCCATAAGTTCAGGGTCATCAAGTATCTGATTACCGTAGTGACCGCACCATTGGTAGCGAATATCCCAGATATTTTCCAAAGTTATCGCCACACGTGGCGCGTCACTTGGGAAAACACCTTTGGGGGTAAGTTCCGCTATCAGATGTTCGTGAATGAGGAAGGGGCCAATTTCCATGGCCGGGACGGTTCCTAAGACCGTCTGTATGGTGCCTTTGGCATGGCAGATAGGCCGATCCATATCTTTTTTGACTTTCCTAATGGCGCAATATTTTACCCATAAACTCACGGGCTCGATCCGTGTCAGGTTGCTCCAGGATTTTGCGAGGTTCGCCGACCTCGATAATGCGTCCAGCGTCCATGAAAGCGATCTTGCTTGAGACTTCCAATACGAACCCCATTTCATGTGAGACAATGATCATGGTGCGGCCCTCTTTTGCCAGGAGCCGGATGGTGTCTAAAACCTCAGTAACAAGCTCAGGGTCCAAGGCCGATGTTACCTCATCCAAGAGCAGTATTTCAGGCTTTAAAGCAAGTGACCGAGCAATCGCTACCCGCTGCTGCTGGCCGCCTGACAGTTCGTCGGGATATGATTTGAGCTTTTCTCCCAGACCGACCTTTTCAAGAAGTAGGACGGCCTCGGCCTCCACCTCTTTTTTAGAGCGGCCTTGGATCTTTACAGGCGCAACCGTTACGTTTTTCAAGACGGTCATATTCTGGAAAAGATTGTATTGTTGAAATACAATTGCGAAGCGTTCGCGGGCTTTTTTAAGTGAGCGCCTATTTTTGTAGTCGATCGCTTCACCTTCGAGCAGTATGCGTCCTGAAGTCGGCTGATTAAGCCCGACAAGGACCCTTAGCAAGGTGCTCTTTCCAGAACCTGAGGGACCGATAAGAGAGACCACATCGCCTTTGTCAACATCCAGTGAAACGCATTCCAACACCTTTTGATCGCCATAAAACGCGTCACACTGGTCAATGCTAAGATATTTCAATTTTCTTCTCCATCCAGGTGCCAAATTTCGTCAGGGGGTAGGATATGGTGTAATATAGCAAAAGAACAAAACCGAAAGCCAATGCAGCGGAAAATCCTTTATTATTAAGGACTTTAGCCGAATAAGTCAGCTCCACCACGCCGATTTGACTGGCAAGGGCGGTGTCTTTGATGAAAAGCACAAAGAAGGAAAAAGCCGGTGGCAAGATCACCTTCCAGGCTTGCGGCAAAATAACCATTCTCAGCGTCTGTCTGAGATTGAAATTCAGCACTTCGGCTGCCTCCCACTGCGTCTTCGGCACTGCCTCAAGGCCTGAACGGACGATTTCGGCGATAAACGCCGTGGCAATGATCCATACGGATACGACCGCGACGGTAAAGACACTCACCTCAAGTCCCAAGGCTTGGAAAACAAAGAAGATCAACAGCAGTGTGACCAAAAAGGGGATACGTCTGAAAAACTCCACATAAACTACGGCGGCTATCCGAAGCGGGCGCAACAGATTACTTTTGGTTATCTTGATAACTGCCAATACGCCCCCCATAACAGAACCCAGCAGACAACCGACCAGAGACAGAAGAAAGGTTGTGAACATGGCCTTGAGAAAAAAGATCACGTTGTAATACGTGAAAAATTTGGGCAATTCTTCAGCGATCCGCTCCCACATCAGAACACCTTTCCTTTCACACGGAAAAATACCCGTCCGACAGCCAGTAGCAGAAGACTGGCCACAACAGTTACAACGATGTATAAAAGTGCCGTAAGGGAGAAAACTTCGATACTACGGAAAGTTTCAGCGTTAATGTTCAAAGCGCGCCCCGTCAATTCTTCCAGTCCGAAGATGGCCGCCATCGAGGTGCCGAGCGTCATTAGGATATACAGGTTGCTGAGTGAAGGAAACAGTACTTTCATGATGTGAGGCAAAATCACGTAGCGTACTTTTTGCATCAGGTTCATGCCTAAGGTTTCGGCCGCCTCCAGTTCGGATTGCCTGACCGAAAGAAACCCGGCACGCTGAATCTCGGTCAGGTAACCGCCTGCGTTTAAGGTCATTCCCAAAAGAACGGCTTGATAGGAATTCATCAAGATGCCTACCTCGGGCAGGGCGAAATAGAGAAAGTAAATCTGCACTAGCTGGGGGGTGTTGGTGATAAAAGAAACATAAGCATCAACCACCATGCGGGTCATGCGACCGCCGAAAGTCTTTGCCATCGCGCCAAACAATCCGATGACCATCCCCCCGCAAAAGGCCAAAAACGCCACTTGCAGGCTTATCCAGGCGCCACCGATCAAGTAGGGAATATATTCAACGACCTGGGAGAAGTGAATGGTATAGTTCATAATGCTTCCTCGGGCACCCTTTGCGGTTAAAAGGAGGCCCTTAGGCCTCCTTCTCGCCGGTTTCCCTCAATTAAAACCATGCCGTTGCAGGCACTTTAAATACCATAGGGCCACCAAACCATTTTTCCCAGATCGTATCTATTGTTCCACTTCTGTGCAGTTCGAACAATTCAACGTTAAGCCAGTCACGTAAAGTATAATTTCCTTTTGCGACTCCCAGACAACAGAAGTATACGTTCACTGGCGTATCGACGACCTCCCATTTCACGTTTTTATGCGTCTTTGTATGATCCCACATGAAATCAACAACGTCCAACATGGCTTGACCACGGCCTTGGGCGATGGCTCGGATGACGTCCGGGTAGTTGTCCAGCAAAAGAACCTTGGCTTTGGGCAGGTTCTTTTCTATAAACGGCACCGGCGTTGTACCTCGCACCTGGACTAGTGTGATATTGGGATCGTCGTAATCCTTCCAGTGAGCCCTCTTGTTTTCGGTAGTGGTTAAAACACCAAAAACTTCTGTGTGTACAGGGACGGTGAAGTCAATGATCTGGGCCCGTGTAGGATTTCGTGTCATTGCACCCATGACGAAGTCAATCTTGTCGGAAGACACGAAAGGGATGCGGTCCGGCGATCCGACCTTGACAATTTTCAGCTCGACCCCTAAGGCGTCGGCAATCGCCTGAGCCACATCCCTGTCAAAACCGTCAATCTCGTTTTTGTCATTAAAAACGCCCAGTGGTTGAAGCGTTGGGTTGATACCCACCCGGATTTCCTTGGCTTTGAGAATTTCATCAAGGGATTTAGCTTGTGTAATGCCAGCTACCAAAAGCACCAATATCAATGCGCTAACCGAAAACAAAATAGTTCTGCAACGTCTCATTTTGTACCTCCTCAATTCCCAGCAGTTAATGTTATAGACCGATTCAATCGGCCTTGTTGGATCGTCCGCCTCCTTGTCGGAGAATTCTCACAATCAATCCGACGGACTTTCCATCCCTAAAAGGCGGGCCGGATTATAGGCTGTCATTTTTCGCAAATCATTCTTAGGGACACCTAAATCCAACATACAGGCAATAAACTCCCTGAAACCCTCTACCGGCGCCGGCAAGGTGTAGACGCCAAAATCCGTGCTTAAAATATAGTTCTCAGCCCCCACCTCAAGGATTTCTTCAGCAACCTGCTTTACTCCCCCATGGGGTTCGCCTTCCATTCCTTCATCGATACTGATGTATTCCCGTTCGACATAATAGTGCGTCTTTGGAATTGGCGTTGTGTGGGTAAAGGCAGCAAGCGTTTGCTCCAGGAAAGCGCCGCTCTCTGCCGCTTTTTTCTGTTCAGTCACCGACATGTTTTTGGTGACGCTGCTGGCCACCAATACCTTTTTGATTCCGTATGTTTTGCTCAGATCTATCAGTCGAAAAGCTTCCTGGTTCGAAACATGACCGGTGTTTAAGAATACATCGGGATGATCCGCGATCAAACTCAATATCTCGTCCAACTCTTTGGAAGGCTTTCCCTCTGGAATGCGGATACAGCGTGACAGTTCCTCTTCTTTGAACTTTGGGAATATGTCCGCCAGGGACTTGAAATTACCATCAACCAGATGACCTTCCCGACTGGCCTGGTAATACGTCGAATGGGCGCCAAAGCTGACATATTTTGCACCAGCACCGTGATAAAGGGCTGTTTTCACTGCCCTGGGATTCATTCCACCAAAAACGGTATTCAAGATTATACCCCCAAAGACGTCGATGTCTTTGACGATGCGGCTAACCAACCAAGCTGTTCCGTTGGACCAGTTGAATACGTCCATGTATACAATGGCTTTCATGCCCGCATCACGTGCCTGAATGGCAGCCTCAAAAGGATCCACCCGCCGGGGTGAACTGGGCAAGTGTGGGCCTGCGTGTACGTGGACATCAATGGCACCTTTAAGCAATTCTGTGCTGAGCTCATAGCTGCGGCCTTCTGGCAAAATCATAATTTTCCTCCTTCAGATAAACTGCATTCTTTTTATTTATTGCAAGAAAACAATATGTGGCAGGCATCCTTATTCAAGCGAACTGCTCCACCTTAAGTTTCTTTCTGCCTTCACCTTGGCATCGGGCGGCCACCTCGGCGAACTCCTCCAGATTTTCGTCAATATGTCCGAAAAGGGTGCTCGGGCGCCATCCAACCGGCAATAATAACCGGGCGTCGCGTCCATAGAAGATTCCAAAGTCATAGACAGGATTTGGAACGCCTTGCCATTGGTAAGGTTGATATGCATTCCAGACAAGATCACCTGGAATCGGGAAGACGATTTGATTTTCTGGCGGTAAATTCAGAGAAATGTCCGGGTCCAGGCGGGTATGCTCCACCGGGAAGGATAATTCCCTGCCCGTAAACATCGCATGGATGCACATCCCCTCAAATGGTCCTTCGGCCAATGCGTCCCAAAGCATCTGGCAGGTCTTGGGCGCCTTGTCAGGCCAGAAATTTGCCAAACAACTCACACCCTCTTCAACAAAGCTGATTTTGACTTGCATGCGCATTTAGTTGTTTCCTTTCCGGACAAAACATCATCTTTCTCTTTAATTCATAAACGAATCAGGCTTTCTCAAATGCTTTGATATTCTATTTTTCGCCTTTGTTACCGGTATACATCGGCACAAATATTTTCTCTTAAATATTTACAAAAGCCATGCCACATCATTCAAATTTTTAGACATATTTTTTATTAGAATCTATCTTGGAATGATCTGGCGTCCCTATGGCATTGGGGGATAGCTCGTAATGCTCGTATACTCCCGATATGCCTCGATTGTTCAGCGCTGTGTCTATGCAAAGAATTCCGACCGTCATTTTAGTAAGGTTCGAATACTTCGAATCTTTTCCGCGCTAAAAAGCCTTAAATGGAATCAATGGTCAAGCGAAGAAAAACCAAAATACACATAATTGTGAAAAGCACCGCTATGTTTTGACGAATTTGTATGTTTATTTCTTCTTGACATATCAGACCAGGACATACCTCCGTTCAGCCCTGATTCTACTATTTGTGGTGCTTCCGACTGTTTCCGACATCCACACAGCCTGAAACGCGCGGGAGACTTTTACAGTCATCATTATTTGAATTCTTTGGCGGGTGGCGTGGCAAACAAACCGACCTTGCTGTGAGAAAGGCCCAGGTCGGCGATTGCTTCGGCGGTTTTCAAGGCAACGGCGGATGGATCCAGCACCTTGATATTAAGGGTATCCTCAATTTCCTGGGCATAACCGGCCATGCCGGCGCACCCCATGATGATGACTTCGGCCCCGTCTTCTTCGACGGCTATTTTCGAGACTTCGATAAGCCGCTGTTTGGTCTTAGTCGGATCGGCTTCGGTCTCCGCCACCGTCAAATCCAAACTGCGGACGGATGCCAGAAAATGGGATAACCCCCGCAGATGAACATGTTCGACTTTCGAGGGAATTCTTTGCTTACGCGGTGTCATGATGGAAAATTTCGCGCCCAGCATGGCGGCGATATGCAAGGTGACTTCTTCGATGCCAATGACCGGAATGGTGGATATTTCTTTAGCGGCATCCAAACCCGGGTCGGAAAAACAGGCCAGAATCACGGCGTCATAGCCATCCTGATTGGCTTTATTAACCAACTCCAGGGTGGGCGGGATGGCATAGGCTTCGTCATAGGCCGATTCGATGGTTTCAGGCCCTTTTTCGGGGCATGTCACGGTCAAGTCGGTGTCCGCTCGTTTAATCGCTTCCAGGGCGATGCGAATTTGATTCGTCATAGGGATGGACGTATTGGGGTTTATAACCAATATTTTCATCAGGGATTATTCCTTTTGAGGGTAAATGCGGTTATCTCGATCCGGGGTCAGTCTCATTAGATCCGGTGGTGATCGATGGCTTTTGCCAGGCGGATGACACCTTCTTCAATCTCTTCCGGCGATAGGCCGCAGAATGGCAGGCGAACGAAATTATCGCCCTGCCCGTCGGTAAAAAAGCCGCTGCCGTTGGATAGAACAATGCCGAACTTTTCCGCGTTTTCCTGCAGGGCCCGGCCATTGATTTCATCGGAAAGGTTGAGGGACAGAAAGAACCCGCCTTCCGGCCGTATAAAATCGATTCCCGGCAGATGTTTATCGAGCATTTGCAGCATGCACGCCATCCGCGGCGCGTACAGGGCCTTAAGCGATTCGATGTTCGGTTCCAGAAGACCGCGCCGGCAATACTCATACACAATGCCTTCAGTCACCAATGCCGGGTGGATATAGGTGTCTTCGCTCCACTTGTGTAATTTCGGCATGATATCTTTCGGGCCGATGAGAAATCCCACCCGTACCCCCGGACTCATGATCTTGCTGAAAGACGAGATGTGCAGGGTTTTCTCGGGAACCAGCTCCCGAAAGGCCGGGGGATTTTCTCCCTGGTACCGCAGGAAGCGATACGGTGCGTCTTCAACGATCAGGAAGCCGTATTCCCGCGCCAGTTCCGCAATGCGCTGCCGTTTTTCAATGGATATCGTAACACCGGCCGGATTCTGAAAATCAGGCACAATATAGAACAGTTTCGGGACGCTTTTTTGCAGGGCGGCCTCGAAGGCTTGCAGATCAATCCCATCATGTTCCAGGGGTATGCCAACGACAGTGGCCCCGACGCGTTTCATGGCGGTGATGGCGCGATCATAACTCGGATTTTCCAAAAAGACCGTGTCCCCCTTCTCCACGAACAAGGCCGCGGCAAAGGTCAGAAACTCCATGGAGCTGTTGCCCAGCAGCACCTGTTCGTATGCCACGCCGAACCAATCGGCGATCCACTGTCGTAAGGGGCCGTAGCCGGAGTAGTGTCCATATTGGAAGAGCACCCTGCCCTCTTCTTTGAAAATAGCATCGGCACATTCCCGGAAATCGTCGATGGGCAGCGCATCCGTGGCCGGATTGCCGCGGGTAAAATAAATGGGCTCGTTTTTATCCATGGATACCTCTTTTATTAAATAAATGTTGTCATGCCGGTCTTGTCATTGCCGCCCGTCACCGCGGATAGACCGAAAGTCAGTTGATCAGTTCACGGCCTTTTTCATAGGCGGTGAGATTCAAATCGGCGACTTTGGCGGGAACTCTTTCCTTGATCACCGCCCGCCAGATGTCAGGCGCGTTTCCTAAAATCTTGGACAAGCCCCCCAACACCACAATATTGAAACACAGCACGTTGCCCAGATCCAGCGCTGTCCGGGTTCCGGCGATGGTTTGAACGTGTTGCGCTGCATTTTTAAAATCGGCCATGATGCGGTCTTTTTCAGGGTAATTGGCTTCACCTGACGTAACCGTCATGGGGTCGATGCGGCAGTCGTTGGCGAGAATAAAGCCATCCGGCTTGATGTAGGAAAGCCGCCGCAACGTTTCCAGCCATTCGAAGCCGATTAAATAATCGACATCGTATTCGTCGAGAACCGGTGAATGCACCTTGGGGGCCCACTGGATATGGCTGACCACACTGCCGCCCCGCACCGCAAGTCCCAGGATGTCCGATTTTTTGGTGTCGTATCCCAATCGAATGCCGACTTCGGCGAGAATATCACTGGCCAGGACCGTTCCCTGGCCACCGACCCCGGCAATGAGAAATTTATAGCTATCTTCAGGCATGGATTCCCCTCTTTATGCGTTATGAATGATTGTCAAAAAAAACCCTCGATCGGTTGCGATTCTATTCCGGTTTACGGATCGCGCCGGTCGGACAAATCTGTCGGCAGATATCACACCCGATGCACAAGACCGGGTCGATACCGGCTTTTTTCATTTTTGTCTTCGGGTTGACCTCATCGATTTTAATGGTCGCAGGGCAGCCGGCCTTGGCGCAGGTGCCGCAGGCAACGCACTTATCCGTATCGACGTTATACGCCGGTTGAGGATTACGGGAGACAAATATACAGGGACCTTTGGCGATGAGCACGGCCGTGCCGTCGTAAGCCGTGCATTCCTTCAGCGCCTGGCCCATGGCCTTGACGTCAAAGGCATCCACACTCATCACTTTTTCAACCCCCAGGGCGCGAACAAGGGTTTCGATATCCACTTCCTTGGTGGATTTCCCCATCAGGGTATAGTTGTTGCCCGGGTGGTCCTGGTGACCGGTCATGGCGGTGGTGCGGTTGTCCATAATGATGACGGTCCCCTTTCCATGGTTGTGTACCATGTTGAGGAGGGGCGGGATGCCGGCATGAAAAAACGTGCCGTCGCCAATCGTGCAGACCGCCGGTTCCGGCAGGCCTGATTTCCCCATGCCATGCAGCACACCGATACTGGCGCCCATGGACCCCATCGTGTGCTGTGCATTAAATGGCGGCAACGTGCCGAGGTTGTAGCAACCGATATCGCCGGCCACCGGCAGCTTCATTTTATTCAACAGGTAGAAGGTGCTGCGGTGGGGACAGCCGGCACACAATACCGGGCTGCGGCCCGGCAAATCCGGGGTGTCCAAGACCGGCAATGTCTTTTCGACGGGGGGCAGGAGGCCGTTTTCCCGGGCGATTCTCTGGAGCGTCTGGGGCAAAAGCTCATCGCATGGGGGGAAAAGCGCTTTGCCGATGGCATCGATGCCCATGGCACGAACTTGCTCTTCAATGAAGGGATCCAGTTCCTCAATGACCAGGAGCTTTTTTACGCCGTCAGCAAATGCTTTGATCATTTTTTTGGGAAGCGGGTACACCATGCCCAATTTCAAAAACGAGGCTTTGGGAAACACCTGCCGTGCATATTCATAGACCACCCCGCTGGCAATAATGCCCAGGTCCCGATCCCCCCAACTGATAAAATTATCGGGATATGTCTCCGCAAATTCCGCCAGATCCAGCAGCCGCTGCTCCAGAATCGGATGCCGCTTTTTGGACCACAGACACATACAGTTGTATTTCTGCATATTGCGCGTGAACGGTCCGACGTCGCCGGCTTTGGCGGGGTCGCCGCCCAGCTCCACAACGGATTTGGAATGCGAGGTCCGCATGGTGGTGCGCACCACGACAGGCGTGTCAAACTGTTCGCTGATCTCGATCCCTCGAACAATGAAATCTTTGCATTCCTGGCTGTCGGCCGGTTCCAGCATGGGGAATTTGCCCAATTTGGCGTAATGGCGGTTATCCTGCTCATTTTGAGAGCTGAACATCCCGGGGTCGTCGGCCGTCAGCACCACGAGTCCCGCTTCCAGGCCGGTGTAGGCCGTGTAGAACAGGGAGTCCGACAGCACGTTCATACCCACCTGTTTGGTTGTCACCAATGCTCGCCGCCCGGAATAAGCGGCGCCTGCCGCCGCATCCATGGCGACCTTTTCATTGACCGACCATTCCGAGTAGATGGTTTTGTATGTCGATACATTCTGAAGAATTTCAGAACTGGGGGTGCCGGGGTAGCCGGTGGCCACTTCGATCCCGGCTTCGTATGCGCCCCGGGCGATGGCTTCGTTTCCTGAAAGCAACGCTTTCATGCATGTCTCCTTTCCCAATTGCGATGATATCTCATATCGTGGTCTACGTGTTATTCATTGTTGGGTTTTACGATGCGCCACCGGGGACATTTCGATAAGGATGTCGGCCGCGACGACACCCTGCCCTTCCGGCAATACCATCAGGGGATTGATATCCAGCGATGTGATCATACCGGAAAAATCCGTCGCCAGTTGTCCAATCTGAACGATGGCGTTCATCAGCGCTTCCTGGTCGGAGGCGGGCTTGCCCCGGAAGCCGTCCAGTATCTTCCTGCCCTTTAAATCCGCAATCATCCTGCAGGCGTCGTGACGACTCACCGGCGGCAGCCGCAGCGTGGCGTCTTTCAGAAGCTCCACGAAGATCCCCCCAAGGCCCAAGACCACCCCGGGACCGAACGTCGCATCGTCAACGATCCCGATAATGGTTTCGACGCTATCGGTGGGAATCATCCGCTGCACCAGAATGCCCTCGAGTTCCGCCTCAGGATCGTAGGCCGCAATGTTGCGCACCATCTCAGCATAGGTTTTTCGGAGGACGGTTTCATTTTCGATCCCCACCCGAACCAGGCCGGCCTCGGTTTTGTGGGGGATTTGAGGGGATTGCCCCTTCATGACGATGGGATAGCCCATTTTAAGGCCCACCGCGGCGGCTTCGTCCTCAGAGCCGGCCACGGCCCCTTTCGGCACATGGATGCCATAGGCACCGACCAGAAGACGACAATCGTCGTAACCGAGGACGCCCTCTTTCATTAGGACATGGGTTCTGAGTGCATCCAGATTGCCGGGAGAAACCCCGTCTCCGGAAAGCGTCTTTTTCAACCGCCGTCTGTGTTCGGCGTAAGTGAACAGGTTTTCGATGGCCCCAAGACTTTCGCGGGTTCCCTGCAGAAACGGTACACCGCCGTCGTCCAAAATACCTTTGATGGTCTGGTCCAGGCCGCCGGAGACATGGCTGAATACGACCACCGGTTTTTCACCCTGGGCACACCTGACCGCCGCCCTGGCGACATCGGCGTACTGGTCGATCTGCTTGTCGGACATACCCGGCGGGGAATCCTGGCTGATGGCGATCAGATCGATGGCGTCTTCTCCTGCCAGAACGTCCAGGCAGGCCGGGTAGGTCTCCTTCAGATCACCGCTGCCCCAGGCGTCCAGCGGGTTGGCGATGGTCGTATAGGCCGGCAGCTTTTGTTTCAGCTTTTTCTCCGCCGTTTCCGAAAGCGGCGGATAGTCAAATGAGAAGGCCCTGGAGAGATCGCCGACCAGTCCGATTTCGCCGCCGGATACCGTCACCATGCCGATGTGATTGCCGCATGGCAGTCGGTCTTTTAATTGCGAAAACAAGGCGGCTGTTTCCAGCAGCTGGTCCAGATCGTCGACCCGGATAACACCATATTTTTTGAAAAAGGCATCGTTCATCTCATCCGATCCGGCAAGGGCACCGGTGTGGGAGGCGACTGTTTTACGGGCCATCTCACTGCGTCCGACTTTCACGACAATCACCGGTTTACCGATGGCTGCCGCGCGAACACAACAGTCTTTAAAGGCATCGACTCGTCGAATGCCTTCTAAAAAAGCGGCGATGACCTGGGTGTGCGGATCGTCCAGAAAGTGCTCCATATAATCCACCGTGTCCAACACGGCCTCATTGCCACTGGAGACGATGGTGGAAAACCCGATCCCCCGATTGCTGTTGGCGATGGCCAGAACGACCGATCCACTCTGGGCGATGACACCAATATTCCCTTTTTTAATTGTGGGGGAAACAGGTGCGCTGAAGGTTCCGACCTTGTCATGCAGGTTGACATAGCCGACGCAGTTGGGGCCGCAGAAGCGTATCTGGTGCGTTTCACAAAACGCCGTCAGTTCGTTCTGCAACACTATGCCGGCACCACCGGTTTCGGCGAACCCGCTGGCAAACGCCCAGGCGCCGCGAACACCCCGCCGGGCCGCCTGCTCCATCATGGGGAGAATCCGTCCGCTACCCAGTACAACCGCCACGCTGTCGATGGCGATCCGGGCCGGGATATCCGCCAACGATGCATAACAGGGCAACCCCAACACGTCGGTATATCCGGGATTAACCGGAACAATCGTGCCCTCGAATCCAAGGGTGCGGAGATTTTCAATGACCAGCGATCCCGCACCGAATTTTTCGGATGCCCCGATAACGGCAATGGTTTTCGGACTAAGAAGGGGGGTGAGATCTTTATGCGAAGCCATGCAGAATGACGTCCTTTCAATGCCAACCAGTCGTTTAACGCTAAATCGATATGGTCCTGTCCGCCGCAATCGGCCCAACGGAACCGTTTCTACCGTTCCATTTTCCGGGGAAAATTTTCGCGATAGCCAAGCTTTTGCGAGATTTCGGCGGTAATATCTTTTATGGTTTTGATAAATGTCTTCAGCCGGACCATTTTAACCCGCGTCGTAGGTCCGGAGTATGACAGGGCTGCAATGACTTTACCGGATTCATCCCTGATGGGGCTCGCAATGCAGCGGATGTTCTCATCCAGTTCCCGGTTGTCGATGGCATACCCGTCTTTGGCAATCTTGGTGAGCTCGTCACGCAGCGCTTGGCTGTGGGTAATGGTCTGCCGCGTCAGGGGTTTCAATTCCGTCGTTTTAAGGTAGCGGTTCAGTTCTTTGGCGGACATGGCCGCTAAAAACACTTTGCCAAAAGCCGTGCAATAGGCTGGCAGATGCTGTCCCACGATGATGTTGGTCCGCAGTGTTTCCGGGCTTTGAACCCTGTCGATCACCACGACGTTGTCCTGCGCAAAGACGGCAATATTCACTGTTTCATTCAGTATTTCACCCAACTCCTCCATGTACGGACGCGCAATACTGATCAGGCTGAGCTTGTTCCGCACGCTAACCCCGAGTTGAAATATTTTCAGGGTCGCAAAATACTTCCCGGTCGAATCGTTTTTCTGGACATAACCCAATTTCGTGAGCACCGAAAGGAATCGGTGCATGGAACTCGGCTTGATATCGAGCTGGTTGCTGAGCTCGGTAACACCCGCCGCTTTTCCCCCGCAGAGGATTTCAAGCACCTGGAAAACCTTGATGGTCGATTTCATTCAAATGCCCCCAACATCGCTTGAACCGCAGCCCTATGGTTGAAGGTGGCAGGAATTACACCGCCCTTTTTATGCTATCGCTGAAGACAACGGGCTATGATCGACGGGATGGCCTCACCGCATGGTGCGAACCATCCCATCCATCGTCGAATAACGTCAGGATATTTTTTTGTACCAGTTTTCAGGATACTCATCGTCGACGTAAACGCGCTCAACCGGAGACAGGGTCTCGATGCCCGTGATCTCAGTGATAAAACACTCCAGCACACCTTTGACGATGCTGCCCTGCTCCAGATGACCGCCGAATGTCGGGCAGTCCCAGGCGCCGCCGGCAACAAAATGGATCGCCGGAAACGGTTCCGGTTTCCCGTCTTTGCCGGGTCGCGGATGGATCATCCCGCCAAAGGCCAGCACCATGCTCAAGTTGGCCGTGGTGGCAACGGCTTCCTTGTGCCAGTTGTCGGGATCGGTCGTGTCCGGTGCCCATACCAGGTACTTGGCGGGTTGCAGTCCCCCCATGAAAGCGGCATGGATCTTGGCAAACGTAATATCGTTGTCGATGGCAAACTTTTGAATCGCCAGAAAAACATCGGCCCCCGTGGTGAGCCGGATAATGAATTCGCGTCCGCGTATGGCTTCGACACAATGATATTCGTCGGGCGTTACCGCATCCCGTTCCCAAATTTCCGTCATGTTACACTCCTTCGGTTATAAGATTTTTGTCATTGATCATATTGGGGGCATACAAAATCAGTTTGGCGCATAAATAACGCCTTCCAATGTTTTCACCGCACACCCACCGACCGTGACCGATTGGATGTCGCCGGCCGAACCGCCCACCGTGATCGTGCCTTTTCCCGGTCGCCCGATGAGGTGGCCCTGCTCCACCGCAAATTCCTGTCGGGGAAGAAGCCCATACTGCACGATATAAGCCCCCATGCACCCGACGGCCGACCCGGTAAAGGGGTCTTCCGAACCGGGCGTGGAAGAAAGAAGCCGCCCATGCGCATCCGCATCCTTTTCGGCACCCTCCAGGCAGAACATGTAGGCCGCATCGACCCCGAGGCGCATTGTCAGGGATTGAAAGCGGGAGAGGTCAAGCCGGGCCTTTTTCAGGACAGCCATCCCGTTAACAGGCACCATGAGAAACGGTACGCCCGTATTGATGACCTGCACCGGGGCCCCATCGATGAGATCTTCTTTGGCGATTCCCACGCATCCCGTCACGTCTTGCGCTTCGACGACATGCGAAAAGGATGGTTTTTGTTGCGTCATGATTGCTTGCTGCGGTTTACCGTCTGCACCGACGTGGACTTCCACCGGCAAGACGCCGATGGTGAATTCGAAATCAATCATCACCTTTGACGGCTGGGCGGGAATCATCCCCTCCTGGACAAGCATCATGGCCGTGGCAATCGTGGGGTGGCCGGCGAAGGGAATCTCCTTGTGGGGCATGAAATACCGCACCCGCACCATGGCCTTGTCGGACCGAAAAACAAACGCCGTCTCGGAGAGGTTGGTCTCCATGGCGATTAGCTGCATCTGCCGATCCGTCAAGCCGTCCGCCTCCGGCAATACGGCGCAGGGATTGCCGGAAAATGGTTCCGATGTGAATGCATCCATGTAGATGATACGGTATGGTTTCATTTCGTCATTTCTGGTTCTTCTCCAGATTAAGTGGAGAAGAGTGTTTGAGGATTCAAGAGGTCAAGGGTTCGAGCGTTTGTTTTCAAACAATTTGATCCCTGCCTTACGCATCCTTTCAACTTCCTTGGACCATCCTTGCGAACCTTTAAAATTTCTTGATTGATCAGATCGTATGCTTATTTTTTTGGAATATTTTTTTTAATGCATAGCGACCAAAACAGCGCTTAAACCTTCTGCCAAATTTTCAACTCTACGTAATTCCTAAGCATTTCACGCGAACCCTTGAATCCCTGACCCCTTGAATCCTTTAAAAACCATTAACTCTTTTGGAGCTGATCTTCATTTCTAAAACATCTGATTCCGGGTGTGTAGCATCTCAACCGCCATTCTCAACGGTGCGCCGTCACCTCGATCTCCACAAGGGCTTCCGGGTCCGGCAGAGCTGCGACCTGAACGCAGCTCCGTGCCGGCAGACCGGATTCGAAAAACGAAACGTAGACCTGGTTCATTTTTTGAACCATCCCCATGTCGGTTATGAATACGGTGGCCTTCATCACATTTTTCAACGACAGTCCGGCTTTGGCCAGTTGGAATTCAACATTGGACAAGGTCTGCCGGGTCTGTTCGACGATATCGCCGGCGGCGATTTTTCCGGTCTCCGGATCCCGGCCAACCAGGCCGGACACGAAGATCAGGTTCTCAAATCCGACAATGCTGGAAAACGGCAGATTCTTATTCGGTGGAACCGCGATAATCTCAAATTGGCGTTTCATGCGCATTCTCCATCGGGGGCTATAATGGAAAGGAATCGCGCTGCCGCAACATTGCGTCCGGTAAGCACCAGAACGATCTTTTTGTCAGGCAACTTTATTTTTCCCGCAAGCAAGACCGCCAATCCAACCGATGCGGCACCTTCCACCACCAATTGTTCTTCAATAAAAAAGGCCTTCATGGCAGAGACGATGTCTTCTTCGGCGGCTAACGCGACCTGGGCAATAAGGTGATGCGCGATTTCAAAGGGCAGCGGACTGAGACCGCCGGCAAGGCCGTCGGCCACGGACGGTTTCAACGCGATCCGCTCACAGGGCGCCCCTTTCTGCATCGAGAGATAGGCGCCGGGAGACGCTTCGGGCTCCGCCCCGATGATGGCAACGGAACGGGATTCGGCATGGATGGCGGCCGCTATGCCCGATATCAGTCCCCCGCCGCCGACCGGGACGATGACGGCATCCACATCCGGCAAGGCTTCCAGGATTTCCAGGCCGATGGTTCCCTGCCCGGCGATCACCAGTGGATCGGCATGGGAATGGATATAGGTCGCACCGCTTTTCGCGGCATGCGCCTGGGCCATGTCGAAGGTTTCGAAAAAGGTTTGGCCGGCAAGAACGGGGTCGACGCCGTGCCCTCGAATTTTGGCGACTTTGGCCGGATCGGCATTTTCGGGCAGAAATATCGCGATGCGGGGCACCTTCATTTTCGTCGCCGCATGGGCCAACGCCAGGGCATGATTGCCACTGGAGGCGGTAACGACACCGGTTTCCATGACCGCTTCTTTACGATGATGCAGGAAATTCGTAATGCCCCTGAGTTTAAAACAGCCGCAAGTCTGCCAGCACTCCATTTTTAAGTAAACTTCACAGCCGCACCGGCGACTGAGTGCGGAAGAATGCAGTATCGGCGTCTTCAGCACGTGCGGCTTTATGCTTCGTTTAGCGCCATGGATCATATCGGGATGAAATTTACGCAAGGGGCGTATCGCTTCAGTCGGTTTGAGGGTCTAAGAACTCGCGGTTCACGTTTGCCTTCCAGCCAGTCGATCTCCTATGCTTTATCGCGTTGGCCTGTCAATTTGTATTTGAAATAGCATTCCATATTGTGGACATTGAAAATTGTCTGTCGGAATCCATAGACCGCATGCTGAAACCGGAACACGGCCCAAGGGGAGTGCCACCCAATCGAGGCAGTCGGCATCGCGTCAGATATCCAGGCTATAACCGTACCTGTCGCTGGCTGGCTTTCATTTTCTTTTCGAGATAGCCGGAAAACCGGGTCAACGGTAAAAACATGACAAGATAAAGGGCCGTTACAAAGATCAGCGGTGACGGGTTGGCCAGCAGGGATTTCTGGGAAAGACCGGCTTTCAAAAGCTCGATTATCGAAATCGAAGATGCCAGCGCCGTATCTTTGGCGCTGGCCACATAGTTGCCCACCAGCGGCGGTATGACCACCCGGAACGCCTGGGGCAGGATGACCAGACGCATAGTCTGGATGGGATTGAGCCCCAAGGCCTTGGCCGCCTCGATCTGACCCTTTTTAATGGACAGAAAACCGGCCCGGAAGATTTCGCTCACGTAGGCCGAGCTGTTCAGTCCCAGCGCAAGAATACCGGACATGATGGCACTCAGACTGATCCCCATAAACGGCAGCGCATAGTAGATGAGCATCATCAAGACGATGATCGGCATGGCCCTGAAAAAATCGACGTAAGCGATGATAAAAAAATTCAGTACCGCGTTGTTGAACGAGCGGAAAACCGCCAGCAGCAGGCCGACGATCGTGCTCATGATCGCGGCACCGACGGCTAGGAGAAGGGTCGTCCAGAATCCTTCCATCAGGGTCGGCCAGGCCTTTTGGATCATTTCCACATTGAAGAACAAAAAACCCATTTCGCCCCAACGGGCCGTTGAGTAGCGATAGTAAAGCCACCCGGCAATGATGAAGAGACTGAAAACCATGGCGGTCTTCATTTTTTCCGATTTAAGTTCATCGGTGAAAACAATCAGGGCCCAAATAAGGAACATCACGCCAAAAAGGGCAATACGCCCCAGATCGACCGTGCCGTATGAACCACGCGATGGCAGCAGAAAAACGCCATACAGGATCAATACCGTAAGGAAACCGTAAACGAAGCTGTTTCGTCGGATGATGGGAATGTGACCGATTTTGTCTTTGAGATCGGACAATCCGGTAACGGCGGCTGGTGGTGCTTTCGGATCAGGCATGGGGTATCTGTCTATCCTAAATCGCTGATTAGAGAATTTTACCTAAAAATTCGATGGTGCGTTTGTGCTGGGAATGGTTGAAAATTTGGTCCGGTGTGCCATCTTCGACGATCAACCCGTCGGCGAGAAAAAGGATACGGTCCGCGGCTTCCCGGATAAACCCCATCTCGTGGCTGACCACCATCATGGTCATCCCTTCTTTGGCCATAGTGCGCATGACATCCAATACCTCACCAATCATTTCAGGATCCAGGGCGGAGGTCGGTTCATCAAAAAACATGATCTGCGGCTGCATGGCAAGCGCCCTGGCAATGGCGACCCGTTGCTGCTGGCCACCGGAGAGCTGTTCCGGATAGGCGGTCGCCTTTTCCGCCAGACCGACCTTTTCCAGCAGGGCCATGCCGCGTTCGGTGGCCTCCTTGTTCGAAATTTTGCGCACGTTCATGGGGGCCAGTTTGATGTTTTCGATGGCGGTCAAGTGGGGGAAAAGGTTGAAGCTTTGGAAAACCATGCCGATCTCGGTGCGGACCCGGTTGATGTCGATATAGGGCGCCAGTATATCGACCCCCTCGATATAGATCCGGCCGGACGTCGGTTCCTCCAGGCGGTTCAGACAGCGCAAAAAGGTGCTTTTGCCGCTGCCGGACGGTCCCATAACGGCGACGACCTCGGAGTGTTTGACGACCGTGCTGATGCCCTTAAGGACATGCAATTCCTTGAAACGTTTGTGTAGATCGACAACCTCGATCATGGTCTCGGGTGGGTTCATTTTACTCATTTCGTTTTTTCTGCATCCTGTTTTCGAGCATGTTCACCGCCCGCACCAACGGGATCAAGACGGCCAAATAGATAAGGGCGGCGGCCACCAGGGGGGTCGGATTGGTTTCGCTGGTATACAGTTCCCGGGCCCGTTTCAACAATTCCGGTGCCGCCACAACCGATGCCACGGCGGTATCCTTCAACATCGCGACGAGGGTCCCCGTCAGCGGTGGAATCACCACCGGAATGGCCTGGGGCAGGACGATTTTGTAAATCGTTTTCCACCGCGACAGCCCCAGCGAGCGTGCCGCCTCGAGCTGCCCGGAATGGACGGACTCGATCCCCGCCCGGAAACATTCAGACGCATAGGCACCATAGCCCAGCGACAGTGCCAACACGGTCGATACAATCGAACCCAGCGATATTCCCATAAACGGCATGGCAAAAAAGAAAATCACCATCACCACGATCATCGGTATGGATCGAAAAACATCCACGTAAATCTTTAAAAAGAAATTCATAGTGGGGCTGTTCAAAGTGCGCAGAACAGCGATCAGTAAACCGACTACGACACTGCCAACACCCGATATTAGCGCCAGGAAAAGAGTTACCCCCAGACCTTCCCAGAGGATCCACCAGTTACCTTCCAGTTTTTCCCAGTTGAAGAAAAAATCCGCCAACCGATGCCACTGGGCACCGGAATACCTGTGGAACAGCCAACACAGGACAGCAATCAACATCAGGGCAGCGCCCATTTTCAGGATTTCGGGTTTTCCCCTATCCGCCAGAATGTTGCCGCTGTATGCGAGGATTAACACGACAAAAAAACTGATACTGACATAAAACCAGACGGGAGGTGCCGTTTCTTTGTCGGGCAACAGGAAAAGCGCATAGGCGATCAGTACGGCCAACGATACGATAATAATGGAGGGTTTCCGGAACCAGGAAAGCCAGGCCGGGTGGGTACGCATGAATCTGTTTTGGGCATCAGTTGATACTGACATGGGGTTCACGTTGGTCCGTAGGATTGAAAATATATTCGGAACACTTTTTCCGGAGCCACCCAAAGATAGAGCACCCTGACAGGATCGACTGCCAGGGTGCTCTATAGTGTTTCAGCGTTTGCTACATTGCTGGTTTTTCATTGGGATTGTAGGGTGCAACAATGTTGATAACGGAACTATCCTTGGGAGGCGCGGTACCGAACCATTTTTTATGAATCTCAAGAAGGGTGCCGTCTTTCTTCATCTCGTTCTGAATTTTGTTGAACTCGTCACGCAGCGGCGACCCCTTTTTGAAGGCCAAGGCCTGTCCGGCTTTAAAACCCGGGATATAGATTTTCATGACAAGGCCTGAATTCGGATGCTGTTTGATGTAGTAGAGGGCGATCGGATCGTCGACCACAACGCCGTCAATGCGGCCGGCTTCGAGGTCGAGAGCGGCATCCACCCAATAATCGTAACTCTTTATCTTGTAAGGGCCATATTCGGCCTGGGCGTCATTCAGCCAGGCTTCGTTGGCGGAACCGGTGTCGGAGCCGAAGGCCTTGCCCTTCATCTGGCTCAAATCAGTGATGCCGTCTTTGCGTGTCATCATCCCAATGCCCGAATCGTAGTAAGGATCGGCAAAATCCATCACTGCGGCACGCTCCGGTTTAATCCAAATGGAAGACATGGCGATATCCCATTGGCCGGATTGGACGCCGGTCAATACTGTGGAAAAAGGTGCTGATTTGTACTCAATTGTGTACCCGGCGCGTTTTGCGAATTCTTCCACCAGATCGGCTTCGAACCCGGTCATCTTGCCATCCTTTGCAAAAATCCAGGGCGGATTTTCGCTGTTTACGCCTACCGTAATGGTTTTGCCGGCGGCGGCGACCTCCGTTTGGCCATCGACGAAGACGCCAATGGTCCCGACAAGAAACAGTGCCAGTATAACAACCAGTCCTTTTTTCATTTTGCCTTCCTCCGTTATGGGGTTGTAATGCCTCGACCGTTGGTCTTCAGACGCCAAGCATGTGAACCAAGGCCATTTATGGGGTCCATCAGTTTTGCATCTATCCCGTCAATGATAACGTCCGTGAGGAAATAGTGCCGATTTGAATTCCGTGCCAAATGTGATCAGGTGGGAAAAAGCTGTCTCAACTCCGTTGGGGTTTTCGTAGTATGTCCCGTGAAGCTTTGTCAATCATTCTGAAAAAAGGTATTCCACAATATGGAATTCTTGAAGAGCACGCCGTTGCTGTGGGTCCGCCGATTCGGAAGCCAGCCCGGGAAGCTTTCGTGGTATGGGTATCACCATTTTTTATTCGGCATCGTCGATGAGGATAAACGGGTCCAGGTGAACGCCGGAAAGCTTGGATTCGATCACGTCGGACGGATACGAGAGAAGGTTCATAAAAGCCACCGATAAAGCTTTTTGGGCATCGGCATCATAGCCATCGGACGCGATCAGCCGGGTTTGCCTTTCCTTGAGTTCAAGATAAGCGGCCAATGTCGTTTCGGTTTTGTAGTACAGAATGGAACACTTGTTTTGCGTAAACTCCGGTGATTGCAGCAAGGTAACCATCAGGGATTTTTCCAGATAGGAGGCGATACCGAATCCTTTCACGATCTGATCAGAGTAAGGTGCGAGGGCCTCGTATTCCGCCGTCGACAAGGGCGGACTGATGGCCAGTTGCTTTACCCCACAGGCAACCATCTCGGCAAAACAGTTGATCATTCCCAGTTGGAATGAAAAAGGATCGATGCCTTTGTCTGTCGTTTTCACGGTCATCTTCGCCAATCCCTTCGATGTCATATGGTGATTAAGAGGACCCTGCTCTTCTCCATCTGCCTATTCTTTCGACAAGAAGGTTGTCAATTTGTTTGTAAAAATTGCTTTCCACAGTGTGGATGCTGCCTGATAAAAATGAAAAGTGCCGTTGGTTGTAAGGGTGATGGCATTCGCAAAAAATCTGTTGATTGGCGTGCTGAGGCAGCACGTGCCAAACAACGCAAAAGACATTAAATTACTGTCAAACGCAACGTTGCCACCATACGAATAGCGGCCATGGGCGCAACAAATTTTGGGGCGGGAAAAATTTTATACCAATTGGTGCCCGGGGCCGGAATTGAACCGGCACGGTGTATTACACCGAGGGATTTTAAGTCCCTTGCGTCTACCTATTCCGCCACCCGGGCATAGGGGACTTGCTCAGGTGCTTTTAACGGGTATCCCTTTGGGTGTCAAGAAATTCGGACCGTCGAAACCTACCCGGGTCCGCCCACAAGCCCCTTCCCCCGTGTCGGGTTGAAAAGCAAACCCGTAGGCATTCAAATGGCCGTGTTAATGGACAATGGCTCAAGTTTCAAAAGCGTGCATTACACCGTGGCATTTGCTGGCGGTGCTCACAAGATATTTCCCGGGTTGGATTTGGACCGCTGACAGTATCGTTGTTAGCTGCTCGCCGCGATAGCCGCCCACCCCCGGCGCCAATTGAAAGCTCCGAACGACCAGCGAGCGATAGCCTTCGGATTCTATCCGGGCGAGATGGTCGTAGAGACAGTAGGGTCGCGATTTGCCCGTTACCAGACATTTCTTTTTCGGTTCATTACAATTTTCCGGGCAGATAAAGTCGGCATTGCTCATGTAGACCTGACCTTCCGGACCTTTGAACGTGTTCGGAAGCTGTGGGATCATCTTTTCCGGCACAGCGCAGGGTTTGAAAAAACCGCGTTCCCGTAATCTGGCCGCCACCCACTCGTAAGCCAGGTGACGGGGCAGCGCCGGCACGATCCAGGGCGAAGACCCATCCTCGTCAATCAAAGGGTTTTCCAGCAAAAATGCTATGCCGTCACCGCTGTACCAGTGAGCAGCCCCCAATCCTTCCGGCGGACGGGGATAGCGTGGTTCGACAATGGTGATGGCCGCGTCGGGAAAGCGCTTGCGCAGGCGGCGCAGGGCGCGCCGCCCGACCTTGCCAAATCCGATAATCCAGAATCGTTCCATGGTCATCCTTGACGTTCCACGGGCGCCCGAAACCGGGTCGATAAACGACGGCGACTTGTCAAGCATTCAGCCATCTGCTACCTAATGTCCGTCCACAAATGGTCTTTTTGGCCCTGATCGGCGTTCTTCTGCGGGTTTAGCGGCTACGGCGTACATTCATGTAAGCCTCACCCTAAGCCCTTGTGCGGCCTTGATCAGAACCAAAAATCCATATTTCTGAATCGGACACGCTTGGGCCTCATTGATTGATTGTGGATGGTCACTACCTAAATGGCGTATGTCAGTATGCCTTCGCACATGGCACTTGATGCATCAATCAAGCATTGTGATCATTGATAGACAATGACACCCTGATTGACAACCTTAATAACGGACGAACATGACCAACGGCGTCACCAATGTTGAGCTGATCCTGGCATCCCAATCCCCGCGACGGGAATACCTCCTCGAGCAAGCGGGTTTGCGCTTTACGGTCATCCCCAGCCCGTTTGACGAATCGGCCGTTGCCCCTTGCGAACCAGCCCGTTATGTTCAGCGTCTGGCCGAAGGCAAGGCGGACGAAGTGGCCGCACGTTTTCCGAACGCCTGGGTCATCGGGGCCGACACCATTGTTGCCGCCGAGGACCACCTGTTGGGCAAGCCGGCGTCAAGAGCCGCCGCCCGCCGCATGTTGGACCGTTTGTCCGGGAAAACCCACCAAGTCTATACCGGATACTGCATTTGTCGGCACCGGGACGACGCCAAATTCATCGGTGCCGTGCAAACCGACGTCACCTTCAAGAACCTCTCGGAAAACGAGATCGAATGGTATATACAGACAGGTGAGCCCTTCGACAAGGCCGGTGCCTACGCCATCCAGGGAATGGGCACCTTTCTGGTCCGCCGCATCAACGGATCCTATTCCAATGTGGTGGGACTGCCGGTTTGTGAAGTCGTCGAAATTCTGATCCGGGAGGGCATCATGGATTTGGGGACTGAACGGTGAACGGTTATAATATTAGGGCCATCTCTAAAAGAGTTGGCCTGAGCTTAAGGTCCAAGGGGGCGAGAATTCGAGGATTCAAGTGAAATGCTAAAAAATTACAAAGAAATGCGTGTCTGGCAAAATCCTACGAATTTTGTTTGAAGATCTTCGGGATAACAACCAAAATAAGAAAGAAGGTTAAACGCGCTGATAAAATCATTAAAAAAACGAACCCTTGAACCCTCAGAACAATACATTTTCGGGAAAATGCTAAATGAAGGCAAAAATCGAAACCATTCACCGCCGCATCGAAAAGGCGGCCATCGCCGCAGGCCGGAAGCCAGCGGCTGTCCGCCTGGTGGCGGTCAGCAAAACCGTACCGGCTGACCGGGTGCGTGAAGCCATCCAGAACGGCATCACCCTTATGGGCGAAAACTACATCCAGGAGGCGCGGGAAAAAATCGAGGCCCTGCGGGAATTCCCGGTTGCCTGGCATTTCATCGGCCACCTGCAAAGCAATAAAGCCAAATACGCTGTGCGGCTTTTCGACCTGATCCACTCGGTGGATTCCATCAAGCTGGCCCGCGAACTGAACCGCCAGGCCTGCAAGATTGACAAAATTCAGGATATCCTGATCCAGGTCAACACCGGCAAGGAAGCGAGTAAATCCGGCGTATATGTGGACGACGCCCTGACCCTGGTGCGCGAGGCCGGCCAGATGAACAATATTGCGGTGAAAGGCCTGATGACGCTGCCGCCCTATTTCAATGCGCCGGATCGGGTACGCCCCTATTTTCAAGCGCTGCGGGCACTGCGGGATCGCATCGCCTCGGAATCCCTGCCCGGAATTGCCATGGATGAACTTTCCATGGGCATGACCGGGGATTTTGAAGCTGCCATCCAGGAAGGGGCTACCCTGGTGCGAATCGGCACCGCCCTGTTCGGAGAACGCTCATGAAAATATTGCTGCATACCTGCTGCGGCCCCTGCACCATCTATCCCCTGAAAGTCCTGCGCGATACCGGCGATGAGGTGATGGGGTTTTTCTACCGCCACAACATTCATCCTTACACGGAATGCCTGCGGCGCCAGGAAACGCTGGAACAGTTTGCCGCCGCCCAAAAGCTGCGCGTTATCATCCAGGACGGGTATGACATGGAAGGCTTTATCCGCAATGTCGCCTTTCGGGAAAAAGAACGCTGCCGCTACTGCTATCATGATCGGCTACGGGCGGCGGCCCTGATTGCCCGCAAAGGCAAGTTCGATGCCTTCACCAGCACCCTTCTCTATAGCCGATTCCAAAAACACGACATGATTCAGGCCGTGGGAGAATCCATCGCCAAGGAAACCGGGGTGCCCTTCCTCTATAAGGATTTTCGGGACGGTTGGCGGGAAGGCATCGAAGTCTCCAAAGAACGGGGGATGTATCGCCAGCAATACTGCGGGTGCATCTACAGCGAAAAAGACCGCTACTACCGTGACACACAAGCATCCACTGCCAAATAAAAGCCCCGACGACCGGATGCAGACCCGCATATGCCATAGACTATGTTTACCAACTTTATCTATCTGATCATTGCCATCCTCGTCTACGCGATCTACCAGCCGGCGGAGAATCCCGGCCTCTCCGTCGCCGAGGTTTTGGCGCTCACCACCGTGCTTGTCATCGGCTTTGGCTTCGCCACCCGTTGGTTCTTTCGTCGTTTGTCGACAACGATCGATCAAATGGACACCTTTAGTGCCGATTATCGCTATACCCGCGTAGTGACGCGCCAGTCCATTGCGGCCATTATCCTGTTTGCCGTTATCGTTCACGGCCTGGGCCTCCCCTCGCATGGCGCGCAAGCGTCTTTATTCCAGATGCTGCCCACCCTTTTGGCCGTGGTTTTCCTTCTCCTGTTTCTCCTCCTTCTATCGATTGTCTGGCACTGCGCCTACGATAGTTATCAGAAGCTATACGGTTCCGACCTCTCACGCCTGGCCTATGTCATCTCAAACTGGCGCATGGCAGTGCCGATTCTCATCCCATGGGTGATGATATCCATTGTTGCCGATATTATCTTTGCCCTGCCTTTCGAAGGCCCCAAACAATTTTTGTCAAGCACCGAGGGAGAAGTCATCTACTTTCTCGGGTTCTTAATGATCGTGGCTGTTTTCGCGCCGCTCGTCATCCAGCGCTTCTGGGGGTGCTATCCGCTTGAACCCGGATTCTACCGGCAACGCATCGAAAAGCTATGCCGCCGCGCCGGCATCGGTTATCGCAATATTGTTTACTGGCCGATATTCGGCGGACGGATGCTGACAGCGGGGGTCATGGGCATCGCCCGTCGGTTCCGCTATATTCTGGTAACCGATGCGCTGCTTCGCTCGCTGGCACCCGAGGAGGTGGACGCCGTCATTGCCCATGAAATCGGTCACGTCAAAAAGCATCATCTATTGTACTATATTTTCTTCATGGCCGGGTTCATGCTGATCTCTTTCGCGATCTACGACGTCACCATTTTTCTGATTTTCTATGCCCGGCCACTTTACCAGATGGTTCTCAACCTCGGGGTCGACCAGACCACGATCATATCGTCGCTATTCAGCGTTGTCTTTCTTGTAATTTTTCTCGTCTATTTCCGTTTTATCTTCGGCTATTTCATGCGCACCTTCGAGCGTCAGGCCGATGGTTACGTCTACAGCCTCTTCGACACGGCGCGCCCCATGATCACCACCTTCCAGAAAATAGCGGCCACAAGTGGTCAGTCTCCCGACAAACCCAATTGGCACCATTACAGCATCCGTGAGCGCATCGACTACCTTTTGAAATGCGAACGCAACCGACAGTGGATCGACCGCCACAACCGCAAGGTGCGCCACAGTCTTCTCGCTTTTTCCATCGTGATGGCGGGGATTGCCGTGATGGGCTACCAACTCAATTACGGTCGTGCCGGCAACCATATCAGCACACATTTTTTCGAAGAAATTCTGAATCAGGAAATCGCCAAAGCGCCGGACAACCCGGAACTTTTCAGTCTTCTGGGAGATTTGAAATACAGCCAACATGCCTTCCGGGAAACGGCCGAAGCCTACGAGCGCTCGCTGGCACTGGACCCGGAAAATCCCCAGGTACTCAACAACCTGGCCTGGCTCTACGCCACCAGTAAAGATGAAGCCCTCCGTAACCCGACACGCGCTTTAACCCTGGCACAGCAGGCCGCCCATCTCGATCCCTCCTCCCATATCCTGGACACCCTGGCGGAATGTTATTTCGTCAACGGGGACATCGACGCCGCCATTCGTTTCGAACAACGCGCGCTGGATACGGCCAAAGAGAAACACGCCTATTACAGGGAACAATTGGTGCGCTTTCAAAACGCCCTGGAGGGGTCATAACGCTGTCGCTCAGCGGGGAAATGCCAGAACCGCCCGGCGAAGGAGACGCTATCGGTCCAATTCAGCCCGGACCGCCATTCCGATCTTGTCAAGCAGGTAGGGTTTTTTAAGGTAGGCGCCGGCACCGATCCGAAGGGCTGTCCGCACTTTTTCGGACTCGGAAAAACCGCTGGCAATAATGGCTTTTTGTCCGGCATTGATGTCAAGCATCTGACGATAGGTTTCCAAGCCGTCCATACCCGGATCCATGATCATATCCAGCACGACCAGATCCGGAGGGTCTTGCTTGGCCATGGCCACGGCTTCCTCGCCACTGGCGGCCAATTCGACCGCATACCCCAGTCTTCGCAGCATGACTGATGCAATCTGGCGCTGTTCACTAACATCATCGACCACCAGAATGCGCTCGCCTTTGGCCATATAGTCCTTGAAAGACCGTGTGTCGGCGATCTGGGTGTCGATCTCACGCGTTGCCGGAAAATACAGGGTAAACGTTGTCCCGGATCCAATCGTGCTGGCAACATCGATATAGCCCTTGTGATCTTTCACGGTTGCCCAGACCACGGACATGCCTAATCCGGTTCCACTCCGTCCCATAATTTTTTTGGTATAAAACGGTTCGAATATCCGTTTCAGATCTTTTTCCGGAATACCGATCCCGGTATCGGAAATGTAGAATACGACATAATCGCCTTCTTCGACAATATCATATCCCTCCAGCGGCGTGTCGATATACTGGTTCGAGGTGTGAATGGTGATGGTACCACCTTCGGGCATGGCTTCCGCAGCGTTTGACACCAGGTTCATGATCGTTTTCGCCAAGTGAACCGGGGATCCCATGATGTTCAGGGTGTTGTTCGCCAAATGGCAGTCGATGCGCACGTCAGGATGAAAGGACTTTAATTTGCCGTGCTCTGGGGAGGCCAGGTAATCCGATATAATTTTGTTCAGATTGACCACGTCCGTAACGGTTACACCTCGTCTTGCCATGGTCAGCAAATCCTGAACGATAGCCGCGGCTTTCTGACCCGATTCGCGAATGGTGCGGATCGGATCTCGCAAATGGCTGTTTTCGGGAAGATCCATCAACAAGAGATCCGGATAGCTGACAATGCCGCTTAATATGTTGTTGAGGTCATGGGCCACACCGCCCGCCAGGGTGCCGATCGCCTCCATTTTCTGGGCCTGTTCGAGCTTTCGTTCAAGTCCCTTTTTTTCTCTCATGGACAGCCAGCGTTCCGTGATATCACGCGCCGAGCCGCGGATGCCAGTGGCCTGCCCGTGGTGCGAAACCAGAGAATTTTTGTATTCGATGATGAACTCCGTCCCCTCTTTCTTGACGAGGCGCATGGTCCCCTCGGATTGTCCATCGCGCATAATTCTCTTAAGATATGCATCAAAATCAGGGCGGTAGCGCTCCGTTATGAGATCCTTGATGTGCATTTGGGCGAGTTCGGCACCACGGTATCCTGACACTTTCTGGAAAGACCGGTTGGTTTCAATAATACGGCCCGTGAGGTCGTGATAGTAAAGATAATCCGAAACATTTTCGAAAATATCCCGATATTTTTCCTCGCTTCGCTGTAATTTATGAAAAGAATCGGCATTGCTGATCCCCACCGCCAATTGCGACGCCATCCCCATGATGAGATTCAGATCACTCTGGGACAATGCATTCTGTGATTTGACGTTATCAACGGCGATAATCCCCACGGGCTTGTTTTCATATACGATCGGAACACTGATAAGAGAGCGGACCTGAATCGCTTCCAGGAGTTGCTGGCTTTTGGCCGAAAACTGGTGTTTGATGGCGCCGATATCTTCCACGATAAGCGGTTTTTGGTCCCAGAAACTCCGAACAAAGACCCCTTTTGAATCCGGTTGGGCCAAATTGAACTGTATTTTTCGCATGGCGGGTTCGTTTTCCGTTCCAAAACCATAACCGGCGATATAGTCGAGACGGGATCCCTCGGCATTGGCGAGCAGGATCGCACCCCGGTCAAAGTTCAAACGATTTTTCATAATGGCAATGACAGCGGTGATGAGCTCGTCCTTTTTTAAAATCGTCGCTGTCGCTTTCCCGACTTCCTGCACAAGGAGGGCATTGCTATAGCGCGTATTGACCTCATGGATGTGTTCCTGAGCCGCGTCGCCCTGAGCCACAACCGTGCGCGTGAGATCCGCCTTTTCCAAATGGAGTCCGTAGATCGCGATCAAGGCAGTTTTCAGACCCAACCCCAGAACCGCGGCCACACCGGTCGCCAACGGCAGGTACAAGAACAGAATGACCCCCGCCACAAGGTCAAACAAAAGGGAAACATTCCGGATATGCTTCCAGAGCATGGAAGGCGCTTTATCCCAGGAAATGATGTAGCGACAGCAGGTACCTCCCCGGTGAAAGCATTCGGGATGCTCAACCCTGGCATACTGTTTGGAAAACTGCAGGCCGATGGATTCGAAAGAGCCCAAACGGTTTTCACACTGGTAGCTTTTTTCGTTCACACCGGGATGGGGGGTGGCAATAATCTCTACTTTGGTAGCCCCCAGCCGCTGGGTTTGAATATCGGCGCCACGCGTTAAGAGCGGTATGAGTTTGCCGGTCAAGACGTAGATGTTGGCAGGATTGATAAAACCGAGTGCATATCGTTTGACGAGGCCCATACCATCGGACGAGGCCGCATAGCGGCCAACATCGCGGGAAATGGCTTCATTCCCGGTCTCTTTTACGAGAACATCATGGAAACGATCGACCTGTTCCTGGGTGAACCAGTGGGCAGGATCTTCCACTTCCAATTTCGTCATGCCGGCATAGGCCAGCAGGTGATCGGCATGGATGTCAGGGTACTGAAAACGCAGGTATTCCAGGTATATTCTGGCAAGCCGGCTGTTATATAGACGGTCTTCTTCCTTCATCTGGCCTCGGGCGCATTCATCCGGTAGGTCCTTCCAAAACGAGTCCTATCGTATATCGGCACAACACCTTGATACTTAATGAAAATATCATCTTTTTTTACAAAAGGAGACATCGGGTCGTAGGGGGAATAGGAACAAATACCGATTCGAGGTCGAAACCAATATTCATGTCATACATAAACAATATAGATATAAGTACCTGTATTATAATTATTTACAACTATAGAAAGGGCCGCATTATCGATGCCCACCTGATCGGGAGCGCTGCCGGATGGTTGAAAAGGCGCTTGCGGTTTTATGGCGTATCGAGATTCTGCCTATTTAATGGTCACCTTGCGGACCTGCAACAGGTCACAATTGCCGCCAAAAATCTTTTCAACGCCATCTTGTTTAAGCGTGGTCATGCCATCTTTCAAGGCCTGCTCGCGGATGGCTTCCACGCGCTCCTTGTTTTGAATCAGGTGTCTCATTTCATCCGTACCGGTCAATAGTTCATGGATGCCCATGCGGCCCAGATAGCCCCCATTGTTGCAGGCTTCGCACCCGACAGGTTTGTAGAGTTTCAGATTGTCACTGTAAGGGATCTGTACATTGGCTTCAAACGCGCTTTTACCATACTCCCGCACCAGTTCGTCGTACTGGGCCTGTGTCGGGGCGTAGGTCCTTTTGCACTCCAGACAAAGCGTGCGCACCAGTCGCTGTGCCAGAATGCAAAGAACGGCATCGGCAAAATTAAAAGGATCCATACCCATGTCAAGAAGACGCGTAATGCTTTCCGGCGCATTGTTGGTATGCAGGGTCGATAAGACCAGATGCCCGGTCAGGGAGGCTTCGATCCCGATGTGCGTCGTCTCCTTGTCCCGCATTTCGCCAACCATGATGACATCCGGATCCGCCCGTAGAAAAGAGCGCATGGCCGCGGCAAAATCAAACCCGATTTGTGGTTTCACCTGCACCTGACGCAGACCGCGCTGGGTAATTTCAACCGGGTCTTCAGCTGTCCAGATCTTGGTATCAATCTTGTTGATGTAGCTGAGGGCCGAATGCAAGGTCGTGGTTTTACCCGAACCGGTCGGGCCGCAAACGAAAATAATACCGTACGGCTTGGTAATGGCCTCGATGAATTTATCGTAGTTGCTGTGGGAAAATCCCATCCGATTAAGTGGAATAGGTTCCCCGGCGGCCAGGATACGTAATACAATGTCTTCCATGGCGCCTTGGGTAGGGACGGTGGCGACACGCAGCTCGATATCTTTACCCCCGTATTTTTTGAAGCGGATTTTTCCGTCCTGTGGTTTACGCCGCTCGGCGATATCCAGATCCGCCATGATTTTAAGACGTGACAATACAGCATTGCGCAATTGAAAAGGGATTTTCTGGTAAAGCGTGCAGCTGCCGTCCACCCGCATGCGCACTTCGGTTTCCTGTCGACCTGGATAGGGCTCGATATGGATATCCGAAGCGCCGCGGCTGTAAGCATCCAAAATGATTTTGTTGACCAGCTTGACGACCGCGCTGTCTTCCTCCCCCACCATGGCTTCGGCTTCTTCGATGGCGGCTTCTTCATTTTTCATATCCGCCAGAATCTCATCGATCCCTTCGAGATTCTGGTCGGCCTGGGTAAACAGTTTGATGAAGTTGAGAATATCCGGGCGCAGGGCCACAAACAGGCCGAGTTCACGCCCGGGGAAAAGAGCTTTGATCTCGTCAATCTTGGCCAAGTCTTGCGGGTTATCAATGGCGATGATGACTTTTTCGCCTTCCGAACGCAACGGCACCCAAAAATTTCTTTCCAAAAAGGGGATCCGCAGCCCCTGCATGAGCGCCCCCGGTACCTGGGCATTGCGAAAAAATTCGATAAACGGCACGCCAAAGTATTCGGAAAGTGATTTTCCAATATCCTTTTTCGGGATGTTCAGATCCCGCACCAGAATTTGTTCAATGGGTAGTTTTTGGCGACGAGCCGCCGCAATAGCCGAGTCCAGTTCTTTTTGCGTGAGGAAATGATTATCGATCAAATAGCTGAAACGATGCGGCCGGCTTTTGGCAATTCGTTTTTGATTGTAGACGGCAATCCCGATAATCTCGGCGACTTTGGCGGCCGATTGCTGATCTTCATCCGTAAAGGCTGACTCGCCATAGCGGTTGATCAACTGCAAGACGCCCAGCAGGAACTTTTTAAAAACGATGGGATAGACGAGAACCTGCCGGGTACGGAACCCGGTTTTCATGTCCCAACTACGGTCGAACTTTAAATCGGGATTGATCTGCCGCAACTCTTTCTCGTCGTAGACGTCACGGATATTGAGCGGCGCCTGTTTGCTGGCGGTATATCCCGCGAGACTGGTGGTGGATATCGGGATTCGAATTTCGGATATTTCGGCTTTCGACTTGAATCGCGAAACCAGTTGGCGGGTTTTCCCGTCCACCACGAAGACGGTGACCCGCTTAGCCTCGAAAAGGGTGGTAATCTCATCTTTGAGATCGATCAGAATTTCATCGAGGTTTGATGCGGCATATATTTTGTTGCAGATGCTCTGCAACCGGTCGCGATAGGCAACTTCGGACTTGAGGTCCTGGACATTGGATTCCTTGACCCGGAGTTCCTGGGATTTCTGGTTCATGATAGCGTCCACCTTGCGGTTAGCATTCAGTCACGACTCTGGTTATCAGGGGAAGTGCCGGATGAATTCTTGAGTTGACCATAAATTTTGCGCAATCCGCCGCCAATCAGAAGAACACCCAACAGACCGAAACAAAACCAGAGGAAAAGCATATCGAGGTCGTACGGTTCCGCCTGGCGCAGCTGTCGAATTTGGGCCATTCGGTGGGGCAGAATGACAAAAACCCCGATGCCGGCAGCCGTCAGGGCGCCCCCCCATAACAATTGAAAACTGTTTTTCTTATTATCCATGTGATTCTCGATGCGGTTGTATTCAAAATAGGTTGCAGATAGCCCTATTTATATCCGGAAATCTCCTTTGAAGTCAAATATGAATAATAATCACAGACTGATAGTCGTATTCCGAAATACGGGCGTAAGATGCTGGAGAATTTCCCTAACGGGACCCGGCCCCCTTGAAAAACGGACGACCAAGGGGCATGGTGCCTTAATGAAAAACGGCAGGGGTTATGATCTGCCAATAGGAATGGTGCTCTGGGGGACGGCGAACTCAAGCAAGTTTGCAGGCGATGATGGAGGATTTCTCTTTGAGCCGAACGATGACGGGAACGCCGGTGGCTTCCTGCACCTGGTCGCGGACGGACTTTATGCGGTTTTCGAGCCGCTTGATTTCATCGGAGAAAAGCGCATCGTCCACCGCAATCCAGATTTCAAGGAAAGTTTTTTCACGGTAGCGGTTTTCAAACATGCAGGCATGCTGCGGCGGCATGCCCAGTGCGGCTTCGATGCCGGCTAAAATCTGCGCCTCGTGGATTTTGACGCCGCGCACGCGGATCAGCCGGTCGCTTCGTTCGTGTCGCCATTCGATGCGCACCAACCGGCAATCACAGTCGCAGGCCTCCGGAAGAATACGGGCCATGTCACCTGTACGAAAGCGGATCAGAGGAAAAGCCCGGGTGGTCAGGGTCGTCAAAACCAGTTCGCCGATGTCGCCGGCCGGCAGTGACTCTCCGGTTGCCGGATCAATGATCTCCGGCAGAAAATGATCGTCGTTGACGTGCAGGCAAGATCGGTTTTCACACTCATAGGCCAATGCCGGCCCGGGGACCTCGCTCAAACCAAAATGCTGCCAGGTGCGCACATGAAGCTTTTCTTCCAGATGATCACGCTGCGCCGCATTGGCGGGTTCCCCCACCAGAATCAACGTTTTGAGGCTTAAATCGCCCTTATTCAGCCCTTTGCTCACCAGATAGGCCGCTAATTGATCCGCATACGAGGGCGTCGTCACCAGAACGGACGATTTGTAGTCCCGCATGACCATCCGTTGTTTCTCGATGGACAACACCGTGTTGGGAATGACGCTGGCCCCCAGCGCTTCAGCGCCGGCCTGGTAATCGCGTCCCCATGTCGCAAGGCCGGGATCCAGACGAATCTGCAGGATATCGTCGGGGGTCACCCCGGAGCTTCGCAGCGCCGTTGCCACCATACTTTCCCAAATGTGCAAATCCTGTCGGGTATACCCGCTGACTGTCGGATTGAAACGGGTTCCCGGAGCCGTGTGGATCCTGACGATGTCGCGCAACGGTACGGCAAACAGGCCATAGGGATAATTTTCACTGAGGTGCTTGCGCGTCGTGAAGGGCAGACGCTGCAGATCGTCGAGCGACTGGATGTCGGTCGGATCGATTCCTTCTTTCTGCAAACGCTGCTGATGAAACGGTACGTTGCGATAGGCACGATTGAGTGTGCTCTGCAGCCGTTCCAACACCTGCTGGCTGCGCTCTTCCGGGATACACACATTGCCGTCAGGCTTTTCCGTCATAGAATTCACCATAATCCTTACCCAGGTAGGCCCGTTTGACTTCCACGTCCTCCAGCAGTTCATGGGAAGATCCCTGCAGAACGACTTTGCCTGTTTCTAAAACATACCCCCGGTCCGCCACCTGAAGCGCTGCTTTGGCATTCTGCTCCACCAGCAACACGGTTTTTCCCTCGTCCCGCATTTTGACGATGACCTTGAATATATCCTGAATAATCAACGGCGCCAGCCCTGTCGACGGCTCATCCATCATAATCAGCGACGGTTCGGACATCAGGGCTCTTCCCATGGCCAGCATCTGCTGTTCGCCGCCGGAAAGCGTTCCGGCATATTGTCCGCGGCGTTCTTTTAAGATCGGAAACAATGCGTATTGATCATCCAGTTGTCGCGCCAGCAGCGCTTTACCCTTTTTCTTCAGAACGTGTCCACCTAGAATTAGATTTTCCTCGACCGAGAGCGATGCGAAAATCTGCCGTCCCTCAGGCACCATGACGCACCCCAGCGCGGGAATTTTCTGGGGTGCCAGTGCACCGATATCCCGGCCTTCAAATTGGATTTCGCCCGAAGTGGGCTTGAGCAATCCGGATATGGTTGACAACAGGGTTGTCTTGCCGGCCCCGTTGGCGCCAATAATGGTAACGATCTCCCCTTTAGCCACGTGCATGGAAATATTCTTCAGGACTTTCAGCTTGCCATAGCCCGCCTGGAGGTTTCGAATCCTCAGCATTGCACGGCCCACTTTCTATCCCTTATCGCAGCATCAGGGGGGAAATTCAAGATCACGGTCAGACAGATTTCCATTGCGCAGCCGGCTGGCCGCATGGCGATGCGTTCAAAATGAGGACGAGTGCCGCAGGCAGACCCAACGCCGCTTTTAAGAGCGCTTCTATTCACCAAGGTACACCTTGATCACGTCATGGTGGTTCTGGATGTCGGCAGGCACGCCTTCGGCAATTTTCTCACCGAAACTGAGTACGACAATCTCATCGGATATGTCCATGACCAGCGACATATCATGCTCGACCAGCAGGACGGTTATGCCAAGATCCCGAATCCGGGCAATCAGTTTGCCGATCTCCGCTGTTTCATGCATGTTGAGCCCGGCGGCGGGTTCATCCAGCAACAGCAATGCCGGCTCCAGCGCCAGGGCGCGGGCGAATTCAACCGCCCGTTGTTGACCGAAGGCCAGACTGGTCGCTTCAACATCGGCATAGGCCGCAATCTCGAAAAGGGCAAGCAGTTCCATGGATTTCTCGCGGATCTGCCGTTCCTCCTTCAGGGTCCATGGCATGTGCAGCATCGATGCCAAAAACCCGGCCCTGCTGCGCAGATGGCGCCCCACCATGACATTTTCCAGTGCGGTCATATCATGGAAAAGCTTGATGTTTTGAAACGTCCTGGCAATCCCGCAGGCGGCAATCTGGTGCGGCTTGCGGTTCTGGATCGGGGCTCCGTTGAACGACACCAGACCGGAGGTGGCGGCAAGGGCGCCCGTAATCAGATTGAAAAGCGTTGTCTTCCCGGCGCCGTTGGGACCGATGACCGCTTTGATGGCCCCTTTTTCCACCCCAAAACTAACGTCGTTGACCGCATGCAGTCCGCCAAATTTTTTGTGCAGCCGGGATACGTCAAGGAGTGCCATCGATTGCCCTCCCGGTTTCTTCCGTGTTGCCGGAACGACGGAATAATCCGCGGAAATAACCGCGCCAGTTCAGGCTGAGGATGCCATTGGGCGCAAACAGCATAATGACAATCAATATGAACCCGAACACCGCATCGTCATAGGACCCGAACACGCCCCTGAGAGAAAGGAAATTGAGGACAACCCCCATGATCATGGCGCCCCAGAGGTGCGCCATACCGCCCACGGCGACAATGGCCACATACCGCACCGATTTCATGACGCTGGCTTCGGACGGCCCGATGCCGCCGTTGTAATGGGTCAGGAAAACACCTGCCACGGCGGCGAATACGGCTGAAAGCACAAAGACCTTCAACTTGAAGCGGGCGGTGTTCACCCCCGTCGATTCGGCCGCCTCCTCGGAACCGTGAATCGAACGAAGCGCGCGGCCGACCCGGCTGTCGATAAGGTTCCGGAGGAGAATCATGCCGATGATTAACATGCCCCAGGCAATATAGTAATTTTCCTCACGCGTCCCGAAATCGCCGCTCACGGTAAGGCCCGGCAGCAAGGGCAGCGGGGGCACTTCGGAAATACCGTCGGCCTCGCCGAAAACGGCACTTGCCAGAACAATCCGGTAGATGATGATCCCAAAGCCAAGGGTCGCCATGGCAAGGTAATGCCCCTTGAGTTTCAGCACCGGTATTCCGAGCACCCACGCCGTCGCCCCGGCGCAAACCACCGCCGCGATGCAGGCCGCCCAGGGGGCAACGACCAGCAGGGCATCGCCGTAAATGTCCTGTCCCGCGACCAGCAGACCGAATCCGTCGAGCATCCGGATCACCAGACGGTCTTGGTAGGCAATCAGGTTGATGGTCGTCAAGGCGGCCGATATATAACCGCCGATGGCGAAAAAACCGGCATGTCCGAGGGATATCTGTCCGGCGTAACCCATCACGACACAAAGACCGACGATCAGCAGGGCGTAATAAGCCGCCATGGTCAACTGCGTCAGGTAAAAACGGGTATCGGTCCACCCGGTGATCTTCTGAATGACAATCACGACGATAATGAGGGCTGCAAGGGGAAGCAGTTTCTTCATGATTAAAACGCCTTCAACCTTGCCGCCGTGCTGGAACCGAAAAGGCCATGCGGCCGAACGAAAAGAATCAGCAGCAAAATGGTGATCGCAATGGCATCCTTGAACGCCAGCGGAACCACCGAAATGGAAAACGCCTCCAGGATACCCAGCAGAAGCCCTGCCCCGACAGCCGCCATGGAGTTCCCCAATCCGCCCAGGATGGCCACGGTAAACCCTTTGATGGCCAGCCCCGTACCAATGTCATACCCGCTGGATGTGATCGGGGACATGACGCATCCGGCCAGGGCGCCGATACCGGCACTGAGCATGAAGGAAAGCGTCACCATGTTGCGGGTATTGATGCCGCACAGAATGGCCGCCCTGCGATTGGCGGCACAGGCTTTCATTTCACGGCCCACCGATGTTGTCTGGAAAAAAACGCTCAGAAACAGCACCATCAAGCCGCACATGGCGATGACCCATACAACTTGGGGGGAAATCCGGGCACCGAGGATTGCCACCGTCGTAATTTCGTCCCCGATGAAATAGGGCAATGAGCGAATGGACTCCCCCCAGAGATGCAGGGCCGCCTCACGGGTCAAGATGGACAATCCGATGGTGATGATGATCATCCGCAAAACGCCGGGGCTCTCCAGCCAACGGATAAAGCATATTTCCAAAAAAGCCCCGAAAAGCATGGTCAAGAGCACGGCGAGCGCAATGGCAGCATAAAGCGGCATAAAAGGAAGCAGGGAGATGGAAATCATGCCCCCCAGCATGACGAATTCACCCTGGGCAAAGTTGATGATGCCGGTCGTGTTGTAGATGATATTAAAGCCGATGGCAACGATGGCGTATATGGCGCCATAGGTGATGCCGGCAAACAGATATTGGACAAATAGTTCAACACTCATAGCAGCAGACGATTCGTTTTCCGGCGACCCTGGATGGCCATGCAACGTCCGGGGAGTGATGAGCAAGGGAGAGGGGCCGAGAGCTTTCGGCCCCTCGCACGTTTAGCAAAAAATTCCAACCGCGGCCACAAAGCAGCCGCCAGGTCCGTTACATCCCTTTATATGGAACAAACTGGCCATCCTTGACGGTAATCATCTCGAAAGAATCGATATCGAGACCGTTGTGATCATCGGCCGAGAAGCTGAAAATACCGCCGGTTCCCGGGAGATTCTTGATTTTTTCAATCTCGTCGCGAATTTTGGCCTTATCCGTTCCGGCTTTTTCGATAGCGGCCTTGGCAACGATGTAGGCATCGTAGGCATGTCCACCGAAGGTCGAGGCCGCCTCTTTGTATTTGCCCTCATAGGCCGCGATGTATTCCATCAGCAACGCTTTCTGAGGGTGTCCTACCGGCAATTGCTCGGCAACGAGCAATCGGCCGGCCGGAAAGATAATGCCCTCGGCGGCCGCACCGGCCGCTTCCACATATTTGATATTGCCGAAGCCGTGGCTCTGAAACAACGGTACGTCCCAACCGGCCTGACGCATATTCTTGGCCACAATGGCCTGGGCGGGTACGATGGACCAGTTGACGACCGCCTGGACATCCTTGTTGGCCTTGATTTTGGCCACCACGGCCGACAGATCGGTTGATTTGGCATCGTAAACTTCGGCTTCGACCACCGTGATGCCCATCTCGGGGGCCAGTTTGAGCAACTGTTCTTTGCCCGCCTTGCCGAATCCGGTATTGCCCGCCAGCACGGCAATCTCTGAAATTCCCAATGCTTTCATTGTTTCAAAAATCTTTTGGACAGCATAGGAATCCTTCTGCGGGGTCTTGAAAACATATTTCGCCACCGGGTTGACGATTACTTCGGCGGCCGCGCAGGAAATCAGCGGTGTTCCCGCTTCTTCGAATATTTTTTTGATTTTCATGGTCTCGCCGGAGGTGGATGGCCCCAGCACGGCGACAACTTTCTCCTCCTCGATAAGCTGTTTGGCAAAAGAAATGGCTTTTTCCGGATTGGCACCGGAATCCTTGATAATCAGTTCAACTTTTTGACCGTTGATGCCGCCGGCCGCATTGGTCTGCTCTACCAGCATTTCCAGTGTTCGAGCTTCCGGCCCGCCAAGAAAGGAGGCCGGCCCGGTAACCGCCAGAATGGCACCGATCTTAATGGTTTCCGCCGAGGCGGCCGGAAGAATAGCCAGGCTTAGTACCAGAACCGCAATGACGAATAGAACATTTCGATGCTTCATTTCTCTCCCCCCTTGGTTTGATGATGCCGGTGTCGACCACCCGGCATTCGATGTAAACACCGCGTTTCTCCGTAAACAGTGGAAGCCAATTGGATTCGCCAATGACAGCAGCGGTTTGAACCGTCCCCTTCCCGCCCGGCAACAAGGTCTACATGCCGTAAAGGGTTTTCCCGTCGATCACCCGCAAGCCTTTTGCCTGAATGACCTTGAGCGCTTCATCGGTGTTGTCGAACCGGAAAATCATCACCGCATTATTACCGCTCTGCTGAACAAAGGCGTACATGTACTCCACATTGATGCCGGATGTCTGAAGCAGATTGAGGATATCGTAGAGTCCGCCGGGACGGTCGGGAACTTCGACCGCCAGGACATTGGTTTTCCCCACCGTAAATCCGGCTTTTTTCAAAGCATCCTTGGCTTTTTCCGTTTCGTCCACGATCAGTCGCAGCACGCCGAAATCCGACGTGTCGGCCAGGGCCAGGGCACGGATATTCACTTGGGCTTCAGCAAGAATTCCCGTCACCTCGCACAGCCGGCCAGCTTTGTTTTCGAGAAAGACGGATATTTGTTCTGCTCGCATGGTTGCCTCCTTGATCGTCTATCTTGAATAAAATGATTCGACCATGTGCCAGCGGTCGGTTATATTTTCCGATTATCGATGACACGCACCGCTTTTCCCTGACTGCGTGCAATGGCTTTGGGCTCCACCAGCTTCACTTTGGCGGAAACACCGAGATAGTCTTTGATATTTTTCGTAATCTCCGCTTCCATGCCCTGAAGTGTTTTTACTTCGTCGGAAAACATGGCGTCGGATACTTCGACCATGACCGTCAGGATGTCCAACGAGCCTTCCCGGTCCACCACCAACTGGTAATGGGGCGCCACGTTCTGCATTTCCATCAGCACGCTTTCGATCTGGGACGGGAAGACATTGACACCGCGAATAATCAACATGTCATCGGAACGGCCGCTGACCTTGTTCATACGGACCATGGTCCGCCCGCAGATGCAGGGTTCGGGATTAAGAGATGTGATGTCGCGGGTGCGATACCGAATCACTGGGAAGGCTTCCTTGGTGATGGACGTAAACACCAACTCGCCCGTTTCGCCATAGGGCAACACCTCGCCGGTTTCGGGGTTGATGATTTCCGGAATAAAATGGTCTTCAAAAATATGCAGCCCCTTTTTGGCCTCGTGGCATTCCATGGCGACGCCGGGGCCGATGACTTCACTGAGTCCATAAATATCCACCGCAACCAGCCCCAACTTTTCTTCGATGTCGCCACGCATGTTTTCCGACCAGGGTTCCGCCCCGAAAATGCCGTATTTGAATTTGAGGTCCCGGAAGGAAACGCCCATTTCGTCCGCCACTTCAGCCAGGTGCAGGGCGTAAGAGGGCGTGGCGGTAAGAATGGTCGGTCCGAAATCCTTCATGATGACAACTTGCCGTTTGGTATTCCCTCCCGAAACAGGAATGACCGAAGCCCCCAGTTTTTCAGCCCCGTAATGGGCCCCCAAGCCGCCGGTGAACAAACCATAGCCATAGGCATTGTGGATGATATCGCCGCGTGTCGCCCCCCCCGCCATCAGCGATCGTGCCATCAGACTGGCCCAGGTGTCCACGTCGCGCGCCGTGTACCCCACCACGGTGGGTTGACCGGTGGTACCGGAAGAGGCGTGAATGCGAACGACGTTTTCCATCGGAACGGCAAACATGCCGAAAGGGTAGTTGTCTCTGAGATCCTGCTTGGTGGTGAACGGCAGTCGCTGCAAATCGTTCAGACACTGGATATCCCCGGGGGTCAGCCCCGCCGCCTCGAACTGTTTCCGATAGAACGGCACGCTGGCATAGCCACGATCAAGCGTGGCTTTCAACCGTCGGAACTGAATGGCTTCAAGGGCCTCGCGGGGCATGGTTTCATACTCGATGTCGTAAATCATGCGCGTCACTCTCCTTTTCGTACAGGTCCGGCCAAAAAAGAAATCGAATATAGAAGAAATGGGCTGTGTCGGAGCGGCAAAAAAAAAGCCGCCGGGTCGCTAAACCCGCAGCCTAAAAAAAGACCATGGGTTGACGCCCTTCGTCCCCCCATGGTCGTGTCGATCGTTTTGTGCGGTGCGCCTACGATGACGGCTCATGGGTGGACTTTCTAAAAAGAAAGACCCCAAAAAAGCCGAAAAAATAAAAAAAGGAAGCACCGGTCATCATTATTGGTATGTTCTCAAGTAATTGATTTGATAAATGGCATAGCGAATGCCGTCAGACCTGTCAAGCGAAAATCGTCGGGCACAGCATACCACCAAACGGTTGCAGGACTTTTTGTCCCACTGTCCTGAATCGTCTCCTTTGCCGATAGAGCTGGCACCTTGGCTACGAAGACGTGAGTGTTCCCTTGAAGGCCGGTTTGCGTTTTTCCAGAAACGCACTGGTGCCCTCGCGGGCATCCACGCTGGCCAGGCACAGTGCAAAAGCATCGTTTTCCAGTGCCAGGCCGGATGCCAGATCTACGTTCAGGCCATTGTTGATGGCCTGCTTGGCCGCCCGCAGCGCCACGCGCCCTTTCTGCGCCATGGCACCCGCAGTTTCCATGACACCCGCCATCAACTGCTCCGGTGCGAAGACCTTGTTGACGATCCCCAGGCGCAAGGCTTCGGAGGCATCGATCATTTTACCGGTGAATATCATCTCGCGCGCCATGTTGGCGCCGATGAGACGGGCCAGCCGTTGGGTGCCGCCAAAACCCGGGATAATGCCCAGGTTGATCTCCGGCAACCCGAAATTGGCCGTTTCCGCCGCATAGATAAAATCACAGGCCAGCGCCATTTCGGAACCACCGCCCAACGCATAGCCGTTCACGGCGGCGATGACCGGAATCGGCAGTTGCGGCAAACGATTGATGGCATCCAACCCTCTCCGGGCAAAATGCTTGGCGCCCAGCGGGTCCAGTTGATTGATTTCCGTAATGTCGGCTCCGGCTACAAACGCTTTGTCGCCGCTTCCGGTCAGCACCAGAACGTGGACGTCTTCACGGTCTTCGACCTGATCGATCGCGTTCGCAAATTCAGCCAGCAAGGCGCGATTGAGCGCATTCAGTGCCTTCGGGCGGTTAAAGGTAATCGTGGCAACACGGTCCTTGACGGTAAAAAGGATATGCTCGTAGGTCATGCCTTCCTCCCCTGTCGTGATGGTTGAATAATCGAATGTGGTTCGCCTGTTCGTCTTTCATGCTTGCGGCAGTGCTGCCGGAGCGCGTTGTGTCTTCAATTTCACCATGACGCCTCATGCCGGTTGGCCCTCTTTCCGGGCCGCGAGATAGATGGCCATCAGGATCAAACCACCGCCGGTGACCTTAAGAATGGTCAATCTTTCGTCGAAAAACAGATACGCCAGCACGCTGGCACCAATCGGTTCGCCCAGCAAACTGATGGCCACCGTGCTGGTGCTGAGCCATTTCAGCGCCCAGTTGGTGCTGCTGTGCCCCACCAGTTGGGAGAAAAAGGCCATGCCACAGAGCGCTCCCCAGGTGGCAGCACTGAATCCCATCACCGCGTGGCCGCTGCATGCGACTGCTCCCCAGAGAAAAATGGCCGCGCTGCCGTAGCACAGGAAGATATAGGCCAGCAGGCTGACGCGGCGGCGAAGATGTCGCCCGATCAACAAATAGACGGCCGCAAAGATGCTTCCCATCAGGGCTAACGCGTCGCCCCAGAGCGCGCTGCCACCGGTCGCAAAATCGCCCCACCCGATGATCGCGGCCCCCATAACGCTCAATAAAATACAACCGATGGTGCCGGGACGGATTCGATCATGGGTGATCAGCGGCGCCAGCAAACCGACCCACACGGGGTTGGTATTGACGAGGATGACACTGTTCGCCACCGAGGTGTGGTCAAGGGATGCAATCCAGGTCGCAAAATGCAGCGCTAAAAACACCCCGGACGATACGGCCAACCCGATGTCCTTGAAACTCAGGGCGAAGCATTCATCACGGGCATACCGCCATGCCAGCGGCAACAGGACCAAACTGGCGATGCCGACCCGATAGGCCGCGATGACCAACGCCGGTGCTTCAGCCGCCCGCACGAAAATGGCTCCTGTTGAGACAGCGACAACGCCGATGGACATGACAAGCAGCGGAGAAACCGGAGGGCGGTCTTTTTCAGCGTTCATTGCCGTATGGACGTCGATTTTTTCTGGTAGGCGGTCGGGCTGGTGGCTTTGATGTATTTTTCGATCCCCGTCACAATGCCGTCACAAAGTCGATCCTGATACGCTGGGTCCATTAGCCGTTTGCATTCGCGGGGGTTGCTGATAAAGGAGGTTTCCACCAGGATCGCCGGCATTTGAGCTCCCAACAGCACGTAAAAAGGGGCCTGTTTGACACCCTTGTCCTTCACATTACTATACTTTTTCTTGAGATGATGCACCATGTTGGTCTGAACATAACTGGCCAAGCGGCTCGACTCGTTGATTTTGGCGTTCTGCATCAGATCCATTAAAATGGTCTGCAAATCACTAATATTTTTTGTGGAAGTGGCGTTTTCCATGGCAGCCACGCGAATCGAATCCTCGTCGGTGGCCAGATTCAGAAAATAGGTTTCGGTACCGTATGCGTTCTTGTTGCGGTGCGCATTGACATGAATGGAGATAAACAAATCGGCGTCTTTGGTATTGGCCAACGCAGTGCGTTCCTCCAGCGTCAGGAATCGATCGTTGCTGCGCGTCATAATAACGTCACACCCGATTCGGTCCACCAATTTCTTCTTAAGCTTCTTGGCGATAGTGAGGGTGATATCCTTTTCACGCGCAGCGCGGTAATACCCTTTTGCCCCGGGGTCTTTGCCGCCATGACCCGCATCGATGACGATACGGCTGACGCCCAGGGCTAAAGATCTGGCTATCGACCCCGGCGGAATCTTACCTTTCGGCAGATTGACCGTCGTCTGCGGCGGCGGCGATGCGGACGCACCGCCCTTCCCCCAGACATCGATCACAATCCGAAAGGGATTCATCAGTGAAAAAATTTTGTACGTCTTGAAGGATTTGAGATCGACGACCACCCGCACCGTATCCGGTTTGTATTGTCCGGCACGGGCATCGATCAAAAGATCGTCGTTGATGGGAATCGTTTTGGGAAAATCTTTGGCCAGACGGGCGTCCTGCAAATCGACGTAAAGCCGCTGGGGTTTTTTCAGATCCGGGTCTTTTTTCAGCAGGCGATGAAAATAGGGTGTTTTACCACTGGTATCCACCACCACACGCGTGTAGTTGGGGTTGGACCAGTAGCGAAGGCCGGACACAGAATACAATGATGATTGCTGGCCGGTGACATCGGGCATTTCCTCGGGAGGCGCCAGATCAGTTTGGCTGGCTTGCGATGCGCTTTTTTCGCCCAACAGCGCTTTGGCCATAGGGCTGTATGGGCTGGTCGAATATTTCTTGATCACGTTGCGCAGATGCGCTTCGCCGGCCTCGCGATCGGAACTGCTTTTGGAATACACCGCCAGTTCTTGATAGAGCGATCCCATTTTGAAAAGGCTGGCGGCCGCCAGTGGTCCTTCAGGATCCGCCTGGTAGGCGTTCTCATAAGCGCTGATGCAGGTCAGCCACACATCCCGATGTTTGGTGCGTCGCGGGTTTTGCTTCAGACGCGTCTGGCAGCTCTCAGCACGATCGAATTGTCGTTGCGCAGCCTCCACGATTGGTTTTGGCTTCGCCGGCTTTTCTACCTTTGGAGGGCTTTTCGCCGCCGGGAATTCCTTTAGATAGCTCTCGGCCTTCGCTCGATAGGCGCTGCGGGGGAATTCACGCCGGACCTTTTGGAGGCGCTCGATACCGGCATCCCGGTCGTCCTGGCGGCCGGATCGCCGGTAAAGCTCGACATAGGACGCACCCGTCCGATAGAGACCTGCCGCCGCCCAGGATCCATCCGGATCGGCATCGTATACTTTTTGGAATTCCGCTATGACCCGCAGCCAGTGATGACGATACTTGCGCTGGCTGGGTGACGCCAGCATTTTTTTATAGGCGTTTTCAGCCTTGAAATACTGATCGCGGGCGTCTTCCGCATGGGTGACACCCGGAATCGCCAGCAGGAATGCCATTAGCAGGCCATAGAGCATTATTTTATGGGAGATGTTCACGATAGCTTTCCGTGCATTATCGACTGTCATCAGCGCTGGGTTTTGCGGCACGCCACGCTGACAGGCGGCTAACTATCCGACCGCGCGCAATCCTGCAATTCACTCAGCAATTTCAAGGCGTCCATCGGCGTTGTGCGGGAGACATCGATACGGCACAATCGCTCGATGACGGCATGCCCCGGGCGTTTGAATAGATCCAGCTGAACTTGTCCGGAAGGGGGCGTCTTAGAACCACCGACGCCATCCGACCGGCCCACACCGCGGCCCTCTTTTTCGATATCGGCCAGAATTTTTTTCGATCGCTTGATAACCGGGTCGGGAATTCCCGCCAGACGCGCCACCTGAATGCCGTAGCTGCGATTGGTGCCCCCGTCCACCAGCTTACGTAAAAAAATAATCTCGTCGTTCCATTCTTTTACCGCGATGTTGTGGTTCTTGACCCGGGGGCACGCGGCGGACAAATCCGTCAGTTCATGGTAATGCGTCGCAAACAGGGTCTTTACCCCTTGGCCGTCAAGATCGTGCAGATATTCCGCCACGGCCCAGGCAATACTCATGCCGTCATAGGTGCTCGTGCCACGCCCGATTTCATCCAAAATCACCAGACTGTCAGCGGTGGCGTTGCGCAGAATATTGGCGGTCTCCTGCATTTCCACCATGAAGGTGCTCTGCCCCTGGGAAAGATTGTCAAGCGCCCCGACACGTGTAAATATTTTATCCACGACGGGTACCGACGCCTTTTCGGCCGGTACGAAAGCCCCTATCTGGGCCATCAAAACCGTCAGGGCGACCTGGCGCAGTACGGTGGATTTTCCGGCCATGTTGGGGCCGGTGATGATCAGCACCTGCTCGGAGGCCATATCCATATGAATGGTGTTCGGCACGAAACGCTCTCCCGTGAGCATCTGCTCGATCACCGGATGGCGCCCTTCTTCAAGATGGATGACACCGTCCGTGTTGATGCCGGGACGGACGAAATGACGTTGCTCCGCAACCTCTGCCAACCCCAGCAAACAATCCACCGTTGCCAGAAACATGGCCGTATGTTTCACTTGGGCATGATGGCGGGCCGCTTCTGTGCGCAGGGCGTTAAATAGTTCGAATTCGAGGCTGGCGCGATGGTCTTCGGCATTCAGCACCTTGGCTTCGAATGTCTTGAGCTCATCCGTGATGTAACGCTCGGCGTTGACCAGGGTTTGTTTACGAACATAGTGCGCGGGCACTTCGGTTGCGCGCGCTTTGGGCACTTCAATGTAGTAACCGAAAACCTTGTTGTAACGAACCTTGAGGGCGTTGATGCCGGTGGCTGTGCGTTCACGGGCCTCCAACTGTGCCAGATAGCCTTTGCCGTCCCGACTGATTTGAACGAGCTCGTCCAATTCCGGATCGTAGCCCGTCTTGATCAGCCCGCCTTCATTCAGGACCGGCGGGGCATCTTCACGCACTGCTTTTTCAATCCGATCCGCCAGTTCCACTAAAGGGATAGGATCAACCTCGCTGTGGTAGGCTCCCGATTGCAGTTCCTTCAGATGATCGAACAGGGCCGGCAGGGCCTGCAACGATTGTTTCAGGGCGATCAGATCACGCGCATTGGCACGTCCCATAGATATTTTGCTGCCCAGCCGTTCGAGATCATGGACCTGTTTCAGTCCGCTTCGAATGTCGTTCCGCCGCCGATTTTGATCGAGCCCCTCGGCAACGGCGTCATGTCGTTGGATGATCTGCTCCCGATCCATCAGGGGATATCGCAGCCATTCCCGCAACAGGCGTCCCCCCATTGCGGTGCGGGTCTGGTCGAGCACATCCAGCAGGGTTCCCTTGCGGGAACCGGTCTGCAGATTGGCCGCCAGTTCAAGATTGCGACACGAGCGGTCATCGACCCACATATAGCCGTTGAGATGATAGGTTTCAATGCCGTTGAAATGGTCAACCGCCTGCTTTTGGGTTTCCTTGAGGTAATGGACCAATGCACCGGCGGCGCGAATACCGGCTTTCATGGATTCGCAGCCAAAACCTTCCAGCGACATGGTATGAAACATCGTCATCAATTGTTCACGCCCGCGAGCGTGGGAAAACACTTTGTCGTCCAGCGCTGTCAATGGCCGCTCGACAAAAGGCGCGGTCAGTCCCTCAAACCGGACATCCCCGCGGAAAGATTCGGGGATCAGTATTTCACGGGGATCGACACGCAAGGCTTCATCGCCTGCGGCAGGCCAGTCTTCGGTTTCGGTCAGCCGGAAGGTGCCGGTGGAAATATCCAGATAGGCCAAGCCAATCTTCTCATTGTGAATCGCCATGGCCAGGATGTAATTGTTGCTTGAACGGTCGAGCAGTTCGTCTTCGAGAAGCATGCCCGGTGTCAGCACCCGCACGACTTCGCGTTTGACCAGGCCTTTGGCTTGGGCCGGATCCTCAACCTGATCGCACAAAGCCACTTTGAAACCGCTATCCACCAGACGGGCGATATAGCCCTGGACGGCACGCACCGGGACACCGCACATGGGAATGGGTTTGTTGTCGTTTTTATTGCGGGAAGTGAGGGTGATTTCAAGCGCGCGGGAAGCCGTTTCCGCGTCCTCGAAAAACATCTCGTAAAAATCCCCCATTCGATACAGCAAAATCGCATCCGGATAGTCGTCCTTGATGGACAGGTACTGCTTGATCATGGGGGTCAGTTTGGAAGAACTCATTCAGAAAAAACTCGGAGACATCGATGCCGCAAGCGTTGACGACGATCATCGGGTAGATGACGCGCAGGCCGGATAGATCCGGAAAAAAATGCCACGTCCGCGCTAACCGGTGGTACTGGCTGAAACGTTGTTCTCTTCCTGATTTGCATCAATGATCGTTGCCATTTGCTGTGTGGAACTCGTTTTAAGCGCTTCGATTTCGGTTCTTAACTGTTCGGTTTGGGTCTTCTGGTCGTTTATGGTGCTTGTCAGCTGCTTGATGGTCTTGTTGGCTTTAAATCGGTCAAAGAGACCCGAGAGATAGGCAATGACGAGACCGGCGAGAAAACACCCCCCGAACAATACGGCGTTATAGATTTCCGCTGATTGGTAAGGCGCCGTAACCCAAATATTCAGGTCAAAACTATGTTTTTGCAAAAAAAACGCCTTATTCTGAAAACCAACGAGCAGCAGGAATGCGATCAAAAGAAGCCAGAAGCCAATTTTAACTTTTTTCATCAGGCTGTTCTCCCATTATGAGGGGGTTGGCGATTGCATGACGAACCGCCGACGCGTGGTTTTCATGGACGGCTCCGCTCAAATTGACGGATGGTCTCCCGGCACGGTGTACGCTGCTGCGTTGGGGCCGCAGAGGGGCCAATCGTCATGAGCCAATCGGTGATAACTAATCTTTTTGTCGTTAGAATTCAAGCCTTTTTTCCCTTGTCGAGCCTTACGATGCGGAGATTTCCCCAGAGCCCGATCTTTTCGCCGCATACGGTTGCGACACCTTCGACACCGTCGATGGAGCGTGCCAATCGGATGGCTTCCGGTATCGCGTCGCCTGCCGAAACACGGTTGGCAACCGCTGTGGCGGCCGCATCCGCCAGCGCGCACCGGCGCGCAACAATACACACCGCATCCGCCCTCCCATGGCTCAATGAATGCCCGACCGTCCCGGACGATGTGCATACGGCCAAAGGCTCCGGACCGGGTTCCAGCTGCAGTCCGATACGCATGCTCAAGGGGGAGGCACCGGCATAGAGCCCGATCGTCACCGGCCCTTGCACCGCCAGGAAAATGTCGCCGCCATTTTCAACGATAACCTCACGGGAATGTCGCTGCAATGCCAGCCCCACGGTTTCCGCCATCGCTCCGGCAACCGCCGCCATGGGGCCAACGCCGGCCTGCTTTCCGGCCGCGATCATCATGCGGACAATTTCCGGGGCGGGCTCATCGTGTTGCCATGGGACCAATGTTGTCCGAAAAGCCGGAAAACGGTGGATATAATGATCGATGTAAGACCGTTGCGACAGAACTTCTTCCCGGCAGAAGGCGGTTAGGTCCTGCGACGCCTGGACCATCAAATCGGTTTCCTGGACCGTCACCTGGAAAGCGACCAGTCGGTCCATCATTGCCAGACGACGATACGACCGTTCCTCCGCCACGGGGTGCTGTCCTGCCATTTTAAAACACGCTTTTCCCAAGATTTTCCGGCCCTCATTATGATCTAATGAGGTTCGGGCCGGCTAAAAAAATATCACCGAATTTCCACCTGCGGCCTCAGTTCGACCGGGCATTGCTGCAGGAAGTACTTGTCGGTCATTCCGGCGATGAAATCACGCACCACTTCAGCCGGTGAATGATCCAGCATGTAGTGGTCGTCCATGTCCTTTAAAAACCGAAGAAAGATGACGGAGTTTTCGCGGCCCTGTTCAATATCGTTCAAGTATCGCTTAAATAAATACTCGAAAAGTACCCGGATTTTTTCGGTATGCTTTTTGATTATTGGGTTAAGATAAATCCGATCCAGATTGAATCCCTTGAGGGATTTTAGGGCACTGGATACCGTGGGACTGAACGCCACGTAGGGCTGGCGATAACTGTTCTGGATGATATCGGTGACCAAGTTATAGACGATCGTGCCGTTGGTGCAGCCCAAAACGTCGACGACATCGGCAGGCAAATCACCACGCGATAGAATCCCCAGGCGAATGGCGTCTTCGATGTCCCGACCGATATAACTGATCGTATCGGCCATCCGCACCACACAGCCTTCAAGCGTCATCGGGGTCAGCGGCAGGGCGGGCTGGTGCTTTTTATCCGCCATGATTTGATCGAAGGTATCAAATGTTTTGCCCCATTCCGCCTTCAGCAACTGATTATGAACCTCACCGTCATGGCAGACAATGCCATCCAGCGTCTGCAGGCAGAGGTTCCACCCCCGTCCTTTGCGATCCACCCGATCCAAAAACTGCACACTCTGCAAATTGTGCTGAAAAGCACCGATGCCGTGCGCTTCACACAGGGCGCTCAAAAAGGTCTCACCATCATGACCGAAAGGCGCATGGCCGATGTCATGGCCCAGCGCAATGGCCTCGATCAGGTCCTCGTTCAGCCCCATGAAACGGCCGATTGTACGGGCAATTTTCGATACCAGTTGAACATGCAATACCCGATGGGTGATATGGTCGTTCTGAATCAGGTAAAAAACCTGGGTTTTGTCGATATAGCGCGTATACGCCAAAGAGTGCAGAATACGATCCACATCGAGCGAAAAATCCTGCCGATAGCCCCCCGGGACATCTTCCGATTCACGTCGTTGGGCACGGCTGCTCAACGTTGCCACCGGTGACAGATACGCCGCTTCGCGCTGGTCCAGGGAAGTCTTCAAGAGCCCGAGGATATCGGCGTCATATCGCTCCATTGTCAATCATCTCCTCCATCATTTTGAAATAGTCGATACCGGCCTGGCGAAACCCTTCCTTACCATATTTCATATTGGCTTCAAGCACCAGGAAGCGACCCTGATGCATACAAATATCGATTCCCACATCGTCCCACCCACAAGCCCGGGCGGTATGCAGCGCCAGCGTCAAAGCCTTTTCCGGCACTTTTTCAAGGGAGATCGTGCCTCCGGCGGCGACATTACTGCGGTACTCGCCCTTGGCCGCCAGACGCCAGTAGGCGTGGACCACCCGGTCACCGATCACCACCACCCGAATGTCCCGATCAAGCGCGAGGTATTCCTGGATATAGGCCACCGGCGACAGCCTCAGATAGGCCGCCAGTTCCTCCTCATTTTGCAGGAGGAACACCCCGCGCCCCAGCGCTGACCCCCGTGGGATTTTGGCAATTAGCGGAAATGGAAAGAGCCGGATAATCTTTTCCAGCCGCCGCTTACCATAGAAGACCCGGGTAAAGGGATGGGGAATCTCAAGCAGATAAAACAACGCCGTTTGTTTGATTTTATCCTGGACGCACTTGTAGGTGTGATAGCTGGGGAAAAGGGATTTTCCCATGGCGTCGAACAGGTCCGCATAAAAAACTGAGGGATAATAAATTTTAGGGGCCTGGCGAATGGCGCGTATTTCGTCATCGGAATAGTCGACGAAATTGGTGCGAACACCCAGTGTGCGGACATTTCGGCAACGGCGGAGGCGATGTTCCAAAGCAATGACCATTTCCACGGAATGTCACCTTGAATCAAGCCGAAAAGGGATAACCGTCACCCCTATGCTTAACGCAGCCGCCATCAATCCGGTCGGGGGGGGGCAATCTGAAATAGATTTTCTGAAATCGAAGCCCCCGGCCAGGTGCGTTGTATCTCCAGCTCAATGCTTCCATCCGGCCCACTCAGCATGATGCGGGCCGGTAGACGGTAGCCGTCGACCGTCTGCATCCCGTCCAGCCGGGCTGCGTAGAGGCGATTGCCGTGAATGTCGAGAAGTTCAACCCCGCAGAATTCACCCGTATCGCTCATCACACGGATGCGTGCCACTGTGCCGCGAAAGCGCCGCTGGAGCAGAATCACGATCGTACCGTCGTCATCCGATCCAGGAGGCGCCAGGCGCACGGCATCGTAGTCCACTTCCGGCGGGCGCCCCACCATCAGGCCAAATAAATCGGCGCATTTGATGGAAACCGGCAGAAAACTTGAAAGACTGTTGTTCCCCACTTTTCGTTTAACGTATTTTTGTTCCTGGTAGTCAAGGGCCGTCAGCCACACTTCATCACAGCTCATTTCAAAAACAGGGGGGCCGGCCGGTATACTTCTGAAAGCAAACCGCAGACGCCCTGGTTCCGCGCCCACCCATGCCGCAGGGCTGTTGATCTGCCGGGTGCCTTGCATGTGGACAACCACCCTGCCTTTCCCTCTGAATGCGTCCAGGCCGGTATTGGCTGTCGTCAGCCGGTTCATCAATTGTTGTGTGGCTTCACTGTCGTATTGAACTTCTGTCGGTTGGCCCAGCCACCCGGCACACCCCGAAAGAAAGAACGTCAGACCCGCCAACAACGGATAAACGATGATGAAGCGAACACAGCTGAAGCGAAAAAGGCAGTGCCTGGCGCTATCGAATGGAATGCCGATCATGACATCATTTCCTGGCCACTTATTAGGCCGGCGCTTTCACACCCGGTTGCATCGGACCGTCTCAAGGAGTTTGTTTTTCCAGGGATTCGATCTTTTCGATAATCGCTTCCCGGTCTTTCTCGCGAATCGACAAGGATTTGCGGTAGTATTCGAGCGCCTTGCCTTTTTCGCCCAATTTTTGATAGGCATCGCCGACATGCTCCAGCACGATGGGATCGTCCGCAACCAGTTCCGCAGCCTTTAGCAAAACGGCCAGGGCTTCCTGGTACCTTCCCTGCTTGTAGTAAACCCATCCAAGACTGTCGGTGATGTAACCATCGTCCGGTTTCAGGGCGAGTGCTTTCTGGACCAGTTTTTCGGCCTCTTCAAGGTTGATACCCAGATCGGCATAGGTATATCCGAGGTAGTTCAGCGCGTTGGCATGCTCGGGGGCCAGCACGATCACCTGCTTCATGGCGGCAATAGAATCATCTTTCCGCTCCATTTTGTCGTAAACGACCCCCAGCCGAAAATATGCCCGCTCGTTTTCAGGCGCCACAGCGATCGCACGCTGCAGCAAGGATAGCGCATTCGCATAATCCTCTTTTTCTTCATACAGGGAGGCCAGATAAATGAGAAAATCCGGGTGATCCGGTTCATGCGACAATGCGGTTTCAAGCAGGCCTATCGCAGCATCGATTTGACCGTCGTCATTGTAGCGGAACGCCTGCTGAATCACCGCATCACGGTAAAAACGCGAATCCGGCGGAACCGTCTTGAAATGCGTCATGGCCCGTGCGCTGTCGTCAAGTTCGTTGTAGGCCACGCCTAAGAGGTAGTGCAGATTGCCGAAATCACTGCGCACCTTCAAAATTTCTTCCATGATGAAGGCACCTTCACGGTTCAATCCAGGCTCGATATACATTCTGAAAATGACACGGACGAGGTCGTTTTCGGAAGTGGTTTCAGCTAACGCGCGAAGAAGTGTGCCGGCCTTTTTTTCTTGACCGATCCGATGATAGTACCACGCCAGCCCGCAAGTCGCATTTATGTTGCCAGGGTCTTCGTCCAAAATTGCTTGATAAAGGGCGATAATCTTGCGTTGGGTGGCCGCTTTGTCGGGGCGCTTCTGGTAAATGTCTATCAGCTCGAAGCGGGCCCCTTCCAGTGCCGGTTCGATGGCCAACGCTCTGAGAAAGGCCTGCTCCGCCTTGTCGTCCTCGCCGCGTTCCTGATGGATTTTCCCCATGAAAAAAAAGCCTGCATAAGCACCGGGAAAACGTGCCGTCATGCGCTCAAAAACATGGAACGCTTCATCCCATTGCGCGTCATTCATGTAAAGGTTGCCGAGAAGCAGATAGACATCCTCCTTGTCAGGATCCTGCTCCAGCACTTTCTCATAGACGATCTTGGCCTGCGCCATATCTTTGCGGTTCTGATAGATACGTCCGACAATCAAGAGGGTCGGGACATCTCCGGGGGCATCGCGCAGGATGCCCTGCAGCAATGCAAGCGCCTCATCCTCCCGCTTGGTCTGCAGATACAGCGTGGCCAATTCCCGCCGCACATAAAGTGCGTCCGGGTCACTCTCCAGTGCCTGTTGCATCATCTGCACGGCCGCATCCGTATCGCCACGGTTTTTGAGTATCTGGGCCTCGGTATAATAATAATAGCTATTGGGGGGTGCCCATTCCATGGCCTCGGCAGGACGCTGCTCGTCACGTGCCGGGTGGCCCGTGACACATCCCCACCCCAGAAGCAGCGCCCCCAGGGCGACGATTATTTTATAGGGTAAACGATTAACTTGCATGGGGTTAACTTTCCAATTGCGTATTTGTTGTGAATCGACGGCGGGCAACGGCCGTGGTAAAGCGAGAAGGTTCAGGAAAGGCGGGGCGTTTTTGTCCGCCGGAATCGGTCGTTTGGCATGCTTCGGTATCCCGGATAACAAGCCTGCCGTCCGGCTACTCCGTTGTCTGGCCTTCCGTATAGGATGAAAAATCCGGGATTTCCTGTTTAAAGAACTCCCTCATTTTCTTGATGATATTTTTTTCCACCTGACGCACGCGTTCTCGACTGATGCCATACCGGTCACCAATTTCCTGCAACGTCACCGGCGTGTCGGAAAAAATTCGCAAATCAAAAATTTCTTTCTCGCGATCCGTCATATTCTTGCGGAATTCATCGATCTTGTTGTGCAGCAGAACCTCGATCTCTTTTTTAGCGACCTGGTCTTCGGCGGAAACCGATTCGGTGCTCAGGAATTCGATGCGTTCCGTGTCGGAATCGTCTTTCAGGGGGGCGTCCAAGGAAACATCCCATCCATCCAAACGCTGGTCCATATCGACGATTTCACGTTCGGAAACACCCAGGCGCTCCGAGAGCAATTTGGGCTTGGGATCAAAGCCCTGTTCAATCAGTTTCTGTTTTTCCTTTTTGAGTTTAAAGAACAATTTACGTTGCCCCTGGGTCGTTCCGATTTTCACCAGGCGCCAGTTATCCATAATGAATTTGAGAATATACGCCTTGATCCAGAAAGAGGCGTAATACGAAAATTTGACATTCTTATAGGGATCGAACTTGCGGACCGCCTGCATCAATCCAATGTTGCCTTCTTGAATCAGATCCAGCAGATTCTGCATCCACACCCGCTGGAACTCCAGCGCGATCTTCACCACCAGTCGAAGGTTGGACGTCACCAGAGCGTAGGCCGCGTCCTTGTCACCGTGCTCTCTGACGCGAATGCCGAGCGCCCTTTCCTCTTCGCGGGTCAACAGTTTGTAATTGCTGATTTCCGACAAATACCGCTGCAGCGGGTCGAATTTAACCAGGGCCTTGTCGGCAGCCCCGGTTTTCTTTTTATTATCTTTGGCTTTGAGGTCGGGCGCTATCAACTCAGGCTCAATCGTCTTGGCTTTAGGCGAATTTTTTTTTGCGGCGTTGGCCGTTTTTGCCGAAGCACCCTTTTTGACGGTCGATGCACTCCTCGGCGTTTTTTTCCTGGCAGCACCGGCAGTGGCTTTCTTTGCCGTCGATGCGGCTTTCTTGCGCCCTGTTTTTTGGGGTTTGTCATCAGGTAAACGACCTGATGGGTTATGTTCGGTATCTGCTGGGTTTCGCTTGGTCTTTTTTGTGGTGGTCATAAGTCCCTTGTATCATTTCTGGTGATCATCCAAACATGATCACCATACGGTCGCCCCCGGTTCGATCCGGTGTCAATTTTGCACTGGATTCCACGAGGTATTTTGTCTCCTACGGACACCTATCGACCGGCCAATTTTTATGGACAACATTCGCAACCTATGGTAACGCCAGACGCATTCCATGCGCCTGTAGCTCAGCTGGATAGAGCAACGGACTTCTAATCCGTAGGTCGCAGGTTCGAGTCCTGCCAGGCGTACCAGCTTTCTTTGAGTTTAAAAGAAATCCGACGCCGGAATTGACCCCTCGGTCGTCTCCATTCGCGCGAAAGTGGCCACTGAAACCGATTATGCCAATAATATCGATCTGTTCGAATGCCACATGAACTGAATAAGACTTAAATTCTAACATACATTATTTGAATAAGTCAAAGGTATTACGTGCCGACTAACATCCATGGTCATGCCCATCGGACAGTCTCTCCCCCATGTGACATCGGCAACCGTCTTCATCACACAGAAGTCCCCTGGCCGCGGACGCCGTGTGGAACAATTGGATGGCGCTCCACGCCATTTATTCCGACGCTGCGATGGACGGCACGACGCATCGGTGGATAAATCCATATTTACAGTAGGCCAACAACCTGATAACATTATTCAGAAATTGCTTGGCCTTGGTCGCAAGATCGAGGACTTCCTCAGCGTACGTTAAAAAATTCGGGCGCGGGGAAGCGTTCCACACGGTTTAACTGTAAAACTGTACTGTACGATCCGATGATGCCATGAAAAATAGCCGCTCGGGCAAAGACGACAACGCTGATTTCCGAAGCCTCTCCTTTGATGTCTGTACGGTCAAAGCGTTGATGGCCTCCACCAACCGCTACAAGACCCTGTTCGAGAGTGCCGGTGATGCCATATTCGTGATGGATTTCAAAGGACAGGTTATTGATGGCAACCGTGTCGCCTGCGAACAGTTGCGGATTTCCCACCACGATCTGCTCAACAAAACCACCATGGACATCATATCGCCCGAACATGCGCCTTTCTGGCCCGAACGCATGGACGAACTCCGTCGCCTGCGTCACATCATTTTCGAAACGGCCCTGAAATCGTCAGACGGCAAAACCCTCCCGGTGGAAACAAGTTGCCGGGCGATCGAGTACGATAATAAGCCGGCGGTTTTGACCATTGCACGTGATATTTCCGAACGTATTCAGTCTGACAAAGAAAAAGCCAAGCTCCGCTCACAACTCCGGCAGGCCCAGAAAATGGAAGCCATTGGCACCCTGGCCGGCGGCATTGCACACGATTTCAACAATATTCTGCAATCGATTTTTGGATATACCGAGATCGCCGGTATTCAGGTAACCCAAGGGAAAAACCCCCAGGAGGCCCTGGACAATATCATGACGGCCAGTCAACGGGCCAAGGGTCTGATCAATCAGATTCTTTCCTTCAGCCGCCAGACCGAACAGGAGAAGCAACCTGTCCAGGTCAATCTGATTGTCAAGGAAGTGCTCAAGCTTATCCGGGCCTCATTGCCGGCCACGATCGAAATCAGCGGAAAAAACCTCAATCACAACGCGGTCGTGGAAGCAGACCCGATCCAGATTCATCAAGTGATGATGAATCTGTGCTCCAATGCCCATCATGCCATGCGTGAAACAGGGGGAAAGCTGGAAGTCAGCCTGATGACCACTGACATCGACGGCAGCAAAGCCGCCCAGCTGGGGGGAATCAAACCCGGCCCCTATCTTGAACTCCGCATCCAGGATAGTGGCCACGGCATTCCCAGAGAGTATATCGATCGGATTTTCGACCCGTATTTTACCTCCAAAGAAAAAGGCGAAGGCACCGGCTTGGGTCTGGCTGTTGTGCACGGTATTGTGAGCAGCCATGGCGGGGCGATTACGGTCGAAAGCAAGATCGGCAACGGCACCACATTTCACGTGCTCTTTCCCGAAAGGCTGGCGGACACGCCTTCGGAAGAACGGTCCCAGCCCTCGTCACCGGACACGTATACCGGTCATGAGCACATTCTTTTTGTCGATGATGAGCCGGCTTTGGTGGAAATCGGGCAGGAAATTTTGACGACCCTCGGCTATCAGGTGGAAACCACCACGTCCAGCCAAGACGCCATCGAACGCTTCGAGGCGGCGCCGGACCGGTTCGATCTCATCATCAGCGATCTAACCATGCCCAAAATAACGGGTGACGATCTGGCCCGGGAAGCCATGCGCATCCGACCGGATATCCCGGTGATTCTTTTTACCGGCTATAGCGACATCATGTCCCGCGAAAAATTTGTGGCCCTGGGCATCAAAGATTGCCTGATGAAACCCCTTACCCGAAAAGACTTGGCCGAATCCATCCGACGCGTTCTTGATGAGAATCAAGCCCCGTCGAACCCCCCGCCAGCGAAAAACGACATCCCGCCAGAACCCGAGGAGAGCGCATCCTGATACGCGATTGACCGATATGACCGTCCTTACCCAACTTTTAAAACTCATCGCCGTCCTGGCCGCCGCCGCACTGCTCGGCAACTGGTTTCTGAGCGAACTCCGCGCGGCGCGACGTAATGCCAAACCGTGGTATGCCGTCTATTTGACACTGCCCGGCATCCTCGTCTTCGTATCCGCCATCATTTTACCCATTGCCGTGTGGTACTTTAAGCGTCACTAGATCAAACGCCCCAAAACGAATGTCTCCATGACATCGCGTGGGGCCTGTCATGGAGACGTATTTGATCAAAGGTGTGTGCCTTGCAGGCATCCGCTGGTGGGAATTATACCGTATCGGCCTCCGGTTCTGTTTTTTGCGGCCAGAGATAGTGGCCATATTTGAGGTAGCCTTCCACATTGGACAACCGCGGGTCATTCTTGTTCGGGGCAGTGCGTATATTACCCGTGATCAGGGGTTGCAAGTGCGCGGCCAGGTCCTGGCATCCGCCACCAGTTAGAACAATGGTATCGATATCCCAGTCACTAGCCCAGAGTCGATCCATGTCACCGGCAATCGTTGTCGCCAGCTGGGCGTAGATCTGGTCACGAATCTTGGCAAAATTGAACCCCTGCCCCCTCATTTTGATGGTGCCCTTGCGCACTGCGTCGTACAACCGGTAAAGCTCGACATTCACCCCGCCGTTCTCACGTAATTTGTTGGCGATAACCGCATACGCTTTGGAAATGCCGGTATCCATCGTACGACTGCTTTTTTCCACATAACGCAGACGGTCGATAACGGTATAGTCGGTGGTCCGGAACCCGATATCCACCACGCCGATTTTCTGTTTGGCCAGTTCGGTATCGGTAATCTTGCCCTCCTCGTTCATCAATAGGTTGAGCACGCTTCCCATGGGCTGGGGCAGCATCTGAACGGCATCGATGACCATCTTTTTCGTCATGCGGCTCCCATCGGGGCTGAAATAGGTAATGGCGTGCCGCCCTTTCAAGGCATCCCGAAAACGATCATGATATTGTTTGTAAAAGCCCACGGGCAGACCGGATACGATATGCAGGGGTTCCTCGCTGGCTTGATTTTTGTTGAGAAAAAGCCCGGCTGCCGTCAGGGCGAAGAGACGCACGAAATCGGCGATCATACGATCCTGGTCAAGTGTGAAACTCACGGCATCGGATTGCTGTTCGGCAAGATCGCCCACAAAATAGGACTTCCCATCCATGGTAACATGGAAATATTCGGTGAGATTGCGATCCTGGAAATCGACCCAGAATTGGATTTCCGTGGCGTCCCCGTATATCGATTTAAAGACGATGGTTTGTTTACCGTCGGTCGCTTTGGTAAAACCGAACCCGACATCGATGCCTATGGTCTGCATAACGCCTCCGTGATGGTTTAGGGGGGGGAAGATTCTGACAAAAACGTTATAGCGAAGGATGGTATTGAAGTCAAAGGCAACGCGACCTACTCTTTTTTACATCGCCGTCGGGCATCCATCTGCGCCAAGACGGCAAACGGCAATACAACGACAAATTCCATCATAAAGCCAAGGATGATCAAAAGAAGCATAAAGGGGAGCTTGATGCCGTAGAATAGGGCGTGTTTGGCCATCGGTGTCATACCCGGCGCCTTCCTGTAGTGAAAATACAATCCGAATGCAAAACGATGCGGCAGTATGTGACGACGCACCTTGATTGCGACCGTTTTCTTGAAGACTCGCGGCATACCAAATACAGAACACAAAGGCAACGGATTATCACCCCTGTCGGCCTTGGCGCACCATGCAGTCAGTGCCTCACTGACACGCGGGCATGCCCGATTGACTTAGAAGAGCGGACGTGGTTCTATGCCGATAAGCAGTCATTCCAGTCGATTATTGACCGACATTAGGAGGCATCCCGCATGAATATGAACCGAATGAATCTGGTGTTTCTCGAGAACCTGGAGTGGTTTGACGATTCCGGCACCCAACTCGTGCAGCGTATACCACAGGAGGGCTCCGGCGAGATCAAATATGGTGCGCAGCTGACGGTGCGGGAAAACCAGGCGGCTGTTTTCTATTACAAAGGCAAAGCACTGGAGGCGTTCGGTCCGGGCCGACACACCCTCAAAACGGGCAACATCCCTATATTAACCAAAATTGCCAGCCTGCCCTGGGGGCTATCCAGTCCGCTGCGGGCCGAAGTCTATTTCGTCAACATGAAAGTCTTCACCAACCTCAAATGGGGAACGCGCGACCCGGTGGCCTTCAAAGACACCGAACTCGGCCTGATCCGCCTGCGGGCTTTTGGTGTGTTCAATCTGCGGGTTGTGCAGCCCGTCCTGATGATCAACCGCCTGGTGGGCACCCAGGGGGTTTACACCACCGAAGCCATCGAAGAATACCTGAATCAGGTCATTATCAGTCGTTTCAATGACCACATGGGCGAAAACCTCGACTCCCTGCTGTCCCTGCCGTCCCGTTATGACACCCTTTCCGACGGCATGGCCAAGCGCATGCAGGATGATTTCAGCCACTTCGGATTAGCGCTCACGCATCTCTATATCAACGCCATAACCCCACCGGCCGAAGTCCAGAAAGCCATTGACGAGCGCAGCCGGATGGGGGCGATCGACGACATGCACAAACTCATGCAGATGAAAACCGCCATGGCCATGGAAAAAGCGGCCGAAGGCAGCGGTGATGCAACCGGTGCGGGAATGGGAGCCGGAATCGGCTTGATGATGCCGGCCATGCTGGCCCACCATTTCAATGCGCCTGGATCAAAGCCGTCTTCATCCAAAGCCGATCCCGAGGCAAGGTGTCCGGAATGCCGCCAGGGGATTCCCCTCAACGCCCGCTTTTGTCCCTATTGCGGCCACCAGCAATTGGTGTTTCACCAGTGCATCGCGTGCGGCAAGAACCTGGCGCCGAATGCCAAATTCTGCTCGCGCTGCGGTCATGCCGTGGATCAGCCGCCGGATAAAAACGTGTGTACCCGGTGTGGTGTCGAAAACCTGACGGATGCTGTCTATTGCAACGCGTGCGGTGAAAAACTCCGACCTTAAAATCCATCACCAGTGCCCGCAATGCGGCGCACCGGCGACGCTTCTGGAATCCGATCGTCTGTTTTCCTGCGCGTACTGCCGTGTGAAATCCTACCTGTTGACGCGGGGGCATCTTCAGTACCATTTGCCCCATAAAGCACCAGCGGAACGCGAATTGATTTACTTCCCCTACTGGCGCTTTAAAGGCATGCTGTTTTCCTGTCTTCCGGCCAACACCCACGACCAGTTCATCGACACAAGCCACCAGGCCTGCCCCTCACCGCACTTTCCGGTGTCGTTGGGGCTTCGGAGCCAGGCCCTCACCCTCGGCGTGGTCACGGCCGATACGCCCGGTCATTTCATTTCCCCTCAAATGCCCCTGGATGATGTCATGACGGTTTTCAGCCGCCGCTTCAACCGTGCATTGGCGCAGCCCCTGCTCCACCAGGCCCAGATCGGAGAAACGGTGAGTATGATCTATGCGCCGTATTATCGGGACCGCACCATCGTCGATGCAGTTCTCAATCAGCCTCTGCAAATAGGCAATGCAAGCTCGTTTGATCCGAGCGACTTCCCCGGCGGCCCTCCGGCCACCCGCTTTCATTTTGTTCCCACCCTCTGCCCGAACTGCGGCTGGGATCTTGATGGCGCCAGTGACGCCCAGGTGCTCCACTGTCATCACTGCCACTCCGTCTGGCAGCCCAGCCGCGCAGGCTTCACCGCGGTTCCCTGCGCCCACAGCCGAACCAATGACCCCAAGCCGGTCTATCTGCCTTTCTGGCGCATCCAAGCGGATGTCAGCGGCACCGACTTGATGTCCTATGCCGATCTTGTCCGATTGGCCAACCTGCCGAAAGCGGTGATAAAAACATGGGAGAGCATCCCGTTTCGATTTTGGTCGCCGGCCTTCAAGGTCCGGTCCCGCGTTTTTCTGCGCTTGCTGCACGTTTTTTCAACGGCGCTGCCGCCGGAAAACCTTGACCGGTCGGTTCCCGAACACCGCTGCCTGACCGCCAATCTTCCCTTGAGCGAAGCCATGCAAACCCTGCGGGTCACCCTGGCGGGGCTCATCAGACCTCTGGAACGCGTGGCGGAACTGCTTCCCCAGATCACCGTCAAACCGCGCAAAGCCCTTCTTGTTTACCTGCCTTTTGAAGATCGTCCCCATGAATTGGTGCATGGTCCGCTCAACATGGCCATCAACAAGCATCAGCTTTCCCTGTCCTGGAATTTATAGCCCCAACGTTCTGGGAATCTTTCGCCGGATCGGTGCGTGCTCCTGGAGACGTGGTTAAAGCAGGTCCCGAAAGAGCGGTCCTGGGGCAATTTGTGACGTTTTGGGTCGGATGTGAGAACGGATGGGATTGCGCCAACGATATCAGCAGAACATCAAGGTATAGCCCGCATCGTGCAAAGCGGATTCGATTTCCACGACATGCCCTTCCCCCCGGGTTTCCAACTCCAGTTCGACGGCTGTAATGTTAACCGGAAAATCACGCCGCGATCGGTTGTGGTGGATATGCAGCACGTTGGCTTTGTGGTCGGCGATCTGATTGAGCAACCGGGCCAGTGCGCCGGGCACATCCGGCAGCATGACGTTTACCCGCATGATGCGACCACTCTGGATCAGTCCTTTTCGAATGATCCGCCCCAGCAGCGGGCTGTCCAGGTTGCCGCCGCTGATCAGCAGAACCGTTTTCTCCCCCGGTTGGAGATCGACCGCGTTGCTCATCAGCGCGGCCAGAGCAACCGCACCGGCACCTTCGGCAACATTTTTCTTGCGTTCCATCAACAGGAGAATGGCCGCGGCAATTTGATCCTCCTCGACGACAACCAGCTCATCGACCTGGCCATGGATGATAGCGAACGGTCCGGCACCGGTTTGACGCACGGCGATCCCGTCGGCGATGGACGTGGCTCCCGGGACTTCGACCACCCGCCCCTTGCGAATCGCTTCTACCGCTGAAGGACACACGGCGGCCTGCACCCCGGTGATCGTGACCGCAGGTTTAAGGGCTTTCAGGGCGACCGCCATGCCGGCGATAAGGCCCCCGCCGCCGACCGGGATTATCACCCGATCCACGTCGGGGAGTACCTGCAGGATTTCGAGGGCCACGGTTCCCTGCCCGGCCATGATAAGCGGGTCGTCGAAGGGATGGATAAACATCCGGCCGTCATTGGCCAGTTTCCGGGCGACCAGCAGACTCTCGGATACCGTCTGCCCTTCCAGCAGAACCTGTCCGCCGTAATTCCGGGTGGCTTCCTGCTTCGAGATAGAGGCCCCCACCGGCATCACGATCGTGGCGGGGAGACCGGCTTGACGGGCCGCCAGCGCAACGCCCTGGGCATGATTGCCGGCCGAGGCCGCCACAACGCCATTTTCCGGTATCTGACCGCGTAGCGCCAAGATCAGATTCATGGCCCCGCGCGCTTTAAACGATCCGGTTTTTTGCAGATTCTCCATCTTGAGATAGATGTCGCCGCCGAACATCTGGCTGAAAGCCTGCGAAAAAACCAGGGGCGTGGTAAGGATATGGTTTTGGATGCGGTTGGCCGCCGTTTGGATGTCGGAAAGTTCGATCATGATGAAAGGCCGTTATGTTTGAGACCGCATGGCTTGAACAGACCCCTATCGCCTTGGCATCTTTAGGTCTCGCAGGGCCCACGTCCCGTCCCGGTCGGGGCGTCTGCAGCAGACGGATCAGGAATTGCGGATAATGCCGATGGAGCGCCGGCCGTCGACTTTCACCACCACCGGGCGATTCAGGCGAATGTGAGACAGGAACCGTGTTACCCCCATGACGGGACGCGAACTGAACCAACTGGGTTTGATAAAGTCCCCTGTGCCATTGGTGATATTCAGGTAGGTCATACCCAACGACGTCATGTTGTGGAAGAAATGCGACCCCTGCGAAGGATCGGCGGTAAACGAGGCGTGTGTCGTTTCGACAATGACCGCTGCACCCGAGATATCCGCCCAGCGCACGGGAATGCCCAGCCATGAATCAGCGGAACCCCAGCGCCCGGGGCCGATCAGGATGTATTTCCGCCCCTCTTTGGCCAGTGCGGCGTTCAGCCGACTGATCTCCCTTGCAATATCGCCGGTCTTGGATGCATCGAAATCGGCCGGTTTGACATAGATAATGTCCGTCAGGTCGCGCAGGACGCCATTGCCGAGGGCATTTTCCGAGTAGCAGAAACAGCGCTTGGCTTCTTCCGGCAGGATGTCCACCGGAGCCATGTCGCCCCTGGAAGCCATGGGCCGGATCTGAAGGATCGCCAATTCCGGCGGACCGTCGCCTTCAGGCGGCAGATTGATGGAAAATTCCACATCGACAGCACAGTCCATCCCCTTCTGGCCGACATCCATGACCGCCGCGAGGATTTCCGGTAGCGGCAGCGCGCCGTATTTCAGAATGGAGGCAAAGGTCACCACGGGATGCCCACCCGCTGCAACGGTGTCTTTGATCCGGTGTTCATCCGGCAAGTAGGTACTGGCGACCAGACGCATGAGACCAGGGTCCTCGATATCTATGATGTCGCATTTGACCAGGGCGGATTCCTCATGAACCCCGGTATTCGCCCCGCCGGAATCAGTTTTTAGACCATAGAATTCCCGCTGGGCGTTTTCCAGAATGTCTTCAACAATGGAAAACTGCGGCAACTGCTGGGGGTACAAAGGGCAAAACCTCAGGGAACGTTCGCCATCAACCACGGACTTGCCCAGTCCAACGGCGATATTGGCGATGCCGTCTTCCGGTTTCATCGGCCCCATGGGGTAGTAATTATAGGACTGGGCGACACCGGAAATGGCCGGGAAAAAGAGATCGCCGTAGGGGCGGCCCACCAACCGTTGAATAATCACGGCCATTTTCTCTTCATCCGGCTTTTGCAGCGCGCGTGCGGCAAAAGCGCGTGGTTCCTCAAAGAAAGTGGATGCCAGAACAAGCTTAACGGCACGGACGAGTTCATCGAGCCGCGTTTCAGGGTCAGGCTGGTTGTTAGGCAGCATGTAGGTTTTGTAAATACCGGCATAGGGACGGGATTGCGAATCTTCCAGCAAACTCGATGATCGCACGGCCAGGGGATACGGCGTCTTTTCGATGACGGCCTTTAAGTCCGCATGGACGGCCTCCGGTAATTGACCGGCTAGAAACTGCTCGGCGATTTCCCTGTCCGTCATGGTTGTCCGTGAATAGACATCCAGCTGATTGGCTTCCACAAAGGCCTCGAACACATCCGTGGTGAGGACCAGTGTGTCGGGGACATAAATGCGTACATCCGGAAAACGTTTGACCAGATCGGATTCCGGGTTGATCTGAGAAGCCAGGAACACCAGCCCCCTTGCTTTCCCTCCCATCGAGCCATGGCCAATCTTCATAAATCCCGTCAAGGCCGTCGGGTCATTCCGATCAAAATCGGTGACGATCCTTGTCTGCCGCGTAATTTGACGTACCTGCAGGGTTTCTTCCAACATCCGTCGCACACGGTCCGGGCGGTCCATGGTTTCTTCGCAAAGCCGATGCTGAAGGTGATCCGCCAGAACGATCTCCCCTCGGGCGTAGAGCCAGCGGCACAGGGCTGGCGTCTTGACAACATCCATGAGGGCATCATCCGGGATATCCCGCAACATGTCCCTGAGTTGGTTGAAGGATCGTGCGCGTCCGATTTCTTTTTGGTTCCGGTCTTTGAAAACGAAGTCACCAAAGCCGAAAAACTGTCGGCCGTAATCCACCAATGTCAGCTGCAGATGCGCTTCCGTGGCGTTGACGGCCACGGCATGGCATGCTTCCGCAGCCTTTCCGTCATCCCCATTCTCCGTTAGGAATAAAAAGGGAAGATCCGGACTCTCGGCACGCACCATTTTAAGAAGTTCCAACCCCATGCGGGCTTCCGGGCGGCATTCGCGACCGAGCGTGGAAGACCCGATCACCCCCATCAAATAGGGTTTATACTGGCGGAAAAGCCGCTCGGCGGCTTCGAAATGGTCGGCGATGATCACCTTGGGGCGGGTCTGGCGGATAATCAAACGGTCTTCCTCATCCAACCCCTCTTCCAGGGCGGCTTCGTTCTGGGTCATGATTTCTCGATAGAGCACCGGCAGCAATGCGGACAACTGCTCCTGGGAACTCTCCGCCAGCAGGATCACCCGGATGCCGGCCCGTTCTGTATCCAGCTTGACGTTTTGCAGGTCTTCCACACATTTGATCATCGACATGGACAGATCCGCATCGCCGGACCAGGAGAAAATGTGATCGATGCCCGGTATGCGCCCAATTTCAGGAACACAGTACAGGGGGGGCACCGGATTGTGGGTCAGCATGAGTACCGGCAGGTTGGGCCAACGCGACTTTATCTTCCGCCCCAGTCCAAATGCGTCCATACCGGCCAAGCGGTACATGGTGATGACCATGTCGAAATCCTGCTGGTCGAGCAGACGCATGGCTTCGTCCGCCGATGCCGCCCATGTGACCCGCGGGGGACGACTGAGGTTCAGCCCACGATATTCCCGCACGATACGCTCGGCCAGGCGGCAATCCTCGTTGATGATGCAGGCATCATAGAGATTGGAAATCAAGAGGACATCTTTGATGCGCCGCGACATCAGCAGATGGTAGTTGTTCACATTTCGTTCGTAGGCATCCATGAGCCGTTCGATGGGTTCACGCAAAACAGTCACCTTGTCACGCTAATCGTTTAAACGTATCGTATGGTTTGATGGGCGATGGCAAACGCTTGGGTAGCGTTTAGTTTATTTGACAATTGCCTGTAACTGTCAAGTTTTTTTAACCTTTCAGCTGGCCCATCCTGTTCCTCCGCACGACCGCACCGGCGACGACCGCCGCATTCAGTCTTCCCTTGATTTTCCCTCTTGTTCCCCTTAATGATTACGTATGCGCATATGGCGCAATCGCATGATGTATCGAAGGGACATCCCCTGCCCACCAAACCAAAACAGGGGTGCCCTTGGGACACGGCGGCTTGTTCGGTTTGACAGCGCCATTGCTAACACACCCATCGCCCCTGGCCGGTGGATTACCGAGATCTTGGAATCTATGCTTACCGAAAATAATCGTCCGACATCGACACTGGCGCGGGTTTCCCGGCTGCGCGACAAAATGGCCCGCCTCGACCTCGACACCTTTCTCGTCCTGATCGAGGCCAATCGCCGCTATCTCAGTGGCTATACCGGCGAAGACGGTCAGTTCGACGAAACCGCCGGTGCTCTCCTCATCACCGACAAGCACTGTATTCTGGCGACCGATTCGCGCTATGACCTCCAGGCCGGGCAGGAAGCCCCGACATATGAGATCGTGTGCTATCGCAAAAGTCTTTACGACGAACTGCCCCGCCTGCTTGACCGTTTGAATGCCCGTCGGGTGGGTTTTGAAAGCGCACGGCTGACCGTCAAACACCACCAGGACCTGGTACGTCAGCTTCAGGAGGCACAGACACCGGTCACCATGATTCCCACCGAGAACCAGGTGGAGTCCCTGCGGGTAACCAAGGATGTCGATGAACTGTCCATCACGCAGCGGGCGGTGCGTTGCGCCGAAACCGCTTTCCAACGTCTGCTCGAATGGATGCGACCCGGCATGACCGAACGTGACGTGGCGCGCCGACTGGAAGAATTGATGCGGGAGGCTGGCGCCGAAAGCGCATCCTTTCCGATCATTGTCGCCGCCGGCCCGAACAGTGCCAAACCTCACGCCGTTCCCGGTCAACGACCGATCGGCATCGGGGAGCCCGTTCTGCTGGATTGGGGGGCGAAGCTAGACGGGTACTGCTCCGATATTTCACGCACCGTTATGTTCGGTCCCGCCGATGCCCAGTTCAAAAACATCTATGCGATCGTTCGTGAAGCCCAGGCCGCCGCCATCGCCGCCATTCAGCCCGGCGCCGCGGGCCGGGCCGTGGACGCCATCGCCCGCCGCGTGATCGAGCAGGCGGGCTTCGGCGACAACTTCGGCCACAGTTTAGGTCACGGCACCGGATTGTGCATCCACGAAGCACCGCGATTGAGCCCCCACAGCGAGGATACGCTCGCAGCCGGCATGATCGTGACGGTGGAACCCGGTATTTACCTTCCCGCGTGGGGCGGCGTTCGTCTGGAAAACCAAGTCGTCATTACCCCGAACGGGGTCACTATTCTCAACAGCCTCGACCTTGATGACTTTCAATTGGCATTCGCGTAACACCGTCGACCGCGTGCGCCGCCTCGCCAGGGGATGCTTTGGAAACGTCTGACCATCATCGGCCGCCGACCGGGTTCTTAGACCAGGATCAATGGGTCGACCGCTACATGGTCTACCTGACCGTCGAAAAAGGTCTGGCCCCCAACACACTGGAATCCTACAGCCGTGATCTGCAGGATTTCAGGGCCTATTTCTGCGACCAGGCGATCACCGCTTTGGCAACCATTCGGGCACCGGTGATACTCGGCTACTTGATCCATCTCCGCAACCGCGGACTGTCATCCAAATCCAGGGCGCGCCATCTCGTGACACTGCGGGGGTTCTTCCGGTTTTTACACCAGGAAAAGATGATCCCGGTCGACCCGGTCGCCCTCATTGCCATGCCGAAGTCCGGGCTTCATCTGCCCGGAATTCTCTCCGTGCCGGAAATTCACGCGCTGCTGTCCGCACCGGACAGAAGCCGCCCGGTGGGCCTGCGGGATGCCGCCATGCTGGAACTGCTCTATGCCGCCGGCTTGCGCGTTTCGGAACTCATCCATTTGGACGTCATGGATGTGAACCGCGACGCCGGCTTTGTGCGTGTGTTCGGCAAGGGGGGCAAAGAGCGGGTCGTCCCGATCGGGCGTCCCGCCCTGAAAATCATGGAACGCTATATCCGCGAGGCACGCCCGTTACTGCTGAAAGGGTTGACCAGTGAGGTTTTATTCGTGGGACGCCGGGGGCGCCCTCTGACACGTCAGGGATTTTGGAAGCTGTTAAAAAAACATACCACCCGCGCCGGCATCCGCCATTCCGTCAGCCCCCACACTCTGCGCCACTCATTCGCCAGTCATCTACTGGAAGGCGGCGCCGATCTTCGCGTCGTCCAGGTCATGCTGGGGCACGTCGATATTGCCACCACCCAAATATACACACACGTTTCAACCGAAAGGCTGAAAACCATTCATCGGCAATACCACCCGCGATCCTGACCCATTTGTCTGCTGGTTATCGGTTGCCGCCCGACGCCGTCCCTTGACACGGGAAATTGTTTTCCATTAGATTGCGCAACTTTCAATGAATCGTTCGGACCGAAAGGGCAATCACACCATGCACTCGCCGTCAGATCCATTTTCGTCAACCATCGGGTGGTGGCTCCCCGCAGCGGATAGTGCGCCCGACGATGGCCACTATGCGCTGGAGGCGGCCCTGCTGCGGGTAAAGAAACCGCTCTACCTCGTCGAAAAAGACGGCCAGCTGGCCGTCAGCCATTCGGGCCAGGCTGTCATTCCGTCCTCTCGCGATAGCGTCCAGCCATCGCAGTCAAGCTACCCCCTCCGGGCCTATGCGGTGCCCCTGCCACCGGAGCAGTTGGGCAGTCGACTTTTCCGTGAACGGCATGGGTTGCGCTATGCCTATGTCATGGGCGCCATGGCCAATGGGATCACATCGGTGGAAATGGTCACGGCGGCCGGCAATGCGGGTATGATCGGTTTTTTCGGTGCCGCCGGTCTAAGCCTGCCCGCCGTGGAAGACGCCATCGATCGCATCCAATCTGCGCTTGGCGAGCGTCCCTACGGGTTTAATCTGATTCACAGCCCCCATGAGCCCGACCATGAGGCAGCGGTGGTCGATCTGTACCTGCGGCGCGGTGTTCGATGCATCAGTGCCTCGGCCTATCTCAGGCTGACCCTTCCCCTGGTGCGCTATCGGGTCACGGGCATTCATCGAGACGCTGCAGGGCGAATTATTTGCCCCAATCGGGTCATCGCCAAAGTATCGCGGGTGGAAGTCGCCCGTCATTTTTTTGCACCGCCCCCGGAAAAGCTTTTGATGCGGCTAAAGGAAAGCGGTGCCATCACCGACGATGAAGCCCGTCTGGCGCGTCATATTTCCATGGCTTCCGACCTCACGGCCGAAGCCGATTCCGGTGGACATACCGACAATCGACAAGCACTTACCCTGCTACCCATCATGATCAACCTTAGAAATGAAATGATGGCGCAGCATGCCTTTCAGGATCCGATTTGCGTTGGATTGGGGGGCGGCATCGCCACCCCCGAATCAGCCGCTGCGGCATTTTCCATGGGAGCGGCCTACATCCTCACCGGTACCGTGAACCAGGCCTGCCGTGAGTCAGGCAGTTCCGACATGGTGCGCCAAATGCTGGCGGAGGCCCGCCAGGCGGATGTCACGATGGCCCCGGCCGCCGACATGTTCGAAATGGGGGTTCGCGTGCAGGTGTTGAAACGCGGCACCATGTTTGCGCTGCGCGCCCGCAAACTCTACGACTATTTCAACCGCTACAATGCCTGGGAAGAGATTCCGGCCGCTGATCGGGAGATGATCGAGCGCGATTATTTTCAATGCGATTTCGAAACGGAGTGGCAGCAAACCTGTCGTTTTTTTGCCGAGCGGGATCCCCGGCAAATCGAACGCGCCGAAAAAGATCCTCACCATCAACTGGCCCTTGTTTTCCGGGCCTACCTGGGGAAATCCTCCAAATGGGCCAATGCCGGCGATGCCGCACGTCAAATGGATTTTCAGATCTGGTGCGGACCGGCCATCGGTGCTTTTAACCAATGGGTAAAAGGGTCTTTTCTCGAAAAACCTGAAAATCGGGAATGCGTCACCGTGGCCTTGAACCTTCTTACGGGGGCCGCTGTCGCCCTGCGCGCCAATTGGATTCGGCTGCAAAACGTGACCCTGCCTTCGGGGGTGGACCGCTTTTCACCCCAGCCACGGGCCAAGCTTAGCGCTATTTTGGGGGATGACGCGTAATGTGAGATGCCATCTTGCAGGATTTTTAGAACCACGCGGCACTGACCCGCCACGCCGTATTATCCGCCGGACACGTCCTCACGGCAATAGAGAATACGCCTTCAATCGTTGTACATCATGTTCAGCAACCCATGGTGTGTAAACGTTTGGAATTCAATTTAGGTTATTATATTGATAGTATTACTAAATAAGTTATAGCGAATGCTGTCAAGACGCGTTTAATGTTAACTGCGCAAAAAATTGATCCGCTACAGCCGACAGATCAACCCATCGTGCACATGATGGATAACAACCCGCTTTCAGCGGTTCTCCAGGTTTGATCACCTGTTCCGTAAACTGCTCCTGCCAAAGGGTTGTCTCACCCTCCGAAAGCGCTTTGCGTTCGATCCGGAACCTGATCCGGTAGGTAAAAGCCGGGGTGACCTTTCGTTGGGCCGGAATGATGATCAGATCAATACACGGTTGACCCTCCTTGGCGTTGCCGCTTGGATTGGCCGCCCAAGCGCCGTTTTCGATAATATTTTTTTTCAGCCAGGGGGTCAAATCGTGCAGAATTTGACGGGCGGCCGGGATCGAAAATCCCAGTGTCGAAACCAGATAACCCGCCAGATAGACAAGAAACGCATCTTTGGTACTGTATTGCCGGGCATAACCCGATTGATGCCCCCCCAGGGGATCGGGTGGTAAGAATTCCCGCGACCACCTTTTCCAGCGGCTCAAAGGGATCCCCAGACGCCTGGACAAGTCTCGATTCAAATAAAATTTCAACATATTTTTTATCCTATTGTTAACTCAATATAACAACTATACCACCCTCTTTATTCACTTGCAATCCTTTACTTTTTCCTTTATAGAAGCAGGTTATAAAAATAACCGATACCCCAATATTCTGCCCGAAGCGATTTCAGGACGATTTGCGTTCGCGCCCGACAAACATTCATGCGGGAGCCTTCGCAAGCGCTCAGCAGTCGATGAACCCCGCTGAGTTGCAACAGTTCGTGCGCTGCCAAACGCATCCATTCGGGTTTTCAGGAAATGAACTATGGTTGCCAAAGATAACGAAACTACTCTTACACCGCCTGTCGCCATTATCAGCATGGGGTGCCTTTTCCCCCGCGCTTCAGGGCTGAAATCCTACTGGCGCCTTTTGTACCACGGTATGGATGCCATCACGGACGTCCCGCCAACGCACTGGTCCACCGACGACTATTTCGATGAGGATCTTAGCAAACCCGACCATGTCTATTGCCGTCGGGGCGGGTTTCTTTCTCCGATCCCTTTTGACCCCACCGCGTTCGGTATTCCTCCCTCCAACCTGGAAGCCACCGATACGTCCCAAATTTTAGGACTCATCGCGGCAAAAACGGCGCTTGATCAGGCCGGTTATGGCGAAAACGCTGATTTTGACCGGGACCGCACCGCTGTTATTCTCGGCGTCACCGGAACCCAGGAGCTTGTTATACCCCTGAGCGCCCGCCTGAGTTGGCCCAAATGGAAACGGGCTCTTGAAACGGCGGGAATAGACCAAAAAAAAACCCGCGCCATCATGGCGCAACTATCCAGCGAATACGTCCCGTGGCGTGAAAATTCCTTCCCCGGGCTTTTAGGCAATGTCGTTGCCGGCCGAATATGCAATCGCCTTGACCTGTGCGGCACGAACTGCGTCGTCGACGCCGCTTGCGCCAGTTCGATGAGTGCCATAAACCTGGCCCTGATGGAATTGTATACCGGTCGATCCCACATGGTGGTAACGGGCGGTGTCGATACGCTAAGCGACATTTTCATGCACATGTGCTTTGCACGCACACAGATTCTCTCGCCCACCGGTGACGCGCGCCCTTTTTCTCGCAAGGCCGATGGCACTGTCCTGGGCGAAGGCATCGGCATTCTGATCATGAAACGGCTGACCGATGCCGAAGCAGACGGAGACCGCATCCTGGCCGTATTGAAAGGCATCGGCTCCAGCAGTGACGGAAAATCCCAAAGCATCTACGCCCCGCGCGCCGAGGGTCAATTGAAAGCGCTGCGAAAGGCGTACGCCGCGGCTGAAATTGCGCCGGACACCATCAATCTGATCGAAGCGCATGGTACGGGAACACGGGTCGGCGATAAAATCGAAATCGAGGCCCTCAAAAAATTGTTCGGCCATGCCGACACCGCTCCTTTTTGTGCCCTCGGTTCAGTGAAATCCATGATAGGCCATACCAAAGCCGCCGCCGGGGCCGCCGGTCTGATCAAGACGGTTCTCGCCCTTCAGAACAAAATCCTCCCCCCGACCCTCAAAGCCGATGATCCCGACCCGGATCTTGCACTCGAAAAGAGCCCTTTTTTCCTCAACTCCCAGGCTCGCCCATGGTTTCGCACGAACGAAACTCCGCGTCGGGCCGGCGTCAGTGCCTTCGGTTTTGGCGGGAGTAATTTCCATGTCGTGCTGGAAGAATACAACGCCCGCCGCGCGGACGTTGCCTGGGATGGCTCCATCGAAGTCATTGCGCTATCGGAAACAACACGGGAAGCATTGAAGGCCTCTTTTCAGAAAATCAAAGCCACCCTGCTCGACTGCACGCCGGAAGCCCTTCCCCATCACGCGCGAAAAAGCCGCCAGTCTTTTGTCGCCGAGCAACCGTATCGCCTGATTGTCGTGTTGCGTTGCGATGAAGACATTCAAGGGCCGCATTGGAATACGGAATCGATTTTCGATGAGACGGAAAAGGCGTTTGAAGACAACAATGAGGCGTCCGCCTGGCAAACGTCATCCAGTTATTTCGGCACGGGCTCTCGACCAGGTCGCCTGGCATTTGTATTTCCAGGACAGGGCAGCCAATATCTTCACATGGGACGCGATCTGGTCAACTGGTTTCCGGAAGCCATGGAAACCCTGGAATCGGCGGACCGCCATTTTTCAGGAAACGAACCGCTCACGGATTTTGTTTTTCCCATGCCTCTTCAGGCAAAGGCCGACCGTCAAAATGCCGATGACGCACTGCGCTATACCGCCGTTGCGCAGCCCGCTATCGGGGCCGTCAGCGTTGCCATGGAAAAAATTCTCAGGCGATTCGGACTGGCGCCCGAAGCCACTTGCGGTCACAGTTACGGCGAACTGACCGCGCTATACAGTGCCGGCTGGATCGATGAGGTCACCCTGCACGACCTTTCCACCCTGCGCGGCCGCCTGATGGCGGAGGCCGGAGGAAAGCCCGGTGAGCCCAATGGCGCCATGATGGCGGTCAAAGCACCTCTGGCCGAATTGGATCACCTCATTGAAAACGAAAAACTGGATGTGATCCTGGCGAATCGTAACAGCCCCAACCAAGGCATTCTCTCTGGAACCAATGAGGCCATCGGTCAGGCCGAAGCTGTCTGCAAAACACATTCATACCGCACGGTGCGTCTGCCTGTTTCCGCAGCCTTCCACAGCCGTCTGGTGGAGAGCGCCCGTGAACCTTTTGCTGCCGCACTGCAATCCATAGTTTTTCAGCCCTCTGAAACATCCGTTTACAGCAATACTACCGGCGAACCTTATCCGACCGATCCGAAGGCGATTCGCGCTCTGCTCGGCGATCATTTGCGCAACCCGGTCAACTTTATCGGTGAAATTGAAGCCTTATACGCCGATGGATGCCGAATTTTTATCGAAGTCGGCCCTAAAACGGTTCTCACTGGATTAGTACGCGCCATTTTGAAGGGCCGTGCGTTTCATGCGCTGGCCATGGATGCCAGCAATGGAAAAAAATTCGGTGTCGCCGACCTCGCCCACCTGCTCTGCCAATTGGCGGCCTTAGGGTGCCCGATCACGTGGGACGAATGGGAATCCCGGGAGGATCCGCCACCACCGTTCAAAATGAGAATCCCCATTACCGGTGCCAACTATCGCCCCCCGCAACCGAAGCACGAACCCGGTCGTTCCAGCGGCCTGGCCTCCATAGCTACGGCCGAATCGGTGTCGTCCATTTCTTTCGATCCACCGCCAGCGACGTTCTCGAAACCTGCGACGCCCCGCCAATTAGCGACGGAGGAAGGACGACCAACGGCCATTGATCCATTGATCGCGGGCCCTTTTAGCGATTCCAACCCGAAAGCCGTTAGTGATCCCGTGAGCCATCCAAACCATCCCGTATTGCAAGCCCTGCAGGTGGTTCAGCAGGGACTGCAGTCCCTGCAATCCTTACAGGCCCAAACCGTAGAAGCCCATCAGAAATTTCTCGACACCCAGCAGCAAGCCAGCCGGACGCTGCAGGAGATGATGGAAAGCTCCCGCCGATTTGCAGAAGCCGCGTTGAACGGCAGCGTACCTTTTACAGCCGAATCGTCATCCACCGCCGCAGCAGCCATCCCCCCTGCCCCCCCAATCGCGGCAGGACGGCAGCAGCCGCAAACAGACATGCCGGCCCCCGATCTTCGACTGCGGCAACCTGACCCCGGGCCTGAAGCGCCTCAGGCAAACGGCCATGACCACGTTGCGCAAACGCTGCTGGCCGTGGTCAGCGAACTCACCGGCTATCCGGTCGATATGCTGGAAATGGACATGCATATCGAGTCCGATCTCGGTATCGATTCCATCAAAAGGGTGGAAATCCTATCGAAAATGGAAGAAACGCTACCGGCCCTGCCGCCCGTAGCACCGGATACCATTGCCTCCTTCCAGACGCTTGGGCAAGTCGCGGAATTTTTGGCCCAAATGCCCTCCAACGCGTCGCCGGATGCCACCGGGAGTAGCAGCGAACCGGTTGGCGATGCCAAAACCACCACCGGCACATCGGATATCGCCGCCGTATTGCGGGAGGTGGTCAGCGAACTCACCGGCTACCCCGCTGAAATGCTTTCGAACGATATGGAAATCGAAGGCGACTTGGGAATCGACTCCATCAAACGGGTCGAAATCCTGTCCGCCATGGAAGATCGCCTGAGCGGTTTTCCGGCCATTGCGCCGGATGAAATGGCGGAACTCAAAACTTTGGGGCAGATTGCCGCCCGGCTGGAAGCGCACGACCCGGCGCGTCATCAGGCCGCTCCGGGGTCATCCGACCAATCCCCCCCCCTGCCCTCCGGAACTTCCCTGACGCATGTTCACGATGCCCTGATGGCGGTGGTCAGCGAACTCACCGGCTACCCCATCGAAATGCTTTCGGCCGATATGGAAATTGAGGCCGACTTGGGAATCGACTCCATCAAACGGGTCGAAATCCTGTCTGCCATGGAGGATCGCCTGACCGATTTTCCGGCCATTGCACCGGATGAAATGGCGGAACTCAAAACTTTGGGGCAGATTGCCGTGATGCTGACGGGAGAAAGTCAGCCGCTCGATCACAGCGATCCGATTGCTGACGTGCCGGCCAACGTCCAGCCTCCCGAACAAGCCACTGCGACACTTGAACCTCCCGCGGCGCAGCTGTTGCGGCGAGAGCTGACGGTCGTCGACACCCCGCGGCAGGCGGGTCCCGCACTTACGGTTCCCGACCAACGAAAAATTTTCATCACGACGGACAAAGCTGGTTTGTCCCATGCCCTCGCCGATCAACTGGCTGCCAGAGGGCTTCCGACCGTTCAAATCTCCTATGACATTCTTAAGCATCGTCAGCAATTACCCGAGGCCGCCGGTTTGATCCTGCTCTGTGACGCCGAATATCCAGGCGCGGATGCTCCCGAGCGGCTCAAGCAATTTCTGGCGGGCGCGTTTGATTTACTCCATCATCTGGGCCCCTCGCTGCAAGCCAGCGGTCAGGAAAGCGGGGCGGTGCTGGCCACCATCAGCCGCATGGACGGCACCTTTGGCGTTGAAGGGCTTCACGAACAGCTACCCTACCAGGGCGGGCTCGCCGGATTTGCCAAAACAGCCGCCATCGAGTGGCCGGACGTTACCTGCCGCGCCTTGGATATCGATGCCAAATGGCGGGACAACCCCGCCATTGCCAGAGAAGTCGTCGAAGAATTGTTTCATCCCATGCCATCAGCGCCGGTGGAAATTGGGTGGCAATGCCAGCGGCGCGTGACATTGGATTTGCAACCGGCCTCTATGGATGACGGTCCTCAGGAGACATTTGCACTCGAAGATGGTGATGTGGTGATCATATCCGGTGGCGCCCGCGGCGTTACGGCGGCAACCGCGGCGGCACTGGCGCGTCAGCGGGCAATGACCCTGATTCTTTTAGGGCGCTCGCCGGCCCCCTTTCCGGAACCGGATTGGCTGAAAGGGCTGGAAAGCGAAGCCGATTTCAAAAAAGCCATCATCGCCAATGAATATGCCGCAACGCGTCCCACGCCCCAAGCCGTTCAGGAAAGCTATCACCGTTATCGGAGCAACCGCGAGATTCAACACAACCTGGCTTCACTTAAAGAGGCTGGTGCCGATGCCCGCTATGTCTCATTGGATATCCGCGATACCGATAAAGTCCGGGCGGTTTTAAACGATGTCCGGCTGGTTCATGGCCCGATCAAAGCCCTTGTCCACGGTGCCGGCGTTTTGCGGGACCGCTTGATCAACGACAAATCGGCGGAAGAATTCCATCAGGTATTCAGTACGAAAGTTGAAGGCCTGGAGAACCTGCTCGCGGCGACCCGGACGGATCCCCTGCGCTATATCGTTCTTTTTTCTTCAGTGGCCGCCCGTTTTGGCAACATCGGACAGGTGGATTATGCTGTTGCCAATGAAGTTTTGAACAAGATGGCCGTTGCTGAAGCGTCGCAGCGAAAAGATTGCGTGGTCCGATCGATCAACTGGGGCCCCTGGGACGGAGGGATGGTAACGCCCGCCCATAAGAACGCCTTCCGGGCGAGAAACATCGCCCTGATTCCCATGGAACAGGGAGCCGAAGCTTTTGTGTCGGAACTTACCGCCGGTCAGTCCCGCCTAGTGGAAGTCGTCATCGGATCGGAACTGCCGTCCGCGTCCCCTTCCATTTCACCCCCCATCACAGCTGAGCCGGCCAACAGCCCCAGCGACAATGTGGCTGCCGGGCTGAGCACCGTTTATATCAGCGAATTGAATCTCGAACGCTACCCGATTCTCGACCATCATCGCATAGACGGCAAACCGGTGGTTCCCTTTGCGCTGATAGCGGAATGGTTCGGGCATGGTGCCCTGCACAACAATCCCGGTTTCCAATTGGCCGGCCTCGATGCCATGCGCCTGCTGAAAGGCATTGTGCTGGATGATCACCAACGCCCCATCCGGGTGCTCACCTCTGCAGCCGAATCGATTGGCGACGGCATCACGGTCAACCTCGAGCTCCGGGACGGCGTGGCGGCCGGCGCCGAGGTGATTCATTCCAAGGCGACGGCGCTATTGACGGACCGCCTGCCATCGGCACCGGTATTCGACATCCCGGCGGATTTACGCAATGCCGCCTATAGCCGTGACGTGACCCAGATCTATGCGGATATTCTTTTTCATGGCCACGCCCTGCAAGGCATTCGCCGCGTTAGGGGCTGCACTCCGAACGGCATGCTGGCCGATCTCAGCACCGCTCCGACGCCCGGAGCCTGGATCCAGAAGCCGCCCCGCAATCGTTGGATTGCCGATCCATTGGTGATGGACGGCGCTTTCCAGATGGCGAGCCTCTGGTGCTACGAAGAAACCGGTCGTGTCTCTCTGCCCAGTTTCAGTGCCTCCTACCGCCAATACTGCCGCCGCTTTCCGGGCCACCCCGTTCAGGCCGTCCTTGTCGTGCGCGACGTTTCCCGCCATAAACTCGTTGGCGATTTCACGTTTATCGACCAGGACGGCACGGTGCTGGCCACGATGAGCGGTTACGAAGCGGTCATGGAAGACCGCCTGATACGCGCCTTCAAGCCGGAACGCTATGCCGCCGGCCGGTGAGGGCGGCCGGGTCCTTCCCAAAAGGTTCTTGACAATAACGCCGTATCCTGTTTATCGGGCCGCGTTGTCTCTCTGGCCCGATCCTGTTCCGGACGATAGCGGTATAAAAATAAGGTTGACATGCCTGCCATTCTGGTCATGAGTATCGCATGATGAAACGATGGATGATATGGCGCCAGTTGCTGCTGGGCATCGGCCTGTTCGCGGCAAGTCTGACAATCGGATATGCACCGACAGCCGGAGCCGAAGAAACCGATGAGCTGCCGCCGGCGAAGTTGCACCTGTCGGAAGCGGTAATGTGTGAAACACTGGAAGCCTTCAAACCCTTCAATCCAAGTGTGGTTTTTCCCGTCCGAACGGGAAGCGTCATGTGCTTCACCGCTTTCGATCACGTGCCGGAGCAAACCAGTATTTTTCACGACTGGATCCGTCAGGATAAACTCGTATTTCGTAAAAAACTGATCTTAAAGCCACCGCGTTGGTCGTCGGTCAGCAGCATCCAACTGCGCGAGGCCGATAAAGGGGTATGGCGGGTGGAAATTCGCGACGCCGATGGCACTATCCTGCGGATTCTCCGCTTCAGTATAACGGACTGAGGCCATGCTCCCTTTCCTGGAAAAGCTTTTAGCGGTCATACGGTGGCAGGATGTCCTGGACATCCTCCTCAACAGTTACATTCTTTTCCGCCTGTATATCATCCTACGCGGCACCCGCCTGTTTCTGGTGGTCGTGTTTATCTTCGTGTTGCTGATCCTTCAACAAATCGTTGCCATATCCAGCATGATTCTCACACACACGGTGCTTCAGGGTATTGCCGCCCTTACCGCCATCGGCGTCCTGATTGTCTTTCGCTATGAAATTCGAAGCTTGTTTCAAGCCAAGGGCATCAAAGACATCCTGTGGCATGTATCGACGAAACCGATCGTGACACCGGTGGAAATTATCGCGGGCAGTGTCTATCAGTTGGCGCGCAAAAGAATCGGGGCGCTTATCGTTCTCCCCGGACGCCAGCCTGTCGATGCGGCCATTCAGAATAGTGTCTCCTGGAATGGCGAGGTGTCCCGCGAAATGATTGAGAGCATCTTTTGGCCGGACAATCCCGTCCATGATGGTGCCGCCGTGATTCAGGGCAATCAGATCAACCGGGTGGCGGCCATTCTGCCCCTCACGGAACGTTCCGACCTTCCCATACGGTTTGGCACGCGGCACCGGGCGGCTATCGGCTTGACGGAGCGTTCGGATGCGCTGGTGCTGGTCGTTTCCGAGGAGCGCGGAGAAGTCAGCCTGGCGCATATGGGACAGGTTGAAACGGTTAAGGATGCCGCTCAACTGGAAAAGCGTCTGCGCCAACATACGGGCATGGCAAGGGATTCATCCCGTCGGGCCACCAATGACAGACGTTCGGCAGCCATCGCGTTTGGGTTGTCCCTGTTGGTCGTCAGCAGTGTCTGGTACAGTTATTCTCTGGGGTTTGTTCGCAGCCTGACCACGGTGGAGGTTCCCATCGAGTTCGTTAAACGCGACGCGCGTATGGAAATCATCGAAAGCTCCAGCACGTCAGTCCGAATCCAACTGAGTGGATCGCTGCAGCTCATCAACCGGCTCGATCCCAGCCAGATCAAAGTGCGCTTTGATTTAAGCAAAGCGGTTGCCGGACGCAACAGTCTGACGATTACGGAAGGCGATATCATTCTCCCGCCGGGCGCCTCGCTGAAGAAAGTGGAACCCAGCAGCATCGATATCATGGTGGACGTCATTGGTCAGAAGCGGTTGCCGGTGCAAGTCGACTGGACCGGAACCCTGCCGCCGGGCATTCTGGTGCAGTCGGTTCGTCTCGACCCGGAGACGGTGGAGGTCACCGGCGGCCAGCTCCTGCTGAATGAAATGGATACCATTTACACGGCCAAGGTGCCGGTGGATGGACTGCAGCAGTCCGGTGAACTGCGAATCGCGTTGGCTCTCGTTCCGGCATCGCTGCGATTGGCCCCGGGCCAGGAAAACAACATTCTGATCACCTACACGGTGCGCCCACGCCAGCGCGTTACTTCCCCCTGAAGGCCCGGTCCTCCATCAGGCCTCCCCCGGTAAAGACCGTCTGCCAAAAAGCCGGCGGCGCACCTCACCTCGCGGTGTTTAGCCCGAATATTTCACGCGTTCGAGATGTTCATTGGCAAGGCATCAGGGGCGCCGCTGTACGAATGCTACCGCAAGCCCCTGATAACGCGGCCAATGGGCATCTCGGGCGCGCCCGCAGGGTGAAACATTTTCTATGATTTTAGAAATCGGCCAAGGGTACAAAATGTCACCTGAAAATTATACCCCGAATAGCTTTTATACCGCTGAATAATTACATAAAATTTATGGCGTAGAAAAAATTTTATGAAATGTCCGGGTTAAAAGCCACCGTCATCAGTCATCATCACCAACCCGGTGGATCTTGATCATGTTGGTGGACCCCTCTTTCAATCCCAAGCCGATGACAATGACGATCAAATCCCCTTTCTGAACACATTTTTTTTCCAGCAGAAGACGCTCGCTGCTCTCCACCAGGCGCTTGGCATCATTGATTTTCGGGATATACATGGGGGTTACACCCCACACCAGGGCGAGACGATTGTAGATCTCCTTGCGGGATGTAAAAGCAAATACGGGTGCGGTCGGACGCTGCTTGGATATCTGCTTCGATGTTTTCCCCGAAACGGAAAAGGCCACGATGCAGCGTGCATTGATTTCCTGGAGGATATTGACCGCCGACTGGGCTACCGCGTGGGTGATCAAATCGGATGAATCCGGTCCGAAATGGTTGTTGTACTTCATAAAAGGCGACTTTTCGGCTTGATCGGCGATTTTGGCCATCATGCGCAGGGCCTTGATCGGATAGCGGCCGGAAGCCGTTTCTCCCGAAAGCATAACCGCATCCGTACCATCGAAGATAGCATTGGCCACGTCGGATGCTTCAGCGCGCGTTGGGATGGGATTGGTGCTCATGGTTTCAAGCATCTGCGTTGCCGTGATAACCGGTTTGTTTTTTTTCGTGGTGGTGTAGATAATCTGCTTCTGAATAGTGGGCACCTGTTCGGGTTGCAGCTCCACCCCGAGATCGCCGCGGGCCACCATGATCCCGTCCGCCGCTTCCAGAATGGAAGCCAGGTTTTCAACCGCCTCCGGTTTCTCGATCTTGGCGATCACCGGAATGGCGACGCCCTGCTTCTTCATGATGGCTTTGATCTGTTGCAGATCATCCGCCGTCCGCACGAAGGACAGCGCGAAAAAATCGACCCCGTTTTGAATACCGAAATTGACATCGCGTTTATCTTTTTCGGTCAGTGACGGCGCCGACACGGCAACGCCTGGCAAATTGATGCCTTTGTTTTCTTTTAGATAACCCCCATTGACCACACGGCAATTGACCGTGTCGTGATTGATTGAAATGACCTGGAGCCGGATCAGTCCATCATCCAGAAGAATCGTGTCGTCCGTTTTGACATCCTGCACCAGATTTGGATAGGTCGTGGAAACCATGTCGACGGTGCCGGTTATCGAACGCGATGTAATTGAAAAAAGAGCGTTGCGCTTCAACCGCACGGGTTTTCCGCCTTCCAGTTTTCCGACGCGAATTTTAGGGCCCTGCAGATCCAGCAGAATCCCCACGGGCCGATTCATCATCCGCGCAATCGAACGGATGGTTCGAATCACCTCACCATGGGTTTCATAGCTGCCGTGTGAAAAATTCAACCGGGCCACATTCATCCCCGCTTCGACGAGTTTTTCGAGCATGGGCCGATCGTTCGAAGCCGGTCCGATCGTGGCAATAATTTTTGTTTTGCGATGCATCCTTATTCCTTTCAGGTCTATCTTTTCTCTATCAGGCCTTAGTGATATGACATTCGATAAAGCACCGACGTTTCGTTGAAACAAAAAAAACAGCAGATGGGATCAAGTCTCCTTCCGCTTCATCCACCGATCGCCACCTGGCCAAAGCGCACTAGCCCAGCGGTCCATGGATAAGACACAAATGGTCATTCCCCCTTGACTATGTCAAGCATAACCATCAAGTTAAGGGATTCAATTGGCTTCCGGACGCCACTGGAATGATCTCCCGGGAACTGTTCCCCCCGGCATGCACGATTGGAAGCGTTGGAATCACCTGATTACACCGGAAACACCGCAAGGCACGCCAAACCGCCACGGAGAACCAACAGTGATGTTTGATGCCCGGCGGGCCATGCTGAAAGGCCCCGACCTCTTTGGACGATTCGCCATAACCGATACCGCCACCGAACTCGCCCAAGCCCGCGTTCCCAAAAGCGAACAGCTCATCGTCTTTGACCGCGCCGGGAAGAGGCGCGCCCTGCTGGTGCGCCAAATGGCGTATCATCATGCTACCCAGGGTGTCTTGGCGGATGAACCCTTCCTGATAACGTTTTGAGTCGTCTGCAACAGCGGTGTCGGTCTGACACCCCTGATCCATGGACGACGGCACCATTTCAGCGCCGGTGGCCTATACAACGGGCTGGTACTGCTCATCGATGATGAAACACGGTCCTACTGGGACCACATCACGGGTAAAGCGCTGCATGGCCCGATGGCCGGTGCTCGCATGCCGATATGGGGGGGTAGAGCTTACCACGGTTGGCCATGCCCTTGACCGCACCCCCGATCTTCTTCTCTTTCGCTCCCGGCATTGATACGGCTTCGCCTATTCTTTTCCGTCCTGCTCCATTTATCATGCCGGCGCCCATCGCCCCGTCCGATAGAAGCATCCGCAATGACAATCGGTCTGCCGGCCATTCGACGCTTGTCAGAAGCGGTTTCCCTTGACTTCGGGTCCATTTTCAGTCTAACAAAAAAGGTGATCGAAGACCCGGTTTTGGCTGCGGGCCCGTTGTGACGGTCAATTTGCGTTGTCTCCATTGATGAGCTGACGCTGCTTGCCGCCGCAACACGCTTATTACGGGGAGATTGTGACCATGCCAAATGGTATCGTGAAGTGGTTCAGTGACAAAAAAGGTTATGGCTTCATCGAGCAGAAAGAAGAGGGGGATGTATTCGTCCACTTTTCAGCAATTCAGATGGAAGGATTCAAAACCCTGGCGGAAGGCGATCACGTAACGTTCGAAATTGAACACGGCCAGCGGGGTCCCGCGGCCAAGAATGTCGTTAAAGTCGGGGCAACTGAACCGGAAGTCCGCGAAGAAGCTTTCGATTCGGTTGAGTAGGGAAGGCAAAGGATTTACAGCAGCCCGGCTTTCTTCTTGATCCGGATCAGCCCCGGGCTGTTATGCAGGTACATCAAAGAAGAGCTCACGCCCGCAGCCATAAACCGCGATTCCAGTTCATCGAACAGCACGACTTGATCCGGCCATCGAAACGACATCTCTTCTTTTTTCAACGCATCCCACATGGTAGATGCCCGGGAAGAGGCAGCGAAGACCTCCTGCTTGGCCCGGTCGCAGATAAACATTTCACACACGATGGGTTTCAATTGCCACCGGCATCCCGCCGGCCCGAGATAAATGCATTTCATGTCATTGCGCGGCGTGAGCAGACCTGCAATGAGCGCGTCCAATGCAGTAGGTTCGCTGACAACGGCATTGACAACGAGATCTGCAAAAAAGGTAACAATACCGTCTTTGCTGCAACAGGCGCTGCGCTGCTGCTGAAAGCAGGCGGCCTGGCAGTGGGATTGGAAATAACGGGACTGAAAGGCCGCCACCCGCTCCCTGAAGTGTAAATACTCGCGACAACGTTCTCTGATCAGGCGTCTTTCGCCAGGGCCATGGCGTGCAAGATAATCCCGAACGCGTTCCTGACCCAGTCGCTGCTCATCGCAATAGTTCATATTACCGTGCCCGCATGCGGTTTCTATATCTTGCCGACAAAAAATGGGGGCCCTGTATGCCCGTCCATGCCGGCACACTGTCGCCCCCATCAAGATTTCTTATCACAACCTCTGTCGAACGCCGTGGTCCGCTGGTTAACGTTGAAACGACATCCCGATATGGTGTCGCATCAATGCGGTTCTTCGATCGTGATGGCTTTGGCACAGCAAGTGCCGGCCGCCTCACAATCCCCCTTCCCCTTTTGGGCGCCACAGCAGGCCGTGTTGTCGCCATCTTTCGAATGATGACGGCCATGTCCCGTCGGAATACCAGCCTGGACGACGCTGTCACCGCCATTGTTGCCGTCACGATAGGTTTGAATGGCACTTAAAAGCGCTTTCACCGACAGTTGAATGCAATGGTGTTTTTTAACCGGGATTTCTTCCAGAAAATTGAACACGTCACCGTCGTTGAGGGCCAGCGCTTCATCAATGGTCTTACCCCGGACAAGATCACCGGCGGCCATCGCTGCGGATATCGAACCCGGGCATCCCATAATCTGGTATTTGACATCCGCGATACAACCATTTTCGATTTTCAGATAGACCTTGATCGTGTCACCACACGTCCCGGTCATTTCAGAAACTTGGTCGGCGTCTTCAATAATTCCCAGGTGAGGTGTCTCCAAATAATAGCTGACCGCCTTATCGGAATAGCCGGCATCACGCAGCATTGACCGCATCGTTGCCGTGTCACGGACCTGACCCGCCTGCTCTTTTCCCATACTATCCTCCACCCAATAAATTGGACCGTCGCAATCCGAAGCTTACGCGTTCGATCACCGGACCCGCCCGATTAACGTTCACGTTGACCGGGCCTTGCAATATATATCCGGTTTATTTCGAAACGTTATCTAATAGAAAAACACGCCCTGCTTGTCAAGCAATCCTTTAGATAATCCGTTCGATATCTAACCTGTTTGTTTTTTTAAAAAAACTGTGATTAGATATGGGCAATATATCATAATGCCTTCGTATCGTTTTCCAACCCTTAACAAGGAGATTCTGCATGAACAAACCGACCACCAACATCATTCTGATCTGTCTGCTGGGGCTCTGTATTGGCTTGCCATCGATCGCTTTCGGATACGGTGGCGGAGGTGGCGGCGAAACCACTGACCTTTTCGATTCAATGGGGCCGAGTTCCAGTGGGGGAGTCAGTTGGGCGCCCAATCCAAATGGCGCCGACGTCATGGGCTCTTCCGTCTGGGATGGACGTCCCGAGAACATCCAGCATGGCCCCTACCAGCCGGACAAAGCCGTCGAGGATGCCGAGGCGGAGCTTCTTAGCGGTTTCCAGTCCGGCAATTACACTGCCGGTCAGGTCAAGGAACAACTGGAATGGGCCCAGCGCGTGGGCATCAAGCTCTCCCCCCAGGCCCTGCATGTTCTCAATCAGATCAACAAGCCCCCCACACCGACATCAAGTGCTTCTTCATCTTCTAATGATAAGCAGAATGAGAAAGCAGCAGAGGCCATAAACATTCTTAACGCTTTGTCTCAAGCTGTCCAAAATAAAGGGTCAAAGTCTGATATCGAAAGGGCGATTTTAGGGGCCGTCGCAGAAAACAAATGGAATAAACTCAAAGATAAACCCGAGAACAAGGGGAAATCCGATGCCCAGATCACCTTCGACTTATTGAACAAAGGGTTAAATAAACTTTTCGGAAAATGAAATGCGAGGGGGGCCAATATGGTTAACCGCCCGATGACGATTTCACTTCTTCTCGGTTTTTTGTTCGTTCTTGCGAACATACGGATGCTATCAAGGAGTAACCTATGAAAAGGAACCTGGTCATTGTCTGTTTCTGTATCATGACGTTAGCGGTCACCAGCTGCATGAAAAACAGCCCTTCGATTTCTTTTACCCCATCGTCCGGAGCCTTCACAGCCCAGAACGCGTCGGATTTGGCGCCGGTCTCAGCACTGGCAATCCAACTTGACCGGCTGGCCAAAGAAACCGTCCTTCCCATCACCCCTTATATCAACACCACCCCATCGACCATCGATATTGAGAACCGGAACGAGTCCCATGAGTGGTTCGACCGAAACATTGTCATCATGGAATTAAACCTCGACACGGAGGGCGTTTTCAGCCAACGGATGCTGGTGGAGGCGGTCGACCGAATGGGGCGGATCGACCTTCGGGACGACCGAATTGCCTACCATGTCAGGTCGGCCAGCCCGGAAGAAGCCGTCACCATTGCCGGCAAAATCGGACAGTATATCAACAGAAGGAATATCAACCGTTTGTCAGAAAGCGAGAAGGCCGCCTTTAAAAATTTTCTCAAAGAACTCCAGCAGGACTGCGGACTGACGCCGGACGGCATATTCGGGCGGAAGACGGCTGACTGCATGGGCAGGGAGTCGAGCGTGATCGACATTCACGGACTCACCAGCAAAATCGTCTATCCTGCAACGCCGCGCCATGCAGCCTACGTGGTTCCCAAGACCGTCGTCGATAAAGCCCCCCAGACCTACTACAATGGCTTTGACAGCCTTGAAACCGTCAAACAGAATGCCGTCGAACCGAAGGCATTTGCCGACATGGCAACCGAGGGCACCGGTTTTGTGGCATTTGTCTATTTCTTCGACCGGGTCGATCCCCATAAGCCGCTATGCTTGCAAATCGGCTGTTATCAGAAAAAGTCCTCCGGCACAGCCGGCCAGCAGTGGCATGCGGCCCCTGGGAAATGGCCTGTGGTGGTGGAGACCTTTACGATCGACAAGGCCTCCAAGGGATCTCTCTACCTGAATATTTTCATTAAGGATGGCCGGTCCAACCGATGCATTTCAAGCCATCGTCTCCAATAAGCCGCGCATGCGGACCGATATCCGGCCGTTGCTTGGAGCCAAGGTTCCTTTCAGCGATTTGGCTGGCCGTGATCCTCATTATGGCGGCATGCACCGTTACAGGCAGGCCGCCTTTCGAGAGAACGGATTCGACCTATCGTTACCAGGGCAGCGTCATTCGTTGCCTCGGGCAGACGGAGGCTCACCGAGTTATCCAGGCGGTCCTTACGGATACCGGCCGTAATGATGCTCTGGCTGAACTGGATATCCTGAATCCTTATCACGGCGCCGTCTTCCCCCTGGACATGGCATCGCCGGATATCACCTGGAAAGACGATCGAGCCCAGATGTGGCTGGTTTGTGTGTCCTTTCACGAACAAAGCAACGTGGTCTGTATGCTGACAGACCGAACCTGCTGGACACCCGACCAGCCCACCTGGGAACAGGTTAAGGCCAACGCCGGCCAAAAGGATGCCTGGGTCACCATTTACGGCCTCGCTCCGGAAAACCCGGTTCGCATTGTTTCCCGGAATGCCATCTGCATCCGCATGTCGCAGGACCGGGTAGAGGCGCCGGTATTTTTCCAACACATGCCCCTGCCGTTCGCCCATGCTGCCCGGCATCCGGAACTGTCCCAATGGCGCATCGGAAATATCGCCGCCTACACCCCTGCCCCGGTCGTCATGGAAAATCTTCCTGTGTGCGGCAACTGCCATGGGTTCTCTTCAGACGGCAAGCTGTTCGGTATGGACATGGATATCCATGAAGACAAAGGTGCCTATGTCATAGCGGAAGTTACCGACCCGATAGATATTTCAAAACAAAATTTCATCTCCTGGAATGATTTTCAACGCACCAGGCCGAACAGCAGCATGGGTCTGTTTTCACGGATTTCCCCCGACAAGCAAACCGTGATCAGCACCGTAAAAGAAACGTCTTTCTTTACCATGATCCCGGATATCGACTATTCCCAGTTCTTTTTTCCCATCAAAGGGCAGATCGCCGGCTATGACCGCCGGGAAAAACGCTTTTTCTCCTTGAAAGGTGCTGACGAACCCGGCTACGTGCAAACCTGTCCCGCCTGGCACCCGGACGGTCAAACGATTGTCTTTGCCCGGACCAGGCATGACCCCCGTCTGATCGACACCATCGGAGACCGCGGCTATATCAGCATTGATCCCCATGTCCGGATCGAAGACTTGAATCGGCTATACCGGATTCAATTTGACCTTTACACGGTGCCGTTCAACAAGGGCAAGGGCGGCAAAGCCATTCCCCTGGCCGGGGCCAGCCACAACGGCAAAAGCAACTATTTCCCCCGCTATTCGCCTGACGGCAAATGGATTGTTTTCACCCAGAGCGATACCGGCCTGGCCATCCAGCCCTCCAGCCGGCTCTGCATCATCCCTGCCGAAGGGGGCAAAGCCCGGCCTCTGGCATGCAACACACCGGTGATGAACTCCTGGCACAGCTGGTCCCCGAACGGAAAATGGCTGGTCTTTTCTTCCAAGGTCAACACACCCTATACGCAACTCTTTTTAACCCACATCGATGCCAAGGGAAAAGCAAGCGTACCCGTTTTGCTGTCCCGGTTCAGTTCTGAAACACGTGCCTGCCTGGTACCGGAATTTGTCAATATCCGCCCGGAAGATTTCCCCGAATTTACAGTCCGTGACCTGACATCCCCCTCAAAACCCTTCAACACGCCAGGTACTAACCATTCCCCTATTGAACTGTCACGTCAAAGATAGTAAGTGATTTTGTTTTGGAATTAACCCCGTTTGCGGTTCGCCGGGCCGTTAGGCACGATCTCTCGGCATCGTCAGATGAATAATGGATAATCACCAATTTGCCCCCATCGCCATTGTCGGCGCCGGCGGGATTTTTCCCGGCGCACCGGACCTTCCGACCTTCTGGCAAAATATCGTCAATCGCCGGAGTGCCATCGTACCGATACCCGCAGAACGCTGGCCGGTGTCCCGGGACCACGTCTATTCCGCTGCCGGAGAACCAGATAAAGCCCGCTCGCTGAACGCCGGCCTTATTCAGGACCTGCCTTTTCAAACTGGCGACGGCCCTTTTCCACCCGACATCATGTCCGGACTGGATCCCATGCACCATCTGGTGCTGTCGGCCGGACGATCAGCCTGGCACGACTGCCAATACGACCCACTGGATCCGGCACGGGTGGATGTGGTTCTGGCGGCCATTGCCCTGCCCACCGAATCGGCCTCCCGCCTGACGCGCCAAGTGCTCCAGCAGGCCGCCCAAAACAAACTATTCCCAGAAGCATCCCGTCATCTCTCCGCTGAACTGTCTCTCCAGGAGGCCATGGCCAGCGGCGTCACCTCCTTGCCGGCCTCCCTTCTTGGCGCCGCCCTCGGACTTGGCGGGAGCACGCTGACCCTGGACGCCGCCTGCGCCTCATCCCTTTTCGCGATCAAGCTGGCCTGCGATGCCCTGCAGGCCGGAAAAGCAGATGCCGTGCTGGCCGGCGGGGTGGCCCGCCCCGATACGCTCTATACCCAGATCGGGTTTACGCAGCTGCAGGCCCTGTCCCACTCCGGACGGTGCGCCCCCTTCGACCGCTCGGCAGACGGACTCGTGGTGGGGGAAGGATGTGGTTTGGTGGTTCTGAAACGCTTGGAGGATGCGCTTCGGCATGGCGACCGGATCTATGCCCTAGTCCGCGCGACAGGCCTTTCCAACGACCGGCGTGGCAATCTTCTGGCACCGGATACCGAAGGCCAGGTGCGGGCCATGCAGGCGGCCTATGCCGCAGCTGGATGGCAGCCGTCGGATATCGACCTGATCGAATGCCACGGCGCCGCCACCCCGGTGGGCGATGCCACCGAACTCCGAAGCCTGAACGCCCTCTGGGGGGAAGACGGCTGGCGCCCAGGCCAATGCGCCATCGGATCCATCAAATCCATGATCGGCCATTTGCTCACGGCCGCCGGCGCGGCCGGGTTGATTAAAGTGCTGCTGGGCATCCAGCACCAAACCCTGCCCCCGTCTCTCAATTTCCAGGAACCGTCTCCGGACAGTCCGCTGCCCGACAGCCCCTTTCATGTTCAAACCGCGCCCGCCCCCTGGCAGCCGCGCGGCGCCGGCACACCCCGCCGGGCTGCTGTCAGCGCCTTTGGCTTCGGGGGGATCAACGCCCACGTGCTGTTGGAAGAGTGGCCGTCTTCTGCCGGGAGATCCACCACCGCGTCACGTCCCGACCCGGTCATCATCACCGGCACCGATAAACCAATTGAAGATCCCGTTGCGGTGGTCGGTATGGAAGCCTTTTTCGGCACCGCCCGCGGCCTGGCATCGTTCCGGGAAACCATCTTCAAGGGCCAGTCGGTCTTCCGGCCGCCATCCCACCGTCGCTGGAAGCACTGCGACGACATCCTGCAGCACTATCTCCAACGGGAAACCCCCCTGCCTGGCGGCTTTCTGGACGATTTCCAAATCGATCTGGCCGATTTCCGTATCCCTCCCAAAGAGATCCCCGATATCCTGCCCCAGCATTTGCTGATGCTCAAGGTGGCAGGGGCGGCCATGATCGATGCCGGCCAACACGCGGACATCGATCCCATCCGCATGGGATGCGTGATTGGCATTGAATTCGACCTGGAGGACACCAATTTCCATCTCCGCTGGGATGCGCACCTTGTCGCCGAACAGTGGAATACGCGTTACGCCCTGGGGCTCTCCCCGGCGCAAATCGATAGCTGGGCCAAGGCCCTGGCAGACATGGCATCCCCGCCCCTGACCCACACCCGCACCCTGGGGTCCCTGGGCAGCCTGATTGCCAGCCGGATTGCACGGGAATTTCACTTCGGAAGCCCCAGTTTCATCGTTTCCGCCGATGCCGTTTCCGGTTTGCAGGCCCTCTCGATCGCCACCCGCATGTTGAACCGTCATGAGGTCGACCAGATGCTGGTGGGGGCCGTGGATCTTCCCGGCGATCTGCGGCGGTTGATCAAAACCGACCGCCTGGCATCCTTGGCCAAAGGCAACGTCTCCCACAACTTGGATCGGCGGGCCGACGGCACTCTTCCCGGGGAGGGCGCCACCGCCGTCGTTCTCAAGCGCTTGACCGATGCCCGAAGAGACAGCGACCGCATCTATGCCGTTATTCGCGGATTCGGGAGTGTGCGACAGGGAAATCCTTTTGAAGACGATCAGCGGGCCGACACCAGCATCCGAGCGCTGTCCGCGGGCCTCGCGGATGCCGCCATCCCGCCGGAGAGCATCGGTTATCTGGAAACCCACGGCAGCGGCCATCCACGCCATGACCGGGCGGAATACCAGGCCATCAGCACCGTTTTCGGACCGTCGTGTCCCCCTCCCGCCATCGGCACCGCCAAGGCCTGTATCGGCCATGCCGGCGCCGCGGCCGGTCTTGCAAGCCTGGTCAAGACGGTGCTCTGCCTTCACGACCAGACCATCGCCGCGATGCCCGGTTACCAAGCCCCCCCAGAGGCAGCTGACATTCCCGATTTCGTTCATGTGCCTGCACAAACGGTTTCCTGGCCAGCCAGCCGGTCAAATATCCCCCGACGGGCTTGCCTGAATACCATCAGCGATGAAGGTCATGCCATGTCGGTCGTTCTGGAGGAAGCACCGGCCCCAGACCGTGCCATTCTCCAGGCCGTGACAGCGAACAAGGAGGCTTCCCGCCGCAAGGCGCACCCCGTTACCATCGTATGCGGCGGCTTGGCCCTGGAACCCCCACAGCCGCCCGGATACGGGAATACCGTCCGCCGCCCGGCGGCCCCTGTCCTTCCATCCCAACCAGAGATCAGCGCTGGAAAGCCAGCGGGGACTGACAATGCGGCCCATACGTTGTTTACCGAAAACACCCGAACCCTGATCAACGACCTGACCGCCAGCATGGCCGCCACCACCGAGGCCCACCAGCAGTTTCTGTCCTTTGCCGAAGATCTCGGCCGCCAGCATGCCCGTGCGGTCGAATTGAAGGCCCGGTTGATTCACCAGGCCCATACCGAAGGCCTGCTTGGGGGGCTATCCCCCGCTGCGGCGATGCCGGATGCCGCCCCGGCCGTTCCGCCGCCACCAGCAGCGAAAAAGGTTGCTTCACCCCCTTCCCCACCCCGGCCGGTGGCCTTCGATCGCGACATGTGCATGGAATTCGCGGTGGGATCGGTCGCCAAGGTGCTGGGCCCGGCCTTCGCGCCTGTGGATCATTACCCCGCGCGCGTGCGCCTGCCGGACGAACCCCTCATGCTGGTGGATCGCATTCTGAGCGTCGAGGGGGAAAAAGGTGTTTTGGGCCCCGGACGCCTCGTGACCGAACACGACGTGCATCCCGATGCCTGGTATCTGGACGGCGACCGGGCCCCTGTTTGTATTTCCGTGGAGGCCGGCCAGGCCGATCTTTTCCTGTCGGCCTATCTCGGCATCGATCTCGAGGTCAAAGGGCAGCGCACCTACCGGCTGCTGGACGCTACCGTGACCTTTCACCGCGGCCTGCCGCGGCCCGGCGATGTCATTCGCTACACCATCGACATTGAAAAATTTATCCGCCAGGGTCCCACCTGGCTGTTCTTTTTCCGTTTCGACGGCACGATTGACGGACAACCCCTGATCACCATGCGCAACGGCTGCGCCGGTTTCTTCACCGAGCAGGAAGTGCGCAATTCCGGGGGGATCATCCTGACGGAAGACGAGGGCAGCCCCCAGTCCGGAATTGTCCCGGATGACTGGCAGCCTCTGGTGCCCATGGACGCGGAGAGCTACGATGAATCCGGACTGGAGGCCTTGCGACGCGGTGATCCGGGCGCCTGTTTCGGCAAATTGTTTTCCGGCATCCAGCTCCCCGCATCCCAGCGTCTGCCAGGCGGCCGCATGGCGCTGATCGACCGGGTATTGTCGCTGGACCCCACTGGCGGGCGCTACGGTCTCGGCACGATCCGGGCAGAAGCCGACATCCATCCGGATGACTGGTTCCTGACCTGCCACTTCGTCGACGACATGGTCATGCCGGGAACCCTGATGTATGAATGCTGCGCCCACACCCTGCGAATTTACCTGCAGCGCATGGGCTGGATCAGCGACCGGCCCGGAGTAGTCTTCGAACCGGTGATCGGCCGCCAGGCCGTTTTGAAATGCCGGGGACCGGTTACCCCCCGGACCCGCCACGTGGTCTATGAGGTGGAGATCTGTGAACTGGGATTCAATCCCGAGCCTTACGTCATTGCCGACGCTCACATGTTCGCCGACGGCCACCGCATCGTCCTGTTTCGTGGCATGACCATGAAAATGACGGGGATGGACCGCGCCGCACTGGAAAATTTCTGGCATTTGCAGCAAACCCGGACGGCGCACGCCCCGGCCCGGGACACCGCCTCTGCCCCATCGGATACCGTCGTTTTTTCCCGCGATCAGATCGTCGAATTCGCCACCGGGATGCCCTCCAAGGTGTTTGGCCCCCGCTACCGCCCCTTCGACCAGGACCGGTTCATCGCCCGACTGCCCCGCCCGCCCTATGCCTTCATCGATCGCGTGACCCGCATCGATCCGCCCCCCTGGGTGCTGGCACCCGACGGATGGGTGGAAACCGGTTGTGAGATCAGCCCGGACGACTGGTTTTTCCGCAGCAACCGGGCCCCCTTCATGCCCATCTGCATTCTGATGGAAATCGCGCTGCAGGCCTGCGGATTTCTGGCGGCCTATATGGGGTCGGCCCTGAAAAGCGACAAGGACCTCCATTTCCGCAATCTGGACGGTGACGCCGTGCTGCATGCCAATGCGCGCCGTACGGCCGGCCCGCTGCAAACCCGCGCGCGCCTTCTCCAATACAGTGCCGCCGGCGATATGCTGATCCAACACTATGCCTTTGAAGTGCACCAGGCCCGGCGGCTGATCTACGACGGGAAGACCTCTTTCGGCTTTTTTACCCCCGAAGCCCTGGCCCACCAGGCAGGCCTGCCGGAAGCCGACCAGCCAGGGGCCGAAACGCTTCCTGACAACACCGATGCCGACCTGCCGATTCGCCTGGAAGACACCGCGCCTTTTACGCCCGACGATCCCCAAACCGAACCCGGGGAAACCAGCGCAATCCCTTCCCGGGCCTTGCGGATGATCGATGGCATCGACCGTTTTGCACCCGACGGCGGCGCCCATGGGTTGGGGTATGTGCGTGGCGTCAAGATGATCGACCCGGGCGACTGGTTTTTCAGGGCCCATTTTTACCAGGACCCGGTCTGCCCGGGGTCTTTAGGCATCGAGTCCTTTGTCCAGTTGTTGCGGTTCGCGGCCGATCGGTTCTGGCCGGAATACCGCGAAACCCATACGATGGAACTGCTGGCGCCCGCCCCCCATACCTGGCGCTACCGGGGCCAGATTCTTCCCACGAACCACCGGGTGGAGGTCGAAGCCGTAATTACCGAGCGGCAGGACCAACCGCACCCGTTCATCAAAGCCGACGGTTACTTGAAAAGCGACGGCCTTTACATCTACAAAATGCACCATTTCGGACTGCGCCTGATCCCGCGCGACATCCCGGCATGACCATGAAAGACTGATCTAATATGCGCTACACCAAGGTTACGATAGAATCCATCGGCTACGAGCTGGCCCCCAACGTGGTCATGGCCGAAGACCTGGAAAGCCGATTGGCCCCCTTATATGATCGGCTCCACCTGAAGCCGGGGCAGCTGGAACAATTGACCGGCATCGAAGAAAGCCGCTACTGGGATCCGGACTTCCGGCTTTCGGAAGGCGCCATCCAGGCCGGCCAAAAAGCGATCGAAGCCTCCGGCATCCCGGCCGATCAAATCGGCATGCTGATCTACGGCGCGGTCTGCCGGGAAAATCTGGAGCCCGCCACAGCCTGTGCCGTGGCCGATGGGCTGAAGCTGGGGGCCGCGGCCCAGGTCTTCGATATCTCCAATGCCTGCATCGGCATGCTCAACGGCATCCTCCAAGTGGCCAATGCCATCGAGTTGGGCCAGATCCGCGCCGGATTAGTGGTGGCCTGCGAATCCTGCCGCCAGATCGTGGACGGCACCATCGCGCGCATGCTTGCGGCCGGGGACATGGAAACCTTCAAGCACTGCGTGGCCACCCTGACCGGTGGGTCCGGGGCGGCGGCCGTGGTGTTGTCCGACGGTTCTTTCGGCCGACCGGGGCACCGTCTCTTGGGCGGCATGGTGAAAAATGCCGTCCGCCACCATCGCTTGTGCATCTGGGGCCCGGATACCGGGATTCCGGCCAGCGGCCTGCACGTCATGAATACGGACTCCGTGGGCGTGCTGCAGAACGGCGTGCAACTGGGTATCGAGACCTTCAACGCCTTCCGCCAGGAGCTGGGCTGGACCGGTGACGCCCTGCCGGACAAAATCATCTGTCATCAGGTCGGCTCATCGCACCAGCAGGCCATTCTCAACGCCATCGGCATACCCGCCGCCCGTGATTTCACCACCTTCCGCTACCTCGGCAACATCGGAACGGTGTCATTAATCGTCACCGCCGCCATCGCGGAGGAACGCGGCTTCCTCGCGGCGGGCGACAAGGTCGGCTTCCTGGGCATTGGCAGTGGACTGAACTGCCTGATGCTGGGAATCGACTGGTAAGCGCTGCACAATGCGGCAAACGGAAGACGATCCAAGGAAATCATGAAACAACCCTATCGGCACCTCTATCCGTTCCAATCCCGTTTCATGCCGATCAACGGGCATCGCTACCATTATGTGGACGAAGGCCGCGGCCCGGCCGTTCTCATGCTGCATGGCAACCCCACCTGGTCCTTTTACTACCGGCACCTAATCGCGGCCCTCGCGCCCGGACAACGGGTTGTCGCCCCGGATCACATCGGCTGCGGCCTGTCGGACAAACCCGGTGCCCAGGCCTATGGCTACCAGCTGGAAGATCGCGTGGCCGATCTGGAAAGCTTTATCGACCGCCTGATGCCCGACACCCCGCTGACCCTGGTGGTGCACGATTGGGGCGGAATGATCGGCATGGCCTTTGCCCTGCGCCATTTGAGCCAAATCGAGCGCCTTGTCATCACCAACACCAGCGGTTTTCTGCCGCCGGCAGGCAAAGCCATCCCGCTTCGGCTGCGCCTGCTGCGGAACATACCGTCTTTTGCCGGACCGGCCGTCCTGGGACTGAATATCTTCGCCCGGGCCGCCCTGGTCATGGCCGCCCGTCATCGCCTGCCCCGCGATGTCCGTCGTGGTCTCATCGCCCCCTACGACCGCCCCCAAAACCGCATCGCCACCCTTCGATTCGTGCAGGACATCCCGCTGGCGGACGGCGATCCAAGCTTTGCCCTGGTCAAATCGGTGGATGACCAGCTCCACCGGTTGCGCCACCTGCCCATGCTCATCTGCTGGGGAAAGCATGATTTTGTCTTCGATCTGGATTATTTTCATGAATGGCAGCGGCGCTTTCCCGATGCGGAAGCCCATCTGTTTGAAAACGCCGGGCACTATCTCCTGGAAGATGAACCCCGGGCCGTCACCGCGACCATTCAAGACTTCTTGCACCGCCACCCCATCGGATAGGAACAAGGCGTGGAATTCACCATGGAAAAACAACCGCCGCAAGACACCCTGCCCGTCGTCAACATTGCCTATCGCCTGAAAGACACCGCCCGGCGCATGCCCTACAAACGGGCCGTGGTCTATCCGGTCGGCCGCGACCGCTACGGGCGGGTGACCTATGCCCACCTGACCTTCGAACAGCTCGAGCGCGAATCCGATTGCCTGGCGGCCGGTCTCGCCGCCATCGGCATCCAGCGCGGGACCCGGACCGTCCTGATGGTCAAGCCGGGCATAGAATTCTTCGTCCTGATCTTTGCCATGTTCAAATGCGGGGCCGTGCCGGTGGTCGTGGACCCCGGCATGGGGGCCCGCCGCATGCTGGAATGCCTGGAATCCACCCGAGCGGAAGCCTTTATCGGCATTCCCCTGGCCCACCTGCTGCGGATCGGTTTCCCCCGCTATTTTCGGTCGGTGCTGACCACGGTCACCGTCGGCAGCAAATTCTTCTGGGGCGGCGCCACCTTTGCAGGCTTGCGCGACCGCCCCTGGCAGCCCTTTGAATTGGCCGCGACCACCCGGGACGAAACCGCGGCAATCCTGTTTACCACCGGCAGCACCGGCCCTGCCAAAGGCGTGATCTATACCCACGGCAATTTCGATGCCCAGATCGACCAGATCCAGTCGCATTTCCAAATCGGCGATGATGAAATCGACCTGCCGACCTTTCCGCTCTTCGCCCTTTTCGATCCGGCCCTCGGCATGACCGCCGTTATCCCGGATATGGACCCGCGCAAACCGGCCCAGGTCGATCCCGAAAAAATCATCGAACCCATCCTTAACCACGGCGTCACCAACATGTTCGCGTCACCGGCGCTTCTGAACCGGGTCGGCTCTTTCGGCCAGAAACGCCATGTGCGCCTGCCGTCGCTGCGGCGGGTGGTTTCCGCCGGCGCCCCGGTCGCACCGGCCATCATCGAACAATTTGCTTCCATGCTGAACGACACCAGCGAAATCCATACCCCCTACGGCGCCACGGAAGCCGTTCCCATCATCTCCATGGGCAGCCATGAGATCCTGGCTGAAACCCGCCCCCTCAGCGAGCAGGGGTATGGCCTGTGCGTCGGGCGTCCTTTGGGAAAGACCGACGTCCGCATCATCCGCATCTCGGACGATCCCATTGCGGCCTGGACGGGAGATCTCCCGGTCAGGGACGGCGATATCGGTGAAATCGTGGTCCGGGGCGATCTGGTGACGCGATCCTACTTTCGGAATCCGCAAGCCACTATCCATGCCAAATTAACGGACGGAGATTCTTTCTGGCACCGCATGGGCGACCTGGGCTGGCGGGACAGCAAAAACCGCGTCTGGTTCTGCGGCCGCAAGAGCCACCGGGTGGTGACGCCCGGGGGCGACATGTTCACGATTCCCTGCGAAGCCATTTTCAACACCCACCCGGGGGTTTTTCGCAGCGCCCTGGTGGGCGTCGGGCCGCACCCGCATCAAACGCCGGTGATCTGCATCGAACGCAGCCCCGAGGGCCTCAAAATGGAACCCGGCCAACTCACTGACGAATTGCTGCAAACAGCCGCCGCATCGCCCCTGACGAAGTCCATCCGCCATATTCTTTTCCATTCCGGGTTCCCCGTGGATATCCGGCACAACGCCAAAATCTTCCGCGAAAAGCTGGCCGTCTGGGCCTCACGCCGGGTGAAACACCAGGAGATGGACCATGCCGACTGAGCCGGCCGCCGCTTCTCCACTGTCAGATCAGACCGTCCTGGTGACCGGCGGCGGCGGTTTCCTGGGCGGCACCATCGTTCGCCTGCTGGTGGCGCGTGGGGATAGCGTACGCAGTTTTTCCAGATCCCGCTATCCTCGCCTGGACACCATGGGGGTCGACCAGGTGCAGGGCGATCTCGCCGATACGCAAGCCCTTCAAACGGCCTGCCAGGGGGTCGATCTGGTGTTTCACGTGGCGGCCCTACCCGGTGTCTGGGGGCCTTATGATGCCTTTTACCAGACCAACGTCGTGGGGACGGAAAACATCATCCAGGCCTGCCGGGACAACGGTGTCGGGCGCCTCATCTACACCAGCTCCCCCAGCGTGGTGTTCGACGGCCGCGACATGGAAGGCGGCGACGAATCGCTGCCCTATCCTGATATTTACCATACCCATTATCCCCGCACCAAAGCCATGGCCGAACGACGGGTGCGCCAGGCCGCGGACGGCCGTTTGCGGACCATCGCCCTGCGGCCCCATCTCATCTGGGGACCGGGCGACAACCATCTCGTGCCCCGCATCATTCAACGCGCCCGCCGCCTGCGGCGGGTCGGCGACGGCAAAAACAAGGTCGACACCATCTATGTGGACAATGCCGCCCACGCGCATCTCCTTGCGGCTGAAAAGCTGGCGCTTCGCCCCGAGTTGTCCGGTAGCGTCTATTTTATCAGCCAGGACGCGCCCATCCCGCTGTGGGATATGGTGAACGCCATCCTGGCGGCGGCCGACCTGCCGCCCGTTACGCGCACCCTATCGTTAACATCGGCCCGCCGTGTCGGGGCGGCCCTGGAATGGCTGTACCGGACCTTCCGACTGCCGGGCGAGCCGCAAATGACCCGGTTTTTGGCCGACGAACTGGCCACCTCGCACTGGTTCGACATCAGTGCCGCCAGGGAAGACCTTGGCTATCGACCAACGGTATCCACCGAAGAAGGCTTGACCAGACTGCGCCAATGGCTGCAGGAGGAAAAGCCCTATTCATAAACGGCATCGGCGATCATGGCTGTTAGCCCGTTACGGTGGACGGTAATGGATCAATTGATCGGAACGTTCAAGGGAGGACCGTTATGTTTAATCCCGAAAAACTCCTGGGAGGCCTCATCCGCAGCACCACACGCGGCAGCAGCGCCGGAAGCCTGCTGAAAGGCGGTGCGGCGCTTGGTTTGCTGGGGGTCGCCATCGAAGCGGCCGAACACTACCTGGGCAATCAGCAGCAAACAACGCCACCGGGCAGCCGCCCCCGCAGCGCACCGCCCGTCCCCCCGCCGCCGGCAACCGCCTCGCCGGCGTCTTCCCCCGGCACATCCCCAGGACCGCCGCCGCCCCCTCCCGGCGGCAGGGTGCAGGCGATCCCTCCCGAACCACCTGACCGGGAAACCGCGGCCGACAAGGCCGTTTTGCTGATTCGCGCCATGATCGCGGCGGCCAATGCCGATGGCGTCATTGACCAGACAGAGCGGGATCGTATTCTGAAAAAATTGCAGTCCGTCGATCTGAGCCCGGAGGAGCAGGCTTTCATCGTCAAGGAGCTTCTCTCGCCATCCTCATTGGAAGACATCACCCGCCAGGTCGATCATCGCCAGTTGGCCATGCAGGTCTACGCCGTATCCCTGATGGCCATCCGGGTGGACACGGACGCCGAACACCACTACATGCGCGCGCTCGCCCAGCAACTCGATCTCGATGAAAAAACCATCCGGGCCATTGCGGAAAAAGTCGGATCGCCGCACCCGCCCGGCCCGCCGTCTAGCAAAGGAGAATGACATGTCGCAATGGTATCTGAGTTACGATGGACAGCAGACCGGACCCATGGATCAGTCACAAGCCGCGGTCCAGGCCCAGGCCAATCCCGACGGCTATGCCTGGCGTGAGGGGTTTACGGACTGGGTGCCCATTGCCAAGATTGCCGAATTGTCTTCAACCTCGCTGGCCATGACGGACACCCTTTCCCCGCCGCCAATGAAGGCCCGGGGGCCACGAGCGGATGAAATCGATTTCAAAATCTGCGGTGCGGAAATGCAGTTTGTGGAAGTCGAACTCGATCCCGGCGAAAGCGTGGTGGCGGAAGCCGGGGCCATGATGTACAAGGACCGCTCGATCCAGATGGAGACGATCTTCGGGGACGGCTCCCATACCGGCGGCAGCGGCTTTATGGACAAGCTGCTGGGAGCCGGCAAACGACTGCTCACCGGCGAAGGCCTGTTCATGACCGTTTTTACCCATAGCGGCCATGGAAAATCCCGTGTTGCTTTTGGCGCCCCTTATCCCGGCAATATCATCCCCATAGCGCTGCCCAGCGTCAACGGATGCCTGATCTGCCAGAAAGACAGTTTCCTGTGCGCGGCCAAAGGGGTGGCCATCGGCATCTTTCTGCAGCGTAAAATCCTCACCGGCCTCTTTGGCGGTGAAGGCTTCATCATGCAGAAACTCGAAGGCGACGGCCAGGTGTTCGTGCACGCCGGCGGCACGGTGGTGGAACGCGAACTGACGGCCGGAGAAGTGCTGCACGTGGACACGGGGTGTGTCGTGGCGTTTGAATCCAGCGTCCACATGACCATCGAGCAGGCCGGCAACATCAAAACCGCGCTTTTCGGCGGTGAAGGCCTTTTCTTTGCCATCCTGAAAGGCCCCGGCAAGATCTGGCTGCAGTCCCTGCCCTTCTCCCGTCTGGCGGGACGCATGCTCCAGGCCGCCCCCCAACGCGGCGGCAGTAAGGGTGAAGGATCGATCCTGGGCGCCTTGGGCGGCCTGATCGACGGCGACAATCGATAACGCGATAACCCCGCGCCGCGTCGATGCGCGGCGCCGCAACCATACCCAAACAGGAGTAAATGGAATGAAACTGACCGACCTGCAGCCCCTCGAGAAATGGGTTGAACTGGAAGACGCCATTCGCGAGCGTTCCGGCATGCGCGCCAGCGTTTACGATACCGACGGCATCGGCATTACCGGCAAATCCCAGCACGCCAACGACCTCTGCCCCGAAATCCGCGCCACTGGCAAGGGGCAGACCTACATCTGTGCCGTCGCCCACCAGAACATGGCCGTCATGGCCCAGAACACCCGGGCGCCCGTCATCGAGGAATGCGACGCCGGATTGATCAAAATCGTGGTGCCGATCTTTGCCGGTGATGAATTCATCGGCGCCGCCGGCGGCTGCGGACTGCTCATGGAAGACGGGGAAGTCGACGAATTCATGATCAACAAGACCACCGGCCTGGCGGAAGAAAAAATTGCCGCATTGGCGGGCAGTGTTGCCACTATTACCCAGCAGGAGGCCGAGAAGCTGGCCGCCTTTATCGCCGGCGAGATCGACCGTGTGGTGAAACGCTACCAGGGGTAGAAAGCGCGGGCGCTGCTCTAAAGTGATAACAGAACGGGGGCTGTAGTTGGGCTCGGTCCACAACTGGGGCGGTCTCAGGCAGCCCCCTCTAAAGAGCTTTGGAAAACGGTTTTTGAATGAATGTTATTTGACTTCGTTTTCTGATGGAGGCGTAAAAAGTCGCTGAGATAAGGTTTTTCGTCATCCCCGCGCATGCGGGGATCCAGAAATTTCAATGGGGTCGTAGACTCCCGCCTGCGCAGGAGTGACGACTTCGGGCACTTTTTACGGCGCTATCTTTTCTGTCACGTGACAGAAAATGAAGAAACCCTTTCAGAAAAGCACCCCGGGTCGGTTGAACCTCTCCGGGGCCTCCACCAGTGGTGGAGAGTTTAGGATAAAATAATGAACAAACTAGAACTGTGTGTCCTCTGCGATGATGAGGCTGTTTCGGATAAATTTGCCAAAGAACACGGGCTTTCCATTCTGATCAAACTTCCCAACGGGCACCGCTGGCTCTTCGACGCCGGAACGACGGATGTGTTTATGGAAAACGCCAGGATCATGGGGGAGAGCCTGGACAACCTCGAAGGCGTTATGGTCAGCCACGGACACGATGATCACGGGGGAGGCCTGACGTTTTATCCGCGGCTCGGTGGCGAACCCCCTGTCTATGGGCATCCCCTGATCTGGGTCAAACAGTATCAGGTCAAGAAAGGCGACCCGCTAAGAATCTGCGGCATTCCTTATCTTGCGCGGCGCTATGCAAGCCCCCATTTCAAACCGCTCCACAATGTAACCCAACTCGATGACGACATGTATTTCTTTACCGACGTCAAGCAGGCGCCCGGCAGTTACTGTCCGACACACGGTAAATTCTATAATGAAGACGGCGTAGGCCCATGGGAAGGCACCGATGATGCCACCCTGGCAATCGATACGCCGGAAGGCATCGTCGCGATTTTCGGATGCAGTCATGCGGGGTATATCAACATTCTGAAAGCCATCGGGGAAAAATTCCCCGATAAAAAAATCCTTTCCTTAGTGGGCGGGCTGCACTTGGAATCGGCCGATGAGACGGTGTTGGAAAAAATCATGGCCTATACCGACCGGGTGAAAGCCGACAATTTCACCATCTATGGAGGCCATTGCACCGGCAAAGGCCCCCTCGAGGCATTCCGGACGACATACGGCCAAGATGTCGTTCGCCCCTACGGCTCCGGGACGGTGATCACGTATTGAAACGATGTGATCTGTTTTAAGCTGCCGGTTCGTGCGTCCCCGATAGCGACGTTTCAACCTTGATTGGCAAGTTCATTTAATGTTATGGATCATAACCACCACGGGGTAATTAATAGCGCCGTCCCAGATGATCGCATTCCAACGTAAGACTGCTCTAAATCCACTACCCCTCCCAAAAGCCGGCACGATTCGATCGTTATCGGAAAAATAAAACGGCAATGATCGCCGTTCGATTTATGTTCAATCAGGCACCAGGCGGCGCAATCACTTAGAAGGAAGATCTTATTAGAGCAATTTAAAGGACGTAGGGAAAATGTTCGTCCATCAGCGAAAACACGGCCGATGGATCGCCAGGTTTCCGAAAGGAACGCTCCCCGACGACCCATGCCCAACCCGCCAGTATTTTGGACGCGGTATCGAAACCGAAACCGCCGCCCGCCTGTTCAACGATTCCCTTCCCCTATTCAAACACGCGCCGAAGCACTTAAAGCGCTTCCTGATCACCTGGCGCGGGAAGCCGGTCAAAAGGATCGTCGGCGCCTTCAAACGCGCCAAGCGCAAAGCCAAAATCGATCCCAACCGCAAGTTGCCGCCCTACGCCTTCTGCCACGCTTTCGTAACAGCGGCGCTAAACGCCGGCGGCGATCTGAAAGGCGTATCCGAAATGGCCGGCCACTCCCGCACCGAAACCAAAACCCGCATTTATCAGCATACCAACATAAATTTACATCGCGGGATTATCGAAAATTTGCCGCCGATAGCTGTTGATAGCTAAAGAGTAGGTTTTAAAAATCAATATGATCGAAGGCGATTACTCGTAATGATAGATTTCTAATGAGTAACTAAGATAGAGAGATCAATAGCGTTATGGGTTCATATTTATCCGCAGAAGAAATTAAGCAAAACTATATACAGAAATTAGGAAGTGATTTCGGATATCTTTACTATGAGCTTTGGTATGAAGTTTCAATTCTACACTTAAGGTGGGATGAGTATGTTGAATTATTTGGTACTAATCCATCTTGGATAGAGCTATTAAATGATTCTGCACCCAGGTTTTTCAGAACTGTCCAAGACGCTTTATGGGAAAGCACTCTTCTACATATAACTAGACTTACCGATCCTATAAAATCTTGCGGTAAAGAAAATCTTTCTATTCAATGTTTATTGGAATTTATTGATGCAGACATCAAACCAATAATTTCCGAACAAATTAAGGATGCCGTTACAAAATCGAAATTTTGTCGGGATTGGCGCAATAGGCAGTTAGAGTCCACCAACGTGGTGTAAGAGTCGTGATGGTTTAAAAAAGCGGTTGAA
>JAHLLS010000051.1 GCA_020444045.1 Deltaproteobacteria bacterium
CATATCGTTACAAGAAAGTTAAAACCAGATACGGAATCCTACATACATTAAGGGGAAAGCGCAAATGAAAAGAATGATCATCCTACTATCAGGAATCATGATATTCTGCTATAGCGATTTTGCACAGGCTGCCGCCCCGGACGCACCAACACTCAGTGTCTTCACCTCAGGACTTGACGTAACGGCTTCCTGGACATCTGTCTCGGGTGCAACAGGGTATACGCTCTATTACGCTCCATATCCTTACGCTGGCGAAGACACCATCGGCAGCTTGGATATGGGGACTTCCACGACTTTTTCAATATCCTTGTGGGACGGGGCTTCCTACTATGTGGCAATTAAGGCCAGAGACGGGAACGGCGAGAGTGGGTATTCCAATATTGAGCTTTTTATCATAGATAGTCTAACCTCGATCACCAATACCTGGATTTGGCTTGGCGGTCCCATTGGCGGCAAGGGATATGACATCCGGATGAGTCCCGACGACCCGGATACCATGTACGTTACCGATGCGCTTGCCGGGGTTTTTAAAAGCACGGATGGCGGCCGGAACTGGTCGCCCATTAACGAGGGGATCAGTGTTCGTGCCGGCCTGACCAGTGATCAGATCCCGGTATTTTGTGCCACCATCGATCCCAACGATGCCGACACGTTATGGGTGGGCATGTTTGGGACCCGGGGGCTGTTCAAGTCGACGGATGGCGGCCAGAACTGGACGGCGCGTGAGAATGGCATTGTTGAATCGGCGGGGCTCACCTTTCGCGGCATCACCATTGATCCGTGCGACTCGAATACGGTCTATGCCGCAGGGGAAGTCGCCAGCTACATCTGGTCGGGCAGCCCACGCGAAAGTTCGGCCGGCGACATGACCATGGGGGTGGTCTACAAGACGACCACCGGAGGGGACACCTGGACGGCCATCTGGCGAGGCAACAATCTGGCCCGCTACGTTTGGCTCGACCCGCGCGATTCCAAAGTCATTTACGTGTCCACCGGCATTTTTGATCGGGATGCGGCCGACAGCAAGCCGGAAACGAACACGCCGGGCGGCGTCGGCATTCTGAAGAGCATCGATGGCGGGGCGACCTGGCAGCAGATGAACACGGGGTTGCAAAGCCTGTTTGTCGGTTCTCTGTACATGCATCCGGTCAACCCCGACATTCTGTTGGCGGGGGTAGGGGTTATGGCCTACCCGGATGGCAGCGGCATCTATCGTACCGCTGATGGCGGATCGAGTTGGGTGCGGGTTTTGGATACCGAGCCCATCATCTCGGTCGAATTTTCCACCCTGGATCCGACGATTGCTTATGCGGGCGGTAAATCGACGTTTTTTCGCAGCGAGGATGCTGGTCTGACCTGGGCGCAGGTAAATGCTGAGAGTCCTTGGGGGCCACCGCGTCAGGCCGGCGGATTTCCCATCGATTTGCAGGTCGATCCGCGGGACTCTGATCGTCTTTTTGCCAACAGTTACGGGGGCGGCAACTTCCTTTCCACCGATGGGGGGAGCACCTGGGTCGACGCCAGTCATGGCTACACGGGCGCCGGCGTCTTGAGTTTGAGCATTGATTCGACCGATCCGGACCGGGTACTTGCCGGTGTGACCGGCGGGATCTACCTCTCCACCGATGGAGGAAGGACCTGGCCAAGTCTTAGTACGGCGGACGGCTGGCGGGTGGTGGCCATCGATCCCGCAAACAGCAATAATCTGTTTGGAGGGGTGGACGGCGGCGGACTGATGAATTCGACTGATGGAGGGCTGACCTGGTGCGAGTTGCTTTCGGTTCCGGGATACCTCTGGCGGGACCTGGTATTTGCCCCCTCGCAGCCTTCGGTCCTCTACGTCGGCTGTGCGTCGGAAAACCTGGATAATGAAGGCAAAGGGATATACGTTTCTCTGGATAGCGGCCAGACCTGGCAGACCGCCAATGACGCCACCTCGGCGAGCGTTAACGTCTGGGCAATCGCGGTGTCCCACGCGGATTCGCAGGTGGTCTATGTGGCAACCAGCCATAACGGGGTGATCAAGACCGTCAACGGCGGCACGACCTGGCAGACAGTGAATGAAGGCCTGCCTACCGGTGTGTCCATGCTGTCCATTGCCGTTGATCCCGACGATGGTCAAACAGTTTTTGTTGGTGGTGAAGGCGGGCTATACGTCAGCAAGGACGGCGGCACATTTTGGCAGTCCATTGTGTCCGGTCTGCCTGCCGAGGCCGTGGTGACGAATCTGGTGATCAATGAGGCTGATCCTCGGCAGATGTACCTTACAGAGCGGGCCAGCGGGATTTATCAATCCGTCGATCAAGGTAAGACCTGGGCCCTGTGGAACCAGGGTTTGAAAAATCGCGATACCTTTTCGATCCGGCTTACCGCTGATGGTTCCCGGCTCTATGCCGGCAGCAACGGATCGGGGGCATATCGGATGAATCTCGATCTTTGACAACCGGTGTGGGTGTCAGTCGAATAGTCTCCGGCTCAGAATAATGAAGGAAAATTCTTTGCCCAGAAAATTAATCATGGCGTACATGAGTAAAATTTGTGGGAAACCATTCCTTGCACGGCTGCTGATTTTTTTGCTGTTTGCCATTTGCCTGTCCGCCTGCGGCGACTCGGGCACTTCTGCCGACGACCGCTCCGACTTTAACGGAGTGGCGGGGATGGTCCTTGACGAAAACGGCCCGGTGGCCGGGGCCACGGTCAGGATCCAAGGGACCGATACCTTCACCATGAGTGACGAAAACGGCGCGTTCACCTTGGAAGATTTACCAGCCGATACGGTAACAGTCAGTGCCTGGAAAGACAAGTATTACGCTGCCAAGGTGGAAGGGGTGAACCGGTCGGCTGTCGGACTTTCGCTTTACCTGCGACTCTACCAGACCAACGATAACCCGGCATACACCTGGACGCCGCCGGTTGGAGAAAACTCCTGCGCCGCATGCAAGAAACCAATCACCGAC
>JAHLLS010000072.1 GCA_020444045.1 Deltaproteobacteria bacterium
AGAGACCAGCCCTTCCACTTCCTTTGCCAGTTTCGAAGCGGCAATCAACAGAGGAAGCCTTTCCTTTGAAATGGTTTGCAACAAAATGGCGGATTTGTCAAAATAGCGTTTGGCAACCCCATTTGCAGCAAACGCCACCAGAACGATGACCACCAGCCCAAGCGATACCTTGAGCGAGATCCCGTGGGCAGTATTTTTCGCGAACCATTTCATTTTTTTCTTTTTTTCCAATAGACCGTATCCAGGGGCGACATCAACCCCCAGATGCTCTCATCGACGCCTCCCAGTTTCCTGTCATAGGCAATGGCGAAAAAAGGCTGGAAGATCGGGTACACCGGAAGCTCCTCAGTGATGATCCGCTGGAATTTTTTATACAGGGCATAACGTTTTTGAAAGTCAACCTCCGAACCGGCCTGCTCCAGGAGGGCATCGACCCCCAGATTGCTGTACCCCTGCGTATTGGACCAGATAACGCCTTTGCGGATATTGGAGCTCAGATAGGTCCGGTGAACCCCGATCACCGGATCCCCCCAGTTAAAGACATCGTCCATAGTGATATCAAAATCCCAGTTGGACACCTTCCCAATCCAATCACCCAGATCTTTAGGATGCTCGATAATAACTTCCACGCCCAGATTTCTCAGGAAGAGCTCACGCAGGTATTCCGTTACTTTTCGATTGTTCCCGGCCTTTTCCGGGATGTATGTCATGCGAAAGGAAAACCTTTTACCTGTTATGTCCCGGGTATATCCGGCCTCGTCCAGTAACCGGTTGGCTTTTTCAAAATCCTGTCCATACAGGTTTACGTCGGAGGAATAAAAAGGACTGTTGGAGGAGATGGGACCCGTCTCGATCGGCGTTTCCCCTTTAAACATGGTGTCCACAATAAACCTGCGATCGATGGCGTAGGCAATGGCTTTCCGTACCCGCACATCACTAAATGGCTTATTGCGCAGGTTGAATGCCAGCCAGTAAATGGGCCCGATCCCTTTGAAACCGTTCTTGATAACCACGAGATGATCCAGACTTCGCAGGTGATTGAGTTCATTCAAATCCTGAAAACTCACCATCACATCAATGGCGCCGGTCTCCATATCGAGGCCTTCTTCCAGGGTATTGCGGACAATCCTGATGGTCACACGATCCAGATAGGGGAGGCCCTCCAAAAAAAAATCGTTGTTCTTTACAAGCCGAATTTCTTTTCCGGGAATAAACGCCTCCAGTTTGAAGGGACCGGAACCGACAGGGTGCATGTTTGCCGGGTGGTCCTTTACCTTTTCCACACTTTGGTACACGTGCTTGGGGAGGATGGGCAGAAGGGCAGGCGACATGGCCAGCAGGATGGCGGGGTGGGGCTTATTCAAACGGATGATCGCGGTATGGGGGTCCGGCGTATCCACACGGTCCACCGGAGCCATCATGGACTGAAAGGGATGCAGTGCCTTTACAGTCATGATGGAAAAGGCCACATCCTCGGAGGTAATTGGCTTTCCGTCGTGGAAGACCGCATTCTTGACCAGATGGAGCGTCACCGACAGCCCGTCATTGGAGATCTCCCATTTTTTAGCGAGATAGGGATGTGGATTCCAGTCGTTATCGAACCGAATCAAACCGGCAAAGATCTGGGCGCCTGGAAGCCCCGTGGCCAGACCGGATTGAATAGCCGGATTCAAACTGGGCGGGTTCGAATAAAGGCTGACCACCAGTTCTCCACAGGGAGAAGGGGTATCGCCTTCAGGCCCTGCGGCAAACCCGCCGGACGGCATCCATAAAATGGATATTGCGATAATTCCGTATGTGATGGCATGGAGCCCTTGTTTCAGAGGATAGAACATCATTCATTCCTTTCCGTAGACATGAGACTGCCGTCGTCATCATAGACATGAAAATCCGGGCAGAGTTTTTTCGCGCATTCCGGGCAGATGCCATGACTGAACTCGGCTTCGGAACGTCTGGAAATGTACGATTCAATCTGATCCCAGTAGCCTTCGTCATTCCGTATCTTCTTGCAGGAGGCACAGATGGGGAGAATCCCCTTCAGTGTCTTCACTTCGGCAAGCGCCTTCTGCAGTTGAACAATCAAATTCTCCCGATCCCCTTCGATCTGTTTTCGTTTGGTGATATCACGCAGGATGCCCGTGAAAACCATACCGGTCTTCGTCTGCAAGGCCGCCAGGGAAATCTCCGCGGGAAATTCAGTTTCCAGGTCGAAGCCTTTATTGAATGGACCTACAAAGCGTACACCCCTTCGATTACCCCGTCAATGTGGAAATCCCCCGTACTGACGGCTGAACGCAGTCTATTTGAGAACGAGCCTTCCCATCGCGCTGCTTCGCGTTCAACCGTTTTTTCCATTACGCCATTACTCCCACATGATGAACCTCCTCGCTCAACCCAACGCGCTTCGCACCACCTGCGCAAGATCTTTCTTGGTATAAGGTTTCATGAGAAAGGCGCCTATTCCCATGGCCTTGGCCCTGGGTTCCGAGATTTTTTCGCTGAACCCGGTACAAAGGACCACGGGGATATCCGGTCGAACGGCCATGAGCTCTCCGGCGAGCCTCTCCCCCGTCATCTTCGGCATGGTCATGTCGGTGATAACCAAGTCGAATGCCTCCGGGTCTTCCCGGAACAGAGTCAAGGCATCGTGGCTTTCGGTGCGGCTTGTCACTGTGTAGCCCAGCTGGCTCAACATGGTTTTCCCCAATTTCACCAAAGATTCCTCATCATCCACGAACAGGATCCGTTCATGCCCTGTAGAAAGATCTTCCGTCGCGACCTCCGGGATGGACACCCCGTTTGCGGGCTCGATTACCGGAAAATAAACGTAAAAGGCGGATCCTTTTCCGGGTTCACTCTGCACGTCGATGACACCCCCATAGCTCTTGACGATGCCATGTACCACCGACAACCCGAGCCCCGTCCCTTCACCCTTCTCCTTGGTGG
>JAHLLS010000060.1 GCA_020444045.1 Deltaproteobacteria bacterium
TGGCCTGCTCTTGCCAAGCCTTATCTGAATTTACAGAAATAATGGTACACTAACAAAAACCAATATTATTAAACACATAACACTCTATCACCGATTTTCTATCACCGCCACAGGGCAAATATTCACAATTTTCGTTGATAGAGGGCGCTGTTATTATTCAACCCAATAACGACGCCAACGCTTCTCTCCCCTGGGTCGGACTTTTCCTTCTTCGGTAAGGTGCTCAAGAGCAGTTTTTATGCGTCTTTGCTTGAGCTCTGGAGCAACGCGGTTATGTATATCACTAATGGCAGAGCCAGGATAACGGCGCAGATCTTCAACCACCAGGGCTTCCAACCTATAGGGTTCAATTCGTGTCAAGGTGGTGCCTAAGGAGAGTTCAGTGTCCCGCAAGAGAGAGGGATTCAAAAAGTAACGGGTTGCCTGAGTAAGACCACTGGAATGGACAAGGCCAAGTTCAATTAAACGCCCAAGCCAGCTTTTAGACTCTTTTACTCCAGTCAGCTCCAAGCTACGTGCCCCCAAAGCCTTATTCAAGGTTGTGCCGACATTTTGCTTAACGTGCTTTAAGGCAGAGGATGATGGATGTTTTCAGTCACACCATCCTTGATAACCTCTTCCTCCCAGCCTTGATTCCAGCGAGCCCGCTCCGGCACATAAAAATACTTGCCGGAATAGTTGTCCGGGTCATTCAACTCAATGGCAATATCCGCCGCACTCATCCCTTTGGCAGTAAGCTCCTTTTTGAGTTCGGCCCGGCGTTGATCAAACAGATCACTGGCCCGTTTCAAAAACAGCATGCCGAAGATATATTCCTTGTATTCACTGGCATCCATGCTGCCACGAAGATCGTCGCAGGCGGTGAGCAGGAGGTTTTCAAGGCGGGAGAGGGTGAGTTTTGGATTGAGCTTTTTCAGGTTATTGTTTGAAGCTATATTATTCATGTTTATGGGTGAACTTTCCTTTTTAGCGGCTTGCAAAAAGATTGATGTAATCGCTATAGCGGAATTGTCGATTACGGGCCTGTCCTGTGGACTCGATAAGAATCTTTTCTTCCACAAAACGGTTCATAAGATTATTTGCTGCTGTAAAGGAAACCGCGGTCATGTCTGCTATATTTTTTACCGTAATAATCGGATGTGAATAGAGTGATTCCAGCACTGTCAGGCCATTGGCCGTAGCGCGCCCAAATGAATCTACAATGCGCCGCCTATGATGCTCTCTGAGGGCAACAATCTGCCGTGCTGTCTCGGTTGCCTCAAGAGACACTTCCGCAACTGCGGTCAGGAAAAACTTGAGCCAGGTTTCCCAATCACCGTTATCGCGAACATTCTGCAGCAAATCATAGTAACGCTGGCGGTGCTGCTTAAAGTAATGAGACAGATAGAGCACAGGCTTCAGTAAAATCTCACTTTGAAAAAGCAGGAAGGAGATGAGAAGCCTGCCCACACGACCATTACCGTCAAGGAAGGGATGTATCGTCTCAAACTGGGCATGAATGAGGCCAATCTTCACAAGGGCGGGCATGGCATCTTTTGCGTGGACAAATTTCTCCAGGTCGGATAATGCCTGGGCCAGCTCCGGGGGAGGGGGAGGTACAAATGTTGCCTCATTCAGAGTACAGCCGCCAGGTCCGATCCAGTTTTGACTGCGCCGCACTTCGCCAGGTTCTCGCTCAGCTCCTCTAACTCCCTCCAAAAGTTGACCATGAATTTCCTTAATCAACCTTATGGAAAAAGGCAGCTCGGCAAGACGTTTGATGCCATAGTTCATGGCCTTGACATAATTGAGGACTTCATCGACATCGCGTGGACGATGGGTACTCATTATATTGGCTTCGGCTTCGAGAAGGTCATTCAAGGAACTTTGGGTGCCTTCTATCTGGCTGGAAAGAACCGCCTCTTTTCGCACATACATAAAGACAAAAAGATCGGCATCCGGCAAAGTCTGTATAGAACCATCAAGCCTCCCTAATGCACGGTCTGCCCGTGAAATTAAAGACAACATTTCATCATCGAAATGGAGTGGCGGCTCGGGCGGCAACGAAGCAGGAATAAAGGCGGAATAGCCTGTTAATTGTTTGATATATTGTCCAGCACGGTGATGATGAGACATGACCTTATACCTTTATAATGAACTCTACCTGCAACAAAAATATTTTTTCGCATTATATTAAACACTAGGTTCAATATAAATAACATTGAAAATCTTGTAAAATGCTACATTTAATAATTTTTTTTAATCTTCTCAATAGATGATGGTCTCGCAAAAAGCTCTCAAGCTGACCATCCGCCAACGCAATATCAACAAGTTACATACTTGTCGGCGGCGGTTGAGGGGGTTTTTACGAAACCGTCAATAGATAACTTGAAAAAAATGACAATTTTTAAAAACGGATAAAGACTATATGCTCCACTATTCCTGTTGCACAGTCACTCATTGTACAGATGGGAAAATTGTCAGGGAGTATGTGACCAGCAACAAGGCTTTTGAAAGATATTTTCGGTTGGAAGGTGACGACCTGAGAAACATCTATGCAAGTGCAACTCCTGAGACAAAAGTTGCAACTGCTTTGCAACCAAAAATAGCCGGGTCCAGAAAGAAAGAATCTTAATGAAACCGGCTAGTTAAATGGTGGAGGACACGGAGCCTTACCACAATTCGTTCTCCAAACCAAAATACATCCGCAAACCCTGTTTATTCAACACCTTATCACACATCAAATCCCTTCAACTTGCTGGACACCGAGAGAAATTTAATTCTCTACATTTTCCCGAAACAGAGAACGGACGTGGGTTCGATTCCCGATCGAATACCTCCTGTAACTGCTCTTAAAACCTGAGTCTGAAGACGCGACGTCACAAGTTTTGTCGTGAGTTTGTCGTAAGTTTTTGTCACAGCAGTTGACATAGTAATGTCACAGCTCTGCATTGAAAAATCGGGCAAACTATTCATCATCCTTGTGTTCGATTTGCTTCAACAGCCGATCAAAGTCACTCTCAAAGAGACGATCCTGAATGATGCGGTATTTTTCAAATTCGCTTTCGGCGTGGGCCTTGGCTATTTCCGCCGTTACCCTTCCAGCGTCTTGCAGGATTTCCCGGTCGGTAGCTTCGATGAATTTGTTCAAGCGTGTTTCCCAATCCTGCATGGTCATCGGCATCTTGCGCAGGGCCATATCCTCGGCCACATCCAGGTAGGCGTTCACCAGACGGGTCAGTTGTGCCATTTCATTTTCGGTCAGATAGTTTTTAGCTACGCTGACATCAAACTTCTGGATTTTACCCTTCGGAGCATCTTTCCATGTGGTCAGGCCCATGTTTTGTTTCTGGTGGTCTGCCCGATCAACGATTACCTCGGCAGCGGTCTGCCCGTGAATGGCCCAGTGTAGCTTATTCTGCACTGTGGCAAAAAAACGTTTGGTCGCCTGAGCAGTCACATCATAATCAATGGATGTGGCGTAAATATCGGTAATCTTTTGGTAGAACTTGCGTTCACTCAGGCGTATTTCCCTGATGCGCTCCAGCTGCTCTTCAAAATACTGCTCAGTCAGTATAGAGCCGCCATTTTTTATCCGTTCATCATCCATCACATAGGCTTTGATGGTGTATTCTTTGATGATGGTCGTTGCCCATTTGCGGAACTGGACGGCACGCTCTGAGTTGACCTTGTAACCGACGGCGATAATGGCAGAGAGATTATAGTGTTTGGTGTTATAGTTTTTGCCGTCAGCGGCAGTTATTCGAAAATTTCGAATAACTGAATCTTCTTCCAACTCACTGTCGGAAAACACCTTTTTCAGATGGTAATTGACGGTATGGGTTTCAACATCGTAGAGAACCCCCATCATTTTCTGGGTCAACCAGATGTTCTCATCCGCATAAACCGCCTCGACGCCTCCCTTGCCGGTGGCTGCAACAAAGGTCAGATATTCGGCCGCCGAGGAGCGAACAGTGGATGTCTCTTTTTTTCCTGCTTTTTGAAGTTGCTTGTTTTTGTCCTTCTTCATTCAACGCCTCCCCAGTTTTGATACCTGTCCCGGGACCAGCGGAGGTATTTCATCAATTCCCAGTTGACCGACTCGGAATCAAACCGCTCACTGTCGTAATCACCACCGGACCATTCCATGTAACTTTCGTGCTCTTCATGGCTCGGGTCCTTCAGGGCGTTGCAGAATTCAAAGTAGCCGGGTACACCGCCCACATCTTCAGGTGGGCAGGCCCGTTCACCTTCAAGGCAGGCCAGCTCTGTTCTCAGTTCCGGATTAAAATAGCGGCTTTCTTCGAGAACAAGTTCATGCTCCCAGTTGTCCCCAAAATCATACAGATAACGGATGGTACGGCCTTTCTGTTTGATCAGATCCCCAAGACGGTATCTGCCGCAGACCAGGCCGTCTTTTTTCGATTCAGGGTATTCCGTGTAGCGTTTATTCCCGATGGTAAATTCGTGCAGATGGCTGTCGGTCCAGCCCATGACAATCTGGCTGACATCGTGCAGCCGATCCAGTGTAATACTGGCGGGTACCACAAAACGACGCCAGATTGCTGGTTCGATATCAAGCAGCTGTATTTTCAGCAGATAAAATCGCTCATTCATTTCTTCACCTCATATTTTGACCAGAAGCTTCGTTTGCGACCATGGTCCTCAATGATCTGCGCTTTGAAAGCTTCGTGATGATTAAATTCTGTCCAGTCGGCAACGCTTGTTGCAAGTTTGTCCAGCTTCTTCAGATAGCGGATACCATGGGGATATGCTTTGGTGTACCCACGTTCCAGAATGGAGATAAGTAAACTGCGGTACATCAGGCTGGTGACAAGATGGCGATTTTCTGCCTCCATCGCTTCTGCCAGAGAAAGCAGGCTGCCGTAATGGTTGCCATCAAGCTGATCGGCCCGCTTAAGAAGGTATGCTTCGGCTTCATCCATCTTTCCGATTGAGATCAGAAATTCCGCATCCGATTCCCGAAGTCTGTCGGCTTTGAGAATCACCTTCACCTCATCAGCAACGACTTCATCCCGCTTGTCATGACCGATCACATCCAGAAGCGCCTGCAATGTGTCAGTGGAATGATAGGATCTGAATTTCTGGAACAGAAGTTCCGTCAGCTTTTCGGAGTCTCCCTGCTTATGGTAGATTTCCTCTAGCAGTTTGTCCCGTTCGTATGCCTGATATGTTTCACCTTCCGGGATTTTCTTCAGCCAGGAATGGGCTGTTTCAACATCACCGCTTTCAAAATGGACCCGGGCAATATCAATCAGCGCCGCTGTGGACAGCTTCCCCCATGAAGCGATGCGGGTCTTTTCAAACAGCTTCGCATCCTTGATCTGGCGGGCCAGCGATTCAATGGATCGTAGATGATGACGTTTTCCGTATTCATCCTTTTCTTTATCGGCCCATTTTTGAAGGGTGGCAATCATGGTGCGGATAGCATCCTCGGGCAGGCATTCTCCCGCACAATCAATCAAGGTGTCCCGGATACCGTAATTGTCCTTTTGGTTCACCTTGAGAATGATGTCTGCAATTTTTTGTTTTTCCTCACAGCGTTTGGCATAGTCCACAAACAGCTCTTTGGCATCATAGCGGAACACATCGCCAATATTGCCACTGGAGTCATCGCACATCTCGAAAATGGTGTTGTCGGCCTCGTAAAATGCCACAACCAGTTCAACCCCGGTAAGCGGATCATCCACACCGGATTTTAAATCCTGTAACAGCATCTCCAGTTCGCGGGCAAAACCGGCTGAACCCCGCCAGTCAATAAAGCGCCTTGAGTGTTTCAGGTCGGAAAGCTTCTTCTTAAATCGTTGAACATTTTCCTTGGGTGTGGCAATCATTTGCTCGATCAAGTCATCGGCCTCATCGGAATGGACGGCAAGGTTCAGCAAAGCATCTGCCAGAGCATCAGGCCCCAGATCAATCAGTTTTTGCTTGCGGTCACTGCCAAATGTCATGAGGTTTCTCTCTCCAATACAGCGCCTGCATCCTCCAATATCGCTTTGATTTCCGGGGTCAATTTCCCCTGTATTTCAGCAGCCTGGGATATCTGAACATACTTGAAGGTGTTGAGATCAAATGGGACTCTGTCGCCGGAATCCTGAGGTTCAAACAGATAGATAAACCGGTTTTGCTCATGGTGCTTGAGGGCGTAGCCTGCTTCTACATACACATTGGGGCGATGCCCGGTCAGGTCGCAGATGATGATTTCGGAACCGGCAATGGCTTCGTACATTTTCTGATGGATTGGGAAAGTTCCGCCTTCTTGTGTCCCCATGTCGATCAGTTCCAGTGAAATACCATACGTCCGTTGAAAATTTTCAAGGGTTTGACGCAACTGTTCCAGTCGCAGGTTCGCTTTGTTAAAGCCATCGTTGGGGGCATCTGCCGAAGGATACCACCGGGCCAGAAACACCTTGCGGGGGATTCGATTCTGGGCGGCACGGAATGTGGTCAGAAGCTGCTGTGCCGGGGATACAGGATTCAACAGCCCGGTAATCCCTTCACTGCCAAGCCATCGGCCAATGTGATTCAATGTCTGAACGGACAGGGATACCCGGTCTTCATGGGCACCGGTCGTTTCCCGCCAGATGCGTGCGGCCAATTCCAGAAATGAATGGGTTTTACAGAGTGACGGATGATTGACCGTCAACCGGACCAGGATATCGGAAAGACCGGCAAAAAGATCATCGGCAAAGTTTTCCAGCGCCTCTCTTGATTCCACAATAGTGTCATCCACAGCAATGAGATTGCGGGCCGCTTCCCAGAGAACCGTCAACGGCCGTTCGCCAAAACGCTCCCGGGCCGGTTGGGGCAAGCCCTGCAATTTGGCTGACAGCAGCCGGGTCAGATAGAGTTCGGGACTGTAGCTGAATTCGTTTTCCGGGGTCATGTCGTAGGCCGAATCCTGCCCCAACAGAAGCCGCAAACCGTGCTCGGATTCCAATGGAAGTGCGGTGTTGTTGATGGTATGAAAAATCAGCGACTCGGCATAATCATCGGCCTCGTTCCCCCCATCTCCCAGCAGGATCAGGCAAAAGGGGGCAATAAACTTGGTGGGTACGGTGGGATCATCCTGAAGCTGTTCTGCCAGTGCCAGTCGGTGGTTGCCGTCAATCCGCCGGATCAGTTTGTCTTCCTTGATTTGGTCAAGATCCTGCCGCGCCATTCGAATCGACTGAATACGTGTGGTTTTGCTGCTGTAACGGCGCTTGATGGAAACCGGTGTGCGCTCGTCATCCTGCACCCCGATCACAAATCCCGGTGGTTCATCCGTTTCCGCCACCATGCGTTGATCCTGATCAATGGGAAGAACCGGCACCCGGCAGGAGAGCACCACTTCCGGCAAAAAACGGTTGTCGCTCTGTTCCAGATAGTTCTTGATGTCCAGGGCATGCTTTTCATTCAGCTCCCGCTGATGGCCGACAACCCGGCACGCCTGTGTGTCATGCTCGGCCATCTCATAGGGCACGGACACTGCAGCCAGATCCCGCAGATCGGCAAAGCCCCGGATCACCCGGAAAATACCCAACACGTTTTCGGCAAAATACCCTTCAAACTGGATGTATTGACGACCGCGTGACATATCAGAGGTCCTCCACTGAAAGGGTGCCGAGGATTAGCTTTTCAACCTGTTTTTTTACTTCGATAAGGTGAGTGGCAGCCCCTTTAAGGTTTGCCTTAATTGCCGCCTTGCGCTTAATATATTCTTTCTGAGTATCTGGGCTGACTATAGGAAGACGGATTTCTGCAAGATTGGCGTAATACATCCGCTGTTTGACCCCACCGACGCGATTGAAGCTGACGAGCGTCAGGAAATACTGGGTTTGCAAAAGTAGATCCATGAATTCAGGCTCAAAACCGCCTGTTAATTTCCATACCTGATATTCCGGACTTGTGATGGCATCATCAGGAACCTCCGGGACAATGCCTAACGACCCGACATTTGCTCTGGTCGGGTTGTGGAAAAACCAGTCTTTTTCAATACGCTTGTATGCTGCATTAAACCTGGCTGTTCCCTGTTTTGTGCTTAGGAAAACACCATCCTTGTTGTTAACACCGTAAATCGGCCACAGTTTGTCTGGATACTCCCACGGTTTTACCATTTCCGCGCATTCTTCCGTATAATCGCCAAGACGAGCAAAGGAGGGGTTGGCCTCTTTGAATACCGCTGCCCGACCTGCCTTGACATCCCATTGCGGAGTTTGGGAAAAGCTTGCACTGAACAGCTTTGATCGTCGTAACAATTTGTACTTGCGGGTCTGCTTAATCATGTAATCATTGAGTTCATGAATAAGGTCGCTCTGTGCTTTTAAACCATTCTCAATTTCCTTTTGTGCCTTCTTCCAATGCTCAGCGATTTTGTTCTGAATAGGAAATGGTGGAATAGGAACTTTAACACCCTCAAGTTGTGATGGTTGAATACGTTTTCTGCCTGAGGCACCACTGATCATTGAATTAAGCAGTTTCATAAAGACTGCTGAGCGAAAGAGTAACTTTATATATTCAGAGTGCGCATTTTCGGTTTCTACCGAATAAATTGGAAACTCAGATGTTGCACACATAGAGTCAATATCATTAGGGGCAAGACCTATTGCTCCATTACGCACATCAATTTTAGAAAAAATAACATCACCAGGGTAAACACAAAACAGCTTCCCTTTCACGTTTTGGATCTGAACGGGTTCTCTCGGTTCAATAGAACCATCAAAGCGAATGGTTAACAGGTTTACAAAGGATTCAGGTGGCAACGTGTTAAGAGCGGCTTCACTTCTGCGTTTAAGAATGCTGCCCAAGGGTTTGATGACTTCATCTGGCCAGCGCCATTCAACAGCAAATTGAGCTGCAACACTCCAAGTCTGCAAATTCTGGTAACTAACGCTAAAGCACCGAGGTTTAGTTTTTAACACACCAGCCATTCTTACTCTCCTCCAGCATCCGCAAACGCCTCAGGATCAGCCAAAAACTCCCGATACCACTCCAGACAGGTCTTTTCGTCATAATCCGGGTGATTGGGCCGGGGGTATAGCTCATTCCCATCCTCCTCACCCGTGGCAGTGATGCCCACCTTTTCGGCCTCATACATAAAAATGGGGTAGTCGAAGCATTCTTTAAGCAACTGACGGGATTCGGCGGTCTTTTTTTCGTCCATCTCTTTGAGATAGGCTTTCAGCTCTTTTTGCAGCTCCTTGCGCCCTTCGGTATCCTTTTCCTCCTTGGCTTTGGCAATGGCAGTTTCGAGCCGTGTTGTTTCGGCGACGATCTCACCCGCGTATTTGTCGTCTATTTCCGTTTTGGCCTGTGCGTAAGTCTCATCGAACTTTTGTTTCTGCTCTTCCGTGTACTTTTGCAGAAAGAGCAGGGAACATTTAACGCTGGCCCCTGAGCTGACAAAGGTTTCCTGGGGCAGACTGACCACCGCTTTTAAAAAGGCCCGGTCTTCCGTGAATTCACGCACATGGGATAGAGAGGGGTTATTGTAAATACCCTCCGGCAATACGATCCCCATGCGGCCACCGGGTTTGAGCAGATCCAGGCACCGTTCGATGAAGAGGATTTCGGTCTTGATCTTTCCATAGACGATTTCCCCCTTCTTACGCGTGTGTTTCGGCAGGGTAAAGAGGGAGGCAATGGATTTATTCATGGCAGCCTTGACCCTTGCCTGGGCCTCTTCGTATAAATCCCCGTACTCGGCCTTATATCGCTTAGCGGCTGCCGGTGATACGGCAATCTCGCTCTCGGCAATCTTGTCGCTGGGCTCCACATTGGCACCGAAGGGCGGATTAGTGAGAATAATATCGAACCGCCCCTCAAAAATCCCGTTTACATTCAGGAACCCGTCATGGTGATGCACACCGCCGTGGCCGTCTCCATGCATGATCATGTTCATTTTGCTGGTGCGGGCCATACGGTCATTGGCGTCGGTACCATAGATGCAGCGGTTGGAGAGTCTCCACATGCGCGAACCTTCGTTGCGCTGGTCGATGGTTTTTTGGATCTCATCAAATTTTTTGCGTAATTGGAGCGCTTTCTCCTCTTCGCTCAGCGTTTTGTCTTTGATCAGTTCTTCCTTAAACACGTTATACTGTCTGTCTGCATCGGCCAGAATCTGTTCCCGGACCATTTCAAAGACACGAATCAGAAATCCGCCGGAACCGCTGGCAGGATCACAGACAATATCCCCCTCTTTGGGGTCAATCATGTGAACCATGAACTCAACGATGGAGCGCGGTGTGAAAAACTGCCCGATCTCACCCCGGAAGGTGCGTCCGAGAAACCGTTCAAACGCCACACCTTTAATATCTTCACTGGTGTCGGAAAGATTGTATTTTTCTAGCAGACGAACAATTTCCGTGCCGGTGGCAGGCTTCAGGTTGATACGCTCATCATCTTCAAAGATCTTGTCCGTGGAATAGGCCTGCTTGGTCTGTTGAAACAACCAGTCCAGCGGATTGTCACCCAACTGCTCTTCGAGATAATCAACACTGAACAGGTTCTTGCGTTTGCGTTTTTTGTTCAATTCCCGTTCCACCCAGACTTTTACAAACAGGATCTTGGCGATTTCATCAAAGGCGGCGGCCGGATCTTTCTTTTCCCGGTTACGGATCACGTTATGGCATTGGTGCAGAAGGTCGGCAAATTCCTTTTCTTTAAAAACACGGAGCTTGGATAACAGCTCTTTGATCTCTTTATCCGACGCGTCGGCATGGGGGATGTTTTCGATCTCCTCTATATAGCCGGGCATTTTGTCCTTTTTGACACGCCAGAATTTGGTTTCCCGCGAGTTATGCGTCACAAAAAAAGGTGCATCGGCGATGCGGGCATAGTTTTCACCCTGGGCATAGTCCGCCGCTTTGATGGTCACATTATCTGCCTTGCATTCAATGATAATAAACGGCGCTTTCTGATCGGCCTTGTCTTTAGCGGTTCGCCAGATAATGAAGTCTGCCCGTGCCTGAGCGCTGCCCCGGCCTGTGACATTGACTTCCTCATCAATCTGATCCAAAGAATAGCCGTATTCGTCAATAAGGACGGTCAGGTATTGCTGCCTTACCTCTTCCTCCGGCGTCAACGTCAACCATTTCTGACGTACCGGACTGAAAATTTTGTTGCCCTCAATCCGAACCTCGTCCGCCTTTTTATATTTTTTTCCTGCCATAATCTTGCGTTCCTTAATCCAAAATATTTCCGTGTTCCATAAAGCTGTAATAGCATTCCCGCCCGATAATAATGTGGTCCTGAAGAATGATTTCCAAAACCTCGGCTGCCTGCTTCATTTTTTGAGTTGTCTCGATATCCTGTGGCGATGGTGTTGCTTCTCCCGAAGGGTGATTATGAACCACAACAACAGCACTGGCCGAAAGCCTCAGGGCCTCTTCCATGACTTTCCTTGTATAGACAACGGATTGCGTCGGAATACCCTCCGAAATAATCCGTTCCGCTAAAAGCTTGTTTTGCCCGTCAAGCAGAAAAACCAGAAATTGTTCGTGCCGCTGACTTTCAAACTTCGGATAGCAATACTGGGCAATAGCACCCGCCGAATCAAATGAAACCGGTTTTACATCCATCCTTCGGACACGTTTGCCGATCTCGATAGCCGCCTTTAACTGCGCTGTTTTTGCCAACCCCAGCCCTTTGATCTGCATGATATCTTCAGCGTGTGCCCGATCAATTCCCTGAAGTCCTCCCAGCCTGGCTATTAGCTCTCTTCCAACATCAATAGCAGATGCCCCCTCATTACCAATGCGCAGCAGAATAGCCAGCAACTCTGCGTCGGTCAGCAATTCGGCTCCAAACTGAATCAGCTTCTCTCTGGGACGTTCGCCCTCAGGCCATTGCTTTATTGAAGAATTGTTTGGTTTCTTAGTCATTCAGGTGACCCAGTTCTTTCTGTGTTGCGCAAAAGGAATTGAACTGTTTGAGCGCCAGCTTGGATGGCAAAGTTTTACCATTTTCCCACCGATTGACCGTGGCAAAGCTAACACCAATCGCATGGGCAAGGTCTTCCTGACTCAGGTTTAACTGACTCCGTACCTTTTTTACCCGTTCAGAAAATGTTTCTGATTTTATAGTCATTGTGCCACCTTGATTCTTTTTGATGCATAATTTACCTCGATCTTCAACCCTATTGACGACGTTATAACATTTGCTATGGCACGTGCAAGTATTTTGTGCAGCAGGCACCCTCGATTGTTTTTTACTCAATCAAAAAAAGATTAGAAAGTTACCGACACGTTCTCCGTCTCTCCGGTAAGTATGGCTCAGATAACCTGAACACAGGAGAAACTCATGGACATTAACAGTTTGTTTGACGGAATTGCCGAGGCGTTTCAGCAGTATCAGGCGGAAATAGCGGAGCAGGCGTAGGCTTCAGCCAACCCGACTCCCACTGGACTTGAGCCCAAAACAGAAGCTGAGAAAACGGAGAAGAAAGTGGCAACAGAGAAGAGAATTGAACAAGATTTCCCGAAAAGGGAGTGAATGCGGAACATTTGGAAGAATGCCCGAGTTGATGTAAGTCGCTAATAAATAAAAACAAAAAAACCGATCCCGCGTGCCGGACTCGGCAACAGGATCGGTTTGTCTTTTGAAATTGGTGGAGGCGGCGGGAGTTGAACCGGAGTCCTACCCCATAAACAAAGGGTTTGTCGGGTGGTTGCAACTAAGTTGCAACAGTTGCAGAACTCTTTGTTGGGTGATCCTTTTTAAAATTCCTATTGTTTCGTCGTGAGCAAAGATGTAAAATGTGTTGCAAACGCAACGCATGGAGGTACTCAATGAAAACTGCAACAATACCATCACTACGGGTTGAACCTGAATTACGGAATGCAGCCGAAAGCGTACTGCATAACGGCGAGACTTTATCAAGTTTTGTTGTGCAATCCCTAAGAGCAAATATTAAAAGAAGACAGTTGCAACATGAGTTTGTAGAGCGTGGTCTGGCATCCCGTGATGAAGCTCGAAAAACAGGAGAATATTTCAAGGCTGAAGATGTTTTACGAGAACTTGATGATATGCTTTTTCAAGCACAAAACAAATGAGTTATCAAGTTCGCTACACAAAGGGCGCTAAAGAAGACCTGAAACGATTATTTAGTTTCTTATTAGAAAATGACCTACAAGCTTCACTTCGAGCACGTGAATCTATCGGAAAAAGCTTAGAATTTCTGCGAGACTTTCCTTTTTCCTGCCGAAAAGTCATACCCGACAATCCATTTTTACGCGAGATACTTATCCCTTTTGGAGCAAGCGGGTACGTTGCTTTGTTTGAAATTGAAGACAATGAGACTGTCACTATTCTGGCTATACGGCACCAACGCGAAGATGATTATCACTAAAAAAAGACAAAGGGGGCTTACCTGCTCCCGAAGCAGCTAGTCATAGTTTTCAACCCTTTATATACTTGATTCTACAAGGCATGGAGTGCGGCATTTACGTTAAAAAGCATCTGAGAGAATTAAAACCGCCACCAGAGACGCCACCAATATGATTTAAAAATTAAATCTGTCCCCTTTTCTCTTTCTATGCAACTTCAATGCGTAAAGACTTACCAAGTGCATGTGCAAACTTCTCAAGAGTGGATAATTTGATATCTTCGGCGTGATTCTCTATGCGCGAAATGGCAGTCTTTTTTGTATTGAGTTTTTCAGCAAGTTGATCTTGAGTTAGACCAGCTTCTTCTCTAGCTATTTTGAGCATTACCCCAATTTTAAAATCCTGATATCCCGACTCATAGCCTTTAGCAAATTTTGGATCACGAGCTTTACGGTTAGATACATATGATTTTAATGTTTTCATTTTATTGCCTCCTTGCGAAATAGTCTTTCTTTCTGTCTTCTGCTATTTTTATGGCCTGCGAAGGAGTTTTTTGAGTTTTCTTTTGAAATGCGTGATTGAGGACAATAAGTTTCGAACCATCGAAGAAACCGAGTAGCCGAAAAATGTTATTTCCAACTACAACTCTTACCTCCCAAATGTTATCTGAATTGACCAGTTTTTTCAAATAACTGGTTGGGATTGTTGGCAATTCTTCTATCAATTTCAAAACCCATGTTGTCTTCTGGGCTTGCTTCGGAGTCAACGACTCCAAAAACTCCTCGACAGGGCACTTTCCAGATGCCGTTTCATAAAAAATAATTTCTCGTGCCATGATTAAATGTTAACACGCAAGTTAACTTTGTCAAGGAGAATTCAATATGCGGTTTTTGAAGTGAATTGTGAAAATTACCGGTTCAACCGGTGCATTTTTTTTGTTGAGGTTGATATAGGTGTCACCAAAATTTCCTTAAAGGCCTCATTTTACCCGTCATGTGAGGATAATGGCTAAGAACATGATTGCTACAGCCAGAAAACCTCCCCACCTTGAATATTTTATTCCCTTATATATTGAGAGATAATTAGCTTGTTTTTTGGGGTCTTCTTCTTGCTCAATTATTGCGATGAATAATTTAATATTCTCTCCTGCAAATCTTGGCGGAAACCACCTAAGTTGATCGTTTCTGGATAAAACGAAATCCATTCTTATGCGGTAATAAAACATCACAACTAATGCTGCGGCAACTATGCTTATAAGGATAATATGCATATCAATTTTATATGTTTCTTTGAGGCCCTAACGATTTTAATCACTTGCCAGCCCGGTGCGTGCAGAAACTGAACAGCGCTTATTCTGGTCAAGTGAATTTACTGGTTGTACCTTTCTTTTATCTTTTTAATTTCTTCACTCTCGATTTTATACCCATTAATCACAAAGCTATTTCCTTTATGGTAGTAGGCCCTCGACTCACTTAGATATTTACCAGCATCATCAAAGGCAAAAACCTGAATTTGATAAATATTTTTTGAATTATCAGGAGTTATAATTTCTGAAAGCGGCAACTTGTTTGTTCCCTCAACTATAGTCGATAGAGCAGCAGAAAATGTGGTCTCGGTTTCTGTGAAATTGCTCTCGACACTCTGAACCCAAACAAGATACTTTGATGCTGAAGGATATGGCTCCCAATGAATTATAGATTCTTTGCCTGCCTTAAGTTCTCTACCTTTCGGACCAGGCCACAAGAGGTCAACTTGAGGGGTTATTTTGAATTCATAATTTTTCTGGGGTGAATCTTCAGTTAATTGGAACTGGAGGCCATTGCCTCCAGGAAACCAGTGAGGGTTCTTTTGATATTGGTCAATTGAAGCTTCTTGGCCGGATAAAATGATAAATTTGTTGCCGGCTGGCTTCTTTGGCCAACTGGTTGTGTGGACACGATTTAGATACCAAATGCCGTAAGGTACTTGCAGAATGAACCCACCATTTGTGTCTGTTTCAATTAATTCCGTCTTGTATTGTCCGTTTAATGTTATTTCTAATTTTAGGTCCCGTACGGGAGTACCATTGTATACAAACTTACCACTTATAATTCCCTCGCCCCTTGGCGGGGCAGAGTATTCTGGTTCAGGATATTTTTCGCCCCCAAAACTTACATAATGCTGAAAGTTGTGCTCGATAGGTATTTGGTAGGAATCAGATGAACTTTTCGTAACTTCTGGCCCTTGGAAAAAGCTGGATAAAATAGAAATTGTTGCAACGCCCATGAAAAGACTTAGGAGAGTTGCTCCAACTTTCCATGAAGCAGATGCTTTCGATGCCTCTTTTCCAGATACAGTTCTGCTGTCTAGGTAAGTAACTAAAGTACTTACAGCCCAAATCATAAGTACACCAATTTTCAGGTATGAAAAAAAAGTGCCGTCAGCTAATGGACGATCTAACTTTTCGTAAACAAATGGCAGGGCCGTGACTATGCATATAAGCCAAACGAAAAAGATACTGAGAAACAAGATCGCTCGGTCATTTCTCTTATTATAGAAATGACCACCGATGAGAGTTGTTATGGAAAGGAGTAGGGCAATTGCTTTTTTCATTTTTTATTTAGGTACAACGTTCAAGTTGAGCTGGCCGGGCTGCGGACCTTACCGTGTCAGCGCCGCCAACGTTACCCCGGTCAGCTCAAACTTTTGGTTAACCCTTAGTTATTATTGTAAATTTTCTGTATAATTTCTTGAAGCATCAGCTCAATTTCGAAATAGATTTGCAACTGTGCTTTTTGCCAATCAGATTGATTTATTGGTAAAGGCTTCGCAATTAGCGAGACATAGGCATCTTTAATTTTTTCTCTTTTCTTTTTAATATCTCCTGCCGACCCATGATCAATGTCATGCCGTGCGACTAGCCTCAAATGTTTTACTTTCCATAGTGGTTCAAGAAGAGATTGGTCTAGTATGGGAAGTAACCTTTTGGCAGAGCCAGAACCTTCATATAAGAGAAAGAAAAGCTGATCGACCAAAAAATGAAATTCACTTTCAGAACGAGCGATTAAGGAAGGGATAGTTGCACAAGCTCTCATGGTACAAGAAGTTGGCTTGAAAACACGATCTTGACTATTATTTTCGCAAATTGAATTAATTTTGAAGATTAGTTCTGTTATGGCATACCCTAAACACGATATTTGTGCTGGGATTGAATTGTTAAAGCTTGTTTCAACCTCTCCGCTGTAACGGTTAGAGTAAACAAACCCTAAATGTTGATTTACATGTCCATATAGCCCACTTTGAATAATTGTATCGCTGCGGACTTCTTCGCTTTGATATCCTTCTTCATCCTCAAGTGCTACCCCAATATCTAACGAGGCATTAATTAACTCAAACAACCCACCTGATAATTCAGTGACTTGCATTCTCCGGTCTGCAATAATTTGATTGTCATGACGGATTAATTTGAATTGCTTGTCTATAAATTTTTGATATTCCGCCACTGAAGATAATGTGTAGTCTGAAAATAATTTATCTGGTTGGAACATCCTAGATGTTGTCTCTGCAGCGGCGAGAACTGATTCAATTCTTGTGGATGGGAGTTCAAATAAACTTCTAGTTTTCGCAAATTGATCTTGCAGTCGATAAAGATTTTCTTGAGCCGCAAGAATTGAATCATACAGAGAAGATTTTTTGAGGAGTTCTATCTCTTTTGTTATTCCACCAATATTGCCTAGGCTATTTTGAATTTGCTGTTGCACCGTCAGATATTCATTTGAGAAGCCAGCAATTGAAAGGTAGTTTTTAATGCTTGCTTGTTCGAGAATACTATTTTGATATTCAAGTGCTGGAAAACGAAGACTGGCTAACATTTCTTGATGCTGCATAATTGATTTAGGAAATGGATTGAGTAATTTTTGAAGCCTTTGCTGCTCTTCAAAAAATTTCCTAAACCAATTATTGCCAGGGGGAAAAACCATAATTCAATTCAATCCTATCTTGTTCGAATTTGTGGGTTAACGACCAGCATAACCAGACCGGCCACCGAAGTTGTCCCGTCAGGCCGCATGCGTTCTCCCGGTCTGGTTGATGCACTGGTTAACTGTTTGAATTTATTATATTATTCCAAGTATTTCAGTTAATATCTCAACCAATTCAATTCGTTTTTCTTCCCCATCATCGTATTCGGAACACACTACCATTTGAGCAGCTGTCATATGTGGCCAGAACTTTTCTAAAACGTCTGCTTTTCTGGTCTTCGTTGCAGAACCAATAATTTTCTTTGCATCACATGTACCTGTATAGGTTACTTCGATACCATATTGGTCTTTAATTATTGAAGGGTCTATGTAGTTTTCGGGCTCACGCTTTCTTGTTAAAATGCCTTTCTTGCCTAAATCTCTTACTTCTTTTATTTTCGTAATGTTTCTTCCATTTTGAACAGGATCACCAACGTCTGAATCTAAGAGAACACACCACTCGAGACCGAGTTGATCAACTAGCTTTTTGGTTACCCAATGTTTTAAATTGCCACACCCTCCAATAGGAATAGGGGCAATGCCTTTTTCTGCAATTGTATCAGGTATATGACCAGCTGATTTTAATTCTTCGCTAGTATGGTGGAGAAAGGTCGTATCACTATGGCCTTCGACCATTACAACAGCCTTGGCAGACGCCACCGAGCTTTCTGGCAGTACTCCAAGGCTACTTGCTGCTTCTTCAAGAACACTGTCATCTCCGCTCTTTATTTCAACGTCACCACTATCTTTTTTATTAATAAACCTAATCCCCTCCACTGGAATTAGGCCCGCAAGTGCTGGCACATGAGTAGTCAGTATTATCTGGCATTCATCCCTCAGTGAAAGATCAATGAGAGATTGCATCAGCATTATTTGATAATTTGGGTGTTGAGATGTTTCTGGTTCTTCAATGGCATAGATAACTCGTGGTGAATTCTTGTCTTGTTTTTTCTTTTCTGCTTCCGCTCGGAAAAAATTGAGAAGAATGAGCCTCCTGACACCACTACCTCTTTTGTTTATTGGTACGCCCTCATCACCATCTAGAGTGAAATTAAATGTCCACTTTGGTTTATCTTTAAATTTTGGTTTCAACTCATTAGCAAGATTTGGATCCATCTCTTTGATTTTTTCCAAAGTCCTATCTGCAACTTCCAATACGCTTGTCTCAATTTTTGCTTGTAATATGTCGATTTCACTTTGGAGTACTTTTTTTGCCTGGTTAACTGCCGCCTGCATAGGATTTTTTGCTTCAGGATCAACATCACTGCTTTCTCTGTCGGCCTTGAATAAAGCAAAGGTCGGAGATAGGGCTTCGATTTTGGAATAAATACTCTTACCTTCTTTACCAAATTGACTAATGTCTATATCAGTATCTTCTTGTTTTAAATCTTCGCAAGTTTCCCAAATGGCTTTCCGCCATAAAGAACTTACTCGTTGGTCCTCAATAGACTCTTCAACTCCAAGATTTTTCCCAACTTTTTTCAGATCAGCAATTTTTAAGGAATGGAGGTTGTTGAGATTTTCAACTGTTGGGTGGAATGCTCTTAAATAAATGGAGGGGGCGGCAACCTTTGCTAGAGCTTTGTATACTTTTCTTATTTCTAGATCATTGTTTTTATTTGTTAAATATTCATTTTGAAAAGTTGTCGGTACGTCTTCATCGACAATAACTTCTTCTGGTAAACAGTCAAAAATACACCCAATTGTAATCAGATTATTTGTGGCTTTAACATTAAGGTCACCCGAGTCAATTTTGACTGTGTCATTATTGAAGAATATCTCTAAGGCTTCAAGTATTGAGGATTTCCCAGAATCATTTTTCCCTGTAATACCAGTTAAAGATTGATCAAAATTGATTATGCTTTCTTCTTGATACCCACGGAAATTTTCTAAAATTAATGATTTAAGCCGCATAAATTTCCTTTAATTTGATGTGTAGGTATTTATAGTTAACGTCGTGCATCACCAGTGGCGCCAATGAAGTTGCCGCGTCAGCGCCGCCGGGCTTCTCGCCATCTGGTGTATGCAATTGTTCGGCTCTTTTGCCGTTTGATTTTGTTGATAAAACGATTACCTATTCTTGCCCTTATTGAGAGAACCTTTTTTCTTAAGAATGCTTAGTCGTATAGAATTAGTATTTTGATTTTTTACCTGTTTGTTTTTTGCAAGTTCCAATATTTCTAGTGCCTCATCAAACTTCCCAATATTTCGGAGATAGACCGCTTCATCATTAAAAAAAACAGGATCAAGTGACCCTGACTTAATTTTACTTTGTCTTAAACTAGACGCGGAGGATCCATCCCCATTTTTTTCTAATATTGATGCCCTTATCGATAGGTTGTGGTCATCTGAAATCCCAATCTTTTCACCCTCATCAAGAACGGTTAGCGCTTCATTAAACAATCCTAAATTGGAAAGATAGATTGCTTCATCATTATACAAAGCAGCGTGTTTCACTTTTCCCCTTATTTGTTCTTGGCGCAATTTTGATGCCTTTTCTCCTTCGCCCATTTTCTCAAGTATACTTGCTCTTATGGTGACAGAGTAATTATTGGTCGCATTCAGGTTTTCGGCGAGGTCCAACACGTTAAGTGCATCTGAATTTTTGCCATCTTCTCTAAGCCTAACCGCTTCATCATTATAGAAAATAGGGTTGAACGACCCAGCTTGGATTTGAGACATTCGGATAGCTGAAGCTTCTTTTTTTTGCCCTTTTTGATCAAGTATTTTTGCTCGAACAGATTTAGTGTATTCATTGTTAGCTCCGACACTTTCAGCTTGATCTAATATCTCAAGGGCCTTGTCAAAATCTTTTCTCTGAATAAGATATTCAGCTTCGTCTGTATAAAAGGCTGGATTCTGTGAGTTGGATGAAATTTGTTTTGTGCGGATACGAGAGGCTTCTTTCTTATTGCCTAGCTTCTCAAGGACTTTTGCTTTAATAGCATACGAGTAGTCGCTTGAAATTCCTTTCTTTTCGGCGAGGCATATTATGTCTAATGCTTCATCGTGTTTGCCTTGGGCACTAAGATACTTTGCTTCATCACTATAAAAAACACTTTCTACAGAATCAGATTTTATCATTTTATTTCGTATAGTTGAAGCACTGTTGCCATCACCTTTTTTTTCAAAAATGCTACACCGAACAGACAAGGCGTAGTCATTTGATATCCCGAGTTGAACTGCATCATCTAAAATGTCAAAAGCTTCATCAAATCTTTTTAAGTCTCTGAGATATACTGCTTCATCAATATAGTATGCAGCGATCCTTGAGCGCGATTTTATTTGACTTTGGCGTATCTTTGAAGCGGAGTCATGTTTCCCTTTCCTTTTTAAGATATCAATATGGGTAAAATTAATATCATCGCTTACTGCTCGATTTTTCTTTGCTTGCAAGATAATGTCTAATGCGTCATCAAATTTACCTAAGGAGCATAGATATTTCGCTTCCTCACTATAAAATGCAGGTTGCCTTGAACGCCCCTTAATATAGTTTTGACTAATCTCTGAAGCCTTCGAATTTTCACCCATTTTATGTAATATGCTAACGAGTGTGAATTTTGTGTGTTCGTTGTCAATGCAAAGTGATTCCGCTTTTTCTAAAATAGATATAGCATCGGCCAATTGGCCTTTGTTCCGTAGGAATACAGCCTCGTCATTATAAATAGATGCATGTCGAATACCACCAGCTATTTTTTCTTGTCGTATTTTAGAAGCTTGTTCTTGCTGTCCCAATTTCGAAAGACATTGTGTATAAATCGCGTAATTGTGACCGTTCATTACTTGTTGCCGCAGGCGACCTTCAAGATTGTCAACGATATCAAGAAACCGTTGTGGTTCGCCCCGTGCCAGAAGGCAGCGTCCGAGATTTGCAAGATATGGAGGGAATTCGGGTCTTAAACTATAAGCTTTTTCATGATGTATTAGCGCTTTATCATTCCCTGCACCTTTTATTGCTTCAAGTGCTTCTCCAAGAAAACGATGCCCCTTATGATAATCTGGGTCGATAGCTACTATCAAATCTAGGACATGTAGATTGTCTTTTTTTCGTCCTTCTCTATTCAAACGCGAAGATACTTTAGCAAGATGGGGAATAATATCTGTCCTTATCCATCGGTCAGAAATTTCTTGTAAACGATAAAAGCATTTTGCTTCGGTAAGATGGTAAATTGCCTCAGAAGCAGCTTTCATTCTTGGAATACTGATACGTTTTGAATACTTAACTTTATCAAGCCAAGCATCCGCAATACATTCATTATTTATAAAAAACTCATCACTCTCGTTATCAGTCCGGTTTCTTGTCAGAAGCGAAATTAAGCGATGTAAATAATACTTCTCTTGAGTTTCATCTGGAGTCAATAAACACCGACGCACGAGATGGTCGAAGGCATTTACATCTTTTGCTAGCTCGTTTAATTTATCTATATGAGAGTCAGGAATCTCTTCTCGATATAAAGCGCAGAGACGTAGGACATGACGTTCAGAGCTACTAAGAACTTTGTCGTATAAATCCTGAAAAAGATTTTCTTCAAGTTTGTCTCTTAATGAATCTTCATGGCTTTTTAGAATTGCTATCGGTGTATTACCCATTCCGTCAGCTACAGAAGCAAGAAGAAACATACCTAATGGGTGTGCTCGATTAGCTTTCTTGTCTTTATAGCTTAACCGTTGGCAAACCACCTCTGCCTCATTTTCTGTTAAATTCCATCCTTTTTGGGGGGCTTTTACAAATGGGCGCTTGAAATATTCTTTCAAGCTTTCCTGGTTTAGCCCATTTATCTTAATAGTATTGTTTAACTTGGCTGGCAGAGAATTTTCAGGAGGAATTTCACGGCATTCAAGAATAACTTTTACAGCAGGAGCATATTTTGCGATTGCCCAAAAAAAATCTAATATGTCGATGTCGCTAAACTTATTGTTGTGAAACAGATTTTGGGCTTGTGATAGATGGATAATAACTGGAGAGGCTTTAGCAGCAAAACGGGCAAAATTTGTAAAATCAATTTCCCTGTTGAAAAGCCGAATCGGAGGTGTTGGATTTTCGTCACGGCATCCGAGGGCAGGGGCCACTTGGCGGTAGATTTCAGGAAATTTCATGCCTCGATACACTGCCAGGTGAAAAATGCTAAACGTCCTGAAACCATTAGATTTTGTTACCTCACTAATAATCGAGGTCTTACCGATACCAGACATTCCATATAATGTGATAATGGCCTTGGCTGATAAGCATGAGATGATTTTGTTAATCTCAGCCTGTCGCCCGTATATTCCGCGAGATTCAGGCCCCTCGTTTTCATTCGCAATTTGTTGCGATAAAGCACTTGCAGGTGTGCTATCTGTTATTGCTATAAATTTATCGAGAGCTTTAGAATTTAGTTCTTGAGAATATGGAATTTTTATCTTCCAATTTTTTGGGGTTAATTCAATATTCTCTGTTGTTATTCTAACCCAATAAGTCTTTCCTGTTTCTGGCAAATGCCCAACAAGTACTACTGGGTTAGAATGGTTTGTCCAGTATTTTAAGTGGACGTTTTTCCCATAAAACACCAGACCATCATCATGTTCTTTAAAATGAGTCAAACCTGTTTTGATTTGTAACTCAATTTTCTTTCCTGTGGGATCTCCTTTATCCGCTCTCTCTATGTGTGCATCAATTCCCATATCACTTATTGGCTGGTCGCGAAAAATCCACCCAAATTCGTTGAGTATAATCCCCTCTGTTGCATTGATGCCAATACGTTCAGTGGGGTTATATCTTTTATTAGTTTTTCCCATTGTCAGTACAATTTATTAAAACTAACGCCCACAGTATTTTGTTGAGTTTATTTCCTTGTCTTAATTGCTTGGCAGCCGAACGTTCTTCATGAGTTGCCGGCCACCATACTTGCAGATAAACCCGGATGCGTTCTCCCGGTCAACTCAATGAAATTGTTCGGCATTCCCTTTTACATCAGTATGTTGATATTTATTTTGGTGAAAATCAAACAAGGTATTAATATTGTTAGGAGATTCTTTATTAAAAAATAAATGGAATCATTTAATTTGTGGTAGTTAGCAAACAAAAAAATCGTCACTACCTTGAAAAAATATGGCAGCAGATGCCCAAAAAGAGGCTAAAAATATTTTATCTGTAGGATTCGTCGCAAACATCGATGCATCATAAGCAAAAATTCCGCCAGCAGCTAACAAGCGGAGGGTACCAACAATTTTTTTCTTTGATTTAATATTATTTTCCCTATCCTCCTTAACAAGCTCTTTCAAATATGCTTCCTTTCTTTCCCAACATTTTATTGCATTTTCAACAAGATCTACCATTGATACAGATTGTGAGTTGTCGATAATTAGATTCCAGTTCTTGGTTATTTGTGAGCAAATATTTCTAATTTCTTGAGAACGATATCCTTCCTGTTGTAATTTGAAGTAAATTGTTTTTTTGAAGGCATCATTCATAACAAAGTTTCTTTTCTCTTTAGAAAGCAATCGTAACTTACTATTTATAGCGTCAAATTGTTTGTTACTCAGTTCCAATATGTTGAGAGATTTCAGAAGATCAATAGCTTCGTTAAATTCTTTCTGTCTGTCTTTGTATTCGTGATAAAAAGCAGATATTTCTGACTTATTCATCTATGTCTCCAATAATATTATTTGCTAATTTGATCATTCTCTGCGATCCTTCCATATATTTTTTGGAAATATTAGCAAGCTTTTCTAACTCAAGAGCCTGGTGCTTTATCACCGGCAACTCTTTGCCAAATATTTCGAGCATGATTGTTCTAATCTCTGGGTTTTCTTTCAAAACATTAATTGTTCTTAGAATATAATTATTGAGATCATTGGTGCTTCCTTCACCAAATAAAGGATTGTCTAAGAGAAATAATTTGTTGTAAATATTTTCCATCAGATTATTTGCATATTCATGAATGTCATCAATTGGTTTTTCTGTAAAATGATCTGCACCAATCTCCTCAATGCGGCTGGAATATTCCCGATGTGCAGAGACAATATCTATAAAAGCATGAGGATTCTTTTCCCGGATCTTTTTAATCAACTGTATTCCATACGTCAAAGACCAAGGTGTTTGTATGTCAACACAATAAACATCATATATATTGTTGTTTAAACAGTGCATTGTGCGCCTTTTTTCATGAGCGGTGTGTACTAAAAACCCCTCTTTTCGTAGTTGCCGACCAAGAGATTTAACGGCATTTTCTTCATCGTCAAAAAAGAATACTGTTGGTCTATTCAGGCGTTGCAAAGAATGTGTAGAAAGCATAATTTCCTCTAATTAATTGGGATTACAATCGTAACCTTTGTCCCCTTACCTACGGTAGATTGAATTGAAATATTACCGCCATATTCATCTTCAACAATTTGTTTAGACCCATAAAGCCCAATACCAGAAGATTTGGCCGTGTCATTTTTGTTTGTTGAAAAGCCTGGCTTAAAAACATGGTTTATATCTTTGTTGGATATACCACATCCGTCGTCTTCAACTTCAATATATATATTGTTAATGTCCTTTTTGGCGATAATATAAATATTGCCTTTCGGATGAATGTGTTTATAGACTTTGTTGATAGCTTTTATCGAATTAGTCAACAAATTAAAAATTATCATTAACATTTCCATGTAGTTGCCGTGCAGGAAAATGTTTTCGTTTATCCCGCTAGTGTGTAACTCAATATCGGCTTTGTTGATTTTTGTTGCTAGAAAGGTAGTTGCTCTATTTATTAGTTTGAAAATATTAATATCTTCTAATTGATCTTCTTCTTTATAAGTAAAAAATTCACTCATTTCTTTTGAAATTTTTACACTTGCTTTCACTTGTACCGCTAAACTTTTAAGTTCATTTTTTTTTCGATTACTCAATTTATTCATTATTTTTGAGTCATTTACTATTTCATCTAATTGGATCTTGAAAATATTCAAAATATTTTTCATCTCATGATTAATCATAGCTCCTAGAGGCTTAAAGAACCCCCTTTTGGGGGATTCTAAATTCCTCATAATAATACTTTCAAGCTCTTCCTTAACTTTTTTAAGCTCTTCCAAAAGCAATACATTTATGAGTACCTTTGCTGCAATTGTTCCATATGATTTAACAATAGTATTGTCTACTTCAGTCAATGAGCAATTGCTTTTTTTGAAAACATTTATGGCACCTATATTTTCTTTCTCATAAACCATCGGAATGGATATCATGCAGTTTACATTCTCCTCAACTGGGAATTTCTTATGGTGCAACAATCTGTTGTCTTTAAGGTCGTTTATAACTACCGGGTCTTTGTAATTAATATATTTACCCGTGAGTCCTCTTCCTATTTCAATGTCTAATAGACCTGTTGCTACATACGTTTTAACGAGACCATATTGGCCACATACCACCAATTTTTTTTCTGCAGATTTCATCCAAATAAGACAGCCAGATGCGTTAAGAATCTTACAAATTTTCTTCGCAATTTCCTTCATGGAGTTTTTGATATTTGCATTTCTATTAATTAAATTGTTTAGATTGCCAATTGATTTTTTTGTTAAATTAGCGTCATAATTTGCAGTAAAAGTACCCAATGTTATTGTTTGTTTGATATATTCAAGTAATTCGTCTTTTTCATGAGTAATCCTCTCAAAGTCAGAAAGGAATGAACAAATAAAAATCTCTCCATGATTTCCGCAAAATGATTTACTGATAGATAATTTATATTTATTACATATTAGAGTGTTGCTTTCTAATTCGTACAGCATCCCTTTGCTCATCTCATTGGTTTGCTTTATTAATTCCTTAAAATTATTCTCTGGGAACAAAGAAGAGATAACATTGTCTTTTTTGAGTGTCTTTTTGTTACAAAGTTCAAGAAATGATTTATTGGCAAAAACGACAACCTTATCACGGTTAAAAGCCAAGATTGGAGATGATAATCCATCAAGTAGTTCGTTGAAGTCATCAAGGCTTAATTTATCGTTCAAATATGCCATCCGCAAACCTCCAAAAGCTTTTTAAGTCAAAATGATATCAGAAAGAGGAATACCCTATTTTTCAGAACTTATAAAGACATCCAATAACATATCAACTATATGGTTTAATCGTCCCAGCCGAACGCCGCAATTCACCGGAGGCAAAAAGCATAGCGAGGAACGAGCGGCGCTTTTTGCCGTCCGCGTTTCGGGTAAAGGCATCGGTTACCCGACGCCCTCCCCACAGTTCCGGACGTGAAGATTTCCCTCATCCGGCTCCTCAGTTCCCGTTCTTTCTACCAAACAGGAAACCAACCAGGCGACACCCCGATTGGCGTATAACTTTGCTGCCCACTTGCCTTCAAATATTATGAACTATTCGGGGAAGCGGTAAAGGAAAACACTTGCGAAGGTCTTCAAATAAGACTGTGCCCTTCTGACTACGACGGCTCAACCACCGACGCCAGGATTTTTCGCAAAATTCAAACGCCACTTCCAATGCTTTGTAATTCCCACGTACTCCATAGTATTGGTAGAAACCACGCAGCTTGCTGCACAATATTCTGTACTGCACCGCTATTGGATCATGACGATTGCCCTTACACCAGTTCCACAGCATCCGGAGAAAACGATTCAACCGTTTCCGAGCTGTTTTCTTCTTGATCACATAATACCCTTGCAGAGTTCTTCCCCAATAGAACGTAAATCCCAAGAAATCAAACGTTCCTGGCTTTTTCTGGCCATTCCGTTTGGGGCTTGGTTTGCTAAATGGTATCAGTTTTGTCTTTTCAGGATGAAGCTCCAAGCCAAAACGATCAAAACGTTTTGGTAATACCTCCATCACCCGTTTGGCATCAGCCTCAAGTTCAAAACCGAGAATAAAATCATCTGCCCACCGGATTATGCAGCCCCCCCCTCTCATTCGGGAGCGAACTTCTTTTGCATACCAGTCGTCTAATACTTCATGAAGGAAGATATTACTTAAGACGGGAGAAATTACTCCGCCTTGAGGAGTCCCCTTTTCAGAGTACTCGACTTTACCTCCTTCCATAACACCGGCATGCAACCATTTCCCAATCAGACTCATCAGTCTGCCATCATTCACTTTTTGGCGGATGATATCCTGCAACAGTCCATGATCAATATTATCGAATAGTCCTGTTATATCTGCACTTATTATCCAATTAATGTTGTGCTCACGACAACTTTCACGAAGCTCGTGAAGAGCTTTATGCTGGCTGTGCCCTCGACGAAATCCATGAGAGAAAGAATAAAACGTCTGCTCATAGATTGCGCTCAGCAACATCTCAACCGCACGTTGGACTATCTTGTCCTCAAACGTTGGAATTCCAATTGGACGCTGTTTACCCGGCTCCTTATCAATCCAGACCCGCTCAAATGGCGGTGCTTTATAGCGACCACTCTTGAGCCGTTCATGAAGATCTCTCAGGTTATCTTCCAAAGTTTCTGCATACATTTTTGCAGTTACCTTGTCGATACCGGATGCGCTTTTCTTGTTGATACGCCGATGCGCTTCCCGTAAGAAAGGTTCGTCCAGCAGGTGTGCCAATGTGGTGAACACCATCTCTGGATATTGTATGGCTTGTTCTGCAATTTGCTGAAGTTGCGTTGACACGGTTGATGATCTCGAAGTATCTCCCATCTTTCCCTTCAGTAAAACGTTATACCCGGCTTCCTCTTCCCTGCAGTGGGTCGCTTGGGCTTCACTTCCCCACCTTACCGACCAGTGATGGCCTACGGTACTATTGTCAGCTAAGACTTCCTATTGTCCTTCTCGGATTCGTTCGCTCTTCGCTATCCTCCTCCGATACCTGCTGTTCTCAATGTTATTCGTTTTACCCCAGGGGGGTCTCCCGGATGAGAATCGAGCCTCTTCATCCGGGCCAGGGATTTTTCAATTCGGTTGTTCCCCAAACCGTGTATATGCAGGGGATCAATAGGATCTCCCCAGTTCCCGAGTTACCCATTTGAGAACATGCCCTGGTCTCAGATCCCGGTGATATCCCAAACACTCGCCATATCGCATTTGGGATTGCGGCCTTCCCGCGGCATCCAAAGGGTCGGCTTTCATCCATCGATGATGGATTTATCCTAACGGACCACAACTATACAATTTTCGGGACTCAATACAGAGCCTGCGCCCTTGTTCCATCCGGCTCCAGACTCCCGTTACCGGGCTTACCTGCGGATTTCACTACAGACCTGTTGGCTAAACTTTAATCTGATGGGACTTGATTCTTACGACTGAATCTCACCCACTGGGTAACAATATCAAATTTCATCTACTTTTCAGTAGAATCCCAACGACTCGGACTTCGCTGGGCGCGCGAATGCTGTTGTTAACTTTCGATTTTGCTTCCTGACTCCTTTAAGAAACGTAACTTGCTGATTGCTTGTACGCAGGGGAGTCCTCTGTCATCGTATATTTGTAAATTCCAAAGAAATTCATTACCGAAATCTATATAGACTTTTTTGCTACTCTCGTACCAAACTGTTCTTGGCCGAACCCAGTCATACACATGGTGGCCTCTATATTCTTTGTTTATTTCATCTTGGATTTCATGGATGCCATGGATTTCTACCATAGACGGATTGCCAGGATTTTCCGACTTTCGATAAAATAGTTCCCCTTGTTGGTGGTGTTTCCTTGGATAAAACACAATATCTTCAACTAAGTAAGATTTGGGGTCTGGAAGCCCGTGAAGAATATGGAAATTATTTCTAAATTTATCACCATTGATTACCCAAACAATGTTTTTGTAAAATGCTTCTCTTTGCTTTAGCTCTTCGCTTGTGAGGGGTGAATTCTGGAATTCAATTACAAGTCCCGAATCAGTTTTGATATCAGCAATATGTTTTTCTCCACTGATTTCATCAAAAAGGACAACCTCCTGCCACTCGGTAGGATATTTATCTTTCCAGTCTCGATGCCATTGGGTTTCGTTTTCCCACCATGAATCACAGTGCTTTTTCGCAACATGTGCCCAATGCCATATGGTTTTATTGCCGCATTTTGAAACAACATCGTTACCACAGACCGGACATTGGCCTTTCATGCGTGGCTTAGGAAGTGAGCGGTAACCTTCAATAATTCCGTATTTCATCCTAGCCTTTCAATTTTCTCCTAGAAAGTTAACAAGTTATTATCTAGTTTCTTGATATCTCCACAAAGTTTAAAATATTGGCAACGAAATTTCAGGCATTTAGGTTGTTTTCTGCTTGATATCATTCATTCTCGACTGGATAACAAGAAACTTGATAACCTTACACAACAGAGAAAATGAGTTGCCAAAACTTTTAGTGACAGCTTCTGATTGTTATAGGAAAGTTAGGTGCTTATGTCAACTATTGTTTGATAGGGCTTGGGGAGGGGAATTTTTTATTATTGCCTTAGATATGATTGGTACAACACTCTCAAGTTATCAGAACACCACGTGAAAGTATCGCTTATCCATTTAACCATTCTGGTTAGTTTGAACTCGAAAGCAGCCTGTTGAGACTCTTCGCCGTTTGCGTCGAGCGAAAGAGCAAGCAGACGGGACTCTTCCTCGACATGACGTCGTCCACCGCATTCGTTGCCTGTGTGGGTTTGCCCGAAGAGGGCATCCCGCACAGGCAACGGTGCCGGTCATACCTGAGTTTGTTAAAGGCTCAAATCTTTGAAAAAAACATATTGACTTTACCTTTGTTAAATAATAAAAAGGTTATTAAACAACTTAACCAACAGGGTTTATAAGATGAGCCTACCAAAAAACAAAGTAATCATATCTGTACAAGTTGACTATAACATTAGGAATTTACTAAAAAAATACTCTAAAGAACTAGACTTGCCATTATCAAAATTTGCCCGAAATCTAATTTATATCGCCTTAGATGATTTTAAAATTTTGAATAAAGGTGGTGTAATTCCGCTTTTAAAATTTTTCACCGATGGGGTTGAGAGACATGTAAAGCATGAAGGTATTAGAGAGGCTCTAATAGCTTTAAAAGATAAAAAACCTGTGACAATTAGCGTGGTAATAGACAAAGATGTTAAAGAACAATTAGACAAGTATGCTGATTACCTGGGATTACCGCTCAATATATTTGGGAGAAATTTAATTTATGTTGGACTTGATCAATTTAAAATTTTGCGAATGGCTGGTTTTGTAAAATTATCTAAAATGGCTTCCGCCTTTAAGCTTTTTGTTAAGGCGTTAGTAGATGATAATTCAGCTAATGAAAATCATAATTTAAAAACATAAAAAAAAGCCTATCAGGTTGGGGGGGTCCCGCCAAGAACTTCCCAACCTGTAGGCCGCAGCAAACACCTTAGGAGGTGCCCACATGATCACACCTTACAATGGAGGTGTGCCTTCTGTCAATCTTGCTGACAGTAGCATACCTGAGTGCCGTATTCCCATTCCTAATGGATGCTATAAATCCATATCATTACAAGCAGATAGACACAACACTGCCCTTTCAATTAGACATCCAAGACCACAACCTAAAGAATTTTCAGCTCATTTTCGCAAGAATAAGCTGAAAATTCTTTTTTGCTTTTCCACATATCCAAGACTTTTAATCATTACCTTACAAAGCCAAAAATTTAACAGGCAGACAGTCACGTTCCCTCCTGCTTGGCAGATTATTTCTGCATTAGCAGTATAAAAAGGAATCTTGGTATCAGCCGATGGTCTGAGATTATAGGCAACACAATATAAAAAAGAAGCGGACTGAGTCCCCGAAGGCAGCGGATTTTTTATATTGTGCTTGCCGGTAGAGATGAAAGTTGCTGCAGGAAAAGAAAATTGAAAAAGTCATTCCATGGGGTCTGGGGTGAAACCCCGGGAGCCGAAGGCGTAAGCCCCAAGCCCATTGATTCACATTATTGCCCGTGCGTATACATTTTTTAAATACTGATAGTTCAAATGCAAACACCGGTATTGAATACAAAGAGAGAGCCCAAAGTGCCTCAAGAGAAATGAAAAAGAGACAAAGACAACACACCCCTTATCAGAGAGGTTTTTTGACCAAGATTAGATTTTTACGGAAGTAACAACAGAAAGAAGCAACGCCCCTCTTTAAAAAAGCCAGCGCAGTGAGCGACCTGAGCGAAACGAGCAGGCGTTAAAACTCCAAAACCTAAAATGCCCCACGCTGCTTTCCAGACCGGCCAGTCTACGCGCAAAGCAGCAGGGGCTATCGTGAGGTACACGATATGTCCATATTTACGTATTCCTGGCTCGGCGTCAACTCGGAAGGTGAATCTACCTCCCCCCCATTGAGTATAGCATGGGGAGGTCATTCGGTTAAATCAGGTGGGGAAACTCCATGTTTTCAGGTGTTTAGGGGGATCGATACACTCCACATCGGCCTCTTTGTTTTTTGGGACAAGGAAGAACTTTTTACCATCTTGGAAAGAGCGAAGTTCGACTGCCAAGCAGACGATTATAAAAATCATCCTCTGAAGTTGAAGGACTTTGAAAATTTCATCGTCTACCCCTCAGGCAAGAAAGGTGGTTATGGGTGGCACATCTCAACCGCCGATATTCATGTGTTCTTTTCTCGTCACGATCCAAGAGGAACCACTCCCAATGTCTTTGTGGAGATAGGTTCTGTTTCCTGTTGGGATCGCGGTGTTTTCGATGTGTTAAAGGCCCTGGAGCATCTCTTTATGCTCTATGGCGGGGAAGTCATCAAGACTTCCGTCAATCGCTTTGATCCCGCCGTTGACTGTGTGGGTCTTGATATTCAGGAAACACAAATTTTTGATCGTGAAAAATGGGTAAAGCAAGCCTTAACCTTTGATCTTCGCGGTGAAGGACGCAAGTTTAGCAATGCCTCATTTGGATTTTCAAAAACATCTGTCTGTGGCCTTCGCATTTATGACAAAGCCCTTGAACTCAAAAACGACCCGGCCAAAAGAGCCTTTTTCCATGATCTCTGGGGTATTTCCATTGAAGATAATGTCCCTGTCACTCGCGTAGAATTCCAGCTTCGCAAGGACATTCTGAAAGAATTGTCCTCTGTCAAATTTGAGGATCTGGCTCAAAACCTCCAGGGAATCTGGGAATATTTGACCACAAAATGGTTCCGTCTCTGCAAAAAAGTAGACCGTCAAAACATAAAAAATGCCAAAAATACAAAGTTCTGGGACATCATTACCAATATCAAATGGACAGACAAAGTCATTCATCTTGAGCGCGTAGCAAAAAGGGCAAAGAAAGTCATCCAACCGCTTGTAGATCAAGCGGCCGGTCTTGCCATTTCCATAGCTGCATACCTCGGCCAGACGGCTGAAGAAATAAATCAAATTGTTGATACCCTGGCAATATCGGTCAAGCAAAAACTGACCAAGGACTATGAGACGCGAAACACGGATTACATGAACAAGTTTCTTGTCCGGCAGTCTGAGGCCTGGGACGCTTGCTATGATTCTCTTATCTGCTGAGAAGCCGTTAAAGAAAAATATCAGTCGTAAAAAAGCAGAATAAGCCAAGAAAGCAAAAATCGACAGGCCAGGGCGCGTAAGGATTTTTATCGGGCTAGGCGGTCGATGTGAACTTGTTTCACATCTTTCTAATCGAATGAGCGGAGCGAATCACAAATAAGGGTTTACGCGCCCTGGCCTATTCTCCACCAGACAAGGGGTTGTGTTGTTAGGAATGGAGCGGGTCATTTTTCTTGTTATTTTTTTATCATTTTTGGGCCCAATAATATCAAATAGTTACAGCCCATAAAAACAGAAAAATTTTCCACCTATGCGCTGATCAGCCCGGCGCCGCCCTAGGTGGACTGTTAGGATTTGTTGGAGCATTAAACTTGAACCTGTTGACAAAAACAAATCACGCAAGTATGCCTTTTGAAAAGGGAGGTATGTGTATGCGTGGTGGAATATATAGTCGGCAGAAATGCTCTATTTGTGGTCTGAAGTTCCGTGATAACTTTCGGAATGGTCTGGTTTGTCCTGTTCACGATGAACAAAGGGCAAATAAATTTATTGTCAAGTTTGGCGGTGTTTTCAAAAATTTTAATTCGTATGATGAAGCACACCGTGCTTTGACGGGGTTCAGATATGAAACAGACCAAGGGAAATTTGACGAGCGAGATTATAAAAAGGGGAAACCATTAGGATTTCAGACCCTTGCTGAAAAATGGTTGGAATACAAGCTTCATGGTAGCGACAAGGTTAAGAGAAAATCCTACAACAATTTAAACAATTACATGCAGCAAGCGGTAAAAGAGTGGGGCCATACCAACATTAAAGAAATAGGTTATGCCCAACTTGAAGATTTCTTTCACAATCAACTAAAGCGCGTTTCCCCCAAAACCGTACACAACATGAAGTCATGCCTTCATTCCTTCTGGACATGGCTTAGAAAACGGAAAGTTATTACCCATGGCCAAATTCCTGAATTCCCTGAAGTGAAATATAAACTTTCCTACCGGAAGGTAGTTGGTAAAGAACAGCAAATTGCCATTCTTGATGAAGTCAAAAGAATTTCCTTTCATATCAATCCACGAATATGGCTCGGTATTAAGTGGCTATGCACATATATTTCTATCAGACCAGGGGAACTCATCAAAATAAATGAATCCGACATTGATGTTTCCAATGGCTATATCTTTATAAAAAATCACAAAACAGAAGGGCAGGGCGAAATTAAATCTGTTCCTTTATTGCCTGCAGACATCGAATTTATAAAGTCAATGCCTACGGGTTTGCCTCATCTCCGTTTCTTCCGTCACACATCAAGATTAAGTGGCTGCCGTCCTGGGCAGGCTTTTGGCGAAAAATATTTCTATAAATGGTGGAAAAAGGCGTGTGAAAATTTAGGTATTGAAGGTGTAGATCTTTATGGAGGAACTCGACATACTTCAGCCGTTGCCTTGAGAAAATTTCACAGTCCGGAAGAAATAAAACGAGGAACAATGCACACCAGCAACAAGGCCTTTGAAAGATATTTTCGGCTGGAAGGTGACGACCTGAGAGACATCTATGCAAGTGCAACTCCAGAGACAAAAGTTGCAGCTACTTCACAACTAAAAATAGCCGGATTCAAAAAAAAAGAATCTTGAGGTATTCTCCCTCATAACGTCGCGATTGTAACGACTAATCTTGCCTCTGCTTGTGTTTTTTGGGGCAAATAAATGAATTGAACGGATTAATAAATCATGAAAGTAGCAAAAACTGCAAGGTGAGGAAAATGAAAAAGAAACTTCTACTTACTGTATTCGCAGTATGCTTTTTTGTAGTAAGTGTGGCTTGTAATAATAGTTTCGCGACTTCTTTAATAGGTGACTCTGTTGGCGCAACAATTATAAATAATGATACCTCTGGCTATTATTTAGAACCATCTCCATTTTCTTCGCCTCAAGTAGTTGGTTCAGGAGCAGAGTTTACCTCTTGGCTGCAGAATGATTTCGGCCCTGGTACTTATTTGGACCTTGATATTAGAGGCGATGGTTTTGACATTATTTTCCGAGACCATACACCTTCCAACCTTGCGGCATCTTTCAGCCGGAATTATCGGATTGACTTATATGATCTGGACCCGTCCCTCAATTCAGACATTGTGGCAATGTCATTCAACGGGGGATTTCCTGTTTTAGATTGGGGCTACAGCCCAGACACAGCTTACGTACAACTAGAGGGCTATAGGACAAATACAACATTAAGTTTTGATTTTGAATATTCACCAGTTCCCGTACCAGCAACAATGCTTCTATTTGGCACAGGCTTAGCTGGGCTTGCTGTTTCAAGAATCAGCCGAAAAAAGAAAGCCCAATAAAGAAGATTACTCCTGTTAACCTCAAAAAACATGATTATGTCATAACATCAGACAAGAAAGTTGCAACTACTTTGCAACCAAAAATAGCCGGGTTCAAAAAGAAACAATCTCAATGAAACCGGCTACTTAAATGGTGGAGGCGGCGGGAGTTGAACCCGCGTCCGAAAATACTCCCCTTCAGGTATCTACATGTTTATTCCTGCTTAAGTGCTTATCGCGCCTAAACACCACCAGGACTAGGAGTTTTCAGCGCTATCCACTGTTTTGTTTCGCCGCAGGGGCCAGTGAAGCACCCTAGAAGCTATCCCGCTAGTCGATGCCCTTTCCAAGTCCGCAGGAATAACAAGGAAGGACAGTAGCTTATTTATGCTGCTACAGCATATGCATAGTCATCTGCGACTATATTTAAAGTTCTACCTTTTTTAACGAAGGTTGATAGAATCCTCGACATGCAACCCGAGCTTACATATCCCCGTCGAACCCGTTTCGCCCCCTTATGAATAATAATTTTCAAATTTGACTTTATTACAAATCAACATTGTCTGTTGATTCCCTATCTCTAAATTAAGACAAGATCAGGATGTGTAAAGTTCCCTTACTACTTATAACTTTTTCTCATTCTGTCCATCTCACGGTCTGCTTCTTTTTTCTTCAGGGAATGCCGCTTATCATACAGCGTTTTTCCCTTGCAAAGACCAAGACCGAGCTTTGCCTTTCCTTTGCTTGTAAAGTAAATCTTAACAGGTATTAAAGCAAACCCTTTTTCCTGCACCTTGCCGATCAACTTCTTGATCTCCCGCTTGTTAAGCAGCAGTTTTCTGACCCGCATCGGATCAGGAGATTCATGGGTAGCAAACTTATAGGCAGAGATATGCACATTATGCAGCCACACCTCTCCGTTTTTCACCGTTGCATACCCGTCCTTGAGGTTTACCCGTCCGGCTCGCAGGGATTTCACTTCCGGTCCCTTGAGGACCATGCCGGCCTCAAGTATCGAATCAACATGATATTGATGATAGGCTTTTTTATTGGTTGCTATGACTTTTCCAGACATTGATCACTCTATTATGTTACCATTCCCGGCTGCAGATTGTGAACTCTCACGGAGACCATAACCATCAACGCATCGGGAAAACAAGAAAAAATGCTTCCCCCCAAAAAATATTCCTGATCTGCGTTTTTAGTGGCGGAAAGGGTTTTCCACCCTAAGTTGAACATATCGCCTGGGTCGATACGAAAAAATTACGGAAATAAATATTTGACGGTTTCGTAAAAACCCCCTCAACCGCCGCCGACAAGTATGTAACT
>JAHLLS010000038.1 GCA_020444045.1 Deltaproteobacteria bacterium
ATAGATGATGCGGTAGGGTTTGAAGAAAATCTCACGGTACTCACGAAGCCCAATGGCCAATAGCTCCTTCGGATAGGCACCTCGTTCCGGGTTTTCAGAAAGGCTGGAAATAGCCTTCTCTATTTGATCGAGAACGTAATCGGCTTTGCCCGGCACGTCGTGCCATTCGATATAATCGTACAAATCTTCCAGGTCGCGAGTTGCATCTTCAGTTAGAAATATTTGGAAAGACATTAGTCCGGATTTTTCATGAAATATCCGGGTTAGCCACGCTTGCTCCGGCCTCGAAGTCGTTGGATGACATCCCCGACGAGCTGGACCCTACCCTCCTCAATCTGACGCGTGCCGAGCGCAAGAATCTTCAGAAGCGCCATGGTCTCCTGCATTTTCTCATAGCTTTCGATGTCCTGCATCACGACCTTGGCTTCGCCATTCTGAGTGATGACCAGAGGTTCGCCTTGCTCCGCCAAGCCACGTATGATCTCCGCAGCATGGGCTTTCAGGTAACTGATCGGTTTGATTTGACGCGATAGTTTCATATCCAACCTCCGCATTATGACTAAATATAGTCCGTAATTGGGTCGATTGTCAATCTGAGTGTTGAATAAAGCAAGTAAAGGGCAAAAAATATTAAAAACAACCCACCATGAAGAGGGAACCCGTAATTCGTGAACCGTGAGCCGTGAGGCGGGAACCAGGAAGCGTGAGACGGGAGACGGAGGAAAAGGAGCGCCAAGCTCAAAGCTGAAAGGAAAAGAAACGGCAACAACCTATTTACCATGAAGGACACGAAGGGGAAGGGGTTAACACAACAGGAAAAACCATTTTCACCATGAAGAACATGAAGAGCTTGAAGGGTGAGGCGTGAGGCGTAAATAAAGGAAAAGGGGCAGAAAAACACCGAGCTCAAAGGGAAAACAAAAACCGAAAACAGGAATTTAAGAGTGCTCATTTGGGAATGCTATTTGACCCAATTTTCAATTTTTAGATTCGGTATCCGGCTAAATTCTTTTTCATTGTTGGTGACAAGCGTACAATCAATTGAAAGCGCATGGGCGGCGATTAGCATATCCAGGGAACCAATTGGCGTTCCCTTATTTTCCAAATAGGCTCTTAACGTTCCGTAATATTGAGCGGCGTCATCCCCATATGGCAAGATTTCAAGCGGCGCAACAAATTGGCACAAAGCCATTTGATTTTGTTCCGGTTTTGAACTTTTTGAAACACCATATAAAAGCTCACTTAGCGCAATCGACGATATGCCGATTTGAGAAATATTAGTTCGCTTAAAACGGTCGATGACGGTGAGTGGTTTTCGCTTAATGATATAAATACAAATATTTGTATCAAGCATGAATTCCATTAAAATTGTTCCCGTGAATCCTGCGCGGGTTGATTTCGGCTATTCATAAAGTCGTCGGTGAACTCATCAAGGCTATTGACCAACGAGGACCATGGATCATCTTTTGGCAAAAGGACAACCATATTACCGATTTTTTTTATAAAAACATCGTTTCCAGAGAATCGAAATTCTTTTGGCAGCCTTACAGCCTGACTACGGCCATTAATAAATATTTTTGCAGTTTGCATGGTTTACCTCCATTTGGCTGTGGTATATACCAATATATATATCTGGCAGGGTGGCATGTCAACAGAGACTGCGTAAAGGCAACGGCGAGAACCTTTTCTACCACGAAGGGCACGAAGAACACGAAGTGGTTAAAACAACTGCAAAATAGTTTTTTACCATAAAGGACATGAAGAGCGTGAAGGGTGAAACGTGGGGCGTGAACCGGGAGCCGGGAAGCGGGAGGCGCAGAAAAAGGGACAGCAAAAGCGCCGAGCGGAAAGGAAACGGCAATAGCGAGAACCTTTTCTACCACGAAGGGGTGGAAGGGGTTAATATTTCTTTTGCCAATTTGTCGGTTTCTCTGATTCCTTGATCATGGCTACGCTGGGTTCAGGGCTGCAATAGCCGTCGTTGCAGTAATGCTTGCATATCGCGACGGCCATCGGTAATCACCATAACATAAACATTTTCGGCCGAGACCCGATAGATGATGCGGTAGGGTTTGAAGAAAATCTCACGGTACTCACGAAGCCCAATGACCAATAGCTCCTTCGGATATCAACCCACAACCTGCCACCCGCCATCCACATAAATGTTTCGATCGGATGACCTTTTATTTCGCAATGAATTTCACGCAGGGCTGATTTTCCAGGTCCGCGTCGGAAGTGATTACCGTGCAATGATTCAAGCGCGCCGTTGCCACAACGATGGCATCGGCCATGGCCAATTTTTCCTGCAATGCAATGTCCGCCGCTGCCAAGGCAAGGACTTCGTCTACCGGTATTACGGGCGAATTCTTCATGTATCCTGCAGCCAGCAGTGCCTTTTCTTCACCCACTTCCCTTTTCAGAATCTTATAGACCTCGTAAAGGACAATCGCGGGCATTAGCATGTTCTTCTGATCGGCAAGATACATTTCGTATCGGTCGGCCAGTTTGCCGCCGGAAAACCATTCCAGCCATCCGCAGGAGTCAACGATCACCATCAAAGCCGATCCTTTTTTTCACGGTAGTCATCTGTTTTGGCACCCGCTGCAATGCCTCGAAGCGTTTCAAGAGGCGTTTGCGGAATCAGAATGAGCATGTTGTCCTTCTCGATGACTGTCAGTTTCTGTTTAGGGTGCAAGTGCAGCCGTTCCCTGACCGGCTTGGGGATGACGACCTGATACTTGCTCGAAATGGTTGTTTGCATAATGTTCCCCGTTTTGTTTATCGATGCGATAATGGTAAGAAAAGCCGCCTCGGATGTCAAGATGTAATGAGGTTGTTGAGTTTGATGAGTTCATTGAGTTTGCTGAGTTCATTGGGTTTGTTGGGTTGATCGGGTTTGTTGGGTTAATTGAGTTGGTTGGGTTGGTTGAGTTGGTTGAGTTGTTGGAAAATCGAGGGTTGCGGGTGGTGGGTCGTTTATTGACATCAACCCGCAACCTGCCAGCCTGATCTACTAAACTGGAACACTTTCCATTCCCATTGACACGGGGTCTCTATGTGAACTCCTGAGGGAATTCCATGTCGGAAATCGCCTTGCCGGCCAAATCGAACACGCGCTTGGGAAACATTTTAAGCTCATTGGATGTAAAACGGTATTGCGGCATATAGCGCGCTAAAAGATAGGCCACCGTAAGGGCTTGATGACGGTCCCGTGTGATTTTTAGGGGGTCGCGATCAGCGCGCTTGCTCAACCAGATTTTGTGGAGCGCGAAAACCCTGGGGTCGGGGCAGGTCATCATGGCAGGATAGCCATCTTCGCCTATGACGACATGCTTGAATTTAGGCGACGATAGCAGCCATTGCAGGTTTCTGATTTCGACAGCTTCCAGATCACCGGCTTCTCCGAAACGTCGGCGCTCTGCAGCCATGATATTTTTGGGTTCCGGCTTCACCAAATCCACAAGATACCCTTCATTATTGACCGCACGAAACGGTTGGCCTACATTAAGAGCAAAAGAGCGGTCCGATTTGCGCAAGATGTCGATGAGTCCCGGCGGCGGCTGATCGCCCACTGTGACGAGCTTCAGGCGCGCCTGGATGTCCCACAAGAGATCCATGTCCCGGGTTGCCAAAACGGGACGGTCGACAAACACTCCGGCCGCGGCCTCGTAGGCAAAAAGGGCATTCGTTCCGATCACGCATAGATTACGGCCCATTAATCCGTACTGATCCAGGACCCGCAGAATGCCCGCAACGGTTCGGGGCACTCTTTGAATTTGAACGGCACGGCAAAAGCGGGCCTGCTCTTTGAGCCTTTCTTTAAGTGCCCTCAAACGATTTTGGGAACGCTCCTTGCCGTGACGAAAATCTCGGAGGATCCTCTCGGTTTCCGGCGATCTCGGCCCAAGGCTTTTTCCATAACCAAAGCGATCCCTGGATCGAAATAAATACGCTTTACCCTTTGATTTCTTCCAATGCATGCCGCCTCGATAGGAGCGGCTCGCGCGGATGGCATCGATATAGGCTTCATAGAGTTGAACCGTATCCAAAAATATCCGCCGTTGATTGTCGGTCCATTCTTTAGGTTGATGGTGGTTTTCCTTCATTTGACACAACTTTCGATTTGATGGAAAACTAATCGCTTTTCGAACAGCGGAACGGTTTTCCTTCAATTTGCATTTTATTCATTTTGATGGAAAACCTTTTATTTGTCAATCAGATATGATTCAAATTCAGCCCCACTATGTCATTGAGTTTGTTGAGATTATTTAGTTACGAGTTCCGAGTTACGGGACGTACGGGACGTCTTTAATTATCTCAATATTTATATGCTTTTGAGTGTTGGAATTTAAGTGTGCTTAATTTGGAACGATATTTGACCCAATTTTCAATTTTTAGATGCGACGTCATCCCCATACGGCGAGAACCTTTTTAGCACTAAGAGCACGAAGGACTCGAAGGGGTTAACACAATAGGAAAAACCATTTTCACCATGAAGGACATATATACTATCGGGCACAGAGGAATGCGACTGGCAGGATGACGGCTATGTGCTCGGCTATTTTGGAACGCATGTCGATTCTGCGCGCCGGCGCTACCTTGCCTATGTTGAGGAAGGTATTGATATGGGCCGCCGCCCGGAACTAGTCGGCGGCGGGTTGGTGCGCAGCCTGGGTGGCTGGGCAGGGGTAAAAAAGATGCGTCGGGAAGGAATGGATCGCATCAAGGGGGATCAGCGCATTCTTGGGGATTCGGATTTTGTGCATGCGGTGCTCGCCCAAGCCAATGATCGGCTGGAGCGCCGCTATGACCTCAAACAGCGTGGATACGACCAGGATATAGTTGCCGTAAAGGTCTCTAATATTTTTGAGATCGAACCCGATGATATATTCCGTAAGGGGCGGCAGAAGCCCCGGGCCGACGCACGCGGCCTGTTTTGCCACTGGTGTGTTCGTGAATTGGGTATGTCGCTGACGGAACTGGCCCAGAAGCTTGAAATGACGGTGTCGGGCGTCGGGTATGCCGTTCGAAGGGGTGAGGCCTTGGCCAAACAATTCGGGTATAAACTAATCCAGCAATAATCTCTTCTCCCATGAACAGCATTATCCGAGGGTTATCGACTGCGTTGTATAGAAGTACGCATCACCACATATTCTTGGGTGGCCTTGGTCAAGACAAGAATCCGCATTTCTATATTAGACACGTTTGGGTAAGTTTGAGCATGGATTCCGGATCAAGTCCGGAATGACAACCATAATTTCGAACAAGTAACCATATTTTTTTGGATCATCCAGGAAACATTGATTCTTCATGCCAACGTTGACGGTTTCGTAAGAAATCCGATCCGCCAGCGGCGGACACCGTCCCTAAAAAGGGATAAATATCGGCGTTACGCTTCATCCCTCGTCACTGCGGCGTACGAAAAGTACGCCTCGATCCTCAGGATTCGCAAGCCTTGATCTCGAACTTCTTACGAAACCGTTTGAAATCGGACTTTTTGAGAGTGCATCAACGTTAATGATTTTCGGCCTTCCGTTCTTCCTATCAGGAATTCGCCCTGGTTAAGAAAGCCCAATAAGGCAGCTTGACCGTGTCTGTAGAAGATGAAGGCAAATCCATACATTTGTCTATAATCAGACAGTTCATTACAATGAAATTACCATATATACTTCTTCCCTGTTGTCGTTTAGCGTTGTTCAAATAAAATTGCCGTACCGGCAACGCCAAAGCCGGAACAGTTTAAATCAAATGAATTATCAGCAAGTTAAAACTATTTTTAAAATTTTCCTAAAGAAATTTTTAGTAACGTACGATAAGTATAAAGAAGACTTTTTACCCTCCGCCCTTCTCTTCCTTTTTGTCTATTCAAGGTTTTTCTTGGCCTAATCATTGCAGACTACCCTCGCTCGAGAAGAAAAACTCTTTTTATTAGCGAGGTAAACATAGCGATGCAAAAACGATCTTGTCTTCTTCTGATTTTGATACTTTTTTTATTGGCGGCACCACCCGCGATGTTTGCGGCTTCGGTTCAACTAAGTTGGCAACCCAATGCCGAACCGGATCTTCAAGAATACAATGTCTACTACGGGACCCAACCCCGCAGCTACGGGCCGCCGATTCCTGTCGATAAAAGTGCGACCTATACACTTTCCGGCCTTGACGAAGGCATGGTGTATTATTTTGCCGTCAGTGCTGTGGACAATAATGGCAATGAAAGCGGTTTCTCGGAAGAAATCTCCAAAACGATCGCTTCGAGTGATGCTCAACCACCAACTGTCACCATCACTTCTCCTACAAGTGCACAAACACTTACCACTGAAAACAACCAAATTACGGTTGCCGGCACGGCCAGCGACGATCATGATCTTCAGCAGGTCTCCTGGTCCAGCTCCTCCGGACACAGTGGTACTGCATCTGGCACTGAGAACTGGTCCATTGATGCCATTGGTCTGGTTGAAGGCGCCAATCTCATTACTGTCACGGCCACCGATACTAGCAGCAACCAGGCCACTGACACTTTGACCATTACATACATCGCGCCTGACACGATTGCTCCTATTGTCAGCATCACCACTCCGGCTGCAGCTTCCGGCGAAACATTTCAAACAACCAGTGGTTCACTTCAGTTAGCGGGTACGGCCCAAGACGACCGCAGTATCAGCCAGGTCACCTGGTCGATTGGAAATACCAACGGCGTTGCCCAAGGGACTACAAACTGGTCCATTCCACTCGTCAGCCTCAGCCAAGGTCTCAACACCATTGCGGTTACGGCCGAGGATGACGCCGGTAACAGGGGCTCAGCGAGTCTTAGTGTTATGTATACGATACCGGACATGGTAGCACCTATGGTGACCATTACGTCACCGACCAGTGCGGATATCTTCACAACTGTAAGCAACCTGATCACTCTGTCTGGTAACGCCTCTGATGATCGCGGCCTGGAAAAAATCACCTGGACCAGCTCCAGCGGCAGCAGCGGCACTGCCACCGGCACTGACAGTTGGACTGTCGCTTCGATTAAATTGGCAGAAGGTCCCAACGTCATCACGATTACCGCTGTCGATACCAAGGGCAATCAAGCCACCGATAGCATAACGGTGACCTACGCGGCACCGGACACACAGGCGCCTGTCGTAATAATTAGCGCACCAAGTGTGCCCTCTGGTGAGACCCTGCAAACGACCCAGGGATCCATCCAACTATCCGGCACAGCCCAAGATGACCGAGCCGTCAGCCAGGTCACCTGGTCGACTGGAAATACCGGTGGCGTCGCCCAAGGCGCAACCAGCTGGTCCATCCCATCTGTCAGCCTCAGCGTGGGACTGAATAATATCACGGTGACGGCCGAGGACGCCGCCGGGAACAAGGGCTCAGCAACTCTTAGTGTTATGTATACGATACCGGACACGGTGGCACCTGTTGTGACCATCACAGCACCGACCAGTGCCGATGCATTCACGAGCGAAAACAGTCAAATCAGCCTATCTGGCACGGCCAGCGATGACCGCAGTCTGCAGCAAATCACCTGGACCAGCTCAACCGGCAACAGCGGGACGGCTTCCGGAACTGATAATTGGTCAATTTCAGGCATTAATCTTGCAAGTGGTGTGCAGATATTAACGATCACGGCGACGGATGGTGCCGGCAACCGTTCATCAGATAAATTAACAGTCACCTACGACGCAGCCGACACCACCACACCGACGGTTGCAATAACGTCCCCGACAACCAAAACATACTATTTCTCGAGGACGGATACGGTAGCGATCAGCGGCAAGGCTTCCGATGAAGGCGGCATTGCAAAAGTTACCTGGCGCAACAGCCGCGGGGAAAGCGGCACGTGCAACGGTACGGACAACTGGCAGGCCTCCGGTGTCAAGCTCAACCGATGGTGGAATACCGTCACAGTGACGGCAATTGATAAGGCAGGGAATACGGACGAATACTCACTGAAGGTTTTTCGATGGAAATAAGTTGTGGCTATCCATACATGAATACAAAATTTGACCTATAAGGCAGGAGGATAGAATGAAAATATACACTAAAACGATTATTATAACCTTGGTCATGGTATTTGCTGCAATCTCAATTGGTTCAGCAGCAACCCTGGTCTGGGATCCCAGCAGCGGAACGGTCGATGGATACAATGTTCACTATGGCACCAGCGCCACTAACCCAGGCCAATCCGTCAACGTCGGAGATACGACACAATATTCAATCGATTCATTGCCGTTATCTGAAAATGTACAGTACTATTTCTGTGTTTCGGCTTACAACACGGCCGGAGAAAGCGATCCCTGCGCACCGGTAGCGTACACACCGGCGGACACGACACCGCCAACGCCACCGATTGGATTGGTGGCGGAATGATCAGGATTCCACTCTATTACAGATTGTTTTGACTCTATCTGAGAAGTCCGATTTAGTATAGGGGCGGCAGTTTTTGACTGTCGCCCTTTTTTTGTGCAAAACGGAAAAAGCGAATTCACCATGAAGGACATGAAGAGCTTGAAGGGATTAAAACAACAGCAAAAACAGATTGTTACCATGAAGGGCATGAAGAGCTTGAAGGAAAGAATGAAATAGAGACCAATTTCCGGATTCCCACTACCCTACCGCTATAAATCCTCGCCGAAAGCCTTCGGTCTGGTTGTCAGTTGTCAAAAGAGTCCAAATCGGTGTATACAAAATCAGTCTTGAATTAGCGATTTGTCATTTAATTGAATGGAAAACCAATCTTTTTCCAGGGAGCGGCTATGGGAAAATGGATTAGGCGGGATTCGGTGTTGAGTCTGGTCGTCACGCTAACGCTATTGGTCAGCCCCGCGGTGATTCAAGCGGAAACGCTTGTTTGGGATGCCAGCTCGGGAACCGTGGAGGGGTACAATGTCTATTACGGTACAAATCCCAGCGATCAATCCAACTATCGCGATGTGGGCAACACTACGCAATTGGATTTGAACAATCTTCCTTTGTCAGATGGCGTTACTTACTATCTCTGCGTCTCGGCTTATAATTCCGCCGGGGAAAGCCCGCCCTGTGCGCCGGTGGTGTTTACGCCGGGGGACAATACGCCGCCCCTGCCGCCGATCGGGTTGACGACGGAGTAAAAATTCGTAAAGGCGTTTTTACCACGAAGGACACGAAGCGCTCGAAGAGTTTAAAGAACAGAAAAACAGATTTATACCATGAAGAGCATGAAGGGCTTGAAGGAAAGATGGGGACACGGATGAACACAGATTGTCACAGATTTTAACAGCATCGTATTGATGGAAACTGCAAAATCTCAAAAAATTTCACCACGAAGGACACAAAGCGCTCAAAGGTGTTGGAACAACTGAAAAAAGAGAATTTTACCATGAAGTTCATGAAGCGCCTGAAGAAAAACGACATCACGTCAAGAAATTGATTTCGTCGACCTGTGTTTAGTTGTGCAGATCTTTTTAAAAAATTTGCTATTGTTACAGGTAATGGACTGGAATCTGGACGATTTTATCGCTTATTTGCTCCACTCTTTGCCCCCGATTGACGAGAATACCGAAAGCGCATTTCCTGTCATTGATAAAATTGTCCAAGCCTCGAAGGGATTGACGCTTGATGGTCGAACTGAGTTTGATTTCGATGGGAACGACCCCGAAGCCGCCTTCGACAACCAGGTCCACTTCGGATTTATCTATGGTCCTGTAATAGTTAAATTCAAGGCCAGTCGCCATTGTTGTTTGAAAACCGCGAATGATTTCCTCGATGACAAAACTCTCGAAGGAGAAGCCTGCTACCGGATGCAGGAGCAATTGATCCACATCTCCTATTTTTAGAAAATAATGCAATAGGCCTTGATCTCTGAAAAATCCTTTTTGGGCTTTTTGGACTTTTTTGAGTGAATTCTTGGTATAGGGAGGCAAGTTTCGCCAGATGAACGTGTGGTGGATAATATCAAGATAGTCCTTGACGGTCGAAACACTGATTTCAAGCGCCCTGGCCATATCACTCATGTTGAGCTGATGGCCGGAAAACTGGGCCTGCAGGGTTAGGAACCTTCTGAAGTTGTGAATTTTCAGTTTGGGGAAAAGCGCCCTTATGTCACGCGCGACATAATTGGCGATGTAATTTTCCTGCCATTGTGTCAGAAACTCCGGTTTGCGGACACTTTCGATCAAAGGTTCCGGGAAACCGCCCTGAAACCAAACGTGCGCGCTTTGATATGGCTCGACGACCGGTCGCAACCTTTTAAAATCCTCGGCTCGACTTTTGCCGCCAGTCATTACAGCATAACTCTCTGAAACCTCTTTTTCGTAGAATTCCCCTTGTTTGAAAGGCCACATTTCAACCGTGGCAATTCTACCGGCCAGGCTTTCCGTGATTGCTTTGACAATGTGTGGCGAGCTCGAGCCTGTCAGGATAAACCGCCCTTTCCGCTCGCGGTCGGCATCGACCACCCCTCTCAGGACGCTGAAAAGGTCAGGATACTGTTGGGCTTCATCAATGACGAGCCGCTCCTTGTGAACAGAAAAAAAAGCGGTGGGATCATCGCTGATCAACTGGTAATCGTTTGGGCTTTCAAGATCGTAATAGCGCCAGTCGGGACGCAGATCTTTCGCCAACGTTGATTTGCCGCATTGCCTGGGACCAATGATGGCAACGACCGGGAACATTTCCAGCAAACGATTGATCTTGTCTTTGAGATACCGCTTTTTAACCATGATATTTACGAGTTAGTCATAAATTTCGTGGAAGTCAAGGATTTATCAGACAGCGTACCATGAAGAGCATGAAGGATTTGAAGGGGTAAATCAGAACCGAAACACATTTCACCACGAAGGCCACGAAGAGGCACGAAGGAAAACAGGAACCACGCTCAAAGCGTCAAGGTAAAACCCACACTCAAATTGTTTTTTGGGTTCCCCTACAGCCTTATCGGTAACAATCCGTGTTCATCTGTGGCTAAAAACAGATTTTTACCATGAAGAATATGAAGGTCTTGAAGGTAGGATAACAACGTCAAGCTCCAAGCACCAAATCTGAATCATTCTGACACAATATGTGTTAACCCACGCAAAAAATAGATTCCCCCGGGCAAGCCCGGGGTCCTAACGGGCTACGGCTCCTAAGGAGCCGACCTCACCTCTGCTGACGCAGAGACGAGGTAAAACTCATTCATCCACGGGTAAACCCGTGGTGTTCTGTCTTCGACCGCATAAATCTTCTTCATGTTCTTCATGCACTTCATGGTGAATTTTGTTATTCTATCCTAAAAAACCCCCCATCAAACTCCGGTTTGTCCTTGTAGCGTTCCATTAGAAAGCCCGGCAGCTGTTCATAGTTCTCGATGATGTTGGGATCCACCTCGATGCCGGCCTGATGGAAAGCGGCGACGACCGCCTTGGGATCCGGCGGACATCCGTCAACCAGGATGGCCTCTTGGATGTCGGGGTTGTCTTTGTGCAGTCTACACATGCACTGGCCCAGCAGGATGGTTTTCTTCTTCCCGGGCCGCGGGGGCATCTGTTTGCCGGTAAGGACCTCCACGTCGTCCCAGGGCTGGCCTTTCCAGGCCATGCTGATGGCGGTCAGCACCGCGCCGGTTATGCCTGAGCAATAGGTGCACATGGACAGGTCATATTTGTAGTAGGAAATGCCCTGGATGCCCATCTTGGCCATGGGTTTTGGCAGAGCGCCATCCTCAGTGTATTGAAAATCATACTGGTAAGCGTCGGCAACGTCCTCCAAAGCTTCCCCTTTTACATCCACATCCGATAAATCAAGGGGCCGCTGGTGCCGTTCGGCGTAATGTTTCAAGTGGGGCACCTCCTCCGGGGCGTATCCCAGGATACTGGCGCCCACCTTGTCGACCGCGAATATGTCCTCGGATGCGATCAGCAGGTTGCTGCGTCGCATGCGTCCGTCAAACGCCGGCCCACGCTCGTTGCTGAAAATGCCGTCTATCAATGTGAACACCGGGGGCATGGGATCTGAAAGGCGCGCCACCCAGCGGTGCAGGTTCATGACAGGGTCTGCATTGTGACAGCGTTTGCGGGACGGGATGCTGATGGTGCCCTTCAGGTTTTTGATACCCAAGCTAACGGTGGTCTGGGCGTGGGTTTTCAACACCGGCAAATCGATCACGGCATCACTTTCCAGCACGTCGCTGCTGAAACTCAGTTTCATGCCGTCACCCAGATCGACTTTGGTAAAAGGCCGCGCCAGAATACTGACGCACTTGACCCCATAGCGCTTTTCCAGGGTTTTATAGCCAAGCGCCTCATAAGCATGGAACTGGGTATCCTTGTCCTTGGGGTCGGCCGTCACCGATCCTTCCCCGATCGTGATGTTCTGTATCCCCAGGTCTTTTAAAAGGCGCACCATGTCTTCCACGACCCTGGAGGTGGTGATGACGCCCCATTTCGGAATGACGGTCTTGGTGGTCCAGAAAACAATGTTGGGTTTGATAAAAACATGGTCGGAAGGTTTCAGGTGGGACAGGCCCCCTGCCAGTTCGACGGCTTTCCGGACGGATTCGTAAGGTTTTTCATAACGGACGATGGAAACGAGCGAGGGATTCATTTAGCCTCCAAAAATATTATTTTCACCATGAAGCGCATGAAGGACATGAAGGGTTTGAAGAGCTACAAAATGTAGCTCTTCAAACCGTCCTTTAACCGACGAACGTTAAAGTTGATCAAGAAACCTTGCTTAACTTTGGCCAGTTTCAGATATGTGAATAACTGAGCCTCATGTATCGGCAGTAATTTTTCAACGCTTTTCAACTCGATAACAATCTCATTCTCCACGAGAAGGTCGATACGATAACCGCAGTCCAATCGTATATCTTTATAATCCACCGGCAGCGGCTGTTCGATTCGAAAATTGATGCCGTTTCTGCTCAATTCATGGGCCAAGCAACGTTGATAAGTGGATTCAAGCAGACCTGGTCCGAGATGTCGGTGCACCTCGATCGCGCACCCAATAATCTTGTTCGAAAGCGGACTGAATTGTCTTGATGTACTCTTCATGTCCTTCATGATCTTCATGGTAAATTCTTTAATATTCAGATGGTTGAACTTTCTCCCGGATACGGCCGGACTCGACCAGCTCCATGAAGGCTTCGGCGGGCGGGCGGCACATTTCCACCACAGCGTTCCAGGCTGCAAAACGTTCCCGGTCTTTTTGGAAATAGCGTTTGAAATCGTTGCGATCCGGGATCTTGGTATTAGGCAATTGCTGCACGAATTCCCTGGTAGGCGCGATCATAACCACATTGGCCATATTGGCCGCCGCCGGTTTGCGCCAGCTCAGCTTTTTGTCAAGCCAGCCGGGAATGATATGATCGGTGTAGTGGGGCATCAACGCGATCTCCTCGTCGGACAGGCGATAAGGGAGATCCATGTGATAGTCGATCATACCGCCGTCACGATAGACACCCGGGCGGGCACCGACGATATTGGACACGCCGGACATGACCAGCGGAATCGATCCCGACGCCAGCAGGGCATCCTTGAAATTCCTTGAGTTCAAGGCTGATCGTTCAAAAGGGATGGTATCGCGGTCGCTCAGCGGCGGCAGTTCCCGTGCGTCATGAAATAAAGTGCGTTCGAAAAAAAGGTCCAGATAACGACGCCCGATCAAATTAGCCGTCACGGCTCCGGCCAGTCCCATGGCCATGCCCGGTTTATCCTCCCGGTCGGTCATATGACGGCAACGCACGGCCAGTAAATTCATCCGGCACCAGGGATGGGCCAGAATTTCCAGAACGGCTTCTTCCGGAAGATAACGATCCATCACGTTTCGGCTTTCCGCCGTGACTTCGGCGGCGGTGGGTGCCGTGGCGTAGGTCTGATGGATGTAGGCCTCCCGAAAACGATCCAGTGCGTCAATGGGATTCGGCTGACTCAAGGCGGCGAAGCGCCAGGCGCCGATGGAGGACCCGATGAGGTGCAGGGGTGTAGTCCGCGCCTTGAAAAAAGACGAAAAAAGAATGCGGTCAAGATGGTAGAGGACCAGCCATTTAGGCCCTCCGGCCGCACCGGCCACCACCCGGATGCGTTCCGGTCGGAGTCCTTCATCGCGAATGAGCGCCAGGGCCTTGGGTCCGGCTTTTATGATGAAATTGTTATCGTTATATTTCATATTAAAACCTTTAAAAACAACTATCACCATGAAGAACATGAAGGAATCAATTTGTTTATGACAAATTGATTCAGTTCATCAACTATCGCGCTCTGTACGATCAGTCGTAGACCATGCCTCTATTCTTGATGGGCTCGTAAAAAGTCCAAAATAAAGGTTTTGTGGCATTCCGACAAACGAGGCTGTGTCGCAATTACCAAATAACGCCTATGCTTTATTTTGTCATTCCGGACTTGATCCGGAATCCATTGGATTTAAGCCGCGTTGCCATTCTGGATGCCGGATCGTGTCCGGCATGACGGATTAAAGACTACGAGTTCATCAATCTTTTCCATGCATCCCAAAATTTTCCATCGTCATTCTGGTTTCCTTCAAGATCTTCATGCTCTTCATGGTAGAAAAATATATTTTCCTTTTAGCTTCGCGCTTGCCACTACTCGCTTATCTTAATCCGTGTCTATCCGTGTTCATCTGTGTCCAATCTTTCCTTCTCAATCGCCTCGATCAGCAAGGGCAAAAAAGTTACCAAATCCTCCACTACGCCCACATCGGCGGCATTGAATATCGCGGCATGGGGATCGCTGTTGAGCGCCACGACAAAACGCGACCCGCTCATACCGGCCAGGTGCTGGAATGCGCCGGAGATGCCGCAGGCCAGGTAAAGCTCAGGGGCGATTGTCGCACCGGTGACCCCCACCTGGCGATGGTATGGCAGCCAACCCGCATCACAGACGATGCGGGATCCCGCCATGGCCGATTTGGGAAATAAGGCAGCCAGTCGGGAAAGGAGATCGAGATTATCTTCCGAACCGATGCCGCGTCCGGCCGCCACGACGGTTGTCGCCTGGGTCAAGTCTGCTTCGGTCGCCGATTCCTTGATCTTGATCAGACAGGTCCGGGTGACCGGCAGGCATGGCTGCTGGGTCTGCACCACCGCAGAGTGGCTGCTATTCCCATCAAACTTGAAGTACCCCGGCAGCACCGTCAGGACGACCGGCCGATCACCCGCCTTTACTCCGGCCGTATACTTGCCACCCAATACGGCATGTTGAAAAACCGGCACACCGTCCTGCATCACCAGTCCTTGGATCCCGCAAACACAGGCGGCATCCAACCTAACCGCCAACGTCGCCGCATAGTCTTGTGATCGGGATGTGTGGAGGAGCGCGATTAAATCCGGTTGCATATCCAGTAGAAACGGATGCAAGACCTCGAATAACAATTCTCCCGTGGGCGACACCTCGCGTGGGATCTCCAGCGCGACGGCCGGATAGCCGGTGCGCCCTGACAAAAAGGCGCCGGCATCGACGGCATTGCTTCCCACTACAAGCCATTGAACTTCAACTGATCCGTTTTCTGCCAGCCTTTCTGCCAGAGCCGCCAGATCCAGAATAGCCGAATGGGTTCTCCCCTGCTCAGCTTCGGCAATGATGGCGACCTTGCGTGCCGACATCAACACAGCCCTTTCGCGTGAAACAGCTTGGCCAGTTGGTGCGCCTTGCTCTCTGCGGTGCCTTCGATCATAACCCCGGCCCGCACCTTCTCAGGTGGTGTAATGGCGCATACCCGCTGCCTATCCGTCGGAGTCGTCAGGAGCGCCGCCGGTAAAACCTCCAGTGGATATTGGTTAGCCCGCAGTAATTTTGAAAGTGCCGGATAACGCGGCGTGTGGATTCCCGACTGGATGGTCAGCAGGGCCGGAAGCCTAACTGCCAGCACTTCCTGGCATCCGCCCTCGACCTCTCTTTCGCACTGCAGCGCCCTACCCTCATCCTCGGCGTTCACCGTATGGATCGCGGTCAGGCAGGGCCATTTCAGCAAACCGGCGATGACCGGCCCCACCGCCCCCTGCATCAAGTCTTCGGACATCACTCCGCAAAGAATCACGTCGTAAGCCTTTTCACGGGCATAAGCGGCAATCAATTCCCCAATCCTAAACGGACTCGGAAACATTTCGCCGGCCTGTTGGATATGCACGCCATGATCGACGCCCATGCCGATAGCTCGCCGGAGCACGTCGCCGGTATTTTCGTCACCCACGGTCAGCGTGTCGATACGGGATGCACCGTGAGTTTCCCTCAGCTGAAGGGCTGCCTCGACCGCGTATTCGTCGTAGCGGTTCATCCGCCAGGGGGTCCCTTCGCAGGTGATATCCGCCGGAGATCGGGGCGGCGTATCCGGGAAGGTCATGCTTTCCAGATCGGGAACACGTTTTATACAGACGAGAATTCGCATCTTAGAAACTAAGTTGGTCACTGAGAAAAACTCAAATTAAAAATGTCAAGCGCAAAACTGACTGCAAAAGCAAAAATGCAAAACATTCTCACCACGAAGGGCACGAAGAGGGCGAAGTTGTATATAAACAGAAAAACATTTTTTACCATGAAGGACATGAAGATTCTGAAGAAAATCAAATAGGACACAGATCAGCACAGATTTCCGCAGATTAAAGCAGTGATATAATTTCAGCAAAAACATTATCGGTGTGTATCTGTGTTGATCTGCGTCCCATTATCATTTTGTGCCGTATTCGCCTTTTATCCGTATTATGTAAAATGTGTCCGTACCTGTGTCAACAAAAATAGAACGAACGTTCGTTTTTTATTGACATCCCCAATGGGCTCTGCCATATCGCATTTAAGGATTCACTGACAAGGATACCCTGCAGAATATAAACTTCCCTCAATCGGGTATTGCATCGATTCATAAGGATCACCAACCAACGGTTTCGAGATGAGCACAATCTACATGTTCCGTCACGGCCAGGCATCTTTCGGCCAGGATAACTACGATCAGCTCTCACCCACCGGCTATCGCCAGGCGCGACTGGTTGCGGAACACCTGCGGGTTCTCGGAATCACATTCGACGCGGTTTACACCGGGGAATTGGCCCGGCAGAAACAGACGTTTCAGTCGATGGCGGATGTTTTTGCCGCGAGCGATGCCCGTTTGCCCACACCGGTCGAAACCGCCGATCTGAATGAATATAACTCGACGGGCGTCTGGCAGCATTATTACCCCGCCATAATTCGTGATCACCCGGAACTTGAACTGGATGATACCAGCCTGGGGCAAAACCCGAAACAGTTTCAACACGTTTTTGCCCGTATCGTCCAGCGGTGGATAAACGATCCGCACGCGACGCCGGGGATTGAATCATGGCGAACCTTTCGCAGCCGCATCGCCGAAGGGTTGAATACCATCATGCGGCAAGAGGGATCGGGAAAAAATGTGATGGTCTTTACATCGGCCGGCCCCGTGGCCACGGCCGTCCAGATGGCCACCGGCATGCCCGACGAGCGCTGCATCGGCATCTCCTGGCAGGTGTTGAATGCCTCCACGACGCGATTCCGCTACAACGAAAAGGAAATAACGCTTGTGGGGTTCAATGATGTGGCTGCCCTTGAACGCCAGGGCGACCCAGGTCTGCTGACGTACCGGTAATAATGGGACACGGATCAACGCTGATGAACACTGATAACATTAAGAAAAATTGAGACCTAAAAACGATTCACCATGAAGATCATGAAGGACATGAAGAAATCAATTTGTCCGCAACAAATTGATTTATGTCATCAGGTCTCATCGGGGTAGCCGCTTAATTGTTATTACCCTTCATGAACTTCATGCGCTTCATGGTAAACTTTCTTTTAAGAGGCCCCTTTTGATCCGTGTCTATCTGTGTGCATCAGTGTCCTATCATCATATAAAACTCTATAGGAGCCAAAAATGGACTTCACCGTATCGGAAAAGATGCAGACCGTCGTCGGGATGATCGACGAGTTCGTGGACAAGGAACTCATTCCGCTGGAGCCGGTTTTCTTGCGGGGCGACATGGCGACCCTCGAAAAGGAGATCAAGAACAAGCAGCGCCTGGTCAAACAGATGGAGTTATGGGCACCGAATCACCCGGTGGAATATGGCGGGATGGGGCTGGATCTCATGGAACACGCCCTGGTGTCCGAGGCGTTGGGCCGCACGCCGCTGGGCCACTATGTATTCGGCTGCCAAGCCCCGGATGCCGGCAATGCCGAGATTCTGCACCTGCACGGCACCCCGGAGCAGAAAGCCCGGTACCTGAAACCCCTGATCCAGGGTGACATCCGGTCCTGCTTCTCCATGACCGAGGTTGAGCTGCCGGGCTCCAACCCCCTCATGATGGAAACCACGGCCGTCAAGGACGGCGACGACTATGTGATCAACGGCCAGAAATGGTACACCACCGCTTCGGACGGCGCTGAGTTCGCCATCGTCATGGCGGTGACCAACCCGGACGCGCCACCCTATCTCCAGGCCAGCATGATCATCGTGCCCACCGACACCCCGGGGTTCAACCAGGTCCGCTGCATCCCGGTCATGGGCGAAACCGGCACCGGCTATTTCAGCCACGGCGAGATCCTTTATCAATCCTGCCGGGTTCCACAGAAAAACCTGCTGGGACCCGAGGGCCATGGTTTCGTCATTGCCCAGGAACGGCTGGGACCAGGACGCATCCACCACTGCATGCGCTGGATCGGCATCTGCAACCGTGCCATGGACCTCATGTGCCGGCGTGCGGCATCCCGCCCCATCGCCCCCGGTCGAACGCTGAGCACAAAACAGATCGTCCAGGCCTGGATCGCCGAATCTGCCGCCGAGATTCAGGCCGCCCGCCTTTCCGTACTGCACGCCGCCTGGAAAATGGAAGTGGAAAGCCACAAGGCGGCCCGCAAGGAAATCTCGCTCATCAAATTCCTGACCGCCAAGGCCATGATGAACGTCATCGACCGCGCCCTGCAGGTGCATGGCGGGCTCGGCATGACGGACGACACTATCCTGGCCTTCTGCTACCGCCACGAACGCGCCGCCCGGATCTACGATGGAGCAGACGAAGTCCATAAGATTTCGGCCGCCAAGCAGATTTTGAAGGGCTATGTATAATAGGACACGGATGAACATGGATAGACACAGATAGAAAAAAAAAGACATTTACCATGAAGCGCATGAAGAAGGGCTTGAAGGAAATTAATGGGACACAGATGAACACAGAGAGGCACAAATAAATCTAAATGAATAATTCACCACGAAGCGCACGAAGAGCTTGAAGTAAAAAAAGGGCAAAATTATTTATTCACCATGAAGATCATGAAGGAATCAATTTATCTGCGACAAATTGATTCCAATATCCTTAAGGATATTTAGTCTTCTCTTCTATGGGCGATCTTTGAACTAAATATCGCATTAGCGTTTGTTTAACCCTTCATGTCCTTCATGCGCTTCATGGTAGATCGGTTTTCTTTTTTTATTATTTATCTGTGTTGATCTTTGTCCTAAATGGTTTTCTTCGTGATCTTTGTGCCCTTCGTGGTAATTTCTTTTAATATTAATTAAGGAACAAGGAAAAAGACAATGGCCCAACAAATTGCCGACCGCCGCGACATCGACTTTGTTCTGCACGAACTTCTTGCAATCGAGAAGTTGACCGAGACGAAAAAATTCGGGGAATTCAACCGCAAGGCCTTCGACCTGATCCTCAATGAGGCCCGGCGCTTCGCCATCAAGGAACTGTTGCCCACCTATGAGGAAGGCGACCGTATCGGCGTCCGCTATGAGGGCAACGGCACGGTCAAGGTGCCGGACAGCTTTCACCGGGTGCATAAGCTCTATCTGGAAAGCGAATGGACGGCCCCGGCCATGAACCCTGAATACGGCGGCCAGGGATTGCCCCACTCCCTTGCGGTTGCCGCGGACGAATACCTCATGGGCGCCAACTGGGCCATCAGCGCCTATGGTTCGATGGGGGCCGGCACCGGCTACATGATCGAAAATTACGGTACCGAAGAGCAAAAAAAGACCTACCTAAAAAAACTATACACCGGCGAGTGGGGCGGCACCATGCTGCTGACCGAATCGGAAGCCGGGTCCGACGTCGGCAACCTGTCCACCACGGCCGTACGCAACCCCGACGGCACGTATTCCTTGACCGGCAACAAAATCTTCATCACCAACGGCGAGCACGACCTGGTGGACAACATCATTCACCCGGTGCTGGCCCGCATCGAAGGCGATCCAGCCGGCACCAAGGGCATTTCCATTTTTATCGTGCCCAAATATTTCGTCAATGAAGACGGCAGCCTGGGAGACCGCAACGACATCGTCTGCACCGGTGTGGAGGAAAAACACGGCATACACGCCAGCGCCACCTGCAGCATGGCGCTGGGGACCAAAGGCCAGTGCATCGGTTACCTGCTGGGCGAAGAGCAAAAGGGCATGAGGATCATGTTCCAGATGATGAACGGCGCCCGATTAGGGACCGGCCTGCAGGCCCTGGCCCATGCCTCCACCGCCTACCTCTATGCCCTGGACTATGCCCGCAAACGCATCCAGGGCCGCGACCTCGAGGATTTCAAGAATCACAATGCCGCCCCGGTGGCCATTATCCGCCATCCCGACATCCGCCGGACCCTGCTGTGGATGAAAGCCCACGTGGAGGGACTGCGCGCCCTGATCTACTACTGCTGGAATCTGATCGACCAGGCGGTGGCCTCCGAATCGGAAGAAGAGCAAACCTACCTGATGGACCTGGTGGGTCTCATCACGCCCATCATCAAGGGCTATGGCAGTGAGCGCGGCTACGATGTCTGCGTGCAGGCGATCCAGGTGTTCGGGGGGGCCGGCTACACCCGGGACTACCCGGTGGAAGCCATCGCCCGGGACTGCAAAATCACCACCATCTTCGAGGGCTGCACCGGCATTCAGGCCCTGGATCTCTTGGGCCGCAAGCTGGGCATGAAAAAAGGCGCCATCTATATGGACTTCATCGGAAAGATGAAGGCAGCGGCCGCAGCCGGTAAAAATCAAACGGCAACAGCCGATATGGCGGGGCGATTCGACGCCGTCGTGGACCGACTAAAGCAAGTGGCCTTCCATCTGGGCCAATCTGCCATGTCGCCCAAGTTCAAGGCCGCCTTTTCCCACTCGGTCCCTTTTCTGGACGTCATGGGGGATGTGATGATGGCCTGGATGCTCCTCTGGCGTGCCACCGTGGCCGCCGAAAAGCTGGAAACGGCTAAAAAGAAAGACCAGCAGTTCTACCAGGGCCAGATCCAGACCGCTGAATTTTTCATCCGCACCATCCTGCCGGTCACGCTGGGCAGAATGGATGCCATCGAGGATTGCAACGATGCGGCGGTGGTAATGGAAGAAGCGGCCTTCGGCGGCTAATGACGCATTCACCACGAAGGACATTTAGAAAATCATAATAGGACACTGATGAACACAGATTAACACGGATTAAAGATTAGAACATATTTACCATGAAGTGCATGAAGAACATGAAGGATAACATCAAAAGCTAAAAGATTAACACCAAGAAGGGAAACGAAGTGGGATGAGGGTCAGATATCGAACATATATTTGGACCAATTTGTCGCCGACAAATTGATTTCTTCATGCTCTTCATGTCCTTCATGGTGAAAACAGCTTTTTGTTCTTGATTTTGCTTTCAGCGCTAAGCTTGGTGCTTTTATCCTAATTTGATCAGTGTTTATCTGTGTCAATCTGTGGCTAAAAAAGGAATTTTAAAATGAAAATCGACGACATCAAAAAAATCTGTGTGGTGGGGGCCGGCAACATGGGTCACCAGATCGCCACCCTGTGCGCTATGAACGGCTTCCAGACGTCCTGCACGGACATTGACCAGGGCACCCTCGACAAGGCCACTGCGTTTGCAGATCACTACCTGCCCGGGCGGGTTGCCAAAGGCAAACTTACCGAACAGGACGCCCAGGAAACCCTTGAACGGCTGACGTTCACACCGAATCTGGCGGAGGCTGCCGAGGGTGCCGATTATGTAATCGAGGCCGCGGTGGAGGTTCTGGAAATCAAACGCCGGATTTTTGCCGACCTCGACGACATGACCCCGGCCCACGCTGTTCTGGCCACCAACAGTTCGGCCATTGTCAGCTCGAAAATCGCCGACGCCACCGGCCGCCCGGACAAGGTGGTCAACCTGCACTTTTTCAACCCCGCCCTGGTGATGAAGCTGGTGGAAGTCGTGCAGGGGCCGCACGTGTCCCAGGAAACGGCCGACCTTTCCATGGCATTGTGCGAAAAGTTGGGCAAAATGCCAGTGCGCCTCAATAAAGAAGTCAACGGTTTTCTGCTGAACCGCATCTTCTTCGCCATCATCAAGGAAGCCGAATGGCTGCTGGAAATGGGGGTCGCCTCGGTCGAAGATATCGACAAGGCTTGCGTCTTCGGCGCCGGCCACCCCATGGGGCCCTTCCGTCTCATGGATCTCACCGGCATCGACCTGGCCTACACCATGGGCATGGAAGCCTTCCGGAGCTCCGGAGACCGTGCGGACCTGCCGGTACCCAGCCTCGTGAAACATTTTGTCCAAGGGGAATACGGTCAGAAGACAGGGCGGGGCTGGTACGACTATAAAGAATAGAAATAACTGTTTACCACGAAGTGCACGAAGAGACACAAAGAAAACAAATTTTTGGACACAGATGAACACAGATAGACCCTGATATAAAAAGAAAAACCAGATAATAACATGAAGGTCATGAAGAGCTTGAAGGGTAAAACAAAATATCACGACGCATAAAATCACAGATCCATATTTACACCCTAATAATTATGCTTTTCTCTAATTGAATTTGTCGCCGACAAATTCAATTCTTCATGATCTTCATGCCCTTCATGGTAAATTTCATTTCAGTGTTTTATCCGTGTTCACCTGTGTTAATCAGCGTCCGATTAAGGTTATCAATGAATTACCAGGAATTCCAACAAACCATCGACATCTCCAAAGATCATCTTTACCGGGAGATCTACCTGGCCAACCGCGACCAGATTCAGGTCAAGAAGGAAAAAACCGTTATCCGCAATCTGTCCCGCATCTTCAATGCCGCCCTGAAAATCAGCAACGAAAAAGGGTTCCAGGCCATGAGCATGCGGGACTTCAGCAAAGAAACCGGACTCAGCATGGGCGCCCTGTACTCTTATTTCGCCAGCAAGGACGAATTGCTGGACATGCTACTGCGCCAGGGGCGCCAACTGGTATTGCGTATCCTGCGCCAACACATCCAGCCCATCGGCGACCCGGTCGTCAAACTGGAAACCGCCATCCGTATCCATATTTATCTTAGCGAAGCCCTCCAGCCCTGGTTCTATTTTTCCTTTATGGAAGCCAAGAACATGAGTCCCAGCGAAAAGGAAAAAACGGTTGCCAGCGAGCTCTATACCGACCAAATCTTTGCCGACATACTCATGGAGGGACAGGCCGCCGGCCAGTTTGCGCCGCGCGACCCCCAACAAAGCGCCGGCGGTATCAAAGCGCTGCTGCAGGACTGGTATGTGAAACGCTGGAAATATGCCAAGCGCCAGACCGCCGTTGATCAGTATGCGGACTTTATTGTTGAATTCGTGATGGCCTACCATCGCACACCATCAACCTGACGCCTTGTTTCGCAACAAATCGAAAGGATACCGGCAATGGATTTAGCCGACCAATCACAGCCGATCCGTCCGGATGAGGGCTTTGACGAAAGCGCGCTGGAAGCCTTCCTAAAAGACAGCCTGCCGAATCTCAGTGGGCGGCTGATCGTCCACCAGTTTCCAAGCGGGTTCTCCAACCTCACCTACCACCTGCGCTTCGGTGACCGCGAATTCGTGATGCGTCGCCCCCCTTTCGGCACTAAAGCCAAAAGCGCGCATGACATGAAGCGCGAATACACCATCCTCAAGGCTTTGAAACCTTTTTACCCCTATTGCCCCGAGCCGTTGGCCTACACGGAAGATCCTTCGATACTGGGGTGCCCCTTTTACGTCATGGAACGCCTGCGGGGAATCATTCTGCGCAAAAACCTTCCCACTGGTCTGACTTTCACTCCGGTTGAGATGAGGCAACTGTGCGAAACTTTACTGGATGTCCTCGTTGAACTGCACCAGATTGACTATCACGAAGCCGGCCTGGGAGATCTGGGGCATCCCCAGGGCTATGTCCGCCGGCAGGTAGAAGGCTGGAGCAAACGCTACCGCAACGCCCGCACGGAGGATGCACCCGACTTCGAAGCGGTCATGAGCTGGCTGGCCACCGAGATGCCTTCGGATACGCCATTGCCTACCATCATCCACAACGACTACCGATTCGACAACGTGGTGCTCGATGAAGCCGCGCCGCAGAACATCATCGGTGTCCTGGACTGGGAGATGGCCACCGTGGGTGACCCCCTCATGGACCTGGGCAACACGCTGGCATATTGGGTCCAGGCCGACGACCCGGAAGAGTCCCAGTTGATGCGCCTCATGCCCACCCATCTGGAAGGCGCCCTGACACGTCGTGAACTGGTGAAACGCTATATGTCGAAAACCGGCCGCACGGCGGACGATTTTGCATTTTACAGTGCGTTCGGATTATTCCGATTAGCGGTCATCGCCCAGCAAATTTATTACCGCTACTTTCACGGCCAGACCAAAGATGAACGCTTCAAGATGCTCATCTTCGGGGTGCATGTGCTCGAAAAAGCGGCCAAGCGGGTCATGAATGAGGGGTTTTATTGAAAACCATTATAGGACACTGATGCACACAGATAAACACGGATAAAGCAACAAAAGATAATTTACCATGAAGGACATGAAGCGCCTGATGGGGTAAGGTCAAAACCGAAAAGACATTCACCACAAAGGCCACGAAGAGCTCGAAGGTATAAAAAATAGCAAAAGACTTTTTCACCATGAAGGACATGAAGATCCTGAAGAAAACATTTTTTAATCTGTGTTCATCTGCGTTAATCTGTGTCCCCTATTCTTTTCTTCGTGATCTTCGTGCCCTTCGTGGTAATCGTTTTGGATATTCGCTTCTTATAAGGGGGTCAATATGAGTGATGTATACAAAAAACTGCGGCAGCGTCTTGATGACATGGCAACCGGCTATCCACCGTCGGCAAACGGGGTGGAAATCAAGATTCTGAAGCGCCTCTTCTCTGAGGCCGACGCTGAAATGTTTTTGATGATGACGCCGATGTTAGAAACCCCGGAAACTGTGGCCGAACGTCTCAATCTCGATCCGGCTCAGACTGCCACCCACCTTGAGGACATGGCCTACCGGGGGCTTCTCTTTCGCCAGCGCAAGGCCGACATGGTGCGCTATGCCACGATCCCGTTTGTGGTTGGGGTCTTCGAATTCCAGCTCAAGAAAGTCGACAAAGACCTGGCCAACGACCTGCAGGCCTACTACGAGGAGGCCTTGGGGAAAACTTTTGCCGCATACAATACCGCCGTCATGCGAACCATCCCGATCAATCGCCGGTTGGTGGAAGAATGGCCGGTGGCGCCCTACGAAGATGTGCTCAGCATATTCGACCAACAGAAAACCATTGCGGTGGCGCCCTGCATCTGCCGGACCACCCAGAAGAAGCTCGGCAAGGGCTGCGGCAAACCCCTGGAGGCCTGTTTCCTGTTCGGTTCCCACGCCCAGTACTATGTGGACAACCACATGGGACGATTTATCGACAAGGAGGAAGCAAAAGAACTTGTGAAAATAAACGAAGCCGCCGGCCTTGTGATGCAGCCGTTCAACTCCCAGCATGTGGGCGGCATGTGCAGTTGCTGCGGGGATTGCTGCGGCATTCTGCGGTCTCTTAAAAAGCAGCCCGTGCCGGCCGCCGCCGTCAAAAGCAACTACTACGCCGTCGTTGAGGAAACCGACTGCATCGGCTGCGAAGCCTGCATCGACCGCTGCCAGATGGATGCCGTTGCCATGCAGGACGACATCGCGCAGATCGACCTGGATCGCTGCATCGGCTGCGGGCTTTGCGTCACCACCTGCCCGTCGGAAGCGCTGCGCCTGGTGAAAAAATCCGACGATCAACTCTACGAGCCCCCCGCCTCCGGCATGGAGACCTACATCCGCATCGCCCAGGAACGCGGCAAAATGTGATGGGACACGGATGAACACGGATGAACACAGATCAAGAAAATAATTGCTACCACGAAGGACACGAAGATCACGAAGTGGAAATCCTGTAGAAACGCTTTTTTACGATGAAACGCATTGAGATGATGTCGATTTATAAAAAATCTTTTTATGTGATGTGCTGGAATCCGTTTTAATCTGCGTTTCATTCGTTTTTCTTCGCTGTCTTGGCGTCCTTCGTGGTGAATATAAGCAACTTTTGCCGTGGCCTTCTCTGTTACAACTTTTGGGATGATGTTTTTATCTGCGCGTATCAGCGTTCATCAGTGTCCAATAATTTTGGCCTCGTGGCCCTTCGCGGTGAAGCGCTTTACGCTTTTGACGTTAACTTCTTCATGCCCTTCATGTTCTTCATGGTAAATATATTTTTGTCCGTGCAAACCTGTGGCTAATCCATACGCAAAGGATACCTAATGCCTGAGAACCCTCTCCACACGATCATGGCCCCGCGCTCCATCGCCATTGTGGGAGCCAGCAACAATCCCACCAAGATGGGCACCATCCAGTACCTAAACCTTCGGCACAGCGGATTCCCCGGGCCGGTCTACCCCATCCATCCCAAAGAAAACCAGATTTTTGGGGTCGAAGCCTATCCGCAGATCGAGGATCTGCCGGAAGTACCCGATCTGGCCATGCTGGTGGTGCCCGGCCACCTGGTGGTGGATATGATCGAACGCTTCGGCGCGCTTGGCACCCGCCATGCCGTTATCATCACGGCCGGGTTCAAGGAGACTGGTCAAGACGGCGTGGCCCGCGAGGCGGCTCTCATGCAGGCCGCCCAGGCACATGGGTTGCGCTTTCTTGGGCCCAACTGCATGGGCCTGGTCAATACCCACCTGCCCCTCAATGTAACGGCGGCCCCCCTGATTTCCCCGCCCGGCCACCTCAGCATCGTCTCTCAAAGCGGCACCTACATCACCCAGACGCTCCAATACCTGCACGAGCGTGGGGTGCGTTTGAACAAGGCGGTAAGTGTCGGCAACGAGGCCAGCATCGACATCGTGGATGTTCTGGAATTCCTGGCGGAAGACCCCGAAACCAAGGCCATCGGCATGTATATCGAGTGCATTCGCCGTCCCGGTGATTTCCTTGCAGCTACCCGGCGCATAACCCGACGCATTCCGATTATCGCACAATATGTGGGTGGGACCGCCGCCGGCGCCCGTTCGGGCTCCAGCCACACGGGCGCTCTGGCCGGTTCGGATGACATCTACGACGGCCTCTTCAAGCAGGCCGGCATCATACGGGCCCAATCCATCGAGGATGTCTACCGGATCGGGCAAGCGCTGTCCAGCCAGCCGCTGCCGGCCGGCAAGCGCGTGGCCATTCTGACCAACTCCGGCGGCCCGGGTACGGCCATGGCTGACACCCTGGACCGCATGGGCATGGCGGTACCGGCCTTCAGTGCGGCCCTGCAGGAAAAGCTGCAGACGCTCCTGCCGGGCCACGCCAGCACGGCCAACCCGGTTGACCTGACCTTCCATGTCGACATGACCCTGATGGCCGAGACCCTGCCGGAAGCGCTCCTGTCTTCAAACGAAGTGGATGCCCTGCTGATTCACGGCATCATGGACACCGGCTGGGCCGATCTGGCCTATCCGGTCTTCAAGGATATCTTCAAAATCAGCCGCGAAGACTTTCGCAATAGCCTGAACGCCAATGTCGCGGATCTTCTCGACATGCCCTCGCGCTTTCAGAAACCGGTGATCATCTCTTCTTTTTTCGGGCGCCAAGATCAAGCGGCGCGTCGTCTCCAGGACGGCGGCATCCCGGTTTTCGACAGCCCTGAAAAAGCCGCCGCCGCTATGGCAACCCTCCACACCTATCGCACCATTCAATCCAAAGCGGCGACACCCGCGGTGTCACATCGCCCTGTGCCGAAAACATCACCAACGATGTTGGATCGCGTCCCAATTCAAGACTGGAATGAATACGATGCCAAGGAAATGCTGCGGACCTTTGGCGTGCCCACATGTCATGAAATCCTGGTCGAATCGGTCGAGGCCGCACGGCAAGCCGCCCACACGATCGGGTTTCCCGTTGCGGTCAAAGGCTGCCATGCGACCCTGGCCCATAAAACCGAGCGGGGTCTCGTCCACCTGGACCTGGCCTCTGACGCCGCGGTCACAGCGGCCTGTGAATCCATCCAAAAAGAAGCCGGAGAAGCGGCCTTCCTGGTTTGCGAAATGGTTCGCGGCAAACGGGAATTCATTGCCGGCGTCCATCGCCACCCCGGGTTCCCGCCATCGGTGCTATTCGGTTTAGGCGGTATCTTTGCCGAAGCGCTCCAGGATACAGCCATCCGGCTGGCGCCTTTGACGCTATCCGAAGCCCTGGACCAGATTGACGCTATCCGCTCGCAGGCGCTGCTTGACGCCCACCGTGGCCGGCCGGCCGTGGACCGCAAGGCCCTGGCGCAGATCCTGGTCAACATCGGCCAACTGGCGCTGGATTTCCCGCAAATCGAAGCGATCGACCTGAATCCCATTCTCATCCGGGATGGTCAGCCGGTAGTGGTCGATGCGCTGTTTGAACAAAAGAAATAGGACACAGATGAACACTGATGACACAGATCGAAGGGATCAGTAAAAACCCACATCAGGAGAACACAGCGTGGCCTATAAACATGAAGAATTGACGCGCCATATTATTGAAATCTTTTATAAAGTTTATAACGCGCTGAGCTATGGCTTTTAGAAAAAGTCTACGAAAATGCACTCGTGATAGAATATAAAAATTCAGGCTTGGATGCCAAACCTAAAGCACCTATTAAAGTCGTATACGACCGGCAAATCGTGGGTGAATACTATATCGATCTTCTGATCGAAGATTGCGTCATCGTCGAAATCAAGGCCGTTAAATCCCTGTTGAAAGAGCATGAAGCACAGTTGCTCAACTATTTGAAAGCATCAAGAATGGAAGTGGGACTACTATTAAATTTTGGACCAAAACCACAAATTACCCGAAAAATATTCGATAACCATAGAAAGTAAATACTGTCGACTGCTCATACTTATCTGTGTTCATCTGTGTTCATCTGTGTCCCATATCTCGATTTCAACACGCGGCGATGGTAAATGACGGAATCGTAGGAATAAATCGCGAGCGCCGTCCATATCAGGCCGAAGGTCAGCAGCTGGGCCGGCAGGAGCGGTTCGTGGTAGACAAAGACCGCCAGAAGGAAGGTGCAGCTGGGAGCGGTGTACTGCAGAAACCCGACCGTAGCCAGACGCAGCAATTTGGTCCCCATGGTGAAGAGAAGCAAGGGTAGGCCGGTGACCAAAGCGGTCCCTATCAGCATGAGGGAGATCGTTGTTCCATCATGCAGGAATGCGCCGCGGCCGATGTGATCGAGATAAAGGAGATACGCGCTGGCCGGGATGGACAGCAGAAGCGTTTCCACGGTCAGCCCCACCAGCGGGCCGACAGAGGCGACCTTCCGGATCAAGCCGTAGAAGCCGAAACTGAACGCCAATGCCAGAGCGACCCAGGGAAACTGGCCATAGTTCAGAGTCAGATAGGTGACGCCCACCGCCGCCAGACCGACGGCCACAAGCTGGAGTCGGCGGAGACGCTCCTTGAGAAAAACAACCCCTAACAACACGTTGACAAGCGGGGCAATGTAATACCCCAGACTGGCCTGCAAAATATGACCGCTGTTGATGGCCCAAATATAAAGAAACCAGTTGACGCCCACGATCAGCGTGGTGAGTGATAGAATCAACAGGGTACGGCCGGATGTCAGTGCGCCGATCAGGTCCTTCAAATGCCCCTGAAGCAGGACCAGGGGGGCTAAAAAAACAAAAGACCAGATCATGCGGTGCATCAGGATTTCAAAAGCCGGCACGCTGGCCAGGGCTTTCCAGTAAATCGGGCTCAGGCCCCAGATGAGAAAAGCGGATGCCGCCAATGCAACCCCCTGGGGTGGATCGGATGCATCGGTTGCCTGTGTTTGCCTTGGCATTGATAGAAATCCCTGGAGAACTTTGAAGTATAGGGGGCTGTCGTCCTCAACCCGTCAAGTCGCGCACCTTAAGCAATAATGGAACGCATGTCAAAGGCAATAGACCGGCAAAACATTGGTGCCATCCTTTTCGATCTCGGCAATGTCTTGATCGACATCGATTTTTACCGCTGTGCCCGTATTTGGAGCGATCATGCCGGTATCCCGGCTGAAACCCTTGCGGCCCGGTTCCGTATCGACGATGCCTACCGGGCGCTTGAGTGCGGTAAGATCGAGGCATCCACGTATTATGACGCTCTGCGCCGTCAGTTGGGGATCACCCTGCCGGATGACATCATGCGCGAAGGCTGGAATGCCATTATCGGTGATGAAAAACCCGGCATCCGCGATTGTTTGAGACAATTGACCAACCGCTACCGACTGTACGTCCTGACCAACACCAACCCGGATCACGAAATCATATGGGCCAGAAAGCACCGGGAACTTCTTTCGCATTTTAAATCTATTTTTATTTCTTCGCGCATGGGATGCCGCAAACCGGACGCCCAAGTTTATCTCAAAGTGAGCCAATCCATAGGTGTGCCCTGCTCGCGAATCCTGTTTTTTGATGACGCCGAAGAAAATATCGAAGGTGCCCGCAGGGCCGGGATGCAGGCAATTCAGGCAGACCACGCCCACACCATTTCTCAATGGATCCCCACTCTCATAGACATCCCGGAGACATGAACACCTGCCAACCGATATCCAGCATCCCTTCATAGCAATAACTTGAATTTCACATCGTTAAATGACAGGGTTAAAATTCTATTTCCTGGCGAGCCGCTTGCATATACGGTCAATCATGCTTTAGTTTAGACCACGAAATTCACCCGATTGATGACGCTATTCGCCAAACTCGGAGCAGCGCATAGAAAACCCTGCCACTTTGCGATACCAGTTTCGAGCGGGCAGGCACAACCACCGGGTACCTGAACGATATTGATTCCAACGCTATAGCGATCTGGAGGAGGTCTTAACAATGTGGCAATGGTTTTCCAATTTAAACCCGATCTGGCAGGCTTTCGGCGCCACGATGTTTACCTGGTTTCTCACGGCCTTGGGTGCCGGGGTGGTTCTGTTTTTCCGCACGATCAACCGCAAGCTGCTGGACGCCATGCTGGGGTTTGCGGCCGGCGTCATGATTGCCGCCAGCTATTGGTCGCTGCTGGCACCAGCCATCGAAATGGCCGAGGAATTCGGCAACGTGCCCTCCTGGGTCCCGGCCACGGTGGGGTTTTTAGCCGGCGGCCTGTTTTTGTGGGTCGTCGATAAAATACTGCCCCATCTCCATCTTGGTTTTCCGGATGAAGACGCCGAAGGTATTAAAACCAGTTGGCAGCGCAGCATTCTGCTGGTGCTGGCCATTACCCTGCACAATATTCCGGAAGGATTGGCGGTCGGTGTAGCATTTGGTGCGCTTGCGGCCGATCTGCCATCGGCAACCTTTGCCGGCGCCGTGGCGCTGGCTCTTGGCATAGGCATCCAGAACTTTCCGGAAGGCGCCGCTGTATCCGTTCCCTTGCGCCGGGAAGGCCTCTCACGTTTGAAATGTTTCTGGTACGGTCAACTGTCCGGCGTGGTGGAACCCATCGCCGGTGTGCTGGGTGCCGCCGCCGTTATCTTTATGCGCCCGATTCTGCCCTATGCCCTGTCTTTTGCCGCCGGGGCCATGATCTATGTGGTGGTGGAGGAACTCATCCCGGAATCGCAACTGGAGAAAAATACGGATGCCGCCACCATGGGGGCGATGTTTGGGTTTGCGGTGATGATGACGCTGGACGTCGCTCTCGGCTGATGCCCACCCAGAAATGGCATCTTTCGGCCCAAGCCTGTGTTCTCGCTCTTTTGAAATCCTCGACGTAGCAAACGTACGCCTGCGGTTAAAAAATCGCTGCGGCCTTGGCCTGAACCAAAACTTACCATTTCTGGATAGGCATGTCGTTGTGTCCAAAAAGGCATCTTTGGCCCTTGGACGGCGTTCTCGGTGTTTGGCGGTTCTCGACGTAGCCCGAGCTACGCCTCCGGGCGCCAAAGCACCTGTGGCCTTGCCCAAAAACCAAATCTATCCCCTGGCCACCGACACGCCTTTTTCGGGACAAACTGTTTTAAGACTTGTGAAAAATGGCTTCTTTCGGCCCAAGCCTCTGCCCCCCGGACGCCGAAACAGGGTGCTTTTCTGAATCGTTAATCTGGGGGGCCCAGGCGGCATCCTCCTTTAATCCGTGAAAATCTGTGTTAATCTGTGTCCCATAGATGTTTCGGTTTGTTTCTATTCAGCACCATGATCGGAGGGCACCGTTATGACAAACGCGACCATTCGCGTTGGCATCGTCGGAGCCGGAACCAACACCAAAGCCAAGCACATTCCCGGCCTGCGGGCCATCGAAAAAGTTGAAATTACCGGTGTGTGCAACCGCAGCAGGGCATCGTCCGAAGCAGTCGCTGCCGAGTTCGGCATCCCCCAGGTCTTCGATGATTGGCGCAAACTCGTCGAAGATCCGGACATCGATGCCGTGGTCATCGGCACCTGGCCCTATATGCACGGCCCCGTCAGCCTTGCGGCGCTCGAAGCCGGCAAACATGTTCTCTGTGAAGCACGCATGGCCATGAACGCCCGCGAGGCCCATGACATGTTTTGCGCAGCCCGATCCCGACCGCACCTGATCGCCCAGGTCGTGCCTTCGCCCTTTTCCCTGAAGGTCGATCGCACCATACAGCGGCTTCTGGCCGAAGGGTATATCGGCGATTTGTTGGCAATCGATGTTCAGGACCGCGGCGATTTTCTTGATTTAGATGGTACTATCTCCTGGCGACAGGACATCCAGTTGAGCGGCATGAACGTCATGATGCTGGGCATTTGGTACGAAGCCGTCATGCGATGGGTTGGTGAAGCGACCCGCGTCATGGCCATGGGCAAAACCTTTGTGAAACAACGCCAACATACAGAAGAAAAGCGACAGCAGGCGGTTCTGATACCCGAGCATATTGATGTCATTGCCGACATGGCCTGTGGTGCCCAGGCCCATTTTTGCTCGACACGTGTGGCCGGTCTTGCCGGCCCGAGCGGCTGCCGTCTCTACGGTTCCGACGGGACGCTGCGATTCGAAGAAGGGCGGCTCTTCGGCGGACGCCGTGACGAAGCCCAGCTGACTGAAATCGCCATCCCTGCGACCGAGGAAGGCCGCTGGCGTGTCGAAGAAGAATTTGTCAACGCGATCCGTGGTATAGAACCCGTACGCATGACCACTTTTGAAGACGGCGTCCGCTATATGGAATTCACCGAAGCCGCAGCCCGCAGCCGACAGACCGGGATGGCGATACCCTTGCCCCTTACGGCACCATAGCATTTCGAATTGATCGCCGTGGTGGTCCTACTATCATCAGGAAGCGGAATTCTTTCAGCCAACCCAAACCCTCGATGACGGCCAGGTCGTTCATGTGGGGCCGCACGCCTTCGAGGTAATTCACACCCCCGGCCACGCTTCGGACGGGATTGTGCTTTACAACCGTCAGGCACGCATTCTATTGTCTTCGGATGCGCTGTGGGAGCGGGACTTCCCGGTAATGACCCTGGCGGTGGAGGGCGACCGGGCTATTGAAACCATGCTGGCATCCCTTGTAGAAATTGCGGCTTTGGAAGTCGATCAAGTTTATCCGGGACACGGCGTCCCCTTTCACGGTTTTCAAGCGGCTCTCCAGCGCGCCATCACAAGGTTGGAGGACTTTCAGGCCGATCCCAACCGAGTGGCGTGGGATTTGATCAAGAAGATTTTCGTGTATACCATCATGATGAAACGGAGCGTGGCGATCGACACGTTTTTCGATCACTTGATGCAGACCGACTGGTTTCCCGATACGGTCAACCGTTATTTCTCGCGCGACTATCGATCCATTTACGATAAGGTCATAACGGAATTTCATCAGCGACACATCATCGAGATAAACGGCCGCGACTGGGTGACCACGATTCGCCCCTAAATCTGAGTAAACGGACAATTCATCGTCTTGTCTGTACTGCCTTTGCGAGGAGCTATTGATGACACAACAACAAGTATTTGAACTGGTGGTTGCCCTGGAAAAAGATCTGGCTGATTTCTATCAAAAAATAGGTCAGATCGAACGCCTCAAATCATTTGCCGATATCTTCTCTTATATGACCGATCACTCGCACAACCACGCCCTCCAGATCGAACGGGCCGCCGCCTCGATCGACCTGCCCGAGTTGAACATCGCCCCCATCGAGACGCTCCATCGACGCATCAAAGAATCCTTGCAGGAACAAATTCTCCGGGAAGACGACAACGACAAGATTATGGCCCAACTCGCGCGAGCCGAGGAAATCATCGGCACACTTTATCAATCCATCGCAAGCCATTACCGCAAGCGCGCAGCCACCTATTCGCAAATCGCCGAGCAATTCGACCAATTGTACGAAGAGGAATTGGCCCACCGCGATTACATCAATGATCGCGGACAGGGATGATCATGTTTGACACGGCTTACGATACAACCGGGAGCATTTAGGACGATCTCGCCGAATAAACGTGGGGTATTTGCCCCCCTACCAGCCCCAAGAAGGAAGAACAATGATGGCATGGCTTTCCGATCCACAGGCATGGATCGCCCTGGGCACCCTCACCGCCCTAGAAATCGTATTGGGCATCGACAATATCATTTTCATCTCTGTCCTGGTCGGCCGCCTGCCGGAGCAGAAGCGGCAACGCGCTCGTCTCGTCGGATTGTCACTGGCCATGGTCATGCGCATCCTGCTCCTGATCTCCATCACCTGGATCATGCGCCTCAGCCAGCCCCTGTTTGCCGTTTGGGGACATGCTTTTTCGGGTCGCGACCTGATCCTGATCGGCGGCGGGCTGTTCCTGCTGGTCAAGAGCACCTTCGAAATCCATAACAGCCTCGAGGGCAGCGAGCATGGCACCGTCAAAGCGGCCGCAGCCACTTTTACTCATGTGCTGGTGCAGATAGCCCTTCTCGACATCGTCTTTTCACTGGATTCGGTCATCACGGCCGTCGGCCTGGCACAGCATCTGCCTGTCATGATTCTGGCTATCGTCATTGCCGTGGGCGTCATGATGGTTTCCGCCGGGCCTATCGGCATCTTTGTCGACGCCCATCCCACCATCAAGATTCTGGCATTGAGTTTTCTGATCCTGGTGGGGGTCACGCTGATGGCCGAGGGCATGGCGTTTCACATCCCCAAAGGCTACATCTATTTTGCCATGGCCTTTTCCTGCTGCGTCGAGATGTTGAACCTGAAAATCCGGAAACATGTCCGTGAACCCGTCCGATTGCGTAAAACATTGCCGACGGACGGGCGTGCCTGATGGCCTTCGTAACCGGCTATCCCGAACATTTCATGAAATTTTTTCTACACCATAAATTTTATGCAAATATTCAGTGGTATAAAAGCTATTCGGGGTATCATTTT
>JAHLLS010000066.1 GCA_020444045.1 Deltaproteobacteria bacterium
TGCTCCATGCCGTGGACTTTATGATCGGTCCCACCAAAGAGATCGTCATCGCAGGCGACCCAAGACAGGAAGAGACGAAACAGATGATCCGGTGCGTCCAGAAGGCCTACCTGCCGAACAAGGTGATATTGCTGTACGGGGATGGTCCCGAGATGGAAAACGCCCAACGGCTTGCTCCCTTTTTAAAAGGAATGAAACCTGTCGACAATAAACCGACCGCCTACATTTGCCAGCAATACGCCTGTCAGACCCCCATCACAAGCCTGGAGGAGCTGCGGGAGGCACTGAAAAGATAAGGGCTCACTCTTCATGTCCTTAATGGTGAAAAGTTGGAGGGATAGTGGACACCATCAGGAAACGGATCATTGACCTGTTGAGCGAGATGGAGATGACCGCCATAGACCTCTCCCGGGAGCTTGGAATTCGCGAAAGGGAGGTCCTGGCTCATCTTCCCCATGTCGCCCGTAGCGCAAAGGCCACCGGAAAGTCCCTGGTCATTATTCCACCCCTCTGTGAAAACTGCGGCTACGGATTTTCTGAACGAAAACGCTTTACAAAACCGGGGAAATGCCCTATCTGCAAAAGCACCCATGTACGAAAACCTCAATTTAAAATAAAGTGATGGAAAAGATGACCATAAAAGAAACTCTTGGATTTATCGGTTCAGGGAACATGGCAACCGCCCTGATAAAGGGTCTGATTCAAAGCGGCGCATATGAAAAGGAACAAATCCTGGCCGCGGATAAGAGCAAAGACTGCTTAACAAAAGCAGGAGAGACATTCGGCATCCGGTGTTGCGCCTCCAACCTGGAACTGGCATTGGAAAGCGCCGTCATTCTCCTTGCGGTAAAACCCCAAAACATGCGCGATGTGCTGGAAGAAATCAAAGGGAAGGTCCGGAAGGATCACCTGATCATCTCCATCGCGGCCGGGATCCCCTTGAAGATGATACGAGAGATCCTCGCAATCGATCTTCCCATGATACGGGTGATGCCAAATACCCCGGCACTCATTCAAGAAGGCGCCAGCGCCCTTGCCCCCGGACCCTTTGCCGGAGAAAAAGAGATGGCTACTGCAAGAAAGATCTTCAGCGCCGTGGGAATCGTCGTTGAAGTGGAAGAAGCCATGCTGGATGCCGTAACGGCCCTTTCGGGCAGCGGCCCGGGGTACGTATTCAGGATGATGGAGTGCGTGGTGGAGGCGGGGATAACTGTGGGATTAAAGCCGGATGTGGCCTTGAAACTGGTCATGCAGACTTTCCTGGGGGCAGCCAGGCTGGCTGGCGAATCGGAACACCCTCTTCCGGAACTGCGAAAAATGGTCACTTCTCCGGGAGGGACCACCGCCGCCGGTCTGGGCGTGTTCGAGGAATCGGACCTGAAGGGTATAATCCTTAAGGCCGTGGATGCCGCCTGCAGGAGATCGGTGGAGTTGGGACAATAATGATCAGATCACCCCTTCTTCTTTGAGCACGTCGATTTCCCTTTTGGTGTAACTCCCGATTTCCATGAGCACTTCCTCCGTGTGTTCCCCCAGATCCGGGGAAGCGCTAACGGTCCCTGCGGCATTTTCACTGAAATGTGCCGTGTATCCCGGTATCTTTACCTTACCAAGGGTGGGGTGATCGAAGTCCACCAGGTATCCGTTTTCCGTCACCTGGGGATCTTTGTGAAGATCGCTCACGGTTTGGACGGCGCAACAAAGAAGATCGTATTTTTGAAATATCTGAAGCCACCTGTCAACAGTCCTGGTAAGGAAGATCGCATCCAAGAGGGATACAAGTTCCCCGGCGTTCTCCCACCTCAGATCATCCGTGGAAAAGCGGGGATCCTCTTCCAGTTCCGGATGCCCCAGCGCCGCACAGAAGGATTTCCAGTAGCGTGCCGGCGGCGTAAGGGTCAGCATGATCCAGCGACCGTCTTTGCATCGGTAATAGTTCCGCATGGCCTGGTCCGTGGTTCGCCGATGTCTGGGGACATCTCCCCCCGTCAACTGGGCGATCAGGACATTGAAATAAAGCAGGGACAGGGCCGAACCCAGAATGGAGACCTGAATCTCCTGGCCTTTTCCGGTTCGCTCCCTCGCGTAGAGGGCCGTCATGATATGCTGGCTGACCATGATCGCGGTGGCCTGGTCGATAATGCCGAACTGGCAGACCACGGGAGGCGTACCGGCCTCCCCCATGGCATGCATGAAACCCGAGCGGGCCTGTCCTAAATAGTCAAACCCTCCCCGATCCTTTTCCGGACCTTTGGGTCCGAAGGCGGAGACCGAGGCATAGATCAGATCGGGCCTGGTTTTTTTGAGAAGAGGATAGGTCATCCTCAGCTTTTTCCGGGCCCCGGGACGCATATTGGTGAGGAGGATGTCCGATTCCCTCACCAGGCGATGAAGGATTTCGTTTCCCTTTTCGGTTTTAAGGTCGATCGTGACGCTTTTTTTGTTCCTGTTCGCCCCTTCAAAAAAAAGGGACCTGTCGCCGGCGATGTGAAGGGGAACGCCCCCTACCCTCCACAAACGCCTCATGGGATCTCCCACCTTCGGCTGTTCGATCTTTATCACCTCGGCACCCAAATCGCCCAATATGGCAAGCCCTCCCGGGCCCGCATGGTATATGCCGCAATCCAGCGCACGAATGCCTTCAAGGGGTCTGTCCATCTCCTATTCCTTTCTTCCCTATCCACCCCACCCTGCTCACAAGAAACAGGACGACAGCAGACAGGATAACCGGCAGGATGCTCAGGTA
>JAHLLS010000052.1 GCA_020444045.1 Deltaproteobacteria bacterium
TATTCCCGTTTGACCGGCAAACCGATAACCCTCAAGTGGGGTCCCAATTGGGAGGATGATCTGGCCGGCCTGGGCGAAACCGGCGCCGGAGACGCCAACTTTAAGAATCTGGAGTTTGCGGCTTATCTGCGGTTTCGCAACGTGTTCATGTTCTGGCTGCCGCGTTTGTGTGAACACTGCCTCAACCCGGCCTGCGTGGCTTCCTGCCCGTCCGGCGCTCTTTACAAACGCGATGAGGACGGCATTGTGCTGGTGGACCAGGAACGCTGCCGCGGCTGGCGTTACTGCGTATCGGGCTGTCCGTACAAGAAAGTCTATTTCAACTGGAAGACCGGGCGGGCGGAAAAATGCATCTTCTGCTATCCGCGCATCGAGGCCGGACTGACCACCCTGTGCGCCCACAGTTGCGTTGGCCGCATCCGTTACGTGGGGGTTCTGCTTTACGACGCCGACCGCATCGCCGAGACAGCGGCCGTATCTTCCGACCAGGCCGTCTACCCGGCCCACCTGGACGTTCTTCTCGATCCCGACGATCCCCATGTCGAGCGCAACGCGACCGCCCAGGGTATCGCGCCGAACATGCTGGCGGCCGCCAAACGATCACCGACCTATGCGCTGATCAAAGAATGGCGTCTGGCCCTCCCTCTGCACCCCGAATTTCGGACCCTGCCCATGGTGTGGTATGTGCCGCCGCTGAGTCCCGTCAGCAGCCAGGTGGAGCCTTCCCGGGAATCGGAGACCATCGACCGCATGCGCATTCCCATGACCTACCTGGCCAACCTGCTCACCGCCGGTGACGAGGCGCCCGTCAGGAAGGCCCTCAAACGCCTTTCGGCCATTCGTCGGTATATGCGGATTCAACGTGTGGAAAAGCGATCCGACACAGGTTTGCTCGATACGGTCGAACTTGACAAAAACGATGTGGAAAAGATGTACCGCCTGCTGGCTTTGGCGCGCTTGGAGGAGCGTTTTGTTCTGCCGACCAAGCCCGTCGCCGGGGATGAAGATATTTACGCCCGCCAGGGACGTGGTGGCTTTGGCGATGCCATGTGACCGGAAACGGAAGGAAAGACCGGAAGATGAACCATAACCCAACCGATTCGCTGCAAGTGCTCTCTGTGTTGTTACTCTACCCCGACGATGACCTGTTAAACCGCCTGGGTGAGATTGCGTCTATTGCCGACCAATCCCATTCAGTGGAAATCAAATCAGCCATCCAAGCGTATATTCACCATCTCAAAGCCCATACCCCCATCCACGTTCAAGAAAGATATACGGCCGTGTTCGACATGAATCCCGCAACGACAATGAACATGACCTACCACGCTTATGGCGACAATGAAAACCGGGCCGCCGCGCTGGCGCACCTGCAGCACAACTACGAGCAGGCCGGGTGGGAACGCATCACGGGAGAGTTGCCGGATTATTTGCCCATGATGCTGGAATTTCTATCGATCTGTCCACATCCGGAGCATACGGCGCCGGTCTGGCAGTGCCTGCGAGGGATGCAGCCGCTGATTGAACGTCTGAAAAAGAATGAACCGATCTATGCGGCCTTGTTGCAACCGGTCGTCAATATGGCCGTCGAACGTTGCGCATCGGTTGACAACCGCGATCATCCGCACGAAGCAAATGAGTAGCCCGCAGGAGGAAATCCCATGGAACTTAATTATACGCTTGTTTTCACCGTCTTTCCGTATTTATGCCTCGCCACTTTTGTAGTCGGGCACGCTTACCGTTACGTCACCGACCGCTACGGGTGGAATGCCAGATCCAGTGAGTTCCTGGAAAAAAAAGCTCTTTTTGCCGGGTCGGTTTTCTTCCACTGGGGTATTGTGTTCACCTTCCTTGGCCACGCCGGCGGTCTGCTGATGCCGCAACGCATCCTGGACCGCTTCGGCATCGACAGCCAGACCCATATGGAGATTGCCTACTGGAGCGGTTTGGCCGTTGGAATAGCGGCTTTTGCCGGCGCCCTGCTCCTGTTGAAGCGGCGGTTGACCCACTCCCGCATGCGAGCCGTTTACCGGCTCAACGACACCGTCACGATCACAGCGCTGGCCATGGTTGTCGGCGCCGGACTTTATAATGTGGTGTTTGGACATTACAACGTTCTGTACTCCGTTGCCCCCTGGATCAGAGGGATTGTAACATTCACGCCCGATGCCATGCTGATGAAAGCGGTTCCCCTAAGCTACAAAAACCATGTGATCGCCGACTGGGCCCTTCTGGGCTTTTCGCCTTTCAGCCGACTGGTGCACATCTGGAGCGCGCCGCTGTTTTACATTTTCCGGGCCCCGATCGTGTTCCGGCGCCGCGCGGGGCAATCATGAGAATGATGTAACGGGGAACGACTCATGCCAATGTTGATCAACAGACTTGAAAACCTCGACCCGGCTTATTTCGCCCTCGTGATGTCCACGGGCATTGTCTCCATTGCAGCCCATTACCAGGGACTGGATCTGATCGCCACAGTCCTTTTTCAATTCAATGTGGTCGCCTATGTCATTTTATGGATCATGTATATCGCGCGGATAATCCTTTTCACGCGGCGTTTTCGAGAAGACTTTCGCGACCACACTCTGGGCATGGGATTCTTCACGTCCGCGGCTGCTTCCGGCGTGCTGGGCAGCCAGGCACTCTTGCTCACCGGCCGCTTTACGGTCGCGGCGGTCTTGTGGTGTATCACCTTTGCGTTGTGGATCTGCCTGATTTACGGGCTGTTCACCG
>JAHLLS010000067.1 GCA_020444045.1 Deltaproteobacteria bacterium
TTTTTCGATCTCGTGGGGTTAACCCCCAAGGAAATCGAAATCGAGGAGATCCGAGAGGTGGTGGAACTTTGGGGAAGGACAGCCGGTTTCGTCAGAGAAGAGGGGTTTGACGGGGTCGAGATTCACTCTTTATACGGCAATTATCTGCTGGGCGGTTTCCTTTCCCCTTACAGCAACAAGCGCACCGATGCGTACGGGGGCAGTTTCGAGAACCGTATGCGGATCATTCTGGAAGTCATTGATTCGGTCAGAAAGAGTGTGGGTGATGATTACATGGTGGGGATCCAGATGAACGGGGACGACCTGACGCCCGGGGGCATGGATTTCGAGGATTGGCAGGAAGCGGCGCGCATCATCGCGGAAACCGGAAAAATCGATTACATCACCGTCAAAGCAGGAACTTACTGGACGCCCAATATGGTCATTCCGGATATGCAGCACCCCTTGGGCATATGGGTTCCCTATGCCTCGGGCATCAAGGAGGTGGCGAATGACACCAATGTATTTGCAGTGGGGCGGATCAATGATCCTGTATTCGCCGAAAAGATCCTGGCCGAGGGGCATGCGGACATGGTCGGGATGACGCGGGCGCAGGTGGCGGATCCGGAACTGGCCAACAAGGCCAGGGAGGGGCGCCTGGAAGATATCCGCCCCTGTGTCGCCTGCAATGAAGGCTGCTGGGGGATGTACTTCGGCGGATTCAGCTGCACGCATAATCCGGCCGCAGCCAATGAAAAGAATTGGGGCATCGGCACACTCAAGCCTGCTGAAAAATCGAAGAGGGTGATGGTTGTGGGCGGCGGTCCCGGCGGGTTGAAAGCGGCGGAAATCGCTGCACGAAGAGGCCACAAAGTGACCCTTTATGAAAAGCGGGACAAACTCGGTGGTCAGGTCAATATCGCCGCCAAGGGCGCGGGAAGGGAAGAATACGGAGGCATCACCCGCTATCTTAAAATCCAGGTGGAGAAACTCGGCGTGGATATTCATCTGAACACGGAAGTGACGGCCGACATGGTCCTGAAGGAATATCCCGATGCCGTGGTTGTCGCCACGGGTTCTGTCCCCCGACGGGTCAGCTTCACGGGGATTCCCCCCCTGGATCCGGAAGATACGAGTCCCAAAGGATTTGATCAGGACAATGTGCTCACCACATGGGACCTTCTGGAAAAGGAGATGGAGGTCGGTGACACCATCATTGTGGCGGAGGATGGTGAGGGGTCTTTTAAAAGCATCAGTATTGCAGAACTTCTGCTCAATCAGGGCAAGAAAGTGCAGCTGCTGACGCCGCATGACCGCATGGGCTATGATATCACCGCTGAAAGAAGGATGCCGATGCTGAGGCGGATACTCAAAAAAGAGGGATTGACCATCACCCCCTACACAATGATCAATGAAATCAAAGGAAACACCGTATCTGTCTATAACATCCACAGCCGGGTGGCCAGGGACATCGAGGGCGTGGACAATGTCATCCTGGCCTACTATCACAAGGCGGATGAAGCGCTCTATTTTGACCTGAAAGACAAAGTCAGGGAGCTGTACCGCGTTGGCGACTGCGTTGCGCCCCGGATGGTGGGAGACGCCATCCGCGACGGGGAAAGGGTGGCCAGACAGCTTTAAGATCGAAATTCAAATATAACCGTCGGGGAAAGAAAAGCGTTGGAAAAAGAGATCTGGGTGCTGATCGAGCACCGCGAGAAAGAAATCGAAGAGGCATCCCTGGAAGTGCTGGTTGAGGCCAGAAGATTGGCCAAAAAGGCAAGGCTCAGGGTTGCGGCACTGGTTTTGGGCAGTTCGGCCCAACCCTTTGCGGAAGCCCTGAACAGATACGGGGCAGATCGTATTTGTGCCGTGCCGCATGAATTGCTGAAACAATATACCACGGACGGCTATACCACCGCCTTGGCGGATCTGGTGAAAATCCGGTGCCCGGAAATATTTTTATTGGCCGCAACCGCTCTGGGCAGGGATCTGGCACCCCGGCTGGCCACCCGGCTTCAAATCGGGTTGATCAGCGATTGCCGGGTCCTCGATATCAACAAGGAAGGGGCGCTTGAAATGACACGGCCTTCAACCGGAGGCCGCGTCTATACCCGATTCGAGGGTTCCGGGGCAAAGCCCTGCATGGCAACCATCAGGCCCGGTGTTCTGGGCCTGGGCAAACCTCTTAAGGGGAACAAGGCGGAGGTTGAAGAGATCAGCATGGATTTGAAATCGGAAGATGTCCGCACCCGGGTCCTGGGGATCAGCTCGGTGGACCGCAGGGATCTGGATATCTCGGAAGCGGAGTTTGTGCTCGCATTCGGCCGCGGTCTTGGCGAAAAATCGAATCTGATAAAAATGGAAGCCCTGGCCGATGAGATGAATGCCTGCATTGCCGGTTCCCGGGTCGCGGTGGACGAAGGGTATGTTTCCTTTGAACGGCAGATCGGCCAGACCGGTAAGACAATCTCCCCCAAAGTCATATTCTGCTGCGGCATATCGGGTGCGCAGCAGTTTACCATGGGAATGCGGGAGTCCGGATTTATCGTGGCCATCAACAACAACCGGAAGGCGGATATATTCAAAGTCGCCGATATTTCGGTTCTGGGGGATCTCAACGAAGTCGTCCCTGAGTTGGTTGAGGTCCTGAAATCATCTAAATAGTGCCTGAACGAAAACCGTCTATTTGTCCAATATCTGCGTCAGGCTCAAATTTTAATCCTCAAAATACCTTGAGTATTCCTG
>JAHLLS010000054.1 GCA_020444045.1 Deltaproteobacteria bacterium
GACATGGAGCACCTCCCGGTAGCTTTGCTCAATGGCTTCGATGTAGTCATCAATGTCGGTATCGCCGCTGAGGTCGAAGTCTAAAAGCAGCGTCCGGCCGGTGCCTTTCATTTTCAGAGGAATCTGGACCCTGTCGTCTGAAGTGAAGGTGACTTCTCCATCAAGATCGAACATGGTCAGAATGTTTTCGATAGTCTGGATTTTGCCGGTGATCACGGCGTTGACGATGACCTGGCTCCACTCCTCGACTTTTTCCGGCGTCACCTCCACAGACGATGACGGCACCCGAGGTCCTTGGCGGTGTTGTCGATGACCGCCGTCAGCATCGTCTCCAGATCGAGACGGCCTTCTTCATTCATGGCCATTGGGATCTGGATATTGGAATTCCGTTGTTCTTGGGTCAGCCGCACGCCTGTCCCCGGACCGGATAGCTGCTGCACCTTGAATGTGAAGTTAAACATAGATTACTCCTGTATTTGATTGCTCAATCATTATCGGGAGCATATAGGGGGCACATGCGCCGACCGAGGAAGGCATTTCACTGGATTGTCTCCAGCGAAAATTTGACCCCATCCCGCACATCTGCTTTAATTTTCATGCCTGCCCATTGCCTATCGAGCCACCTGTCGAGCCGTCAGCCCGCATTCAAAGCCAATTCTCGCTAATCGGCAGCCGCGCCAAACAACCGCTCGACAAGCCCTCATCAAGTCCGCTTATTAACCTTAACCAACCAAAATTGCATATCTATCAGTAGAAGAGATCGCCGAGGCAACCGGCCTGACAAGCACCTATATCGGACGGTTATTGAACCAATTGCCCGAGGTGTTCGGCCAATACCGGCGCAAGGGCCGCAATCAGCGCAACGAAGTCGCGTCCGAGGCCCTGGCGATATTTAAGTTCATAGCCACGCAAAAGGAACAGAGTCTGACCATCCCGGAGATCAAGGCGAAGATTGCCGCGTCGGGGTTTATCCAGCCTGTCGAGCAGGTTGCTGAGCCCTTGTTGACCCCTTCGCCAGCGCCGTCCATGGCTCAGGAGCTTGCCGAGGAGCGGGAACGATCTCGCGCGGCCGAGGAAACAGCGCATCGCGAGAAGATGGCCCACCTCGACACCAAGCAGGAACTCCAGGAAATGCGCCAACGCTTGAGCGCCTACGAAAACACCGTGTTACTGCTCAGCGAAGGCAGAACCAAGGATTTTGACGAGTACCGCCAGCTTTCCGAAAGCGAAAAGGCACGCCAGCGTGAACACGAAATCAAGGAAGAGGTGCTCTTCGAGGAGTACCAGCAATCTGGTTGGCTAAGACGCGGTAAAAAGGCCAAAAAGCTGGTTAAGCGCCTTAAGGAGATGAGGGAGAAAGAGACCTCAGATCAAACCCCGGTCGTGGAGACGGCGGAGGTTGTCGACTGAAATATCGCAGGCGTCGTTTACCTCGGGCGGCACGAGGCCCTCTTGTGCGGCCGCCTGCCAGTCAAAAGGATATGCAGGCACTCCGGCTTTTTTCAGGGCCGCCAGGGCCCTTTCAGTGGCCTCGAATCCGGCCGGGTCCCGGTCGAACCAGATGACGACTCTGGGCAGGTGCAGAGTTTGGTGCAGATCAACCAGCTTTCGGGCTTGTGCTTCGCTCAGATTCGCGCCAAAGGTGGCCACCGAGGGTATGCCCGCCTCGTGCAGCTTGACCGCGTCAAAGCACCCCTCCACCACGATCAGGCCGTTCTTAACTGCATCGACCTTTGTCTTACCTTCAGCCAGCAGATGGTGTCCATAAAGAAAGCAGGACTTGCTGAAGCCGCCATACACGCGCCATTTTCCCTTGGATTCGGCCTGGCGCTGATCCACGGCTCGGCCGATATGCGAAACCACCCGACCCGCCTCGTCCTTTATCTGGAAAACGTGACGGCCCGCCAGCTTGGCCTTGTTGGATGAGGGCAGGTAGCCAAAACCAAGCTCGAGCCTGGTGCGCTCGGAAATGCTCCGACGCTCATATTCCTCGTGCGGCTGGAGATAGGGCACCAAAGACGGCCGCTCGGGCAAAGGCTCCTTGGCTTCCATACGCGGCTCATGCGTTCTCGGTAGCCTTGGTGTCTCGATGCTCGCGTTGCAGAGGCCCAGCTCCAGCATCTCGCGGCCAGCCGTGTAGCAGTCGCAGCCACGGATTTGCTGGTAAAGCTCGATTGCGCCGCCGCCCTTGCCGCTGGAAAAGTCCTTCCAGCGTCCATCAGACTGGATGTGCATGCTGGCGGTCTTGTCCGGGCTGAAGGGCGAATGCAGCCAAATCTCGCCGCTAGGTTTCTCTCTGGCAACACGCAGGCCCAAGGCTTCGACCAAGGCTCTGACGTTAACGGTGCCTCGAATATCCGAAAGCGTTTCAGGTGTTATCTTCATGAAGAGATTAGTATTTTTTCTTTCACCGCTAAAGCGGTGTTTTGCTCCCCTGCCCCACAGCGGCCAAGTTTTGGTCGTTTTTAAGGGACCTCAAAAGGAGGCACTGGCTAAGAAGGCGCACTCATGCTCCAGACCGGTCAAAACTTGACATTTTCGGCGTTTTGTTGTGGTTTCGGATGGCTTTAATGAGCGGATTTGCGCGCGGTGACGTCGATTTTGCGGTGGCGGGATTGCTAGCCAATCGACGGCTCT
>JAHLLS010000039.1 GCA_020444045.1 Deltaproteobacteria bacterium
CCAAGGAAATCCAGAAAAACACCATCGCCAGTGCCCTGATCGGTAAATTGAAATAGCTTCGGGGAATTCACCACGGCAGGTCGGCCCTCTCCTTGGACCGACCTGCCATGTAACCTAAACAACAAATCGATTACGCACACCGCTATCGATCGTGAAAAATTTTAACAGAAAAACCGACTCACAGGGGAGGACAGGACATGCCGGATGTTATGGATATCGCTAAAAAAGCATTTCTGACAGGCATAGGCCTGGCGTTGACCGCCAAGGACGAAGCGGAAGAACTGGCCAAAGAGATCGAGAATAAATTGAACCTGAACGAAGAGGAAGGCAAAAAAATTCTCAAGGACATTCAAAACCGTTACGAGGACACCCAGAACAAGCTCGAGGAACGCGTCGAAAAATCCGTCAAAAAATTTCTGAAAAAGGCTGATATCGTCACCACGGACGAGCTGAAGGCCTTGAAGAAAGAAATCCGCGAGCTAAAGGAGTCGCTCAATAAATCCGCGAGCACTTCGGAAAACTGATTCTGCCAAAACGGAAAGGCGTCCTGTCGAAGCCATCCTTCAGGCCATCCGCCCGTGGCCTGTTGTGCGCTCTCCCTGACCATCCCCCCAGGAGGCACTGCCCGTAACCACAGCTCTACATCAACGGTGACAAGCGCATGCTGAGTATCCGAAAAATCGGCGTTATCGGCCGCACCTATCGCCATTTGAACCGCTACCGTCAAATCCTGACGGTCTTTTTCAAATATGGGTTCGGCGACCTGGTGGACCTGCTGAAAATCGATCAGTATATCGAAATCGGTTTACAGATGATTTCGCGGCACCGCCGGGAACGGCTGGAACGGATGACGCGCGCCGAGCGGGTGCGTCTGGCCATGGAAGAGTTGGGACCGACCTATGTCAAGCTTGGCCAGGTTCTCTCCACCCGCCCGGATCTTATACCGGTAGACTTTCTCCATGAGCTTGCCAAGCTGCAGGATGATGTCCCTCCGTTTCCGTTCGAGGACGTTCACCGCATCATCACCCGCGAGCTGGGGGATGCCCCGGATGCTATTTTTGAACAATTTGAAGAGTTCCCCGAGGCTTCGGCCTCCATCGGTCAGGTTCACCGGGCCGTACTGAAAGATGGCGATCAGGTGGCGGTCAAGGTCCAGCGACCGGGGATTCAAAAAACCATCGAAGTGGACCTTGAAATAATGCTCCATCTGGCCACTCTGATGGAGCACCACATCGAAGAAATCGCCTTTTATCGTCCGATTAAAATCGTGGAGGAGTTTGCTAAAACACTGGAGCGAGAACTCGATTACACCTTCGAATCCAGCCATATGGAACGCATGGCAGGCCATTTACTGAGCGACATGACCGTCTACGTTCCCAAGGTTTACCGTGAGTTTACCACGCCGAAAGTTCTCACGGCCGAATTTATCGATGGGATTAAAATCTCTGAAATCAAACAGCTCGATGCCGCCGGGCTCGATCGTAGCGAAATCACCCGGCGGGGCGCCCACATCATGCTGCGGCAAGTCTTCGAGATTGGCTTTTTCCATGGCGATCCGCACCCCGGCAACATCTTCGTGCTGCCGGAAAACGTCATCTGCCTGTTGGATTTCGGCATGGTTGGGTCCGTCGACCGCCAGACCCGAGAAGATTTTGTGGAGCTGGTGGACGCCGTGGTGCACCGTCATGAAGCCCGCACGGCACAGGTGCTGCTCAAGCTCACCACCTGGGATGAGAAACCGGATATGCGGTCTTTCGAGAAAGATGTCGCCGATTTCATGGGGCGCCACCTTTACCGACCGCTCGAGGAAATTCACTTCGGCCGCCTGCTTCAGAACCTGTTGGAACTGGCGGCCCAAAACCGCCTGGTAATTCCGCCGGACATTTTCCTGATGATGAAAACCCTGGCGGCCGTGGAAGGTGTGGCGCGCATGCTAGACCCCACCTTTGACATTTTTGCCACGGCCGCGCCCTTTGTAAAGCAAGTCAAGATCGCCCGTTTTCATCCCGAGCGGCTGACGGATGATTTTTTGCGGCTGAGCACCGAACTGCTCGAATTTCTCCAGCAGTTCCCCACCGAGCTGCTCGATATCACGCGCCAGGTCCGCCAGCAGAAGTTTGCCCTGCCCGTCGAGTTGAAGGGCCTGACGGCCATGCTGGAAACCCACGACCAGAGCAGCAATCGGGTTTCCTTTGCCATCATCATCGCCGGCTTGATCGTCGGCAGTTCGATCATTGTCGTTGCCAACATCCCACCGCTATTCTACGGCATCTCCCTGATCGGTATCATCGTCTTCATTACCGGCGCCGTCATGGGGCTTTGGCTGCTGGTGGCGATTATTAAAAAGGGCCGCCTCTGACCACCGGCCGGCGGCGATCGTTATACCCTCCCGGGATGTCAGCCGGCGGTCGGCCCGGCAGACCCCGACCCCCTTCCCAACATTTTCAACAAATTTGTTTAAGATTGTTGCTTTCCGTTACATTATTGTTATAAACAACGCCCGTCGACGTGATCCGGCGTTGAGACACTTTTGGGCCGATGCCGGACCGTTTATTTCAAGGAGCCGCACGCATCATGAAAAAAATAGAAGAAGCCTCATTTTTCTACGAAATCAGCGAAACCCTGAACGAACACCTCGAGCTGAAAAAATCCCTCTACAAAGTGCTCGATATCCTGTCCAGTTCCCTTGACATGGCACGCGGCACGATCACGCTGCTGGACCCGGTGCGTAACGAGATCCGCATCGAAGTGGCCCATGGCATCACCCAGCGTGCCATGCAGCGCGTCACCTATAAACTGGGAGAGGGGATCACCGGCGGCGTCATTCAATCCGGCAAGGCCGTCTCCATTCCCAAAATCAGCGAGGAGCCTAAATTCCTCAACCGCACGGTGTCCCGCCGAGCCAACAAGGACCTCGACCTGTCCTTTATCTGCGTCCCCATCAAAAAAGGCCGACAGGTCATCGGCGCCCTGAGCGTTGACAAACCATTTGAGGCCACGTACTCGCTCAAAAAAGCGGAAAAGCTCCTGGCCGTCGTCGCCACCATGGTGGCGCGCCATGTGATCAACCTGGAAACCATCCGCCTGGAAAAACAGACGCTGAGGGAAGAAAATCGGAGACTCCTGCAGGAACTGGAAAACAAGTACCGCATTACCAATATTGTCGGCAACAGCAACAAGATGCGGGAGGTCTTCCAGATGGTCTCCCAGGTATCCAAAAGCAATGCCACCGTCCTGATCCGCGGTGAAAGCGGCACCGGCAAGGAACTGGTGGCCAATTCCGTACATTACAACAGCCATCGCGCCCAACAGCCCTTTATCAAGATCAACTGCGCCGCAATTCCGGCCAATTTGATCGAAAGCGAACTCTTTGGTCACGAAAAAGGGGCCTTTACCGGCGCCATCAACCAGAAGCTGGGCAAGTTCGAACTGGCCAACCGGGGCACGCTTTTCCTCGATGAAATCGGATCCATCGGGCTGGACGTGCAGGTCAACCTGCTGAGGGTCCTGCAGGAACGGGAATTCGAACGCGTCGGTGGTCAACGGACCATCAAGGTGGACGTACGCATTATCGCCGCCACCAACAAAAACCTGGAAAAGGCCGTGGAAGACGGCACCTTCGGGGGCGATCTCTACTATCGTCTCAATGTCTTTCCCATTTACATGCCGCCCCTGCGGGAGCGTAAAACCGACATCCTGCTGCTGGCCGATTTTTTTCTCGAAAAATACGCCCAGGAAAACAATAAGGATATTCGCCGTTTTTCCACCCCGGCCATCGACATGCTGATGGCCTACCACTGGCCCGGGAATGTGCGTGAACTGGAAAACTGTATCGAGCGGGCCGTTCTGCTGTGTGAGGAAGGCGTGATCCACAGCTACCACCTGCCGCCAACCCTGCAGACCGGGGCGGAGTCCGATACCCTGCCGGCCCTGTCATTGGAGGAGGCCGTTGCCAATCTGGAGCGGGAAATGCTCATCGATGCCCTTAAAAACGCAAGGGGCAACATCACCCAGGCCGCCGGGATCCTGAAGACGACCGTGCGCAAATTCGCCTACAAAGCACAAAAATACGGTGTAAGCTACAAACACTACCGCTGACCCCACCGGTCACACCCTTTTGGGCCCATACTTGTATGGTTTTAAGCCCAACAACAAGGATCGATTGACTTATGACGATCATTCAAGCTTTGGTGCTCGGAATCGTCCAGGGACTGACGGAATTTTTACCCATCAGCAGTTCCGGGCATCTCGTTCTGGTGCAACACCTATACGGGTTGCGCGAAGCCGAACTGTCTTTCGACGTCAGTGTCCATGTCGGCACCCTGGCGGCGGTCATTCTTTATTTTCGCCAGGATATCCTGGACATTCTCGGGGGCCTGATGCGGGCCCTCTTGGGGATCCTCTCGCATGGAACCACCCGTGACAGCGATCGCCCTCGCGTTCGTCTGGCCGGTCTGATTGTCCTGGGCTCCGTCCCCACCGCCGCCATTGGACTGGCGCTGCACGAGATTGCTGACCGCCTCTTCGCATCGCCCTTGATTACCGGCGCCATGCTGCTCCTGACCGGTGTCCTCCTTTTCGCGACCCGCCCCAATCGTCATCCCCGCACCGACGCCGGGCGACCCCTCGAAGCCCTTACCATCAAGGACGCCCTGGTCATCGGACTGGTGCAGGGACTGGCGGTCATGCCAGGCATTTCCCGTTCCGGGTCCACCATTGCCGTGGGTATTTTGACAGGTATCCGCCATGAAACCGCCGCCCGCTTTTCATTCCTGCTGTCCATTCCGGCCGTTGCCGGTGCGGCCCTGCTGGTGTTGAAAGACGCTCTTGGACAGGGCGGTGTTCATCTGCCGACCTGCCTGTTGGGCGGCCTGACCGCCATGGTGGTCGGTTATGCTGCTTTAGCGCTGCTTGTATTTCTAGTGCAGAAAGGCCGCCTCTATTTGTTTGCCCCCTATTGCTGGGTGGTCGGGTGCATCGCCATCGCCGCCAGCCTGTGAGCATCTCATACCGATAGTGACGACGCCGCAGGCGGCTTGTGCCTGCGCCAGTCAGGTGGTATGACCGGGCCGAATTGGATATCCGACCATGAATTCCCAGGAAATCAAAACCTTCTGCATCCTCTTTTTTGCCGTTTTAACCGCCCTCACCGGCGTCGGCATCGTTGTGCCGCTGCTGCCGGTCTATGCCCGGGACATCGGCGCCAGCGGGTTCTATATCGGCATGATTTTCGGCATTTTCTCCATCTCCCGGACCGCCTTCATCCCCTATTTCGGGCGGTCCTCCGATCGTCGCGGGCGCAAACCGTTCATCCTCGGTGGGCTGCTGGGATATGCCGCAGTGGCGGTAGCCCTTTACCACACCACCAACGTCACGATGCTCATCAGCATCCGTTTTGTTCAGGGCATTTTTTCCGCCATGATGATGCCGGTGCTTCAGGCGTACGTCGGTGACATCACGCCGGACGGACGGGAGGGCCTCACCATGGGCATTTTCAACCTCGCGACCTTTGTCGGATTGGGCATGGGCCCGCTGCTTGGCGGTGTGATCAGCGATCACTGGAACCTGCAAACCGCCTTTGCCAGTATGGGAGCGCTCGCGTTGGCCGGTTTTCTACTGAGCCTGCTGGGACTTCCTCCGACAAAGCATGAAAAGGCCTTCCGCAACTACACCGCTCCCACGGCCTGGCGATACCTGCTGGGCCATCGGGAAATTCTCGGGCTGTTCACCTTTCGTTTGGCCTACACCACCTGTATTGGTGTCATCTGGGGATTTTTACCAATTTTCGCCGACCAGTCGCTGCACCTCAGTCGGTCCGCCATTGGCGCCCTTATCATGACTGGCGTCATGGTCAGCGGCATTATGCACGTTCCCATGGGCTACCTGGCCGACCGGGTGCGCAAACCCATCATGGTGGCTGTAGGCGGCGTCCTTGCCGGCACCGGTGTTCTGACCTTCATCTGGAACCAGACCCTGACCGGCATGCTGGTGAGCAGCGGGCTGTTCGGCCTGGGCGGCGGCATCGCCATGCCGGCCCTGATGGGAATGGCGGTGATCAAAGGCACCCAAGTGGGAGCGATGGGCGCCCTCATGGCCCTTCTGACCTTGGGTCACAGCCTCGGCATGATGACGGGTGCCCTTATGGCCGGATTGCTCATGGACCAGCTGCAGCTCGAATGGGCTTTTCCTTTCGCCGCCGCCGTTATGCTGCTCGGTGTCGTCGGTTTCTGGTGTTGGTCCGGCGGAGCAAGCGCTTTTCCTGACACCCATGATCACCCGGCGGCATATCGCCGTTGAGCCTGGCCCCGAAGCACAAAAGGCGAACGGATTGGTTTGACATTTTTAGAATTTGCTTTACATTAACGCCACATTTCATGGTTTTCAGACGCCAGTAGACCTATTTTTAGATTAGTGTGAAACCGCAGGGTCCCAAGGGCTTCCCACCGATACCGGTGGATGGGACCTCCTCCGATAACATTGTCAAATCCAATGGGTTTTGACCTAGCAGCGGGTTTATTCATGAGCAACAAACGGGATTACTACGAAGTCCTCAATGCCGACCGAAATGCCAGTCAAACCGATCTTAAAAAAGCGTATCGCAAACTGGCCCTCCAATATCACCCCGACCGCAATCCAGGTGATGCGGCCGCCGAAGAAAAATTCAAGGAAGCGGCCGAAGCCTACGACGTGCTGTCCGACCCCAAAAAACGCGAATTATACGACCGCTTCGGTCACCAGGGGCTGGAAGGATCCGGATTTTCAGGGTTTTCCGGTTTCGAGGACATCTTTTCGAGCTTTGGCGACATATTTGAGGATTTTTTCGGTCTGGGTGGCGGACGCGGTTCCGGGAGCCAGCATCAGCGGGGCGCCGACCTGCGGTACGACCTTTCACTGAGCTTTCTGGAAGCCGCCTTCGGTGTGGAAAAAGAGCTGCCCCTCGAGAAAATGGACACCTGCCAGTCCTGCGAGGGCAATGGCTGTGAAGCCGGAACCCAGACGGAAACCTGCCAATTCTGTCGCGGCAGTGGTCAGATGTCCCGTAACCAGGGTTTCTTTACCGTGCGCACCACCTGCCCCCACTGCCGGGGCAACGGACAGATGATACCCCATCCCTGCAAAGCGTGCAACGGAACGGGCCAGATTAAAACGCGCAAAACCGTTTCGGTTAAAATCCCGGCCGGGGTGGATACCGGCTCACGTTTACGGCTCACCAACGAGGGCGAAGCCGGCCGCCAGGGCGGACCCCGGGGCGATCTCTACGTGTTCATTCACGTCGAACCCCACGACTTTTTTGAACGCGACAACACCGACGTCATCTGCCGGGTACCCCTTTCCTTTGTCCAGGCAGCTTTGGGTGACACCATCAGCGTCCCCACCCTGGACGGCGAAAAAAAGCTGCGCATCCCCAAAGGCACGCAGTACGGCGATGTCTTCCGTTTCAACGGCGAGGGCATTGCCTCTCTGCGCACCGGGCGGCGCGGCGACCAGATTATCCAGGTCATCATCAAAACACCCACAAGCTTGAACAAAAAACAGGAATCTCTTCTGAAGGAATTCGCCAAGCTGGAATCCGGCAAAATATCCAAACGCATTAAAAATATTTTACGGGGAGAGTCGGTCGGCACCTGACCCGGCGGCCCTGTTCAAAGCCAGGTTAATTGGCGGCCCGCTGGCAGGCCGCCCTTAAGGATAGATTATGTTTGAACTACGTGTCGTTACCCGCTTTGCCGCCGCCCACCGTTTGACCATGGTCGGGGCCAAATGTGAAAATCTGCACGGCCACAACTGGAAGATCGAAGTCTACGTGCAAGGGCAGTCCACCGATAAAGGCGGGGTGCTGGTGGATTTCGGCGTGATCAAACGCCACGTTCGGGAATTGATGGAAACGCTGGATCACAAATTCCTCAATGAATTGGAATATTTCTCAGAAGGTACACCGCCGTCTTCGGAAAATATCGCCAGGTATCTAGCCGATACCCTGGCTGCCCGTATGGATCTTCCAGGAATTCGGGTTTCCCGGGTAACAGCCTGGGAATCCGACGACGCCTCCGCCACCTATTACCCGTCCTGATTCAACCCCATACCGTTAGGCCTGCTTGGTTTCGGCATGGGCCAGCAGGGCATCCCGCGTGATAATGGCAGTCACATCCGCCACATGGGCGCGGATATTCTCCAACCCCCCTTCCTGCCGATCCACCAGTATCACGGCTTTGACGACATCCAGCCCTTCCTCCCGGGCCCGTTCGATGGCCTTGATGGTCGACCCTCCGGTAGTGGCCACATCATCGATGATAGCCACGGGCTGCCCCGGATGGACATCCCCCTCCACCCAGCGAATGATGCCATGGTCCTTGCGGGTCTTGCGTATGGAAAAGGCTTGGATGGGCTGGTGGTTGAGCTCCGATGCAAAGGCCGTGGCCACGGCAATCGGATCGGCACCAAAGGTCAGGCCGCCCACCCCTCGAACCCCCAGCTCTTTGATGGCGTCAAACACCAGATGGCCGGTCAAAAACATGCCCCGCGGGCTCAGGGTCGTGGGCTTGCAATTGACATAAAACCGGCTGAGGCGACCGGAAACCAACTTGAAGGTTGGTTCCAGGCTGTACTGAAAGGATTTTTCACACAACAGCGCAATGAGCTCTTCTCTGTGGGTCATGCCCGCCATCCTGTGGATTTGCACGGCGCCACAATGCGGCACACCATCCCGCAGCAGCACACTTTTATGGTTAACCAGTTGATTTTGAAACGCAATTTGGGTATAAAAAAGCCTCCACTAATTTGGAAGAAGCCTGTTTAATGGGTTATAGTGGAGGCTTGAGCAAGGAAAACCGGGGACGGCACTCCCTGAACTCGGGGCCAGACTTACCAGCTAATCAGGGCCGGGTCAATCGCTAAGCGGAAGGGATGGAATGAAAGCTGAAGCAGATCACGCCGCTTTGATCCGGCTTTTTCACGTGCATCGGCATTTTCACGCCACCCGTGCGCTGACCGATATCACCCTGGATTTCTACCGCAACGAATTTTTATTCGTCACCGGACCCAGCGGGGCCGGTAAAACCACCCTGCTCAAACTACTCTACCGGGGAGAAGTCGCCTCACAGGGCCAGATCCTGGTGGACGGCATGAACCTGGCACGGATCCCGCGCAAAAAAATCCATATTCTGCGCCGCAAGTTCGGGATCATTTTTCAGGATTACAAATTGATCCCGACACGCACCGTTTACGACAATGTCGCCCTGGTGCTGGAAGCCGCCGGGCGCAAATCCGATTACATCCGCAAGAAAGTGCAAAGCGTGCTCCGCATCGTGGGCATGGACAAACGACAGGACACGCTGCCCCCCAACCTTTCCGGTGGGGAGCAGCAGCGCGTGGCCGTGGCCCGCGCCGTGGTGGGCGACCCCACGATCATCCTGGCGGACGAACCCACCGGCAGCCTGGATGCCGAATCCGCCAGTCTCATCATCAAGTTGCTCAAAACGTTCCACACCCGGGGCGCCACTGTTATCGTGGCCACCCACGACCGGGAACTGATCCGCAGTATCCCGGGCCGGATCATCTATCTCCAGGAGGGACGCCTCACCAGCGCCCCCACCGTTTAAGGGTCAAGAGGCTTTGCCGATGCTGAAACGCCATTTGAGACGCGCCCTGCAGGACATGCGCAGCAACCGCATGCTGAGCCTGGTGACCATCAGCACCTTTGCGCTCTCGATTCTGATTGTCAGCTCCGCCATGCTCTTTTTTGTCAACATGGGCGACATCATGGACGGCTGGCGGCAAGGCATCCGCGTCATGGCCTACCTCCAGGAGGGCCTGAACGCCGCCGATCGGAGCACCCTCAAAGTCCGTATGGAAAGCCTTTACGGTGTGCAGCAGGCGGATTTCGTCCCCAAGGACCAGGCCCTGGCACGGCTTCGCACCCAGATGGGTCGTCAAACGTCGATCCTGGACAACCTGGACAGCAACCCCCTGCCGGATGCCTTTGAAATTCAGATGATTGCCGCCTCACAGTCCTGGGACAAAGTGGAGCAGCTGGCCATGGCGCTGGAAGAGCTGGAAGGCGTCAGTGAAGTGGAATACGGCCAGCGCTGGATCAAACGCATTATCAACATCTTCAACTTGTTCCAGTTGACCGGTACCGTCATGGGAGCGCTGTTTTTCATGGCGGCCATCTTCATCGTCGGCAACACCGTGCGGCTAGTGCTCTATTCCCGGCGGGAAGAGGTAGAAATCATGCGGCTGGTGGGTGCCACGGAGCGGTTTATCCTGGCACCATTTTATTTTCAGAGCCTGATCCAGGCGGCCCTGGGCGGTATCATCGGCCTTGCCGCCCTTTTTATGATGTATATGTTGATCCAGTCCCGCATATCGACAGATATGGCGACGGCTTTTTTTCAACCCCGCTTTCTGTCGCCCCTGACGCTGTTAGGCATTGTGGGATGCGGTATGCTGGTTGGATGGTTGGGATGCCACCTGTCAGTCAAACAATACGTCAAAGCCTGATCGCCGGCGCCGTGCTTCTCGTCGCGGGGTGGAGCGCACTGGCGGTCGCCCTCGAGACCGGGCCGCGTGAGGTCGTGGTGCAGGTGGACCGGCTCAATCTGCGTCCCCAGCCGGGAACGAACGGCACGCCCCTGCGCCAGTTGAACCGTGGCAGCCGACTGACGATTCTGGAAACCGGGCCCGAATGGCTCAAAGTCCGCTATCGGGACACCATCGGCTATGTCCGCAACCGCGAACGCTATCTGGATACCTCCCCGGCCCTGGACAGCGCCCGGGAAGAACGCGATGCCGTTGACAAAGAACTGGTGGCCCATCGCGAGGCTCTGTCGAATGTGGAAGGGCACGAAAACGAACTCTTGGACCGCCTGGATGCCTTGAACCGCACGATCCAGGCGGCCCGCAAGGACGCCGGCGATTTGCGCCGCAAAATCAAAACCATCGAAAAACGCATCGCAAACGCCGAAACCGAACGGCAGGATGTGGGAAAACGGATAGCAGAGCAGGAACAGCATGTGGCGGGCCGGTTGGTGGCCCTTTACAAGCTCAATTGGTTGGGCAATCTCAATGTCATGGCCTCCGCTGATTCCATCAACGGCATGGTGCAACGCAAGGCCGCTCTGGAGCGCATCCTGTCCCTGGACAACCGGCAGCGGGAACAACTGCTGCAGGATTACGAGCGCTGGTCGTTCCTGCAAATCGACCTTGAAAACAGCCGCAAGGCGGAGCTTGACTTGGAAGTCCGCTATGAGGATCGCATCCGGGCGCTGGATCGCGAAAGAGCGGTCCGGGCCGCCTTGTTGAATGATGTGCGCAGCCAAAAACGGCTGGAAGCAGCCGCCATTTCCGCCCTGCAGACCGCGGCCGGTGAGCTCGACACGATCATCGCTTCATTCACGTCCCGTGCGACCGGTAGACCGGAACCCCCGCCGCCGGGCTCGATCGGCACGCTAAAAGGGTTGCTAGATGCGCCGGTAAAGGGTAAAATTGTTAATTTTTTCGGACCGTTTAAAAATACCCGCTATGATGTAATGAATTTTCGCAGCGGTATCGATATCAAGTCCGAGCGGGGCGAGCCTGTTCAAGCCGTATTTGCCGGGAAGGTGCTTTTCGCCGACTGGTTCAGGGGGTACGGCAATATGTTGATCATCGACCACGGGCACAACTACTGCACGCTTTACGCCCACATGGAAGAACTTTTCAAACAAAAGGGTGACCCGGTTGAAAATGGGGAAGTGATTGCCACTGTGGGCGACTCTGGCACCTTATCCGGACCCGGGTTGTATTTTGAAGTGCGATACCACGGGAAACCGGAAGATCCGCAGCAGTGGCTCAAAGCACAAAAATAGGCGTCCTCCCGGTGCGAAGCTGTTCTGGTTTATGCGGCTTCTGTAAGGATGGACACGACATAAGGAGATCGAAATGACAGCCAAACGCAAAGGCAGCATCAAACTCTGGGTGGTCCTGGTCACCGCCGTCGTCTGCTGGACGGTGGGCACCGGCTTCCTGAAAGATCTCGCCGCCAGCAGCGATGAGACTTACAAGGGTTTGAAACTTTTTACGGACGTCCTTGAAATCGTCACCGAAAAATATGTGGACGAGGTCGATACGAACCAACTGATCGAAAAAGCCATCCAGGGTATGGTACACAGCCTGGATCCGCACTCCAGCCTGTTGGCCCCGGAAGCCTACGAAGACCTGCGCATCGATACCAAGGGCAATTTTACCGGCATCGGCATTCACATTACCTTGCGCGACGGCTTTGTCACCGTCATCTCCCCCATCGAGGGCACCCCGGCCTTCAAGGCCGGGATCCAGGCCCAGGACCGCATCGTCAAGGTGGATGACGCCGCCGTGGAAGACCTGCGGCAGGCCGTCAACCTGATGCGTGGCCCTAAAGGCACCCCGGTCAAGGTGACGGTGCTGCGCAAAGGCGCGCCCGAGCCCATCGAGTTTGATCTGGTGCGGGACGTCATCCCGGTGAAAAGCATCAAAGCCCAATCGCTCAAACCAGGATACGGGTATATCTGGATTACGAATTTCACGGGCAACACCACTGAAGATTTTCTGGATGCGCTCGAGAAACTCGAAAGTGAAAACGCCCCCATGAAGGGCCTGGTGCTGGATCTGCGGAACAACGGCGGCGGTCTCCTGGAGGAATCCCTGCGGATCTCGGATATCTTTATCGACGAAGGGATCATCCTGTCCATCAAGGGCCGCGGCGAAGGCAACGCCAAAGAATTCCCGGCCAAAGCCGATTCGGTCAAGCGCGATTACCCGATTGTCATGCTGATCAACGGCGGCAGTGCCAGTGCATCTGAAATCGTCGCCGGCGCGATGCAGGATCACAAGCGGGCCCTCATCCTGGGCACGACCTCCTTTGGCAAAGGCTCGGTGCAGACCGTGGAATCGCTGCGCGATGGCTATGGCCTTAAGCTGACCATTGCGCGCTACTACACCCCCAGCGGTCGGTCGATCCAGGCCAAGGGCATCGAGCCGGATATTGTGGTACCGTTCAAGCTGCTTGACGAAGCTGACGAAGCCAATGGTGAAGACGGCTTCGTCAAGGAAAGCGATCTCAAGAATCACCTGGAGGGACAGGCCGAACCCAAAGAAAAACCGGCCGCTGAAGAAAAAGAGACGCCCGCCGCGAATGGTGCCGAATCCCGCGTCAACCCGCTGGAGATGGACAATCTGAAACGCGACAACCAAATCATGCGAGCGCTGGATATTCTGATATCCTACGATCTGTTCAAACACCTGGGGTCCTGACGAGGGCAACCCGCGCGCCAATGATCGGCCGAGCCTGTCGACGGGCATTCCTCCCGTCGTCGGGGTCTCGGCCGCCCCGGTGGCGTTTGATTCAGGGCGAGCCGGTCAATTCCGTCCCTGCCATATGGTCGACCAACCACCGGCAACCGCATAGAGACCGACCTGTATGAGCACCCCCAAAAAGAAGACGAAAAAAGCAACGTCCAAACCCCGCCGCAAAGCCAAAAAGAAGGCTATTCCGCGCGGGACCGGAATCAAAATTGCGGTGGCCCTGGCGCTCCTGGCTGCGATCGTCGTTGGGGCTGGCCTGCTGCTGCAGCGTTACCTGCCGCCGGCGCCCGGAACGGCCCCCGCCGTCGACCGGACCAAGAAGCCTGTCACCGCCCAAAAAACAGCACCACCGCCCAAACCCCGTAAAGTGACGCCCCCGCCCCCAAAAGCAGCCACCCCGGTAAAGCCGCCAATTTATGAAATTTACCCTACCAAAGAGAAGACCGATCGTCCCCGGACTCCGATCCGGCCCGATCGTCCGGCAGCCGGCCTGCCCCGGGTGGCCATCATTATCGATGACATCGGCTATGACCGGGGTTTGGCACGCAAGTTCATGGCCTTCAACGTCCCCCTGACCTTCTCGGTGCTGCCCGACAGCCCCTTCGGGGATATCCTCGTCAAGGAAATCAAGGCCCAAGGCCTTGAACTGATGCTTCATCAACCCATGGAACCCCAGGAATACCCGTCCGTCAATCCCGGTCCCGGGGCCCTGCTGTCCACCATGACGGCCGACGAGTTGATCGCCCAGTTGGAACGCAACCTCGACCGCCTTCCGGGCGTACGCGGCGTCAACAATCACATGGGCTCCCAACTCACCACCGAGTCGAGCCGCATGTACCAGGTCTTTTCCGTTATCAAAAAACGCGGCCTCTATTTTATCGACAGCCGCTCCACGGCCGATACCGTCTGCCGCCCGTCGGCCCACATGTTTCAGGTGCCGTTTGCCGAACGTGATATTTTTCTGGATCACTTTCAGGAAGCGGCGTTTATTCGCAAACAATTTCGCCTTCTGGCAAAAGAAGCCCGGAAACACGGTCAGGCTGTTGCCATTGCCCATCCCCACCGCGTGACCGTTCAGATTTTCAAGGAAATGCTGCCCGAACTCCAGAAGCAGGTGCAACTGGTACCCGCCTCGGAAATTGTTCACATTATCGGCTGACCCGGTTGGCAGCACCGGGCCCAGAGAACAGGACGCATCATGGATCTCCACGGCGGTGTGGTTGTGGCCCGCTTTCTGGCCGAACGCCAGGTGGCCTGCCTGTTTACGCTGTGCGGCGGGCACATTTCGCCGATCCTGGTCGCCGCCAAAACCGCCGGCATCCGCGTTGTCGACATGCGGCACGAAGCCAACGCAGTGTTTGCCGCCGATGCGGTCTCACGCCTGACCGGCCGCCCCGGGGTGGCGGCGGTGACCGCCGGCCCCGGTGTCACCAATACCATCACCGCTTTGCAGAACGCCGCCATGGCCCAATCGCCGGTCATCCTGATCGGCGGGGCGGCGCCCACGGTGCTGAAAGGCCGGGGCGCGCTGCAGGACATCGACCAGATGAGCCTGCTGCGGCCCGTCGTCAAACAAGCCCTCACCGTCAAACGCAACTGCGATATCCTGCCGGTGCTGGAATCCGCTTTTCAGACCGCGACCTCCGGCGTGCCCGGCCCGGTATTCGTGGAATGCCCGATCGACCTTCTCTACCCGGAAAGCATGGTCCGCGAATGGTACGGCGGCCAAAAACAGGACACCCCTCCCCACACCTTGCGGGAACGCCTGCTCAAGGCCTACCTGGGCCGCCATGTGGACCGCATGTTCGCCTGCAGTTTTGAAACAATGGAGGCCGGTCCCTGGTCCCCTGCGGAAACGGCCATCGACGCCGCGCTCATCACGAAAGCAGCGGATATCCTGCGGCAAAGCCGCCAGCCCGTTGCCATCGTGGGCAGCCAGGCCCTGCTGCAGGCCACCCGGGCACCCAACCTGGCCCAAGCACTGACGCAGATCGGCCTGCCGGTATACCTCACCGGCATGGCCCGCGGTCTCATGGGCAGCGACCATCCCCTGGTCATGCGCCACCAGCGCCGCCAAGCCCTCAAGGCCGCCGACACCGTCCTCATCGCGGGCATGCCCTGCGATTTTCGCCTGGACTACGGACGCGCCATTGCCCGTCAGGCCACGGTGATCGGCGTCAATCGTAGTCGCCGCGATCTGAGGTTGAACCGGACACCGCAGCTGGCGGTGGCCGCTGATCCCGGACGATTTCTGGAAGCACTGGCTGAAGAAGGAACTTTCCCGCAGGAACAGTGGACCCCCTGGATGGACAGTCTGCGAAAGCGTGAAGCGGAACGTGACGCCGCCATTCAGGCCCAGGCCGACGAAGTCGTGGACGGTATCAATCCGCTCCATTTCCTGAAAACCCTGGACGCCTTTCTGGACGACCGGGCTCTGCTGGTGGCGGACGGCGGCGATTTTGTGGCGTCCGCTGCCTACACCCTGCGGCCGCGGGGACCGCTGTCCTGGCTCGATCCGGGGGTGTTCGGCACCCTGGGGGTAGGCGCCGGCTTTGCGGCCGGGGCCAAACTCTGCCGGCCCGATGCGGAAGTCTGGCTGATTTACGGCGATGGGTCGGCCGGTTACACCCTGGCCGAATTCGACACCCTGGTCCGTCACAAGCTGCCGGTCATCGCCGTGGTCGGCAACGATGCCGGCTGGTCCCAGATCGCCCGGGATCAGGTCACCTATTTGCAGGACGACGTTGCCACGGTATTGGCGCCCACGGCCTATGACCAAGTGGTGGAGGGATTAGGTGCCAAGGGCATCAGCATCGCGCAGCCGGAAGAGATCGTGCCGGCACTAGAGGAAGCCCGCCGGACAGCGGCCGGTGGCCGGCCGGTGCTGATCAACGTTCACATCGGCCGCACCGGCTTTCGCGACGGCTCCATTTCCATGTGAGCGGTTGGTGGTTCAAACAAGACGGGGTTGCCCATCCTTCCTTCGATGATTTGCCCGGAACATTATAAGGACCGCAGGGAGAGTACATCAAACCGCTGGCGTTAGCCCCAGCGCGGTCATGAAGCGCTGTTCCATTTCCTTCCGCAGGAATTTCACCCGGGACAACATGGCCGTGATCTGCACCATCCCGCCGGGGACGTCCCGCTCGAGAACCTGGCGCTGGGTCGGACAGATATACCAGGTGCAGATCCAGGGTCGGGACAAGCGCGGCAGGCGGCAGCCGTGCAATCCCAAGAAACGACAGGGCTCGCGCAGGTTCCGGCGCAGCTGGTGGGAGGGCAGGGTTTCATGATGCAGGTGGATGAAAAGCAGGTCCTGAAAATCCAGCCAGACTTTGGCGTGATCGCAGCAGGGGTCCGGGCAGCCATTACAGGTGGTGACCGCCAGTTGTTCAAACAAACCGTCCAGGAGACCGAGTTGATGGGCGAGCCGATCGGCACTCTGCCGCGCGGCAGCCATGCGGACCGGCCCATGCGACAGGCTGTAGCGGAGCGCGTCCTGGGCCTCGTGCCAGAGCACATCCGTGGACCAAGGCACGGGCGCATCCCCAAGCCCTATGAGCCTCTCATGTTCTGATGACGTCCCCGATCGCAACCCCATATCAGCGGCCGTTCCGAACCCGGGAAACAGGTACGGGCTGCACCCATCGGTTGGTTTCGCCGTCGTAGAACCACTTGTCCGGGAATCCACGGCGCCGCGTGAAGGAGGGGTTCTCGGCCCACTCCATGAGTGTTTCGTAAGCCTTTTGCAGCCGGCGGAAGGCATCCGGTTTCCCGCCCCGATCCGGATGATGCCGTTTGGCCTGTTGTCGGTAGGCTTTTTTCAGCACTTTATCCAGATTGTGCGAATCCAGCTCTTTACGATCAATTTTCAATTGAATCAGCAGCTTGTCTTTTATGGCGGCCCGGCGTTCTTCAACGGGCATGACCGCGTGGATATCGGCGGCACCCTGCCGGGCATGTCGCAGGAGATGCTGGGAGGCGCGATACTTCTTGTGGGTACGCCGCCGCTCAGCCCACCAGTCGCTGCCCAGCACATTGGCCATCTGGCTGAAATCGTCCGCCGGCGCCACGCCGGGACGCCTTGCAAAAAGAAAACTGAAAATTTCCTGCCGGCCGTAAGGCAAAAGATCCAGTACGATCACCCGATCGTCAAAATGAAATGTCGCATAGCGGGTCTGGAGCGCCTTGAGCAGACCGGTGCGCACCTGGAGTTTGTAGTGCAGGCGCTGCCGGCAGGCCACCGAACAGTATTTACGACGACGCATGTTTTCCCGCGTTCCGCAGGACAGGCAGGCCCTTCCCTCCGGTACAGGTGTCACTTGTTTGGTGGCCGCGGTGGATGTCACGTTGCAAACGTCTCTCTGGCACAATTAAAAAGATACCCGGGCTTTGGCGCGGTCGCCACGACGGGGATAACCGTCAATGGCATTAGCGCCCGCTTTGATTTCACGCCACAATGGTTACTATTGTCACTGGCCCGGCACCGGGGCAACCCGGATGATGTTCACCCGATACAGAATCGCTTTCAGGAAACGATATATACGCCATGTTAAAAATGAATGATCCGGCCATCAAAATCAAGGGGGCCCGCCAGCACAATCTCAAAAACCTTGATCTGGACATCCCCCTGCACCGCTTCACCGTGGTCACGGGCGTCAGCGGATCGGGCAAGTCCTCCCTGGCCCTGGACACGCTTTATGCCGAGGGACAGCGGCGTTACGTGGAAACCTTTTCACCCTATGCCCGGCAATTCATGGACCGCATGGATCGCCCACAGGTGGAAAGCATCACGGGCATTCCCCCGGCCATCGCCATCGACCGCAAAGACCCCGTGCGCACCTCCCGATCCACCGTGGGCACCATGACCGAGGTCACCGACTACGTCAAACTCCTCTATGCCCGCCTGGGCATTTTGCATTGCGCGTCCTGCGGACGGCCCGTAATTCCGGAAACGCCTCAGATCATCTGGAGCCGCCTTCAGACCCTGCCCAAAGACAGCCGGCTGGTGCTGACTTTTCCGTTCGATGCCGACCGGTTCGTTGAACCCGCGGGCGACGACGCACCTCTCGACCCCGAACAGGTGCGGCGAACCCTGCGCCGCCTGGGCTTTGACCGAATTTTTCTGGATGGCCACACCGAGACCATCGACAGCTGGACCCCCGCCGACAACCGGTCCCAACCCGAAATCGTGGCCGATCGTGTGGTGTTGAACCCTGACCGGCGGCAGCGCATCCTGGATTCCCTGGAAATGGCCGCCCGTTTCGGCAACGGGCGCCTCACCGTGCACACGGATACCGATCGCTTCGATTTCAGCGCCACACGCCACTGCGCCCGCTGTGATGAATCCTATGCCGCGCCCCTGCCCAACCTGTTTTCGTTTAACAGCCCCATTGGGGCTTGCGACACCTGCCGCGGCTTCGGGCGGGTGATCGATATCGATCTGGATCTCATCATCCCCGACCCGGGGCGCTCCCTGGCCGACGGGGCCGTCAAACCCTGGGGGAGCTCCGAGGCCGGTAGTAACCACCGCATGGAATTCGACGACCTGATGGATTTCTGCCGCCAGGCCGGCATCCCCACCGACGTGCCGTTTCGCAAACTCAAAAAAAGCCAACAGCAGGCCATCATCGACGGTCAAGACGACTACTACGGCATCCGGGGATTCTTCCAGTGGCTGGAAACCAAGACGTATAAAATGCCAGTGCGGGTCTTTCTCTCGCGCTACCGAAGCTATGACGTCTGCCCGGAATGCCGCGGCACGCGCTTCCAGGCCGCAACCCTGCTGTATCGCCTTAACGGGCGCGACATTGCCGCCGTGTACGCCATGAACATCGACACGGCCTTGGACTTCTTCGACGCCCTGGAGGAGGGGATCGACAACGAAGCCGATCGCCTGGTCTGGGACGAGGTTCGCAGCCGGCTGCGCTACCTCCAGGACGTGGGGCTAGGCTACCTGACCCTGGACCGCCAATCGCGCACCCTGTCCGGCGGTGAGGTCCAACGCGTGGCGCTGGCCTCCGCTTTAGGCTCCTCCCTGGTGAACACCCTTTACGTCCTGGATGAACCCAGCATCGGGCTGCATCCCCGGGACAACCATCGCCTGATTCGTATTCTCAAGGGCCTGCGCAAACTGGGCAACACCGTGGTGGTGGTGGAGCACGACCCTGACATTATCCGGGCCAGCGACTACCTGCTGGATCTCGGGCCCCGGGCCGGCGAAAAGGGGGGAGAAGTCCAGTATTTCGGCCCCACCACCGGTGTCAACGGGTCGTTGACCGGCCAGTACCTGCGAGGCCAGCGCACTATCCCGGTGCCTGCCAAACGACGATCGCCCAGCAAGCACCATCAACTGCAGATCAGAGGGGCCGCCGAACACAACCTCCAAAGCATCGACGTGGATATCCCCCTGGGGCTGCTGGTCTGCCTGACCGGCGTGTCCGGCTCGGGCAAATCCACCCTGGCCGACGACATTCTCTACCGCACCCTGAAAAAGGACCTCGGCGATCCCCAGGGCAAACCCGGCCGCCACAAAGGGCTCACCGGCGCCGGGCAGATTGCGGACGTGGTGCTGGTAGACCAGCGCCCCATCGGCCGCACGCCCCGCGCCAATGCCCTGACCTACACCAAAGCCATGGACCCCATCCGGCGACTGCTGGCCGACACCGCCGATGCCCGGGAGATGGGCTTCGGCCCCGCACATTTCTCTTTTAATGTAGACGGCGGCCGCTGCCCTTCCTGCAAGGGGGACGGCTTCGAAAAAATTGAAATGCAGTTTCTCTCGGATGTCTACGTGGCATGCCCCCAGTGCCATGGCCGGCGGTTCACCGCGGAAATCCTGTCGGTCCGCTACCGGGACCGCAACGTGGACGACATCCTGCAGATGACCGTGGACCAGGCCCTGGATTTCTTTGCCGACCGGCGCAAGATTGTCGCCACCCTGGCACCCCTGACCGAGGTGGGATTGGGATACCTGCGGCTGGGCCAGCCCCTGAACACCCTGTCCGGCGGCGAGGCCCAACGCCTCAAGCTCTCCCGTTATCTGGCCCCCGGACGGGCCCGGGACGATGGCCTGGGCCGCCTGCTCATCTTTGACGAACCCACCACCGGCCTGCATTTCGAAGATATCCGGATCCTGCTGAAGGCCCTTCAGACGCTTGTGGATCGGGGCCATAGCGTGCTGGTGATCGAACACCACCTGGACGTCATCAAGGCCGCCGACTGGATTATCGATCTCGGACCGGAAGGCGGTGACCGGGGCGGCCGGGTTATCGCCGCCGGGCCGCCGGAAACGCTCGTCCGCACCAAGGGCTCGCACACGGGCCGCTATCTTAATGAAGCCCTGGCACCCAAAAAAATTGTCGGCACCCAAAAAACGGCTTCCCGGGTGAAGGAATCCCGCGCCACGTATGACACCGGACGTCCTGCCGATGCCATCCGCATTCGGGGCGCCCGGGAGCACAACCTCCGGAACATCAATGTCGAAATTCCCCACAAGCAGCTGGTGGTGCTGACCGGGGTGTCCGGTTCGGGCAAGTCCACCCTGGCTTTCGACATCCTGTTTGCCGAAGGTCAGCGCCGCTACCTGGAGAGCCTGGCCCCGTACGTGCGCCAGTACATGAAAATCCTGGAGCGGCCCGATGTGGACCTCGTCAGCGGCCTGGCGCCCACGGTCGCGATTGAGCAGCGTGTCAGTCACGCCAGCCGCCGCTCCACCGTGGCCACCCTGACGGAAATCTACCATTTTCTGCGCCTGCTGTTTGCCAAACTGGGCATACCGCACTGCACCGGCTGCGACCGGCCCCTCACAGCCCAGTCGCCGCAGGACATCCTGAACCAGCTGAATGCCCGCTATCCCAAGGGCGCCGGCTGGATCCTGGCGCCAAAGATCGCCGGTCGCAAGGGATTTCACAAGGACGTGTTCAAGCTGGCCGTAAAAAAAGGCATCCAACGCGCCCGGGTGGACGGCGAACTGGTGCACATCACCCCGGACATGGCCCTGAGCCGCTACCACGAGCATACCATCGATCTGATCATCGGCAGCCTGTCTGCCGGGGATCGGGAAGGGCTGGTGGCCCGGGCCCTCAAGGAAGGGGATGGCAGCCTGATCATCATCAAGGGCAAACAGGAAGAAATCTTCAGCCGCCACGGGATCTGCCCCTCCTGCGGCATCGGGGTGGAAAAAACGGATCCGCGCCTCTTCTCCTTCAACAGCAAGCAGGGCGCCTGCCCCCGCTGCGGCGGATTGGGCGTCGAAGGGCATGAAGACGACGACCGCCCCGGAACGATCTGTGCGGCCTGCCAGGGCACCCGTCTGCGTCCCGAAGCGCTCGCGGTCCGGGTCCGCAACCAGTCCATCGGCGAGTTGGTGCAGCAGCCCGCCCAGCGTCTTGAAAAAACGCTTGCCAAATGGCACTTTCCCGCTCACCAGGCCGCCGTGGCCGAACCGGTGATGGGTGAAATTCGCTCCCGTCTGCGGCTGCTCAACCATCTGGGCCTGGGCTATCTGGCGCTGGGCCGCAGCGGCGAGACTCTTTCCGGCGGCGAAGCCCAGCGGGTGCGCCTGGCGGCCCAACTGGGTTCCAACCTCACCGGCGTCACCTATGTCCTGGACGAGCCCACCATCGGACTGCACCCGAAAGACAACGGCATCCTGGTCAAAGCCCTCAAGGACCTGCGCGACCGGGGCAACACCATCGTGGTGGTGGAACACGACGAGGAAACCATCCAGGCGGCCGACACCCTTATCGACCTGGGTCCCGGGGCCGGCAGCCAGGGGGGCCGCATCGTGGCCCAGGGCACCCTCGAAGATCTTCAAAAGGCCGCGGAATCCATTACGGGTGCCTTTATCGGCACCGTTCAGCACGACAGCGGATCCCGCCGGCGGCCCTACCGTAAGCAGCCCAAAATCAGCGTTAAGGGGGCCGCCGCCAATAACCTCAAGCGCCTTCGGGTGGAGTTTCCCCTGGGATGTCTGATCGGCGTCACCGGTGTTTCCGGATCAGGCAAGTCATCCCTGCTCAAGGAAGTGCTTTACAAAAACCTGGCCAACAAGCTGCACGACCGTGATGATCCGGCCGGTCCCTGCCAAAGCATCACAGGCTGGCAGCAGATCGACCGCATTCTGGAAGTGGATCACAGCCCCATCGGGCGCACCCCTCGTTCGGTGCCGGCGTCCTACGTGGGCTTTCTTTCCGACATCCGCCAGCTCTTTGCCCGGACCCCCGAAGCGCGTTCCCGGGGCTATGCACCGGGACGCTTCTCGTTCAATCTCAGCGGGGGGCGCTGTGAGGCCTGTCAGGGCCAGGGGCACCCCAAGGTAGCCATGAGCTTCCTGCCCGACGTCTATGTGCTCTGCGACACCTGCCGGGGCACACGCTTCAACCCCGAAACCCTGGCGGTGAGCTACCGCGGCAAGACCATCGGCGATGTGCTGGACATGACCTTTGCCGAAGCGCTGCAGTTCTTCAGCGCCATTCCTGCCATCCGCATGCCGGTGCAGTTCGTCTGCGACATCGGTCTGGGCTATCTGCACCTGGGGCAGCCCAGCCCGACCCTTTCCGGCGGCGAGGCCCAGCGCATCAAGCTGGCCCGCCAGCTGGCCAAACCCGGCCGAGGCAAGACTTTTTTCATCCTGGACGAACCCACCACCGGCCTGCACCTGGCCGACGTGACCCGGCTGCTGGATGTGCTCCAGAGCCTGGTGGACCAGGGCCACACCGTGGCCGTGATCGAGCATAATCTGGAATTCATCCGGGCCGCGGACTACCTCATCGACCTGGGGCCGGACGGCGGGGAGCAAGGGGGCCGCATCGTGGCCAAGGGCTCGCCGGAGGAATGGCTCCGCAAGGGAGTTAAAACGCACACCGCACGGGCGCTACGGCAAATGGTGAAGGCGAAACCGTCCGGGTAGGGTTCTTTATCAGAAGTCAAAACGATTTTGTATTTCCCGCCAAGGGGGGGCCGGGCGTCACGGCGGCAATGGTTTATGTTGCCGCGACCGTCGCTAAAATTGTGGCATATTCCATTTCATTTCAGCCCTAATCATTTGACCTTGGCGTCAAGGATTTTACCGCTCCTGTCGAAACCATACAATCCAATGGTCATTGGATGATGTCGCGATCTCATTCAAAGTCATCCGGCGGAGCGTCTTCACCGGGGGTCGGCTTGCCTTTCAGCCACGACGCCAGCACCATGCCGATCATGGCCAGGCACTCCATGTCCAGATAAGCCGCCGCCCGGTCTTCGAACAGCAGGGTGCACTGGGCCGGAAACTCCTCGTCCAGGTCATCAAACATCATGAGCAGGGGCACGGTCGGCAGGGCCGGGAGATGCATCGCCAAATCGCAGGTGAAGGGTGCCTCTGTTGGGGTGCCGCCCAGCAGGACGGCGGCCTCGCGAAGGTCCTCCAGGCGACCGGCAAAGGTTTTGCCAATCGGTTGCTCGGCCGTGTTGCGGAAGCCGGCGGCAAAAGGCAGCGCATCCTTGAAGGTGCTGTAGCGCACCCACTCGGGGTTGGACGGCGGATCCTCCGACGGGCAAAGCAGAAGATACTTGCAGAGAATCACGCTCACCGCATGGCTCGGACGGAAGCCCTGCTGATCGGCCACCCCAGCGCCGGAAACCCGGAAAGGGCTCCCGTAGAAGGGGACCACGACGGCATCGCCGTCCCGGTCCAGGCCCAGGCGCGCGGCGACGCGTCCCAGGTCGAGGGCGGCCACTTCGGCCAGGTAGTTGGCGTAAATCTCATCGAAAACGGCGGCGCGCTGCATGGACCTTCTCCTTTCTCCCTACCATAATCGCCACAACACCCGTTGCCCCTGTTTTTCACCACGGACCTTTTCCATGTGACGCAGGGGCGCGAAAGCCCGCTCCAAATCCTCCAAGGGCGGATCGCCATCCAGCTTTTGCTGCAGGGCGACGGGCTCCAGGGGGCCTTCCGCCTCCAGGATTCGCAGGATGTCATTCTGCAACGACGTCAAGGAACGTTCATCGCCGGCATGCTGTTCATATGATTTGGCGCTGTGCACGGCCCAGGGATCGCAGGTTTTCATCGGTGAAAGGGCCACCATGTAGCAGTCCTCGCAGAGGTTGCGCCCCAGGTGGTTCCTCAGGTCATCGGGTTCAAGGGTTGCATTGCAATCGTCACACCGCATGGTTGCCTCCATTGTTCGTTTTCAGCTTGTGTTCATCCATCAAGTAAAGGGCATACTATAAAATTGCCAGGGCTGTTTTCAAATCGAATTTCCTTTTTGCTGCTCCCCCCAAAAAACCGACCAGCAAGATCAGGCCTGCACGGCCTTAGATCTTCCTGGCCTCGTTGGATGGCGAGGAGTCTTTACGTCGAGCTGTGGTGAATCAAGAGGAATTTTGAGATCTCCAGGGGAGTTCGTCAGGAGCGGCATCACGCCATTCCTCGATTTTTCTTTGTGCTTCAGGAAGGTCTTCCTCAGAAACACGAATCAGGCCCCAGCCATATTGAGCCTGGAAAAGGCCGTCATAGGCCGTGTCATGAAACGATTTTATTTCGGCATAAATGCCGTGTTCATTCAAAACAGATTTGATGACATTGGCTTCTGCTTCGTTCTCAGGCTTCATCAATGTTTTCAAGGTTAAATGTCCCATACCTTTAGGGGAAAGGGGTGTTGGCGACGTACGGGTCTTTCAGGCATTTGGTTATCGAATTTATACAAAATCCAGTTATGCCAAGTTAAAAAGTTAAGGGTGGCCCGACTCCTTGGCTGTTACCACTGCGTGGGTTTGGGGTTACGCTGGTCGAAACCTTTCTGGTGCCAATAGGGATAGGCGGGCTCGCGGTGGCTGGCCGCGTCGAGTTTGGCGATGTGCGCCTCGTTCAGTTTCCACCCCAGCGCGCCGAGATTCTGCTTCAACTGGTCGGCATTGCGCGCGCCTACGACCACATTGCTGACCGTCGGCCGTTGCAAAAGCCAGTTGAGCGCCACTTGCGGGGTGGTTTTGCCGACCTCGGCCGCCACGTCTTGCAGCGCGTCCACCACCGTGAACAGGTGTTCGTCGTCCACCGGCGGGCCACCCTCGGCGCCACCCTGGGCGATGCGCCCCTCTTTGGGCGGGTTGTTGCGGGTGATTTTGCCGGTGAGGCGCCCCCAGCCCAGCGGGCTCCACACCATCAGCCCCACGCCCTGGTCGAGTCCCAGCGGCATCAGTTCCCATTCGTAATCGCGCCCCACCAGCGAGTAGTAGCCCTGGTAGGCCACGTAGCGTGCCAGCCCGTGTTTTTCAGACGCGGCGAGCGACTTCATGAGGTGCCAACCCGAGAAGTTGGAGGCGCCGATGTAGCGCACCTTGCCTGACGCTATGAGGTTATCAAGCGCCGCCAAGGTTTCTTCCACCGGCGTCAGTGCGTCGAAGCCGTGCATGAAGTAGAGGTCGATATGATCTGTGCCGAGCCGTTTCAAGCTGTCTTCCGCTGCGCGGATGAGGTGGTAGCGCGACGAGCCGCACTCGTTCGGCCCTTCGCCCATGGAGAAGGTGGCCTTGGTGGAGATGAGCACGTCGTTGCGCCGTTGGCCCACCGCCTTGCCGAGGATTTCTTCCGCCAGGCCGGTGGAATAAATATCTGCCGTGTCGAAAAAATTCATGCCGTGCTCAAGGCAGATATCCACCAGCTCCGTGGCTTCCTTCACGTCGATGTCACCCCATTTCCTGAAAAATTCGCTGTTGCCCCCAAAGGTGCCCGTGCCCAAGCTGAAGGCCGGCACCATCAGGCCCGAGCGTCCGAGTTGGCGATATTCCATGGTCATGGTGGTCCCCTCTCTTTTTGTTATGTAGGGTACATGCGTTTCCATAAACTATAAACGCATGTGCCACGCGCGCAAGGGCCCACCTTCAAGCAAACGGATGGATCGGGTCGCACCAGGCCATAAATCGGCTTTCACATCTTTTGTGCGCCATGCTTGCGGAATTTTTATACCGCCGATGTCGAGGGCAAAACTGCAGTTATAGGGACCATATTTTGGTGGTATTAGGAACAATCACATGTGGAAGCTATTGGTTAGCTTGGTCCGACTTATTTGAACGGTCCTGCCTCCTGTGGTTTCTTTTGGGCTTTCAAATATACTGAGATGAAGGGCCCACCCAACCAGGGGTCAGGTCTGCTCTTGACTCATTTGATGCAAGGGATTGAACAAGAGTCAAGCACAGACCTGACCCCTTTTCCATTTTGAGATGGCCTCTAACCAAAAATATCCAGCGCATGCTCCAAATCCGCAATCAAATCTTCTGCATTCTCAATACCGGTCGAGTAGCGTATCAACCCCTCCGGTATGCCCAGCTTGGCGCGTTCTTCCTGTGTACATTCCACATGGCTGGTGGTCGCAGGTGGTCCGACGATGGTCTCGACCGCTCCCAGATTGGCCGCGGCATGGGCAAAGCGCAGTCGGGGTATAAAACGGCTCACCGCCTCAAGCGTATTTTCTTTCAACATAAAACTCATCATGCCGCCGAAACCGCGCATTTGTCGGCTAGCGATCTGATGGCCGTCATGTGAAGGAAGGCCGGGATAAAAAACGCGCGCGATCGCCGAATGCGATTCCAGATATTGGGCGATCCTCAGCGCACTCTCATTTTGTCGCTGAATCCTCAACTCAAGCGTTTTCATGCCACGCAAGAGCAGATAAGCCGACATCGGGTGCAACGTCGCGCCGTTGATCTCGCGATAGTGGTATACCTGATCGATTAAATCCTTCCTGCCGCAAACAACGCCTCCCAATGCGTCGGCATGACCACCCAGGAATTTGGTGGCACTATGCAAGACCAGATCCGCTCCCAATTGAATGGGGTTCTGATTGATGGGGGTTGCGAACGTATTGTCGACCACAACGATGGCACCGACAGCCTTGGCGGCCTTCACCAGCCGCGGGATATCGATCACCTTGGTGGTGGGGTTGGTCGGGCTTTCCAGATACAGCACCTTGCAGCCCTTGGCGACTTCGCTTTCGATTTGTTCATGATCGGTCGTATCGCACAATGTTGCGCTTATCCGAAATTTTGGCAGAAATTCGCTGAAGATCACATTGGTCCCGCCATAGGTGTCCTTGACCGTGACCACGCGATCTTCAGCCGAGAGTAAGGCAAACAAGGTGCTGCTGATGATACCCATGCCGGTTGCGGCACTGGTGGCCGCTTCGGCATCTTCCAGATTGCGGACTTTCTCTTCGAAAACCTGGACGGTTGGATTCGTGTTGCGGCTGTAAATATGGCCTTCTTTGCGCCCCAAGGCGACCTGCAGCCACTCATCCAGATCCCGATATCCAAAGGACACACTATGGACAACTGGCACCTGGGTGGCACCCTGCATCAAATAGTCTTCCTCGCCTGCCCAAACCGTGCGTGTTCCCAGCCGTGGATTGTCACTCATAATGTTTTTCCATCCTTTTTACACTTGCATTTGATATTGCGATGTCGCTTGACATAGCCGTTTAACACCCGATCGTCGATTAAGTTCACCGAGGACCGCCATCTGTCTGCCGGGATGCGCACTATACCGCGTTTGTTCCGTATTGCCCACCTTTTGTCAGGTGCCATACCTCCGCCGATGAGCGCACGCCATGGTCAGGGATTTCGCGCAATATCGATGTCGAGGTCAAAACTGCAGTTATAAGGGCAATATTTTGGTGGTCTTAGGAACAATCACATGTGGAAGCTATTGGTTGGCTTGGCATGGCCCGTTTGGATCGTATCATTTATGATCGCTGACAGTTGGACTTGGTCCGACTTGTTTGAACGGCCCTGTCGCCTGTGGTTTTTTTTCGGCTTTCAAATATAGTGAGATGAAGGCCGTCCCGCCCACCAGGGGTCAGGTCTGTGCTTGATTCTTGTTCAGTCCTTTATATCTCAAATGAGCCAAGAGCGGACCTGACCCTTTCTTTATGCCTTCGATCCAGAAGGTTTATTTTCAGCTCGGCCATCTATTAAGATGATATCGGGATGATCGTGCAATCCGAGGTCGTTGAATATTTTAATAATTTTTTCTAGTTCGCTATCGGTAAAATACAAGATTACTTTCAATCCGCGTGCCGCGTCGCTGGCCTTTTGGTAAATTTCGACCTGTTTTTCGAGGTTGCGGCGCAGATGTGTGTTCTTCGCAAGTTTGAATTCCACTAAGGTTTTATCGTAGCGACCTCTGGATATTTTGAAGTCCACAGGTCCGCGCCCATCATTGACCTTTCTGCTCACATCTGATGGAGTAGCACACCAAGTCAGACGGAAAAGGATTTGCAGATCATTCTCTCTACGAATCGGTTCGCCGTCAACGAAAAACAGTCGATGTCCACCCTTATTTTCGATAACATCCTTCAAAAATAATACCCGTTCCCTTGTCTCTGCCAGTGTGTCATCTTCAGTAACTGAATAGAAGGCGGTCTCCCGATTCAGGCTATCAACAAATTCCCTGAGCTTTTTAATAAAAAGTAGCTCGACCTGTTTTACACGGGATTCACTGACGGAGACAGCTTCATCACCGGTATCCTCTTTGTGCCGAATATAGAAATCGATCAGTTCGGGAAATCTACTGACCACTGATGATACAGCTGTTCTATAGTCTTTATTGCTATAGTCTTCTTCAGGAAGGGATTTTGCAAAATATTGGTTTACCTGTGTCCGCAGTTCCAGGTTTGGTATTGAATCGGCAACGTCATCGAAAGTCCGAACGATATCCGTTTTGTTAATCCAGGTGTCGTCCTTAGTCAGGATGTCCTTTGGTGTTAATATGATGTAATCGCCATCGTGCCATGGGAGTTCGAAACGGCCCCTTTCCCAGTTATAGGTTTCATAATTAAAACGAACCTTGTTGATAGCGACAACGCGGCGCTGATCGGGGCGTAAATGTGCGAATGCGAATTTCTGCGTATAGTTCAGCAGGTAGTCCTTAATCAAATTGGTCGTAAAGTCGCTGATATTGTCACGACCAACGCCATCTTTTATCAAGCAAAGTTTTTCCAGGTGGCTGCCGTTTGTGACCTGCTCCTCGCCGAAATCCGAAAACACGGTATGAAGATTAATGTGAAGAGCACGTGCAAACTTGATCCCGAGGCCGGAGCCACTATTACCGACCAAACTGTATCCGAGCCAATTTTGTTTTACCTCTGAAAACATGAACCAGCTTCGGAGAAGCCCTTCGTGAATTCTGCCGTTTTCAGAGCAAGCCTTCAAAAAACGCAGATATTTTATCATCTGGTCATGAAGTTCTTGGTATTCGGGTTTTGCGGAATTAAAGAGAAGAAAGGGATCAATAAAGAGAGGAAGATCGTTGATTAATGATACATTGAAAGCGCCGTAGTTTTCAAGGTCATCTTCGGATATGCCGAAGACGTCCGAAAAATAGATATCCATGATGTAGGCTAATTATCCTTTCGGGGGATGAGGACCCTGTCCGTATGTGTGCTCGGTCTGGATCTTCCCGTCGCCTTTGTGAATCTTGATCTGTCCGAGCAGCCGGGACTTGGCCAGTTCCTTTCCACGGCTCACTGCGTCGGTCTTCTTGTCGAAGTGTCCGGACGTCCTGTTGCCGCCTTCTTTATTGGACACCCCATCCGCCGTCTGGATTCGGGGTCACGTGTTTCACTTTTTGATTTACCATAACAGACCTTTTTTATTCTATTTATCCGACTTGTCCTTTGAAAACAAAATATGGAGTAGAGTCAATCCGTTTCCAGAATTGCATAAGATGTCTCCTATGTAGCCTGTTGGTATTTTAAAATTTCCACCTGCGGTGGCGGATCTTGCCGGCCATCTCATCCACAGGACCGACAATGGCGTGTTCAGGTTCAAGTTATATTCTCGACTCTACAGCTAAAATTTGATTACCTAAACCGGTGGCGGGAAAGGAATTGTCAATCCGCCAATCAGCTGTTTTCCGCTTCTGCACGATGTAATCCCCATCGGTTGTTTCACAGAGCCGAAAGCTAGTATTTCCTTCTAAAATTATACGGCCGTCTATCACACACCAATTTGGCACGCATGCTTTCAAGGAATGGAGCTTGGCCATAAACGCCGATTCGGATCCAAATCTGTCAGTGGGATCTGTGCGCGTTGCTTTCGATATCGATCTTTTTAGGAGAGATGGGACCCATGGCGGCAGTGATGAAAGATTGAGTAGTTTACCTCTCGTTATCTTGTTCTTGATGACCTCATCGATGAATATGCTCTTATCAATCGGGTCGTTTATTTCATTATACTTTTTCCGCGTCTGTCGGTTTAGCCAGGCAGTTGGTTCATATGGAAGGTACCCGCCGAGCAGCTGATAGAGGATAATTCCGGATTGAAAAATATCTCCAGGATATCCATAGTCGCCGGTCTGGATGGATTCCGGTGGCCTGTATAATATGGAGTGCCCAGATCCTGGTACTGAATTGCGGCCTTCAGGTACTTTTTTCACCGAACCAAAATCACCGATTACGGCTCGATTGTCGTCTGTGAGGAATATATTCTGCGGCTTCAGATCACGGTGCAATAAAGATGCGCCGTGGAGGTGGCTCAGTCCATTAAGGATCTGCGACAAAATATTCAGACCGTCACATATACCGATTGGCCCATTTGAAAGAATCCCGTCCAAATCACCATTTGGGCAATATTCTGTGATAAAAAACGCCCAATCACTCCCGATCATCTCTGCGTGATAGATGTCGATGACGTTTTCAGACTTGATTTCTGATAGCTGTTTCGGCTCGGCATGGTAGGCCCTGTCACCGCCCCAATAGTAGTATTTGACAGCCACTTTCTTATCTAAGATCTTATTGTGCCCGAAGAACAGATGACCGTTTGCGCCTTTGGTGGATCGCTTGCTGAATGAGACGTTATTTGACAGCTGCCGGAGCGACTCTTTGATTTCGTCCGGTACATTAAGTGAGTCAATTTTGAATTTAGGCATTTTCAATCCTCAAGAAAGCATAGGCTGTTTCATATGCCTCAGTTTGGTACTTGTATATTTTGGCCTTCGGGGGAGGATCTTTTCGGAGCTTGGCGGCTATCGTGTTTGGAGGGATCAGCACCACCTCCGCATCTTTGCTCAACTGGATCAGACCCTCCATCTTGAAGGTGAGCGGTCCGCTTGCATATTTCCCCTTAGCTTTTGGGCTTCTCCTCTTGATCCCAATCTTCTGAACGTTATGGTTCCTTATGAATGAATGGAACGAGTCGTAGAAGGAAATGACATCCGGGGCTGACTCAGAATCGTTGATCTCCAGTTTGGTAATGCCTGTATCGACGACATTGAAGTCGTCGGCTGTCCCAGCCAGCACTACAATATTAGCGGTCGACCCGCCTAATTCAATCCCACATACTATCAAGATGGTCTCCATATATTTCGGGTTTCGGTCCTATCCATGCGGTTTCCAACTGTGCCTTTGGCGCTCGTAATAGCCCCACCATTCGGACGGGTAGAGACAGAAAAGATCGATGGCTCCGTAAGCCTCTATACATGTGTAGTCAGCTATCCAGATCTCGTCGAAGCCGTATGATTCGAAGTCGTGTTTCAGGCTATCATCCAGGAGGTACAAGCTTGGTATCGGGCAGTCGACGAATTGCAGCACCAGGATCGTGTTGTCCGGGAGATCCCAATCAGGTTGGCGGAGCTTCTTTTCCTTCTTTTCGATCATGCGGTGCAGCATCTCAAGGGCTTTTTCGCCGTCCATGAAATCTATTCTGTCGAGGATATAGTCTGCCTGGGCGTCTCTCGGGTCCCTCATCAC
>JAHLLS010000057.1 GCA_020444045.1 Deltaproteobacteria bacterium
CCCTGCGGCCGCTGGTTGAAAAGATCGAGCAACAAATATGGGGCGGGTAATGTTGCATCGGTTTCATTGATTGAAATCTCGTTTTCTATCGGAATTTCCTGTTTGAAAAAGATCTGCATCCGGCCTAAATTGAAGGTGAAATTTTACTTGAATGGGCAAACGTAATGAAAAAACCCGGAAAAATCCGTCTTACAGCAACCGTAAAGGGTTCGGGGTGAGCCTCAAAACTTCCTCCGGGGGACCTGGAGAGAGCGCTTTGCGGGCTGAAGTTCCCAACCGATGAAAATGTGATCGTGGGCCTGGACCGCGCAGACGACGCCGGTGTCTACAAAGTGAATAATGAACTCGCCCTCATCCAGACGGTGGACTTTTTCACACCCATCGTGGATGACCCGTACTGGTTCGGAATGATCGCGGCGGCCAATGCCCTGAGCGACGTCTACGCCATGGGGGGCGTTCCAAAGACTGCTATGAACCTCGTGGGTTTTCCTCTGGGGGATATGGAGTTGTCCGTCCTGCGAGAGGTTATTCAGGGGGGCCTGGACAAATTGCGCGAAGCCGGTGTGGCCCTGGTGGGTGGACACAGTGTGGAAGACAAGGAGCTGAAGTACGGTCTTTCCGTCACCGGATTTGTCCATCCGGACAGGGTCCTGACAAAAGGGGGATTGGAGGAGGGGGATTGACTGATTCTCACGAAGCCATTGGGAACCTGAATCATCAATACCGCCATCAAGGGCGCCATCGCCACCCCGGAGATTACGGAGACCGTTACCCGTCTGATGGCGACGCTCAACAGAAGAGCCGCGGAAACCATGGCGCGTTTCCCGGTTCACGCGTGTACCGACATAACCGGTTTCGGCCTGATAGGCCATCTGGCCGAAATGATTTTGAACTCCCCACTGGGACTCAGGCTGGACAGCCATGCCATTCCAATCATTCCCGAGGCAAGGGAATACGCCGCCATGGGCCTCGTTCCGGCGGGCGCTTACAAGAACCGGGAATTCCGGGAGTGCATGACGGTGTTCACACCCGCGGTGGATCGTGTAACGCAGGATATCCTTTTTGATCCCCAGACATCAGGAGGGCTGCTTATCTGTGTTCCCGAAAGATTGGGGGATGACCAAATCGACTGCCGTGGGCTGGCTTGCCCCGCTCCCGTGATTCAATCCAAGGAATGCATTGACCGGGAACATCCCGGGATCATAAAGATTACGGTGGACAATGAAGCCGCAAAGCAGAATGTCACCCGTTTTTTGGAGTCACAGAAATATGGGGTTTCCGTGGAAAAGGACGGAGCCGACTTTCACATTACCGGGAGCGCCGGTGAGGAAGCTGGTTTGCCGTTCCCCGAAGAGGAAGCGTCGGACGAAAAAACGAGTAAGATCATGGTCATGGTGGCCACGGACCGCATGGGATACGGGGATGACGAGTTGGGGCGTAAGCTCATGGTGAGTTTCCTAACGACCCTGAAGGAGATGGGGGAAGACCTGTGGCGACTGGTGTTTGTAAACAACGGCGTAAAAATGACCATCGCCGATTCCGAGGTCCTCCCGGTGCTACAGGAACTGGAAAAGGAAGGGGTTTACATCCTGGTCTGCGGCACCTGCCTTACCCACTTTAATCTATTGGAGAAAAAAATGGTGGGGGAAACCACCAACATGCTGGATATTGTCACGGCCATGCAATTCAAAAAAAATACCGTTTTGTGTTCCAGGGAGGAAACCATGCCGGAAGATACCGATAGATCCGCTTCAGGACAAACTGCTTCACCACCCCCAAAGAAAACCCCCAAGGCAATCCGAAAAGAGGAGATTGTCCTGCTGATCCTGCTTATTTTTTCGGGGATCGGAGTCGCGCTGACCGATTTCAATCCATTGCGGGGTTTCTGGTTCTGGGTTGCCATGGGGCCGCTTTTCTGGGCGGGATGCGTTTTTATGGAGTGGCCGCGGGCAAAAGCGGCCGGAGCCGGCAGGATGAAGATGCTCTGGGTCCAAATCATCCACTGGTTTGGATTCCTTGCCGCCATTTACCTGGTCTTCCTGCTCAACAGTACCGGGCGGCTCAACAGCGCTGATTTCGGTCTTGTTGCCCTCCTCGTCCTGGCCCTTTCCTCATTTCTGGCGGGCGTTCACGGGAACTGGCGGATTTCCCTTGTGGGCGTCTTCCTTGGAATCGCTGCGGCAGGTGCGGCACTTCTGGAAGAATACCTATGGCTTATTCTCATTCTTGCGGGGATCGTCTTCATGCTCCTGGCCATCATCCTGCGACGTAAGAGATCCGCTTAAGGTCTCAAGAGCAATGTATGCTCCGCGTGGGCGTTGATGGCCTTGTCGCTGAGCCACCAGTACATCTTTTTTCCATCCATGAAGGCAGGAACCTGGTCTTTCTGATGGGGGCTGAACAGACGCCCCGTAATCCCTCCGGGCAGGACCGCAGCCACCTTGTCCCCGTCGGCCATGTCGGCAACCATGCGCAGTGATGCACAAATCGTAACCGAAAAGGGGTTATTGGGGTCAAAGAGGCCCCTGTAAAGCGTCTCTCCCGATCCCCCCATGGGCATGGGACCGCTTCCCAGAAGTTCCTTTCCCAAGCCCTCTCTTCGAATG
>JAHLLS010000008.1 GCA_020444045.1 Deltaproteobacteria bacterium
AAAATTTTCGACCGTCAATGGCTCGAATCCGTATTTTCATGAAACATCCGGGCTAGCCTTTTCACCTCGTTTCCAACTCCCCCCATAGAAGAAGACGACCACAGGCGAACCGGGAGCGATGCTTTCCGGCACATATATATCGAGCTGGTGTCGCTGCTCATTTCCATACCGTTCGTCAGAAACGGTGATGAAATCGTTTTCCGTCGAAATGGTATTGACAAGGTATAGTGGTGAACAGCCACCTAAAAGCATTAGGAGTGCCAGAGACACATATAAAGAATTCACAATGACCGAAAGATGTTTTCGCTGAGCTTTATCCAATTTTGATCCATTCTATGATGCGACAATGACAGAATTCATCAAACTTATTTCATTCTTGCTCTCCCAACGAATCGGCCATCGTGTGAAACTTTTTTATCATTCGATTTTTCCCGTTACTATTTGGGCGACCGTACTGGATAGAAACCGGTGCCCCCTCCGCCTGACGATGGCCTTGTTGGAGAACCGCAGCATGGCAGGTGTTTTTATTCCTGAAACAAGCTCGTGAATATTGGGCCGATATTCAAACCATGGATGCTTGTCTATCAGGGTAACGTTGAATTTCTGTGGCAAGTTTAACGCTGTTTTTAGACCCGCAAAGTTCCCCCTATCAATGACCACCCGGGGCCTTGAATCTTTTTTCGACTGTTTTGCCATTATGATGGGGCCTTACCAAACCTTGGGTACAGAATGCAGCAAAAATAGGATTCGTTTTATATGGCTCTAAGTTCCTGAAGTAAATTTAATACAGCCAGCATGCTGGCGATGGCTTCTGTTCCGACGGCTATACCCAATGAAAGCCGGTTTTCTTGAGAATCATGCGTGTCAAGATGGCCGTGATTTTTGCGGACAGATGAATTCATTGCCGGCATCGTCCTTGACACGCACCCATAAATCCCCTCTTTTTTTTCAGCCATGTTCGCCTCCAATGAAGGTTTGATATGCAACGGCTTATTGCCGTGTTCACGACGTATGATCAGTTTATCCTGACGCCGGATGAAGTCTTGCATTCAATGATAAGATAGGCAAGTTAACCCCACCGTAAAGTCGTGGCCCGATAATTTTTTGCGATATCCCCGGTTGCCAGTGACGTGACAAGCATATCCCGACATTTCGGATCCAGCACCTTACAGAGCCAGTCAACAAGGATTTGAGAATTGTTCACATCGACTATCTCTGTTTTTCAGAAACCCGATTTCTCCGGGACCATAGCAGGTGCATGTAATATAGCAAATTCCCAGGCAGGCTTGAGGTGTCACCTGATTAGTCCTTATAGGCGGGCGGTGCCTTAAAACCTCCTATGAGATTGGACAAGCCTTTAGCAAAATCAATGGTAGTTCGATCTTCCAACCTTGCGCCAATGATTTGAATCCCAACTGGAAGACCGGAATCGTTAAATCCGACAGGGGCAACGGTTGCCGGCAATCTCGAGACAACGGCCAAACGGGTCCACGTCATGTTGGCCAGCATGGATTTTTCTTTACCATTAATTTTGATGGTTCGTGTCATTATGGTACCCTTGTGGTCATGTGGAAACGCAACCGTCGGAGCTACCGGAGCAAGCAGTACATCATAATTCTCAAAGAATGAGGCCCACCTTGCAACTATCTTATTTTGTTCGGCAACCAGCCACTCGGGAAGCGGCAATGACCTCATCATAATGCAATCGAAGATTTGTCCGTAAATAAAATCCATCTGATAAAGATCGATTTCCGGGCGAGCCTTTTCATCTATATCAAGTCCGGCATGGCGCAGTCTCTCGATAGCGTTGTTCAGAATGGTTTGCACTTCGATATCTATTTCGGCTGGAGGGTAAGGATCCTCCAACCAGACCGCCACACGGTATTCGTTAAATTGCTTCTTTCGGGGCGGTAAAAGGTCTGCCCTTACGCCATTCGCTTCTTTGAGCGTGGGTGTCGTCAACACCTCCAGGGTTAATTCCAAGTCATCCGCGCTGCGCGCAAGAGGTCCCAACACAAAAAGGGGGACGTTAGGCATGTTTTCCTTAGCAACTTCGCCTGGCACGGGTGGAATATGACCATATCGCGGTATTATCCCAAAGGTGGCCTTGTGGCCAAAGACACCCGTGTAGTGAGCTGGGAAACGTACGGAGCCACCTATGTCACTGCCGAGTTCGAGGGGTGTGAATCCGGCGGCAAGCGCCGCCGCCGATCCGCCTGATGAGCCACCTGGGGTTCGGGACAAATCCCAGGGATTATTGGTTGTTCCATAAATTTCATTATAGCTTTGAATATCCATTGCATGATAAGGGACGTTTGTCTTCCCGAAAATGATTGCCCCTGCATCAATAAGGCGTTGCACAGCTATCGCATTACGATTCGGAATGTAGTTTTTAAGTTTTGGATCACCCGACGTTGCCGGCATACCAACCACTTCGAACACATCCTTGACCGTCATGGGCAGGCCATGAAGAGGGCCCCAGCTTTCCCCTTTGGCAATTGCTTTGTCTGCCGCCGCCGCTCGCTGCCGAGCTGCTTCGACGTCTAAAGCCACTACCGCATTTAAGTCATCATTGTAGCGCTTGATACGATCAATATGGAGGTTGAGAAGCTCGACAGATGTGATCCGGCCCTGTCGAATAGCGCCTACCATTTCGGAAGCTGAACTGAATTGGTTGAGCTGCTTCTTGTTAACAGGCTTATCAGAGCCTTCCCCGCAGCAAAGTAGGGCACCGATACAAATTACACATACGCTCCATCGTAGAAAATTTCTTAAGGTTGACATGTGCTGTCACCTTGACCGCAATTAATCGATTGATGGGAAAAGTTGATAAATTTTGGATAGGTAGGAAGAGCTTGATGATCAGACCAGTTTCGGGCTCAAAGTTGGCAATTTAGCCTCAGAGCAGGTGTAATCCGGGTGCAATAGGACCCATATACCTGGTTTGGATAAGTGAGTCAAAAAGGGATTGTTTGGTGTATATGGATAGAAAAATCCTTGTGGCACCTGGTATGAATTAGGGGCGGTAGTCATTGCGAATAGACGCAGGAAATCAACAGGTACGGCACCAAATCCTTTTGGGCAAAAGTGGTGATTACGTGCCACTATGCGTAACACAGGGCAATTATGGGACAGGTCAATATCTTGTGGTTCCTATGAAGATCCGGATGGGTGGGCAGTATGATATCGTCAACATGCCTCTTTTTGCTTGGCAGCCATTGTTCCAGGGGGTTTTTCTTCAGCGGTGCCGAACAGAATTACCACCCATTGACACGATGCCAGACATCTGTAATTTCGGTCGAACCATCGGTGACATAGTAGCGATCATACATGGCGGCGGTTGCACAGGCATGATTGGGCAGGATACGCACCATACTGCCGATTGCAAACGAATCCCAGGCTAACGCCCCACCCGAACGATCGGATATAATGCCATGTTCCTGATTCGTGGCGGATACGATCAGATCCTCCAGCGGATCTCCTTTTAATGTCCACACCGTGCCATATCCCTGATCGACTTTCTGTGAAGCCGTTCCCCGGTCACGCGAAAGGGCCATCCAACCGGCATCGGTGATCACCCAGTTCTTTCGTTTCTGGTGCCCGATGACCGATGTCAGCACGCTGATGGCAATGTCATTTTCTTTACAAACACCCAGTCCGGCCATCACCAGATCATAAAACATATAGACCCCGGCGCGAACTTCAGTAACCCCGGCAAGGTCTTCCGCAAAATTGGCGGTAGGCGTGGAACCGACGCTCACGATCGGACAGGGCAGCCCGTTTTGGCGCAATACTTCCGAACACGCTACGGCCGTATGGCGTTCCGTTTCCGCAATGGCGCGAATTTCGTCTACCGATTGGCATTGGTAAGAGCCACCGGCGTGGGTGAGGACACCCTCCAACGTCACCCCGTTTTCACGATGCAGCAAACGACCAATCTCCACCAGCAGGGGATCATCCAGTGTCACACCGGATCGGTGCCCGTCGCAATCGATCTCAATGAGAACCGGTAGGGTCAAGCCGTGTTCTTGGGCTTTGGCGGCGGCAAATTTAGCCTGTTCGATCGAATCGAGGAGAATGGTGATGTTGGCGCCCTTCTTTATCAGGCCGGCAATATGATCAAGCTTAACGGGTGCGACGCCCACCGCGTAGACCATATCAATGATACCGTGGCTGAAATAATAGTCGGCTTCCTTGAGCGTCGATACGGTGATGTCGCCCGGTTGACCGTCCAGCGCCATTTTGACGATATCGATATTTTTGGCGGTTTTGCCGTGGGGGCGCAGATTGACCCCAAGCGTCGCCATTCGCTGGTTGATGGAGGCGATATTCTTTTCCAGCTTTCCCCTATCCAACACAAGGCACGGTGTTTCCAATGCTGAAAGATCCATCACTGCTCCTCCCGGATTAATGATCAAGGACAGCGGCAATGGCTTCAATTTCGATCTGGAAACCGAAGTGCAATTCCCGCGTAGGAACGACCGCCCGGGCAGGGCGGTGATCGCCAAAAAAACGCGCATAGACAGCGTCCACGCGGGCCCATAGCGCGATATCCGATACGTAGACCGTCACCTTTAAAACATGATGCCTGTCGCTGTTGGCTTTTTTTAAAATCGCGTCCAGATTTCGCAATGCCTGCTCAGTTTGTTCCTCGATACTCCCGCCATATTTTTCTTCACGCTTCGGATCGATCGGAAGCTGCCCGGAAACATACACGAGGCCATCATGTACGATGGCTTGGGAATAGTGACCAGCAGGCTTGGGGGCATCGTTTGTCCGCACGTCTTTCATGGAATACTCCATTATGGAATTCAGATTAAATTCTAACTCCCTATTGTTGGAAGTTGGGACTTAGCGTTCAAAACGGGAGCGGGCCTAAACGCGTCAAGTCCGACAGGCGGTGCTGTCTTTGCTTTTTCAGTGCTAAACACCATCATCGTTTTGGGATTCTGCTTTCTTTCTAATGAGTCCGCGATTATGATTATGAATCTCTTGTCTATTTTGTGCTCGCTGCGATATCCAGAGGCCAGCAATAGCTACCCAGATACCAGTTCCCATATATCCCAATAGGGCTTCTATTGAAGTTATGTGCTTAATCCTATCTGGAGGCGACATATCTCCGTACCCAAGAGTTGTCCATGTTGTCACGCTAAAATACATAGATTCAAAAAATGAAATTTCTCGATAACTCCCAGAAACCACTAAACCATTCCTCCAGTATATGACAGCAAATACAAGTATTAACCACATCAGGATATAGAATGTAGTGACTAGCGCGCCACGATAATCAAATCTATCTCCTGCATCATTAGCTATGTGGTAAACCAAGAACGGGTAAACCAAAACAGCAAGGACAGCAGGAATTTCTGGCCAAGTGAAAAAAGCACACACCATTGCGATCACTGCAACTAATATCATTGTTGCAAAATTTATAGCTGCGCTTGCAAACACTACCTATCCCCTAACCTAATTATTAAGTAAAATTCTGTCTTTCTGTAAAAAGGCTTTAGAGCAAGATGCATTGTCTATTTTTGCCGAAAAAAGAGGAGTGTACTCAAGCTACCATAACGCAGTGTATTGTCAATCTGTCCCTGTGAAAGGGGAATTTAATAATTTCAATGCCCGCGATTCAAATTCAAAGAACTTAGTCGTGAAATATCGGAATTCCCTCTTTGACACCTTTCTTTAATACACAGGCACCAAATGCACCAACCACGTCATGCCGGACTTGATCCGGCATCCAGAGTTGCACCGTTCCGTAATTTCAGTGGATTCCGGATCGAGTCCGGAATGACAACCCTCGGGTTGTATAATTGCCGCAGTCGTTGTTATCATGAAATCGTATGCGCGATTTTCCGGCGTTGGCATTTAAATTTCTCTATGGGTAATACGGCCCTTTCCAATTGACAGCCTCAACCGGCAAACGCTATTGAAGCCCCAAGGATGCGACCGCGATTGTCAATCACCTGCTGTTTGGCTTTCAGGTACCACACCCCCGCCTATTGACGGGATCCGAAACGACGCTTACATCATTTCCTGGCCGATACCACTGTAATCTGCGTATCCATTTTTCCTTCACGACAACGTTCCGACAGGGAGCCACCATCATGATCAACAATATCTATTACCAGGACCTGGGGCTGGTGAACACGAGCGACATGTTCCGCCAGGCCATGGACGAAGGCTTTGCGGTACCGGCCTACAATTTCAACAACATGGAGCAGTTGCAGGGCATCGTCACCGGTTGTGTGGCATCCAAATCCCCGGTGATCCTGCAGGTCTCCGGCAGCGCCCGGCAATACGCCCATTCGGCCATGCTGCCCCACCTGGCTGCCGGGGCGGTGGCCATGGCGGAAGCCCTGGGGCACCCCATTCCGATGGCCCTGCACCTCGATCACGGCAGTTCGTTCGATTTGTGCCGGGCCTGCATCGAGAGCGGGTTTTCCTCGGTGATGATCGACGGATCGCATCTGTCTTTCCAGGAAAACATGGCCCTCACCCGCGAGGTGGTGAATTTCGCCCATGATTTCGACGTGTCGGTGGAGGCCGAGCTGGGGGTGCTGGCCGGCATCGAAGATGAGGTGGTGGCCGAGCGATCCCATTATACGCGGCCTGAAGAGGTGGAGGAATTTGTGGGAAAAACCGGGGTGGACAGTCTGGCCATCTCCATCGGCACCTCCCACGGGGCCTACAAGTTCAAGGTCAAACCCGGTGAAGAACCGCCCCCGCTGCGCTTCGATATCCTGGAAGAGGTCGAAAAGCGGGTGCCGGGTTTTCCCATTGTCTTGCACGGGGCTTCATCCGTCATGCCGCAATACGTGGCCATGATCAACCAGTACGGCGGCAAGATGGACGATGCCGTGGGGATTCCGGAAGACCAGCTCCGGCGCGCCACCCAGTCGGCCGTCTGCAAGATCAATATCGACAGCGACGGACGCCTGGCCATGACAGCCGCCATCCGCAAAGTCCTGGCGGAAAACCCGGGCGAATTCGACCCGCGCAAATACCTCGGCCCGGCCCGGGAAGCCCTGGTGGAAATGGTGCAATATAAAAACGAGAAGGTGTTGGGCAGCGCCAACCGCGCTTAAAACAGATCTCAAAAAAGTTTTTTCGCCCGATATCGGCGTTGAAGCCTCGTCTCAAATCCTCGACATACTCAAGTATGCCTGCGGGTTGATACTCGGCTTCGCCTTGATCTCGAACGAAAACCCTAATTTTGAGATCGGTTTTAGTGTCTCTCCATTATAAAAGGCTTTTTTTCCGAACTGCGTTCTCGCAATGATCGTCGATCTCTGTTAGCCCTCCAAAAAGAGGGTATTTAATGGCCTTTTATGGTTTGCGTTTTATCCCCTTTGTCCCGCGCCGAGCATCGCTGATTCGGCCGGAAAAAGTGCGCGGACTGTCTGAGCGAAGCGAGTTTCCGCGTGCTCCGGCCGTGTCAGGGACGCGCAGGAGAAAGCGGGACACGGGCGCCTTCTTTTGGTTCCGTTTTCTTACGCGTGTAAGAAAATGAACAATTTATTAAATGGCGCGCCGTTATATATTGCTGCTTCGATCCCTCAAGCAACTGTAGCATCTCAAATCAACAACAAACTGGATAAAACCATGAAAATCCTCACCACCCCCCACATGGAACGCTGCATCGGGTGCTACTCCTGTTCGCTGGCCTGCGCCCGGCTCGTCCACCAGAATTTGTCCTGGCTGACCGCGGGCATCCGCATCAAATCTTCCGGCGGGCTATCCACCGGATTTACGGCCATCACCTGCCTGGCCTGCGACCCGGCGCCCTGTGCGGCAGCCTGCCCCACAGGGGCTTTTAGCCAGCGCAAAGGCGGAGGCGTGAAAGTCAAAAAAGACCTCTGCATCCATTGCGGAGAATGCGCATCGGCCTGCCCAGTGGACGCGATTTACCTGGACAACACGAGCACCCCGTTCGTGTGTATCCACTGCGCACGCTGTGTGGACTACTGCCCCCACGCCTGCCTGGAAATGACGGCAACCGCCGCGACGGACATGGCAAAGGAGGTGGCGTCATGATCCGCGACCATTTTCGTGTACTCGCCGTTGATCTCTCTTCGGGCCGCGGCAACGTCCTCACGCTGGAAGGCCGTGAAACCTCTATCGGCGGAAGCGGCCTGGCGGCCCTCCTTTTCGACAAATTCGGAAAGACCGATCGGCCATGGGACGCACCGGAGCAGCCTCTGATCTTTACCATCGGCCCGCTGACCGGCTACTTCCCGCTGATGAGCAAAACCGTGTGCGCTTTCAAGTCGCCCTACCACGACCAGTACGCCGAAAGTCACGCCGGCGGACGCTCGGCCCTGGCCCTGCGGTTTGCCGACCTGGACGCCCTGGTGGTCACGGGGAAAGCGTCCACGCCCGCCTGCCTGGCCGTGGGCAACCACCACATCGACATTCAGGATGTTCATTATCTGTGGGGTCAGAACGTGGATGCGGCCGGCAAGATGCTGCGGCGCATGTATCCGGGGTCGGGCCACCGCAGCATCCTGCGTATCGGCCCGGCCGGGGAAACCGGATCGGCCATGGCCGGCATCAACGTGGACACCTACCGGCACTTCGGCCGATTGGGGGGCGGTGCGGTCATGGGGGCCAAAAACCTCAAAGGCATCGTGATCGAAGGGGATGCCGCCTTCAGCCTGCCCGCGGACAAGGCCTACCGCAAATTGTTCGAAGACGTGTACGCTCGAATGACCACCACCGACATGATGAGCAAGTATCACAACCTGGGGACCGCCGCGAACCTGGCCTCCCTTAACGAGCTCAAGGCCCTGCCCTGGCGCAATCTCCAGCAGACCAGCGACCCGGCCATAGACACGGTGACCGGCGAAAGGTTCGCCGACGACACCCTGCTGCGCAACGCGGCCTGTGCCGGCTGCCCGGTGGGCTGCATTCATGTTGGTTTCATGCGTGAGAAGTTCATGGCGGAAAACCAGTATCTCTACCGCCAGGTGGCCTATGACTACGAGCCGATTTTTGCTGCCGGCACCATGCTGGGCGTAACCGACGCCTTTGCCGTACTGGGGATCATGGATGTGGCCGAGAAGATGGGGCTGGATGTCATGAGTGCCGGCGTGGCCCTGGCCTGGGCCACCGAGGCCCTGGAAAAGGGACTGATCTCGGAGAAAGAAGCGATCTTATCGCTGACATTCGGGGATGCCCACGCGTTCCGACAGGCCATGCAGCACCTCGGCCAGGGAACCAACGACTTCTATCGCCTGCTCGGTCAGGGTGCCCTTAAAGCCGCGTCCGAATACGGCGGGGAAGATTTTGCCTGCGTGCTGGGCCAGGAAATGGCCGGTTATGCCACCGGTGAAGTCTACTATGCGGCCCAGGCCCTGGGATTCCGCCACTCCCACCTGGACACCGGCGGCTATTCCTACGACCAGAAGCATGACGATCAAAACGTGGACAAGGCCGTTGCGTTTCTGGTGGCGGATGAACGCGAGCGCGTCTGGCTGACCTCGATGGTGTCGTGCCTGTTTGCCCGCAAAGTCTACACGGGGGAACTTCTGGACGAATGCCTGCAGTCGGTGGGCTATGACCGATTGGCGGGCCGTATGGAAGCTTGCGGTGCCGGTATCCAGGCCAAACGCTGGCAGCTGCGCATGGCCACCGGGTATCGCCCGGACCAGATCACCATTCCCAAACGCTTCCACGAGCTCACGACCTGGAAAGGCAAGACCGATCCGGCCTATCTCGACGCGCTGCTAGCGGCCTACGCCAGGGCGATTACCGGCCTGGCGCAAAAGGCCGCAAGCGAAGGCGAAGAACGCTGACCGCAGGCCTTCAATATGTATCTTATCGGAAAAGGCGTCTATCGATCCAGCGCCAGCTTGATCCCGAACAGCATCATGATCGACCCGGTCACACCGTCGAGACTGCGCCGGACCTTCTGGTTTTGCATCCAGGTCTTGGCCTTGTGGACGATCGATGCCAGCAGGCACTGCCAGACCATGGCAATCACAAAATGGAGCCCCGCCAGGAAAAGGGACTGCTGGAGCGCCGATCGGGCCGGGTCGATGAACTGGGGCAGAAAGGCCATGTAGAACACCACCGCCTTGGGGTTCAATACGTTGGAAAGAAACCCCTCCAGGAGAGAGCGGCGGGCGCTGAAGTGATAGACACTGGCCGGCAGATGGTTTAATTCCAGCGGTTCACCGTTGCGGGCCGCACTGCGCAGGCTGACATACCCCAGCCACATCAGATACCCGGCCCCAGCCAGTTTAAGGGCTTTGAAGGCCCAGGCCGACTGCAGCAGGATCACCGAAATCCCCACCGCCGACACCACGGCATGTACAAACAGTCCGGAACAGATGCCCAGGCTGCTGAGCGCCCCATCGCGCCACCCGCCCCGGGTGGTGTTGCGAATGATCAGCACCGTGTCCACCCCCGGGGTGATGGTCAGCAGGGTAATGGCGATCAGGTAGGTCCAGAATTGCGGATCCATCAAAAATACTCCTGACTACAATCTTTGATGGCCCCGTCAAAAGTCAGATTTTCAGTTTTGACGTCATTCCGGCGAAAGCCGGAATCTAATGCTCTCAAGATGTTATAGATTCCGAATCAAGTCCGGAATGACAGCTGAAAGACTTCTTACGAGACCGTCACTCTTTGGTGAATGCCCATGAAATTCCGGCGGATAAACTTGCCGTCCTATCGGCGACTACAGCGAATAGCAGGCCGGAAGATGGCACGCAACTTATTTCCGAAAATCCTTCCTCCATGGCCGAACCTGAAATCACACTTGCGCATTGGCGCCCAAAGTGGCAAAACCAATTTGCACGGCATGAAGGTCCGCATCCGACCCTGATGATCGATGGACGCGTTGGTGCCCCAGCCGGCCGGAGACGATCCGGGCACCCCGCATGCGGCCTTCCCGAAACAGGTTGCAACCATTCTTGACGAGGATTGTGCGATTCATGGGCGACCCCAACAAAGGGCTTTATTTAGTGCCGCGGAATTACGGCGGACGCATTCTGAACGGGTATTACAGTGTCGAACTGAAACGACGGCTGGTGGAAACCATTGAAAGCTACCAGGCCTTTGAAGATACCGGCAGTGCCGGCATTCTGTATATTGCCGCCTGGCAGAGCCAGGACAAGCAGATCTGGTATGAATACACCAGTCAATCCTTTCTGGAACTGCTGGATTGCCGCCAATCCGAGGTGGCGAACGTCTTCCGCGATTGTGTGGTGGACCGACGCATCTACAAAACCCTCGACATGGATGTCGGTATTCACAAAGAGGTTCAAAGTCGGGCGGAATTGGAGGATTCCTGGGAGGAATTGCGCGAAGAGTGCAAGAAGACGGGCACCATCGAAGCCGTTTACAAAATCCATACCCGGGATGGCAGGGTGATTTGGGTCAAGGACCAGGCCAATATCGAATTCTATTTCCGGGACCGCATCAGTCTTTCCCTGGGCCTGTTGACCGTTGTCTCCAAAGAGATGGAGGCCGAGGACGAATTAAAGCGCCACCACGATCACCTGGAATCCATGGTGCTCAAACGCACATCCGAACTGATGCTGCTGAACAAGCAGCTCAAACAGGAAATCGTGGAGCGCAAGCTGGCCGAATACAAGCTTAAGCAAAGCAACAATCAGTTGGAAAACAACCTGGACGAGATGGTCCGGGCCATGTCCCTGACCGTTGAAGAACGCGACCCCTATACGGCCGGTCACCAGCGGCGGGCAACCGAGCTGGCCGTGGCCCTGGCCCGGGAGATGGGACTTTCCAATCAACAGTGCAAAAGCCTGCGCATGGCCGGTCTGATTCACGATATGGGCAAAATCGCCATCCCGGCCGAGATTCTGAGCAAACCCGGCGGTCTTAACAACGTGGAGTTCCAGCTGATCCAACGGCACCCGCAGGTGGGTTACGACATCTTGAAGCAATTCGAGTTCCCCGGTGCGGTGGATCGGATCGTGCTGCAGCACCACGAGCGGCTCAACGGGTCGGGCTACCCCCAAGGGCTGGCGGGGGACAACATTCTGCTCGAAGCCCGCATCCTGTGCATCGCGGATGTGGTGGAGACCATCGATTCCCACCGGCCCTACCGGCCGGGGCGCGGCCTGGATGTCGCCCTGCAGGAAATCCGGAAAAACCGGGGCCTACTCTACGATCCCCACGGCGTCGACGCCTGCCTGACCCTCTTCAAATCGAAAAACTTCCAGTATTCCTGACACCTCCTCTCACGGCTTTTCAGCTATGCCGGTGGAGGAGACGGTTCCGCGATTACCACACAAATGCCTGTAATCGAGTTCGTCATTCCAGACGCGATCCGGAATCCCTTGTTTTTTTTGGTGGTATGATCCTGGATGCCGGGTCAAGCCCGGCATGACGACGGGAAGACGATTTACAAGATCATCTTTCTTTTGCGCAGGTAATAAGTTGGGATATCAGCAGATAACCCCGCTTAGATCAGCGGGAGGCTCCTTGAAAAGGGCTTGAAAAACAGTTTTTGTAGGATAAAACTAAGGCGTCGTCGCCTGCTCTTCCTGCTGCGCCATGGCCTCTTTGGTCATCCAGCCACCGCCAAGCGCCTTGTAGAGCTGCACATAGGCATTGAACAGCTGCTGACGCCGTTCCGAATTCCCCAGCTCCACCTCAAACAGGGTGCGCTCGCTGTCCAGGACTTCGAGATAGCTGGTGACCCCTTTGTCATAGCGCTCTTTGGAAAGAAAATTGGCGTTGGCGGCCGCCTTGAGCCGGCGTTCGATGGCGGCGGTCTGCCGCTGGAGGGATTCGATATCCACCAGGGCGTCATTGACTTCGCGCATGGCCGTCAGAACGGCTTTTTCATAGCGGTAACGCGCCTGTTCGGTGAGGGCCTCTTCGATTTCGACCCGGCTCTGGTTTTTGCCGAAGTCATAAATGGGCCCCAGCAGGCTGCCGCCGATCGACCAGACGCCCCCGTCCGATTGGATGTTGGACACTTCGCTGGTGGCCACCCCCAGGAGCCCGGTCAGATTGATGGCCGGCAGCCGCAGAGCCTGAGCCACGCCGATCTGGGCGGTCTGGGCCTGCAACGCATACATGGCCTCGGACACATCCGGCCGGCGCGCCAGGACTCCGGCGGGGATGCCGGCCGGGATGTCCGGCGGCAGGTCTTGCCGTTTCAGTTCCTTTCCCGTCGGGATCGCTTCAGGAAAGCGGCCCAGCAAAACGCTCAGGGCATTTTCAGTATTGGCGATCAGGCGCTCATAAAAAGGAATGGATTCGACGGCGATTTCGGTCTGGATCTGGGCCTGGTTCAAGTCTATTTCCGGTACGGTGCCCTTTTCGAACCGCAACCCGACAATGCGCATGCTCTCCATCCGCGATTTCAGGGTAGCTTTGGAAATGGCCAGTCGCTGGTGGTAGTCCAGCAGGAGATAGTAGGTGCTGGCGACTTGTGAAACCAGTGCCAGTTGGACCGTTTTAACACCGTATTCGGAAGCCAGCAGGGCGGCCCGGGCCGATTCGGTGGCCCGTCGGAATTTGCCCCAGAAATCGATTTCCCAGCTCAATACCGGCGCAATGTAGGCGTAATAGTTGGTATCCTCGGATCGCACACCGCCTGAAAAGGTGCCGCGGTTGGCACCGCCCTGCAAATCGAGCCGGGGGAACTGATCGGCGCGGGTAAAGCCCAAAGAGGCGCGGGCCTCGTCCATCCGGCTGACGGCAAGCTTGACGTCCTTGTTGTTTTCCAGGGCCACGGTGACCAGATCATAAAGCACCGGATCGTCGAAGAGTTCCCACCACTTCAATTCATCGGCCGAGACGGCCGGCATGATGTCCGTGCGGTAGGACGACGGCGGTGTCATGTCCGGTTTGACAAAATCCGGGCCCAGGGTACAGCCGGATACTCCGGTCAACACCAACATCGCCGCCAGAAACATTCCGGCGAACCGCATTGGTTTTCGTTCACTTGTCTGCATGGCGTATTTAGGCCTTTTGCGTTTTGAGGTCGCGTTTTTTTTCGTAGCCGGCGATTTTACCGATGAACACAAAGAGCATCGGATAAAGGAAGACCCCCAGAAAGGTCGCCAGGGTCATGCCCCCCAGCAGCGCCATGCCCATCACCTTGCGGGCTTCCGCCCCGGCGCCGCTGGCCACCACCAGCGGAAAGATTCCCAGAATGAAAGAGAACGCCGTCATCAAAATGGGCCGGAAGCGCAGCTTGGCCGATTCCATGGCGGCCTCGAAAAGGCTCAGTCCTTCGTTGAACTTGATGTTGGCAAATTCCACGATCAGGATGGCGTTCTTGGCGGCCATGCCGATCAGCATGACCAGGGAGATCTGGGCGAAAACGTTGTTTTCGTAGCTCAAGTCTAGCTGGCGGGCCACTAGCACTGTGGCCAGGGCGCCGAAGATGGCAAAGGGCGTTCCCAGCAGGATGCTCCAGGGCAGAGACCAGCTTTCATACAGCGCCGCCAGAATCAGGAAAACGAACACCATTGAAAAGACGAAAACGATGGCCCCGGACCCGGCGGCTTTTTTCTCCTGGTAGGACATGTTGCTCCATTCATAGCCCATGTCCCGGGGCAGGACCTGGGCGGCCACTTCCTCAAGGGCGTCCAGGGCCTGGGCCGAGGTGAAGCCCGGGGCCGGCCCACCCGAGAGCTCCACCGAACGATAGAGGTTATAGCGATTGGTGTAGTCAGGACCGGCCGTGTCCTGGACCTCCACGAAGGCCGACAGGGGAACGCTTTGGCCGTCCTTGTTTTTGACGAAGAAGAGATTGATCTGTTCTTGACTCTGACGGTATTCGTTCTCGGCCTGGATGTAGGCTTTGTAGAGGCGGCCGAACCGGTTGAAGTCGTTCACGTAGGCGCCCCCCAGAAAAGCGCCGATGGTGGTGTACATGTCGTTCAGGGAGATGCCGGCCTTGAGGGCCTTGTCGCGGTTGATCTCAAGATAGCGCTGGGGCACGGTGGGCCTGAACGTCGTAAAAATGGATCCGATCTCGGGTCGCTGACTGGCCGCCTGGATAAAACGGATGGCATTTTCGCTGAGATAGGCGGGCGTATTGCCGGCCCGGTCCTGCAGCATCATGGAAAATCCCGATCCGCTCCCCAGTCCCGGAATGGCCGGGGGGCCGAAGGCAAACACCTGGGCGGCCCGGATTTGGGCCCGGAAATCCATATTCAGCCGGCGCACCAGATCCAGGGCCGTTATCTCTCGCTGATCCCAATCCACCAGGGAAAGAAAAATGAAGGCCGAGTTGGGTGCCATGCTGCCGGACAACATGCTGTACCCCGTGGCCGTGGAAACGTATTCCACCTCTTTGTATTTCGATGCAATCTGCTCCACCTGCTTGGCCACCGCGTCGGCGCGCTGCAGGGAAGCGGCATCCGGCAGGAGAATGTTGATGAAGAGATAGCCCATGTCTTCTTCCGGGATAAACCCGCCGGGCAGGAGCTTGCCGACGATGCCGGTACCGCCGCAAAGCACCGCAATAAGAACAAGGCCGATGGTGATCTTGCGGCCTACGATGTTGGTAAACTTGGAATAGGTGCGGGTGGACTTATCGAAGACCGCATTGAAGCCTTTGAAAAAAAGCCCCAGAGGACCGCGGTAGGGCTTGGGTTTCTTCAATAACAGCGAGCACAGGGCCGGACTGAGGGTCAGGGCGTTGACCGACGAAAAGGCCACCGAGACGGCAATGGTGATGGCAAACTGCTGGTAGAGCCGCCCGGTAATACCCCCCATGGCCGCCACCGGGACGAAGACCGCAATGAGGACCAGGGTGGTGCCGATGACGGGTGCCGTCACCTCGCTCATGGCATGGATGGTGGCCTCCTTGGCGTTCATCCCATTTTCGATGTTCACCTGAACCGCCTCCACCACCACGATGGCGTCGTCCACCACGATGCCGATGGCCAGCACGAGCCCCAGCAGCGAAAGCACGTTGACGGTGAAACCCAGCAGGGGGAAGGCGATGAAAGCCCCCAGCAGGGATACCGGGATGGCCAGGGTGGGGATAAGGGTCGCCCGCCAGTCCTGAATAAAGACGAACACCACCAGGATGACCAGGGCCAGGGCGATAAACAGGGTCACGACGATTTCGTTGATGCCGGCCGTGATCGGCAGGGTCGCATCTAGAGAGACGTCGTACTTGATGCTTTCAGGGAAGGTGCGGGACAAATCTTCCATGGTGGCGCGGACACTTTCGGCCAGGGCCACGGCATTGGAACCCGGCGCCTGGTAGAGAGCGATGATGGAGCACTCACGACTGTTCATGCGCGTGAAGGCGTTGTAGGTCTCCACCCCCATTTCTACCCGGGCGATGTGCTTGATCTTGACCTGAGCGCCGTTTTCCTGGGTGCGCACCACGATCTCGCCGAATTCCTCGGCCGACTGCAGGCGGTCGGGCAGGCGCACCGTGTAGGTGAATTCCGTGCCCGGCGGGGCGGGCTCGGCCCCGAATTTTCCGCCGGGGACGATCACGTTCTGGGCTCGGATGGCGTCCATGATTTCGGGAACGGTGATCCCCAGACGGGCCAGCTGGTCGGGCTTGATCCAGATGCGCATGGAGTAGTCGCTGGCCCCCAGGACAGCCACCTCCCCGATGCCCCGAATGCGGGCCAGCACGTCCTTGATGTTGATCAGGGCGTAGTTCCCCAGGAAATCCTGATCGTAGCGGTCGCCCTCGGAGGTTAGTGTCACCAGCATGAGGATATTGGGAAGTGCCTTTTTGGTGGAAACCCCCAGCCGCTTGACCTCCTCGGGCAGCTTGGCCGTGGCGGCCGCCACCCGGTTCTGGGTGAACACCGTGTTCATGTCCGGATCGGTGCCCACTTCGAAGGAGACCTGGATCGCCATGGTGCCGTCATTGGCATTGGTGGATTTCATGTAGATCATGTTGTCCACCCCGTTGATCTCCTGCTCCAGAGGCGTGGCCACGGACTGCTCCACACTGAGGGCGTTGGCGCCGGTGTAGTTGGCGTTCACTTTGACGATAGGCGGCGTGATGTTGGGATACTGCTCGATTGGCAGGTTGAGCAGGGAGAGCGTTCCCACGATAACCGTAATGATCGCAATGACGATGGCCACGATGGGCCGTCTGACAAAAAAATTCCCCATACCGGATTATTTCTCTTCAGGAGGGTTGGCGGAAATGTCCTTCACCACCGGGTTGACCACGGCGCCTTCGCGGACCATCTGCAGGCCTTCGTAGACCACCTGGTCCCCGGCCGCGAGGCCCTCTTTAACCAGGTAGGCACTGCCCACCGCCGGCCCCAGGGTGATCTGGTGCTCTTTCACCGTGTTGTCCTGTCCCACTACGAAGACGCTGTAAAGCCCCTGCAACTCGGTCACGCAGCGCTGGGGCACGAGGATGCCGTCCCTGACAGTCTCTGCTAGAATCTTGACCTTGGCAAACTGCCCCGGGCGAAGCAGCCCGCTTGGATTGGGAAACGAGGCCTGCAAGAGGATGGCGCCCGTGGTAGGATCCACCTCGCGGTCGATGAAATCCACCTTGCCCTTTTCCGGGTAGAGGGTGCCGTCGGCCAGGATCAGTTCCAGGCTGGCGCGCTTCTCTTCCGGCAGCCTGCCGCCCACAGCTTCATCCAGGTAACGACGGGCGGCTTCCAGGTATTGATTTTCGGTCAGGAAGAATTCCACCAGAATGGTGTCGGTTTGGGACACCGTGTTGAGGATCACCGGGTTGGGCTCGCGTCCGACGAAATCGCCCACCTTGGCCTGGGTCTTGCCAATGATGCCGTTGATGGGCGACTGGATCTTCGTGTAGCCCAGTTGGATTTTGGCCGCCCGGAGGTTGGCCTGGGCGGCCTCCAGAGCCGCCTGAGCCGCCTCGAACTGTGCCACGGCACCGTCCAGGTCGCTCTGGCTGACGGCCTTGAGTTCGGCCAGGGGCTTGATGCGCCCCAGGTCGCTGGAGGCCTTGGCCAGCATGGTCTGGGCCTCGGCCACCTGACTCATGCGATTGGCGACGGCCTCTTCGAAAGGCTGACTCTCCAGCGTATAAAGCAGCTTTCCCTCCTCCACCCGGGAGCCCTCTTCAAAATGAATCCCTTCCAGAAACCCCTCCACCCGGGCCCGGATGGCGATATCCTTCAACCCGTATACCTGGCCCACGAACTCTATGAAAAGCGGCACGTCCTGGGCCTGGAGAACCACGACGGGGATATCCGGCGGCGGCGGTGCCTGGGCGGCCTCTTCCTTGTTCTGGCAGGCCGACACGGTCAAAAGAAGACAAAGCAACAGCGTCAATGTTTTTGGTCTCATAAGCCTATCTTTTGCTAAGAGGGGTGTGAAAAATAGTGTCGTGCGATTGTGAGCTGTCCAAGGCTGCCGTGCGGTTCCAAAGCGGTGTAGATCCCGCAGGGAAGCCGGAAACCTTGTGGTTCAGGACGAGATGCCTCTTGGTCCCGGTTGAATGACAGTCGCTAAATGCTCCAATTAATAAGGGAAACAAATGCACCTGTCAAACGCAATTGTGGTGCAAACAGGCGCAATAGCTGGCGCACGCGGCCCGGACGGTCTTTTGAAGGTCGGTCAGGACAATCGGTCTTGCTCCAAGCAAAACCGTCCCGCCACGCAGCGGGCCGCCCCGGCAGCGGCAAAATCGATCAGTTCCGGCAAAGAGATCGGTTGATTGAAACCACCCAGATGGGGGCCGGTCATCAGGACGATATCGCGCTGTCCCTTCGTCTTTCGCAGGGCGACCTTGCGCGGCAGACCCCGGGCTTCCAGGAAGGACGTAAACGTGGGCCGGTCCATGGCATCCTGGTCGACCACCCGCAGGATTTCTTCCATGTGACGATCCACCCCCATTTCCTCGATCATGCGGTCCGCCAAAGGCACGGGGCGGATCGGCGCGTCCGCCGTCAAGGCGTCCCCGGTAAAGCCCTCGTAATAGGCCCGATAGATGTCGCCTATCATGGCCTGCAATAACTCACGATCGAAGAGGTCGCGCGTGTCGACGGGCTGACCGGAAGCGTCGTGTCCGATGCGATCCGGCGCTTTGCCTCGGAAATAGCTCCCGGCCACCAGCAGCAGGCTGATCAGATGGCTGCCGATAATCTCGTAGCGGCGGCGGGCCCGCCCCGTGACAACTTCGAAGTGCTCGAAATCCCGCAGGCCGCTGGCACCGAAATTGGGATAACGGCAAGAAGCCAGCCAGCGGTCCAAACGCCCCGCATGGGTCCAGCGGTAGCGGCCGCCGTCTTCACGGCGATGGCGCTGGGCCCGGTTGTGAAACAGCGGGATCGGTGCGGTGTGCGCAATGCCCATGGCCATGAGCCGGCCCAGCAGCCAGGCGCTGCGGCTCAGGATTTCGCCGACTTGCCTGTCGTTGAGTCGGCGATGGTCTTCCGTTTCGTTGGGATAGTGGAAATAAGTGGTTGACGCCAGAAACGCCATGGCAAGGCGTTTGGGGTGCAACGCCGTCCCGTCGGGAGGAGGAGGTGCGTCCGGCGGGGCCTGCACCAGCCCCCCCTGCCTGTGGACCAGCGGCTGCGGGATGTGAAACGGCCGCCCCACGAGCTCCGGCAAACCGCGCAGATAATCCATCCAGGCCGACTCGCGGCAGAGAGCGGCCGGATCTTCCCCCGCCCGCAGGCACTTGACCACCAGCACTTCCCCCGAGCGGGTTTCCGCCAGCAGGCTGCGCCCCTGCCACACCCAGCCCTTCACACAGTGGATGTTGTAGCCGGCCAGCCAATCGCCATCGCACTGCGGAAGGCCGTCCAAAGACGCCGATACGCCCTCCGCCGCGGGGTCGGAAGCCACCGGCACCTTGTCGACGGCAAGCGGCAGCATGCCCAGGGCCTCGGCCATGGCGCGGCGCGGGGCCTCATGGGGCAGGTCCATCCCGGAATTCAGCAATGCCAGGGCCCGCCGCCGATCCCCCGACCGCCCTCCTGGGCCGGGCCGCAAGGCCACAAGCTGCAGGGCTTCCGCGGCCGCCTGGTAGAGAAAGTAAGCCTGCTTCTGCCGCTGGTAAGCAGGGGAAGCCACCACTTGCTCACAGAGGGTGAAAACCGGCGCCACCGGGACATGGGCATCGACCCGCAAGACCTCTTTGATGCGGTTCATTGCCACGAAGGCTGCGCTGAAATCCTGACGGGCCGCCAGGTGCGGAGCGGTAAGTTGTTCCAACAGCGTCACATCATCCCCCATGAGCGGTTGCGCCTGTCGTGCCGATTCCCCGGCGGCGACATCCGGCGACCCGTCAGAAATAACGGCTTTGGCTTTGACTTTCAAGAGCGGGCTTCTTATTTAGGGTTATCACGGATACGCAAGGCGGACACCGCGTGGGCAGGCCACCCGGGCACGATGCCACGCGCATCCATACCGAGACGGTCACCCCGAACACCGATGGAGGATCAACCGATGAAAATGCGCCTCTGGTTGCTCTTGTCTCTGGGCGTTTTTCTGCTCCAGGGATGCGCCACACCGAAAATCCGGCTGTTTACCGACAGCACGGTTCCATACAAGGAATATACCCTGGAGGGCACCCAGTCTCCCAAGGTCCTTGTCATCCAGGCCAACGGTCAGATTGACGAAGGCCCTTCCAAGGGGCTCCTGCGGGATCGGCCCGGCATGGTGCCCGATATCGTCTCCCAGCTCCGGTTGGCTGAAAAAGATGACGACATCGGGGCCGTGGTGATCAAGATCAATTCGCCCGGCGGTAGCGTCACGGCCAGTGACGTGCTCTATCACGAGTTAAAGACGTTCAAGGAGAAAACCGGCAAAAAAGTGGTGGCTGTTTTCATGGGGATTGCCGCTTCCGGCGGCTACTACATCGCCCTCCCGGCCGATCAGATCGTGGCCCACCCGACCACCATCACCGGATCGGTCGGCGTCATTTTTCTGCAGCCTAAAGTCGAAGGCCTGATGGAAAAACTGGGGGTCGGGGTGGATGTCAGTAAAAGCGGCGACCAAAAGGATATGGGGTCCCCCTTCCGTGCCAGCACCGAAGAAGAAGCCCGCCTGCTGCAGGACCTCACGGATCAACTGGGCCGGCGTTTCATCGATCTGCTGATCCAGCATCGTCAGGTCTCGCCGGAGGCGCTGGACGACATACGGACGGCCCGGATATTTCTGGCCGACGAGGCCCGGCAATTGGGTCTGGTGGACCGCATCGGGTACGTGGAAGATGCCATCCAGTCCGCCAAAACCCTGGCCGGACTGCCGGATGATGCCAAGGTCGTCGTCTACCGCCGGGGCGAATTCCCGGATGACACGGTTTATAATGCAGCCGGCACGCTGGCCGGCACGGCCGAACCGGAGCTGATCCATGTCGAACTTCCGGGGGCGATCGGGGAGCTCGGCAGTGGGTTTTTCTATATCTGGCCGCCGGCTGCCGGCTTGTAGACCCATTCGTCCGAAGGAACCAATCGTCCCCCCTGAATCCAGTCGCTTAAAGTTCTGCGCATAGGGGACGATAACCATTCCTAACGGCACCATGAATTAAGGAGACCCTGCGTCCCAAGACATTTTTGACGGTAAATTTTGGAGCTAATAAACCGGAAATGGCCATCGACTTTGCGTACGACTGTAAACAAAGCCCTTGGCTGGTTTGGCAGCCGGCAAATTATCGACAGGCACGCCCTCAACTTGAAAATAAATTGAAACCAGGCCGCCCGCTTGGCAAATGCGACCCGAACGACACATTGTCACTCTCCGTTGGCACGCCGGGGTTGGCTGTTTATGGCGCCCCTTATCCCCACGATCCCGCCCCTGCCCTCTTCGTGAGCCGCGCAACGAATTAAACCTTGCACTCCCCGCAGGACGCTGGTATCTTTTTTGATCGAATCACCTTATTGCACCATCCCCATCGACCACCGAAACACATTTTCCGGATACCCCTTCGAACCGATATTCGAGAATATTTTCCTTCGAGGAGTCGGCTCCGGAAAGCTGCACCAAGACGAGTTCGCTTCCATCTGCGCACATTGCATGACGCGTTCTATGGAAAACCCACCTGAAAGGAGACGACAATGCCGAGGTATGGTTTACGTGTCAAAGGACGACATTTTGGTGTGCTTCTCCTGGCCTTCACCGTTTTTATGACACCGTCGTTTGCCGCGGCCGCCGAAGAGGGCACCTTTACAGGCACATGGATTGCCAGTGGCAAACGGCAGTCACAGGATTTTGCCGAAGGCCGCGCCGTGTTTACCTATAGCGTGAAGGGGCATGTCAATCTCAAAAACGGACTCGGCGGCGTGGCCGATTTCTGGTCGGAGTGTTCAGGCCTGTGGGATGCCAAGACCGGCAGCACCGCGCGCTGCGCGTGGCGCGGCCTGGAGGGGCAAAAGGTTTTCATCGTCATGGACGGCCAGCCGCTGGAGGAAGGCGTGCTGGTGAACGGAGAGATCATCGGCGGCACGGAGGAACTGGCAGGCATCACGGGAGCCTTCACGTTTACCTGGACTTCGGTGTTCATCAACGAGGATACCGACACGCTGACGGGACACACGGAAAATATCTCCGGGACCTACCGCCTGCCCTGAAACAGGACGGGCCGCCGTGGTAACGATAGCATTGAATCGTTTGCCTATCGACATACCGAAAGGAAAAAACCGATGTGGATCATCGAACTTCTAATCGTTTTATTCTTTATCTGGCTCGGTGCCCGTCTGGGGAGCATCGGCATCGGGTTTGCCGGTGGCTTCGGTGTGCTGGTTTTGGCGCTGGGTTTCGGACTCAAGCCCGGCAGCATCCCGATCGACGTTATCCTGATCATCATGTCCGTCATCGCGGCGATCGCCGCCATGCAGGTGGCCGGCGGCCTTGATTATATGGTGTTCCTGGCGGAAAAGGTCCTCCGCAGCAACCCGAAATACATCACCTTTCTGGCACCGGTGGTAACCTACACCATGACGGTCTTTGCCGGTACCGGGCTCACGGCCTTCTCCACCCTGCCGGTGATTGCGGAGATTGCCAAGGAAAAAGGCGTCCGCCCGTCGCGACCGCTGGCTATCGCCACCGTAGCGTCCCAGATCGCGATCACGGCTTCGCCCATTTCGGCGGCGGTCATCTTCTTTGCCAGTGAACTGGAAAAGCTGGGCGTAAGCTATCTGCAACTGCTGATGATCAGCATCCCCAGTTCGTTTACGGCCTGCATGCTGGGCGCCATCGTCACCAATTTTCTGGGCAAAGACCTCAAAGACGACCCCATCTACCAGGAACGCCTGGCCAACGGGCTGGTGAAAAAACCATCCGAGGGCCAAGTGCGCGAGATCAAACCCGGCGCCAAGATTTCGGTCTTGATCTTCCTCCTGGGATTGATTTTCGTGGTCTGCTACGCATCCGCCATCAGCAAAAACGTCGGGCTGATCACCGACCCGGTCCTGCCGCGGGATGAAGCCATCATGACCATCATGCTGACCGTGGCAGCCCTGATCGCCCTGCTCTGTAAGATCAAGACCAATGACGTATTAAATGCCGCCACCTTCAAATCGGGAATGAGCGCCTGCATTTGCGTGCTGGGGGTCGCCTGGCTGGGTACCACCTTCGTCTCGGCGCACATCGACCAGATCAACGTGCTGGCCGGGTCCATCCTCGAGACCAAACCCTGGCTGCTGGCGGTGGTGCTGTTCTTCGCCGCCATGCTGCTCTATTCCCAGGCCGCCACCACCCGGGCCCTGATGCCGGCCGCGCTGGCCCTGGGCATCAGCCCGGTGTCGGCCGTGGCGTCATTTGCTGCCGTGGGCTCCCTGTTCGTCCTGCCCACCTACCCGACCCTGCTGGCCGCGGTGGAATTCGACGACACCGGCTCGACCCGCATCGGCAAATATGTTTTTGACCACCCGTTCCTGATCCCCGGGGTAACGACGATCGCCCTGGCGGTCGTATTGGGATTTTTGATTGCCCCGATGGTGATTTAGACCGCCTGAAACGCCTGGATCATACGACCGGAAAAGTGTGCGCGCTTTTCTTCGCTATAATGTTGAACATCTTTTTCCCAAAGGAGAAATTGCCATGAGTCCCCAGAATCTCAAACTTGTCCTTCAGGAAGCCGCCTACAGCGCGGGCATCTCGCCGGAAGATATGCGAAATTTCTTTGCCCAGGGCCAGAAAAAAGTCTATGCGGCCGAGGAATGGCTGTTTCATGAATCCACACCACGCTTATGGGCCGGGACGATACTGGAAGGCGAGGTCATCATCACCCGGGGACTGCACGGCACGCGCCGGCAGGTGGCTGTTCTGGGACCCGGGGCCTTGATCAGCGAGAGCGCCCTGATCGATGATACGGCCCATTCCACCGGCGCCTTTGCGCGGCACGGGGCTGTGGTATGGCAGATTTCCACGGATAAAATCGAAGCCTTTCGCAAGCAGAAGCCGGAAATCTTCTTCCGCATCGTGGCCCGCACCTCACGGCGCATCAGCGAACGCCTGCGTGTCGTATCCGAACAACTGGCCGGCGTTAAAAGCCCGGTCGAACTGACGCAGGGTGTCAGGATCGAACATGACTCCCTCGGCGAAAGAGAACTGCCCGAATCCGTCTATTACGGCGTCCAAACCCAGCGTGCCGTCGAAAATTTCGCCATTTCCGGCGTACGGCTCAACAATTTCCAACACATGATCGAGGCCTTGGCCTTCGTTAAAAAAGCCGCCGCCCAGGCCAACCATGCCCTGGGCGTCATGGACAAGGAGAAGATGCAAGCCATCTGCAAGGCCTGCGACGAACTGCTCGCCGGAAAGCTTCACGACCATTTCGTGGTGGACATGTTCCAGGGCGGGGCAGGGACCTCCACCAACATGAATGCCAACGAGGTCATCGCCAATCGGGGGTTGGAAATCTTGGGTCATGCCAAAGGACAATACGAGCACCTGCACCCCAACGACCACGTCAACTGTTCCCAGTCCACCAATGACGCCTACCCGACCGCGATCAAACTTGCCGTCATTCTTTCCCTCAAGGAACTGCTCGGCGCCATGAAGGGCCTCAAAGCGGCCCTGGCCGCCAAGGGCAGGGAATTTGTCGATGTCTTGAAAATGGGGCGCACCGAGAACCAGGATGCCGTGCCCATGACCCTGGGGCAGGAGTTCAGCGCCTATGCTGAAATGATCGACAGCGCCATGGATGCCCTGAAACGCAATTCCGAAGAATTTCTTCTCATCAACATGGGGGCCACGGCAATCGGAACCGGGCTGAACAGCCCGCCGGGTTATGCCGATCTGGTCACCAAAAAGCTGCGGGAAGTCAGCGGGCTGCCGGTCCAGAAGGCCGACAATCTGGTGGAAGCCACCCAGGACTGCGGCGCTTTCGCCCAGATGTCGGGCACCCTCAAACGCGCCGCCGTGCAGATCTCCAAGATCTGCAACGACCTGCGCTGGCTGTCTTCGGGCCCGCGCTGCGGACTGAACGAAATCAATCTGCCCCCCATGCAGCCGGGTTCTTCCATCATGCCGGGCAAGGTCAATCCAGTCATGCCTGAACTGGTCAACCAGATCTGCTACCAGATCATCGGTTATGACGCCGTGGTTTCCATGGCCGCCGAGGCCAGCGAACTGGAACTCAACATGGCCGAACCGGTCATGGCCTATGACCTGCTGCACGGGCTGATGATTCTCAAGAATGCCTGCGTCACCCTCACCAGCCGCTGCATCACCGGGATTACCGCCAACCGCGAGATCTGCCGGGGCTATGTGGAACGCAGCATCGGTCTGGTGACCGCCCTCAACCCGGTGCTGGGCTATGAACGCTCCGCATCCATTGCCAAGGAAGCCCTCAAGACCGGTGGCAATGTCTACGACCTGGTCCTCGAAAAGGGCTGGCTGTCCAAGAAACAGTTGGACGAGATGCTCAAACCCGAAAACATGACCGATCCGCGGCAAATCCCCGAAGCCTGATGGATACGATCATAACGCTCCTCGCCATTACGGTTCTGCTGGTCGAAATTCTGGGTATTCTGGCCGCCGTGCACGCCGTGATGAACACCCGCACCTCCCAGGGGGCAGTGGCCTGGGCCATTGCGCTGGTGACCCTGCCGTTTATCACCCTTGGGTTGTATGCGGTTTTCGGCCGCAACAAGTTTCAAGGCTATGTCCGTATGCGCAACCGGCGGGATGCGGTGATTCATCATCTCAGCGATACCTTGCAGCTGGAAGCGGACAGCCAAAACCTTGCGCGAAAAACCATATCGGAAGCCAATGCCGCCCTGGTAAAACTGGCCGGCATGCCCATCCTCGGCTTCAATCAAAGCCGGCTTCTCATCAACGGCCAGGAGACCTTCGACCATCTGTTTGAAGATATCGCGGTCGCCCGGTCCTATATCCTAGTAGAATTTTATATCGTCACCGATGATCATCTCGGTCGCCGGCTAAAGGATCGCCTGATCCAGAAAGCTCAGGATGGGGTCAGCGTCTTTTTTCTTTACGACGAAATCGGCAGCTACCAGCTACCGGGCAACTACCTGCGGGAAATGCAGCAGGCCGGCATTCATGTCTCCGCCTTTCACAGCACCCGGGGTAAAACCAACCATTTCCAGCTCAACTTCCGCAATCACCGCAAGATCGTCGTGATCGACGGCGACACCGCTTATGTCGGCGGGCACAACGTGGGCGATGCCTACCTGTCCCGGCACCCGCGATTCGGGCACTGGCGCGATACCCATGTCAAGATCGAGGGGCCGGTCGTTAAGGCCATTCAATTCTGTTTTGTCGAAGACTGGCACTGGGCCACCTCCCGGATTCCCGACCTGAACTGGACATTGACGCCCTCCCCCGGCGGAACGGAAAACGCCCTGGTGGTGGCGTCGGGACCGGCCGATATGCTGGAAACCTGCGGCCTGATGTTCGTGCAGGTCATCAACATGGCCAGGGAAAGGATCTGGATCGCCAGCCCCTATTTCGTGCCGGACCTCCAGGTTTTGAGCGCCCTCAAACTGGCTGTTCTCCGGGGGGTGGATGTGCGGATTCTGCTCCCGGAAAAAGCGGACCATCGCACCGTCCACCTGGCGTCTTTTTCGTATTACCCGAACATCCTGCCGGTGGGTATCAAACTCTATCGCTATGCGGCCGGCTTTCTGCACCAGAAAGTCTTTCTGGTGGACCATCACTGCGCCGCCGTGGGCACGGCCAATCTGGACAACCGGTCTTTTCGGTTGAATTTCGAGCTGACCCTCCTGAACTATGACGCCGCCTTCGTTGGGGCTGTTGCGAAAATGCTCGAAGAAGACTTCCACCACAGCCGCCTTGTAAAACTGGAAGACTATACCGAACGCCCTTTCCTGTTCAAACTCGCGGTGCGGTCAGCGCGGTTGCTGGCCCCGATTCTTTGAATCTTCGCATAAAAAACCGGGATGCGGGCAGCGCGCCCCCATCCCGGTTAGGTTTTCTTCCGGTCAAGCGATAGTGTTTAAATCACCGCGTGAACTTCACGGCCACCAGTCCACCGCCGCCGCGTCGCAACAGCATCTGGACCGTGTCGCCCGTATCGATTTTACGCAACTGCGCCGTGTAGTCCTCCAGCGATGTCACGGGCTTGCGGTTGATTTCGATCACCACATCGCCCTGCCGGATATCGGCCTCGGCCGCTTTGCTGTCCGGATTGACGCCGGTCACCACCACGCCTTTGGTATTTTCATCCAGCCCCAGGCGCTCGGCGATCTCCGGATCGATCTCGCGCACTTTCAAGCCAAGATCATCCGACCGGGCTTCACCCCGCGCCATGGTGGGTTCGGTGTCAGGCCGTTTGGCCAGCTTGACATCGATCTCTTTTTCACGACCGTCACGCAATACGGTAAGGCTCATCTTGTTGCCCACCCCGGCTTCGGCCACCGTACGGGACAATTCGCGGCTGGAAGCAATGCGCTTGCCGTCCACGGCGACAATGACGTCGCCTTCCTTGATGCCGGCTTTATCGGCCGGGTCGCCTTCATAGGTCTGGGTCACCAGGACGCCTTCCTTTTCTTTAAGCGCGTAATATTCGGCCAACTCGGGGGTCAGATCCTGAATGCCGACACCCAGCCATCCGCGCGAGACTTCGCCGCTGTCTTTCAGTTGATTGATAATGCCACCCGCCATGTTGATGGGAATGGCAAACCCGATGCCCTGGCCGCTGGCCACGATGGCGGTATTGATGCCGACCACTTCGCCTTTGAGATTCAAAAGCGGCCCCCCGCTGTTGCCGGGATTGATCGAGGCATCGGTCTGGATAAAATCGTCATAGGGACCGGAGCCGATGATGCGCCCCTTGGCACTCACGATGCCCGCCGTGACCGTTTGTTCCAGGCCGAAGGGACTGCCGATGGCCACCACCCAGCTGCCCACCGGAAGCGTGTCCGAATCCCCGAGTTCAAGGGGTTTCAACTCTTTGGACGGGGCGTCGATTTTGATGAGGGCGAGGTCGGTTTTCGGGTCTCTGCCAATAATAGTGGCATCGTACTCAGCTTCGTCGGAGAGTCGCACCTTGATCTGGTCGGCATCCTCCACCACGTGGTTGTTGGTGACGATATAGCCCTCATTGTCCAGCAGAAATCCGGACCCCAGGCTGCGCTGTTTGAATTCCCGCTGGGGGCCGAGACCGAAAAAGTCCTGGAACGGATCCTGCCCGCCGTGAGGATTGCGGCCGAAGAAATGGCGAAAAACCGGTCCACCGCCATTGGTTGTTTTCACGGTCCGGATGTTCACGACACCGGGCTTGGCTTTTTCAGCCAGCTGGGTAAAATTGACGGGCACCATGACGGCTTCGGCGGCGGCGGCCGTCGGAACCGCTACCGAGGCCTGTTGAAAACCCGATGTGCCGGTAAAAGACAGGCCGCCCGCCAGCCCCAGTCCTAAAACAATGCCGGTAATGATAAGCCAACGCGTTGCGGTTTTTTTCATGGGTGATCCTCCTGTTTGCTATTTCTGTCGCTTAAACATCAAATTTAACTGGATTCTAATTATGCTGACCGGGAAAATACACCAGCAAGTTCACGGGAAGATGACCTGAAAATGATCAAAATGTTATTTTCAGGGCGGGCCGTGTTCAGGGCCTTTGGGCAGGCTTCGGCGGAGGACAAAACGTTTCCGTCAATGGCCTCATTGAAATAGAGCTTTACCATCGGTCTGAGACAATACTATACTCCGCCAAATTTTCCGTTTTGGTTGCATCTCATATGACAATAAAACGGCCGCTACCCGGATTGAAAACCGCTGACCGACATACCCGCCCCATTCCCTGGGGATTGCTTTTGCTGACAGCCGCCATGCTGCTGCTGATCCTCTATTCCGGCCTCCATTTCAAAGGGGCTTCCATTGTCAATGAGGTGACCTGGCTTGACGGCCGGGACGGTATCCGTTTTGATTTATATGGCATTGCGTATGCAGAGGACGTTTCCCCGCCCTCCCGCCGCAAGGGTTCAAAAAACGATGATTTGACCATCGAGCTTGCCATAAAACCACTAGATGCAAGCAATGACGGGCACTTCCGGCTCCTGCTGCTCCTGCATGGCGGCGACGATGCCGAGCAGCTGATTGTCGGGCAGTGGCGGTCCTGGCTGGTCATCATGAACGGGGACGACTACGATGCGAAGCGCAGGCGTGCCCGAATTTCGGTAGACACCCTCACGCCGGCAGAAGAACGTTTCGTGACGGTCACTTCCGGCGACAATGGCACCGCCGTCTTCATCGACGGACAGCTGGCCAAACGCAACCGAGAATTACACCTGAGCATCCCGGGTAACGGGAAACCGATTCGGCTTGTTCTGGGGAACTCCATCTATGGGCGACACCCGTGGGCGGGAGAAATCTATGGTCTGGCCTATTACGATCATGTGCGGTCGGAAACCGACATCCGGCAGCACTTTCAGTCTTGGGCCAAGGTGCATTCGTTCGCGTTTGTGCGCCCGCTGAACCCGGCCGGACTTTATGTATTCGATGAAGGCCAGGGCTACCGGGTAGTCGATCATGGCGGGGGAAAGCATGATCTCACCATACCGGCGCAGATGACCATTCTGACCAAAGAATTTCTTGCCCCGGCATTTGGCAACACCGAATACAACCTATCGCTGCTTCAGGATATGGTCATCAATATCACCGGCTTCATCCCCATGGGGTTTTTGCTGAGCACGCTCTTGTGGCACATGCGCGGGTACGCTTTCACCCGAAGACTCCTGATCGCCATGCTGGTCTGCAGCGTTATCAGTCTCACGATCGAAATAGCGCAAGCCTGGATACCGTCCCGTAGTTCCCAGATGTTGGATTTCATTCTCAACACGCTGGGGGCGGGCGCCGGTGTCATCTTCCACAGCGCTTACCGCCGCTACTCCGGCACGAACCCGCCCAAGGCACACACCCCGGGGCAATAACTTCAGGCCCCGGCAGAGGCTTTCTTGGCAACGGTCGCGTTGAACTTGTCGGCATCGATGATAAAGCGCTCGTGCGTACCCTTGGAAATGGTGTCGACACCATCATGCGCGGTCAGGGCAAAGGAGAGCTTGCGGCCGTCTATTTTTTCCAGGCGGCCCTTGACCGTCACCTGGAATCCGGGCGGCGTGGCCGCGGTGTGGCTGACATTGATGTGGATACCGACCGTCTGCTGCCGGGGCCAGTCGATGTGCGCATTGATCGCCTTGATACAGGCAAACTCGAAGAGCCCCACCATGTACCCCGTGGCGAACACTTCCGGCATTTCACCGCCTTCGGTGAATTCCGGGAATAAGTGCGGCACGGTTTTCGTCGGTGGAACCTCGTAGACAAACTCAAATTCCAACCCTTCCTGCAGTGTGCTCGTCATGATTTTCCTCCCGCGAAATGTTAAGGGTTGTGGATCTTGTCCCCATTGCGGGGCAAAAGAACCTGAAACGTGCTGCCCTGACCGGGTTCACTCTGCACCGTAATCTCGCCCCCATGGGCCATCGCCACGGCCTGCGCCAGGCTGAGCCCGAGCCCGGTGCCCGAGGCGGAACGGCTCGGGTCGCAACGGAAGAACCGTTCAAAAATACGGGGAAGATCCGCTGCGCGGATGCCGATGCCGGTATCCTGGAAGATCACCGCGACATCCCCCCCGGGGGTGGGCTGCACCGTGATATCGATTTGGCCTCCTTGCGGCGTGTAGCGAATCGCATTGTCCAGCAGATTGGCCACCATGCGCTGCAGCATGCGCGCATCGCCGTTGATGACGCAGCAAGGGTCGCCGGCCGTGACCGACAGGTGCAGATCCTTGTCGCGGGCGCTTGTTTCAAACAGCCGGCCGGCATCCTGCACGAGCCCGGCGATATCGATGCGCTGCCACTGCAGCGCCTGCACCCCGGCTTCGGTCCGTGATATCACCAGCGTGGTGTTGATCATGTCCAGCAAACGGTCGCATTCTTCAATCGTGCTGGCCGCCATCGTTTCATAATCCGCGCGCTGCTCGGCGGTCGTCAGGGTAACCTCCGCCAAACCACGTATCCGCGTGATCGGGCTTTTCAGGTCGTGGGCAATATTGTCGCTCATCTCCCGGATACCGGTGATCAGGTCCAGAATCCGGTCCAGCATGTGGTTGATGTTCCCGGCCAGCTGATCGATCTCATCGCCGCGCCGACTGACCGGCGCCCGGACGGCCAGATCGCCGCGCGTGATGCGCCGGGCCGTATGGGCAATGCCGCCGACCCCGGAGAGCGCCCGCCGGGCCAGGAACCAGCCGATGGCCGCCGCCAGGCCGATGACCACCGCCATGGTGATGCCAAAAAGACGCTGAAACGCCCCCACAAGCCGTGTTTGAAGCGTCAGGGACTGGCCCAGCTGCAGGATGATTCCCGGGCCGATGGTGCCGTAGATGATCCGTAGACTGTCACCGCCGTCCGGGACCCCGATGGTCTCGAACACGGGGCGGCCGTCCACCAGCAACCGCCGAATGGCTTCGCTGTCGACACCGATATCGCGCCAGTAGGCCCGGTCCGAAACCGAAAATTCGGTGCCGAAACGCGACAGCAACCGGATCAGCCGTGCACTTTCCCCTCCGGCCCGGGTTTCTTGCAGGGCGACCCGGCGCACCCCCTCCAGTCCGTCCACCTGCATGATGTCCGAAAAGGCCCGCAGCTGGCGGTTCAGGTCTTCGTCCACCTGGCTGCGCAAGGCATCGATCATCAGGGAGTAGAAGAAAAAGAAGGCCAGGAAAGAGGACACCGAAAAAATAACGGCATACCAGAGTGTCAAACGGAAGGCCAGCGAGCGGCGCAGCTTATTCAGCCGGTTTAAGGACATATCCGACCCCGCGCACCGTGTGGATCAGTTTGGCGTCAAACCCTTTGTCGATTTTGTCCCGCAGATGGTAAATTCGGGATTCCACCACATTGGTCTGCGGATCGAAATGGTAATCCCAGACATGCTCCATGATCATGGTTTTGGAAACGACCCTGCCGGCATTGCGCACCAGGTACTCCAGCAGCGAAAACTCCAGCGGTTGGAGATCGATCTTGCGACCCCGCCGCACCACCTCGCGGGTAATGAGATTCATGGAAAGGTCACCGACTTCCAGTTTGGTCGGTTCCGAAGCCCCGCTGCTCCGCCGCAACAGGGCTTGAATGCGGGCCAACAGCTCGGAAAAGGCGAAGGGCTTGGTCAAATAATCATCGCTGCCGAGCTGCAGACCTTTGACCTTGTCCTGCGTTGTCCCCCGGGCGCTCAGGATGATCACCGGCAGAGCGATCTTCTCCCGGCGTATGGCGGCAATCACTTCGAAGCCGTCCTTTTGGGGCAGCATGATATCGATCACGGCCAAATCGTAAGGTTCGGTCATCGCCAGATGAAGCCCCATTTCCCCGTCCGGGGCATGGTCAACGGCAAACCCTTCCGCCTTTAGCCCTTTGACAATGAAAGAGGCGATTTTCGAATCATCTTCGATCAGAAGAACCCGCATGGTGCTTCCTCGCGAACGCAATCATGCATTGGCAACGAATGAAAAGAAGATCGGTATGTCCCCTTGCCCCCTCACGGCATCAAGCGGCAACGGCACGGCACAGGGTCTCCAGGCCGATGCGCTCGATCATGCGGCCCACCCGTTCATTTTTCTGACCGTTTTCCGCGTAGAAATCGATGATACGCTCGATCATGCGCAGGGCCTCCGGCGCATCCAGGTCCTCGGCAACCACATCGGCCAACCGGGCTTTCTTGGTGCCGATCCCGCCGGCCATGACGGTCCAGCCCTTCTTTTTGCCGAACAGGGAAATGTCTTTGATGCAGTTCTCGGCACACATGTTGGTACAGCCGCTGACACCCATTTTCATTTTTCCCGGGAGTTCGTAGCCGTGGAATTTTTCGTCCAGTTTGATTCCCATGGCGAGGCTGTCCTGCAGCCCCAGTCGACAAAACTGCGTTCCGGGGCAGGCCTTGATACTGCGGACGCACAATCCCACCGCGTGGCCGGGCGACATGTTCAAATCGGCCCATACCGCATCCACGTCCTCCTCACGGATCCCCACGATGGCGATCCGCGCGGCGCTGGTCAATTTCAGGGCCTGGCACTGATATTTTTCAGCCACGTCGGCAATGGTTCGCAACTGCTCCGGTGTCGTCACGCCGCAAGGAATATGCGGGGCAATCGCATAGGTTTCCTTGTCGCGCTGCAGAATCGTACCTTTTTCTCCCAGTTTGAGCATCTTTCGTTTTCCTTTCAAGTATCGGCAGTTTTTCATAACCAAATTTTATCATATTCACCGTCGACATCGTTCCATTGTCAGCCGTATGCATTACCCCTTTTCGAAGACTTTTTCAAACCGTGCTGATGATTTCGAGGGATCGGCGATTTCACCCGGATGGAGAAATCCGATGTTAGGTATCACCGGCGCCATCGGGCCCGGCATTCGCTATGTAAAGCCCCACCAGGCGTGCCACCAGAATCGTGAGATAGAGCTGACCAACGAGGGCTTCCGTGTAAGCCATTGCTTGGGCCGGTCCGTTGGTCGGCGTGATGTCGCCGTAGCCCAGGGTGCTGAGGGTAACAAAACTGAAGTAAAGATAATCCTTCCCGTTCAAAAAAGCACTGTTGAAAGACCCCGGGATAAGGATGTCAACAAGCGCATAGGCATTTAGCCACACCACACCGAGCAGCAGGTAGACACACACCGCCGCGGCCACTTTCTCGGCGTCGACCCGCCCTCCCCGTAAAGCATACCCCAGAATGTGGTAGGCGATGAAGCCATAAGCGATGATCCGCAGGATAGTGGCGCCGACTTCGCTGATTTTAACATGGAAAAAGTGGTTTCCCCACCCAAGGACAATGGCCGGCACGATGACCAACAGGGCCAGGATCAGCTGGCGTCGGTTCTCGCTGACCGCATACACACTGGAAATCAGAATAATCGTCGTAAAGACATTCAACAGCATTCTCAATCCCGTCAGCCTAAAATAATCGAGGAAGGGAAAAATCAAGAGCAATAGCAGGAGGCTGACCAGCAGTATATTGAAACGATATTTTTTCATCGTTGGTCTCCTTGGGGTGAGGTATCAATACACCCGTCCGCGAGGGACACGGTTCGGTTGGCCGCCGCCATCACCGCTGGATCGTGGGTCGACATCAGCAGGATGGTGTTTTCCTGACGGCTTAACTCCATGAGCAGTTCGACAAGCGCTGCCGCCGTCACCGTGTCCAGGCTGGCCGTGGGTTCGTCCGCCAGCACAATCCGCGGACGGTGGGCAATGGCACGGGCCACGGCGACGCGCTGGAGTTCACCGCCCGACAGCTCGTGCGGCAGCGCCCGACCGGCATGCGGGAGCGCGATGCGCTGGAGCAGCTCGTCCACCCGCTGGGCGATATCACCACGGGACCACCCACCGAGTTGCAATGGGAAAGCGATGTTGTCGCTCACCGTCAGGTAGGAGAGCAAATTGCCGGACTGAAACACGATTCCGACACCGGTCCGGAGCCATTGCTGGCGCTCTTTTTCGGACAACTGGAAGATATCCTCGCCGTGGCATACAATGCGCCCTTCATCCGGAACCTCGAGACCGGCAATGCAATGCAGCAAGGTGGTCTTGCCGGATCCAGAACGGCCGGCCACGGCCACCGCCTGCCCCGGGGCGGCCGTAAAACTGACCTGATCCAGGGCTTTCAGGTGCCCGCGTCCCGAACGGTAGGATTTGGTTATGTGAACGACGTCCAGCATCAGCGTCAGACCATCCTCAGAATATCGGCCACTTTTTTGCGTCCGATCAGGGCAATGGGCCAGATGGCCGCCAGCAGGCTGAAGCATACGGCCATCAGGGGTGGCATCGCCAGGGCATAAGCGGTGGCCCGGGGATAAATGATGCCGGATAGGGTAAAATAGCGGTTGTACGACGTGAACACGGTCAGATCGATACCGGTGTCCGCCACCAGCGCAACGAGCAACGCTCCCGCCAGAACCCCGGCAAGGGCCGCCAGAATGCTTAACAACAGGATTTCAGCCCCGATCAGGCAGGCCACATCCCCCACCGTCACGCCCATGGACCGCATGATGCCGTACTCACGGAGATTCTTGAGCACGACCACGACAAAGGCGCAGGCCACCCCGATCGCCACCACGCTGAACACAAGGAGGGTGACCAGGTTCATGGAAACACGGTTCAGATCGATCAACTGCCGCAAATCCGGCATGCGGTCGAGCCACGACTGAAAGACCGCATCCCCCGGCACCCGCTTTTCAAGTCGGGCCGTGACGCGCTCGGGAGACGCACCCGCATCCAGAAAAATGGCCGCCTGCCAGGATTCCCGATCCCCATCGCGCGCCCCTTCGGCGACAAACGCCACACCATAATCCAGGCGATCCACTTCCGTCCGGTAGATGCCGCACACGGTGAAGGCGTCTTCGCGCTGGGTGCGGCCGTCCACGAAGAAAAGGGACGCCCCCGTCGTAACCCCTAATTGTTCGGCTAAATAGGCGCTTAACAGGATCTGATCGGAGGCCGGCGCCAGATAGCGACCATCGATGACTTTGCGGGGAAGACCGGTCGTCTCCGCTTCCGCCGCCGGCGCAACTGCCACCAGCGTCACCGGCACCATGTGCGCTCCGGCCCGCAGCATTCCCGGCGTCGGGTATCGCCGCAGCACCCGCCGCACCCCGTCCACCCGCAAGCTTTCCGGCGCCAGCGCCGCCGGCAGGTTCACGCCGCTGATATGCCCCGTGTACAACCCCACCGAGTTGCGAATCATGGCATCGTTTACACCGGTGGCCAGGGAAGACAAAAACACCAGGGCCGTCACGGCCGTAAATATCATCAGCGCCAGCACCAGGGTCACCCGGCCGGATCGCGCCAGAAACAACACGGCCACCCGAAGCCAGAAGGCCATTCGTTTCATACCGTCGTTGCCCTCTGCAGGAAATGATCCGCACCGATACGTCGGATCAGGAAAGACGTCAGCGGGGCGACCAGGTGCCAATGGTCTTCCCGCAACAGACCTTGCAGCCCTTCTTCCAGTCGGTGTTGCCCTTCCGCCGCCACCGCGGCAATGACCTGGGGGAACCTATCGTGAAGACGGGACAATTGCTTCCCGGTGGCCGGTTGGTTATAGGCGGTCTGTATTTCCCTGCGAAGATGACCCTCCGCACCGTGGAAAATTTTCGACCAGGCATAATTGTAGCGCCGCTCCCGGACGTCCTCCGCCAGATCGACAATGTCATCCAACAACTGACACCCCATGCCGATCCGGTAAAGATGGTCCTGGAGTTGTTCGGCAGGTTGGCCCAGGCCGGTCTCGATGACGCCGGGTACCGCCCAGGGGCACTGGAAAAGAAGACCGGTCTTGTAATGGTGGATGTCCCGCAGGATGCGCTCCGGCGTGGGAATGTCCCCCACGCCGCCCTCTTCCGACGCTTCCTGAACACCGCTGCGCGTGAGGGCCCGCAGCGACGCCGCCGAGGCGTCCCGGATCAGGGTGTCGGTCAGCGAGGCGGTGGCGGCCATCTCCAACATGAGGGCGAACAACACCCGGTCCGACACCATGATATCCACGATGGACCGGAATCGCACGGCCCGTGAGGGGAGATTGGTCGCCAGGGTCTGCTTGTATTCATCGTCCAGAATGTTGTCACACCCGGTGACCATGCCCCGCAGGCACTGGTTGACAGCCACGTATATCACCCGCCGGGCCGGGTCGATGTCGGCGGCGTAGTAGGCGTACAAAAAGAGGGTGGAAAAGATATTCTTCTCCATGGCCAGATAGTCCGGCGGGGGGGGATGCAAGACAATGCCGCTATCATCGAGGATCTTCCCGGCCGTCTTCCAGTAAAGCGTCAAACCGGATTGGAGTTCGGCCGCCAGGGTCAGAAACGTTTCCCGGGCCGGATCGTCGGTGGACTGACCGATGGCCTCAAGCAGTCCCATGGCCGCCTCCCGGCTTCTCGCAGGTAAAGATGGCGATATAACCGAAATAATAGGCCCGGATTACCGGAGGGCTGAACCCGGCTTCGGTTATTACGCCGGGCAGCATGCCGCGGATGTTTTCGGCGATCTGAGGCTGCATGAAGAACCAGCGCGACGTCCAGGAAACGAGCCAGCCCATCCACGTGGTGGGAAGATGCATATCGGCAATGACCAGCTTGCCGCCGGGCGGCAGGACGCGGAAAGACTCCGCCAGGGTACGCTGCTTCAACTCCAGATCCACATGGTGGAAAAAGAGGCTGGAAACGACGGCATCGAAGGCGCCATCTTCGTAAGGCAAGCTTTCCGCCGCCACCACGTCGAAGCGGCAGGCATCATTGCCGCGCTTCTTGCGCGCCACCTGGATCATTTTGGCGGCGGCATCGACCCCCACCGCCTGCCCGCCCTTTGCGACGTCCAGGTTGTCGGCTATCATCCGAGTCAGCTCACCGGTGCCGCACCCCAGGTCCAGCACCCGTTGCCCGAGCTCCAGTTCCAGCAAGGCGACAATCTCTCGATTGTAAGCCCCCTGTTTGCCCAGCAGCAGGATGGGTTCACAAATGTCGTAAACTTTGGCTGCATGATCCAGCGTTCGGCCACGGGTGACAGCGGAACGTTCGTCCACGGTCAAATTCCTTTCGGTCCTGCCGGTAAGTCGGTCGGGATATATTCGGTGTCATCCTATCGGGCGGCCGGTGGGCCGCCGCCCGCGAATCACGGCAACGCCGCGGGTATCAGAAACAGGGACGTTTCGGCGTGCAGATCGCGTCATGGGCCGCCCCGGCCAGAATGAACGCCTCCACCAGATCCGCCACCATCGCGGCCCCGACCTCGTTCAGATGGAAAAAATCCGTCAAGAGGTGAAAGCCGTTTCGTCGGGAGATGGTGTCGAACGACTGCTTCAGGAGAAACCGGCGCAACTTGACGGACAGCCCCATGCCGTCGCGGTAGTCGCCGAAAGAAGGCCCCGGCCCGCTCGGCTGATTTTCAAGATAGGCGTGCAGGCGCTCATGAAGCGGCAGATAGGTATTGCCGGTTTCGTGTGCCACGGACTCGATGATCCGGCTGTAATCCGCCGTCATTTGAAAAGCACGGTGCGCCGGGTCTTCCCCGAGAGGGGGCAGCGACAAGAGCGCCAGGGGGGCTGCTGTGGCATTGCGGAGCTGCAGGCAGATTTCGGTCAGATAACGGCGGAAAGCTTCCCGGGTCGGCCGTTCCGGCAGGCCCATCTGTTCCATGGTTTCATGTGCGTTGGCCGTGCTCAGGGCGGCATAGACGTCATTGGTTCCCACCATAAGCGTTATCCAGGACGGCCGGCAGGCAATCACGGCCTCCAGGCGCTGCAGGACATTGTAGGCCAGATCGCCATTGAGTCCCGCATTGACGAATCGATAGCCTTTCGGCTGAAAACGTTCCTGGAGCAGGGCCACATAGTCACTGCTGGTGCGCCCATGGGTGAGGCTGTCACCGACACAAACCACGGTGGGGTGGTCCACATCATTGGCAAGAACCATGCGGGAGGGGGCGTTGGCCGGGGGGCGGTCACTCTGGAACTGAAGCCAGCGATAAAGACCGATGCCGCCACCGGCCAAAACAACCGCGATAACCAGAACCATTCCCATCATAGGGGCATCACCATCCCGTTCTCACGATCGCAGCGTGGCGGTAAGCCGTAAAGGATGCAACAGGAGTTCCAGCGCCGGCACGATGCCCATGCAGACGATATCGGCGGCGGCCAGCGTCACAGCGGCCGCCCCTTCCCGCAGAACAACCGCAATCCCCAACTCGGCCGCCGTGAGCATCAGCCGATCGTTTCGGCCGTTGCCCACCGCAACGGTTTGGCCACAACCAAGACGGTTCACATAGTCCCGCTTGGCGACATCCTGGTGGCCCGGCGGTAGAATGGACAGTTTCAACGGCACATCCTTCAGCTGTTCGGCTGCCAGGCCAAACGTGTCCGCCGTGACGACATGGATCGTGAGATGGTCGGACAATGCCGATAAAACCTCGCGCACACCGGCTTCCAGCTCACCGTCCACTGCCAGGGTGCCGTTGTAATCCATCACGAGATGCGTCAGCTGCAATACCCGGTATCCCGGAATATCCACCTGAATCATAGGCCTCCTTTCGGTGGAAGGCGGTAAAGCGCACTTTCTTTTCGGCCAAACAGCCGCCGACGGGCACGCGTTTCATCCGTTATCCAGACAGACCCGATTGCGCCCTTCCATTTTACACTGGTACATCAGCTGGTCCGCCCGATTGAGCAGCGCTTCCGGTGAATCGTCAGGACGGGCCAGGGTGGCGCCAATCGATACGGACACACTCAGGTAATCATCTTCGAGCGGGATGCGCGTCTCGGCGATCAGCGCCCGAACTCTCTCCGCCACGACGCCAAGGTGCGCGGTGTCCACATGACAGAGAATGTCGTCCGCGCAAGACCGCCCCATGACATCGGCGGCCTGATAGCCCGTTATGCGCTCCGCGCCCTTGTTCCAGAAAAAAATCTTGCGCTGCCGGTCCAGAAAATAGACCCCGTCGTAAATATTATCCAGCACCTCGCGATATAAGCTTGGGTTGTCGACCATAAAAGCGAATCTCCCAGAAACGACATCGCCAAACCTGATGCGGCCCTATAGCTCGAAGGGCGTCAAACTCTCGTACCCGTCCTCGGTCACGAGAACGGTCTGCTCGAACTGGGCCGAAAGCGAGCCGTCGGCAGTGACGGCTGTCCATTTGTCGTCCAGGATGCGCAGCCGGTGCTGCCCCAGATTGATCATGGGCTCCACCGTAAACACCATCCCCGGCGCCAGGGGGACGCCGGTATGCTTTCGTCCGAAATGGGGCACCTGGGGCGCCTCATGGAAATTGAAGCCCACGCCGTGCCCGACAAATTCCCGGACGACAGAGCAGCCCTGGCTTTCGGCAAACTGTTGAATGGCCCAGCCGATATCTCCGATGCAGTTGCCGGGACGGATCATGGCCAAGCCCTCTTTCAGGCAAATCCGGGCCACCCGCACGATTTTCCGGGCATCCTCACTGGGTGTGCCGATAAAATAGGTCTGGTTGGCATCCGCATAATAGCCATCCAGAATGGAAGTAATATCGACATTGACGATATCGCCATCCGCGAGCGCACGGGGCCCGGGTATGCCGTGGCAAATCACCTCGTTGATGGAGACACAGACACTTTTGGGAAACCCGCGATAGTTGAGCGGGGCAGGGATGGCGCCGTGGTCAAGGGTAAAATCGTGGACGATGCGGTTGATCTCGTCGGTAACGAGACCGGGCGCGAGGACCGCTTCGACTTCCTTGAAGGTCGCCATCACCAGTTCACCGGCCCGGCGGATCTTTTCGACATCGGCCGCGGACTTCAACCGGATGTTGTAACGCTTCTGATAGATCTTCTTGAGCGATTCGGGGGGCGGTGCAGAGCGCCCCATACAGCAGTTCTTGTACTTTTTGCCGCTGCCGCAGGGGCAGGCATCATTGCGGCCGACTTTTACGGATTTTTTCTGCTTCATCATGCAAGGTTTCCAGAAGATCCTGTTGTGACAGTTTCACACCAGGGAAAGGCGCTACCCGGGTCTAAATTCTGCCGTGTGTGGGTCCGGTCAGCCGGCGTCGCGGTGATGCGAGGACCATGCCGCGTACCTGTCGAATGGATGACGCCGGCAGGCCAACCCTACAAGTCGGGCCATCATAAGTCCAGCAATGATTGACCCCGGTGCCGGCTAGCCAAACGGTCCCTGTCAAGGCATGATGACGGTGGCCTTGCGAATCAGCACGGGTTTCACCGGTACATCACGATAGCCGTTCCTGCTCCCGGTTTTTACCGCTTCGATGGCCGACACCACCTCCATCCCTTTGACCACCCGGCCGAAGACGCAATAGCCCCAGCCCTGGGCCGACTTCTGCTGGTGGTCCAGATTGGGATTGTCTTTGGTATTGATGAAAAACTGGGCCGTGGCCGAATGCGGATCACCGGTGCGCGCCATGGCAATGCTGCCCGCACGGTTCTTGAGGCCGTTATCGGCTTCATTATCGATCGGTGGCCGCGCGATTTTACGTTGCATGTCGGCCGTCAATCCACCGCCCTGAATCATGAAATTCTTGATCACGCGATGGAAAATGGTGTCGTCGTAAAACCCATCATTGACGTATTGCAGGAAGTTTTCCACCGTCTTGGGTGCCCGATGCGGCGACAGTTCCAGGACAATGATCCCCATGCTGGTGTCCAGCTGCACACGGGGGCTCACCGCCCAGACATCGCCCACCCCTGTCAACAGAATGATAACCGCCGTGATGACCAGAATCTTGCGCAAAATATCCTCCTTCAATCGGTTGTGAATGGCCGGTTGCCGCTGGTTTGGCGCGGCTGATCCGCTAACCCGTAGGGATGGCGACCAATGTGCCATGCCGCCTGAATCCTGCGGCAACCGCAACGGCCTAAAATTACCACTAAACCGCACCGCTGCCAAGGGCCCTCAGGATATGGGCCGAAAGACATGCGCCAATATGGGGTTCAGACGCCCGGCGGGTCAAGTGTCGGGCCGTTCCGGCCGCGCGATGGCGCCGCAGGGAAGTTCCTCCGGGCCAGTTTCTAAACGCGACGACCGACCACGATTCCTCCTATCGGCCGGGTCATGCCATAAAGGAATTGACACGATGACACCCGATCCGGTAAACTTTGGTCAGCCTAAATTTTTTAACCTCGCAGAGGTGAGCCGATGACCCCCGTGGATGAACTCAGCGCAAGCATGGAAGATTATCTGGAGGCGATTTACCACATCGTCAGCGCCAAACAGGCCGCCCGGGCCAAGGACATCGCCAAAAGGCTGGATGTCAATAACTCTTCGGTCACCGGGGCCTTGCGCACCCTTTCCGAAAAAGGCTTCATCAATTATGCCCCTTATGACGTCATCACCCTGACCCCCAAGGGCCATAAACATGCCGAGGATGTGGTCCGGCGGCATGAAGCGCTGATGGACTTTTTCACCAAAGTCCTTTGTGTGGACCGAACGGAAGCCTCGGAAGCCGCCTGCAAAATGGAGCATGCGGTATCCCGCAACATCCTGGATCGACTGATCCGCTTTGTGGAGTTTATCGAAATCTGCCCCCGGGGTGGCGAAACCCTGATTCAGGGGTTCAACAATCACTGCCGCCAGGAAGGCAATTTCATCACCTGCCAGGACTCCCTGGCCCGCTGTCTGGAAGACCTGAAACAACGCCAGAAGGATATCGAAGGCGACCTGCTGGAAACCGCCCCCCTGCATGACCTGCGTCAGGACGAACGGGGTAAGATTTTAAAGATAAAGGGAAAGGGCGGCATCAGTAAAAAGCTGGCCGAGTTGGAAGTCACGCCCGGCAGCATCGTGGAAGTCATCCAGACCGACACGGAAACCGGCGCCCTGGACATCAAGGTGCGCGGCTATCGCCTGTCTTTGAGCACGGAGGAAGCCGCTAAAATCCTGGTGGAACGCTCCGGCAACTGATCCGGCCGCCATCGGAGACGCGCCCACCCTGTCATGCCCCGACCAATGAATTCCGCAAAGCGTTCTCGCCCCCTTGCATCTTGACCCAATCGGTCACATTCTATCGGTGTCTCGTGGTAATCCAAATTGAGCGGCCGACCACCTGCGCCGGATATTTCACTACCACTCTCAGCCAGAAAGCGATGAACCATGTGGGATACCATCATCGTTGCATTGATTATTGCCGCCGCCCTGGTGGCGACCGGACGGTATGTCTACCGCACCTTGAAAGCGGATGCCACCGGGTGCGGCACCTGCGGGGCAGCCTGCCCGACCTGCTGCGCGGGAAATCCAGCGGAATCAACCGATACCAAAAAGGGATTGGATATAAAAGAATAGCGTTGCCTGTTCGGCCTGAAAGATGGGGGAATCCTGGGAAATCAATCGGTTGGGAGGGAATTGTCAGCGGTCAGCGGCCTCGATCATGGCGCGCAGTTTCTCGCTCAGCGAATCCGGCAACGGGTAGTCCGCCGCGGACGATCGACACAGGTCGACGGTTCGCTGCAGGGTTTCGTAGCAGGCCTGGCAATGACAGCAAGCCCGGATATGCGCGTCCACAAGGGCCCGCGCTTCCGCATCCAGTTCGCGGTCGATATACTCCGACATTTTCTCGAAGAGCGCCATGCACTTGCGATGGTCGTGGCCCTTATGCGTCATGATCAAAATATCCTTTTAATTTTTCCCGCACAAAAAGGCGGGCACGGTGCAGCCGGACTTTCGCATTGGAAACGGAGATATCGAGCATTTGGGCGGTTTCTTCCGTTGAAAACCCTTCCTGGTCTCTCAGAACCATCACCATGCGATATTTTTTGGGCAGGTCGATGATGGCGTTCTTGATGTGCGCGGCCAGTTCCTCGTTCAACAACTGATCCAGCGGGCGTTGGGCCCAGTCCGGCGCCTGGTCGGGGAGGTCTTCCCCCTCACCGGGCATGAATTCCTCTAAAGACAACTCGCGCTCCGGCGCATGCTTGGGCTTGCGCTTGGCCTTGAGGCAGGTCGTCGTGGCCACCCGGTACATCCAGTTTTTAAAACGGGTCTCATAGCGGAATCCCTTCAAATAGCGGAAAATGGTGAGAAAGGTCTCCTGAACAAGGTCTTCGGCGTCCCGGGATTCGCCGCACATGCGCATGCCGAAATTGTAAATCTTTTGCTGGTATTTTTCCACCAGCTGCTGAAACAGGTCGGTCCGGCCGTTGTTGATGGCCTGGACCAGTTCGAAATCCTCATCACGGACTGTTTTCTTTCCGTTCATGATCTCCCGTCGGGTCATCCTTGCTTGTCACCTGACAAGCATTTCGCATTCAGGTCGATACACCGAATTTGGGCAGGATATAAAGCTGCAGCAGCAGCCAGACACCCAAAATAATCAGCGGCAATAAAAGTTCTTTCATGTCGTGCACTCCCTATCCATAGTGATTTAACGAATCCTTGTCCACCGTTTTCTGGCCATCAGTCCCCAGGCTCCCGCCAGCAGAAACGCCATGACGGCCGCCAGGTGCAGAATATCCAGGAAAATAATCAGGCCGGATGACAGGTAGTATCCTTCGTAGTTTTTCACCACCCGCAGGACGCCCGTCATGACGATGATGAGCATGATGACGCCCTGGATCGCGCCGTAGCGGCTGATACGCCGTCGGGGGCGCTCGGCAACAATATACCGGGTAAGATAATAGGCCCCCACCGCCAGGAGACCGGCCGCCCCCACATAGTGGATATAGTGGGTCACATAAAACTGGGCCAGCCATCCCAGGCCGGGGACATCCGCGATATAGTAGCGCTTGAAGATGGGCATCTGGCCAAAACCGCTCAGCGCCATGAAGAGCAGCAGGGTCATATAGCCGGCCCGCATCTGACCGGACATCATCCCGTCGGCCACCCGCACCGCCGTTTTATCAGGCATGGTAAACTCCTTTATCGATCGCTGGTTTTGGATGACTGTTGATTCGAAACATCATCGCTCGTTGGGGATTGCCCGGCGCGCCGGGAGGCCTTCAGGTAGCGGCCCAGGGCGGTGGCCGCGCCGGCCAGGGGAGCAATGAGCAATGCCGCCCCCAGGTGATTGGCATCCGCCATGCGATCCTCGGCAGGTCCCAGATGGGGCTTGCCGGGGCCCTTTTCAATGGCCGCGTTGAGGGTTTCGAACGGCACCGGCGACACATAGAGGGTGTTCGTTCCGCCATTTTCATGTTCACCGTAAATATAGCCGTTGATTTCCTTGGCGCGCTCATGGGCCAGGGCCACGATCTCGGCCCGGGGGCCGATGGTCTGCACGTCTTCCGGGCAGGCCTCGATACACGCCGGCAGTTCATCGCGGGCCACCCGGTCGTAACAGCGGTCGCATTTGTTCATGATCCCGTTGCCCGCCAGGGAGGGCAGCAGCTTGAGATAAAGTCCGTCGCCCGTTTGCCGCTGGGGGATGTCCCACGGGCAGACCGCCTTGCACTTGCTGCCGCCCAGGCACATATCCGTATCGATCCGCGAAATGCCGTTCTGGTACTGGCGCGATGCCCCCCAGGGGCAAAGCTTCACGCAGGGCGGGTTGGTGCAGTGCATGCAGCGCCGCGGAATGGTCAGCTCGGTCTCCTCGCCCGCCACCATCACGGTGGCCGTCTGGATAAACAGCCAGTTGTAGGGCGTCAAACGATCATCCACATCCTGCTTGTCGGACCAGTCGGACACCTTGACCCGCTCGGGAATCATTTTGGGAAACGGTTTCTGGGGATTGGGAAACTTGGGCGCATTGGTCTCACGGCAGGCCTCGACACAGGCCCCGCAGCCAATGCAGCGGGTGATGTCGATCAGCGTCGCCAGATGTTGATCGCGCGCCGAGACGGCGGCCGCTTCGGCAACGGCATCGCCGGCGGCGACCGTGCCGGCCGCCAGAAGGCCGGATTTCAGAAATGCCCGGCGTGAAATGGACTTCGACATTGTCGGCATACCTCCATGGTGGAATGGGTCTGAACCTTAAAGGGAAACAATCTTATAGAACCAGCCGATACCGTTCGGTTACAGGGAGGATAATTTTTTAAAAAGGAGCATGCCGCTTTAGAATGATAAAGCGGACATCGGGTGTGGTATCGGGATTATCCGAGATGGTGGCGGGTGAATACCATTCTTTTACAGCTATGGCGCAATCAGGCGTCTGCCATAAGACCGGCGAGTAAAATATCACTCATATATTCAAAGATCTTGGACACATCGACCTTGCCGGGTTCAAGACCGTTTTGGAGGATTGCCGGCATTCCCTTGAACGCATTGGCCGCCTGGATCTGTCCATCGATCAAAAGCATGGAGATGCCATGCACCAATGACCACAATGTGTTGGCAATAACATAGGAGTTAAGGGGTTTAATGCGCTTTTCTTCCTGACACGCCTTGACCGCATACAGCAATTCATTGAATGAATTTTCAGCAGCGTTGACAAGTTCGGGGGTTCGTTTATTTTCCAGGATCTCATTGCCGAACATGATTCTGTAATGGACCGGGTTGGCAACAGCGAATTCGACATAGCCGATACCGGTATTCGTGAGTCGTGTCAACGGATCATCTGAAAGCTGCTGATTGGCGTCATTCAGCACGCTTGATAATTTTTTATGTCCTTGCTCTGCGATTGCACATAAAAGCGCACTTTTATCGGCAAAGTGTCTGTATGGTGCGGTCCTTGACACCCCTATGCGCTGCCCAAGCCCCCGCATCGACACTTTTTCAAGTCCATGGTCGGATATAATTTCAAGCGCTGTTTCCAGCAGTTTTTTGCGCAAATCGCCATGGTGGTAGGTTTTCTTGGCTGCCAATGTTGCCCCCGGTCAATAGGAAGTCATCATTTTCGTTTTTGATCATTGACTAACATTTAATGTTGACACTGTCAATTTTATACCCTATACCCCATGTTGACGCAGTCAACTTTCCAAATGCCTATCACGGGAGGCCGCGATGAAGATCGTCATATTAAATGGAAGCCCCAAAGGTGAACCAAGCGTTACCATGCAGTATGTAAAATTTATTCAAAAACATTATCCCGACCATGAATACCTGTTTCACAACATTTCAAGCCGGATAAAAAAAATCGAGAAAGATGATGATCTCTTTGATGCCATAATGGCCGATATTGAATCTTGTGACAGCATCATATGGTCCACCCCCGTATACACCTTATTCGTGCCGGCCCAATACATGCGATTCCTCGAGCTTGTCCACGAACGCAACGTCGCGCAGGCGTTCAAAAACAAGTCCACCATCGTCATGACAACGTCCATCCATTTTTACGACCACACCGCGCACCGCTATATGCATGCCGTCTGTGATGATCTTGAAATGAATTATATCGGTTATTTTTCAGCTGAAATGGATGATCTCAGAAAAAGCCGCGGCAGGGAAACACTGCTCAAGTTTGCCAAAAACTATTTTGAAGCATCAGAGCAAAAATTCCATCATCAGAAACGCTATCAACCCATCGCACCAGGCAACGACACCTTCGAGCCGGCCGTCGTCTCGAAAAAATTGGATGCCCATCACAAGAAAATTGTTCTGGTGACAGATCACAAACCGCAAGACACGGGCATTCAGGCCATGATCAGGCGGTTTTCGGATACTTATGCCGAAACCATCGACATCATCAACCTGTGGGATATCAATATCCAGGGCGGGTGTACCGGATGCATCAAGTGCGGCTATGACAATAACTGCATGTATAAAGATGACTTTTCCGCTTTTTATCGTTCCAGAATTCTGCCGGCCGATATCGTTATTTTTGCCATGGCGCTGACGGGCCGGAACATCTCTTCAAAATTCAAGGAATATTTTGACCGACGGTTTTTCATGAACCATGTCCCGGAGTTAAAGGACAAACAGGTCGGCTATCTCATTTCCGGCCGGATGAGCCGGATGCCATACTTGTACGATTTCTGTCAGGGTTCCGTTGAATGGCAGCAAGCCAATCTCGCCGGTATTGTTTGCGATGAAAGCGGCGATTCAGATGAAATTGACGCCAGTATTCAAAAACTGGCCGAGCAGGTGATCACATTTTCAGAAAACGCATACTGCCAGCCGCAAACCTTTTTAGGCGTCGGTGGCTCAAAGATCTTCCGGGATGATATCTGGGGAAAGCTTCGCCTTGTCTTCCAGGCGGACTACAGGTACTACAAAAAAACCGGGTCGTTTAATTTCCCGCATAAGCGATACAAATCAAGATTGACCATTTTCGTCGTGATGCTTCTGACCAAAATCCCGGGATTTAGAAAAGAGTTCTACAGCAGAATAAAGACTGAAATGTATAAGCCCCACAAAAATATCGTGGAAAATTGCGACGTCAAATCGATTTAATAGACAACTGTTGTTGATAACGTTATGGCTCTGGGGCCGAGTTTACGAGGTCCCTATCAGCCGATGGTTGTGCTAAATGGCAATTTTTTACTTTTCATTTCCATTCGTTTTGAATGGTAATCAAAGCACCATTTAGCTTCATTATTAACCCGGCAATAAAATAGGGTTCATCCGACTTAACGACAAGCTCTCCTGGACCATGGGCCGCAGGCCCTTGGGAACGGGTGCAGCGACAGGTTGGCTTCAGCGATATACATTTCTTCTATGTCCAACCTTGATAATCCAAACTGTAAGTTCGTTATCTTGGATGGAATAGACAATGCGATAATTTCCTTGCCGGACACGGTAAAGTTCATGACCAGTGAGTTTTTCACAGCCTGTTGGGCGAGGATCGTCTCCAAGGTTGGCAATACGAAAAAGGATTCTTTTCAAATCGTTTTTGGGGTCTTTTTTAAGTTCCTTCCAAACCGATTCTTTGAAATAGATCTCATATTCGGCCATCGTTTTTTAGCCTTTTGACCATTTCAGAGAAACTAATTAGCGGTTCATTAGCCCTTTCCTCAAATGCTGTTATATCCTCCGCATCCTCGGCAAGAGCTTCCTTAACGGCCGTATTTACAAGCTCAGAAATTGATCTGGAAGTTTCTATTGATTTTAATTTCAAAGCCTTATGTATAATAGGATCAAAATACACTGTGGCACGTTTTGCGGGTGTTTCCATAATGTCACCTCCTAAGTTGATGTGACATTATAACGCTTAGACGTTATGACGTCAATGTTCCAATTTTAAAGCGAACTTATAGATTATATAGTTTTCTACTTTTTGACGGAAACTGGAATGTGAGACACTTTTCGGTTTTCGATACCTGCCTTCCTACTTCATTATAATGTTACATAATAACAGGGTGATACCGGAAGTAAACAAAATTTGCAGGTCGCTTTTATATTTTCATATTGCGTCTTTTTGCGCTTATTGGCGTAATTATTTCGCAGCGGCATAATTACGTGAACTAGTTATTTTGAGACACATCTAGTCCAGTGGGCTTACGACACCATGCCGATTTTTTTGACAACATGAGAAGGGGTCAAATCCGCTCTTGACCTGCTTTGTGTTTGATGGATAGCAAGAAGCCATTATGGCGAGAACGCCGGCCAGGATTAAAAGATGCCCTTAATGATCGGGCGATCGATAGAGGCGAAGACTATTGGAAACCACCGAAATACTGCTGAAGGCCATGGCCAGGGCGGCCAGGATGGGATGCAGCTGGCGCAGCATCATGGGCAGGCTTTCGAAGGGGTATAGTATACCGGCGGCGATAGGAATCAGCAGAACATTATAGCCGAAGGCCCAGAACAGGTTCTGACGAATCGTGCGCATGGTGGCCCGGCTGAGACCGATGGCCCGTACGATGCCGTGCAGGCTGCCGCTGGCCAGGATCACGTCGGCGGTCTCGATGGCCACATCCGTGCCCGTGCCGATGGCCAGTCCCACGTCGGCCTGGGCCAGGGCCGGGGCGTCATTGATCCCGTCTCCCACCATACCGATCGTCCCGCCCTTCTCCTGCAGGGTTTGGATGCGCTGGGACTTCTCCTCCGGGCGCACCTCGGCTTCAATGGCATCGATGCCCAGATCGGCGGCGATCTTGCGGGCGGCCTGCCGGTTGTCGCCGGTGAGCATGACCACCTTGAGTCCCATCTGGTGCAGATCGCGGATGGCCTCGGCCGAATCCGGTTTGATCGTGTCGGAGACCGCCACCAGGCCGCAGACGGCGCCGTCCCGGACCACCACCATCACGGTTTTGCCTTCAGCCTGCAGGCGCTCGATATTGTCCTTGGCGGGCCCAAGATCCATGTTCTGATCTTCAAACCAGCCCGGCTTGCCCACCATCACGAGGGCATCGTCGATCCGCGCCTGGACGCCGGCCCCGCCGGTGGCCTGGAATTCGGTCGGGGGCTGAAGGGTCAAACCCTCATTCTCGGCATGGGCCGCGATGGCCCGCCCCAGGGGGTGCTCGGAGCCCTTCTCCACCGAGGCGCATACCCTCAGCAGTTCCCGGTCATCGCCGGTAAAACCTGCCAGCGTTACAACATCGGAAACCCGGGGATTGCCCTCGGTAATCGTGCCGGTCTTGTCCAGCACCACCGTATCCAGGTTGGTGGCCTGTTCCAGGGCGGTGCTGTTTTTAAAAAGGATGCCCCGTTCGGCGGCCTTGCCGGTGCCGGCCATGATGGCCGTCGGCGTGGCCAGTCCCAGGGCGCAGGGGCAGGCAATCACCAGCACGGCCACCAGGCGGATCATGGCGGGAACGAATTCGCCGCCGACCGTCCACCAGATCCCGAAAGTGACCAGGGCCACCACGATAATCGCAGGCACAAAAAACGCGGCCACCCGGTCGGCCACGGCCTGAATCGGGGCTTTGCTGCCCTGGGCCTCCTGGACCAGCCGGATGATCTGGGCCAGGGCGGTTTCCCGGCCCACGCGGGTGGCTTCGAACTGGATCAGTCCCTGGCCGTTGATGGTGCCGGCCGCCACCGTATCGCCGGGTTGCTTGTCCACCGGGATCGGCTCCCCCGAGAGCATGGATTCGTCCACCGAAGTCTGGCCGTCGGTCACGACCCCATCCACCGGAATGCGCTCGCCCGGCCGCACGACCACGACATCCCCCTTCACGATGCGCGCCACCGGAACCTCTTCCTCCACCCCGTTCACGATACGGGTGGCGGTCTTGGGCCGCAGGCCGATGAGCTTGCGAATGGCGCCGCCGGTCTTGCCCTTGGTACGGGCTTCCAGCATCTTGCCGAGCTTGATGAGGGTGATGATGACGGCCGAGGTTTCGAAATAGACATGTCCGCCCAGTTGGGGGAGAAACAGGACCGCCAGGGAGTAGACGTAGGCCACTGAAGATCCCAATGCCACCAGGACATCCATGTTGGCGCTGCGGTTGCGAAGGCTTTTCCAACTGCCGACGTAGTAATCCCATCCGGTGTAAAACTGCACCGGGGTGGCCAGCAGCAGAAACAGAAAATTCACCCAGGCGGCATGGCTCCAAGGGCCCACCAGCCCGAAATCGCGGGCCATGGAGAGCAGGAAAAGCGGCAGGGTAAACGCCACCCCCACCCCGAATTTGCGGGTCTGCTCCCGGATCTCGGCCGCGCGAGCGGACGCTTCGGCATCGTCCGGGTCGGCGGTGTCGTCGGGCGCCAGCGCGCCATAACCGGCCTTTTCAATCGCGGCCACGATGCCGTCGACGTCGATGGCCGTGGGGATATAGTCGACCGCCACCCGTTCGGTACCGAAATTGACAGATGCCGAGAGGACGCCGGGGGTTCGCTTGTTCAGCGCCCGTTCGATATTGGCTGCACAATTGGCGCAGGTCATCCCCGTCACCGGCATTTCGACCGACGCCGGCGTTGTATCGAAACCGGCCTTGCGGACGGCGGCGACCACTTCCGGCAGTTTTATCCGGGCCGGATCATAGGTAATGTCGGCCCGCTCGGAAGCAAAATTCACCGCCGCGCGCGTCACACCCTCCAGGCGCCCCACATTCCGCTCGATGGTGGCGGCACAATTGGCGCACGTCATGCCCTGGATAGGCAGGGTAACGTTGACAGATCCCATAGGTTTCGTCCTGATCACACCATCCGGCACTCAGTCGGCCGGATAATTGATTTCCTGCAGTGTGTCCCGGATGGCCTTCTCGGAGGCTGGCGCCTTCCAGCTGACGACGACTGTCTTATCTGCCGGGGTTCCCTCCACCGACTGGACGCCGGCCATTTCGCTCAATTCGTTCTTGATGGCCATTACACAGTGGCCGCAGGAAATTTTAGGAATATGAAAAGTTTGTTTGTCCATCGTGGATCTCCTGATTTCACGTTTCTAAAGTTGGAATGGCGATCCAACTGCAACCCGTGCCCCTGAGAATAAGGCCGTGGAAGGTTAAGTCAAATTATAACGGGGAGGGATTGTCCGCGCCGGGAAATCGTCCATGGCGGGCATAGGTCTCAACGTCTTCGGCCGTCAGCAGGTCTGCAAACCGTTCACCCCGCCGACTGCGCTGCTTGTAGAGGGTAATACAATCGCGGATCACGCACGATATGTCGTCTTCACTGAAAATGCCCGGCAATTCCATTGCCAGGCGGGGATGGCGGCCGAGTTTGCCGCCCAACTGGATGCGGTAGCCCTGCTGACCGGTTGCCAGTGTCTCGGTGGGGCAGACCGGGATGCAACGCCCGCAGTTGATACACTGCTCGCGATCGATGACCGGCCCGCTGTCATCGTCTTCAGTCAGCGCCACGGCCGTTTCGCGACAGGCGTCCACACAGGCCTCGCAGCGGCTGCAGGCTTCCTCCGTCACGCGTGGCACACAGGCCCCCAAGATGCCGATATCCTTGATCTGAGGCTGGGAACAGGCATTGGGGCAGTCGGCAATCGAGATGCGAAATTCATGATGAAACCGCAGGGTGCCCGGCACGGTTTTTTTCAAGAACCCCAGGAGATCTTCTTTTTCCAGAAGCGCCTGGATGCGGGGCAGGAGGGTATTGCTATTGACGGCCCGCCGCGGACAGCCGTTGGGACCGAAGCAGGTGTCCAGCTGGTAGCCGCGCACCTCGGATTCCATGTTGTTCAGATAACGCCGCTGGGTGGCCTTGACGTCGGTCAGCGCAACCATGGGCTTGCCCCGGTCGGCGGCCTCTTTCTCTACCCGGGCGCGCACCCGTTTGCGGACAAAAAAAGGAACCTTTTTGATGGCGCTCTCGGCTTCCGGTGCCCATTTCATCATGCGTTATCTCTTATCGAAAGCCGTGTCGCCGCCCGGCAAATTCCCGGCGGCCAGCTCGGCAACCGTGCACTCATGAATAACCCCCTCGGCATAAAACGGGATCCGGCTCGGGTCTTTCAGACAAGCTCCCCATGCCTCGGGCAGTTCTGCCAGGGCCAGGGGCCGCAGGGCCCAGGCCGCATACCCGCGATGATAGGGATCCGCCGATGCCAGAAATGGAAACAGGCTGCCGGCCGCCGGTTTGACCCTTTCCGGCCGGACATGGGCCAGACGCCCGCACCCCCACAGAGCACCCCGCTGCAGCACCTCATGCTCCAAATAATTGCCATCCTCCGCCAGGTAGGACAGCAGGATATGCCCGTACTCCCCGGCCATCCCGGCGTGCCGTGCCGTGATTTCCCCCATGGCTTCGGGGGCTCCCCAGCCGATCCCCCCGGACTCGTCGTTCAGGGACCACATGAGCCGCCGCATCACGACCCGCGCCGATTCACGTTTTTCATCGGCCAGGCGGGCCACCACGGCCCCGAGCGCACTGACGGATCGCCAGCGCAGCAGGGTGTCCTTGTCGCAAAAAAAAGAAATCAGTGGATTGACGACTTTGCGTGCGGGAGGCTCAAGGGCGGCCGACAGAGCGGCGCTAAAATCCTCTGCCAGCAACCGATCACGCAGGTAGCGTTTCAACGATCGGTATGTTGTGGGGGGCGTGTCCATCAAGGGCGGTCTTTATGATTTAGATTTTCTTCTTTCCCATTGTCTCGCGCCGAGCATCGACGGGGCGGACGGAAAAAAGCATGCGGACTGTTTATCCGCCTCAGGCGGATTTGAGCCCACCGACGGCGGGGGAGTTTCCGCGTGCTCCGGCAGCAGCGACGAAGCGCAGGATTAAGCGGGGCATGGGCGTGTTCTTTTGCTTCGTTTTCTGCCACGTGACAGAAAATGAAGTTATTATCTCGGAGAAATACCTCGGATCGGTCGAACCTCTCGGGGTCCTCCACCAGAGCTGACGGGTTTAGATCAATCCTAAAAAGTGATGATCTCGTAGCCATCGGCCTGAAAACGCGCCATCCCGGGATGCCCGCTCATGTCATCCATCAGCGGCAGGGCGCTTTCGGCAACGGCATCCAGCACCCCGAGTTTCTGGGAGCAGGCCTTACAGGCGCCGTCCACCAGCCCCTTGTCACGGGCCTTTTGCCACAGCGCGTGCAACCAATTTTCCGGAAGGGCCAGCTCCGGCACGAGCTTGGTCGCCTCCCCTTCCATGACGATACGGACATCATCCCCCCGGGCATGCATGTCCAGCGCATTGAGCAGGACATGCACAAAACACATAGGGGAACCGTTAAACACAAACATGGCAACCTTTTTCATCCGTCCTCCTGTGATTGTGACGAGCGCTTATCCCAGAAAAAGAGGGTATTCCTGAAAACGGCTTTAAAGAATCTGGTTCTATACGTCCTCCCAGATGATGCAATCCTGGGGGCAATGCTTGATGGCATCGTCCACCTCGTCTTCAGGATAACAGTCACGCTCTACCGTTGCCACGTACCCGACATCGTTGAGCTCGAATAGCTCCGGGTACATATCATAGCAACCAGCGCAGCGCGTACAATCACTGATATCGACCACTGGTTTTTTCATCACGGTCTCCTTGATCACGGCCGATGACGCCATGTGACGTCAGGCCTGCATGGCCTCCGCAATCTTTCGGCCGAAATCCTCGCAGGCTTGCAGGGTCTCCTTGTCCGGCACATACTGCACCCGCATTCCCGGTTCGACCATCTCGAATTTCATCCCCTTGAGTTCTTCGGTAATCTGCTTGACCGCTTCGCCACTCCATCCGTAGGAACCAAAGGCCGCCCCAATTTTATTGTGGGGTTTCAGCCCTTTCATATAGGTCAGGAAATCACTGACCGTGGGGAACAAATTGTTGTTCAAGGTCGGCGAACCGACAATCACCGCCCGGGCGTCCAGCACTTCGGTCATGATGTCACTGCGATGGACATGCCGCAGGTCCATGGGGATCGCGTAGACACCGGCCGCTGCCAGACCGCCCGTGATCGCCTCGGCCATCGCGGCAGTGCTATGCCACATGGTGTCGTAAATGACCAACGCCTTGTTCTTCGCCGCCTGTTGGGACCAGCGCACATAGGCATCGATAATTTTGGGGATATCCTTGCGCCAGATGATGCCATGGTCCGGGCAGATCATGTTGAACTCAAGCCCCATCTCCGATATTTTTTCAAGCAGCTTCAAAGTTTTGGCGGCATACAGCAGAAGGATATTGGCATAATATTTCTTGGCATGCGGCATGATTTTATCGCCGATTTCATCGTCGAAATTCTCGGGCCCCGCATAGTGCTGACCGAAGGCATCACTGGAAAAGAGAATCTTGTCTTCTTTGACATAGGTGAACATGCTGTCGGGCCAGTGCAGCATACGTGTCTCGAGAAACGTCAAGGTACGGCTGCCGAGACTGAGTTCTTCGCCGTTCTTGACCGGCTGATAGTTCCAGTTCGGGAAGAAATGCTGCTTCAAGTTCCGGGCGCCCATCTGGGAGCAATATAACGGCTTGTCCTCGCCAATCCGGTGCATGACCCGGGGGAGCCCGCCCGAATGATCCATCTCCGTGTGGTTGCTGACCACCAGATCGATCTTTTTGGGATCGATAATACGGGCGATATTGTCCAGCATCTGGTCCGCGAATTCTTTTTTGACCGTATCGATCAGGGCCACCTTCTCATCCACGATCAGAAACGCATTGTAGGTCGTTCCCTGGTAGGTGCTGTAGCCATGAAAGTCCCGGATGTTCCAGTCTTTCACTCCGACATCGTAAATACCTTTGGCAATTTCAATCGGCTGCATGGTTCTCCTCTGAGTGTTCGTCGTTGATTCAGGATACCGATAGGTTGCCCCGCTGGGGGAGCGCCCATCGGGCACGGGTGACCAAGGGAAAAGATAAGGCGATCTCCGCTAAAATCAATGCCCCTATGGCAGCCGCCATAAGGGCATTGTCAAAATTTTCCCGACACCGAAAACGCTAGTCTTCTTTTTCGAAGTCGTCCTTGCCGGCACCGCAGATGGGGCAGACCCAGTCTTCGGGAACATCCGCCCACGCCGTTCCGGGGGCCACATCGTTGTCCGGATCACCCTGCGCCGGATCGTAAACGTAACCACAGATCGTGCACACATACTTGTCCATTGACTGTTTCCTCCTTTGTATTCAGTTGTCATTATCGTAACACAAAAAAACTTGCGGCGGCAATCAGCGCACCAGGGCCGCGACCTGTTCATCGAGCCAGTCACACAGTTGCCCGGCCGCTTCGATACTGTCCGGCGCCGTATCGGGTAATGTCCACCGGAAGGTTTCACCGGCAACCGTTGACGGTAAATCCGCTACCGGACCCAGCGCCACCACCACATCCGGACGCCACTGGGCCACCGCGCGCTCGACCGGTATGGGCACTTCGTATTCGATGTCCCAGCCTTTGGCGGCCATGGCCTTCTTGGCGTTTACGTCGACCCCCGCAGCCGGTTCATAACCGGCGACACGCACGTCAAAACGATCGGCGGCTTTGGCCCGCACGAGCCCCCCGGCGATCTGACTGGCACACGCACCGGTTGGCCCCACGATCAAAAGCCGTTTGCGTTCCACCAGGGGGCTCATGAGACCCGCCACGGCGCGCTGCACATCATCCACCACCGTGGCATGGCGCGCCATGTCCTTGGGCCCCTCGATCCCACGGTAGGTTAGATGGCCGGCATATTCGGCATCGATGGCATCATAAAAATACTGCATGGTCAAATGGATGGCATCGAAAAGGGTATTCCCCCGCGTGGCCGCCACGGACAACAGGAACCCCTTCTTGGCCCTAAGACGGGGATCACGCCACCGCAGGCGGTATTTCCGCGCCCAGAAGGTTTGACAGCGATCGATGAGACCCTTCAACTGGGCACTTATGTTGTAGAAAAACACCGGCGTGGCCGCCACGACCACATCCGCCCGGCGGATCAGGCCATATATCTCGCTGAGCATGTCGTCCTCGATGGGACAATACCCTTTTTTTTCACATACCGTATATTCCTTGCAAGGCAGGATATGGCGTTGATCCACTTCAATCAACCGGGTCTCGGCCCCAAAAGACGCCGTTGCATCCAGAAAGGTCTCCAATAGAAAACGGCTGTTTCCCTTTCGGCGTGGACTTCCCTGCAATCCGACGACCAGCATGTTGCGTTTCTCCTTGGCGGCGTATGAGATGACAGCGCGGTCAGCCTTTGGCGTGACAGCTCTTACACGTGGTGGGCCCGGTCTTTTGGCCCTCCTTTTTCATTTGTTTGTGGCATTTGGTGCATTGCTTGTTCATCACCTGTTTTTTCTTCAACTCGCCACTGGCTTTAAGGGCATCGATGGCACCGGCCTCTTGCGGAAACAGCTCGTGGCAGACGCTGCAATCGGCCAGCACCTTCTGATGTGCCAGATGAGGAAAGGGCACCGGGCCACTCTTGCCGCCATCGAGCGACATCTGCGGCGCCCCTTTGTTGTCGGTCTGAATGGTGTAAGCACCGGCCAGCGACACTACGCTGATCGCCATCAATGTCAACACTGCTATCTTCACAACTTTCATGGGACCTCCCCGGCAATCATCGCCCTGCCGTTTCTAATACGTTTCGTCATGCGCCAGATCGGCCGGCGCAACCTTGTGTTTGAACAAATTGTAGGACCAGGTCTGATAGGCGATCACGATCGGCACAAAAATAATCACCACCACCAGCATGATCTGCAGGGTCAACGGACTGGAACTGGCATTGCGGGCGGTCAGATTGAAAGCGGGATCCAGGCTGGAGGGAAACAGATTGGGAAACAGCCCGATCACACCATAAAAGATGGCCCCCACAATAGTCAGCGAAGATGCAAACCAGGCCTTGAACCAGGCCTGACGGGCAATGAAAACCCGCACGGTCAGAAGGGCCAGTACCGTCACGGCGATCACCGCAAACAGCACCGGATGGGCCAGGTAATTGGCATACAGGGTGGTCTGGAACCAGCTGGCGACCAAAAAGGTGACGGCCGCCACCACTAGGATCGGCCAGACCATAGCGGCAAAACGGGTCGCCCGGGCCTGAAGCGCACCGTCGGTCTTGATCCCCAGCCACAGGGCACCGTGTTCCAGGAACAGCAGGACAAAAAGAACGCCCCCCAGCAGACCGTAAGGATTCAACAAGGTTAAAAGGGTGCCATGATAAATGCCGTCGCCGTCAAAAGGAATCCCCTGGAAGATATTGGCAAAGGCCACCCCGAAAAGCAGGGCCGGTCCCAGGCTGCCGATGAAAATGCAGGCATCCCATAACCGTTTCCAGCGCGGGTCTTCGACCTTGTTGCGGAACTCAAAGGAAACGCCCCGCAGAATCAGCGCAAACAGTATCAACATCAGGGCCGAATACAGCGTGGAAAACATCACCGAATAGACCAGCGGAAATGCGGCAAAAGTCACCCCACCGGCCGATATGAGCCAGACTTCATTGCCATCCCACAGGGGACCGATGGCCGCGATCATGGTCTGCTTTTCTTCATCCGTCTTGCCCAGAAAAGGAAGCAGGGTGCCCACACCGAAATCGAATCCATCCGTCATGAAAAAGACCGCCCAGAGCAACCCCCAGAGAAAAAACCAAATTGCCTGTAAATCCATGATGCCCCCTCGAACTATCTAAAATTTAGATCGGAAATATTGTCGTTTTCACCGCTATCGCCGCCTTCAAGCGGGTTGTGCTGCGGCCGGTCCCTGTTTGGCGTGTTTGTATATCAGGTAATAGCCGGCAAACCCCAGCAGGCTGTAGACCAGCGTAAAGCCAACCAGCGTCGTGATGACCTGACTGGCGGCAATCGGCGAGGCCGCATCCGAAGTCCGCATCATGCCCCACACAATCCAGGGTTGCCGTCCCAGCTCGGTGACGATCCATCCCAGCTGGATGGCCAGATAGGGCAAGGGGATGGAAAACAGCATGGCTTTTAGCAACAGCGGGCTCTCCAGCAGCTTATTGCGTCGCAGCATGCCGTAGAGGGTGATCAGGATAAAATAGGTCCCCAGAGCCACCATGCCGCGAAAAGCCAGAAAAACCGGCAACACCGGCGGGCGTTCATCCCGGGGGAAATCATTGAGGCCCTTCACTTCGGCATTGAAATCACCGTAGCCGAGGAAGCTCAGCACCCCCGGTATCGGCAGCAGCTCAACGGCATTCCGGCCGTTTTCTTCATCCGGGACCGCAAGGAGGTAAATCGGCGCCTGGCGAGTTGTTTCCCAGAGGGATTCCATGGCCGCCAGCTTGACGGGCTGTTTTTCGGTGACGTCCTTGGCATGAAAATCACCCTCCACCGCCACCACTAGGGAACCGACCAGGCCGCAGACCAGACCGATGCGGAAAGAACGGGAGAAGAAGTCGATATGCTGCTTTTTCAGCAGATGGTAGGCGCTGATGCCCATGATCAGAAAGCCGGCCAGTAGTATAGCGCTGCTGAGAACATGGATGATTTGCAGCATGGCAAATTTCTGGGTGATAACGGCAAAGAAATCCGTCAGCTCGGCACGGCCGTTGCGAATGGTATAGCCCACCGGGTGTTGCATCCAGGAATTGGCAATAAGGATCCAGACAGCGGAGAGATTGGAGCCGATCGCGATCAGCCAGGCAACACTGGCATGGGCTTTTTTGGAAAGCTTCTGCCAACCGAAAATCCATACCCCGATAAAGGTGGATTCCAGGAAGAAGGCGGCCGTGGCTTCGATGGCCAGCAGCGAGCCGAAAATATCGCCGACATAGGCCGAATACCCCGACCAGTTGGTGCCAAACTGGAATTCAAGGGTGATGCCGGTTACGACACCTACGGCAAAATTGATAAGAAAAATCTTGCCCCAGAACTTGGTCATGGCAAGATAGGTTTCGTCGCCGGTGCGGACATACCGGGTTTCCATATAGGCGACGATCCAGCTCAGACCGAGTGTCAGCGGGACGAAAAGAAAATGAAAGGCCGATGTTGCATAAAACTGCAGACGCGAAAGCATGACCACATCCATTGACAACTCCTCCACAAATCAGGGGCAACAGATCCCCTGCACCGGATGCGGGCTTCGTCCGGCCATCCGGTTGATCGATGATAATTCGGTATTTCGCCAGAAGCCTTATGCTGCGCGGCGGCGTCTATCGGCTCAACGGGGCGCGGTGCTTTTGGCTTCCCCGGTCAGTTCACACTGGGTGAAATCCATCTTTTTGCCACACCCTTTGCACATGTGGGGGCGATCGAATTCATCGGAAAAAATCTCGGCTTCCGCGCCGCACTCGGAACATTTGCAGGTAAAGGATTTCAGGTTGCGAAAGTTCTCGTAACCGGGGCAATGTTGGGGTGTCGACATGAGCTCCTCCTTGGTCATGATGTCTGCCGGCTGTGGGGCGGTCGCCCCCCCGGCGAAAAAGGTTCAGGCGATCTTCTTGGCAATGTCCCGCCCGTAGTCCTGCGCCATCTGCAGGCCGCCTCCGAGACTGGCGGACTTCAGGAGCAACGGCCCGCTGACCATATCCATCTTAAATACGGTCTTCATGGTCTGGTAGATGCGCTCCTGGGCTTCGGTGCTCCAGCCGTGGGCGCCAAAAGCACCCCCGATCTTGTTGGCCAAATCAGCTTTTTCCGCCAGAAACAAAAAGGTTTTCATCGGCTGGAGCATTTCGCCGTGGTAGGTCGGCGAGCCGAAGAGGTAGGCATCGTATCCGTCCAGATCTTCCGCCTTTTTGATGTCTTTTACATCACATACAACGGCTTCCTGACCTGAAAAACGAATGCCTTCCGCGATCAAGTCCGCGATTTGAAGGGTTTCCTGGGTGCGGGTGGTATAAACGATCAATGCCCTGCCCATCGATTCAGTCTCCTTTTAGCGGATCCGCTTGTCGATCTCCTGGTCCTGACAATCCGGCGTGTAGCACGTTGCATTGAGAAATTCGCACTTTTCGCCACAGGAGGGACAGGGTTCCGGCGGTTTTTCCTGTTTGATGGTATAGCCACATCGGCTGCATTTCCAGAGCGTCATAAGCCACCTCCCTGCCACAAAGCTGCCGGTGTCTTCTTCCGGCACCGGTGATCGATGCCGGAAGCGCCACTGCATTTTTCCCGGGCCTTGTCGGCGTGTGTTGGTGTTGTCGCAGGCACAGCGGATCGATCAGGCCTTCCAGAGCCCGTGCAAGTTGCAATACTCGCGCGCCGTGACCTGGTTCGCCGCAATCATGAAAACCGCCTCCGGCGCGTCACCGGGGTTGAGATACTGACGATAGACCTTGCCGTCGGCAATAATCTCGATGAATTCGATCCAGTGCTTCTCTTCCATCGGATGCGCCACATCGCCTACCTTGACTTTGAAACCGCCATCGATTTTCTCGATGACCGGCACGTGTTTTTCCTTGGCGGCATCCACCGTGTTTTCGGTAAACAGCTTCATGGGCTGTCCGCAGCAAACCAGCTCGCCGGCTCCGCCGTGCAGAACTTCAACGATATTGCCGCAGATATCACATTTGTAAACCTGGTAGCGTTCGGCCATTTTGGGTCTCCTTGTGTAATGGGTTGGAATGCTTCCCGCAACGTCCGGTTTTGACGCCGGCCAACGCGGGAAGCCGGTTAGCGATCTCTACCAGTTCTCGCCCAGCAGCTCGAAGTACGCCTGGGGATGGGCACAGGCCGGGCACATCTCGGGCGCTTCCAACGCCTCGGTGACATACCCGCAGTTCAGACAACGCCATTTGGCCACCTGCTCACGTTTGAACACCCGGTCGGCCTTGATATTACCGGCCAGTTCCACATAGCGTTTTTCGTGTTGCTGTTCAGCGACCGCGATGCCTTCCATGATCATGGCCGGCGCTTCGAATCCCTCCTCCCGCGCCACTTTGGCAAAACCCGGATACATCTCCGTGTATTCGTACTTTTCGCCAGCCGCCGATTCCAGCAAATTATCGTAGGTCGCACCGATCACGCCGGCTGGAAAGGCCGCCACTATCTCGGTCTCCCCACCCTCGAGCAATTTGAAAAGCCGTTTGGCGTGCTCTTTTTCCTGATTGGCCGTTTCCTCAAAAATCTGAGCGATTTGGACATAGCCATCTTTTTTGGCCTGTTTGGCAAAATAAGTGTAGCGGTTGCGTGCCTGGGATTCGCCGGCGAAGGCGGTTAGAATGTTTTTTTCGGTTTGGGATCCTTTCAACGTTGCCACTTGTTATCCTCCTCTGAAGGGTTGAGAGATATAAAGGTGAGTCTACACTATGCTTAAGCCTCTGAGGGAATCAGCCCTCCTGAAGCCACCAGCCTTTTTCCTGATGCGACCGCTTTTCTTCTTCGGCCATCTTTTTCAATTTGTAGGCCGTGTCTCGCAACACGCCGTACAATACGCCACACCCGATATCTTCACGATCGGCATCCCCTTGATCGGCCAAAGAAATCATCTCCTCTGCGAGGTGTAAAATTTTAATGATGTTTCGATCACAAGGTTTCACCAGTGGGCAGGCTCCAAAAAAGGCCCCCGGGGATCCCTTCAGATGTTGAACGGATCCGGCAGCCATTCGGCCTATCCCTTCTTCAAATGGCATGCCACGCCGCAAAATATTCAGCAATATATTGATTTAATTACTATAATATTGAAATTCAACAGTGCCCGGCGGTAGGTTGTCATTGGTTTAGACTGTATTTGTGATACACACGCAAGGCCTTATCCAGCAGGTGTCACCAGGGTTTTCAACGAGAAGTCCGGCGTCCTGTGGGTCATGTGCCAGTGTCACGGGTTTCCAGCACTAATATGAGACATATTGTTTCACAATAAAAATATGAGACAATTCTTAAAATACGTTAGGCGCTTGAATTTATTGATTGAATCTGAAAACGGGAAAGGCGGCTGGAACCATTGATCGGAAGACCCTAACCCACCGTGGCGAACGCTTCCGGATGATCAGGGACATAGCAGACTTGGGCTGGACTTGCAAGGTTCGGGTGAAGATGAAGGCCGGGATCAGGGGCCCCATGATCCCGACTGCGGGCTACAGCCGTTTCGACATGTCCACCCGCTGACCGCGGGGGGAGATCACGATTTCCTCGACCGGAATGTCCGCACCGGCATTTTTCAGGCTTTTCATCACAAGGGCCTGCAAACCGGCACAGCAGGGAACTTCGAGCCGGACGACGGTAATGGTGCGAATATCCGCCTGCTGGAAAACCTGGGTGAACTTTTCCTCGTAAAGGGCGAGATCGTCAAATTTGGGGCAGCCCGCCATCACGACGCGGCCCTTGAGCAAATCGCGATGCAGCGTGGGAAACGCAATGGCGCCGCAGTCGGCCAACACCAGCAGATCTGCGCCTTTCAGAAAAGGCGCGTGGGGCGGCACCAGACGGATTTTAATCGGCCAGTGGGTCAGCGTGGATATGTCGCCGCCCTCCGGTAGGATGTCAGCGGACAACCCGGCCCCTTCCGGCCGCGGAGCGAACATTTTCACACCGGCCGACGGACAGCCGCCACCGGCGAACGCTTTGGCCGGTTTTTGATTCTGATCCTGCTGGGCCAGGTGATCTTCAACCGCCGCCTCGTCGAACGCCTCGGCCTCGCGCTCGACAATCTGCAGCGCACCGGTCGGGCACTCACCGATGCAAGCCCCCAGCCCATCGCACAGGTTGTCGGAAATCACGCGGGCCTTGTCGTCGACAATCGCCAGCGCCCCTTCGGCACAGCCGGTGATACACTGGCCGCAGCCATCACACAGTTCTTCATCGATCTCGATGATTTTTCGAACGATTTTCATGGGTCGGTCCTCATTGCTCAGGGCCTCAACCAGCCATGAGCGCATTGGCCTGCTGGTGGCAGGCGTCGGTGCCGCAGGCGCCAACCGCCCGCTGCAGGTCGGCTTCATTCAGCGCACCGTCTCGTTTCTGTTCTTCCAATCCGGCCAGCAGAATGGCGTCGCGCACGATGCGCAGTTCGAGCGATGCACCGCTGACGTTGTCATTCAGTTGGGTGATCAGGTCGCAAACGGCCGCCGTCAATTCGCCACGGGCATGGACCCGGTCCAGAATGGCCCGCGCCACAGACAGCGCGTTTCCCGTATCCCGGGCACCGGAATCGGCGGAGGCGTTATCCGCCCCGGCACAATCCACATCCAGCAGGTAGGCTGCCGCCAGCACCACGGCCAAGTTGGCACTTTCGGCCCTGGCAAGCTGCTCCGCGTAGCGGGCCACCCGGGAGGCATGACCAATCCGCTGAAAATCCCGGCCGTAGTATTGCTTGACGGCGATCGCCACCTTGTCCTTCAACAGGCTTTCCTGCTGCGCCGCCACCTCGGGCGGGAGATCACCGATACATTGCTCCGCATAAGGACAGTAGGCCGCACAACCGAAGTCCATCTTGGGGTTGGCGAACCGGTGGCCGCAATGGCCGCAGCGCCGGGCGGTGTCATCTTTAAAAAACTCCACCGTACGACCGCAGCCGGGGCATTCCACTTCGTAAATATCCCCCGGTTTCCAAAACTGCATATCCTGACCCGGGCATTTCATCGATGTTTCCTCCTCCAGTTGAAGCGATTTGCGGGCCGCCGGCCGTTATCACCGACCGCCCGCACTAGCATAATACCGATCCAACCGATTGCCAGTCCGGGAAGGTCTATCCCAGAATGGCTTTCAGGTCTTCGTCCGGTGTACCGATGGGCATGATGTTGAAATTCTTAACCAGCACATCCAGCACGTTGGGCGAAATAAAGGCCGGCAGACTTGGCCCCAAGCGAATGTCACGAATTCCCAGGTGTAAAAGGCTCAGCAGAATCACGCAGGCCTTCTGCTCGTACCAGGAAAGAATCATGGACAAAGGCAGATCGTTGACACCGCATTCGAATGCGCCCGCCAGGGCCACGGCAATCTGAATAGCCGAGTGGGCATCGTTGCACTGTCCAATGTCGAGCAAGCGGGGAATCCCGCCAATGTCACCCAGGTCTTTATCGAAAAAGCGAAACTTACCGCAGGCCAGGGTCAGCACGACGCAGTCGGAGGGGATCTTTTCCACCAGCTCGGTATAGTAATTGCGACCGGTCTTGGCGCCGTCACAGCCGCCCACCAGGAAAAAATGCCGAATCGCCTTGCTTTTCACGGCGTCGATCACCTGTCCGGCCACCCCCATGACGGCGTTGTGGCCAAAACCGACCATGACTTCCTTACCGGCGGTGTCTTCAGCAAAACCTTCCATTGCCAGCGCTTTATCGATCACCGGGGCAAAGTTTTTGTCGGCGATATGCTGCACGCCGGGCCAGCCCACCAGACCGGTTGTATAGATATTGTCCTTATAACTCTCGGTCGGTTTCTGGATGCAGTTGGTGGTCATGAGAATAGCGCCCGGAAAAGCGGCGAATTCCTTGGCCTGATTCTGCCAGGCCGTGCCGTAGTGGCCATAGAAATGCGGGTATTTCTTTAACTCCGGATACCCGTGGCAGGGCAGCATCTCACCGTGGGTGTAGACGTTGATGCCCTTGCCCCCGGTCTGTTTGAGGATATCATCGAGGTCCTTCAAATCATGGCCTGACACCAGGATGGCCTTGCCCTTTTTGGCGCCCAGCGGCACCTTGGTCGGCACCGGATGGCCATAGGTGCCGGTATTGCCGGCATCCAGCAGTTCCATGGCCCGCAGGTTCACTTCGCCGCATTTCAGGGCCAGCCCCACCAGTTCGTCCACGCCAAGCGCGTCGTTGAGCGTACCGGCCATGGCCTCATAAATGAAGGCGGAAATCATGGGATCTTCCTGCCCCAGAATCCGGGCATGATCCGCATAGGCGGCCAGCCCCTTGATGCCGTAGACCAAAAGCTCCTGCAACGACCGGATATCCTCGTTTACGCCTGCCCCGGTGGGGACGCCAACGGTCTCGCCCTGGGCCACCATCCCTTCACGGGTAGCTTCCGGCTTGAATGTGACGGCCGCCTTGCCGGTGTCCACCTGGCCGCCGGCTGCCTGCACCTTGGCGGCCAGCCCATCCCGCAGGCCCACACATTCGTTGATCAGGGCCACGAAACGGTCCGGATCGAAATCCACGTTGGTCAGAGTGGAGAATATGGCTTCGTTGGTGAACTTGTCGACGGCACTGTCCCGCACACCCGCCTGGACGCCGGCATGGGCCACCACTGAAAGCCCTTTAACCACGTAAATCAAGAGATCTTGGAGGGCCGCCGTCTCGGGCGTCTTGCCGCATACGCCGATTTTGGTGCAACCTTCCCCTTTAGCCGTCTGTTCGCATTGAAAACAAAACATGGAATGCCTCCTTGATATATGGGTTTATCGACATGGAAAAATATCATTCTGGGTCAATCTTGAATCCGTTTTTACCAGTTGCGCCGGCATTTTGCATTGACATAGGTCAACTTAACCATTTTTTTTGGTCGCCAAATATAAATTATCGATTTTAAACGAAATTAGGTTGGTTTTCTGCCCCAGACACCCGTCTATGGTGCTTCACCACATCCGTTGATTGGGAAAGGCGAATGCGCTGCGGCGGACACCGGGAGCCGGGATCGAAATCGACTTGGCTGGGTGGCAATCGCTGGAGACAGAAAGCATGCGCCCCGGCCCGATTTATTCGGGAGGGGCGCACGTGACATGTGTCAGATCAACTCAGCGATAAAACGCTATTTTTTATTCCCGAAAATCTTCTCCGGTGGAGTGGTGTCCCCTGTGGCATTGGGGAAGTCCTTGGCCACATAGGCCTTCTGGCCGGATTCGATCAGGTGGTTGGCCTCTTCCATAAAATTCACAAACCGCAGCTTGCACTCATAGAAGCCGTGCCACCAGGCGTAGTCCGGGGCCATCATCATGGTGCCCATGCGGGCCCGACGGCCCTCATGGTGCCACAATTCATAATACTCGACCTCGAGCCGCTCATCGAAGTACTTGGTCTTGTCCAGGAGCCCCTTCTCGTAGAGCTCGTCGAGTTTGGCCTTGGCCGGTTTGAAATAGACGTCGTTGTACTCTTCCACGGCCGTGTCGAAACCGTCATAGAAGTCGTTGATCCAGGCATCACCATGACAGGCGCTGCAGACATTTTTCATCTGCTGGCGCTCGTCCTGCCAGTTGGTCCCGGAGGGGAAGGGTTTGAAGTCCTGGGGACGGATTGTGAGCGGCGCCTGGGTTTCCCAGGAAAGCCGGGAGGTCACATCATGACTGGAGGGTACCTTGCCGCTGCCGGACATGTGGCAGGCCGCACAGGTGGGAGCCCGGTAGTCCACGCCCGGAGTCCAGGTGCCGGGCGCGGCCTTGAAATTGTACTCGTCCTTGAAGGCGCTGTAGATCGTGCCGTGTTTGGACTCTTCGTAAATTTCGATCTGGGGATGGTCCGGACCCAGGTGGCAGGAATCACAGGCTTCGGGCATGCGGGCCTCGGCCACCGAAAAACGGTGACGCGTGTGACAGGAGGTACAGGAGCCCTTGCTGCCGTCCAGATTGAGGCGACCCACACCCACATTGGGCCAGGTGGCGGGATCGATCTTGCCCGTGTCGTCGATCTTGATCGTGGTCCCGTGGCAGGCAAGGCAGCCGACTTTGCGCTCATTGTCCGAGTTCATGCCCTTGTTCAGCCAGGGATCGAGCTTCCAGATAATTTCGATCGTGTTGGCGTGCTTGGACTTGCTGTATTGCATGGCCTCGTCCGGATGACAGCGGGAGCAGTCCTTGGGCGTTACGATCGAAGCGATCGGCATTTTGTACTTGGCTTCGCCCCAGGGCAGGTCGGACCGACTGTAATACTTCTCGTGGTCCTGAAACACGTCCTGATCGCCGGGCTGGACCAGGTGGCAATCCAGGCAGGTGATGTTGGCGTTGGCGTGGCGACTCATGGCCCAATCCCCGAAAATACCGGGGGTGGTCTCACGGTGGCACTCGATACAGGCCTGAGCTTCGGGCGGCACACTGCGCTCGATCCGAAACTCTTTGACCTTGGCGTAATTAGGCTGTTGGGCCAGAGCCGCAGGCACGGAAAGCCCGACCGTCAGCAGACCGATAAATAAAAACAGCAATGTTCGCCTCATGGATCCTGCTCCTTTCGGTTATCGATCATAAACAAAAATATTAAACCTGATAATGCAAAGGGATTACAGTTGCCTCAGGCCTTTGGCCTGGTAAGGGATTATTCTGGTTTGCCGAAACATGACCGTGGCCTTGTCGGAATGGACCAGGTCGTAATGACAGTCGATACATTTTTTTTCGTAACCCGGACGGACGTACACCACCGAACGGTGGGCCAGCATGGCGCCCCGCTGGGTCGGCATATACAGAAGATTGCGATGGCATTTCTGACACGAATCGTTGTCGAAGGCGGCGTAAGCGGCCTCACGGTTCTTTTCGCGGTCGTAAGACTCCATCGTGAAATGCTTCACGACATCCTTGATGCCGTGATAGGTCTTAGCAAAAAAGAAATCGAAGGTATTCTGGGGCGCGGGCAGATGGCAGTCCATGCAGTCCACCACCACACCGGCGGCATTGTTGGTGTGAGTGGAAGACCGCCAGGCCACCACCGCCGGTTTGATCTCGTGGCAGGAGGCACAGAACTCCGGCGTGGAGGTGCGCACCATGGTGTAGTAGCTCATGCTGAACAGGGGAAAGGACAGCAGAACGCCCAGGAAAACGAGGGACCCGCCGATGATATATTTTTTCATGATTCGTATCCCGTTAGGGTATGGAAATTAAGGTAACAGCACCCTTCAGGGTGCGCCGTGTCAGAACAACCGGGTACGATGTCAATCGATTAGTGCATGTTTTTTATGAACAAAGTGCCAAGAGACAGAGGGAAAGTGAAAAGTTGTTGATACCAAAGGAGTAAGTTCAGTTATCGAAGGATTTAGTGACACTAATACCCCCCCTGCCAATGAACTGTCAATATATAAATTTCATTCATTTTTTTAAAAATAGCATAAAAAGTCTTCCATAAAATTGACTTAAGTCAATCTTTCTGATCTAACCCCATCCGGTAATTTACGCGATATGGACTTTCCGACAACCGTCCATCCCACTGGATCACAATGAAAATTAACGTCAAGCAACTGATCGCCAACGTTCTTTTTTTTAAAGGATTGTCCGAGGAAGAAATCGACGACATCCACCGGATTGCCTCCGAACGTCACTACCAGCGCAACCAGGTGGTGTTCAGCGATGGGGAGGAGGGCGCTGGTTTTTTTCTGGTGGTGGAAGGCAGCGTCAAAGTGTTCAAAATGTCCCCTGAGGGCAAAGAGCAGATCCTGCATATTCTGGGACCCGGCGAACCGGTGGGGCAGGTGGCCGTATTCGCCGGGGTCTCCTTTCCGGCCAACGCCCAGACCATCGCGAAGAGCCGCCTGCTGTTTTTTCCGCGCCGGTCGTTCGTGGATCTGATTCAGGCCCGCCCTTCCCTGGCGCTCAACATGCTGGCCATTCTGTCCAACCGCCTGAGGGAGTTTACGGTCCAGATCGAAAATATCTCCCTCAAGGAGGTTCCCGCCCGCCTGGCCTCTTACCTGCTCTATCTCAGCGACGAACAGGCGGACGCGGAACCCCTCCAGTTGACCATTTCCAAAGCCCAACTGGCCAGTATCATCGGAACGATCCCCGAAACCCTGTCACGGATTCTCAGCCGCATGTCGGCCAAAAACCTCATTGGCGTGAATGGCCGGGAAATTCGGCTGCTGGACCGGGACAACCTGGCCGCTCTGGCCGAACATGGCCGTCTGGGGGATTTATAAGGGCCTTTCCGGTCCCGACGGTGTTTGCGCCAATCAGCCGCTCATGATTGACTCATCCCCGTCTTTTTCCTATAAGGCGAACTATCATCCTGTGGAATTGGCGGTCGAATGGCACTCAAGCTCCCAAATCGAAAAAACCTCTCAGAATCCATGGTCCTGACCGGCGTCGCCCTGGCAGCGGTCTACTGGCTTCTGGAATCCCTGTTCTATTTTTTTTCCACACCGGGCGCGGACTTTTTGCAACGTCTTTCGGGAACCGACTCCTACGACAGCTGGACCCGCATCTTCGTGCTGTGCCTCTTCGCCATCTTTGGCTCGCACGTGCAGTACACCATGAACAAACGCCGGGAGTCGGATGAACGCCTGCAGGACAGCGAGAGCAAATACCGCACGATCATCGAAAGCATGGAAGAGGGCTATTTCGAGGTCGACCTCCAGGGCACCCTGACCTTCGTCAATGGTGCCCTCTGCCGCATGGCCGACCGCCCGGCCGGCAAGCTGATCGGGACCAACCACCGGGACAGGACCCGCAAGGAAAGCGCGGACCGCCTGGTCCATGCCTTCAACCAGATTTTTCTCACAGGCGAATCCCAGCATATTTCCCACTATGAAATCATCCGCCCGGATGAATCCGAAGTCACCTTGGAACTTTCGGCATCCCTCATCCGCGATAAAAAGGGGGAGCCCACCGGATTCCGGGTGGTGGGCCGCGACGTTTCCGAACGGCTGCGGGTCGAGAGTGAAAAACGCCGTCTGGAGGCCCAGCTGCAGCAAGCTCAGAAAATGGAGGCCGTCGGTACGCTGGCCAGCGGGATTGCGCACGATTTCAACAATATCATGATGGGCATTCTGGGCAATGCCTCCCTGATGCTGGCGCGCATCGAAGCCGATCATCCCCACCACGAAAAGCTGAAAAACATTGAAAAATACATTCAGAACGGCGCCGAACTGACCAAGCAACTGCTGGGCTTTGCGCGGGGCGGCAAGTACAACGTGAAGTCCACCGCCATGCGGGACCTGGTCACCCAGAGCGCGCAGATGTTCGGGCGGACCAAAAAAGAAATCCGCATCCACACCAGCCATCTGAAGGATACATGGCCCGTGGAAGTCGACCGCGGCCAGATCGAACAGGTCCTGCTCAATCTCTTCGTCAATGCCTGGCAAGCCATGCCGGGCGGTGGTGATCTGCACCTCCTGAGCGAAGATGTCGAACTGGACGACAGCTATGAAATGCCCTACAAGGTCGAACCCGGCCGCTATGTCAAGCTCTCGGTGGTGGATACCGGCGTCGGGATGGATCAGGCCACCCAGGAACGCATTTTCGAACCTTTTTTCACCACCAAAGAGATGGGGCGGGGGACCGGATTGGGCCTGGCCTCCGCCTATGGCATCATCAAAAACCACGGCGGCCACATCAACGTCTACAGTGAAAAGGGCCGGGGAACGACCTTCAATCTTTACCTGCCGGCCTCGGACAAAGCCGTCGAAATAGAAACCCATAAGCCCCGCGCGCTGCGCAAAGGCAACGAAACGATTCTGCTGGTGGATGACGAAGACATTACGGTGGAGGTCGGTGAGGAAATCCTGATCGAACTCGGCTATACGGTGATTACGGCGCGCAACGGCTTGGAGGCGCTGGCCGCCTACAAGGAGAACGCTCAAAAAATCGACATGGTTATTCTGGATATGATCATGCCGGATATGGGCGGCGGCAAAACCTACGACGAACTAAAGAAAATCAACCCGGATATCCGGGTGCTGCTCTCCAGCGGCTACAGCATCAGCGGGGAAGCCTCCGAAATTTTAGCCCGGGGCTGCAATGACTTCATTCAGAAACCGTTCAATATGAAGCAGCTCAGTGAAAAAATGCGGGGCATTCTGGATGCCGCCTGAGCTTTTCCGCACCCGACCGATGAATCGCAGGATCCCCCGCAAGCCCTTCCCCATCAGTGGGCGGGGCGTTATTTTTTGGGGACTGTTGCCCATCCCGCCCAAGGGGGGACCTCAGCTATATAAGCATAAGGAGACCTTATCATGACAGCGTTTAGCCACCAGGAGATGTTCCCGCTGGGGGAAGACACCACCGCCTATCGCCTGATCACCACGGACGGCATCGCGACCGAAACCTTCAATGGCCGGGAGATCACCGTCATTCAGCCGGACGCCCTGACAACACTGACGGAAACCGCTTTCCGGGATGTGTCCCACCTTTACCGGACACGCCACCTCGAGGCCCTGCAGCGCATTCTGGACGATCCGGAATCCTCCCAGAACGACCGCTTTGTGGCGCTCGAAATGCTGAAAAATGCGGTGATCTCCGCTGAAGGTGAGTTCCCCATGTGCCAGGACACCGGGACCGCCATCGTTCTGGGCAAGAAAGGCCAGCAGGTTTGGACCGGCGATGCCGATGAAGACGCCATCGCCCGGGGGGTTTTCAATGCCTATACCCTCGGCAACCTGCGCTATTCCCAGAATGCCCCGCTGACCATGTTCGAGGAAAAGAATACCGGCTGCAATCTGCCGGCCCAGATCGAACTCTATGCCACCCCCGGCAACAGCTACAAATTTCTGTTCATCGCCAAGGGCGGCGGGTCCGCCAATAAAACCTATCTCTACCAGGAAACCAAGGCCGTCCTGAATCCCGACACCTTGATACCGTTCATCACCGCCAAGATGAAAAGCCTCGGGACGGCGGCCTGTCCGCCCTATCACCTGGCCGTCGTTATCGGCGGGACTTCCGCCGAATTGACCCTGAAAACCGTCAAACTGGCCTCGGCCGGATATCTCGACGCCCTTCCCACCCATGGCAGTGAAACCGGGCATGCCTTCCGGGACATCGCGCTCGAGGATCAAATGCTCCAGATTTCACGTGACCTCGGCATCGGCGCCCAGTTTGGCGGCAAGTACTTCTGCCACGATATCCGCATTGTCCGCCTGCCGCGGCATGGGGCCTCCTGCCCCATTGGCATCGGGGTGAGCTGCAGCGCCGACCGCAATATCAAAGCCAAGATCACTCCCGAGGGCGTCTTTGTCGAAGAGCTGGACCGCGATCCGGCCCGTTTCCTGCCCACGCCCGGCATGGAGATGAGTGACGCCGTGCCCATCGACCTCAACCAGCCCATGGACAAAATTCGGGCCACGCTCACCCAATACCCCGTCGCCACGCCCCTCCTGCTGACCGGTAAAATCGTGGTGGCCCGCGACATCGCCCATGCCAAATTAAAGGAGCAGCTCGATCGCGGCGAAGACCTGCCGGACGCTATCAAAAACCACATCATTTACTATGCCGGTCCGGCCAAGACCCCGCCGGGGTATGCTTCCGGCGCCTTCGGCCCCACCACGGCCGCCCGCATGGATCCCTATGTGCCCATCTTTCAGGCCCGCGGAGGCTCCATGGTGATGCTGGCCAAAGGCAACCGCTCCAAACAAGTGCTGGATGCCTGCCAGAAATACGGCGGGTTTTATCTGGGATCCATCGGCGGACCGGCGGCCCGCCTGGGAAAAGAATGCATCACCGATGTCGAGGTGATCGCCTTCCCTGAACTGGGTATGGAGGCCATCTACATGATCACCGTGAAAGACTTCCCGGCCTTTATTTTAATTGACGACAAGGGCAACGACTTCTTCGCGGGGCTGCTATAACCCGATAACCCTCCTGAAAATCAAAAGGCCGCCCGACAACGCTGTCGGTGCGGCCTCATTCTTTTTTCTTCCCACCGGTCCGATATCAAACCGCCACCGTCGCACGCACCTTTTCCAGAAATGCCTTACTGTGGTGATCCCGGAAAAACAGCATGACAAAACGGATATGCAGCCGCATGGCACTGGCGGCCATATCCGGATCCCGACGCGCGATGGCCTGAAAAATGCTGCGGTGCTGTTCCACCACAGCATCGATGTTCCGGGGGTCTTCGTAAAGCAGCCGCAGATTCTCCTTGATGCCGATAAACAGAAAATCATGGAAATGTTTCATGAGATGAATGTGCACCGGATTTTTGGTGGCATGGGCAATGGCCATATGGAACGAGGCGTCCACCACCGGTTCGATATTGTTCCCCTTGTGCCGGAAAGCCGTCTCCATTTTCTCCAGGCTTTGCTGCAGCACCTCGATATCTTCCTCGGTGGCCCGTCGGGCGGCCAGGGCCGCGGCGTTGCACTCCAGTCCCATGCGCACTTCCAGCAGATCCTCCAGGGTGGCACCGTCCGTTTCCAGGGCCAATGCCAGCGGGTGCCGGTCGCGGACTTCCGGCGAACGCACGAAGGTGCCCTGCCCCTGCTGATGCTCCAGCAGCCCCAGCACCACCAGCTTGTTGATGGCATTGCGCACGGTGGTCCGGCTGACCCCCAGGGCCAGGGAAAGTTCCCTTTCGGGCATCACCTGGTCACCCGGTTTGAGCTCACCGCGATAAATGAGTTCCCTCAGCTGCTCAAAAACCTGGTCGGAAACCCTTTTCGGTTTGATCGGTTTCAATACGGTTTTCATGTGGGTTTTAATGACTCCGCGTAAAGTTCCACCGGGTGTTTCACCTGGATGGCATCCCCCGCCTTGGACAAGCTGTCGGAAAGTTGCAGCATGCAGGCCGGGCAGCCCGTGGCCACGATGCGGCAGCCGGTGGAACGGATATGGTCCCGCTTGCGCTCTCCGATGCGGCCCGAGATGGGATAGTACTGCAGGTTGAAACTGCCTCCCATCCCGCAGCACCAGTCGGGCTCGGCCATCTCCTTCAACCGATAGCCACGGCTGGCGTTGATGAGTGTCCGTGGTTCGGTCCACACCTTTAACGATTTTTTCAAATGGCAGGGGTCATGGTACGTGACGGGGGTATCCGCTTCCCCGGCCTCGCCCCCGGTAATGCCGAATTCTGATACCAAAAATTGATGGATATCGAAAGTCCTATCGGCCAGTTGCCGGGCCTCGGCATGCAAGCGGTCATCGGTGGCGGTCATCATGGGCCAGACCTCCTTGATGGTGGAGGTGCAGGTGGCACAAGCCGTCACCAGGCAATCGTATTCCCCGGCCTTGAATTGCCGGATGTTGTGGCGCACCAAACGCTGAAAGGTTTCCGTATCACCGGAAGACACCGCCGGAATACCGCAGCAGGCCTGATTTTCAGGCATGAAAATGCCCACCCCGTGATGGGTCAGCACATCCACGGTGGCCTGGGCCAGATGGGGGAAGATCTTGTCGGCCAGGCAGCCCACGTAAAAAGCGACCTTGCGCCCGGAAGCCCCGGCCCGTGTATCAAGGGAAGGCATCGTCTTGTGAAAGGGGGTTTCTGCCAGGGGCCGGAAGTGACGATCGCCGATCAAGGGCGACATAAAACGGGCACAGGACGTCCCGATCACATCGCTGGCCGGTTTGGTGAAAATCTTCTGGAACTTGGCCCCCCATTCGCCCAGTTTATCGAAAAGCGCGGGATGGGCCAGCAGCCCTTTGAAAATGGCCTTTTTAGCAGGCGGCAGCCCCTGATAACCGGTCAGAATCGCCCGCGCCTTGATGAATATTTCCAGAACATTGACACCACTCGGGCAATTGGCGGCGCATGACCCGCAGAGCAGACATTTATTCAGGCGCTGGCTGACCCCTTCCGGGTCTTCGAACATCTGCTGCATCAGCCCGTCCAACAAGGCCAGTTTTCCCCGGGCCACGTCAGCTTCGCGGCCGGTCTCGGCAAACAGCGGACAGACCGCCTGGCACATGCCGCATTTCATGCAGACCACCAGCTGATCCTCCAGCGCTTTCATCATCCGGGACAGTTCCTGCATGCGTGTCATGACTGCCCTCCTATGATTTTGCCGGGATTGAGGATGTTGTGGGGATCCATTGCCGATTTGATGCGCCGGGAATAGACCATGGTGGCACGGCTGGTCTCTTTTTCCATGAAGCGGCATTTGGCGGTGCCGATCCCGTGTTCGCCGGACAAGGTTCCACCCATTGCCAGGGCCTCCTCGAAAATCTCCTCGATGGCCGCTTCCACGCGCTCCCATTCCTGCGTGTTGCGGCGATCGGTCAAGATGGTGGGGTGCAAATTCCCGTCGCCGGCATGACCGAAGGTGCCGATGGTCAGATCATATTTCTTGCTGATCGCATCCAGCGCCCGGATCATGGCCGGAATCTTGCTGCGGGGTACGGTGGCGTCCTCCAGCACGGTGGTCGGTTTCACTTTGGCCAGGGCCGACAGGGCCGCCCGGCGGGCTTCCCACACCTTGTCACGCTCGGCGTCATCCCGGGCCACGCGAATCGAAGTGGCGCCCATTTCCTTGCAGATGGACTCCACCTTGGCCGCGTCTTCCTCCACCTGGCCGGGATAGCCGTCACACTCCACCAGCATCAGGGCACCGGCATCCAAGGGCAGACCGGCCTGACTGTAGGATTCCACCGCACGGATGGTAAAATTATCCATAAACTCCAGCGTGGCCGGAACCACCCGGTTGGCAATGATGGCGGCCACGGCTTCGGAAGCCTGCCCCATCTCGCTAAACACCGCCATCATGGCTTTGCGGTAGGCCGGCGGCGGAATCAGCTTGAGCGTAATTTCGTTGAACACCCCCAGGGTGCCTTCGGATGCCACCATCAATCCGGTCAGGTTGTACCCGCTGACGCATTTGACCGTACGCCCCCCGGTTTTCACCAGGCCGCCGTCCACGTCAAAAAAATCCAGTCCCATCACATAATCGCGGGTCACGCCATACTTTAAGCCCCGCAGCCCACCGGCATTCTCGGCCACATTGCCGCCGAGCGTGGATACCGCCTGACTGCCGGGATCCGGCGGATAAAACAACCCCTGGGCTTCGACGGCCGCCGCCAGTTTGGCCGTCACCACACCGGGCTGCACGCGGGCGTATAAATCTTCGGTGTTGATTTCGAGAATACGGGCCAGCCCGTTGGTCACCACCACCACCCCGCCGGGAAGCGGGATCGTGCCGCCGCTCAAATTGGTACCGGCCCCGCGCACGGTCAGCGGCAGCCGGTTTTCATTGCACAGGCGAACGACCTGTCCCAGCGCCTCGCTGCTGGTGGGCCGCACCACGATGGCCGGCATGACCTTGTCCAGAACAGCGGCATCGTAGGCGTAAGTGGCTAGATCCGCAGGCTCGGACAACACGTTATCGACACCCGCCACCGCTTCAAATGCTTTCACGATGGTTTTTACTGGCATAACGCCTCCTTAATCCATGGGCAGGCCCACGAAATATATTGGTATTACCATTGTCATTCATACCAATATTGTCGTCGAATTCCAAAACCCGGCCCGTGCAAACCAGATTATGGCCAATATATAGGCGATATTATGCTTAAGATGCAAGTTTTTTATTTTCTTGACAAATTATTGGCCTGCAAATAACTAATGGTCATACCAAAATTTGATGCGCTCATCAGCCACCAACACATCTCAACTACTGCCTCTATAGCGATGTCGGCGACAACGCCACTGGGCGGCGCCGGCACAGGGAGAAAGCGCTTATGAATCCGACCGAAACCCTTGCCCACCGCTTCCAGGAAAAAGCCGAGGCGGTTTCCGCGATCGTCACCCGGGTGGGTTCTGCCCGGGCGGCCCTGGACTATGCCGTCACCTTGTGTGAGCAAAAGGAGGCCTGCCAGCTGCTGGTGGCGGGCTGCGAGGCCCCGCTCTCGGCCCCCGCCGAAACCCTCTGCGACACCAAGCAGACCAAGGTGATCGCCGCCCCCGGCCTGCCGCCGGATCAACTGGCGACCCTCAACGAACTGTGTGCGGCCCGCGGCATCCAGTGCACCGCCGACCATTTGCGCGACCACCTGGCCGGCATCGACATCGGGCTGACCTATGCCGACTTCGGTATTGCCGAGACCGGCACCCTGGTGATCGACTCCAGCAGCGAAGAAACCCGGCTGGCCACCATGATCAGCGAAATCCATATTGCGGTGTTGCCTGTCTCGCGCCTGCGGGAAGCGTCCTATGACGTTGAAACCACGCTTGAGGGCGCCATGGGGCAGGCCCCCAACTACACGGCCTTTATCACCGGCGCCAGCCGCACGGCCGATATCGAACGGGTGCTGGCCCTGGGGGTTCACGGCCCCCTCGAACTTCACATCCTGATCCTGGAGGACAGCTGATGCAAACCGCGCGCAACCTGAAAGCCTATAAAAAAGACGTCAAAGGGGCCCTGGAGAACACCTTCCTGCGGGAGGCCATGGACAAGTTCGCCGTGGCCTACCGCACCAGCCGGGCCAATGCCTTTCGCGACATGGATGTGGACAGCCTCGTGGCCGAGATCGCCGCGGCCAAAGACGCCGCCATCGGGCAGATGGACGCCCTTTATGAAACCTTCAAGGCCAATGCCGAGAAAATCGGCATCCAGGTGCACCTGGCCCGCACGGCCGAGGATGCCAACCGGATCATCGCCGATATTGCCCGCAAGACCGATTCACGGAAAATCGTCAAATCCAAATCCATGACGGCCGAGGAGACCCTGCTCAACCATCACCTGGAAGCCCAGGGGCTGGAGGTGACCGAGACCGACCTGGGGGAATGGATCATCCAGCTGCGCCACGAGGGCCCCTCCCACATGGTGATGCCGGCCATTCACCTGTCGCGTTTTCAGGTGGCGGACCTGTTCACGGACGTGACCGGCAAGCAGCAGGACAGCGAGATCGAACGGCTGGTCAAGGTGGCCCGGCGGGAGCTGCGCGAGAAGTATGTGGACGCCGACATGGGGATTAGCGGGGCCAATTTTGCGATCGCCGCGACGGGCACCATCGGGTTGACCACCAACGAGGGCAACGCGCGTCTGGTGACCACCCTGCCGCGGGTGCACGTGGCCCTGGTGGGTCTGGACAAGCTCATGCCCACCCTGCACGATGCCCTGCGGATCATCCGGGCGCTGCCGCGCAACGCCACGGGCCAGGCCATCACCTCGTACGTGACCTGGATCACGGGCCCTTCCGAATGCGCTGCGGCCGCGGACGGCCGCAAGGCGATGCACATCGTGTTTCTGGACAACGGCCGCCGTGAAATCGCCAAGGATCCGCTTTTCTCCCAGATCCTGCGCTGCGTGCGCTGCGGGGCCTGCGCCAATGTCTGTCCGGTCTACCGCATGGTGGGGGGCCACCAGTACGGGCACATCTACATCGGGGCCATCGGGTTGATCAGCACCTATTTTTTTCATGGTCGCGACAAGGCCAAGAACCTGGTGCAGAACTGCATCAACTGCGGGGCCTGCAAGGAAGTCTGCGCGGCCGGCATCGACCTGCCGCGCCTGATCAAGGAAGTCCACGCCCGCATCCAGGACGAGGACGGCCATCCCCTGCCCGGTCGCCTGCTGGCCCTGACGTTGAAAAACCGCAAACTGTTCCACGGGCTGCTGCGCTCCGCGTCCAAGACTCAGAAACCCATCACGGGAGGTACCCCCTACCTGCGGCATCTGCCGTATGTGTTTTATCCGGAGCACAATTTCCGGGCGCTCCCCGCCATTGCCGAAACACCTTTTCGGGACCGCTGGCCCACGATCCAGCCGAACATTTCCAACCCCCGATTCCGGATCGCCCTGTTCTCGGGCTGTGTGCAGGACTTCGTCTATCCGGAGCAACTGGAAGCGGCCGTGCGCTTGCTGGCGCGCCACCGCGCGGCACTGGAATTTCCCATGGAGCAGTCCTGCTGTGGGCTCCCGGTCCAGATGATGGGGGAAAAAGCTGCGGCTCGGGATGTGGCCCGCCAGAACATGGCCGCCGTCGACCACCGACGCTTCGATTATATCGTGACCCTGTGCGCCTCCTGCGCCTCCCACCTCAAACACGGCTATGCCCAGGCTTTGGCCAACCATCCGGACCAGGCCGCCGAAGCCAGAGCGTTTGGTGAAAAAGTGCTCACCTTTACCCAGTTTGCCCACCGGATTCTCAAACTGGAACCCAAGGTTTTCCAGCCCTCGCAGCAAGCGGTGACCTATCATGCCCCCTGCCACTTGTGCCGCGGCCTGAAGGAACGGGAGGCCCCCCAGGCGCTCCTGCACCAGGCCGGGTTTGACTTCAAACCGGCGGCGGAAGAGGAAACCTGCTGCGGGTTCGGCGGGACCTATTCCGGCAAGTTTCCCGAAATTTCGTCCCAGATCCTGAAACACAAACTCGACGACTTTAAAGCCACCGGCGCGGAACTCCTGGTCACCGAATGCCCGGGTTGCGTCATGCAGCTGCGCGGCGGTGCCGAGCGCGCCGGCCACCGGCTGGCGGTCCGTCACATCGCGGAAGTCCTGTGCGATCGCATGACAGCGGAGGATTCGTCTCACCATGAGGAATAGCGCCGCCTATCTTTAGACTTTACAAACCCATAGGATTCTAATATGGGTTTCATCTTATTCTTTTTTACGAGAACAATGGCAAACTCACGCCAAACAAGGGTTTAGCAAATACTTAAATTCCAAAGGAGCGTTTTCTATGGCTAAAACAATGAAAACTGTCGACGGAAACACGGCGGCCGCGCATGTCGCTTATGCCATGAGTGACGTGGCCACGATCTATCCCATCACGCCGTCTTCACCCATCGGAGAAATTGCCGATGACTGGGCCGCCAACGGCCGCCAAAACGTTTTCGGACAAAACATGACGGTCCGCCAGATGCAGTCTGAAGCCGGGGCCGCGGCGGCCGTGCACGGTTCGCTGGCCGGGGGCGCGCTGACCTCGACCTTCACGGCCTCCCAGGGCCTGCTGCTGATGATCCCCAACATGTACAAAATGTCCGGGGAGTTGCTGCCCGCGGTTTTCCACGTCACGGCCCGCGCCATTGCGGCCCACGCCCTGTCGATTTTCGGGGATCACCAGGATGTCATGGCCGTGCGCCAGACCGGCTTCGGGCTGTTGGCCTCCAACTCGGTCCAGGAAGCCATGGACATGGCGCTCGTCGCCCATCTTGCCGCCATCGAAGCCAGCGTTCCCTTTCTGCACTTTTTCGACGGGTTCCGGACGTCCCATGAAATCCAGAAAATCGAGATGATCGACTATGCCGACATGGCCAAACTGGTCAACCGCGAGGCCGTGGCGGCCTTCCGGGCTCGGGCCGCCAACCCCGAGCGGCCCGAACTGCGGGGCACGGCCCAGAACCCGGACATCTATTTCCAGGGCCGGGAAGCCTGCAACCCCTATTATCTCAAGACACCGGGCATCGTGGCCGACTACATGAAAAAGGTCAGCGACCTGACCGGCCGCAGCTACAAGCCCTTCGACTATGTGGGCCACCCCGAGGCCGACCGGGTTGTTATTGCCATGGGATCTTCCTGCGAAACCCTGGAAGAGGTCGTGGAATACCTGAACAACAATGGCCAGAAAGTCGGCCTGATCAAAGTCCGCCTCTACCGCCCCTTCGCCCCGGAATACATGTTCGCCGTCATGCCTAAAACGGTCAAGACCATCACCGTCCTGGATCGCACCAAAGAACCGGGCGCCCTGGGCGATCCGCTCTATCTCGACATTTGTACGACCTACATGGAAAAGGGTGAAATGCCCAAGATCCTGGGCGGCCGCTACGGTCTGGGCTCCAAGGAGTTCAACCCCGGCATGGCCAAGGCCGTCTACGACAACATGGCCGCGGCTGCGCCTAAGAACCATTTCACCGTGGGAATTTCCGACGACGTCACCAACACCTCGCTCGAGGTTGAAACCGGTTTCGAAGTAGCCCCCGAAGGCACTGTGGCCTGCAAGTTCTGGGGACTGGGCGCCGATGGAACGGTAGGCGCCAACAAGAGCGCCATCAAGATCATCGGCGACCACACCGACATGTACGCCCAGGCCTATTTTGCCTACGACTCCAAAAAGTCCGGCGGCATTACCATTTCCCACCTGCGGTTCGGCAAAAAACCCATCAAATCGACTTACCTGATCGACGCGGCCGACTACATCGCCTGCCACAAGTCCAGCTATGTCCACCTGTACGACATTCTGGAAGGCATCAAGACGGGCGGCACCTTCGTACTCAATTCGTCCTGGGCCCTGGAGGATATGGAAACCGAACTGCCGGCCGCCATGCGCCGCACGATTGCCGAAAAAAAGCTCAAGTTCTACACCATCGACGCCGTCAAGATTGCCGGCCAGGTGGGGCTCGGCGGACGCATCAACATGGTCATGCAGACCGCTTTCTTCAAACTGGCCAATGTGATCCCGGTGGATGAAGCCATCGGTTATCTCAAGGACCAGATTAAGAAGATGTTCGGCAAAAAGGGCGAAAACATCGTCAAGATGAACTGGGATGCCGTCGATCAGAGCCTCGACAACCTGATCGAAATCAAATACCCCGACAGCTGGGCCCAGGCCGATGGCGCCGACGCCCAAGGAGAAGATGTACCCGATTTCGTCAAGAACGTCATGCAGCCCATCCTGGCCCAGCAGGGCGACAAGCTGCCGGTCAGCGCCTTTACGCCGGACGGCATCTTCCCGGTGGCCACCGCCCAGTACGAAAAGCGCGGCGTGGCCATCATGGTGCCCGAGTGGGTCATGGATAACTGCATCCAGTGCAACCAGTGCGCCATGGTCTGTCCGCATGCCGCCATCCGCCCGCACTTGCTGACCGACGAAGAAATCGCAAAAGCTCCGGAAGGATTTACGGCCAAGAAAGCCGTCGGCAAAGAACTCAAAGACTACCAGTTCCGGATGCAGGTCAACGTGCTGGATTGCTTGGGCTGCGGCAACTGCGCCGACATATGCCCGGCCAAGAAGCCGGCCTTAGTCATGAAACCGCTGGAAAGCCAGATGGATCAGGCCGCCCTTCACCGCTATGCCGCCGGCCTGCCGGTGCGTGACGACCTGACCAAGCGCAACACGGTCAAGGGCAGCCAGTTTGTTCAGCCCTTGCTTGAATTCTCGGGGGCCTGTGCTGGCTGCGGCGAAACGCCTTATGCCAAGCTTATCACCCAGCTGTTCGGCGAACGCATGGTCATCGGCAACGCCACCGGATGCTCCTCCATCTGGGGCGGTTCGGCCCCCAGCGTGCCCTACTGCGTCAACAAGGACGGCCACGGCCCCACCTGGGGCAACTCGCTGTTCGAGGACCCGGCGGAGTTTACCTACGGCATGTTCCTGGGTGCCTTGCAGCAGCGGCGCAGACTGGTCGACCTCGCAAAGCAAGCATTGTCCAACGGCGCCCCGGCCGATGTCAAAGACGCCCTCCAGGGCTGGCTGGACAACATGAAAGATGCCGAAGGGTCGCGGCGCTATGGCGACCAGCTCAAAGCCCTCTTACCGGCCCACAAGAACAACGCCCTGCTGGCTGAAATTCTCAGCATGGCAAAACTCTTCACCAAGAAATCCTATTGGGTTTTCCTGGGTGACGGCGCGGCCTACGACATCGCCTACGGCGGCGTGGATCACGTCCTGGCCTCGGGCGAAGACATCAATGTCATGGTGTACGACACCGAGGTATACTCCAACACCGGCGGGCAGTCCTCCAAGGCGACCCCCACCGGGGCGGTGGCCCAGTTCGCCGCCTCCGGCAAGAAAACCGCCAAAAAAGACATGGGCGCCATGGCCATGACCTATGGTTATGTCTATGTGGCCTGTGTCGGCATGGGGGCCAACAAACAGCAGCTGATAAAGGCCATTACCGAAGCGGAAGCCTATGACGGCCCCTCGCTCGTCATGGCCTATTCGCCCTGCATCAACCACGGCATCAAAAAAGGCATGGGCAAAAGCCAGGAAGAGACCAAACTGGCGGTCGAATGCGGCTACTGGCCTCTGTATCGCTTCAACCCGCAGCTCAAGGAAGAGGGCAAGAACCCCTTCGTCCTCGACAGCAAAGAGCCCAACGGCAACCTCCAGGAATTCCTGGCCGGTGAAGTTCGGTATGCCTCGCTGCAGAAGTCCTTTCCCGAGGAGGCCGCGCGCCTTACGGTGGAACTTGAAAAACAATACCGGGAACGCTACATCGCCATGAAGCGTTTGGCGGAAATGGAATATACGAGGCAGGAAGTCGAATTAAAGGATGTTCCGGAAACCGCTGTCGAAGGCGATCCAGTCTGTACCCTTTCCGGTACGGCCGAGCACGGCGGCGCGGACGAGCCCTGCGATGATGGCCGGGCCGGCATTAAATCCGACAAGTAGCCACGCCGGATCAGAAACCGTCTGAAACCAGCACAACACCGCCGGGGGCATGAAGCAGGGCTTCATTGCCCCCGGTTTGTATTCAGGCATAACAGCGATAATGGCAGGATAAACAACGATGAGTCCTTTCGAACCGACGGACAACGATATCACCGCGGCATCTGCAGCCTGTCGGCAATGCGGCACGTGCTGCCGCAAGGGCGGCCCCGCCTTGCACAGGGAAGACCGTCACCTGGTCATGGACGGCCTGATTCCAGTCGAAGCCCTCTATACCATCCGGGTAGGCGAGCCGGTTCAGGACAACGTCGCGGGACGGCGGTCCTATGCGGATACGGATATTATTAAAATCAAAGGAAAGGGCGATGGCTGGTGCTGCCGCTTTCTGGATGACGAAAGCAGCCGCTGCACCATCTACGACCGGCGCCCGGCCGAATGCAAAGCCCTGCAGTGCTGGGATACCCGCGCCATCGAAGCGCTTTACCACCGGGAGCGCCTGGTGCGAAAAGACCTGCTGGAAGATGCTCAGGGGTTATGGGACCTGATTGCCGATCACGACCAGCGTTGCGCCTACCATACGATCCGCCGTTTGGTCGAACAACTGTCATCGGATACGCCCGAACGGGCCGCAGCGCGCAGCGTGATCACCGACATGGTCAAATACGATGAAAGCCTGCGCCACCTTCTGGTGGAAAACGGGCATGCCCCCCGGGCCATGCTCGAATTTCTGCTGGGACGGCCATTGATCGACACCCTGCACGGATTTCACATCAAGGTCGCGCGCACCGCCGGCCGCATTCGTCTGGTACACTCTATTCTTACCTGACCCCCCGCCCCATTACGATCAGGTATCGCCCGATCCGGATCGGGGTCCGCCCTGACGATCCAGCAGGCGGCGGTAGAGGCCGGGACGCCGGTTCGGGAGGAAATGGCGCATGCGGTGGCTGCGGACATGGTCCAGCAGGGACGCGTCCAGATCGGCCACCAGCAACCCTTCCTCGCCCGACGTGTCCTGCGCCAGCAGATCTCCGGAAGGTCCGATAACCATGGCGATTGCCGGGAAATGAAGGCCTTCGCCATTTTCGCCCGCCTGGTTGCAGGCCACCACGAAGACACCGTTGTCAAAGGCCCGCGCCGTCAGATGCCGCATCCAGGAACGGTGTTTTTCCGACGGTGTCCCGCGGGGGGAGGCGTGGGGAAAGAAAATGACATCCGCTCCCTGGCAGGCCATGTGGGCTGACAATTCAGGGAAATGGGCATCGTAGCAGAGCTGGATGCCAAAGTGCATCGCCTGGCCCCCAAATACCGGCACACGGTCCCCGGCAACCAGGGCCTGCGCCTCGGGAGGCGCGATATGGATTTTGCGGTACACCGCAATCGGAACACCCGGCTGCACCACCCAATGGGCGGCATATACCCGGCCGCCGGGGGCCGGTTCGGCCGTACCCACCAGTAGCGTCATGGCCTCACGCTCCGCCAGCTGCTGCAGCGTCTTCCCGACCGGACCATCCGAAGACAGACTATATTCCGCCAGCGATCCCCGGGTGCTGTACCCGGTCAGGGTCATCTCCGGGAAGCAGATCAGGCGCGCGCCGGCCTGGCCGGCGCGTCGGGTCCAGGCAACGACGGCGGCCAGATTGTCCTCCATCCGGCCCACCGGGGTATGCAGCATGGCAGCGGCAATGCGTAGATTTTGCATGGAACGCCCGTCGATTATACGTCGAATTTCGCGCGAATCTTGAAAACCCGGGTCGCCGGCAGATTCAGAATGTCGTGAACACCGGTTTCGGCGGCAATGGCGGCCAGGTTGGCCTCGATCTCTTCCATGGACGGGGCGATAAATGTAAACCAGACGTTGAAATGGTTTTCCCGCATGTAGTTGTGGGTCACACCGGGATAGCGATTGACGGTGGCCGCGAAAACCTCGAGGGTTTCCTCCGGTACCGAGGCCGCGCACAGGGTACTGACAAATCCCAGTTTTTCCGGCGAGAAATTACCGCCGATCCGCCGGATGATGCCGATTTCCTTCAAACGTCCGACGCGGGAGATGACCTCGGCCTCGGTCAGATCCAAATCCTGACCAATGCTTTCGTATGGTTTCGGCGTAACGGGAAAATTGGATTGAATGCGGTTGAGGATACAACGATCCGTATCATCCATCGACGCAGCGTCTGAAGCCATTGGCAATCCTGTCCGTTTCAGATGGGCGGCTGTGGCCCCTCGCGTTAGATAAAATGGAGATGTACCTTGCGGCGCCGGGGACCGTCGAATTCACAGAAAAAAAGACCCTGCCAGGTTCCCAGCTGCAGTTTGCCACCGGCAACGGCCACCAGTTCCGAAGCGCCCACCAGGGTTGATTTGATGTGCGCGGCCGAGTTGCCTTCCAAATGGCGATAACCGTCATCCCAGGGAATGATCTTATTGATCACCTTCAGCATGTCGTCTTTCACCGTCGGATCCGCGTTTTCATTGATCGTTACCGCCGCGGTGGTATGGGGGACAAACACCATGCAAAATCCGTCGCGCACACCCGCCTCACGGATGGCCGCCTGCACGTCGTCGGTGATGTCGATCATTTCGGTGCGCGAGTGGGTTTTCACCGGCAGGATCATGCCGTCCTCCATGGAAAAAAAAAGGCCCTGCTGGTTCAGCAGGGCCTTTACAGTCAGCAACGTGCTGTTGCCGTCACGGTTCGTCGATTAGACGCAACCGGTCGGTTTGGGGAGACCTGCCATCTTACAAGCTCCCTTGCCCGGTCCTGACGGGAACAGTTCATAGATGTGTTTCAGTTTGAAGCCGGTGACTTTGGACAGCACCCGCACCATCGGTGCGATACCGTTTTTCTCGTAGTACTCCTGGAGAACCGTGATGACTTTGCGATGTTCGTCGGACAGCTCTTCGATGCCTTCCTGAGCCTTGACGTACTGGATCCATTCTTCGCACTTGCCGTCTTCGTAGTTCCCGATGAAGCCGTCTTCGTCAACTTCAAACCCTTTACCCATGTATTCAACTGTGGCCATTTACGAATACCCTCCTTTAGTAATATTATTTTCGGCGTTCCGCCTATTAAGCTCTATGGAATCAGTAAATTTTGGACCTAATTATAGCATCGTCCCCATGTTGTCAATATAAAAAGCCCTATTACCCGTGAGTTGTCGGAACCGGTCCAAACCACAACCAACGCCTTTCCCGGACAATCGACCGGGCGGCCAAAAAGCCGGCGGACAAGCCTCTTGCCCCCGGCTGCCAGTTCGACTATGCATAGCAGCATGGAAACCGGCCCACGTCAAAACCGCCCCCGGGTTATCGTTGTCTGCGGCCCCACCGGCATTGGCAAAACCCGCACCGCCATCCATTTGGCCGAGCGGTTCAATGGCGAAATCATCGGGGCCGATTCCATGCAGATATACCGCTGGATGGATATCGGCACGGCCAAACCGACACCTGCCGAAAAGGCCTGTGTAACACACCACATGGTGGATATCGTCGATCCGGACACCTCTTACGACGCTGCCCGCTACGCCCAAGATGCCGGGAACGTTATCCGCGAGCTCCATGATCGGGGGGTGGTGCCGATCGTTGCGGGCGGCACCGGTCTTTACATAAAAGCCCTGATCTATGGCCTGTTCGACAGCCGGCCCCCCGATCCGGATATCCGCCGCGAATTGGAGCACCTGGCGGATGCCCATGGCCCCTCCTACCTCCACACCCAGCTCACCGCCTGCGACCCGCAAGCAGCGGCCGGCATCCACGTCAATGACCGCTTTCGCATCATCCGGGCTCTCGAAACCTATCAGGCCACCGGTCGACCCATTTCCGATCACCAGCGCAAACACCGGTTTGCCCAACCGCGTTTCGCGACCTTCAAAGTAGGGTTAACCCTGCCCCGGGAGGATATTTACGCCCGGATCGACCAGCGGGTCGACCAGATGGTGGCCGACGGCCTGCTGGAAGAAGTGCGCGGCCTGCTGGCCAGGGGGTACGGCGCGGAACTAAAATCCATGCAGTCCATCGGATATCGTCATATGGCAGACCACCTGATCAAAAGTGTCGATTGGGAGGAAACCCTGCGGCTGCTCAAGCGGGACACCCGGCGTTATGCCAAGCGCCAGTTCACCTGGTTTCGGGCCGACCCTGACATCACATGGATCGCTCCCAGCCAAATCCGATCGCTGCAGTCCGCCATAGAATCCTTTCTGACAACCGGCCAACCGATCATAAACACGCAAAGGGGAGCGAATGGAAACGTATGACGCTGTGATCATTGGCGCCGGCAATGCCGGACTGACCGCCGGAGCAGCCCTCGCCCAGGGCGGCGCCAAGGTATTGGTGCTGGAACGACACACCATCCCCGGCGGCTGCGCCACCAGCTTTTGCCGCGGGCGCTTCGAGTTCGAGGTGGCGCTGCATCAGCTGAGCGGTATCGGCACGTCCGAAAAGCCCGGCCCGCTGCGCATGGTGCTGGATCAACTGGGGGTTATGGAACACCTGACCTTCATGCCCATGACCGATCTTTATCATGTCATGATACCGGGGAAGCTGGACATCCTTTTGGAGCCCGACCGGGCCCGGGCCACCGCGACGCTCAAGCACCATTTCCCCGACGAGGCGGAGGGCATCGATGCCTTTTTCGACCTCGTCTACCGGGTTTTCGGCGAGGTCATCGGTGCTTTTTATTTCAAAGATCCCGACGTCCATCGCGATAAATACCCGTTGTACTTCCAATATGGGCTGAAACCGCTGCAGGCCGTTCTGGACGACCACTTTCGCGACCCGCTGCTGAAAACCGCCCTGACGCCCTACTGGACCTATATGGGCCTCCCCCCCAGCCAATTGTCGTTCATCGATATGGCCGCCATGCTCTTTGCCTATATCGAATTTCTGCCCTTTCATCTCAAGGGCGGCTCCCAGTCCCTCTCAACGGTTTTGGCCGACCGCATCGTGCAGTGCGGCGGCAAGATCCGCTACAATTGCCCGGTGGCCCGCATTCTGGTGGAAAACGACCGGGTGGCGGGTGTGACGACCGCCGACGGTGAAACCATCCGGGCCCGCCAGGTCGTTTCCAACGCCTCCAAAATTGCCACCTATGTCGACATGCTGGATCAGGACCAGGTTCCCGCGGCCGTGTGGGGCGAACTGAAGCGCACCTCCATCAGCCCGTCGGCCTTCACCCTTTATCTGGGGCTCGACCAACCCCCTGAGGCACTCGGCATTACGTCTTCCACCAACTTCATCCTGGGACACACGGATGCCGATAGGGCCTATGCGCGGATGAAAGTCCGCGATATCGACCACCGCGACGGCATGATGATGACCTGCTACACCTTGATCGACCCGGCTTTTTCACCGCCGGGCACCAGTCAGGTAGCGCTGATCACCCTGAAGTTCGGCGATGCCTGGCTGCAGGTGCCGCCCGCCCAGTATGCCGCCGAAAAATACCGGGTGGCCGACGCCATGCTGCAGCAGGCCGAACAGGTTTTCCCGGATCTGCGCAACCATATCGAAGAAATGGAAATCGCCACCCCCATCACCCATATGCGCTATCTGGGAACCCCCCACGGGGCCATTTACGGATTTGAAAAGCACATCAAGGACTCGCCCGTATTTCTGCCCAACCAGATGCATATCGAAGGGCTTTTCCTGGCCGGAGGCTGGGTGGGCGCCAATGGCTTTCAACCCACGTTGGAATCCGGATTCAAAACCGGACAGGCCGTCCTGCGGCGGCTGGAAATGCACCCATAAAAGCTGACCATGAAGGACATGAAGCGCATGAAGTAAACATCAACTGCTGTTTGGGGTAATCTTCATGTCCTTCATGGTCTTCATGGTAAAAAAGGTTTCTACGAAAGGACCACCCGATGAAGCGTGACATCGCCGCACAACTGGAAGGCTACCAGGACGTTCTGCAACTCGTCAAAGCGGCCGAGACCCTCGGCGAGGACTTCAGCAGCGAAAGAGGCGCCGTGTCCGCCTACCTGAACCGTCTGCACCCGGCCCGCCTGTCCCTGCGCGTCAGCCATATCCAAACGGAGACCCCCAGCACCAAGACCTTCCGAATGGTCCCCGTCGATGGCGTTCTCCCCCCCTTTCAGGCCGGGCAGTATGTGGCCTTGCAGGTGGACGTGAATGGCATCCGCACCAATCGCCCCCTGAGCATTGCGTCATCGCCCAGCCAAACGGGATATTACGACCTGACCGTCAAACGGGTGCCGGGCGGCCTCGTGTCCAACTTTCTTCTGGACACCATCCAGGTGGGTGACCACCTGGCATCGTCGGCCCCGGACGGCAGCTTCGTCTACAACCCCCTGCTGCACGGCCGACGGCTCGTGTTTATCGCCGGCGGCAGCGGCATCACACCGTTTATGAGCATGATCCGGGAGGCGTCCGACCGCGGGCTGGATCGCCATATCACCCTGATCTACGGCAACCGCAGCGAAGACGACATGATCTACCATGACGAACTGACCGACATGGCCGCAAAACTGGCCAATTTCACCTATGTTACGGTCGTCGAGCAGCCCGGTCCCGCCTATACCGGTGAAAAAGGGTTCATGAACGGCGCGCTGATCGAAAAAGCAGCCGGGAACCTGAACGGCGCCATGGTCTACCTCTGCGGACCATCGGGCATGTATGACTTCTGCCTCGCCGAGCTGCAGGCGCGCGGTGTTTCCGCCCGTCGCATCCGCCGGGAAATGTTCGGTCCGCCGGTAAACGTCTCCCGGAGCCCGGGATGGCCGGCCGGCATCGAAGAAGACCATCATTTTACGGTCTCGCTTGTGGATGGCCCCACCATCAGCGCCCGGGCCGGCACACCGCTGCTGAACACTTTCGAAGAAGCCGGCCTGGCGCCCCCCTCCCAGTGCCGTTCCGGGGAATGCAGCATGTGCCGGGTACGCGTCATGAAAGGCCGCGTCTTCCAGCCCGCCGGCGTTCCCCTGCGCCATTCGGACCACCAGATGGGCTATGTACACTGCTGTGTCTCCTATCCCATAGAAGATTTGAAGATCCTTATGGAGGCCCGCCGCTGAGTCCCCGCCAGAGAGGGCGTCTTTCGGCCCAGCGTGGCGTTCTCACGATTTTGCAATCTTCGCCGCAGCGCTGCTGCGCCTGCGGTTTCAAAATCGCTGCGGCGACGCGCAGGGGTATGCGGGATAACTTCTATAAAGCGTTTCCAAATATCGCCGCCAGTTCTTCTTCCGTCAGCAGCACCGGATTGCCCTTCATGCTGCTGGCCTGGCAAGCCTTGGATACCGCTTCGGCGGTTTGTGCGGCCGCAAACCCGATGCTTCCAAGAGACGACACCTTCAGGCGCTGGCACGTCCCACGCACCCAGGCCACGCCGTCTTCCGCCGTGGCATCGGCCCGGCCGGTCAGCAGAACAGCTGTTTCACGATAGCGGTCCAGCGACGGATGGCCCGGATCCCGTTCGGTCAAGGCCTGGATGTTGGCGGCCATGACCTCCGGCAATAGCGCCGCACAGATCATGCCGTGCGCGGCCGGCACCATCCCCCCCAAAGGGCCGGCAAACCCATGCACTGCACCCAGCCCGGCGTTGGCCAGGGCCAACCCGCCAAATAAACTGGCCAGCGCCATGTCTTCCCGGGCATTTCCGTCCTCCCCATGGGTAAAAGCCCGCGCCAGTGATCGCGCCGCCCGGCGTAGTCCCTCCCGGCACAGCCCGTCCGTCAGGGGATTGGCCCGTTGGCTCACAAAGGCCTCCTGGAGTTGGGTCAGCGCATCCAGGCCGGTGCCGGCCGTCATCCCGGGCGGGACGCTAAGGGTCAGATCGGGATCGACCATGGCCCGCACCGGCAGCATGGTATCACTTCGCAAACTGACCTTGACGCCGTGCGCCTCGGAGCGCAGCACGGCGTTGCGGGTCACCTCGGCACCGGTCCCGGCCGTGGTGGGCACCGCAATACACGGCAGAGAGGGGTTTTCGAGAGACCGACCCTGACCGATCACCTCCAAGTAATTCAGGAGGTCGCCCGGATTGGGCAACTTTGCAGCCACCGCTTTGGCGGCATCGATCACACTGCCGCCGCCAATGCCGATCACGACGTCTACCCCGGCAGACGCAGCCGCCTGCACCGCCTGTTCAACGACCGTGACGGTGGGCTCGTGGATGATCGCAAATATCTCGCAATCCATTCCCCTGCGCCGCAGGTCCTGCCATAAAAAATCCCAGCGCTCCCTCCGGCGCCCGGTCAAAACGAAGACGCGACGACCGAATTGGGCGGCTTCTTCACCGATACGGCCGGCACACCCCCGGCCGAAGACAATCCGGCCCGCCGTTGCAAATTCAAACGACATGACATCTCCTTTTCTTCAAGGTCAGCGATTCGACAATCAACCCATTTCTTCACTGTGAATCAGCGCGGAAAACAATCCGCCCACCGACAATTTGCACCCGCATCGTTTTTTTGCTAATCAATAGATCTTCCCCGTCGCAATTTTCAAAAGACGACCTAATTGTTTACACTGAACCGCGCATCATCCACCAAACCGGTTCATCGGAAACCAAAGGAGGAGATCATGCCAACCAAAACAAGCTTGACGGCCATGGCCGCCGCTCTCGTATTACTGTTCGGTCTGCTGGGATGTGCCAGCATGGGTGGCGACCCGACGCCCTATGAAGGCTACACCAATGTTTACCTCCAAAACAACATCCACGGCTACACCAAAGCCGCCCGCGGCGGCAAGACGGAATATATCGCCAGCTATGCCAACTACGTCGAGCCGGATACAGGCCATTTTTTTGTTCCAGTGAACACGGCCGTTTCCGCGGGAAAATACCGCGGGGGATTCACACTTACCCGCCTGGACAACAACCAGCTCATTTATTTCGAATACCGCGCCGGCAATATGGGCGGCATGTCCGTGGAAGAATACCTCAATCTGATCACCGCTCCCCAGAAAGCCTCGCTGTCCGGACTCAGTGCCACCGACCGCAAGGGGATCAAGGAAGGCCGCGTGCTATCCGGCATGACCAAAAAAGGCGTTCGCATGGCCTGGGGTTACCCGGCCCGTCACAAGACGCCCTCCCTCGAAGACAACGTGTGGACTTACTGGCGCAACCGCTGGGTCATGAAGACCGTCAGGTTTAGCAACGGCAAAGTCACCCAGGTTCAATAGTTTTTTCAGAATGCCCGCATCTGACATGCGCGTGGCAATAAACCTGCCCGCACCGGCGGCCGATCTGATTCCCCATCGGCCGCCGGTGCGTCTGATTGAAAACCTCCTGGAAGTCCATGCTGACGGCGGCCGCGCCGGCACCACCGTCAGGGCAGACAGCCTCCATGTCAACGCCGATGGTACAATGGATCCCACCGCGCATCTGGAACTCATGGGGCAGACCTTTGCCGCGGCAAAAGGCTGGCGCGATCGGCAGCAGGACTGGCCGCCCCGGGTGGGATTCCTGGCAGGTGCCACCGGGATGGACTGTTTAAACACCGCCCGCATTGGCGATCAACTAACCATAGCGATAAAGCAAACGGGCACCTTCGGCGCGTTCGCAATGATTGAAGGCCAGGTTCACCGTCATGACCGACGAATCGCCGGCGGCCAATTGAAACTTTGGCTGACCCCTTCGCACCATGCATCTCCCGACACGACAAATGAGACCTCTCCAAAACTGACCCTGCCTCCGACATCGCTCAAAAACGCCATCCAGGCCGCCTCGGACCAGCCTTTGAAACGGGAGGGAGATCACGGCATCGCCCAATCCTTTTGTTTCCCGCCGGCGTTTATCGCCTTCCAGGGCCACTTTCCCGGGAAGCCGCTGCTGCCCGCCTTCGTCCAGATCCGGATGGCCCAGACCGTACTGGAATCCGCGGCGCAGACGCCGCTTCAACTGGAACGCATCGACAACGCCAAATTCCGGGAACCGCTGCCTCCCGGACAATCCGTCCGCGTTCACTGTGACCTGGAGCGCACACCCAACAACCATAAAGCGGCCGTAACGCTGATGGTTTTGGACCGCCGGATCGCCACCTTCCACCTGACCTTTCGATTGGCCGAACCGGCTTCCGTGTGATCCCACGGATCACGTGGCACCCCATAGCCCCTTTCAGCCCTCCCATCATCCTTGCCATCCGGAAAGGAGCCTGCTAAACGGTAGGCTTGGATCGCCGGTTGAAGCGCCCAACCGGATCGTATAAAAACCCCTGCCGGCCAACACCCGGCAGGTTTCCATTTTGGGATGACACCCTGAACGCATGACCACCCGAATTGCCATTGTAGTGCTTCCCGGTCCCGGCCGAGCAATGCCGACGATCGTGAAGGCCGACCTCCCGCCCAATTGTTTCATCGTCGAAGGGATAAACCCGCCCGGGGCAACCCCAACGCAAGGGGACCCACCGGCGGTGCCTGGCAGGCTTTTAGGGACCCATCTGCGAATCGCCGCCACCCGCGCCCGAGCGCTTGAGGCCACTCACATCATGGTGTTGCGGCACTGGCCGCCGGCGATCATGCCGGACATTCAAAAAATGGCAGCGGCCTGCCAGGCCCATCCCGACGCCCTGGTCATCGGCTACCGGCCGCCGGCCTGGCAAACCGGTTTGCGCCGGCGATGGACCGGGCGGCGATTGCCCCGGTTCTGGCTCAAGATGCAAACCGGGCGGCATCTGCGTGATCCCTTCTGCGCCTTGCGCATCTATCCCCTGGCGGTCATCGAAAACCTGCGGATCTACCAACGCGGGACAATGCTTGGTGCGGAAATTCTCGTCAAATCGGCCTGGGCGGACGTACCGTTTCACGAGGTTGCCGTGGATGCGGATCTATCGGTGCACCACGGCGAGCCGTCGTCCTTAGGGGAACCGGTCTGGCGGTTCCTGCTGAATGTGCATTACGCCCTGCGTTCCGTCCTCCCGGTGCCACACCGCAAACTGGTGCCCGATGCCGACCAGGCAGGCTCCAAAGTCTCCGTGTGGCGCCCCATGCGATCGCTGCGCACCCTGCTGCGTGAAAATACCTCACCGACCCAACTGGCGCTGGCCGCCGCCATGGGGGTGTTCCTGGGCACCCTGCCCCTGATTGCCTGCCACACCCTGGTCATTATCCTGGCGGCGAACTACTTCCGCCTGAACAAAGTCGCCGCCCTGGCATCCAGCCAACTCTGCATGCCGCCGGTGGTCCCGGCTCTGTGCATCGAAACCGGTTACTTTCTGCGCCACGGCCGGTTTTTGACCGAGATGTCGTTGGAAACCCTTGGCTACCAAGCCCTGGAACGATTGTACGAGTGGCTTCTGGGATCGCTTGTCCTGGCACCGCTGCTGGCAATTCTCATTGGCGGTATGACGCTTATGCTGGCCCGATTGGCTGCCCGCAGCATGGCCACGGTCCGCAACCTGGGATCGGGAGCAGGTTAGAATGAAGATTGTTCTGGTCCATCCGGCCGGTTCCAACTGGGTTCCCGGCCAAAAAGACATCACACCTGTCGCCAACCGCATGGCGCCGCTGGGGCTGCTCTCGATGGCGGCCTGGCTGGAACAACACGGTCACCGGGTCTGGGTTTACGATTGCCTCGGCTGGGACCGACTCCGCCCCCATGCCGCCATTGTTCAGGACATCCTGTCGCTTCAGCCGGATCTGGTGGGCTTTTCCGCCACAACATCGGGTTTTCTGGATGGCTACGACCTAGCCGCGGCTATCAAACAGCAGCAACCGGAAGTGCGCGTCATCTTCGGCGGCGTTCACATTTCCGCCATCGGCGCCCCGCTGTTGGATAAGTTTCCGGCCATCGACTACCTGTGCATGGGCGAGGGCGAAGTCACCCTGGCGGAGCTGGCCGACGGTGCCCAACCGGCCATCATCGACGGCCTGATCTGGCGGGATAACAACACGATCGTCACCAACCCGGCCCGCCGCCTCCTGCCGGACCTCGACCAGCTGCCCTTTCCGGCCTACGAAAAGCTGCCGGGCTTTCCCAAACGCTACCACCTGCCGCTGTTTAGCTATATTCACCCCCCGGGAGCCACCATGGTCACCAGCCGAGGATGCCCCTACCAGTGCTCCTACTGCGACCGGTCGGTGTTCAAGCAGGGCTATCGCTACAATTCAGCCGCCTATATTTACGCCCACCTGCACTATCTCCGCGACCGGTTCGGCATCCGCCACGTCAATATTTATGATGACCTGTTTACCGCGCACCGCAAACGCATCGTGGACCTGTGCACCCTTCTCGCCACCAAACCGTTGGGACTGCAGTTCAATTGTGCCGTCCGCGTGGGGCACGCCGACGACGACCTGCTGCACATGCTCAAAGCCGCCGGCTGCCTGCAGGTCTCGCTGGGCATCGAATCCGGCGATATGGACCTGATGGACCGCCACAAGCCCGGGGTCCAGTTGGAAGACGTACGGCATACGGTGCGCCGCATCCAAAACTGCGGGCTGCGTGCCAAGGGCCTTTTCATGATGGGGCTTCCCGGTGAAACCGAAGCGTCCATCCGCACAACCAGCGACTTTATCATGGACTTGGAACTGGACGATATGAACATGTCCAAGTTCACCCCCTTCCATGGCGCACCCGCCTGGCAGGGGCTGCAGGCATTCGGCACCCTGCAGGAGGACTGGCGCCAGATGAACTGCCTCAACTTTGTTTTCGTGCCCCGCGCCATTGCCTCCCGGGAAGCGCTGGACGAGCTCTATAACCAGCACGTCAAGCGCTTCTATTCGAGTCCCGGCTGGCGGAAAAAGTTTCGCCGCCGTTTTTGGGATCATCGCTGGAGTTTGTGGCACCTGATCCGCCATCTGCCGGATTTTATTGCTGCTAAAAATAATTTTGAACCCCGGAAGGATCACTGAACGGATGCAGTCCGAAACCGACACTCACCTCACGGAACGGATGACCGCCCTTCTGAAGGCACCGGTCTGGCCTCAAAACCTATTTTGTGAAGATCGGACATACCAGGACATCTACAATCTGGCCGGCGGCCTGCAGGCCGCGCTGATGGACCATGAGGATCCGACGCAGCCGGTATGCCTATACACCGCTGACACCGCGCTGACCGCCGCAGCCATACTGACCGCTGCTGCGGAAGACGCACCACCGATATTGCTGCCATACGCCTTGAATCCGACCGTTCTGCAGGAAATTCAGGCGTCCACCGGTGCCTGCCGAGTGGTCAGCGATCAACCGCTTGACCTGCCGCCCCCGATGATACCGGTTGCCTTCTCGCCCGGGCCTTATCCATCGCCCGGGTTGAATGCCGCACCGGTCGACAAAGTGATCGTCCGCCTGTTCACCGGCGGCTCCACCGGCAAACCCCAGGTATGGCCCAAAACCGTGGGCAACCTGTTCGGGGAAGCCTGTTTCATGGTGGAAAAGTTCAACTTCTGCCCGGAAGACTGTTTCGTCACCACCACGGTCCCCTACCATATCTATGGTTTGCTGTTCGCCGTCCTGGTTCCCCTGGTGGCATCGGCCCGCGTGGCTGGAGGCCCGTCCATCTATCCCCAAGACATCACGGGTGCCATTGCACGCCACAAAACCACCGTATTTGCGGGAGTTCCCTCACACTACCGCGTCCTTCGCGACGTCACGTTTCAGGCCGACCACCTGCGCCTGGCCATTTCTTCGGCCGGGCGCCTTGAACCGGAAGATGGGACGGCCTTTTTTCGGAAAACCGGCGTGGGGGTCACCGAAGTCTACGGTTCCACCGAAACCGGCGGCGTTGCCACGCGCAACCGCGCCAACGATGAAACCACCCTGATACCGCTGGCGTCGGTCGCCATTCGCATCTCAGACGAACGCTTATGGGTTCGCTCCCCCTACCTCTCCCCCAGCCTCGAAACCGATGCGGATGGGTTTTTCCTCACCGGAGACCGGGTTCAGGGAGACGCCGATCGTGGTTTTATGCTCATGGGACGGGCAGACGGTATCGTTAAAGTGGGCGGCAAACGGGTGGATCTGGAAGGCGTGCAATCCTGCCTGAAGGACCTGCCGGGGATTGAGGATGCACTGGTGCTGGCACTTTCCACAGACCGGGCCCGAGAAAACGAGATCGTTGCGGTGGTCGAAGCGGTGTCAAAAGGAGAAATGGATGTCCTTGCGATCCGCCATGCCCTGGCGGACAAGGTCGAACCCTACGCACTGCCCCGTCGGATGGTGACCGTCGACAAAATTCCCATGTCCGCCACCGGAAAGTACGACCGCCAGACGGCGGCTGAACTGTTTGATAAAGGGTAAATACGCCATGCCCCGCGTCCTGATCACTGCCGGCGCTCTCAGCGCTGCCTTGTCCGTTGCCCTGGGCGCCTTTGCGGCCCATGCCCTCAAATCCCACATGCCCCTGGAAATCCTGGTCGTCTTCCAGACCGGTGTCCAGTACCAGTTCTACCACTCGCTTGGCCTGATCCTGGTGGGTATCGTGGCGCAGCATTACCAGCGGTCGATCCTGCTGTCGGCCGCCGGTCTCCTCATGGCGGTCGGGATTCTGCTGTTCTCGGGAAGCCTCTATGCCCTCAGTACGACCGGCATCCGCAGCCTCGGCATCATTACCCCGATCGGAGGGGTGGCCTTTATCGCGGCCTGGCTGCTCTTAGCTTTTGGCGTCTGGCGGTCCCATGGCGTCAAACCATGATGGCTGGCGGATAGGCAATAGTGAATCGTCAAGGGTTGACCCTTTTCATAACAAAAAATGAACCTTTTGGCCGATAACGGGTACGAAGTACTCAGAACCCGAAAGCTAGCCGCTTTCAGATCTTCACCTTTAGCGATGTGAAACCCTACACCCTGGAGTCGACAATGAAAAAGACGGTCACCCCCCCAAAAAAAACAATCGCGAATTATTGCTCTTATCCTAATCGTTGCCCTGCTCGGGCTGTTTCCCGGCCTGACGGCTGCCGATATGCTCCAAAAATACGGGCTGACATTGAAAAAAAATCTCGGCCCCCAGTTCATGCTGGATCAGACCCTTTTTAACGTCAATATCCCGCTGGCCATTTCGAATCTGCCCGGCCCGTGGAAAAATGCGCAATTAAACGTGGTGGCCGTAGTTTACTTCTTGGACGGGGCTGGCGAGACGATTGGCTACGGCTTGGGAAAGGGGGAGAGAGTTTCACGCCGCTTGATGTTGCGCTCGACAATGGCGGCTACAACGGCACCGTTGTCGTTCCTATCCGGATGTCGATGGGCACGATTACAGGCAAGACCTGCTGCACCACCATGGTATTGGCTAAGTTGGGAGATCAAGTCATGTTTATCGGCTCTTCAACGGGTGGTACCGCACCCAATTCCGGAAACTGCGGGGGCACTATTGGTTCTGGACTCTCGCCGGGAACAATCCTCAATTGATTGTCGAATAGGACCCTGTTTCCTCACCGATAACTTGTACAGGAGGGTGCTATGCGAAATTGCCGCCGTGGTCTCATTTACTTCGCGCTGATCTTTTTGCTGGCTGGTATGCCGTGTCTGGCCGGGACACCCACCCCCGGCGGCACCATGCCGGACCTCCAGCCCATGAAAATGGCCGACATCACGGTTGACCCCATCGCCTACCAGGGGCCCATCCTGTCCGACATCGGCATGAAGCTCATCGCTAACGAAGGGCCACAACTCACCGACATTACGGTAAACCCCATCCAATTCAGCGACAAGACCTTGACCATAGCCAATAAACCGACCCTGAAGCATGCCAACACCCCTTCGCCCATGTCAACGCCTATCGCTTTAGTCCCGAAACCGATCCCCGGCGTCCAGCCCGGGCTGAAGATCCTCTCGCCCAAACCCGGCCAGACGTTCACCGGCAGCGTACCGCTGGAGGTGGAAATCACCGGCTGGCAGGGTGTTCCCCGGGTCGATCTTGACTGGTGGTGGAGTGCGCCAACCCCGGCCGGGCAGTGGCCCGCAACCCCAAAAGGCATGACGGTGGTAAACCACCTCAATGGCACAACCCGCATCATAATTCCCCGTTCAGCCTTTCCTAAATCCGGCCTGTGGCGTTTGCAGACAACGGTGAAATTATCCGACAACAAACAAATTCGGGATGATGTAAGCTTTACGCTCTCCGGGATGCTGAAACCGAAAGGCAAAACCGGGGCGATGAAATTGACCCCGAAGCAAACAGCGCCCGGTGTAATGCCCACCCATCCGGCCGCAATCCAAAAGGTTCAGCTGCTGCCGGCAATACCCAGGGGGAAAACGATATCGCCTACGAACTGATGGGCCCCATGGAACTAATTGCAAGAACAGCCCCACAAATAGGGACAGCCTTACGCCGAAGACGTCAAAATGGGTTGAATCTCCGACGCTAACCCATGCGGCATGGATTATCTTGTTTGGAAAACACCATTACTCCTATTGCAAAGGCAACGGTTTGAACCCTGATATCGAAATTATAGTAGATGATCGTGAACGGTCTGAAGCGATACGCCAAGCGCTGGACACCATAAAGTGCATTACCGTCAAAATCCAGCGATTGGCGGTTGGTGATTTCCAGGTGGGCGGCCGCTTTCTATTTGAACGTAAAACACTTTCTGATTTCGCCGTTTCGGTCATTGACGGTCGGCTTTTCAAACAAATGACGCAATTGGCCATGTCGCCGCTCAATGGCGTTCTGGTTCTGGAGGGGTCCAGCCGTGATCTCAAGCCGTCCAGGGTCCGTCGGGAAGCACTGCAAGGGGCTTTGATTACAACCAGTCTGATCCTGGGCATTCCCGTGCTGCGAGCGTTCAATCCCGATGAAACAGCCCGTCTGATGGTTTACACCGCACGTCAGGTGCGGTTTGCCGCCACCGGGGGACTGCCCCGATCTGGATATCGCCCGAAAGGCAAACGCAAACAGCAACTGCATATCCTGCAGAGCCTTCCAGGCGTGGGCCCCGCAAGGGCCGCCCGCCTGCTGGCCCGTTTCGGAAGTGTTCAGAACGTGCTGAACGCGAGTTTTGAAAATCTTATATCGGTAGAAGGAATTGGAAGCGAAACCGCACGGAACATAGATTGGGCAGTCCGTGAACCGGAAGCTGCTTATGACTCTAAGACCGTAAAGATGTTCGATTTATGAACTGCGGGGGCACGGCATGCCGTGCCCCTGCAATTCATGGCAAATAAATCCCACTTTCCAGAAAACGGTCCCAAAGGGCCTTGAAGGTCGCGTAATCGTGACCACCGGGGATGTTGATCACCCGATCCTCCGGCAGCAGCTCAGCCAGCAGGGCACAGGCCGGTGCGAACTCGTCTTCGTTACCGCAACCCAGAAAGATCGGCACGGGGTTGTCTCCGGCGACATTGTCTTTGATCCAGTGCCACAGCATCCGCTGATAGTCATCATCGGCATCGTAGACACCCGGTGACCAGGACCGCACACCGCCGGCGGCCTGAATCTCTTCGATGATCTCTTCATCCCCGAGAAAGGGGGCGATCAGGCAAACCCCCTGGATATCCTCCGGGTGCTCCCTGAGGTAGAGCAGCGAGCCCAGGCCCCCCATGGAAAATCCGACGAGCCAGATATTGTCCTTGCCTTCGCTCCGGGCCGGATCGATCACATCGGCTTTCAATCGCACGAGCAGCGTCCGGCCCGTATAGTAGCCCAAATGCGCGTTGGGGGCCGCCATATCGAAGGGCAATTCCATGGCGCGCACGTCGTCCACTAGTCCCTCCTCTTCAAAACTGCGGTGGCTGCCGCCGATGCCGCGCATGAAGATAAAGAGATTCTGTTGCGGTGTGCCCGCGTCGACGTCATAAGTGAGAACATCCATCGGTGCTTTAGCAAACCAGGAGCAGCCCGTTATCAGCGAAATCCCCATCGCCATTATCAGCCCGGCAATTCCAATCCGCAGTCGCATGGTGTTCTCCTTTAGTGAATAGGGTTGATGACAGGAAATCGTTATGGATATACGCAGTGGCGCAGCATGCCGTGCCCCTGTCTTGGATGGCATGGAAGGTCGGTTCAATCGAAATAACGATCCGGGTCGGCAAGTGCATCTCGCGCGTCCTGGTGGAAATAGGCCCGCCAGCAGAAGGCCTCGCCCGGCGCCGACACGTCCTGGGCCAGAACCCAGCGCAGGTCTGCCTCAAACCCCTGGCGGTCCTGATCCCGCACATGGAAGTATTTGGCACGCCCCCAACGTGCCAGCATCCAGGGGGTTCCAAAGGCCACAGCCTCTTTCAGATAGGATTGCGACAGCGCCTCATCGCCCCCAAGGACACCGGGCAGAATACCGAAATAGAGGCTTTGGGTAAATTGAATCGCCCCGCCCCCCCATGCCGGATCGAGCGCCGCCATGCGTTCCAGAAAAGGGCCCGTATGCGTCACCCAGGACAGATTGAAAACCTGCTCCGGAAAGGTAAGAACCTCCTTGAAGTAATACAGCACGGCCGTAGACCAGAACATCATGGCCGGCATATCCTCTTCATCCAGAACCCCACACGCCTCCCAGGGCGCCTGGCCCTGATCCGCCAACGCCCTGAAATCGGGATTGTTGTACATGGCCCGCTCGCACAACCGCATGGCAGCTCGGAAATGCCGGCTTTTTTCTTGTCGACTGTCGGTATGCGCCGCCCCCATGAGAATGGTTTGATTGGCCAGATCGGTCAGGGCGCGGGTATGGGAGGGATCATGGTCCAGTACGCGGCCATAGGCGTCCATGGCGGCCTGCAAACGTGCCGCGTTGTCGGCCACGGCGGCCAACTGATCCGCGGATTGCAGCATCGCGCTGACATCCGGCGATGGAGCTTCGGTTTCGGTTGCCGGCCATTCCGGCTGCCATGACATGCAGCTCGTCAAAAAAACCGTGGCCATGAAAGGCGGAAACAACGTTTGCCACACCGATGACACCATGGTCCGTAAAATATTCATTTCAAAGCACCTTCTAAGAATAGGAAAAACGGGAGAAAGGCAGTAAAAAAGCCGCTGAAACCGTAGCGCATCGAGCCCCGATCCGTCAATAACGATGGGGCGTTGGCCTCAGCAGCATCGGACCCAGCCGGGCGGCTGGAGCCGCCCGCCGCTGACATCGCGCATGGTGAGCCCCTGGATGCATTCGCAAAGTCGCCCCTCCCGGTCATGCAGCCAGAGGTCGAAAAGAAGGCATCCCCCCGCTTCCTCACGAAAACGGATGTCCGCATGGTAGTGCTTTCCAAATCGCGTCCGGTTCCGAATCCACCGCTGTTCCATTGCCACAGGAAAGGCGATGATCCCGTGAAAGCGCTGGGACCAGGCGCAGGCCGCGTGGAAGGCGGCATCCAGCGGAAAGGGCGACCCCAGTTGCGGCGATCGACCACCGGCGTCTATCGAACCACCAGCTACGACGGCCCGGGCGCCTCCGGGCCCAAGCTGCACCGGGGAGACCACATTTTGAAAAGCAGGGCCAAACGGCACCATCTCCGCGTATAGCCGGTCGACGGGGAGATGGTAGATCTCGGCCGGTGCTTCCCGCCAGGCCGGAACAGGCGGCAAGGTATCCATCCCGTCGGCGGCGACACCGAAGCGACAGCGAACATGGGCTTTCATGCGGGTCATGCCGCTTTTGGCGGCGACGTGGCGCGTCAACAGCTCCGCCTCGATCCCACCGTCCGGTTTTGGCTCTATGTCGGCGAAAACGGCCACATCGGGAGCGCCTGCTGCGGGCAGTGCCAGGAACTTGTCGAAACGAATGGCTTCGGAAAACGTCACGGCCGCATCGGGAAACTCCCGGCCCACCGTCCGGGCCAGGTACCCCAGGGCGTATACCGCCGGCAATACCGCCTGGCCGAGAAACCGGTGATCCTGCAGGACGGGATCGTTGGTGATCGTCAGCGTATAGCGGCGGGGTCCGGCTATCGCGGGAATGTCTTCCATAGATGAAGGGTCTGGTCGTCGATGCCCACCGGCACGCCGTTGGCTTTGGTGGCACAGTGACGGGTCGTGCCGTTGCAGATCAGCGCCCCCGTCTCCTGATGGGTGATCACGTAGTCGAAGCTCAGCCGGACCCGCTCCAGGTCGGCGGGGCGGGTGTTGACCCAGATCGGATCGTCATATTGCAAAGGGCTGAAGTATTTCAGGCCGAGTTCAATGATCGGATACACATATCCGTTTTGTTCAACCTCTTTGTAGGGATAGCCGGCATCCCGCATCAGGGAGGCCCTTCCGAATTCAAAATAGCGCAAGTAGTTGCCGTGATAAACGACCTGGGAACGGTCGGTATCGGCGTAGAGCACACGCGTTTCGCAGCGGTGCCAGACCTGGCCGCCGGATTGATCGCGCACGCAGTTCGGTTGACCGTTCAACAACTCCGGTAGAAACGGTTGGGGCTTCATCTACAGACCTCGCAGTACGACACAGCAGTTGGTTCCGCCAAACCCGAAGGCGTTGGACAGCACGATTTCATGGGCCTGCCGCCGGGCATGGTTGGGGACGACATCGATATCGTGGAATTTCGGATCGGGAATGTGGTTGATGGTGGGCAGGATCAGGCCCTGCTGCATGCCCTCGATGGCCAGGGCCGCTTCGATGGCAGCCGAGGCACCCAACGAATGACCGATCTGGGACTTATTGGAGGATACGGGGATCCGATCCATGCGCGAGCCGAAAACACGCCGCAGGCATTCGATCTCGTTCTGGTCGCCCTTGGGGGTCGACGTGCCGTGGGCATTGACGTAGTGGATATCCTCCGCCTGCAGGCCGGCATCGTCGATGGCCTCCCGGATGGCCCGGACGATGGTCGCTTCATTGGGCTGCGTAAAATGAAACGCATCCGACGTCCAGCCGATGCCCAGGACTTGGGCCCGTGCGTTTAGCCCATGGGTCGCTACGATGTCGTCCGCCGCCAGCACCAGAACGCCGCCGCCCTCGGAAAGCACCATGCCCTTGCGGTCGATGCTGAAGGGGCGTGAGGCCTGTTCGGGATCCTGAAAAGCCCGATCTTTCGGACCGATGCTGATGGTGGCCAGCATGTTGGCAAAACCGTGGATGATCTCGGGAACCAGACAGGTGTCCACCCCGCCCACCAGCGCCACGTCGCAATCACCGTCACGAATCATGCGGGCGCCGATGCCGATGGCGTGATTGCCGGAAGCACAGGCCCCCTGAGGGGAGAAAATCGGACCGGTAAATCCTTCCAGCATGCCGGATTTGCCCGCCGGCAGGTTGGCGCACAAGTTCGGCAACAGGTAGGGACTGATTTTCAACGGGCCACGGTTGGTATAGTTGTCCATGGCAATCCGGAAGGCGTCCGTACCGTTCAGGGCCGATCCCACCAGACAGGCCGTGCGCGGTCCGATCTGCGCGTCCATGGGTAAACCGGCATGCGCCAGGGCTTCCCTGCAAACCGCCATTGTCAGCAGCACAAAATCGGCGTTCCAGTTGTAGGCTTCTTTTTTGTCGACAAAGCTAAGGGCTTCGGGATCCCATCCGGGAATCTCGCCCACCACGTTATTGCGCGTTTCCACGGCACAGCGGGTAATCCGGCGCAGCCCCGATTCCCCCTGGGCCGCACGACGCCACGTCTCCGGGAAGGTAAGCCCCAGAGGGGTGGCTGCCCCGTATCCCACGACATAGACCTTTCTGTTGGCCGCTGCTTTCATGGCGTCGCTGAATATCCCTTTTAAGGTTTTGAATCGATTGGGTGAAAGGCCATGCCGCACCGCTTCTCATAACAAGAGTTGCCTCAAGCCGTCCCGCAATCTGGAGGATCTGAACGGATCGCCGGATCACCCAAAAAACAAATATAACTCAATATAACCTCAAGGGGGGGATATCAAGAGGCGCCTCTAATTTTCTGCATACGGCGACGTGTCGCAGGGCCAATCTTGTGGGCAGCGCGGGCTGCCGATCTGTCATCCCTGCCGCTGCAGAACGATGCAGGCGTTGCAACCGCCAAAACCAAAGGCGTTTTTCAGGAGGAATTCCTGTTCCTTGGGACGAAGGCCCTCGGCTACGACATCCAATGCCAGATCAGGATCCGGGGTGTGATTGATGGTGGGAAGGAGCTGACCGCGCTGCATGCCTTCAATGGCCAGGATGGTTTCGATGGCGCTGGAAGCCCCCATGGCGTGTCCGGTCATGGATTTGTTGGCGGACACCGGGGGGGGGTGATGCCCGAAAATCTGCGCCAGGGCCTGGGCTTCCACCGTGTCCCCGATGCGCGTGGAAGTTCCGTGGGCATTGACGGCGTCCACATCGGCCGCCTGCAAGCCGGCATCGGCGATGGCTTCGCCGATACACCGGGTGACCGTGGCAAGGTTGGGGGCAACGAAATGCTGGGCATCGGACGTCATACTCCACCCGGCCAAGGCAATGTCACAGGAAAGGCCGTTCTGTCGGGCAAACGCCTCCGTGGTGGCAATCAGGCAGCCGGCCCCCTCGGAAATGACGAACCCGCGTCGATCGATGGAAAACGGGCGGCTGGCCCGTGCAGGCGGTTCGGGTGCCTGCCCCGGCTTGGGCTGGTAGGCGCCGTTCATGGTGGCGAACCCGGCCACGATCGGCTCCACCAGGCAAAAGTCCACGGCGCCGCAGATCACCACATCCGCCCGGCCCTGTTCAAGCAGCCAATGCCCGGTAATCAATGACGTCACCCCGGTGGCGCAGGCCGTGATGGTGGCGGTAATGGGGCCGGTGGCCCCGGTCAGGATGGAAACCTTGCCGCCCACCATGTTGATGCAGGAATTGGGGTTGGTAAAGGGATGCGGCCATTTGTTGTCCGCGATCATCCGGCGGTCGGCGCGCAAAACCGCATCCAGACCGCCCACTGCGCTGCTGAAGGTGATGGCGACGCGGGGCGCCAGTTCCGGCGTTATCTCGATGCCGGCGCGCGCCAGGGCGCGATGCGCCACCAGCATGGCATGGGGGAAAATGGGCGATGTCCAGTGGGCCATCTGGCGGGGGGCCAGAAACGGGTAAGGGCTGGTATCCCAGTCCGGCACCTGGCCGGCAATGGCGACCGGAAACCCTTCCGGCCGCGCGAAGCGCGTCAGCGGGCCGATCCCGCTGGCACCCCCGGCGGCCCGCTCCCACTGGTCGACCATCTCCGTTCCCAGCGGCGAGACCATGTCCCAGCCCACGATCACTGTTTTCGATGGCGCCATCTATTTATCGCCTTCGGAAAATTTTCCAATTGTCCTAAAAACAAGCCGCCGGTTCGGCAGGCCAAAGAGCAGGTCCGAAGCAGCGGCTGGATATCGCGTAATAGTAAACACGCAGATTCAGTGTTCAGATGTTACCGTTTGCGACAGGACCTACCAGGGAATGAACTGGTAGAGCTTGGCAAACATTTCATACACTTCGATCCAGTTCTGCAAATCCTTGGTGGTGCGGATATGGGCCCGTTTGTTGACCATGACCCAACTCATGTGGGCCGCGCCATCCTTGCAGGTGCTGCAGTCCCGGGTTTCGGAGGTGCAGCAGCGGTGCATCGTCTTGAGATCCGAGGCCCAGCGGATAAAATGGATCAGCCGTTTGGGCTGCGGATCCCGGATGTCCAGGGGTTCAGTGACGGAAGGGCATTCGTTCCATCCAAAGGGCCGCCCGAGCATTTCACCCGAGGTGATGACGTCGTGGTAATATTTGCAGGAAATGACCGTGTCGGGATAGCGGTCCAGCACGTCGTCCATCTCGTAGCGCACATCCTTCAGTTCCTGCGCTGTCCAGGAAAAACCGTCCACGCCCTCGTCGTTGGACAGCAGCTGCATGTGCACCTTGACGCCGATATCCCGGATTTTCCGAACGACCTTATCGATTTTACCGATCTGTTTGGGGGTGATGGTATACAGATAGTAGGTATGCGGATCGCCGGCATAATTACGGCTGGAGATGGCAAAAGTATCCTTGCCGCGCAGGGTTTTTTCGTCGTTTTCATCCCCCCACAGGGAAATGCCCACCATCAGGTCCGGAAACCGATCCCGCGGCACCTTGATCAACCCGTTCGTAGCGCAAAAGGTCGGCAGCCGCTGGTAGAACGCGGCCACGCGATCCATATAAAGCGTGGGCTCACCACCGATTAAAATGGCAAGATTGACGCCGCGCGCCATTTCACTGTCGATGAACGCCTCCCAGCGATCCAGGCGGTTCTCCTCCTCCGCGGCCTTGTCTTCGCCGGACGAAAAAAAGAAGCAGCCTTTGCAACGCAAATTGCAGCGGTTGGTCACATCATAAATCGAACTGCGGATGTTCAGCTTGGAAATACGCTTGTAGCGCGCATACCAGGCCTCATCCAGCAGTGAACTTACCGTTTTCATTCCCTACTCCTTCTCACACATTCAGAGGCAACCGTATCTTGCGCAAGCATCTCCAATCAAGCCGTCACGGGGCGCAGCACGGGGGTTCAGTGACACCGGTGTAAAGGTTCGCCCCCTTTTCGTACCCCGTCACCCAGACCGCCAGATAGGTATCGACGTAATCCAGCCAGGCCCGGAAGGTCTCGGGGTCGGTGGCATGTCGAAACATTTTGGAGGTCACGATGGCACTCCCGGCGGCATAATGACGGCAGTCGCTGCAATCCGTATCCGGCACGCAGCAGGAGGCCTCGCGGTCCCAGCTGAGATCCGTGCGGTACTGGCGAAAAGAGCGGCCCAACCCGATCTTTTGGGAAGAATTCCGGCGGGGATAGGGGCAGGCAAACAAGGCATCCAGGCCCAGCTGGTGCGTATGCACCACCGCATTGTAATTGGAAAACAGAACCTGCTCCGGATACGATGCCAAGAGATTGATCATCGTCTCCCGAACCCTGGCCAGGGAGGCCGGCGTATGCTTTAAAGGGCCATCATACCCGACCGGGGCGGAGAACATATTAAAGGTCACCTTGGCCCCCTGGTCGGACAAAATTTCCGCAACCTCACGTGCCTCATCGATATTGGTGGGGGTAAACGTATAGACGAAAACTGCACGCGGGTCGTTGCGATAGTTGTCGATCTGCCGGACCAACATATCCGCCGCACCGCGAATGTTCCGGCTCGTGGCGTCATTCCCCCAGACGGAAATGTGGATCCGGTAGCCAACGGCCTCGGGGATGGGGATCAAGCCGTTGGTGGCAATTGTCCCTAACGGCATTTCCTCGTAGCAAACCTTGCACAAATCCGGCACCAGCGCCGGTTCCGCCCCAGCCAGCACCACAAAAGTCACCCCGCGTGCCTTTTCGGCCTGCATCAACTGCCGCCAGGCATCCGGATCGCGGTTTTCCGTGGTATACTGCTTGGCACCTTCAAAATAGTAACACCCCTCGCAGCGGATATTACAGCGGCAACTCATGTCGTAGGTGGATTCGCGCAAAAAGAAATACTGCCGCACCTTCTCCCAGCGCGCATGGATCGAAGGATCGGCCAGGATGTCGGCAAATTTCCAATGCCGCTGCGGCGTGCTGCAAGTTGTTTGGACATCTTTCAGATTGGGTACAGTCAATGCCTTTCCCCCATGCCACCATCAGGACGCCAGACGCGCCGCAATATAGGCCGCAATTTTACGGACCGTGGTCAGCGTCGGGTAGTCGTCTTCGTCAAAACGGATACCGTAGTGATCCTGCAGGACCAGCGCAACCGTCGCCAGGTCCATGCTATCGATCCCGATTTCGTCCACCAGGTCGATATCCGGTTCAAAAGAGGTCGGGGTCACGTCCTCCAGCTTCAATTCCTCGATCATCACTTCCGCAACCCGCACGATAATATCGGATTCCTTGGTTTCAACAGACATCAATGAACTCCTTTCAACACCATTCTCAGATCAAAATATGGACGACGCAAAGGCGACTGTCACGAATCTTCGCCTTCGGGCGAGCCAGTTAGTATCAATCCACTGCAGGCGTTTTCGCCTTCGATCGTCAACTGGAAACGGATCATGCCCGGTTTGTCCGGAACGGGATCAGCCGCGATAGCGATGGACTCCTCCGGACGAATGACCCGTTTGAAACGCACCCGTTTAAGCCCCACCAAACGGACCCTTGGCCCCAACGAGGCCCGAATCGCGTCCATCACCAGATGGAGTTGGGCGATACCGGGCAGCATCGGATCTCCCGGGAAATGCCCCTTGAACCAGGGCGAATCCGCCGGAATGGAAACCTGGTCTGCGATGGTTGGGGGCGGTTCCTGGCTTGGTGCCATACGCAATCACATCCTGCTGTCGTGAATGGGCCCTCAGCGAATTAAAAACTCCCAGAGCGGCCCCACAAAACCCCGTGTATGCAAGTGGGTCAGGACCCTCTCGATATCTTCGCCGCCGGCACCGAAAATCCAGTTCGCCCGCCCGTCGGCAACCTGCTGCACCTGTGCCATAATCGCTTTTTCGTCCATGGCGTCCGTTCGATAAAAGACCGGTTCCAGCAAATCCTGCTCCGGTAAAATCTTTCCTTGTTCGATCGCCAGACGATAAAGAACGGTATGCGGATAAATCCGCATACCGCAAAAAAAAAATACTACGGTGCGGCTCAATTTGTCAATATTTGAAAGCGTTTCGGCAAGGGTCGCCTCGGTCTCGCCCGGTCCGCCCAACAGCATATAATGCGCGACATGAACACCTGCCGCCAGGGCGGCCTCATGGGCGCTCTGGATGTCGGCAATGCGAAAAGGCTTCTGGTAAGCCTTCAGCACCGCATCCGACATGGCTTCCGATCCGAACTCGATGTGGGTCAGACCCGCCCCTGCCAACTGTTCATAGTAGCCATCCAGCGGCCGGAGCGGCGCAAAGAAAGCACCCCAAGGTATGGCCAGACCGGCCGCCTTGAACGCGTCCGCCACCGCCAGACTGTGGGGCATGTCCGCATTGAAGGCCGAATCGGTGATGAACAGATAGCGGGCACCGGCCCCCTGCAGTGCCAGGGCCGTTTCGGCCACCTCCGCAGGTGCAATCCGCCGCATGGTGTGCCCCTCGATGTGGGGGTAGGTGCAGTAAATGCACCGAAAGGGGCACCCTCGTTTCGACTGCAGATTGAGCATTCCCCCCCGGCGCACGTAATAGTCCGTCACCGCCGGGGACCCATTGATCTTGCGGGCCAGATGATTGTCGAGGGGTTGGGGGATCGCGGCCGTCTGTTTCGGCAGGATCACCCCCGGCAGGCCGGCAGGATCGTTCCCGTTTTCGATGGCCTCCAGCAAGGCCGCCAGGCGCTCCCCCTCGCCGATGATCCCGTAATCGGCCTTCAACAGCGCCATCAGTTCGGCCGGGAAAATGGTAAAACCGCTTCCCCCTAAAACGATGGGCGCTGTAGTATGGGAACGGATCAGCGTCGCCAGATCCCGATACTGCCCTGTAAAGCCCCGCGGATCCAGGGTGTCCGTATTGTCGATGTTCCGGATGGAGATCCCGACGATGTCCGGAGAGGCGTCCTGCAGCACCTCCGCCAGGGCCTCTGGACCGGCCTCGGCATTCAAATCGCTCACCTGCACCTGGTGATGATCTTCCAGCACCCGGGCCACATAGTCCAGGCCCAACGGGTAGACCGCGTAGGGATTTTTGAGCCGGTTTGCGGATACCAGCAGGACTCTCAATGCCCCGCCTCCGGAACCGCCACCGATCGACCGGCGTCGGCCTTTACGCGAATCGGGTCCCATGCCGTCGCGACCCCCGGGGTATCGGCAGGACGACCCATATAGCGTAAAATTATCGGCAATGTTTGAACATCCTGTGGTCACGGCTCATGACGATGCCGCCAACATCGTCGTTATGGTTTCGCCCAGGCCCAGAAGCAGGATGCATCGACCCGCCAGCGGCCATTCCGCTCCTCCCGCCAACGCGGCTGGAACGGCGCCTCGCGATAGAAGGGCCATGGCCGCCGCCGCCGCAACGGCCGAGGCGGATGCGAATTCGCCGAAATACCGACGATAATCGATGACGGGCCCCTTGAATCCCAAACGCGTCCAGAGCGCCTCCAGGTGCGGTGTGACAGCGTTGCGACGCGCCGCCGGTATACCCACCATCACCGCGCCGATCCGGTCCGTAAAAAACTGGCTGCCGCCGTGGTAGGCCGCGGCAGCCTGCAGGGCTTCGGCGATATCCGGGGCGGCTGCGAAATACCCCGGTTGCAGGGTCATTTGCGCCTCCCTCCCGGTCGTTTCCAGGAGAAGCATCCCGCCCCCATCCGAGGGGGTGTCATCCATGGGGACGGAAGGATCAAAAACCGCTGAAAACACCGGATGCATTTCGTCGGCGCCCCCCACCAGGACCGGATGCTCCCCTCCGGCAGCAAGGCCGTGGGCCGCCGTCAGGGCTTGTTCAAAGGACGCATCCCCGCCGGTCATGGTGACGTTGGCGCCCCGGGCCTTTTCCCGCATGGCCACCTGACCGGCCGGGGCATTGTGGACCGACCCCACAAAATCGATGGGACTGATGTAAAACTCATTAGAGGCATATAGCTTGTCCAGAAAATCATGCGTTTCCGAAAGAGCGCCCCATGCCGTTCCAAAGTAAACATCACGGATGGGAACCGTCGTCCCGGCCTGCTCCAGTGTCCGGATTGACAGGCCCAGGGCCATTCGCGCCAGCCGTTTCATGCGCCGCACCGACCGGGGCGGCAATCTGTTCGTCAGGCGCTCGGCCGCCAGGACTCCTTTGCAGGACGCTCCTTGAAAAAACCGCTCCAGGGTGGCCGCCGTTCCCCCGGCACCGGTCAGGCAAGCATACGCACGGACCGCCAACCTTCTTGCGGGTTTATCGTTCCCGACCGCTTTTCCGTTTTCGAGGTCAGCGAATACCAGGGCCGCATTGTTGCCGCCGAATCCGAACGAGTTGGACAACACCGTCTTGAGCGGCTGGTGCTGAGGGGCTGTCAGGGGACGAAATCCGATGGCCTCATCCTGGTGCCGCCAGCCCACGTTGGCCGGCATAAAGCCCTCCCGGAGGCACAATGCGGCTACAACCGCCTCGATGGCGCCGGCCGCGGCCAGGGAATGCCCGAAGCTCCCCTTCACGGAAGACACCGGCGGGAAACGGTTCGTAAAAACCGTTTTCAGCGCTGCAGCTTCCGCAAGATCGTTTTCCACCGTACCGGTGCCATGCAGGTTGATGTAATCCACCGCATTGGGGCCGAGGCCGGCATCTTCCAGGGCGGCCATCATGGCTTCCCGGGCACCGCGGCCTTCGGGGTGCGGTGCCGCCGGGTGATAAGCGTCACAGCTCAAGCCGCCCCCCACCACCTCGGCCACGGCGTGAGGCGGTGCTTGGTCGGCCGCCGTCAGCAAAAGCATGGCGGCCCCTTCCGCCACACTCATGCCATGACGATCCCGATCCATCGGGTGCGGCCCCGATCGATCGACAATCTGCAAACTGTTAAACCCGTAATAGGTCAGACGACACAAGGAGTCGGCGCCGCCCACCAGCACGCTTCGAAACGCACCCCGGCGCAAGATCTCCAGCGCCAGCTTGATGCCCACCGCTCCGGACGAACAAGCCGTGGATACCGTCAGGACCGGTCCGCGGCAACGGCATTCTTTGGCCACCACATCGGCCACCGAACCGGCGGCATGGTAGGGTGAAAAGCGGGGCTGGCGATGCCCCTGTTTCATGTAGTTTTCCGTGGAGAGCATCCCGCCCGTGGTCACCCCCATGATGACCATATCCGGGGCGCTTTGCGCCTCGTGCAGGGCTTCACGGGTGGCGGCCAGCGCCAACTGGTGGGTTCGGGGGAAATCATCGCCGTTCGGCAGGTCGCGAACTTCGCCGACGGGCAAGGGGGTATCGAATGGACATGTGAAGAGCGTCAGGGGGCGAATGCCGCTGGCGGCCGATTTCAAGGACGCCAGGGTTTCCGCAACCCCGTGCCCCATCGAGCTGATAATGCCCATGCCGGTAATGAATACCCGTCGATCAGCCAACCGCTCCACCCGCATTTTGGACTTTTTGGATATAGGCTCCCAGAGCCCCCAGACTGGCGAAGACCTGCGCCCCCAGTTCTTTGCTGTCGATCACCACGCCGTATTCCTTTTCCACCAGCATGACCAATTCCAGCACATCGATCGAATCGATGCCAAGGTCACCGCCCACCAGCTGGGCCTCCGGGTCGATATCCTCCGGAGTGACATCTTCCAAAGCCAATGTTTCAATGATTTTCACTTTGAGCGCTTCGATAAAAGGGTCCATTCAATCACCGTATTGAGTCGGGTTGACACGCACGAGTGCCGGTTTTATTACGCCCGCCCCCCCCCGCGTGGATGCGTCATGTGCGAACGGGGGGCAGCACCATCACCACCCGGCAACCACACAATAGTAAATCCTTGCGATCATAATTCAAACAGGCCCCCAGTTCAACCGCTTTTTAGGTGGACCCGCGCCGCATCCCGCTTCGCGCTATGCCCTTTACAGCCACGCGGCATCTGTTGTAGGAAGAGCCGTGTCGCCGGATGCAGTCAGCCAAGGCGGCATAGGATCGACATTCCTTACGAGCTATGCGCTGCGGCGCTCCGAGAAAATGCCCTTGACGAGTTGATCCCCCACCGCAGCGGCAGGTATCTAATCAACCGCTTAACGGGGGCAGAAAGCAGTGCCCATTCAGCAGGGCTTCTGGCGAGACACCTGGCCCGGCAAAAGGAGGAACTAGCCCATGACAGCGATCAGCGATAAAAAAATAGCCCTCGTAACAGGCGGCACGCGCGGCATCGGGCGCGCCATATCGGTAACACTGGCCGCCGCCGGCTACCATGTTATTGCCACCTATCATTCCAACACGGCCTCTGCCGAAGCCACGGTGTCCGAAATCGAGAACACCGGCGGCACGGTGGAAACCGTGGCGTTTGACGTCGCCGATCCGGAACAGGCCGGCGCCGCCATGGAAGACATCATGTCACGCTTCGATGCCATCGATGTGCTGGTCAACAACGCCGGCATCGCCGCTGACGACCTTTTTTTGATGATGAAGCCCAGCAAGTGGGATTCGGTTATCGATGTCGCCCTGAAGGGGTTCTACAACGTCACCAAACCGGTCATCAAAAAAATGATCCGCAAGAAAAAGGGCGCCATCGTCACCATTTCATCGGTATCCGGGGTGATGGGCAACCGTGGCCAGGTCAACTACTCGGCGGCCAAAGCCGGGTTGATCGGAGCCAGCAAGTCGCTGGCGGCCGAAGTGGGCCGGCTGGGCATCCGGGTCAATGTGGTCGCCCCCGGTCTGATCGATACGGAAATGACCAAAGATCTTCCGCTGGAAATGATCAAGCAGGCCATTCCCATGTCGCGCGTGGGCCGCCCCGAGGAAGTCAGCAGTGTGGTGCGCTTCCTCTGCTCGGAAGAGGCCTCTTACATCACCGGCCAGGTGATCGGCGTCAACGGCGGTATGTGCTGACATGGCAAGTGTCCGCCAAGACCGACGGCGCGCACGGCGGCCGTTTAAGATGCGCTGCGTGGGACACACCGCGCTTGTCGCCTTCGTTTTGATCACGACCGGCTGGTCCTCCTCCTGGGACAGCATCCGCGCCGCCGCCCGCGACATCCAATCGATTCAGGCCGCCTTCACCCAGGAAAAACACCTGCAGATTCTGGCCCGGCCGCTGCAGTCCCACGGACGACTGATCTTCGCCGCCCCGGACCGGCTGCGCTGGGAATACCTCGCGCCCCTGCCCAGCGTCCTCCTGATGGACGAGGGCCGCATCCGGCGCTTCGTCAAAACCGACGATACCTGGACCGAAGATGCGTCCGCCGCCCTGCCGGCCATGTCGTTTGTCATGCAGGAAATCGGCCGCTGGATGAACGGCCGCTTTGACGAAAACCCGGATTTCGAAGCCCGCCTGGAAACCGGCGGAAAAATCGTTTTGACGCCCCGGCAGGCGGCCCTGGCAACGGTGATCCAGAAAATTGTCCTCCAGCTGGCGGAAACACCCGGTGTGATCGATTCGGTCAATGTCTATGAAGACGACCACAATTTCACTCAGCTGCATTTCAAAGAGGTGACCGTCAACCAGCCCATCGACCCCGCCCTGTTCAAAAATTACTCATGAACCGCGTCCGCCTGCTGCCATTGATCGTCCTGATGCTGGTATCCTGCCAAAGTCTGCCGGCGATCACCCCGAACAGAGAAACCCCCACGGATATCGAAGCCGCCTGTGCCACAGTCTTCCCGCGCCAGGCATGGCACATGGTCCACACCATCAAAACGGATTTTCCAGGAGGGCGCAAGGGGATCATGCTCGGGGTCGTCTCGCTCGATCCTGAGAGAAATACCGTCGAATGTGCCCTGTTGTCCATCGAAGGGCTGCGGCTGTTCGAGGCCCATGACGACGGCACCCTGACCACGCGTCGCGCCCTGCCGCCCTTTGACCGCCCGGCCTTGGTAAACGGCATGATGCAGGATATCCGGCTGATCTTTTTCCGGCCGGAAACACCGCCCCTGCTGAGCGGCAATATGCCGTCCGGGGAAGCCGGCTGTCGCTACGCCCTGGCGGACGGCATCGAAGACATCATCCGGAAACCGTCCGGGGAGATGGTCATCCACCGTTATGATAGAAAAAACCGGCTGCTCCGCCGTGTCAGCATCACGCGCTGCCATCCGGATGGCACGGCCGGACAAGAGGCTGTTCCCTGCCGGATTATTTTGGAAGCCTTTCACCCCGCCCGTTACCAGCTCGAACTGGACCTGGTGGAAGCCCGGCCGACGGTGGACAACCCATCCAAATCGTATTAAGTTGCCAGGTCTGTTACGGGGCCCGGATCATCCCCAAACATTAGCTTGATCCTGGGGGTCCAAGGATCCGGAGAGTCGCGTGAAATAACGCCTTCGGGGTTTCGGGTTAATCCCTTTTGTCTCGCGCTGAGCATCGGCGATGCGGACGGATAAAAGCGTGCGGACTGTCTGAGCCCGTCGATAGACGGGCGAGTTTCCGCGCGCTCCGGCCGGGTCGACGACGCGCAGAATAAAGCGGGACACGGGCGGTTTCTTTTGGTTCGTTTTCTTTTCCCGTGAAAGAAAATGAACAAACAGAAAAACAAGGCCCCCGGATCGGTAGAACCTCTTCGAGTCCTCCACGAGAGGTGGAGGGTTTAGTTCAAAACTAATATATTACAGAGAAATTATTCGTATAGCAGAAGTCTTACAAGTTTGTTAAAAAATCTATGGGACAGCACCAAGCTTTCCCAACCTTAAAACGCTCATCAAGTCATTACGAAGGGAACTAACCCTGATGAAGTTCCGTATTATCTATCCCCGCTGGGCCAAACTGCACCAACAGACCGAGTTTCACCTTCCCCCCCACGGCCCTGTGGTCTTTGCCGCCAGTCTGCCCGCAGACGTTGAGGTGGATTTCATCGATGAAAATCTGCAAGCCATCGATTTCGACGATCCGGTCGATTTCGTGGGGATTTCCATGATGCTCACGATCCAGGCCAAGCGCGGCTGGAAAATCGCGGACGCCTACCGGGCCCGGGGCGTCAAGGTCATTTTCGGCGGCATTGCCACCATGCTGCATTCGGAAGAAACCCAACAACACGCCGACAGTGTTTTCCTGGGGGAAGCCGAGGGCCGCATGGAAGGCGTCCTCGCGGATTTTCACCACGACCGCCTTCAGCCGGTTTATGATTTCCAGGACGACCGTCCCCCCATCGAGTGGGTCGGCACCGCGCGCCGGGACATCCTGGAACGGGACCTCTACAACTACAAAGGCATCCAGATGGTCGACCTGGTGCACGCCTCCCGCGGATGCCGCTTCAACTGCTATCCCTGCTGTGTTGCCTTCCTGGGCGGCCGCCATTTCAGGCCGCGGCCCATCGACAAAACCATTGCCGAAATGGCCGCCATCGACAACAACCGTCTCTTTATCGTCGACAATTCCCTGGCCCAGGACACCCAGTGGGAAATGGACCTGTTTCGCGAAATGATCCCCCTGAAGAAAAAATGGTGCAGCCACCCCATTGAAGACAAACCCAAAGTTCTGGACCTGGCCGCCCAGGCCGGAGCCTGGTATGTCTACCAGGCGGTTTTTGACTGCTCCAACAAAATCCGAGAACGCATTAAGCGCTATCATGATTTCGGCATCGGGGTGGAGGGCACGATCCTACTGGGTCTCGACGAGCATACCGAAGACGACATCAAGCGCCTGATCGATTTTCTGCTGGAAATCGACCTGGACCTGGCTGAATTCACCGTGCTGACCCCCTTTCCGCACACCCGCGTCTACCGTGATCTGCACGAGCAGAAACGCATCCTGACCTACGACTGGGACAAGTACACGGCCGACCAGGTTGTCTTCCAGCCCCGCCACATGTCGCCGGAAAAACTCCAGGAACTGCTGGACTACGCCTGGAAGACCTTCTACCACGACGAGCCCCAGCGGATGAAGATGTTCAAACTGATGGAGCAGGTTATGCGGCGGGAACAGGCCGACGGCAACTACTGCCCGCGCAACCGCAAACTGGCCCGGCAGGCCTTTGGAAAGAAAATTTGATGGAGGAAAGCGGATTAAGGGAGCGGCAGGGAATCTCTCTTCGAAGCGTGGAAAAATGAGATTCAAAGCGCTAATGGAAAGATAAGGATCTCCAACCTATCGTTGTTCTCAAATGACCGCAAATAAGCGAGAGCAACCCTTACGAAAAATGAATTATACCGCGCTGAACGCTGCCAATGCAGTACGCTTGAGTTCCGCTAACGACAACTCCGCAGCGTTCTCTATCCGGTGCACCAGATCGATCTCAATCGTCACGGGATCGGTAGTATGGAAAAAAAGCTGTCCGGGGGTAAAAATCCGTTCGGTGTTGCGCAGGCGGACTATGGCCAGCGGCACCTGGCAGCGACGGGCGATCTTGAAAGCCCCTTCGTGTAAAGCCCCAATCGGCCTCCCGGGGCGGCGGGTGCCTTCCGGGAAAACAAACATCACTCCGCCGGAAGAGAAAAACGCACGTAAGGTCGCCATGCGTTGCAGCATCAGATCGCCAAACGGGCCTTCGGCCGAAGCCGGCATATAGCCTGCGTTCTTTATCAACCATCCGAAAATCGGCACCCGGAAGAAGGTGCTCTTAACGATCGTGGTTTGCCTTGCAAAAGTGGATTGGAACATTAGCGGGTCCAGGTAGGAGTGGTGGTTGCTGACCACTACGGCCCCGCGCAGCCGCCGCAAGGCGGGATCGATGCGGATCGTGAGTTCCGGCATCAATAGCCGCAGTAATTGGAAAAAACTGCGGTAGAAATAGTGGTTAAGCTTCTGGAAAGCGCCCTCGGGAGAAGACTTAAGGAAAAATGCCCCGAGATAAAACGGGAGGAAGAAGGCCACGAACCCCAGCGTGAAGTACAGCCACAGCAACAGCGTCACCGCCAAATCGCGTAAAAACCGCTGTAGCTTATGCATTGCGGTGCCCATGTCCGTCATGGGATGCCACCCAGCGCAGGGCCAACCGAAACAACGCCCGCACCCCGTTTAAAGCTTTCGTATCAGCAGACAGGTGTTCACCCCGCCGAACGCAAAATTCTGGATGCCGACCACCTTGAGAGGATAGTCGGTGAGGCCGGGGGTGTGGCGCAGCATGGCGCAGCGGGGGTCCACCGCGTCGAGATTAAGGGTCGGCGCCACGAACCCTTCCGCCATCATGTACAGCGTCAAAATCGTCTCGATGACCCCGCAGGAGCCCATGGTGTGCCCCATGTAGCTTTTCAGTCCGGAGATCAGCGGCGTCTGCTCGCCAAAAACCTTCTGGATGGCCTGAGCTTCGATCACATCCCCCATCTTGGTGGCGGTGGCGTGGGCGCTGATGAAGTCAACGTCTCCGGGGTTCAGGCAGGCATCTTCCAGGGCGATCCGGAGGGTGGCCGTAATCCCGTCCACATTGGGAAAAATCAGGTCGCCGCCATTGTTGTTGCAGCCGAACCCCACTATTTCGCCCAGGATGTCGGCCCCCCGGCGGCGGGCGCTGTCGTAATCCTCGAGCAGCACGGCACCGGCGCCCTCGCCCACCACCAGCCCGTCCCGCTCGGCATCGAAGGGGCGCGGCGTCCGGGACGGCGTGGCGTTGAAGGCCGTGGAGCAGGCCAACAGATTGTCGAAAACCGCCACCGTGGTGGTGTCGTACTCATCCGCCCCGCCGCAGATCATGGCATCCTGCCGGCCGAACCGGATCATTTCGTAGCCAAACCCGATGGACTGGCTGCTGGTGGTGCATGCCGTGGAGGAAGAGATCACGCGGCCGGTAATGCCGAACATCTTGGTGATGTTGACCGCCGTGGTATGCACCATGGATTTTAGGTAATCCACGGCGCCGATCGAGGCGAAACGCTTCTGGGATTTGCTGAAGAAGGTTTCGTAAATCCCCCGCTGCACCGTGGGGCTGCCGTGGGTGGAACCGAAGGCCACGCCCAGCCGCCCGGAACCCAGCACCTCGGGGGTCAACCCGGCCTGCGCGATCACCTCTTTGACCACCTGGCAGGCGTAGAAAGCTACCGGCCCCATTGTTTTGCGATACTTGCGCTCGAAATCAAAATCGATCTCGGTACTGACGGTGCCAAACACCTGGGAATGGATGTGATCGGATAGCAGACCGTCATCACGCAGCGGCTTGACGCCGGAAATGCCGTTTTGCAGACTGTGGAGAATATCGTCCCGGGTATGACCGATGGGACTGATGGCGGAAGCCGCCGTAATGACAACCCGTCTGTCCATGGTTGGATCCACCTTTTAGGCCGGTTCGGGCGTTAAACTTTCCACGTAGTCCAGAATCTGGTTCAGGGTCCGGATATTGTCCATGGCGCGTTTTTTCTGTTCCTGGGACAGCTCGAACCCCAGCATATCCTCGATTTCCCGCAACAGTTCGATGGCATCGATACTGTCGAAACCGTGGGCCTCGCGCAAATCATCGTCCAGCCCCGGATTGACGATTTCGAACTCCTCGTCGAAAATCGTAAGAATTCTTTCCTGGATGTCATTCCTTGTCATGCAAGCGTTCCTCTCGGATGCGATGGGCCGTGCGGCCCGATGCAGGCGAAACATTTATAAACTTCTTGATTTTGTTTAATAAAAATTCTTTCTTCTATTGGATCAGGCTTTAAATGTCAAGCATCACCATGGTCTCGAACTTTGATAAGTCCGTCTGGGACATGACGCTAATCGCGTTCCTTATCGCTGAACAGCGAGCGGAAATGGAACCACTCAAACGGATGCTGCCGCACAAAGTCTTCCAGGCGGTCGGCATAGGCCTGGGCGCTGGCCTGAATGGCCGCCTGCCGCTCCGAACGGGATGCCGGGTTCACATAAAGCGGTTCCTTGGTCGTGAAGTGGTAGCTGCGGGGGCCGGTCCGATATGAAAAAAAATGGAACAGGGGCACCCCGGCCACCATCGCAAAAGCATGGGGGCCGACCGGCAAGTCGACCCGGTGCCCTAAAAAACGGACGGACACCGTCCGCTGGGCCGCATGCCAGACCATGTCACCGGCCAGGGACACCAGTCCGCCCCTTTTTAAATGCTGAATGCCTTCGACCGTATCGTAGGGCGAACCGGCCGTTGCGCCCGCCACGATAATGCGCACCCCCGATTCGGCCAGGTTCTCTTTCTGAAGCTTTTCGATCTGTTCTTTCTGTTTTTCGCCCATGTAGAGCAGCAGTGCCATATTCTTACGATGGCGCTTGAGCACGTGGGCGGCGATTTCCCAGTTACCCACGTGCGACATGAGAATGATGCCGCCGCCCCCCCGATCCAGCACCGCATCGAGGTGTTCCAACCCATCGCAGGTGAACGTAAGCGCCTGCCCGGCCTGCAGGAGAAAACGATCGACAAAAACCCCGGTAAAACGGTGGAACTGCTTCCAGGCACATTTCAGATAAAACCACCGGCTGCGCCCCGGCAGGAGCGCGCGGTAGAACGCGGCGCTGGCCGCCACGCGCCGCGGAAAGAGCAGGTAGTAGCCCGTGGCCACAAACCAGGCCCCGACCTGAAAAAGCCACAGGCCTCCCCAGCGTGAAACCCACGACAATCCGCGATAATACAGCCCACCGATCATGATCGAACCGATCCATTCCCTGTTGGATGAAAAAGCCTCACGTTTTGACGGCGCGCAACCAAATGAGAGAAGACTTCCGCCCTGCACGGTTTTCGACAATGTGTTCATAGCCTTCCCGTTTGAAAAAGCGCTGAACATCTTTCTCATCGAATGGTTCAGGATACGAAATGACCCGGTCCCACAGGCGGCTGATCCAGGACGCCGGCGCATCGCCGGTCCTCGCTAAGATGATCACCTCACCCCCCGGGGCGAGGTGGCTGCCGGCGGCACTTAAAAGCCCTTCCGGGGCAGCGGATCGAAACGGCCGTCCCGTTAAAAACAAGATGGTGATGTCTTTTTCATCCTGCAAGGCATCGATAGCAACCGTCCGGATGCATCCGCCCGGGCCGGCGACGCGGGTCGCCACACGAACCTTTTCCGCATCCGGATCAGCCCCCGCAAGGCGCACGCCGGGAGAGGCCTCCGCCAGCCAGGCCGCTTCGATGCCATAGCCAACCGGATAGATAAGCGCCGAACCAACGGCCCCCTGCGGCAAAGGGAGGGCCGCCAGCAAGCCGCCCTCCCGCAGCTTGCGCCAGGCCGCCCAACGGGGGCGGACCTCGAAATGACGGAACCGCCGCCGCGCCGCCCGGCGCACCCGGACGGGATCACGAGATAGATCAGTATCCGAGACGGCCGGCCGCTCAAAGACCCGCCGCAGGAGCGGGGGCAGCAAGACAAATGTCCCCACCACCGAAAACAAAATGCCGCCGAACGATGTCAGGCCGGCGCTTTTAAAGACCGCATGCTCGGCACTCATCAGGGCCCCGAATCCCACTAGGGTCGATGTGGCCGCCAGAAAAACCGTGGTGCGGAAAAGCGCCAGCTCCGGATCGGTTTCGCTGCCGTAGCGTTGGAAGGCCCGGATGGTAAAAAGCGCATAGTCGATGCCCATGCCAAGGACGATAATGGCCAGCATCAGGGCCGGGATATCGAGCGGTCGCCCGGCAAGGCCCAAAATCCCTAAAGTGCCGATAAAGGCTCCTGCCAGCGGCAGGAGGGCGAGCCCGGTGAGGGTCAGGTCACAAAAGAAAATGCTCAGCAAAACCACGGCACTGGCCCCGACCAGAAAGAGCATCTGCCGAAAGGTCACCGCCAGAAACTGCCCCAGGCGCTCGGCGAAAAAGACCGGGTCAAATAGACGGGCCGACCCGGTCTGGGCCAGCCGGTCGTAAAAGGTGGCCGCCTGGTAGCGTTCGCCGGGTTTCAGTGTCAGGAACTGGCGCCAGCCGGTGCCGTCCGAATCAGGCACGATGCCCAGCAATTCGAAATAAGCGGCCTCCGGCACGACCGGTGCCACCCGTGGCTCCTCCAGGCGATCCAGAAAGGGGGCAAAGGCATCTTCGGCAAATCCCAGCATGTCGCCGGCCTGCTGCAGGCTGGCGGAAACGCGTGCAACGCGTTCCGCTGTCCAGAAAGCCTCCCAGGCCGCCCGGTTGGCTTCCGCACGCACGGGTCCCGGAAAAAACGACGCCGGCAGGAACCCGGGCTGCAGTTCGCCGGCCGCCGTCATATCCTCCAAAAGGGCGGCAACACGATCCCCTTCGGCCTGCAATGCTTCCAGGTCGGCGCCCTGGGTCACCACGAACACCCGTTCCATGAAGCGCCCCCAAACGGCCTGGACCTGTGTTTCCGCGGCCCGCGTGGCCGGGGTCACGGAATTCATGGCGCGCAGATCCACCTGGAAACGCGGTGTGGCGAACAGGGCCAGAAAACACAGCACACCGACACCGGCCCAAAAGGTTTTCATGCCCAGCCGTCCGGCAAACCGCGTCAGCATGCGCTGCAGCAAGGGCGGCTGGGTCTTGCGGGCCGGAGGAAGGGAGGGAATCAAAAGCGGCATGACCAGATGGACAAAAAGAAAGGCGCTGCCGATCCCCAGGGCGGCAAATTTACCGATTTCGCCCAGCACCGGAAAGCCGCTAAAGGTCAGGGCCAGAAACGCGCCCACCGTCGTCAACGTCGCAATCAGGCCCACGGCGCGGACTTCCCGGGCCGCATCCTCGCCCCGGGTGGCGCAGGACCGGTCCAGAAACAACAGGTAGGCAATGCCGTGATCCACCGTAATGGAGATGACGGCCCCGCCGAAGCCCAGCGTCAGGACGGACAGGCGGGCCTGCAGGAACGACATGACAAAAAGGGCCACGGCGGTGCCGGCCAGTGCCGGAACAAAGGCCAGCAGGCCGATCCACGGCCGCGGAAAGGTCAGCAGAAGCAGCAGGGCAATGCCGGCCATGGCAAAAACAACCACTTTGCGCGTATCGCGCCGGGCCATCGTCTCGTTGTCCAGGGCCGCCCGGTAGGCCCCCACCGGGGTCACCACCACCTCGTGTTCCAACGTGTCGGGGCTTTGGCGGCGCAACCGGTCCTGCAGGTCGTCAAAAAATGACCGCAGCTGCCGGGCCATGGCCGTATCCGTCGACGCCCGGGCCGGCGTGGCGACCACCAGCACGTTCGTCGAGTCGGCCGAAAGCATGTGCCCCTGGAACGGGCGGATGCCGGGCGCCGGCGCAAGACGCGCCAACTGGGCGAGAAGCAGGTTGCGCAGCGCCAGCGGATCGAGGGCCATAAACTCGGCCTGGCCGATGCCCTCCAGGGACGCCAGTTGGGCCAGACTGTCGGCCAGACGCGCTTTGATCCTGGCGTCGGTCAGGAGAGGCGCCACGTCACGCGCCAGGTCAGCTTCCGAAAACAGGAGCGGCAAATGCCCCACCAGATAGTGGATCAGGACCGGCATCTGGTCCCCTACGGCCTTCATGCCGACCCGTTTGAACAGACCGCTGGCGGTCATGGCCGCCTCCACTTCACGGGTCACCTGGGCCAGCGCGACCGGCCCGCCGGTCTCCAGGTAGAGATCGACGGCAATCAGATCCTGGCCCGGATGATGGCGCAGGATATCACGGGCGGCGGCAATCACCGGATCACGCTCGGGCAGGGTGGCCACGATGTCCGTTTCAAAGGTGATGCGGTAAACGCCCACCCCGGCCATCAAGGCCAGCACGATCACGGTTATGGCAGTTGCAAACGGATTGAAATGACGCATGGGCCTCACGCGGGCGGTTTAATCACCGTCGGGCATCTTCTGCCACCGCCTTCGAACAGCGCGCGGCACCAGGATGCGTTGAAAGATCAGTCGCGAAAACGTTCCGGAATTACGGCAGAAATCGACGAAGGGCCGAAAATGGGAAATCCGCGGAGCGCCCGGGTGATAATCGACACTGACAGGGACCTCTTTTACCGGCAGCCCCTGCCAGCCCGCCTTGGCCAGGACTTCGACTTCAAACTGAAACCGGCGGGCTTTGACACCGAGCGCAAACACTTCCGGCAGCGGATAGATCCGGAAGCCACTCTGGGAATCGGCCCGCCGGCCCCCGCCCGCGGCCCGCACCCAGAAATTGGAGAACCCCCGACCGAAGCGGCTGGTCCAGGGCACATGGCGGCCGAGCATGCCCTGGCGCTGTCCCACAATAATGGCGCGCGGACCCTCCAGGGCGGCGGCAACGAGCTGTGCCGCCTCTTCGGGACGATGCTGCCCGTCGGCATCGATGGTAATGGCCCAGTCGGCAAACGCCGCCGCCGCTTCGAACCCGGTCAACAGGGCCGCCCCTTTACCGGCGTTGACGGCATGCCGCAAGAAATAAAGGCCCGGTATCCGGCGTACGATGTCCGTGGTTTGATCCGTGGAACCATCATCCACGACCACCACCGGGATGCCCAGTTTCAACGCCTGCCGGGCCACCGTTTCGACATTGAGGGCGTGGTTGTAAACCGGTATGACAACGGCGAAACGTCCGCGGGTCGAACCGTCTTTGCAGTCCGGGACCGAACCGGGAAGCAGGGACGCCGGTATCTGATCGAAACCATCGGGCATAAACGTTGTCGATTCCTTCCGTGCCGTCGGTTATCCGCACGCCTGCGACGCCCTAGCGCCGCTGTCTGGCAAATACCATCCAGGCCGTCAGCAGCATGCCGAGTCCGAAACACAGCAGCATCGCTGCCTGAAGCCACACCGTCGCAAAACTACCGCCCCGGGCAAACAAGTCCAGGAACGCATCGAGCCCCCAGGCCATGGGGGAAACCTGGCTGATATCGCGCATGATCCGGGGCATGGCAAACACCGGCACCATGACACCGCCGATGGCCGCCGCGATCACCACGGAGATGGCGCCGATCATGGAGGCCTGCTCATAGGTCCGGGTGACGACGCCCAGCAGGATGCCGAAACCGGTGGCGGCCAGGGCCACACACAGCAGCACCACCGCGACCGCTCCCGGTGCCTGCCCCAGGGTGAGCGGCGCCGCACCGAAAAGCGGCATCACAAATCGGCCGATCAGCATCACGAGGGCAAACTGGGCCAGGCACACCACGACATACGCCAGGAGTTTGCCGGTCAGAAGCGTCATGAACGAAACCGGCAGCAGTTGCAGGCGGGTCATGATACCGCTGGATCGCTCGCGCACAATCGCGCCGGACAGCGGCACGGCAATAAAAAAGATTCCGAAAAGCCCCCAGGCCGGGACATTCTGCTGAACCGCCGAGGGGATCTGGGCCACCCCGCCGCGACGGGCGGAGTGCTCCGTCAGGATCATCAGGGGCCGGGCATCCCATTCCAGCGGTTTTTCGGACAGCTTGTCGCGAATGCCGTCCGAAGCATAGGGCCCCATGATCTCGGTCAAGGCTGCGGCCACGTGCTCCGGCAGGCGCTCGGCAAAGGCCGCCAGTTTCAGGCGGGTTTCGATACCGGCCAACAGCCGCTGAAGAGCCTGGCTGACGGCCGACCGAAAAGCGCCCCCGGCCAGGGGGTCGAAATGGACCTCGATTTCAGGCAGCACCGCGTTATCGGCCGGCGGCGGCTCCGGCCCCGCCAGCATGGCGGTCGCTGCCGCTTCGGACCGCGCCACCACCGCTTGCGAAAACCCCGGGGGGATAACGAGACAAACCTGGTAGTCGCCTTCCGACACCCGTTCCAGCGCCGTCGCTTCATCGAACGGCCGCCCCTGCCACTGGTCCACCGGGATGACCCCCGCCGCCGTTTCCAGGCCGTCCCGCAGCATCCGGGCAATGTCGCCCTGATCCCGGTCGACCCACAGCAGGGCCACCGGGTCGTCCCCCATGGTTTTCAGGACATTCATCTGCACCACGGAAACGACGATCACCAGCAGGGACGGCATCAGAAAGAGCATCAGCAACCCGGCCCGATCCCGCGTGAGCAGGCGCCATTCTTTGATCACCGATGCCAGCATACGATCCATTCGTCTGCCCTCGCCGCGTCAGTCGCGCAGCGTTCTGCCGGTTAACTGCAAAAACAAGTCGCCAAGCGAATCGGCCTCCGAATGGTCCGCAATCAGGTGGGCCGGCGCACCTTCGACAATGATGCGCCCGGCGTCCATGATCGCCACCGTATCGCACAGCGCTTCCGCCTCTTCCATGGTGTGGGTGGTGTACACCATGGCGGTGCCGTCCCCCTTCAAACCGGTGAGCAGGTCCATGATCAACGCCCGGGACTGGGCATCGACACCCACCGTCGGCTCGTCCAGGAAGAGCAGCCGCGGGGCATGAACAATGGCCGCCGCCAGGTTGGCCCGCCGTTTCATCCCTCCGGAAAAAACGCCCACGCGCTGGTCGGCCTGCGCCGTCAGACCCACCGCTTCCAGGCAGACCGCCACCCGCTCTTGCAGCGCAGCCCCCTTCAGCCCGTACATTCGCCCGAAATAGGACAAATTCTCGCGGGCCGACAAGGCCTCGTAAAGCGCGATATCCTGGGGGGCCAGACCGATATGCCGGCGGATGCGGCCGCGCTTTTCCAGGGCATTGTCCCCCAGGACGCTCAACTGCCCGGCCGTCGGGGCCATCAGGGTGCTCATAATGGACACCGCCGTGGTCTTGCCGGCGCCGTTGGGCCCCAAAAGTCCGTAAATCTGCCCCTCCGCCACGCAAAGATTCAGACCGTCCAGCGCCCGCACGGCGGCACCGGGATACTGTTTGACGATGTTTTCAGCCGCCAGAATCGGCGTCTCGGTGCAGGGCGGCGGGTTTTTACGAACCATAAGTCTACCTGTGGATGGATTCGTCGGGTGGCGCTGGCACACGGATGTCATGACATCCGAAGCATGGGCATGATCCTGTCAGCCTTGCGGCCAAAAGGGCCAGCCGAATCAATGCGCCACAGCCAGCAATTCACGATACAGCGCGGCTTCCCGATCGGCGCATTCACGAATAATCGCCGCCATGGCGGGGTAGGAATCCTCATCCCGGGACCGCCCTTTGCAATTGCGCGCCCCGGAAACGGCAAACTGGCGCCACCGGTCGCCAATCGCGGTCATCTCGGCAGACAGTTCCTGGAGCCGCGGCATCGCCATCAGGGTGGCGGCCTGCTGCAGAAACGCCGCATAAATGAACCGGAAGCCGGCCCCGCCGGTGCCGATTTCCTCCTGCATGCGGATCACCTGCCCCAGGTAGAGCAGGGCCTTTTCCGGACCAAATTTTTCGGGCCAGATTTCCACCTGTCGGGCCAGTTTGCGAATGCCTTTGACGCCGATTAATGAAACGGGCGCCTTCAGCATGGTGCGGCACACCTCGCGAATCCCGCGCCGGATGGCATGGGGGAAATCCGCCGCGGACGGCATGGATTCCACGAAATACATTTTCCCTTTCGGCGCCAGCGCGCCCTGGGCGAACCGCGCCTTGACGAGATCACGCCGGTGGCAGGTCACCGGGGCTTCGAAAATGGGATCGCTGATGTGGTAGTCGTCGCCGTGGCGCCCTAACACCACGAGGTTGTGCATGTTGAAGTGAAACCGGTAGGCTTGGGGGAAATAGGGCAGCCAGTAACCGCCGGTCTGGCAGCCCACCGGCACGCCTTCGTCCAGTTTGCGGTCCAGGGCGTCCATGGCTTTCCGGGGGTTGCGAAACTGGGTCATATGGAGTTTGACACCCAGGCGTTTGGTCAGGCGCTTCATGATGCCGCCGGTGGTAATGCGATAAGTCGTCAGCGGCAGGTGATTCAGGCGAATAAACGGCAGGTAGCCGAAAAACAGCCCGGAGCCGATGCCGAACGCCATGGCCTCGTTGACGTCCAGCCCGTAATGCGAGAGCAGGTTGGCCGCCACCCCGGTTTCGCAATGGGCCGATTGCCGGTGTTCAAAGGGGATTTGCATTATCATTCCGATTCGTCGTAAATTCCAGGTCAGGTGCTTCGGGAATCGTCTTTAGGTCTGCCACAGGGATGCCAAAGGCCTCAGCGTAGCGCGCCAGGACGGAGGGTTTCAATCGGCTGAAAGGCCCGGCTTTGAGGTGGCGTCGGACACGCCAGCGGTTGATGCGGGCATATTTGGCCAGAAGCGCCGGCTGCATCTGATGCCGGGTCATATGCCAAGCCAGCGGGCTGAGCTCGCCGGCCGCCACCCGCGCTTTGACAGCCTCCAACTCTTTCAGAATACGGTCCCAGGCCTGGTTCAGGGCGACCGTCTTGGAATCCCACCCATAGCTGGGAACCGCTTCGTACGCGCCGTCTTTGCCAACCGCGTAGATGACCTCACGCATCGGGCCCGCCAGCCCCACATCCTGGGGAACATTTTTTTTGAGCATGATGCCTCCTCGATCAGCCATACGGGCAAAAGGGTATTAAATTAGCCCTCGCCAGAATCACTGTCAACGCCTATTTATTCTTAATATCCAAGGATTCAGACCGATTATTGACTTTTGAACGGGAAGGCGGGTAAATAGGACGCCGTTTTGATAACGCGCCGCCGGACGGCGGCCAACCGGCCTAAGTACTCCTGTTCGTAAATACGGTGACGCACCGAGGTGGTCGAGGCGCCTGGCCTACCAGGCGCGCGGAGCGCGAATACCCTGCGTATTCAATCGCCGCGCAACGCCGCAGGCCAGGATGCATCGGCCAGCGAATGCCATCGTATTTACGAACAGGAGTACTAAGGGCCTGCAACAGGACACCGTGACCGCCATGGGCGCCATACGCTATGCCAGCCATGAAATCGAGTTGATCGTACCGTTTCACGATCTGGACCCCCTGCAGGTGGTCTGGCACGGGAACTACTTTAAATATTTCGACCGGGCCCGCTTCGCGCTGTTCAACCATTGCGGTGTGGATCTCCACGACTATTCCCGAACGTCCGGATTCCTGTTCCCGGTGACCCGGACATCCACCAAACATATTCTCCCCCTGCGCTACTGCGATCGGTTCGTCGTGCGCACCAGCGTCCGGGAGGCCCACATCCGGATCGTGCTGGATTTTGAAATCCGACGCGCCGAGGATGACATCGTCACCACGCGAGGTCGCAGCGAACAGGTGTCCGTCAAATACCCGGGCGACGAGCTGATGCTCCAGATCCCCCCGGAAATCGAAAATGCCCTCACGGTCACGGCCCCCCATGACACCAACACGCTTTGAAAAGGCGTTTCAGGCCGGATTCGACCGTCTGGCGGCCTGGTCGGACCTGCTGGATTCCATCAATGTCTTCCCGGTGGCGGATGGCGACACCGGCCGCAACCTCCAAGTCAGCTTGGCCCCCCTGAAAACGTACCACGCCAAGACGCATGTCGACCGTCTGGCCGTCCAGCTTCTGCGATCGGCCCGCGGCAATTCGGGCAATATTGCCACCCAGTTCTTCAGCGAATTCATCGATACGCCGTCGACGCCCATGGACAAGGCGGCAGCCAAGGGCGCCTGGGCCGCGTACCAGACGGTCCAGACCCCCCTGGGCGGAACGATTCTGACCGTGTTTGACACCTTGGCAGTGCAGCTCGCGAATCGGACCTTGACGGATGACGCCTTCGATATATCCGATCTGCTCGGGAACCTTCGAACCACTGTTCAAAACAGCCGAGAGACCCTGCCCCGCCTGCGCGCGGCCGGCGTCGTGGATGCCGGTGCCTTGGGCATGTACCTTTTTTTCGAAGGTTTTTTTCTGGCATTGGTCGACCAGCTTGAGGACTGCCGCCCGCCCTCAGACAGTTTCCCGGACAGTCTGAACATCAATGCCGCCTTTCGCGAACAGGAAAACCAGGGATATTGCGTCGATACCGTGCTGCGCGCCGGCCCGGACATGGACACCGTCATAAGGGGGTTGGGAACGGAGGCCGAGAGCGTGGTAACCATTGCCCGCGGGGACATCATCAAACTCCATTTCCACACCACCGATCGGGAGACAACCCGACGCGCCCTTGAAGCTACCGGCGCCCTGGTCCGCTGGTCGGAAGACGATCTGACGCACCAGGTCAAAACGTTCAACCGGCGTGCCCACGAATCCCGGGTGCATATTGTTACCGACGGCGCCGCCTCCCTAACCCGGGCCGACCAGGAACGTTATGGATTCACCCTCCTGGACAGTTATATCTCGGCCGGCGACTGGTCGCAGCCCGAAACCCGGGTGGACGCACAGGATCTCTACCATCGCATGCGCTCCGGCGAGCGGGTGACGACTTCCCAGGCCTCGGTGTTCGAGCGCCACCAGCACTACCAGCGCCTCCTGCAATCCTACCCCGAAACGCTCTATCTCTGCGTCGGATCGGCCTTTACCGGCAACTACGCGGCCGCAGCGGCCTGGCAAGCCCGCCACGACCCGCACAACCGTTTGAAGGTCATCGACAGCGGCGCGGCTTCCGGCCGCCTGGCGGTGGCGGTGCTGGCGGCCGCCCGTCTGGCCTGCCGGGGGGCCGACCGGGATACGGTGCTGGCCCTGGCCGAGAGTTCTTTAATGATTTGTCGGGAGTACATCTTTATCGACCGCCTGAAATATCTGGCGGCCGGCGGCCGGCTGTCCCGGCCCAGCGCCCTGGTGGGGGACCTGCTGAACGTCAAACCGGTCATCAGCCCCCTGCCGACGGGAGCCGAAAAAATCGGCAGTGTTAAAAATCGACGGGAACAGGTACAATTCGCCCTGCGGCAATTACACGTCGATCTGGCCGAGGCGGCTACCCCGCTGATTCTGTTGGAATATTCCGACAATCGTGAATGGGTCGAAACTGACGTGGAACGTGTGATACGAAAACAATTCCCAGAGGCGGAAATCATCCTGCAGCCCCTGTCACTGACCACCGGCGCCCACACCGGCCCGGGCACCTGGGCCGTTGCCGTCCATCCGGATCCGGAAAACCTTTTGGCGATACCTCTGGCAGAACGATCCATAAAACAGTTCGGCAAGACCGCGACACACACTGAAAGGAATCGATGTTAGATGGCTATGGATCAATTAGAACAAGAACTTAGCGATATGATTGTGGAAGCCTGCGATATCCCGGGACCGCTGCCCGCCGATTTCGGACCGGAATCCATCCTGATCGGCCCGGAAAGCCCCCTGGGACTGGACTCCCTGGACGCCGTCGAGATCATCGTCACCGTGCAGATGAAATATGGGATTCGCATCGACGCCGAAAAAATCGGCCGGACCATCCTGCAATCCCTGGGAACCCTGGCGGACTTCATCCGCCGGGAAAAGGCCGCCGCCACCTGAAATTCGAGCCGACTGTGCAACCAAATCCATCCAAGCCGGTATCGGGAATCGTCAGATGAAAATTTTGGGCCTCGGCCTGGTTGCGGTTTTCGTCGTCGTTACGTTATGCGCCTGCTATCCGAAGCGGGTGGGTCCTGCGGGGCCTGACGGAGAACGTCTGACGTGGACGGCTATGAACAAAAACCAGCGCAAGGCCCACATGCGCAAGGTGGTTCTTCCGCTGGCCGCCGACGTGTTCCAGGCCTGGCGGCCGGAGCGCTACGCCCGGGTCGACTGCACCCTCTGCCACGGCGATAACGCCCATTGGGAGGATTTCCAGATGCCCACATCCCACCTCCCCCGGCTCAGCGGGGCCTTGCTCCTGGGCCCCGAGTTCGAGAAGCACCCGGACACCACCCGGTTGAAGCTCGATCGCCTGGTCCCGGAAATGGCCGCCGCCCTGGGCCTGAAACCCTTCAGCCTCATCACCTGCCGCGGCTTCGGCTGCTACTCCTGCCACCTGGGCCCCGAAGGGCCGCTGTTCGGCAACTGAGCAAACGCCCCATTCACACGACAAATCCAAATTGAAATCGGCGGCATGGTGTCGGCTTACTCGAGGCCATAGACCTGCCTCGGGGCCAGGGCTTGCGGATAGTGTTCGATGACGGCCTTGCGGGTCAGAAAGCAGAGGTGGCATTCGTCGATGTATCCGGGCTGCGGTATCTGGCCGCATGATCGGGCCAGCTCCGCCGGACCGCCGCGAATCAAGGGGCCGCAGACCGGGTGGGTCTCCGGTCGATAATCCGTGATAATCTTCGACAACGGCACGTCCCACATGTTCCCGATGCTGATCCCCTGGCAGACCTGGACATGGCCGAAGGCATCGACGTGCACCCTGGAAGGCGAGGCAAGTTCTTCGTAGGGGCATTCGCGCAGGCCCTCCCAAGGCCTCAGGGGCAGTCCTTCCGCCAGCTTCTCCACCGCCCGCCCCCGGAACATGGGCCCGCCGCCAACCACCGGCTGCCCCTTGTCGACGTCGTTTGGATCCTGGATGACGTTGGGGGCCTCGATGCAGATCGGCTCCGTATCGAGCCCCAGCCGTTGGGCCGTTCGATGGGCGATCATGGCCGGAGTTTCCGATGCCTCCCCGTAGTGATATTGATCGTTGCTCACGGCAAGATAGGACAGGCCGGCCGCGGCCAGCGGCTTCAACCAGAGTTCGGCATCTTCCTCGGAAATCGCGCCGTAAGCGTTGGTCACGATTCCCACCTTGAACCCGCGTTCCGCCGCCCGGCGGACACCCTCCAACAGCAGCGGGTAGAAGAGAAACGGTTCGCCGCCCTCGTAAAAAATCCATTCCACCGTGCCGATCTTCCGGGCTTCGTCCAGCACCCGTGTCACCTGACCGATGGTAAAAGTCCCCTTCGACCACGGGCTGCAATACAGAAAGCAGTGGTCGCACTCGAAGTTGCAGGTGTAGGTCAGTAAAAAGTGGATGCCGTTGAGCATGGTGGTTTATGTCCTGTGCTGCAGAGACGTTATGAGGAATACCGGGTATTTAATCCGCAAACGCCCATCTCGGGAAGTGATATTGAGAAAAATTTTTTATAGCGCCGAACATGAGCGGCGGCTTCGACAGAAGTTGAAGAAACAACGAGCTTACCAAAAACCACTAATTTTGAAACCACCGCACGCTATTGCCGTCCGCCTCGATGTGTTTGTTAGAAAGATTAATATCAAGGGAAATGAGACTTGTTTTATTGAGGTATCATGCCCCCTGATTTAGAAGCCAAATAAACTCCTATTTCAGGTTGACGGTCAAAATAACTTTGCTAAGGAGTAAGGCTCTTTTTTAAAAATTGTAATACTTTGGGCCATGAATCTTTACAAGCAAACGCATTGTCTTGAGGATTCCCGCCATAGGCAATATCAAACTTAAAAATAGGATGGACGCCATGCAGTATCGTTGTCGGATAATATGGATTTATGATGATATGCCCCGCTCCTTCGTAACTCAAATGTTGATATGGAAAAGGATGTTTAAATCTGGACAGTCTTTTCATCACCATTTCTGACATGAGTGTGGATGGCCACGCTTGATCATCTTCTCCTGAAATTAAAAGCACCGGTCCATTAATTCTTTCCACAGGAATTACTGCTTTCTCCACAGCAGAAGTATTTTGAAGACTAAGTAAAAACATGGGGGTAAATCTTATGGGCGGATGTTCATAGAACTTCACTATATGCCTGAGGGGAACAAAGTCTAGTGGTTTACCTTTTATTGTCCATGAACTCATATTCCTCCCACCCCCCCAAACAACGTGGCTGGGAACATAAGCAACGACCGCTTTTAGTTTCGGAAAGGTGGCCCCAAGCAAGAGAGCTAATTCTCCTCCCTTGGACCTGCCTAAAACACCAATTTTATTTGATGTGACAGCAGGGTGGTTTTCCATGCATTGAATCGCATCTCCAAAATATTCCAACGGAATATTTATCAGCCAGGGTGGCAAATCCTCATAGGCAAAATAGGCCAGTGCCAGCGCCGCATAGCCGTGAGAGGCCAACATCTTTGCATCATATGAGGCCGAAATTATTCCGCCACTAGCGCCTCCAAGTACGATGATACCTGGATGAGGACCTATTGAACCAGGTTTGAACAATGATCCGACCAGGCCATTCTCTCGTACCGCTAATTCTGTTACATCTGCAGCAACATCGTATTGTTTAAAGATCGTGGAAGCCACGACCTTACCCTCAACTTCCGCCTCAATTAAGAAGATTCTAATTAACCTTGAACCGAGTATGACACCCTTGTACCATCGTTTTGAAAGGTCTTCCTTATGAACAATAATTGGCAAAGTCAGGGGGTGACCATTTCGCTCGATCTTAATATTGAAGGTTACGTCTTGTTGGGATTTCGAAGCCGATTCGAGATGATTTTGGATCCTGTTAAACAATTCTTTCTGGTTTTGGATTGGCTTCCCATCCATAGCAACCAGCACATCATTTTCCTTTAACCCGGCTTTGGCAACTCGGGAATTTTTTCCCAGTCTGATAATCGGCAGCTTATAGACGTCACCATTATAAGGCTTTTGCTTCCGGTCTACAGTTTTATCATCTGTTCTTTTTAAAGACCAGATGAGCCCCATTCCATCAATCCCTCTATAAGTCCCGGATATAGGGGCTTGTTTTGAAAGATCCACGTTTCCCAAAGAATCGGCCTTAAATATAGCTTTGGACCGCCAGTTGCCGGCTTGCGCTTTTAATGTAACTTTTTGATCAGGTTCGAAACCGGAAAGCTTGATGACAACTTCTTCATCTCCCAGAACACTGTCCGGTTTGATCGTAATTTGGTGAAGCTGTTTTTTTACAGGGACGTCCGGCAATGGGCTGCCAATCAGCGGCTTTTGAAATATTCCAAAAACCAATAGCAGCATAACAAACCTAATCAGTATATTGTTTATTAAAAAACTACGTCTCATGAAGCCTTTTTGTTTGTACAAACTATCCATTTTTTTCTAACGCTTGAGCTGAGACGCGGGAAACGCGCCAGCGTTTCCCCGTCGAATCTCAAGCCTCTTGTTATGCTGCTCCTATTTAGCGTTTCTTTCAAATCACAGCGAAAAATAAGGCAATAATAAAGATTGGGACAACAGCTATTTTAACTGTTTTAGGTTTTAGTAAGTGGATCATTGATCCAGTTAGTAAAATCGCCACAAAAAAGAGAACAAGGCGCCAAAGAATATTATAAAATTAATTAGTTGGCTCTTGGATAAACTCACCGATCACAAAATTGATAAGTAACAGATTCCCAATGAACAGAAATGATTTTGCGATTTTGCCAATATCATTATTTTCGGTAGTCATAGATCGATTTGCTACTAGCATAACGGCCATGCTTACCGGATGGGGCGGAGTGGTAACGGACTGGCAACGCCGTGGCTGCATGCTCATCACATGCGTATAGACCATTGTGGCCCCTAAATCCGCTTGCCCACCCAAATTTTGGATTGTGCGTATATCTACCTGTAAGGATGGGCCAACTTAACATTCTGGATTCTATCTTTATCCTGGATTGTTCCGCCTTTTACTTTGAAGTCGTCACAAATTGTGACCTCCTCCTAAATCTACCATTTTTAAGCTACAAATTAAGGATAAGCGACCTAAAAAAGTATGATTTCTTAGTGCTTATGGAATCTTTCGACAATTTGATGCGTTTATAAAATTTCAGGTTAGGCGTCTTAGGTTGATAACGCCCTACCATCTATTTTGATGCACTGGAAATGGTGCCCTTAAAGAGCGCTTTCCCATTTCACAGGCAGCCGCTGGCGCGGAATGACGGGGGATATGCCGGCTTGCTCGCAGAGATATTTCTCATTAGCAGGAAAACGACATGATTTCAAGGATATCGCCGAAAAAGCCTGGGGCAGCCGCGAGGTGGATGTTAAGGATGTATCAGGTAGGTTTAAAATGCTGGATTCCCTGGTCAAGCCCGGGAATGACGGCAAAGAATAGCGGGTAATCGTGGCCCCCCGCTTCCGTAAAGATGGCAACGCCGGGAAGCTCTGTATTTAGACGACGAACAGTCCGCCAAATTCCAAACGCTGTTTTCCTGTTATGGCCGATTTTCCTGATCAGGAAAATGTTGCTTTTTGAGAAACCATAATTGCACCACAATGGCGAAAAGAACCCCGGATTCTTTTGAGGCGGACTTTATGAGCGTATCCGGCACGTCAAAAATACCTGGATTCCCGGGTCAAGCCCGGGAATGACGAATTATTGGTACTTGTATTTTATGGTGTTGAAGGGGGGGGTAATCAGCGCATGAACGCAAGACATCAAGAGTATAAAACCACCCTTTCCAAAATAGGGTGTTGAGGGGTTGGGTTGCAAATCCCTTTGTCCCGCGCCGAGCATCGGCGAGGGGGCCGGAAAAAGCGCGCGGACTGTTTGAGTCCGCCGCAGGCGGACGAGTTTCCGCGTGCTCCGGCTGCGTCGCCGACGCGCAGGGCAGCCCCGAAGGGGCCGCGGGACACGGGCGTCTTCTTTTGGTTCCGTTTTCTTCCACGCGGAAGAAAATGAACAATTAATTTAAAGGGATTTTCCAGTCTAACAATACACCTCAAACCACCGTCAGATGCATGAAGCAGTGCGAAAACCGGCCGCTTTCCGGGATGAAGCACAGCAGGCGCTGGCCAGGTTTCAGCTCACCGGATTTGAAGAGGTCTTCCATGATGAGATAGATCGAGGCGGCGCCGACGTTGCCGGTGGTGTAGAGATTGGTGAACCATTTTTCCTGCGGGATGTCAAAACCGGCGGCCTTCATCCCATCGTAGAACTTGTCCCGGAAGTAGTGGGAGGAGTAGTGGGGCAGATACCAGTCGATGTCTTCCGCCTTCAGCCCGTGTTTGGCGACGACCTGTTCGAGGGCGCGGGTCTTGGTTGTCACGATCTCGCGCCCCAGCAGCCGCACATCCTGGCGCACGGCCAGAAGATTTTGCAGGGCCGCTTCCATGGCCGAATCGGCCGCCCGCCAGCCGGTGACGCGACCGTCTTCGGTTTTCCAGCCGCCGGCATACATGCAGGTTTCCAGTTCGCCGGCGAAACTGATGCTCTCGATCCAGTCCACCCGCAGCGACAGGCCCTCCGGGTTTTTCTCGCCCGTCAGAAAAGCGGCCCCCGCCCCGTCGGACAGCATCCAGCGCAGGAAGTCGGCGTCAAAGGCCAGGAGGGGTTTCTTTTCCAGATCGGCCGCCGGATCGGCACTGACGGCAAAATAATCGGCCCGCAGGAAGGACGAGGCCAGTTCCGAACCGGTCGCCACGGCATTTTTGGAAAAGCCGGCCGCCACGTTCATGCAGGCGTGCTTGAAAGCGGTCATGCCGGCAATGCAGATCCCAGCCGTCGTGACCGCATCGCAGGGCGGCATTTCCAGTTCGCCCGCCACCATCAGGGCGTGCCCGGGAAGCAGGAGATCGGGACTGGTGGTGCCGCAGCAGAGGCATTCGATGTCCGCCGGCGTAAACCCCTCGTAAGGCTTGAGGTTCCGTACGGCTTCAGCCGTGAGTTGGGCGTTGTTGTGGGTAAACGCGCCGGTGGCGGGATCGATGGCATAATAGCGCTGCTTGATCTTGTTGCTGCGCAGGGTAATCGCCTTGGCCTTGGACGGCAGGGCGTTGACTTTGCCCATCACCGCTTCGATGTGAGCGTTGTCCACCGGATCATTGGGCAGAAAAGACGCCAGGTCATTGATATAGACGTTCATGACAACCTCGTAGAAAAGGCGACCGGCGGCGGCTTTCAGCCGACACCGGACCGCCATCAGGGTTCCAGATCATTGTGCGAAAAATAGTCGATGGCCTTGTCGATCCTGGCCTTTTTCAACCGGAGGGTCACCTTCGCCCCCAAGGTCGCCACCGGCGCCAGGACGACAATCGCCACCAGTAGATAATAAAAGAAAGCGCGCACCCGGCGCTGGCGAGCCGGTGCCCCGGGGCCGCCTTTTTGGCGGATGAAGCGCGCCCAGATGCGAAAGATCTTCATGATGCGCTTTTCAAAAATGATGTAGGCCGGCTCGACCCGCACGGCACCCACCGCGTTGAGCACCTCCTGATCGAGGGATCGGATGTCGCCCTGCAGGGCTTTGCGCAGGATCACACCGAACCGGGACGCCCCCCGGATGTCGTCGGCGTCAACGCCCGGTTTGGGGAAAACACCCAACAGCCGGTCTTTGCGGCCCGTCAGCATCCAGTAGGCAATCGTCGCCACCCCCACCAGATTGCTGGCCCGGTCTCCCAGCACGATGTTCCCCACGAGCTGACCGCCCAGCTCGCGGATGCGGCCTTTGACCCGTTCCTGGGCCAGCAGCCACATGTTGCGGCAGCCGATCACAGTGACCACGGGGGTCCCGTTGAAAAGCCGGCCGGCCTCAGGGGACTGCAGGAAAGAATGCACCGGGATGGAAGGCGACAGGTACCACACCGTGTAGGCCAGAACGATCAGATCGTAGCGGGTAGCGGGGTCGAGGTCCAAAGGCGCCAGCTCGCAGGGCACGCCTTCCACCGACTCCCGGAATACGTCGCAAAAGGTCTGGGTCGCCCAGGGAAAAGGGTAGTTTGGCTTGGGTTGCAGGGTAAGGGTGTCGATCTGGATGGATTTATCGGATGCGAGGGGGCCAAGGACGGCGTCTACGATATCCGTCAACTGGCCGGTCTGCGAATAATGGACTACTAAAATCTTTTTCATGGCTGCACAGCCGGATATCTTTCGCAACGCCTTGTAAAACGTTTATTGGAAAAAACAATGCACCACGAAGAGCACGAAGAAAACGAAAAAATGCTTTTAATTTTAGGTACGCTTCGTGTTCTTCGTGCTCTTCGTGGTGAGGGCTTGAGTAAGCATCCACTTAACCAAAGCGCCCGCTAATTTGATCGCTTTCCCATCAAAAGTCAACCGGGTCAGTTGGCGCGCCGATTGTTTTTCCAGCACAAAGGATCCGACGCCAGATAATCCCCGGTCATCTGGAAGGCGGCCCCGCGGCAGCCGTAGCATTCCGCCGCACGGTCACACTCCCGGCAGGGGCCTTTGATGGTTTCGCGATGACGCTTCAGGTTCTGGATGACCTCGCTGTCACGCAGGATGTCCGCCAGGGGCGTCGTGCGAATATTGCCCACCGGAATCGTCACCCCCACGCAGGGCAGCACGTCGCCCCGGGCCGTCACCAGGCAGGAAAACCGATGGCGCAGGCACTTGTTGCCCACGAGGGGCGGCTGCGGTTCCCAGACGTGGCCGAATTTTTCCCGATCGAGGCGGGCGATGTCATGGAAAAGCCGTTCCAGATCCGCAGGGGAGACCTCCAGCTCGGGGTGATCCGCCGCGTTGGCCTGGGGCGTGATGATTTCAAAATAGGGGGCAATGCCCTGTTCGCGCAGCCATGTCCACATGGGCAGGATTTCGTTCCGGTTATCCCGGCAGATGACGGTGCTGACGGCCAGGAAAAGATCGTCGGACGGATAGCCGGCTTGTTTCAGGTGCCCCAGTGTCTGCTGGATCTGCCGATAGCTGCCGGGAACACCGGTCAGGCGATCCTGGGTCGCTTCGTCGAAAGAATTCATCTTCAGAACGACCCGCACCGCGTGGGCGGCCAGCACCCCGGCCATATCAGCCGAAATCCCCGACCCATTGGTAAACATCTCGACGTCCAGACCGTGGCTTCGGATAAAAGCAATCATCTCGAGAAGATGGGGATAAATGGTCGGCTCCCCACCCAGGATGATGATTTTCCGCGCGCCCAAAGACGCCGCCTGCAGGATTACATCCTTAATTTCAGACCGCGTCAGTTCTTGCGACAGATCCGGCTGGCGGGGCACGTAGCAATAAGGGCAGCGGAAATTGCAGCGCCGGCTGAACTCGATTTCAATGGACAGCAACCCGTTACGGCGCGCGGTCTCCTCGATGTCTTCCAGAGGAAATTCAAAGTCCGATGCCTGGATGAAACAACTGGCCATAAAGCTATTCCTTTTGCCATCCAATAAAAAAGCCCCCGCAGGGACCTTGGTCGATCTGGTTACCGGTTAAACACCCATCGGTCCTTACCACAGCCGGCGCAATGTTGTCCAGGCCTTGCCCACGCGTCGTTGAGCATCCATGCCCGGCAGCTCGTCACGGCTGTTCGATCAGATAAGCCAAGTCCGCCGCCATTTCCGGATGGGTACGTTTGAGGGCGTCATATTGTTCACGGGCCTGGTCGTGACGCCCCAGCCGGTGCAAAACAATCACCATGTTAAAACGGGGGTCCGGCATGGTCGGTGCGGCGTCAACCGCGTTTTCCCAGGCGGCAAGGGCTTCATCATAGCGGTCAAGGCCATCATAGCTGTTTCCCAGGTTATACCAGGCATCCGCATCAGCGGGATCGATCCTTAAAACCGCCTGGAAAGCCGCAAGGGCCTCGGTGTACTTCCCCTGCCCGCCTTGAATGGCACCGATATTATAGTAGGCCCTGGCATAGTCGGGGTCAAGCCGGACAGCGGACTGAAAGGCCTCCAGCGCCGCGTCAACCTGCCCCATGCCAAGATAGGACAACCCCAGGTTGAAATAGGATTTTTCGTCTTCGCCATTCAGCTCCAGTTCAAGGCGGTAGGCCCGCACCGCCGCGGCATGCTGTTCCGCCAGCGCCAGACGGTTGCCGATCGCAAACCAGTCGTCTTCATCCGGGTTACCACGGCCGTCATCCACCCCATCTTCCTCGGGAACCATCACCGCGATCAGGTCCGGGTACCCGCCGATGCGCGCCAGATGCAGCGGGGTCTGGCCCTGGTGATCGGCTATGGTGACATCCGCGCCATGATCCACCAGGAATGCCGTCATGGCGGCAAAGCCCCGGAAAACCGCCAGATGCAGGGGGGTGCGCCCATCCTTGTCCCGAACGTCCACCGCCAGGCCCGCCTGAATCAGGATGCGGGCAGCCTCAACCGCGTTGCGGTTGGCGGCGACATGCAGCAGGGTCTCGCCCTTAAACCCCGTTTTCATGGGGTTGGCCCCGTCGTCGATCATCTGCTGAAGGAGCGCCGCGTCATCACTCCGCACCGCGTCCTGAATGTAGGGCCCGCAGCCCGTGACCACAAGCAGCATCGTCAAAAGGACCGCTCCCGCTGTCAAACGCATCCCTATTTCTTTTTGATCTTCGTGAAGCATCTATTTACCAGCGTTGGCGGCGAGGCAAAAACCACACATTGCAGCCGGAAAAACCGGCGCGGTCGGTCGATTATAGAAAACGAGCATTTTTAAGATAAATAGATGCCCGAACCAGAAAGGAAGATTTTTTATTCTGATCAAAATCGCCTAAGGTTTTTCCGGCAAGGCCTAAAGCACTTCAACACAAAACCTTTGAATAGTTAACCGATAAACACCCCTTCTGGTTTCTGGTCGAGTTTGCTTCCAGAAAAGAGGATTTTCGGTTCTGGCCAAGGCCGCACAAGGGTTTTCCGGTGAGGCGCACACCGGTACGCCGCAGCCGGAAAAACCCCCTACGACCGGCCGGCCAGGGCCGAAAAGACCTTTTCTGGTCAGGCACAGATTTCCGGTCCACGAAGCGGGATTTTTTTCCAATATCAAGGAAAGCAAGCGTTTGTGCGGAGACGTAGCGTTCTACGTCGCACAAGCAAACGCGCCGATTGACGCCGAGATTGGGAAAAAAGATCCTTCGTGGGCGGAAATCAGCGGCAGGCAACGCTGTCCTTGATCCGCTTCACATGCCCCCGGCCAAGTCCCTTGACTTCGCACCCCAGCTCGAAATAGCGGCGAATTTTGGCATCATCGAGCAAATTGAAACAGTCGATGACCGCCACCGGTCGGCCGGTCATCCGGAGAACGGCATCGGGATCCAACTGGCGATAGGCCTGATGGCCGACCGCCAGCACGAGGGCATCAACCCCCTCAAGCGCCGTTTCCAGCCGATCCGCGACCGACAAATCCTTGAGGCTTTCCTGGTTGCGAAAAAAACGGGCCATGGAATGCCCCGGAGCCGGATAGCTGTCTTGTTTCTCGAGTTCCCACCAGCGTTTGACATAGGGGTCGTGCACCACCACGTCGGCGCCCATCTCCGCCAGCTTGCGAACAATCAGCTCCGATCCGCTGTAACGGGTGTCGCCCACATCCTGGCGATAGGACGCCCCCAATAGCGCGATGCGCGAGGCCGCCACAATCTTACCCATGTTGCGCAAGGCGTCGCGCACCAGCTGGGCAGCGTGCAGCGACCGCGTGTCGTTGATGTCGATGGCCAGCGGGGTGATTTTAAAAATATCGTCCTCGAACCCCATCAGGGTGTTGTAGGACCAGACCCCCAGGCCCCCGTCCTTGGGCAGACAGTACCCACCGATACCGGGTCCCGGGAAGATGATATTGGAATGGGTGGGCCTGATCTTGATGGCATCCACCACTTTCGTCAGGTCGACGCCATTGCGTTCCGCAAACAGGCTCCATTCATCCAGAAAGGCCAGCAGCGTGGCCCGGTAGGAATTCTCGACAATCTTGCAGGTTTCGCTTTCGATGGGCCGATCCAGGACGGTCAACGGGAACTTATCCACATTCAGGACCTGTGAAAGAAAGCGGACGACCTTTTCACGGGCAACGGCATTGATCCCACTGCAGACCCGCCAGAAGTCTTTGATGGAGGCCACATAATCGCGCCCCGGCATCACGCGTTCGAAGCTGTGGGCCAGGCAGGGTTCGGCGTCCTTGAGGCCACGGGCCTCGAAGGCCTTTTTAATGATCGGATAGGCCACATATTCGGTCGTCCCCGGCGGCACCGTGGTTTCGATCAACACCATGCATTCCGGGGGAATCTTTTCCCCGATGATTTTCAGGCTCTCTTCGAGAGCCTTGATGTCGGCGTGTCCCTGGCGCACATTCCCGAGGGTTTCCTTGAAATAGTCGCACTGGACATCCACCACGACCACGTCCGCCAGGGTGAGGGCCTCGTAGGTGAAGGTGGCCACAAGGGTCTGCTTTTCCTTGACGCAGCGTTCGATCAGGGGGGCCACCTCGGGGTCTTCGGCTTCCACCGGCGAGCGCCCCTGGTTGAGATAGGGGATCTTCCAAAACGACCTCACCGACGGGCGCTGCATGCCGATGACGAAATAGGGTGACGCACCGGATGCCGCATCGACGGCGTCGGCCACCACACCGGCCATGACGGCCCCCACGAAGCCCACACCCATGACCACCACGATCTGCCGTCCGGCGGCGCGCTGTGCATCGACGGTTTGCTGCAGCTTTTCAAATTCGCGGGAGTAGTCTTCCGACAGGGGCAGAGTGAACTCTTCTCCATTGGGGGAGGTGGAAATCGACTGTTCAGGTGTACGGTTCGTCATAACAAGTTATCCTTTGTCGTCGTGGTTGGTGAAAAAAATATCTCTTCCCAAAGCAGCAAGTCTTGGATCGCTTTACTTTTTATTTTCTGGCTTGGCCGGAGAATTCCGTGAATTCGGCTGTGGTTCCCCCCAACTTCCTGGATGCCCGCCTGCGCGGGCATGACGGTGGCGGAGGGGCTTCCGCCTGTAGGGGGAATCACGTCGGTGCCATTGCCATTTTCAGCCTTTCGCCCAGTCTTGGCCCCGGTATCCAGATTCTCTTTACACGATGTCCGCATACAAATCCCGCCAAGCAGAATTTGTGCGTTCAATCAGGTTCCGTTTCCACTCACGCTTCCAATGCTTCAATATCTTTTCCCTGGCAATAGCGGACGCCATGCGTTCGTGAAGCTCAAACCAAACCAGGAGATGAATCTTGTATAGGCGGGTGAAACCCTCAGCCAACTCATTTTTATGTTCCCAAATCCGTTTGACCAGGTTCGATGTAACGCCAATATAAAGCGTCCCATTGCGCCTGCTGGCCATCATGTAAACTGCCGGCTGCTTCATGTTTTTTCTTCGTCATTCCCGGGCTTGACCCGGGAATCCAGGTGAGGACGGCCACCGGTTCCATTTCCTGGATGCCCGCCTGCGCGGGCATGACGGTGGAGCGTTCCTACCTGCATAGGCGGATTGGCAGCATCATTACCCTTTGCGCCATTATTCCCGGGCCTGGTCCGGTAATCCAGGCGAAGACAGCCGCCTTCCAGGTCCGCCTATCCCGATGCCTGGCGATAGTCGCGGTAGGTCGCTTCGATTCCGTCCCGCAGCGATAGGGCCGGCCGCCATCCCAGCCGGTGCAGGCGTGAGACATCGAGCTGTTTTTTGGGCGTACCATCGGGCCGTGACGTATCCCAGAAAATATCCCCATTAAACCCCACGATATCCTTCACCAGGCCGGCCAGTTCACGGATGGTGAGATCTTCGCCGGTACCAATGTTCAAGAGATAAGTTTCCGGCCGCAGGCTGGACGGGGTATCAGCAATCGGGGTCGCTGATGCGGCCCGGCCGACGTCGGCCAAGGCCGCATCCGGCTGCTGCATGATGAACAGACAGGCGGACGCCAGGTCGTCCACATGCAGAAATTCACGATAGGGCTGCCCGGTGCCCCACAAAACGAGCTTCGGAACCTTGGAGGCCGAACCGTGGTTTGGGGCACCTGCCTGCGGAATTCCCAATGCCTCCCGGAAATCATCGGAAATTTTGCCATACTGGCGTTCGTCTCCTTCGATGGCCTCCCAGGCCCGGCGTTCCGCCAATTTCGCCAAATGGCATTTACGGATCAGGGCCGGCATGGCGTGGGATGTCTCGAGATCGTAGTTGTCGTTGGGACCATAGAGATTGGTGGGCATGACCGAGCGATAGTGCGTCCCATACTGGCGGTTATAGGATTCACACATCTTGATGCCGGCGATTTTGGCGATGGCGTAGGGCTCATTGGTCGGTTCCAGGCGTCCTCCCAGCAAGGCTTCCTCCCGCATCGGCTGCGCGGCCATCTGGGGATAGATGCAGGAGCTGCCCAGAAAAAGAAGCCGCTGGACCCCGGCCAGGTAGGCGCCATGGATCACATTGGTCTGAATCATCAGGTTCTGGTAGATGAAATCCGCCGGGAATGCGTTATTGGCATGAATGCCGCCTACACGAGCGGCGGCCAGCACGACATAGTCCACCGGGGTTTCTTTAAAAAAAGCGTGCACCGCACGCTGATCGGTCAGGTCCAGCGCGGCATGGGAGCGGGTGATAATGCGGGTAAAACCCGCTTTCTGCAGGCAGCGCTGCATGGCGGATCCCACCATGCCGCCATGGCCGGCAATGTAAATGCGCATATCCTTATTCATCGACCGCAGCCCCCTGTCGCTCGAGGTTATTCAACATGCCTTGCCACCGGAAATCCGGCGATATCGCACAGGCGGTCCCGGTCGGCCTCTTTCAAGTCTTCCTGGACCATGGTGCGGACAAGCTCGTCAAAAGATACCGTGGGCGTCCATCCCAAGACCTCGCGCGCTTTGGTGGGATCGCCAAGGAGATAATCCACCTCGGTGGGGCGAAAATAGCCGGGGTCGATGCGGACGACCGTGTCGCCGGGCCGGAGGGCGGTTTTGCTGTCGGCTTCGATGGTGTCGACGATGCCTTTTTCCGCCACGCCCTCGCCTTCCCAGCGGAGACGGGCGCCGATTTCAGCAAAGGCCGCCACCACGAGCTCCCTTACCGAATGGGCTTCGCCGGTGGCAATGACAAAATCATCAGGCACCTCCTGCTGGAGCATGCGCCACATGGCCTCGACATAGTCCCGGGCATGCCCCCAGTCCCGCCGGGATTCAAGATTCCCCAGGTAGAGGCAGCTCTGCAGCCCCAAGTGCATACGTGCCACGGCCCGCGTTACCTTGCGCGTGACAAAGGTCTCCCCGCGAATCGGTGATTCGTGGTTGAACAGAATCCCGTTGCAGGCAAACATGTTGTAGGCCTCGCGGTAGTTGACGGTAATCCAGTAAGCATAGACTTTGGCGGCGCCGTAGGGGCTGCGGGGGTAGAACGGCGTCGTCTCGGTCTGGGGTGTTTCCCGCACCTTGCCGTACATCTCGCTGGTGGAGGCCTGGTAGAAGCGCACCGACTGCTCCAGCCCCAGGATGCGAATTGCTTCCAGGATGCGCAAGGTCCCCAGGGCATCGGAATTGGCGGTGTACTCCGGGGTCTCAAAAGAGACCTTGACGTGGCTTTGGGCCGCCAGATTGTAGATCTCGTCCGGCCGGGTTTCCTGGATGATGCGAATGAGATTGGTGGCGTCGGTCAAATCCCCGTAATGCATCGAAAACCGGACATCCGCTTCGTGGGGGTCTTTATAAAGATGGTCGACGCGCCCGGTATTGAAGCTGGAGGACCGACGTTTGATGCCATGCACCTCATAGCCCTTGGACAAGAGCAATTCCGCCAGATAGGCGCCGTCCTGGCCGGTAATGCCGGTGATCAATGCTTTCTTCATCGGTTTAGCCAACTCCTTTTAAAAAAATCATGGTCTGTTCCCAGCGTCATCATCCACCGCTGATCCGAAAGCACATTAGCGCCCATAATCGTCTTCGAAACGGGTGATATCGTCTTCTTCGAGATAGCTGCCGGTGCGAACCTCGATAATCTCCAACGGAATCTTTCCGGGATTGGTCAGGCGGTGCGGCACGCCAATGGGAATGTAGGTGGAGGCGTCTTCCCGCAGGATGAATTCTTCTTCCCCCCGCTGGACCAGCGCGGTGCCCTTCGCCACGATCCAGTGCTCGGCCCGATTGTTGTGCTGCTGGCGGCTGATGCGCGCTTCCGGCCTCACGATCAGGCGTTTGACTTGAAAGCGCTCAGAGGAAACAATGCTGTCGACCGTGCCCCAGGGCCGATAAACCTTGCGGTGCCGCTCGGTTTCCGGCCGCTGCTGCTGTTTCAAGCGGGTCACCAGGTGCTTGACATCCTGGGCCCGGGCACGCGGGCAGACAAAAACCGCATCCGCCGTCTCAACGATGATGTGCTGGTCCACGCCGACAGCGGCCACCAGGCGATGCCCGGCATGCACTACCGAGCGGGTGACGTCATGCAGCAGGGCGTCACCCCGCACGACATTGTCATCCGCATCTTTTGAACCGGCCTCCCACAGGGCCTCCCAGGATCCCAGGTCGCTCCATCCGGCATCCAGGGGCAGCATGGCGCCCAGGGCGGTCTTCTCCATCACGGCATAGTCGATGGAATCAGCCGGGCAAGCCTCAAAGGCCGCCCGATCCAGGCGGAAGAAATCCAGGTCCGCCCGGCCGGCCGACAGCGCTTTTTCACAGGCGGACACCATCTCCGGCACCATACGTTTCATTTCGTCCAACAGAACCGATGCGCGGAAAAGAAACATCCCGCTGTTCCAGAGGTACTCCCCGGAGGCCAGATACCCTTCGGCCGTGGTGCGATCCGGTTTCTCCACAAAGGCCTCGATCGCGCAGGCCCGTCCTTCCGATGAAAGCGATGCCAGTGGCGCGCCCTGTTTGATATAACCATAACCCGTCTCGGGGGCGGTCGGTACGATGCCGAAGGTCACCAGACGGCCGGCCTCGGCCAGCGCCTGTCCCGCCGCAACTGCCCGTCGAAAGCGGTCCGGCCGGCCGATATGGTGGTCGGCCGGCAGAACCAGCAGGATCGGATCCTGGTCCTGACGGGAGGCTTGCAGGGCCGCCACCGCAATGGCCGGGGCCGTATTTTTACCCACGGGCTCCAGGACGATGGCGCCGGGCTGAATCCCCTTTTCACGCAATTGTTCGGCGATCATAAAACGATGGCTCTCATTGCAAATCACGATCGGAGGCGCCAGGTCGTCCAGGCCCTCGAGGCGCTCCAGGGTTTCCTGGATCATGGTCGCCTCTCCCGTGATCGGCAAAACCTGCTTGGGGTGCAGTTGCCGCGAGAGCGGCCATAAACGGGTTCCCGCACCGCCGGCTAAAATAACAGGCACAATCATTGATCAACCTCCACACCAATACGGGCGATATAGATACACGAAACCATAATCGAATCAAATTGGGTAGTTTAAAAATATTTGTCTGAAAAGGCAACCGGCTTTCACTGCCAAATGGCTCTCATGCGATCGATTGGTCTAACAAACACCGTTACATCAGGGGATAAACGCACCAAGCCGTCTGGCTCGAACGTGAGAGAAAGATCGTGAAGGGGGGGGCACGCACCGAATCGCCGATGATAACGGCGGGATGCGCGGCCCCCTTTTAGAAATGGTTGGCGAATATCACAAGAGACCTCTTACACTCGACTCAACAAATTTAACATCGTGAATGTTCCCATTAAACAATGCGACAAAATAAGCCAATTTTTCAACTTTTATACGCATGACGCGCACGAGAATCTACCCCGCCTTTTCCCAGATTCTGAAGACACGCCTGTCGTTTTCCATCAGTGCAAACCGACCTGTTTTCCCGGGCCATACGGAGACCGGCAAGGACGATCGTCACCTGGAACAGTGGACCACCGAGGTAGTTCAAAATCAATGAATCCTGTCGAAAAATCATAAAGCAAAATATACGCCATACGCGCAACCAAGCAACCATCCCATCGTATTCCACCCCTCCCACCGAACCGGATTATAGATGTCGACTTTCAATCGAAAGCCTGCTAATAGGGCTTTTTTGACGTGGGACCTGGCAACTGGCCTTCCCCAGAAAGCGTAATCCTCTTTGCCTGGAATAACGCTGGCGATTCGCCTGGCCTCAGGAATGAACTACTGAAATAGACTGCAATAACAATCAGTTAAACTTACACGATGCTATTTAACTCCTATTTTTTCTTGCTATGTTTTCTGCCCGTCGTATTGATCGGATTTTATCTCCTGACCGCCCATACGACGCGCGAAATAGCCCTGGCGTGGTTGGTTTTCAGCTCGCTGTTCTTCTATAGCTGGTGGCGTCCACCCTACTTGATCCTCATCGTTGCTTCGATCATTGTCAACTATCTGGTCGGTAAAAAGATCGCCAACGCCACCACCCACCGGAAAATATGGCTCATTTCCGGTCTGACGCTCAATCTGGGCGGGCTGGTCTACTTCAAATATACGAACTTTTTTGTGGATTCCTTTAACGGCTTGGGGGACTTCCAAGTCCACGTAGCCCCCATCTTTCTGCCGTTGGCCATTTCCTTCTTCACCCTACAGCAAATCGCCTTTCTGGTGGACACCTACCATGGCAAGACCCGGGAATACCGCTTTTTGCACTACTGCCTGTTCGTGAGCTTCTTTCCTCAGCTGATCGCGGGTCCCATCGTTCACCACAAGGAAATGATGCCCCAGTTCACGGAAAACGCCTTTCGCGACAAAAAGGCGGTCAATCTGGCGGTCGGCATTACCATCGTCATCATCGGTTTGTTTAAAAAGGTTGTCCTGGCCGACAGCCTGGCCTTGATTGCTTCGCCCATTTTTGCCGCGGTGCATGCCGGCGAGACACTTTCCTTTTTCGAGGCCTGGGGCGGCCTTCTGGGATATACCTTCCAACTCTATTTCGATTTTTCCGGTTATTCCGATATGGCCATCGGGCTGGCGCGCATGTTCGGCATCCGGCTGCCCTTGAATTTCTTTTCACCCTACAAGGCACGCAATATCGCCGAAGTATGGCACCGCTGGCATATGACCCTCAGCCGCTTTTTGCGGGATTACCTTTATATACCGCTGGGGGGTAACCGCAAGGGACCCGCCCGCCGCTATCTCAACCTGATGATCACTTTTGCCCTGGGGGGGTTCTGGCACGGCGCGGGGTGGAAATTCCTCTGCTGGGGTCTCATGCACGGCGCTTATCTCGTGGTCTACCACTTCTGGGCCCAATATATAAAACCCCTGTTCGGCACGCGGCATGCCGGCAACCCGCTGGGTCATGCCGCCGGGGTCATCATCACCTTTTTCTTTTTTATCCTGGCTCTCGTGTTCGTGCGGGCCGACACCTACGAAGGCGCCATCGAGGTGCTCAAGGCCATGTTCGGCGCCAACGGCGTTGCCCTGCATCCCGACGCGCAGATCTTGATCGGCATCTTGGGCGGCCTGGGCGTCTCGGTTGATGTTGCAGGCAGCGCCATACGTTTCGTCAACCTGGACACGCTGTGGTGGTTCATCATTTCAGCCCTGCTCATCTGGGGTGCGCCAAATACGGCCCAGATCATGGGCGCCTGGGAACCGGCTTTTGACAGCGGTCCGTGGCTCAAGAATTTTGGCAACCGGTTACGCTGGTCGCCGTCCGTCGGGTGGGCATCCGGCGTCATCCTGCTGTTGGTGGTGGCCCTGATGCATATGAATAACGTTAGCGAATTCCTCTATTTTCAATTCTGATGATGTCTGCCAAGAAATATTTCATTTCGGTACTCGTGATCGGCCTGGCGGCCAGCGCGGTCGTCCTCCTATTCAACTGGGTGGTGGATCCCCTGGATATCTACCGGGTGGTCAAGGTCAAAGGCTTCAACGCTTATAAAACTACTTATAAATCTTACGCCCGGGTGGCAAAACCCATCCAAATCGAACAAAACCACTACCAGCGCCTGGCACTGGGATCTTCCCGCACGGAAATCGGCATTCCCATCTACGGTACGGCCTGGGACCGCTTGGGTGGGCCCGGCTTCAATGCTGCCTTAAACGGCGCCAACGTGGACACCCTCTACGCCGTTTTACACCACGCCGTGCAGGTATCCGATCTGCAGGATGTCCTCATCGGGCTGGATTTCGGCATGTTCAACGGTATGCAAACCCAAGGCTTCGAGTACGAAGAACTGATGGCCGATGGTCCGGGCCTGCTGGATAAACTCAGACGCCATCTAAAGGCCTTCGGTTTGACCCTGTTCAGTCCGGCTACGACCGCCGCCAGCGTCAAGACGCTACGCCACCAGGGTGAAATGGACCATAAATATCATGACACCGGCCAGCAGAACAACGAACGGGAAATCAAAAAAAATGCGTCTCTCGGATATCGCACCCGTTTCGAACACTTTGAAAATGCCAGTCTCCGCAACTACTGGACGCCCTGCCGCGACAACGGGTTCCGCTATGACAACGGCCACGGGCACGATGCCATGGCGGTTTTCCGAAGCATGTTGATGCTGACTAAAGAAAAACCCTTCAGCATCCATCTTTTTATCTCCCCGGTTCACGCCCGACTGCTGGAAACCCTGTCGGCAGGCGGCCTGTGGCCGGCCTTCGAACAGTGGAAACGGGACGTCCTGGCCGTCATCGAGGAGGTGCGCACCCAGACGGGCGCCGATATCCAGCTCTGGGATTTTTCAGGCTACCATCATTTTGCCGTCGAGCCTCTGCCGGAACCAGGGCAGTTCATGACGTACTATCTCGATGGGTCCCACTATACGGATGCGGTGGGCGGCGTTCTCCTGAACACTATTTACGGCGACGCAAAACCGGACGCGTCTTTCGGCGTTCTTCTCACGCCCCAAACCATCGAGGATCACCTTCAGGAAATCCGCAGCGAGCAGAAAACCTATCGCCAGGAGCATCGCGAACAATACGACGATATACAACGGCGCGCGGAAGGGTTTCTCGAAAAACGCCGATTGACCGGTCAGAAATGTGAAAGCCGGCCAATTATTTGACCCTTGGAAACCTACCTGCCGGCGTCACCCATCGACCACCGTCTTGAGGTCGATTCCGTATTTACGCATCCGATTCCATACGGTAACCCGGTTAATTCCCAGCAGGCGTGCGGCCTGGGACTGATTCCCACGCGTTTCACGCAGGGCCGCAATCAAGACCTGCTTTTCCCGGGAGTCGTCTTTTCCAGCTGTCCGATTACCTCGCCTCGTGGCGGTCTCAGTCATGGGGTGAGGCAGGTGGGTGATGTCGATTTTTCCCCTTTCCGCAATCACAAAGGCATATTCCAAAGCGCTTTTCAGTTCGCGAATATTGCCCGGCCAGGCGTAGTCCATAAAGTGCTGCAAGGCCTCCGGCGTTAGCCCGGTGATAGCTTTTCCGGTGCGGGCCTGCAGCCGCTGGACAAAACTGTTGACCAGCAGCGGGATGTCCTCTTTGCGCTCCCGCAGGGGCGGGAGCCGGATGGGGATGACATTGATCCGGAAATACAGATCTTCCCGAAACTGCTGTTGCTCGATCAAGGTGACCAGGTTTTGATGGGTCGCCGATATGATCCGGACGTCCACATCCACGGAGCGATGATCCCCCACCCGTTCAATCTGCTTGTTTTCCAGTACCCGCAGCAGTTTAACCTGGACGGACAGGGGGATATCGCCGATTTCATCCAGAAAGATCGAACCACCGTCCGCCGCTTCAAAACGCCCCTTGCGATGCCGATAGGCCCCGGTGAAGGCGCCTTTGATGTGGCCGAACAACTCGCTTTCCAAAAGCGCGGCATTCAGGGCGGCACAATTGAGCTGCACGTACGGACCGCTTTTGCGCTGGCCTCTTTCATGGATAGCCCGGGCGACGAGCTCTTTGCCGGTGCCGCTCTCGCCGGAAATGATCACGGGCGCATTGCTCTGGGCCGCCTTTTCCACCACCTGAAAAACCTTGCGAATGGCGGGCGAGGTGCCGATGATCCCATGGTACTCCCGATAGTCACTCAATTGGCGGGACAAAAGTTCCACCTGCTGATCCAGGCGATCGATTTCACTGATATCGGTGATGGTTTCGACCGCCCCCAGAACCGTACCGTCGTCATCCCGCAGGACGGATGCATTTTTCAGCGCCGCCAGACAGGTGCCGTCCTTGCGGACGATGCCGCAGCGGCAGCGGCGCATGTCGGGGTGGTTCGGCAGGAACAATTTGCACCAATCGCCGGAGCGATTGTTCAAGGCCTGCTCGCAGGCGTCACAAGCCAGGAGGGTGCAGGATTGTCCGATGGCCTCCTCGGCGCTGTAACCGGTCAAGCGTTCAAAGGATTTGTTGACCATCAGGATGATGCCTTCCGCGCTGATCAGCATCAAGCCGTCATTCATGGTGTTGATGATGCGTTTCCAATACCGGCTGATGTCGTCGTTTTTCATCTTGGTCGCCTTTCCATGAAAAGCAGATCGCATAGCAACAGTGTTTAAGCATATTTAAACAGATGTTTAAATACCATAAACGACCTTCCACTGCAAAGCCTTCCCATAAAATTTAATAGTACAATTATTTTAAATGGTTAAGGTAAAATTTCTTTTTCATATAAGCCGGCACAGTTATTGCGTTTTAACCCCTCTAAAACGGGACGGTCGCATATGGAACGAAACATGCCGGATATCGCCGGACCGGTCGGTATGCTCAAATGCATGGCCGCTTTAAGACAGTTGCCGTCAGGTGATTCCCTATCGTTTACCGTGCGGGATGCGGATGTTTATGCGGCCCTGATGAAGATTCTGAGCAATGATACCGGCTGCCGGATAGCATTGGAGGCGACCCCGCAAGGTCACCGCATGATGGTCACCAAGACCTGAACTTGCCGAAACTGAAGCACGTTGATGGTGGGGCGGGTGAGGATAAAATTGCGATCCGCTTGCGTTCAATGACGGGAGGACACATATGGATTTAAGCCGAAGAGGGTTTTTCAAAATCATGGGGGCCACCGGTGCCGGGCTGGCCGCCACAGGCCAATCGGCGGCGGCCTGGGAGTCGCGCGCGCCGGAGGACGCCTATGGTTGCCTGGTGGACCTGACCCGCTGCATCGGCTGCCGCAAATGCGAGCAGGCCTGCCAGACGGTCAACGGTCTGCCGGAGCCCGAGCAGTCCTTCGAAGACCTGACGGTGCTGGACCGCAAGCGCCGGCCGGATGAAAAGATCTTTACGGTCGTCAATCGCTACTACTCCGGCAAAATTGACGAACGCGATCAACTGATTCCCACCTTTGTCAAAATTCAATGCATGCATTGCCAGGACCCGGCCTGTGCCTCGGCCTGCATCGTGGGCGCCCTGACCAAAAAAGAAAACGGCGCGGTGCACTACGACGCCAGCAAGTGCATCGGATGCCGGTACTGCATGGTGGCCTGCCCATTTGAAATTCCGGCCTATGAATACCATAACCCCATCACACCCCGGGTGATGAAATGTACCTTCTGTTACGAGCGGGTCGCGGAGGAGGGCAAACTGCCCGGCTGCGCCCAGATCTGCCCGGTGGAAGCCATTACCTTCGGGAAGCGCGCCGACCTGCTCGCGCTCGGCCACCAGCGCATTAAAGACAATCCCGGCCGTTACATCGATCATATCTACGGCGAGAAAGAGGTCGGCGGCACGAGCTGGATGTACATCTCGGATCGACCCTTCGAGGAGCTTGGGTTTATCCAGGTACCGGAAAAACCCCTGCCGCAGCTGGCCGAAACCATCCAGCACTCCCTGTTCAGCTACCTTTGGTCCCCCATCGTCCTGTTCGGCATGCTGAGCGGTGTCATGTGGGGTTTCCGGGACAAAGGCGACCGCCACATCGATCGTGAAAGAGAGAAGCCATGAGCCATTCCCCCCGCCCCTTGAGGGCCAAGTTCTGGACACCCGGCGTGGTCACGCTGGCCTTCCTGATGGCCGCCGGCGCCGTGGCGATCATCGCCCGTTACATTGGCGGCATCGGCTATGTCACCAACCTCACCAACGCCCGCCCCTGGGGGCTGTGGATCGGTGTCGATGTGGCCTCCGGCGTCGCTCTGGCCGCCGGCGGGTTCACCACGGCCTTTGTCGCCCACATCCTGAGCCGCCATTACTACGAGCCCGTGGTACGCCCGGCGCTGCTGACGGCCATGCTGGGGTACACCTTCGTCGTCCTGGGCCTGCTGGTGGACATCGGACGCTCCTGGGCCATCTGGAAGCCGTTGATTCACTGGAACCCGAACTCGGTCCTCTTTGAGGTGGCCATGTGCGTCATGTTCTACCTCAACGTCCTCTATCTGGAATTTGTCCCCATCGTCGTGGAGCAATATAAAGGACGCGTCCATCTGCCCGGCCCGCTGAGCGTCCTCAACGGCCCCGTCGAGGGCCTCTTGAAACTGCTCGATGCCATTACCAGCAAACTGATGTGGGTCTTCATCATTGCCGGGGTGGTGCTCTCCTGCATGCATCAGTCCAGCCTGGGCTCCCTGATGCTGGTCGCGCCCACCAAGCTTCATCCCCTCTGGTACACACCGATCCTGCCGCTGCTGTTTCTGACCTCGGCCATCGCGGTAGGCTATCCCATGGTGGTGTTCGAGACCACGCTGGTGACATCCTCCCTTAAATTGGATCCCGAGATGGACATTTTAACCCCCCTGACCCGCTTTACCGTCTTCCTGCTGGGGCTTTACTTGGCCCTCAAGGTCGGTGACATGGTGGTGCGCGGCACCTATGTCTATCTGCTCGACGGCACGGCCCAGACCAACGCCTTCCTGGTGGAGCTGATTTTAGGCGTGATCGTTCCCTGGGTCATGCTGGTGCTGCCGAAAGTCCGCCAGTCCCGTCGGGGCCTGTTCATTGCCTGCGCGCTGATCGTGGGTGGCGTCCTGGTCAATCGGGTCAATGTCTTCGTGGTGGGCTACCGGCCACCCATCAGCGAGGCGAACTACGCCCCGGCCTTTTCGGAAATCCTGATTACCGTCGGACTCATTGCGGGTCTGATGTTCCTATACCGTTTTCTCGTGACCTATCTGCCGGTCCTGAGCGGGCCGAAACAGGAGGTGTCAGCATGAGCAAGAAGTCGTCCATTGTCTTACTAATATTTCTCGTGATGGGGCTCAGCGGCGGTCTGGTCGCGCTCCATCCGGAAAGCCCCGGGAGTCCGGCGGCCTATGCCGCCGCGGCCCAGGAATCCGTAACCGCCAAGGAGGCCCCGGCTTCCACATGGTCGGCGCCGGACCAGGTGGCCGCTCTGGAACGGGCCATGGAGACGGTGCCATTCGTGGACACCGTCAAGGATGAGTGCAAGCTCTGCCGCCAGATGCGGTTGCGGGAAATGGGCCTTGGCACCAAGGACATCACTCACAACTATTTCGTCATCAACAACCCCATCATCAACAAAGTCGAAGACCATTACGGACCGGTGCGCTTCATGCACAGCAAACACGCCGCCCAGGTCAAAGACTGCGCCGTCTGCCACCATTATCGGCCCCTGGCGGAAGACGCCAGTGAAACCACCCGCTGCTCGGCCTGTCACCAGGATGCCTTCCGCCCGGACCATCCGGAGCGCATCGGCTTGAAAGCTGCCTACCATCAGCAGTGCATGGAATGCCATCGGGAGATGAACCAGGGTCCGGTGGACTGCATCGGCTGCCACGACAAGAACGCTCCCGACCACAAGGACAAGATCCAGCTGACCGCCAACGCGACCCCTTTTCAGGTAACCGCGGAGTGCTTGCGCTGCCACAAGGATGCCGGCCAGGACATGCTCCAAACGGCTCATTGGCGATTGAGGGGGCCCTCGCCCTACACCTTGGATCACCGAAAGGAGGTCGAAATCGGAAAAAGCACCATTGCCACCAACAACTTCTGAATGAGCATCGCCAGCAACGAGGCTCGTTGCACCAGTTGTCACGTCGGCTATGGATGGAAAGACGCTTCTTTTGACCTTACGGATATGACCAAGATCGACTGTCTGGTGTGTCACGACACCACCGGCACGTATAAAAAAATCCCCACCGGCGCCGGCCTGCCCGATCCTAGAGTGGATCTGGTGGCGGTGGCCAAAGGCGTGGGACCCACCTCCCGCAAGACTTGTGGGGCATGTCACTTCAACGGCGGCGGCGGCGAAGCGGTCAAACATGCCGACCTCTCACGCCAGTTGTTGACACCGGACCGCAATTGCGACGTGCACATGGGCGGCTATGACTTTCAGTGTACCGAGTGCCATCGCACCCGCAACCACAAAATCGCCGGACGCAGTTCTTCCGTGCCCGTAGTGGAAGGCAGTTTTTCCTGCGAAAACTGCCATACGAGCAATCCCCACCCGGGAGATGGCCTGCTGGATCATCACCTGAATATGCACAGCAAGACCATCGCCTGCAACACTTGCCATTCACCAGTATATGCCAAGTGCAAGCCCACCAAGGTCTTCTGGGACTGGTCCAAAGCCGGCGACATGGAGCGCAAACCCAAAAAAGACAAATACGGTATGCCGGATTACAACTGGAAAAAGGGCGAATTCCGGTGGAAAGAGTCTGCCAAGCCCTTCTATGCCTGGGACAGTGGATTCACAAAGCGCGTTTTGATCGGGGACAAGGTGGATTGGCGGCAGGGACCGATCAACATCTCCGAACCCGTCGGCTCCATCAATGACCCGAACTCCAAGATCGCGCCCTTCAAGATCATGGAAGGCATTCAGGCCGTGGACGCCAAATTCGACTATCTGCTCGTCCCCCATCTGTTCCCCCGCGACAAGGAAGACAAGACCGCTTACTGGAAAAACCGCGACTGGCAAAAGTCCTTCGCAGACGGGATGAAGGCCGCCGACCTGAAATACAGCGGCACGTACGAATGGACCACCTCGCAGATGTACTGGCGGCTGGAGCACGAAGTCATGCCCGCCGAATCGGCCCTGTCCTGCGTCCAGTGCCACGCCAGCCTGCAATCGGAGCGGACCTGCGACCGCTGCCACCAGGACAGCCGCGAGGTGGACTTCAAGAAAATCGCCCACAAGGGGACCGATTTCAGCTACATGGCCTCCAAGGGGCGCGATGTCAGCCACCTTGTGGGCACGACGGACTACATCGGATTCAAGGCCTTGGGCTACAAGGGCGATCCCATCGTCTACGGCGGCCGTCTCAAGAAGCTGCCCATGGGCTATAAAGTGGAAAAATAAAGCGCCTGTTGCGCGAACGTGATGCCCGGTCACCCACCCCGTCATTCTGTGAAACAGGGGGGGTGTCCGGGCGCTTTTCCTGATGCCTGCCCGCAGAGACCCGGGTCGCTCCCGAACCACCGCTTTCGTCCATGGCTGATTTGTTTGACATCCGTGTTGCGTTCGACTTAGTATAAAGGGTATATTCTCATAAATTTCACGCCTGACCCGACACGATGGTTCATGAAACCGGATGGAAGGTTTCGCATTTCGCAAAACGACAACTCACGTTATTCTAGAAAATACCCCCTCTTTATGTTGCTTCACCGCTGTGCTGGCTAACCATCAGGCAAGGTCCCTTAATTAATTAAAAAAATGGCAGCGGGGTTGAGGTGGCAATCATCAACGAAAGGAGAGACACATGGCAGAAGAGCAGCCGGTCGGGTGCGCCCGACCCACTGGAGGACCTGTTGGAGAGGCGGCCCCGGAGACCGCCGCAAAGGAGACAACCGCACCCATCAAGGAGGATATTCAAATGATTCATGTGGGCGAAAAAGCACCGGACTTTGTGGCACCGGGATATCAGCAGGGGAAATTTATCAACGTGAAGCTGTCCGACTATTTGGGTAAATGGGTTCTGCTCTGCTTTTACCCCGGCGATTTCACCTTTGTATGAGCAACCGAGATTTCGGCGGTCGCCGAAAAATACCAGGATTTTCAGAAACTGGGCGTTGAGATACTGTCCATGAGCATTGACAGCATGTTCGTTCATAAAATGTGGGATGATCACGAACTGGCCAAAATGGTCGACGGCGGCGTTCCTTTTCCCATGCTGTCCGATGCCGGCGGAAAAGTAGGGAAACTGTTCGGGGTGTATAACGAAGGGGCCGGTGTGGAAAACCGGGGTCGCTTCATTATCGATCCGGACGGCGTGATCCAGGGCTACGAGGTCCTGACACCGCCGGTGGGCCGCAACGTCCTGGAATCGTTTCGGCAGGTTCAGGCCTTTCAGTTGGTCAGAAAAACCAAAGGGGCGGAAGCTACCCCGTCCGGGTGGCGGCCCGGCAAACTGACACTCAAGCCGGGACCGGAGCTGGTCGGCAACGTCTGGAAAGAGTGGAAAACCGATATGGCCTTCGACTAACCAACCCCACGTGACCTTTGTTGGGGATCAGGCCGCCCTGACTAGAGCCAAGCGGACTGATCTCCAACACCAAGGACCACCTGCCCAGCCCTGTATGCGCTTATAAGGAACAAAAGGAGACTTGCATGTATTTCAATCAAATTGCCGTACCCGGTTTAGGCTGTCTCTCCTATGTCATCGGCTGCCCGCGAGCCAAGGCCATGGCCGTTATCGATCCCAAGCGTGACGTGCAGGACTACCTCACGATCGCCCGGGAAGAGGGCATGCAAATTACCCATGTCATCAACACGCATGTGCATGCCGATCATGTCAGTGGGGATCAGGAATTGCGCCTGGCAACAGGTGCCGACATCTACATCCATGAGAGTGCACCGGTGGAATACACGCACAAAGATCTCAAGGAAGGCGACGTGTTCGAACTCGGCGCCGCAAAGCTCGAAGTCCTGCACACCCCGGGACACACCCCCAACGCCATTTCCCTGCTGGTCACCGATATGGCGCGAGCCGAAGAACCGCAGATGCTGCTCACCGGGGATTTGCTCTTCGTCGGTGACATCGGTCGCCCGGACTTGCCCGGCGCGGAGATCCTGGATGAGCAGGTGCAAAATTTGTATGACAGCCTCTACGTTAAACTGTCCGGCTACCCGGATCACCTAGAGGTGTTCCCGGCCCACGGCGAGGGGTCGCTGTGCGGCCGTGGCATGAGCGCCAAAAAGAGTTCCACCCTCGGCTACGAACGGCGGGCAAACCCCATGCTGCGTTTTTCTTCTTTCGAGACCTTCAAGAAGGAAGTGATGTCGGCTTTTCCGGCTCGACCCAAAAGCTTTTCCCATATCATTCAAACCAATCTTCAAGGCGCAGCCACCATGGATGCCTGTCCCATGGATAAAAGCCTGACCCCGAAGCAATTCGAAGAGATGGTCAACGACGGAGCGGTCATCATCGATGCGCGTGACTCCGCTGCATTTGGCGGGTTTCATATTCCGGGAAGCATCAACATCGGATTCGAAAAGCAGTTGGCCAACTGGGTGGGTATGGTGGTGGATCCCAAGGCGGAAATCCTGTTGGTGGTGGATGACCGCGAAGATTATGATCGCATGATGACCGAGCTGCATCGCATCGGCTACGATCTGATCTTCGGGTATCTCTCCGGCGGGATCATGGCCTGGCTGATGAGCGGTCGGGCGGTGGAACAACTGGAGCAGATTTCACCCCACCAGTTGTCGGCGCGTCTGGAAGAGAGCGGCATCCGCATCATCGATGTACGCACGCCGGCTGAATGGAGCGCCAGTCGCATCAAGTGGGCCGAGCATTTACCTTTGTCCGATATTCTCGCCGATCAATTCCCCACTGCGGAAAAGGACGAGGAACTGGTGCTTCAATGCGGCAGCGGGTATCGCTCCAATATCGCCGCCAGCATTCTGCGCCAGGCCGGATATTCGCGCGTCAGATCCCTGGCGGGCGGCATCTTTGCCTGGTCCAACGCCGGTTTTCCCCTGGTAGCGGCTTAGAAGCACTTAATCGAGACACTAAAAAAAGCAACCGGATTTTCATCGGTTGCTTTTTTTTGATGCAAAGCGCACACACTGTCAGGCGGCAATACTCGGAAACATTTCCAGATTGGTATGCGGCAGAAAAAGGGCTGAAGTGAATTCATCCATGTAACGCGGATTGCTGGAGAAATCGATGTAGGTCATGTTGTTGCAGATGTCCTGCGCTTCCTTTCGATAGTCTTCGGACAGCAGCGCCATGTAGGCCCCGGCGATGGAACTGTTGCCAAGGTAGGCAAACTTATCGCGGTCCATGTCCGGCAGCAGACCGATGCCAATCGCCTTTTCAATATTGAGATACTGACCGAATCCGCCGGTGATCACCATGCGCTCGACCATGCTAAAATCCAGGCCGGCCTCGGCCAGCAGGGTCGTGAAGCCGGAATAAACCGCGCCCTTGCTGTAAATCAGGTTTTTCAGGTCGGACTCCGTGAAAACGATATCTTCCATCATCGGGGTCTGCTCGGCAAAGGCCAGAACATAAGCGGATTCATCGTTGACGGTAACGACCCGGGGATGGTCCCGGTCGGTCGCAAAATGGCCGCTGCGGTCAATGATACCCACCTTCAGGAGTTCCGCAATCAGGTCGATCATACCGGAGCCGCAGATGCCGCGGGGCGGCTGATCGCCTACCGTCGCATAGTCAGGTTCCAGCGTTGCCGGATCGATCGTCACTTTTTCGATGGCGCCATCCTCCGCCCGCATTCCCCAGCGGATACCGCCGCCTTCAAAGGCTGGTCCGGCGCTGCAGGCCGCGGTCATCATCCAATCCTTGTTGCCCAGCACGATTTCGCCATTGGTGCCCACATCGATGAAAAGCGTCAGTGGGTCTTCGCGGTGCAGGCCCGTATACAGCAGACCGGAAACAATGTCGCCGCCCACATAACTCGCCGGCCCGGGCATGATAAATACGGCCGCGATCGGATTGGCGGTCAGGCCGATGTCGCCGGCCTTGAGAATCGGGAATTCCGTCACGGTGGGGATATAGGGTTCCCGGCGGATGTAATTGGGTTCGATCTCAAGCAGCAAATGGGCCATGGTGGTGTTGCCCGAAACCACCACGTTCTTGACTTGGGCAGCCGTTGCGCCGGCGCCGTCGAGGGCTTCGTCGATCAGGTTGTTGATGGTGGCCAACGCCATGCGACTGAGTTTCTTGACGCCATTTTTCTCAGCGCAGACCATCCGGTTGATAACATCATCGCCGCAGGCGGCCTGCTGATTGTGCCCTGACGCTGCTGCCAGAATAGTGCCGTCCGCCATGTCCACCAGGTAGACCACAACGGATGTCGTCCCCACATCGATCGCCAGACCCAGGGAGGGAGCACCACCGTTGCCAGGGTAGACGGCCAGGATTTCATTGGAACATTTACGCTGCATCACGGCCACGGTCACCTTCCAGTTTTCCTCACGCACCGAGACCGCCAGCTGCCGCATGACGGAAAGGCCGACATTGAGCCGGTCGATGTCGCAGTTCGCTTTCTTCAACCCCCGTTTAAGGCGGTCCAGATCACTCACGGCGTCTTCCAGCGTTGGCGGGTCCAGCACCAGCTGGATCTCTTTGAGCATCGGCTCAGGTGACGGCATGATTCCCTTGAGCCGGGCGGTGGCTTCCTGTCCCATACCGGCCACCTTGAGTTTACGCTGCAAGGCCTCTTCCGGGATGCGCACCGTGAGGTCGCCCGACACCTTGCTCATGCAGGCCAGGACATATCCTTTTTCTTTTTCACTATCGGTCAACAAGGGCGTCGATTGGTTTTCCGCCCGGCCGGACGTCACCACCAATTTGCATTTTCCGCAAGCCCCCTTGCCGTTGCAGGAAGCATTGATATGCACACCGGCCCGGCGGGCGGCCTCCAAAAGCGTGGTCCCTTCAGGCACGCGAATTTCATTGCCTTCGGGTCTAAAAACAACGTGGTGTTCGGAAGGGGTATCCTTGGCCGTATCGGGTGCTAAATCAGCATCCAACCCGGCTTTTTTTTTGGTCATGAACCATATGGCGCAGGATTCCCGAAACTTGCAGTAAAGCTCCGGGTCCCGGCATTGGAGGCATTCGTCGCAGAGGTAGACGTTGTGCTTCATGCAAAGATAGCTGGTTTCGCGCTCTGGATGGTTGATACAGATTCCCATTTAGATTCCTTTTCGGTTGCCCTCGCAGCTGGGCCGTATGGCGTGGCGGACGTAACCGCCCGGCAAGATATTTTGAAAATCAAGGCGTCGATTTACGCGTGTCCGGCACTGTCGTCCGATTTTGATTCGGTCAAGCCAATGCCTGATCCATCGCCTGGTTGAGGGTTTCCGCTTTCTGCAGTCCCACAAACCGGCCAACTTCCTGACCATCCTTAAAGATGATCAAGGTGGGGATACTTTGGATCCCCAGGTTCAAGGCGACATCCGAGTTATTGTCGATATTCATCGTGGCGATATCCGCCTTGCCGTTGTACCGCTCGCCCACCGCATTGACAATCGGTTCCTGCGCGCGACATGGCCCGCACCAGGGGGCATTGAAATCAACAAGCGTCACGCCGTCGCGGATCACCTTCTCCAAATCACTACGGGAGTTCAATTCTTTTTCAGCCATCACCGTTCTCCCACATCTCTTCTCGTTAGTCGAAGACCGCTGTCTCTTGACAGCGGCCTTGGGTTTTGCTTTCCACAACGAAAGCCCATCTTTTCAACCACCGAAATTACCGGCTCCGAGACCCCGCATCGCTTCGTCGGTGTTGACACGAAGGGTCGAAATGGCCGCATCGAACGCCTTGCGTTCTGTCAGGATATCGTCCATACAGGTCTCGGGGCGGCAATTCTCCCTGATCTGCTCGATCCGGTCGTCCATTTCACCGATCAGCATATGCAGATCTTCGATGTTGGGGCGGATCTTCTCCCTTTCGCCCCCTGGCAATTGTTCCATTTTACGGGTGATGTCGTAAACAATCGCCTTCCATCCGGTCAGTTCCATCTCCATTGTTTTGCAACAGTTTTTGGCAAGCATGATTTTCTCCTTTCATTGCGGTAAAGGCCTTTTCTTAGGCCTGTAAAAGCAGGCAATCAGGTAACAGACACTGGCATTTTAATCGCCTGCGCAGCAAGCGGCTGTTTCTGAATCAACCGACCGTTCGATACCGTCCACGGCAAAATGCTTTGCATCCGGAAGCCGGACGACCATCACCGGCCGGCGGCTGTGGCGGATAACATCACCGGCAACGCTGCCCATCATGCTTTCTGCAAGTTTCCCATGGCCATGGGTACCCAAAATAATGAGGTCAAAGTCACCCTCCTCGGCGGCCGCGACGATTTCTTTGGCCGGATTGCCGATCCTCACCATCACCTTGTCCTCTGTAATCGGGCACCTGGGCATCGTTTTCTTTACTTGCCGGGAGGTCTCCTGGATCCGCTGCTGAATCGCTTCGCGGGCCAGAGCAATCCCCTTCTCATGATAAGCCCGCCATTCCTTTTTCCCGATATAATCGCTCAAATTGACACCGGCTTCGGCGGACATGGACTCAACGACGTCCGGAATGACATGCACCAACGTAACGGCCGCATGATATTGCTCCCCTAAACCGCAGGCATAGCGGGCCGCATGACGGGCTGTTTCAGACAAGTCCGTAGCATACAGGATTTTCTGAATGGCCGGTATAAGGGCGGTGCCACCCACCGAGGACGTGGGCGTCCCTCCAGCCCTTTGAGGACTTTTCGGTGTCTTGACGACAGCCGCTGCCGGGAAGGCCGGATCTGTGACCGGGCCGAATATCCTATCCACCAGTTTGACATACCAGGCGGCCGATTGAATCTGGATGACATAGGCCAGCGCGATCAGCAGGGCGATGGTCAGGCCCTGTTTGCCAAAGGCCGTCATGGCAATGGCCAGGGCAATCGATAAATCGCGCATCACGACCCCGAAAACCATGGCAACCGCGTCTTCACGTTTGAAAAAGAGTTTTCCGATTATGGAGAGAAATCCATACGAGATCGCATAAAAGAGTGCCAGCGGGATCAGAATGGCGACAAGGTCGGCAGGATTGGCAATGATATTTTTGGCTTTCAAGGACATGGCCAGGAAGGCAATCAGGGTGACGCCCAGGGCGGAGAACGGCGGGAATTTGGGCTTAATGGATTGATGCCACGTCTGGAGGCCATACCGTCGGCGGGCATAATACTGGGTTGCCAGACCCGCTGCCAGAGGAACAAAGATGAACAACGCGATCTGTTTGAACATATGCAGCATGTTCACATCGACCGTAGTCCCCATGACCAGTTTGGTATAGAGCGGAGCCGCCAGTGCTCCGAGAATAAGCCCGAACACAACCATTTTAATGGCGGCTTCCTTGTTGCCCTTGGCGAATCCGGTCCAGGAAATGGTCATACCCGAGGTCGGCAGGACACCGATCAAGAAGAGACCCACCGCCCAGAGACCATATTTCTCCGCGCCGCCAGAAAAAAACAGGCGACCGGTGAAATAGGCCAGCAGGGGAATCAGGATAAAATTGATCAGCTGCGTCGCCAGCTGCAATCGATAGTCGCGCCCTTTGAAAATGCTCTGAACGTTCAGGGTGACCATCATGGGGTAGACCATGACAAAGGTAACGGGAATAATGAACTGTTTGAGCGGACTGGCGTCAAACAAGGCCCCGAATAAGAGCCCCAGGGCCATGGCCACCGGAATGGCGTACACCAGATTTTTTTGCAGGGTTGAAAGTATGTTCCACATGCCGGTCTCCTGTGTGAATGATGACGGTGTAAACCGTGTTCAGCCGGGTAAACGCTGAACCTCATGCCGTAAAGTATTTTACAATTCTTGTGCCAATCGCTTGAAAAATATTTAACATGTTGTTTATACAACAATTTTTTATTCTATTGACAACAATAGTGATGTTTCGATAAACGCATAGTAACGGAAGGTAACGGTCATGTAACGCATATCGCAACCTCGGGAGAATCTTACAATGCCGGATAAAACCCATGAGATCTGGAACGCCCGGTTTTTCAACATGATCATCGACTCAATGGCCGACGGCGTTTTCACCATGGACGACAAGGGCCGCATTTCCTCATGGAATCCGTCCATGGAGCGCATCAGCGGCTACACTGCGGAAGAAGCCCTGGGCCAAACCTGTCAATTGCTCCAGTGCAGCCGTTGCTTCGGGCATGAATGCCCGGCCGATATCCACCGGTGTAAAATTATCGAGCAAGGCTATTCGGAAGCCAAAGAATGCCAGCTGAAGCACAAGGACGGATTTGACGTGGCCGTCATCAAGAATGCGAACGTCGTCAGGGATCAAAACGGGAACATCATCGGTGTGGTTGAAACCGTAACCGACCTGACTGAATTGAACCGGGCGCGACTAAAAGCGGAAGAAGCGGCCCGGCGTCTGGGCGACCTTCACCGGATGGATAACATCATTGGGAAAAGCCCGGCCATGCAACAGGTCTTCGGCAAGATCAAAGCCGCCGCGGCCAGCGAAGCGACCATCCTGATCCATGGCGAAAGCGGCACCGGCAAAGAGCTCGTGGCCGGTGCGATCCATTTCAATGGCGAACGCCGGGAAGGGCCGCTGGTCACCGTCAACTGCAGTGCTTTGTCGGAAACCCTGCTTGAAAGCGAGCTCTTTGGGCATGTGAGGGGAGCATTTACGGGTGCGGTACGGGGCCGCCTCGGGCGTTTTGAAGAGGCGGCCGGCGGCACCATTTTTCTTGATGAAATCGGTGAATTGAGTCCCTATATCCAGGTCAAGCTTCTCCGGGTGTTGCAGGAACGGGAAATCGAGCGGGTGGGCGACTCCAAGAAACGCCAAATCGACATCCGGATCATCACCGCCACCCACCGCGATTTATATGCCCAGGTACAGTCCGGCAACTTTCGCGAAGACCTCTATTATCGCCTCAAGGTCTTTCCCATTCGTCTGCCCACGCTGCGGGAGCGTCGCGAAGATATCCCCCTGCTGGTCAACCACTTCATCAGCAGCATGAACGAAAAAACCGGTAAAAAGGTTCAAAACCTGTCGCGGCAGACCATGCGCACCCTGATGGATTATCATTGGCCGGGCAATGTCCGTGAACTGGAGAATGCCATCGAGCATGCCTTCGTGCTCTGCAACCGCCGACAGATCGAATTTGAAGATCTTCCGATTGAAATCCGGCAACCGCGCAACAGCAATGGTTGTGACGTTTCGGCGGACCCGCCGCCAAGGACAAAGACGCGAAACCCGTTGACCAAAGAAACCCTGGTCGACATGTTGGAAGAATGCGGCTGGAACAAAGCCGAGGTCGGCCGACGGGCCGGCCTGAGCCGGACGGCTATCTGGAAATACATGAAGAAGTGGGATATCCCTCTGCAACCAGAGGAATCGCATAGGGTCGTGCCACGCCCGCGACAGGTTCCGTGAAGGCCGCCCTTAGGTATATTTCCGTTCCGATTCTATGGGACAAGCCACAGCGCACGATCCGTTATCCTCTGGGTTACATACCGGGAAACACTCCCAAAATAGTGCGCTCGGTCTGCCCCTCGTCTGCCGACGACCACTGTGCCGTAATTTCCCTTCTTCGCTTCGCTGAGGATAACCTTGCCAATTTTGGCCTTTCGTTTGGTGGTTATGGTTTCGACCCGATCAGCGACGATGCCGGCATCCTTTAACTTTTGCGTTGCATCGGCAAAAAACTTCCCTATCATCCGCGTTGAAGCCTTCGTGACGATGTCTTGAATGTCAGGATCATCCTTCCCGAAAGAAATGGCGTCTATATCTTTTGCATCCGGGGATACATGAAACAGGCTGATTTTTATCTCAGCATTTTCTGAAAGCATCGCTCCCACATGATCGAGTGCCCGATACGAACTTTCGGAACCGTCTACCGCCACCAGGATTCGTTGAGAAGTAACGTTTCCGTCCACCATCCATACCGGAATGACGTCGGCGCTTTCCAGTAAATCGGCACTGGTGCTGCCCATAAAAGTCTTTTGGATCCGCGATAGACCCCGTCGCCCCACCACGATGGCGTCATAAACACCTTGTCGTGCATATTCCAAAATATCTCGGGATCGCCCGATCATCCTTTGCTGGGCAACCATTTCGATGCGTTCGTCAGGAACCCCTCTTGTCATCATCCGTTTTTTCTGCTTTTCAAGAAGTACTTGTGCTTCCGCTATGTTTTTTTTGATGACCTTTTTGAGGCTTGCATTGGCCTTTGGATTCGCTCTGGCCTCAGCCAGAAGGTATTGTGATATCATCGGTGTCCCATGAAAAAGAGTAAACGTGACATCCCCCGAACCACTGAGCATTTTGGCTGCATAGTGTAATGATTGGTTCGAGTGGGTCGAATTATCGACCGCCATCAAGATTTTTTTCATCATGATTTGGCCTCCTTTCTAAAGGAAAACGGTAATTCCGTTAGATGTTGATACACCCGGGCCTTCTCGCGTGAATCCAATTCATTACCCGCTCGCTAGTTTTAAGAAAGCATCAATCATGCCAGGAACAAGCTCGCGGCAATTTCGCTGCTGACGGCGGATTCGGTATTATTCTACCACCCACACCGTGCAGTCGCGGGCATGGTTGACGATCTTGCTGGAAACGCTGCCGAAGAGAAACTCCTCGCTTCTTGAAAGCCCCTGTCGGCCCACCACAATGGTGCTGCATTTCGCCCGGTGACGTTCCGCCAGAATACACTCCGCCAGGGACGGACAGTAGCGGAGCGTGGATCGTACCGCGACATCCGCCGGCGCAAAACCCTCAGCGATTAGACGCTGCCGGTAATTTTCAAGCATGGTATCGACCTTCTGCTTGTGGTCATCAAGCCATTGGTCTTTGTCGGCCGCGGTGGGGAAATAGTCTTCCTCCGGTTGGCAAATGACATGCACAATAAGCACCTTGAAGCCGCTTATGCCTGAAAGGAAGCGGCTCACATAGGATACCGCCCGGCGGGCATTTTCCGATGCATCCACCGCAATCAGGATATTTTTGTTGAAGCCCGTCTCAGAATTGCTCATTGTTTTGACGCCTCCGGTTTTGGCAACGATGATGTTGATGCTTGATAGGCTCCTAAATCATCCAACAACTGCCCCGTGTTTTCATAAAACCAATTGGCCCCTTTGGAAAAATGCATCAGAATCCGGTTGAGGGGTTCGGGAATGTAGGGATAAACCTTTTTAAGATTCGCCACGCGATTGTTGAACACGATATTCAAATCGTCCTCGGCAAGCCGATGCAGCGCGGGGTTGTCCTGTTTCCTGAGCTCTGGCAGCAACATGTCTCCCATGCCCACTAAAAATACCAGTATATTCCCGAGACCAAACAGATCGTAGCCGTACAGGTTTTCCCGGTGGCGGTAATTAAAGTCAAAATCAATCCATCGGTACCGCCCGCTATGGCGATCTATCAGGATATGGTCGCGCCGGATATCGCCGTGTTTTTCGCCATGCTCATGAAGAAAACGGATCGCCGCCATGCATTCCATAAAATGGTCCAAAATGACCGGCAAACGATCGTAAAAATAAGTCTGATGGTCCAGATCTATCTTTTGGACATAATCATGAAGCGTTTGCCCTTGGATAAAATCGAGCACGCGAATGAGGTTTCCCGCCCGATCCCTTATGGCATGGCCCTGCATGAAATTCTTATGGCCGGCCACCAGCGCCAGAATGCGCGCTTCTTTTTTAGGGCTGCGAAAGCACTCGAAGGCGATGCCGCCGATATGGCTCGTGAATTTCTCGTAAAAAACCAGCTTAAGAATCTTGGGATCGCCGTTTTTTAGATCAATGACGCGCTTCACCCAAAATTTGACATCGTCATCGATGCCGAACCGGCCCTCTTTGGCGTTATGACGAATCAAATAAGGGTGACCGTCTAGAACAACCACATCGCCATATTCCACCCGGAAAAAATCCGTGGTGTCCGTATGGATCTGAAAGTGGTGAGCGCCATGGGAGAGAGGCAACCATCGGGAAGCCATTTGCCGGAGATCTTCTTGAGAGGGGGACGCGGTCATTATGGCGGTGCCTTGCGCTGTTCGCCGATTTTTTTTCGCAAAACAGGAAGTGCTGGGTTGTAAATCCTGCCGACCCGGCAAGCCCATTATGGTGTGATCCGCCAGGCGTGGCAGGAATTGCTGGCGGCAGCGAATAGAGATGCTCCCCGGGCAATCATAACCGGCGTTAAAGCAACTTCGGGGATGCTCATTTCGGGCCGCCCCTATACGCCGTTGCTTAGCAGCTTTTCCGCTTGCGCGGCAAGCAGCATTTTAAACCGGTCAAGGCTGATTGGATAGGGGATGATCGGGATTCCCATCCAGTCGGAGTATTCCAGGAACCCCTCCGGGTCTTCCGCCATATAGGTGTCCAGATAGCCCGTGCCATCAAGGACAATCGCCCCCCCGGTATGCTTCGGGAAATTCTCGTTGGCCAGTCCCTGGTCCCATCCTTTGAAGACATCCTTGCGGAATTTTATCCAACCGGCGGTCATCCACCAGACCGGTTCGCCGCCGGCCACTTCTTGGGCAATGCGGTTCCTTTCATCTTCGTTGGCCAGCATATCCATACAATGCGTCGCATCAATGCGGGCCACGCCGGCCCCCTGCTCCTGGATTATGGTTTGCATCAGGCGTGTGGGTTCATCGACATTCACGTAACAGAATTTGCCGCCATAGACGACAATGACCCTGCCGTGTTTTTCTTTGGCCTTGGTGACCAATCGCACCAGTTGGCGTTCCATCTCGGGGATATCCTGGTGAAGTCCTGGCGTCGTGTAATAGATCTGGGGCGTGTCCAGGAATCCTTCGGTTTTTAAATGATTCAATTCAAGACTCAAGGTTCCACAGGAAACAATCGCGATAGTTGAAAAAGACGGGCTGCTCATCACATTCCTCACTGGCAAGAATTATCGAAAACCGCAGGGTAACGTTAAGTAACGGTATGAGATAACGTTTTTTGGCGATTGTAACGCATGCCTCTCCATGGGAAGGTCAGTCCGAATCCGGATAACGCTCACCATAGGGAATTTTCTCACCCGGACGCCATGTTTCAAAGTCTACGGCCTTGATGAAATCACCGGCAGCGACGTTGACGTTGGCCCACACGATGCGGGTGTTGCATTCCCACACCCGTTTACCCAGTTTTTTCATTCGCTGATCAAGCGCCTTTTCGGCCGTATCCCTACGCCGGTGGACGGAAATAACCCTTTTACGGGGCTTGGATAAATCGTATTCGTCATAAATAAGGGCAAACATAAGCACCTCCTGTCCTGAAGGGTTCATACCGGAGGTCGGACCGCAATGCAGTCCGACCACGCCCAATAAACCATGCGTTGCGTTACCCCAGATTCAAGGCCTTAAGGGTGGCCTCCAGCGTTGCGAGGTCTTTCTGATCCGGATGACCCACGGCACCATCGGCATCCTGAATCCAGGGCGGCGGCGGGACCTTGGCTCGAATCTTTTCCAGCACCTTGGGATTCACTTCACCCTGGCAGCCGAAGGACCCGATTACCGATGCGTCGGGGACCAAGCTACGGGCATGGTCCATGGCGTTGCGCACATGGGCCGATCCGGCCGCGGCCCCATGGGTCGCGAACAGAAACAAGCGTGTGTCTTTGACACGCGCCAGATAGGCGGCCGTCTTGGGATCCGGTTTGCCGGCCTGCAGCCAGAAACCGACCGCAACGCAATCATAACCGTCCGGTTCAGGGGCTTCATCGACAGGCATGATGTCTTTTTCGCCCGGCAAAGCAGCGTATACCGTCTCGGCAAGTTTTTGGGTGTTCCCTGACTGACTCGAATAGACAACTAATGATTTCATGGGTACGTCTCCTCTGGATTCATTCCAATGCAACCGTTCAAGGCGGATTAGAGCCGGGATGGTGCCATACTGATCATGCAGTATTACAAGAAATATGCCATAAAAAGATGGCAGACCGGCGGTCATGACCTTGCGTCCGTAAGGCGTGATATATGGGTCAACGAATGATCATGGAAGGGCTAAAAGAAACGGCCCCGGCGGATTAATCCGTCAGGGCCGGTTGCTAGGAGGTGAGAGTAAGACAATACCTGATGGAGGGTACGCCAAGCTTACTCGATGACTATTTAAAGCAAATGGCGTGCCAATTTATCGGGCACGTGACTTTCGGTGGGGAAGATCATAGCGTTTGATTTGATTCCAGACGCTGGTACGCGATATGCCCAACCGCCGGGCTGCCTCGGACTGGTTGCCGCCGCTTGCTTCCAACGCCTGTATCAGGCGCTTCTTCTTTAAATCGTCCAGGTTGGCGGCCGTTATCGACGCGCCGCAATCGTCCGCTGAGCCAACATCAAGGATGTGGCGCGGCAGGTTTTCCGGCGTGATGGTGGTTCCCTGGCAGGAAACAAAGGCGAATTCGAAGGCGCTGCGCAACTCCCGAACGTTGCCGGGCCAGGTATAGTGGATCAAGGCTTCAAGGGCCGGGTTGGAGATCCCCTGGATTTGCTTGTCGCTTTTCAGCTTGAGCCGGTTGAAAAACGATCGGGCCAGCAACGGAATATCGTCGGCGCGCTCACGCAGCGGCGGCACATGAATGGGGATGACATTGATGCGGTAATAGAAATCCTCCCGGAAATGCCCCCTGGCGATCAATTGGGTCAGGTCCCGGTTGGTGGCGGAAATAATCCGGGTATTGATTTCAATCGGGCGATGATCCCCAACCCGCTCGACGACTTTTTCCTCCAGGACCCGCAGCAACTTAACCTGTGTCGACAGCGGCAGATCACCGATTTCATCCAGAAAAATATCGCCGCCATGGGCCAGTTCGAAGCGGCCTTCCCGATCGCGATGGGCACCGGTGTAGGCCCCTTTCACGTGTCCGAAGAGCTCGCTTTCGAGGAGCGATTCGTTCAACGCGGCGCAATTGACCTTGATGTAGGGTTTCGTGCCCCGTCGGCTGGCCTCGTGAATGGCCTTGGCCACAAGCTCTTTCCCCGTGCCGCTCTCCCCATAAATAATGACCGGTGCATCGGACTGGGCCGCATTGGTGATCAATTCAAAGACTTGCTGCATTTGCGCGGACAGACCGATCATGCCGTAAAAACGGTCCTCCGCGTCCAACTCCTTGCGGAAGGTGGCGATCTGGGTCTCCTTGTCGACCAGGTCGGTGATGTCGGTCATGGTTTCCACCGCGCCGGTTACATTGCCTGCACCATCCTTTAGCACGGAGGCATTTTTCACCACGCTTACGGGGCTGCCGTTCTTTCGAACCAACAGACACTTCTGTCGTCTCAAACGCCCCTTCTCGAACATGGCGCACCACTGGCAGCTGCCTTTACCGCGGATGATCTCACAAGAGGTGCAATTGAGAATCGCGCAGGACTGGCCCACGATTTCTTCGCGCTGATAACCGGTAATTTCTTCAAATGCCCGGTTGACCGATACAATCGTCCCCTCCGGACTGACAATCATCACGCCGTCCTGGATCGTGTCGACGACGGTTTTCCAATATTGATTCAAATCGTGTTGATCCATTGGCCGCCCCTGTTTAACAATTTAACATTTTACCTGTTCATATTATTAACATGTGAACAAGGGGTTGGCAAGGCGCCCCATGCCGGCAACACCGTCCCGGCCAAGGGGATCCGATCACCCCCAAAGAAACAACCCCCCGTAAATAATATGGATTTTATCGACATGGACACAATCCCGCCCTTCGCGAATCACGCTGGCATGGATATTGGTAAGTCTCCTATCCAACTGACCGAGATGGCCCTGAAAAGACATCGCCACACAGGTAGAACCGATGCAATCGTTTGATCTTCGCGACACAATTATTCCGTTCTCTTTGCTGCAGATCGCCAATCATTTTCAACGCATGAAACCCGGCGACGAAATCGAGGTCATCGGCAACGATCCGGGAATCGAGAGCGATATAAGAAAAATCCTGCCATCATCGGAATACCGGGTGGTTGCCGACGAAAAACAGCCGCAGAACAGCCGGAATTTTCGGCTGCGGCTAAAAAAAGAAGTTTCTTCAAACGCTCAATCAAACCAAGGAGGCCCATCATGTCTGAAGTCGATCTGAACAGTATTGAAACCGCAAGTATGGTTGACGCCCGCGGCAGCGCATGCCCCGGCCCACTGCTGGAAGCCAAAAAGGGCATCGGCAAGGTGAAAGTCGGCGAAGTGCTGGAAATATATTCCAACGATTCCGGCACCCGCACCGATATTCCGGCTTGGTCCAAGAAGGTCGGCCACGAATACCTGGGGCTTATCGAAGCCGACGGCTACGACAAGCATTTTGTCCGTCGCAACAAGTAGGCGGGAGGGGAACCCATGTCGACCGCAGCATCTCAAAATAACGGCAAAATACTGATACTGGCCACCGAGAGCTGCGCCTATCCGGGCGCCAACTCGGTCGGTCAGGCCCATTCGAGCTATCCCGCCAATACGTATATTTTGAGGGTCCGGGCCCCGGCGTTGTTCCCCGAACACTTCTACATGGATTGCTTTAAAAAGGGGATCGGCGGCATCATTATCATGTCGTGCGGCGAGGAGTGCCCCTATGAAGGGGCCTACCATGCTCTGGCCAAGCGCATCGACCACGTCTACCAGCTGATGAAAAAAGCGGATCTCGACCTCCGAAGGCTCCGGCTGACAGCCATTTGCACGGTCTGCAACCGGGCCTTTCTCAAGGAGGTCAATGACATGAATACGCTGGTACAGGAACTGGGGCCACCGGAATTCGGACAGGCCGCTTAATGAAGGAAGTGGAAAGACCCATGGAAAACAAACGGACACTTGACTTCGATGCCATCGTCGTGGGCGGCGGCATCGCCGGACTGCAGGCCGCGCTGGATCTGGCTGATCAGGATTTCAGGGTGGTGGTCATCGAAAAAGACGCCTCCATCGGCGGTAAAATGATTCGACTTTCCAAGGTGTTCCCCACGCTTGATTGTGCCAGCTGCATTACCACGCCGAAGATGGCGGCCGCCGCGCATCATGACAACATTACCATTTTGACCGACTGCGATCTGCAATCCCTCAAGCGACAGGACGGCGATCTGGTGGCAACCGTCACCCAGCGCCCGCGTTACGTGGATCTGGACAAGTGCATCGGCTGCCGTCAGTGTGAATACGGATGCCCGGTATTCGTACCCGACCAGGAGGAGGGCGGCTTTACGATGCGCAAAGCCATCTATATCCCGTTCTCCAATGCGATTCCCCAGATTGCCACCCTGGATGTGGAAAACTGCACCCTGTGCGGCAAATGCGCCAAGGTCTGCCCCACCGACGCCGTGGATTACTTCCAAATGCCGGAGGCATTGGTTGTCAGGGCCAAAACGGCCGTCATGGCCACCGGATTCAATTTGACGCCGCTCAATCAGAAAAAAGAATACGGCCAGGGGCAGATTCAAAACGTCATCACATCCCTGCAGATGGAACGTCTGCTGGCGCCCCACGGTCCTTACCAGCGAGTCATCCGCCCCTCCGACGGCAAAGAGCCTGATTCGATTGCCTATGTGCAGTGTGCCGGCTCCCGCGATAAAAGTTTGGGCGTACCCTATTGCTCGCGGGTATGCTGCATGTATGCCATCAAGCAGGCCATGCTGCTTTCCGGGGCCCTGCCGCTCGCGGACATTACCATCTACTACATGGACATCCGCGCGTTTGGTAAAGGCTACGAGCAGTTCTTTCAAAATGCCAAGGCCATGGGCATCGAGTTTGTCAAAGGCAAAATCGCCGCCATTTCGCAGACTTCCGATCAGAACGTGACATTGAAATACGAGGCCCAGGAAGAAGACGGCCGGCTCGCCACCCGGGATCATGATCTGGTGATCCTGTCCCTGGGGATGGTGCCCGACTGGAATCCGGCCGGCATCTGCAACCTGCCGACGGACAGCGATGCGTTTATCCGTTGTGCCATGCCGCAGACCGCCCCCACCCGCACCGAGCTGGACGGCGTTTTCGTGGCCGGCGTGGCCGCAGGTCCCAAGGACATCGTGGACACGATTACCGAAGCCGGCGCAGCGGCCATGGAAGCCTCGATCTATTTGAAATCCATCGCTAATGAACGAGCGGCCTGATCCGGGGCCAAGAAGCGGTGCCATAGCGGCGCTAACCACCATGAAGCCTTTAGGTGTGTGTAACCAGGAGATAAGGAATGCATTCCGATAGTCCGAAAAAGAATCCGGAAGAAAAGAATGTCGGTGTTTACATCTGCCACTGCGGGGGCAATATTTCCGACCACGTCGATGTAACCCAACTCGCCAAGAACATCGAAACCATCGATGGGGTATCCGTCACCCACACCAACATGTTCATGTGTTCCGACCCCGGCCAGGAGCTTATCCAGGAAGACATCAAAAACGGCAAAATCAACCGGGTGGTCGTGGCCTCCTGCGCCCCCAGCCTGCACGAACTGACCTTTCGCGGGGCCATCAAACGGGCCCAGATGAACCCGTATCTCTACGAACACGCCAACATCCGCGAGCAGGTCAGCTGGGTGCATCACGGGGAAACCGCCACCGAAAAGGCCACCAGCCTCGTGGCGGCCGCTATCGCCAAGGCCAAAAACCTGGAACCCCTGGACCCGGTGCGGGTCGATGCCCACAACCATGCCACCGTCATCGGGGCCGGCATGGCCGGCATGCGCGCGGCCTTGGATGTGGCCCGGCGCGGTATCGACGTCACCCTCCTGGAAAAATCAGCTTATCTGGGCGGCCGGACAGCCCAGTTGACCCGACTGGTGCCCACGGACGAAACAGCGGAAAACATCATCACGCCGTTGGCCGAAGCCGTCTGCCGGAACCCACGGATCACGGTTTTGACCGGTACCGAAGTGGCCGGTTTTGAAGGCTATGTGGGCAATTTCAAACTGTCCCTCAAGCAGGCGCCCCCCACGGCCAATGATGGGAACGCCCCCGGCACCTACGTGCCTTTTGCCGGATACCTGCCGCCCGCCCCCTCAGCGGCGGACGATGGCGGGGTAATCGAAACCGGCGTGATTATTTTTGCCACCGGATTTAAACCCTATGAACCGCAGGAAAACGAGTTTGGCTATCTGACCCAGCCCGAGGTGATGACCCTGCCGGATTTTATCCGCCAGATCGCTGAAAATCCCGCCACCGGGAAAACATTGAAAATCCAGGGGCGCGACATCCGTCGCATCGCCTTTATCCACTGCGTCGGCAGCCGCCAGATTCCCGGCATCCATGAACCCGGACCGGGCGCCAACCTGAATGAATACTGCTCACGAACCTGTTGCAGCGCCATCCTCAGGGCGGCCGTCGAAATTCGCCGCAATCACCCGGACACCCACGTGCTGGACTACTACCGGGATATCCGCACCTATGGCCGGGGCCAGGAAGCCTACTACGACCGGGCCGCGGAACAAAACGTCCTCTTCTTCCGTTTTGAACCCGACACCCCCCCGGTGATCGAACGCAGCAGCGGCAAATATCCTCTAAAAATACGCGTCAAGGACACCCTTACGTTTGGCGAAGAATTGACGGCCGAGGTCGACCTGGTGGTACTGGCGGTCGGCATGGAGGCCCAGCCGATCGGAGACCTGGTGGAGATGATGAAACTGCCGACCGGCATGGACGGTTTCCTGCAGGAGGTCCACCCCAAACTCAGGCCGGTGGAAGTCGCCAACAACGGCGTCCTCCTGGCGGGCACCTGCCAGGCCCCCTTCGATGTTTCCGAAGCGTGCGCCGCCGCGCAGGCCGCCGCGGTTAAAACCGCCACCCTGCTGGCCAAAGGCTACGTGGAACTCGACCCCTACGTGGCCGAAGTCGATCCCGAACGGTGCAGCGGCAACGGCTTGTGTCAGAAGGTCTGCCCTGTAACCGGCGCTATCCAGATCGACCGGGCGGCGGATGGACGCGCCACGGTCAATCCGGCCCTGTGCACCGGCTGCGGGATCTGTGCGGCCGAATGCCCCGACCACGCCATCGATATCAAGGGCTGGACCCTCCAACAATACGAAGACATGGTGGATGCCATTATCGCCGCTTGAAACCAGCGGGAGTGTTTTCACAGCAACGTCATTGCGTCTATCGCATCACGAAAACCGGAGTTGAGCCATGAGCCCGAAACCCGACAAAGAAGCCCTGAAACAGCTGCGCCAGGAACGCAAAGCGTTTATCGACCGGGCGCGGCAATCGGTCAAAGAACAGAATAAAATAACCAAGGCCATTAAAACCGAGCTTGCCAAAGAGGCCTACACTGTTCCCGAGATTGCCCGGGCGCTGAAAATGAAGACCGCCACGGTCCTGATGTTTATCTCCGCCCTGCGCAAATACGGCGAAGTCGTCGAAGGCCCCAAGGATGGCGACTACTTTAAATACCAGTTGGCGGAATAACCGGCGTTTGGCCCGCCCGCTTTGGGTCGAGGCAAAGCCAACGATGATAAAGATGCAATTCATACGGCCTCGAACCTTTAGAGCTAAGAACCATGGAGATATACGATGAGCTCCGAAGTCAATCCCGAACTGCTGTTGAATCTTAAAGAATTTGGTGTCGAAGACGCCGCCACCTGTTTCAACTGCGGCAATTGTACGGCCGTGTGTTCCCTGTCCTCCGAAGCCACGCCGTTTCCAAGAAAAGTGATTCGCTACCTGCAGCTGGGGCTGAAGGACAAACTTGTCGCCAGCCCTGAGCCCTGGTTGTGCTATTACTGCGGCGACTGCTCGGAAACCTGCCCGCGCCAGGCCAACCCGGGCGAGGTCATGATGGGGTTACGGCGGTATTTGACGTCGATGTACGACTGGACCGGCATATCGCGACTCTTTTACACCTCCAAAGTGTTCGAGGTGACCGCGATCCTGCTGGTGGCCGCCCTGGTGGGATTGGGCTTCTATTTTTTCCATGGCCCCATGTTGACGGACCGTGTGGCCCTTAACGTGTTCGCCCCCAACACCACGATTGAAATTCTGGACCTGATCATGCTGGCAGTGCTCTCCTTTTTTCTGCTCACCAATGCCTATCGCATGTTCAAAGCCGTCATGGGGGATCCCGACCAGTACCCGGCGCTTTCCTTTGCCGAAAAGCAGCAGGTCCAGAACCGGCTGTTGCGGGGGGTTCCCTTGGCGATCTATATCCGTGAGGCCAAAGAATTCGTTCTGCAATTTTTCACTCAGAAGAAATTCGCCGCCTGCGGCACCCGGTCCCAAAATATCCAGTGGATCAATCACCTGTTGATCATGACCGGTTATTCGATCGTCTTTGCCCTGGTGGTCATCGGTATCCGCTGGTTCCAGCGCGATGAGATCTATCCGCTCTGGCATCCCATACGCGTACTGGGCTACTACGCCACTTTTGCGATCCTTTACGGTACGACCATCGCCATCTGGGGACGGATCAAGAAAAGCAAAACCGTTTATGAACACAGCCACTCCTCGGATTGGGCCTTTCTCATCCTGCTGTGGCTGACGACCTTTACCGGGATTCTGATCCATGTGGGCCGGCTGCTCGAACTGCCGCTGACGACCTACGCCATCTATGTCATCCACATGATGATCGCCGTGCCCATGCTGGTCATCGAGGTCCCCTTTGCCAAATGGACCCATCAGCTCTACCGGCCACTGGTCCTCTACCTGATGAAGGTCAAACAACGCGCCCTGCAAGGCGTGTAACCGTCGTGAATGCATGGACGCCCCATGAACAATTGAGCCACCACCGCATCTATCAAAGGAAGGAAGACAAATGAGCACCGAACCTGTCGAAAAAATACTCTATTTTTGTACAAAAGCAGGAGATGACCCTGAAAAAGCCGCCATGCCCTTCGTTATGGCGAACGCGGCACTGGCCATGGATATCGGCGCCACGGTTTGCCTCCAGGGCAATGGCGTTTACCTGGCCCAGAAGGGCTACACCGAAACGATGCTGCCACCGGGCGGATTCCCGCCGCTCAAAAAATTGATCAGCGAGTTTATCGAACTGGGCGGCAATCTGCTGGTTTGCGTCCCCTGCATCAAGGAGCGCAACATCGACGAAAAACAGGATCTCATCGAAGGCAGCAAAACCACGGCCGCCGGGGCGTTGAACGTGGAGGCCATCGAATCCAACGCCGTGTTCGTTTATTGATACGGACTGCCGTGGAGGAAACGCAACACACAACGCCATACAGGCAATCTTCCCTGGAACGACCGGCATAATGAGCGACTGGTCTGGCAAACCGATTGGCCGGGTGGTGAGGGAATGTGAGAGGATCTTATGGAAACCGCATCGATAGCGAATTCGCCGAAGCGAATCACGGATCTGGTGGCAATCAAGCAGGCCGGAGGGGAGGTCACGCTGAAAACGACCTTTGAAATCCTGCCCGTCGACTTCCACCATAAACGCAGCCCGTTTCAGGCCTATATATTTCTGGCGAAATATGCGGGAACGATTGACGGCAAGGCATTTGCCTTCCGAAAATGCTACGCCAGGGGTTGCCCCAACAACTTGTGCACCCACGTCTCCATCGCCGTCCGGATCGCCAATCGCTATCTGCAGCGTGATTATCATACCCTTTCATCGGCGGGCATTCCGGTCGAAGAGACCCTTTTCAGTCTCGATGACATGGTGGTCAAGTTCGACCGCCTGAAGAGCGAGGAAGCCAAAGCCCTGACGCTTCACGACCTGGTGGGGATGGCCCGCTCCGGGGAAAAAATCAAGCTGTCGATTGCCCTGGAAATCCTGCCCGCGGTGGAACATTTCGCCCAGCATGAAAACGCCCAGACGTTTCTGAGCGGCGAATTCGCGGCTAAAACGGCGGCCGGTGAAACGTATTCCTGTCAGCGCTGCTTTGCCTGCTATGCAACAGACGACATGGAGCGCGAAAAACCGATCGCCGTCAAAATCGCAAATGCGCGCCTGAACTTGATTTACAGAGAGTTCGACCAGAGCGGCATCGACTATACCCCCCAGCTTTTCGAATAGCCTCTGGCAGCCGGGCCGGTGCGGTGCTTCACCCGATCGGATGGGGGATGGCGTCCGATAGTGAAACCATAGCCGTTGATGGAAGGAGAAACACCGCCATGGATGGGGACGCCCGGCCCTATAGCCCAGCAGACGCACGGCTTACCGCCATTCTGGATTCCCTGCTGCTGGGCCTGGGCGCCGTCATCATCGATCCCGCCCGGCACCGCATCGTTTATGTCAATGCCGAGGCGGCCGCACTAATCAACAGCCCCGTGGCCGACATGCTCGGCAAAGTCTGCCACCGATTTATTTTCCCCGTGGCCGCCGGCCAATGCCCCATCACCGATTTGCATCAGGATATCGATCATTCCGAACGCTGCGTGCTCAATCATGCCGGTGAAAAAATCCCAATCCTCAAAACCGTCAAAAAAATTCAATTTTCCGGCCGCGAACACCTTTTGGAAACCTTCATGGACATCAGCGCCGTGAAGGAAAAAGAGCGGCTGCAGGACGTCTTGGAGATGGCCGGCGCGGCCTCCCACCATTTAGGCCAGCCGCTTCAAATCCTGCTGACCAGTATCGAATACTTGAGCCGCCACCCCTCGGAAAAACAGCCCCACGATATGGTGGAGGAGATGCTGAAGGCGACCCGCAAGCTGAAAGCCATCATTCATCGCATCCAAAACATCACCCAATATGAAACCGAAGAATATATCAAAGGCAAACGCATCGTCGACCTCGAAAAGGCCTCCCTCCGATAGCATCTGGGTATAAGGTTTCGGAACACAAACTCCGCCTGTAATCGTGTCAATGAATGATAATGCATGCAGATAAAGTATATTATAAAATCTGGAGTCGGACCGCTAAGGGTAGTCCCCAGGCATGGTTGTTGACTACGCGGAGGCATCCCTTGGTAATGATTTACGGCTATGGATGATAAATAATTTGAAGCTTGGTCCGATAGGTGAACGGGGGAAGGCTCTTCATCAGTTATGCATGAAGTGAAGTAGGCGGTCGGGGAATAGGCCGGCTTATTCGGATTCGGGCAGCCTAAGCGATGCTTGGGCCGCTCTTTTAAAGTGGGTATTTTTTAAACTTAGTGCCCGTGGGCGGTACTTTGTATGCAAAGGGTGTTCTATTTTTTGCAGCTTGTTCTTTTATGCGGGGCCAATTCCTGACGATCTGCCGAATCAGGGCACATCGGCCCCTATTCTTTCCACCTATAAAAAAAGCGCCGACCTTATATCTTTTTAGCGCAGCGAACTCTGCAACGTTGTATCGAATTCTTTCATCCCTCGTTATTAAAAACCACCCTTTTTCACCAATATATTTCAGCAATTCAACATCTTGTACTTCAGGTGGGAAACATTCGGTTAAGTGTGTTACATCTTCCCCAAATGCCCTTAAGCCAAGTACAATATTTACACTAAGATTATTATCGACGAAGAATCTCATGCAGCAAGTTGTTGCTCAAATTGAATGGCAGCCTTAACTTCTCTTTCGCTGATGTTCATCCATTTAGATACTCTATTGATATCTTCGTTTTCACCTTTAAAAAAGTCATACACGTTTAATGTCGTGATATTTTTCTTTTTAATAATTGGTCTCCCAAAGGAGATTGCAGGATCAAGCACTATGAGGCCATCCTTCCCCAATGGATACCATCTTCTAGCAACACCGCAGGGCTGATCAAAATCGATTTGGTGTGATAATTGGCGAATAACAGATGAAATAACCCATTGTCCGCCAGAAAGTAGCTCTAATATCGCATCTCCACTATCTTTTACTTCCAAATAAATATTCCGTCCGTCCGTAAAAAATGATTCCCTGGCAAAATGATTTGTTCCAAGTATTTTCGTTGCTTCTACAAGAGCCGCCCTGACCTTTTGTAAGCTTAGGCCATAATTTAGAAACCGTTTAACAAACAAAAGATCAATCAGGTCAACAAATGAAGCATAGCATGAGTCTGGCGGAGCACTTCTTTTAATTACCGGCTTTTGGTGCTTAACCTCAAAAACATTCTCTGATTTCTCATATTTGTAGCTGTAGCCCTTTATCCATCTGCGCACGCGTCCGGATGATAGACCAACGAACCTTGCCGCCTCTGCGGCGGTATACATTGGATAGTCCCAAGGGGAGTCGCCGATATCAGGCATTTTACAAGTAATATCCATCATACCCTCAAATGGCGCTTAATTACTGAAGGAAGCTTGAACAAGTCGAAATTCAGAAAAAGGTTTTACGAAAGTGCTTTAACTTATTTGTAAATCACGATCACCGTCAAATCAAGACCTAAGACCATGGGGGCGTCAAATTGTCGGGATTGGAATTTGCTTTTCTACCAAAAAAACAAGGGACATAGAATCGCTTCTAAGTCCCTGTTTTTATTAGTGGCGGGAGCGACGAGACTCGAACTCGCGACCTCCGGCGTGACAGAGCGATTTTGTAGTGATTCCGGCGTATTCCACCTATATCAAACCACCAAAATAGACATTGAAATCCGTTAAAAGCCGTCAAAGAAGCCGTCACTGGCTTCTTTATAGTAGCTCGTTTTAACAGTAACCTCCAAGAGAGGTCACATTGACCTTTGTCATATCACAGTTTACTGATATAATTATTATAATTTACCCATATCGCCATATAAGTCAGGGGGAGTCAATATGGATAGGATGGTATATTGCAATGTTGGATGGATGAACAAATATCAGGGCCTTGCCAAAGATAAAATTTCTGGGGGGGGACAATTTGTTTCAGATACAGGCTATGGGCATGAAATGTTTAATTTCTTGCCGCACAAGGGCTTTATGTATGGCTATGTGCAGCCAACTAAGGAAACAATAAGGATCGAGAGGCTTGGGGCAGATACAGAGGATAGCTTCATTGAAAATATCCTTGTGGTTTGGGTAGCAAAACAACCAGCAGGAGGTTCTCGAATTGTCGGATGGTATCAAAATGCCACTGTATATAAGGATTGGCAGCCAGCACCAAACAAATCAAACAGAAAATTTAAAGGTGAAAGTTTCGGTTTTTACATCAAAGCTAAAGACAAAGATTGCAAACTGTTATCTGTAGATAATAGAAATTTTGAAATACCAAGAACCGGCAATGTTCAGATGGGAAATTCAAATGTCTGGTATGCTGACCAAGAGAAACACGTTAATTTTAACAAAAAGGTCCAAAAATATATCAGTTCAGGTGGGACTACACCTCGCACAAAAAGACAACCCAGGGGAAAGAGCGGCGGTCGCCAACCAGATCCATATTTAAGGCAAAAGGTCGAAAAAGAGGCGATAAAAGAAACTATTAAGCATTACAATAAGCTGGGGTATGCTGTTGATTCTGTTGAGAAGGAGAATCTTGGTTGGGATTTAGAGGCAAGAATTGGAAGGAAAAAATTGAGGGTTGAAGTGAAGGGCAGTTCTCAAGATGCCGTCTATTTTGAACTAACACCTAACGAATACTCAAAGCTACAACAATTCAAAGAGAGCTATAGAATTAGTGTTCTCACCAACGCACTTACAGATAATAAGAATCTAAATATCTTCCTTTTTTCTGACGAAACAGGCAAATGGGAAAATGATTCTGGTGAAACTCTCACAATCAATGAAAAAGTAAGTGCAGCAATGAGCCTATAAAATTTTTGATAAATTGTAATTGTTTAAATGAAGAATAGTGTGCGTCACCGGCACCCTAGCATAGTGTTAAACGCTGTAATACCAAACATACTGAAAAGTGTTACAAAATGCCTTGATACTGTAATTGTATCGTAATTACAGAACCTTGCGACATTACAAAAACATCATTCGGCTCTGTATTCCGCTTCTGAATCAATAGATTCAGTATTATCGCCTTGATCTTTAATTCCCATATATCTCCCTAAAATTATATCGAAAATACCCAATAATCCACCATACCTATCTGAAATTCTCAGAAAAATTTAACCAACCACCAAAATGGCCGATATACCCTATTGAGACATATTAGATTATCGTGTCCGTTCGACATAGAATCTTGCGAGGTTTAACATTGCGACCCTTACAAACTCTCGGCCTGTCCACCGTCCACTGTAGCAACCCTGAATGCCATTCTAAATTCGATGTTGAGATGGCTCAAGATTCGGCCCTGAAACACGGAATGTCATTCGCTATTGGCCAGGAAAGCATCTACCAGATAGTAAAATGCCCTAATATAGGTTGTGACGGCAGGGTCATGATCGAAAGCCCCCTTGCATCGCCTCTTTTGGATATGAGGGGTTTATTGTTGATGCCTGTCAAAGATTTTTTCCCTAACGCTATCGAGCAAGCTTGGCTTCTACAACTTCGCAGTGATCACCATAAATATTTGCATTTTGATTTCATTGAAGCATGGGAGGAAGAATCCATAACTGAAAATGATTTTATAGCGGATTATGGTAGAGAACCAATTCTGCCTAGCGACCTATTCATTGAAGATGGGAATATCCAAATATTCACCATTGAAGATGCTCTTTACGCCTACTTCAAGGCAGAACAAGAACAAGGCAAGATCCTAATTAGGCGGCTGTTTCCGAATTCACCTTATTATCGAAATCTGTTGCTTTGCCTTTCACCGCTGAAACTTTGGCAATTGGATGTTGCCGATGGCCTGGCAGAAGGGGACCTAATAGAGCGGCCAAAAGCCTGGAAATCTCTTATAGAGGGGGCAGTCGGTACCACCTTTAGCGATGCGGTTAAAGAACGTTTTGTCGCCAAAGGCATAGACATACCTGATGATGATTTAATTACACAAATCGTTAACCGTGAGCTGTTCTATCAGAAATCATTTCATAGAGATCACCTTTGGGACATTGTAAACAAGATTGACTTTGAAGAGCATTTATCTTCAATTCTGAAAAGCATATTTGCATCCGTTCTCAATCCTGCATTAACGGAACTGGCTTTACAGCCAAAACGGAAGGAACTTACAGGGTGGGTTGACGAAATTGAGGAGGGTAAAGCTCTTTTCGTTGATGCTCCTATGGGGCTTGGGAAAACATATTCCATTGTTGAAACGCTATCGCAAAACCCAGGTTTGTCAGCAATCGTATTTATGCCGACCAAAAAACTTTGCACTGAGGTCGTTGAAAGCTTAAAAACCAGAATTGCAGCACAAAGAAAAATTAGTTCCTTTGATATTTATAAATATAAAAGACCAGAATTAGACGCCAACGGTAGTCCTGTTATCGATGAAGATGGATTCATCAAATACAAGTTCAAAGAGGACTTTCTCGAGCAAGAGGTTTACTATGCTGATGGCATAAACCCAAATGAATGCCAGCATTACGATGCTATTGTTAAAAGATATAAATTAAATTGGATTAAGAAAAAGGATATCTGTAATACTTGTTCAAAGAAAGGCTCGTGCAGGTTCCTGCAGCACCAAAAGAAAATCCCTCATTCACGAATTGTTATTACCACCCATCATCAATATGACCATTTCTATCAGGATAGCAGTTCGCATTATTGGACCAAAAACGGCGGGCAGAATTTACGAGACCTATTCATTGTTGATGAAGACCTCGTTCTTTCTCTGCTATACCAGCCAATCAATTTGAATTATGACGAACTGAATGAATTTATCGGAACAATAACCGACTTTCTGCAAGAATACGATGAGATTGCTGATTTAAGAAAAAGTATCTATCAGCTTTCTTCCAATATAGGTTTTTGTGGAAATACATCTATTATTCGATCAATTGACCCTGAATTCACGTTTCCTGATAAATTTGTCACGGAATGGGAAAAATCATTACCGAATCAAGCATTCATTATTCCAGAGTATCTCAATCGGCCTGGCACTATTGGAAATCATTTGAAGTTAATAGAGCATGCCGTAAGGTATGGTGCTGTAGTCGAAAAGTGGGGCAATAGATTTAAGATACACTTACCAAACCCAAGGTCATATGATCTTTCTAAAACACCGCCTCATGCCTTTTTCGATGGCACTATGCTTAATGAAAATTTCTTGGCCAAGAAGCTAAAGGGTGTAGAATTCAAACAACTAGAAATCGATATTAAAAGCCCTTGGGATGTTCGTATATTTCAGAATACCAATTCCGATCTTCCCGAACGTTGGATCGAAAGAGACAAACCTATTGTCCAGGGGTATCTGTCATCAATTATCAACTGTCTTCCAGGTAATCAAAAAATCTACTTGGTAACCACTAACGCCATAATGCAATCCTACGTACAAGAATTCCTTGATACTGAATTTCCTGGCCGGGATTTTATAACTGGCTATTTTGGAAACATTCGCGGCATCAATGACGCGAAAGATTGTGATATCGGCATAATGCTCGGAAGCTTTATCCCATCCGATGCAGTTGAGGTCGCGATGGCACTTGAATTTGTCGATCCTGATAATCTCGACAAGGATATAACCGCAACCATTAATAACTTGTGGACCTGGAAGGATACAAACGGTGTTCGTAAATACAATGAGGGTTTCACGGTAATTGGTCAAATGGCCGGAGCCTATCGTCATTCAGAACACCGGCAAGCTCTGGCCAGGACTCGATACCTTTTTCACGATGTTGATTTCTATATTGTATCTAAAGATCAAGTTTCTGACTATGACCCCTTCTTACAGAATATCATAGACGATCAATATCGGGGCGACCTTTTCCAGCCCCGGCCAAAGAGGCCTGAAGCCAAAAAGAAATTTGATGAAATTGCCGAAAAGGTTTTTGAATGGCTAAAGACTCACGACACCGTTATCGCTACTGACATTTACAATGAGTATGGAATTCGCAGGCAGACGGTAAGCAACAAGCTCAAGTTAATGTATGCCGCGGGCCAATTAGAAAAAGCATCAAAAACTAAGTATCGGCTACCAAAACAAAATTAAAATGGACACCATAGTTTATTCATTTCCATAGGGTATGGTGTACACATATCGATCAATCACAACAACAAAAAAGGAGGAATGTAAATGTCTGTTATTGATACCAATGAGCATGAAATTAAGAGTTTTTTAGCAGATACATTATACAATCTCATATTAGATCAAGTTGATGCCTTCTTGGATGATCCTGACAACTATCCAGTCGATGGGAATGGGAAATCGGGACATCGGGAGTATGATCTATCTAACTCTGTGTTTAATGAAAAAAGCGTGGCAATAGTAGAAGATAAAAACAACATATTGTATGGATGCCCTATTTATTCTGAAGGAGAAATAATTTGCAAAGATACGTTTTCAGGTAAAAGCATTGGAACTATTTCCATAAAAGTAGAAGTTTCTTATGATATAGATAAAGATGTTACTACTATTCACACCAACACGTAACTTGGCGATTGAAGATCTAAGCAATTAGGTAGGCAGACCCTTGTTATTGGATCTGCCTACCACGAACTTGTTTTCCTACAATTTCAAGAATTATAGGAGCCCGATCATCGAAAGGTGGTCGGGTTTTCTATTTGGGAATCAATAGCAACGATAAAGGAGCAAGCCATGATGAAGGTCAATCTGATCGGTGAGTATGAGGGTAAGTATAGGATTTCGGTGATCGAGTGGGTTTTGGTGATCGTTAATGCGGTGCTGATAATGACATTGCTAATATATTGGAGTACCCAAAAATGAAATTGAGCAACAGCTTCACTTCGTATCTGAAGTGACTGCTAATTTATTGACATTTTCTCCTTCCCATCGCAGAAATTTCCCATATTCCATGTTGCGATGGAGAAACTAGATAGCCATTCTTTTTACAGTCATTTCTTACCCATCTAACCATATTGTGCCATTTGAAACGTGCTTTACCATTTTCAAATATGGTCATTTCACGATCCTCTTTGGACAAACCAAAATGGTCTGCTAACGCATTATACATTGTTTGACCATTTTCATTTTTGTCCGAAGGACGCGTTTTCCCACCTCTCCTAACAATTTCTCTTAAAAACGGAATCTGAATATCTTCATAGGATGGAAACATATTTGCCTCCTTATTTATGATAAGCAGTTAAAATACTATTGTCTTTTTCAATTAATACTATTTTGCTTGAACGCTCAATTTTTTTTATTTCTTTTTTCAGAGAGCTAACTATTTTTTCCTTATTCTTTCTTGTAAGTGATATTTTTAATGCTCCCCCTGGAGCGTGTGTGCTGTCACCATACCGCAGCAGGTAGTCAATTGCTATTCCATGTATCCCTCTTTGCTGGAAACGAATGGCGGCGTGTTTCGTAACTTGCATTTCCATTTTATTTTCCTTTAACTTATTTTTGTTATTGGAATCTCATACTCCGAAAGCAATTTATCAATTTCGTTTAAATGTCGATTAAACGCTTCGTCTAGTTTATTGAGTTTATTAAAAACTAAATCTCTAAATTCAGTATCATCTTGTAGAATTTCATTAATAGCGTCTTCAATATCATCATTTGGAAAACTAATCCCACGCAGGTAATGAAAGATTGCAACATATAAATTTCCACTTTCAAGATTACCTTCGATAGCTTCTTTTGCATTTATTGTCTCTTCAGCCATGGAGTCTAACAGCTTATCAATGATTTCGTTGTCAGCTATTCTATAGAAATATTGAAGGAAATTTATGTGACTAATGGTTGAAGAAGGATACAAGGCTTCTCGCCCTTTTTCCGTTTTCTTGTATTTTGTCGCTTGTGGTATTTTTCTATCTTGAATATACTTTCTAAAAGTTGATTTTTTAAAAATCATTCCCTTTTTGGATAGCTCTGAATCGATTTCGTTCCACGTAATACCAGCCTTATATTTCTTTTCAAAAGCACTCAATTCTTTCGTTGTAAAAAAAGGAAGACCCTTTATTAAACTATTTTTGTAATCTGCACTTTTTAATAACAGTTCGTTCAGAAGTTCTCGTTGATATGACCAGTGCTTTGGGAGTTTATTCATTTTATTTGCTTTGGGGTTCATAACGTCATCCTTTCGCATACGCATTTGTTTGCATGTGCGTAAATTAACATATGCGAACTATAAGTCAAGCGAAAAATACGGTTTTTAATATTTTTTTATATACAATTGATTTTATTATATATATAAACGTTTTTTAAGATGTTCGTACTCTTTATATATCCTTAACTAAGCATAGCCAGATAGATGTAATTCGCCTCTATCGACGAGACTTCGATTAAAGAAGACCTATCTTCAAATTGTATAATCCTATCCATGGCCTTCGTAACTATTTGTAATTTTTTTAAATTTAGCTTGTGTATTGACTTTAAAAGGGATTTTGGTATCTATCTCGTAAGTTAGGTTTGTGCGATCTGCTAAAGTTAACACTTTAGCCCCACCTCTTTCCGCATAGGCAAATCAATGGCTAAACGATCCTACTGGCTTGACCTATTCACTGGCAAAACCTGGACGGAGTTCAAAAAGGCTGGTTCAAAGGTATCTGGGTTCAGGGCATCCCGTTGGAAAACAATGCAGCGAATCAAGGTCGGTGACTATTTCCTATGTTATATAACTGGCATATCCAGGTTCATAGGAGTGTTGGAGGTAACCTCAAAGGCTTTTAAGAGTAGCTCGAAAGTCTGGTCTGACGAAGATTTCCCATGCCGGCTTGAAGTGAAGCCAGTAATAGAGCTTACCTTTGAGACCGCCATCCCGGTTCATAATCTTAAAGATGAATTGAGTTGCTTTCAGAATCTGAAAAATCCGAATGCTTGGACTGGTGCTTTTCGAGGCTCACCAGCCAAATGGTCCGATGCCGATGGAAAAGCTGTGGTCCATGCCCTTCAGGAAGCTAAAGATAGCCCTCTCAAACGACCATACGACGAAAAGAAACTGAAATACCGACCCAAAGCTCTCAAGGCTAAAATTGGACCAGTAACGGTGCCAGGATCTGAAAATGGGACCGCCGTGGAACAGCCCTCGTTTAAAGGCCCAACGGATCATACGGAAATCCAATGGCTGCTACTGAAACTTGGTTCAGATATGGGATTTCATGTCTGGGTCGCTAAAAACGACAAAGGTAAGGAATTCAAGGGCAAGAAGTTTTCTGATCTATCGAAATTAAAAACGGAATTGCCGTTACAATTTGATGACGCCACTAACCGTACGATCGAATTGATCGACGTCCTATGGCTAAAGGGAAATGCAATAGCAGCAGCCTTTGAGATCGAGAGCACTACCTCAATTTATTCTGGCCTACTACGAATGTCAGACTTGATAGCGATGCAGCCAAACTTGACCATCCCTTTGTATCTGGTTGCCCCTGATGAGAGGCGGGAAAAGGTCATGACAGAGGTAAATAGGCCTACCTTTTCAAAATTACCACAACCGCTTTCTGAAATTTGTAAATTCATTTCCTTTACAGGATTAAAGGATGAAATAGAAAACGCTGCCCCTTACTTAAAGGTAATGAAGTCTGATTTTCTTGATTTAATTTCCGAATCTTGTGAATTGGAAGATCTATAGAAACAGATAAGAATTCTAAACAAGAATAGCAGAAAATAAAATGTCTGATCCATGTAGAAAAAGTGTAGCTTTACCAATACTCGGTCAAATTAACATCAATTTTTACTGTTTATCATCCGAAGTTGTTAGTCTTTATGAAAAAACAGATGAATTTGAAAGACAAAAGAAAATTAGGCATTTGGGTCTTATCTCGAAGGTTTTTGAAGGGGCATCACATACTAGATATGAATATTTGATGCTTCAAGCAGGCTTAACTGACTTGCTTGATAATCTTCACAAAGGTTCTGCTACCCTTTCTCAGGGTGACGTAAAGATTGATGGTAAAAACTGTATGGGTAACGGCATATTAAAAACGTGGTTTTTATTATCAAATTACGGCCATGCTATGAATACAATTGGTGACGAAAAATCCCTTTTGCTGTTTTCCCATAGTCAGCCAGGATTCAAAACTAATTTAATTGCTCCAATCAGAGATCTAAAACTTCGACAATGGGCTATCGATACAATTGATAATTTTAAATATGTAGATTTCCATCATATTTTGTCTCTACGACGTATCTATAAAGAATTACCAAGACAACTTGACAAGCAAAATGAATTGGCGAAAATCTATAAACTTCTTTTGATGGACGCAAATGAGGTTGGTATCAGAGTAAATGCTTCAAAGCTTGAGCAGCTAAAAAAACTTTTTAAAACTATCCGTGCATTAGCAATAATCGCTATTGATGGGCACTACTCTCACTCACCAATTACAGTCAGCTTAATATCATCAATTATTTCGATTGAAACTTTTGAGAATACATATAGAGGAATTTATCTGCTTGAACAGTTTAAACCAGTTTTGTCATCGCTCCATGAAAGTTTATATATGGAAAAACGAGTTTTAGCAGCACAGAGAGAATATGAAGTCCAATCATTAAAATATTTGGGAAATAGAAGAAAATCTAATTCTTCTTACGAAAACTCGATACAAAGAGCGATGACTAAAGGTTTAATAGATTATAATGAATGTAATTTGAAGCCTTTTTTCAGGCTGAAAATTTCAGAGAAGATGTACGAAGGTGTTAGCTTTTATGAAGAATTTAAAGCCTTGCAAAACGCAAAGAATAACTGTGAAGGTGTCGAGGTTTCGCTCGATATTAATCCAATTAGTAAAATGAGATGTGCTGATTTTTTTATTAATAAAAACGAATTTTCACCAGAAAATTTACCTCGTTTTGTTTTCAATATATCTAAAATTATTAGATCTAAAATCCGATATTTAATTGACAATTTGAGCCGTGATTTAAAAAGCCTTACCGACGAAATAGTCGACAATGCAGTAGACGCAGGAATTAATCAAAAAATTATAACAGATGTTATAAGCAATTCCAATAAAACATTGGCAAGCCATGTCTGGAAAGGGTTTCAAACAGAAATCTATCCTGCATTTAAAGATCTTTTCTGGAGTATTTTGTCATATTTTATTAAAGATCCTTTTCAGATAGATATACAAATACCGAAGAAAGAATATGATATTTTTGGAATGAAGTTTCCAAATATAAGTTTAGGTTTAAGTGACAATATAAATGCAGCTATAAATATAGAGAAAGAAGATAAAAGCAGAGCTCATGAATTAAATCAGCTGTTGCGTTCAGTAAACAGGTCATTTGATGGATACGTTTTGGTTTGTCTGGCACGAATTGTTATATATAATCCAACAAAGGCTCCGAACGAACGCCTTGTCACTGATATTGATTCTTGCATTATCAAAGCAGGGAAAGATATGGCCATTGTTGAATTGCATGAAGCAAAATTCTTGAAGAGAAACCGCGAAAATAGGGCAGTAAAGGAAATTAGGAAAAATATCGTTCCTGTGTTAAGCAATAATGCAAAAGGATACAGAGTAAAAAAAGTTAAAGGATTTGGAGGAAAACTTGTTATAAAATGTGAAAACAACTAAACTCGTTCAAGATCATGTACATACAGTTTGATCATGGTCATTACTCTCCCAGCCATCCCGCCATATAATTTCCCCCTATCTTAATATGTTAGAATGAATCCCTGGCATCATCTTGATTTAAAAGTTTGAAATTTCCCAGATTTATCGCCTCCGGGTTCCGGTATTATGGGGCAGAGGCATCCCGCCTTTTCCTTTTTTATACGGCCGGCACCCCCTTCCTTGCTGCAGAAGCCTGCCCCATTCGCTAACCGCACCAAACAACCCGTAACCAAGCATCCAGGGCGATCTGTCATCATTCCGGCAGGTCGCCCTTCTTGCGTCTGAAAGGAGGACTATTTATGTGTGACTTCGATTATGAGGATTTTCTGTTGGGCTATCTGATCGGTTCTGACCGGGAGCAGGATATTCCCGAGGAACCGGAGCCGTATGACCCATTCTATGAGCCGGCCCCAGGTGAGGATGAAGATGCGTAAATTTTCACCCCGGCGTGAAATCTGAAACCCAAAATCATAAAGGAGAATCATCATGAACCGTGCATTACTGGAAAAACACTTTGAACCCGAGCAGATCAAGCAGCGTGAAGGGAACTTTGGCAAGATGTTGGATTACGTCGAAGCCCACAGTGTGATTCAACGTCTGAATGATGCTTTCGATGGGGAGTGGTCCTTTACCGTGACCAAGTATGAAATCATGAAGGAAACCGATGAGGTGGTTGTCATAGGACAACTCAACGCGGGTGGTATCGTGAAAAGCCACTTCGGGTCGAGCCGTATTACCCGCAGCCGTGAATCCGGTGAAATGGTGTCGCTTGCCGATGACCTGAAAGCAGCCGCTACTGATGCCCTGAAAAAGTGTGCCACGCTATTGGGTGTGGGGCTTCATCTTTACAGCGGAAACAATGGCAAGTCCCAGAATGGGAACGGTGCTCATCAGCATGGCAATTCATCAGCCCCCGGCGGAAACGGACATCGAAAAGCTGCCGGCAATGGTGGCAATGGTAACAATCGCCCCAGCCGGTCAGATCGTAATGGAGGTAACGGCAATGGGAATGGCCGCCTGACCTCCAAGCAGTACCGCTACATTCTGAAGCTGAACGAGGAACACGGTCGCACCAAGACCGATCTGGATCAGCAGTGTCTGGAGATTTACGGCACCGTAGCTCAGTATCTATCTAAAGCCGACGCTTCGGTGGTTATCGAAAACTTGCTGTCCCGCTAATCCCCGCCATCCCATCCACCAGCATTACCCCACCTGTCATTTCGTAATCACGTAACACCACCACTGACAATGAAAACGTTTGGAATCCTTTAAGGGGAAGGTCCATTTGCGGGCTTTCCCCTTTTTACGTTCTGACCCAGAAAGGAGATCGTAATGTCACGAAACCAAGCCCTACAAACCTTTAGCCAGGATTTGAGTATCAGCCACAGTCAGATATTTTCGTATCTGACCTGTTCGCTGAATTACCATTTCAAGTACGTGAAACAGCAGCCGCCCGAGCGGATCAGCATTAACCTTCCCTTCGGCCGGGCCATTCACAGTGCAATGGAAACCGCCTACCGCTCCATCAAGAACACTGGCCTGGTGGAGCCGGTCAACACAATCGTAGAGGTATTCGAGGAGTGCCTCAATCTCGACTTGGACGCTACCACCGTCCCCATCGTCTACAAGAAGGCTTCTCCCGACCGGTCCGGTGCTCTCGCCTTGGGAAAAGCTATGCTGGAGGTGTTTCACGAAAACATCGTCCGAACCGTCCAGACCGCCCAGATCGTCGAAGTGGAGCTCCCGTTGTCAGCCAAGCTTTACACTGACGAGGGCCAGCCCACTGAATTCAAACTGGTCGGCATACTGGACCTGCTGTTGATGGACGATGCCGGCGAGATCATCATCGTGGACAACAAAACGGCTGCTCAGCCCATGAGTCAGACTGCTGCAGATGATGACCATCAGATGACTTGCTATTCATATTTGATCGCGGCAAATTCATTCATCTTTCCCACCGCCAAGGTTAAATGCCGTTTTGATGTGCTCCGCAAATTGAAGAAGAAGCCTAAGCTGGAGCAGGTGGAAACTTTCCGCACTGCTCAGCATCGGAAACGATTCGCTCGCATCGCCAACGCAGTTCTGGCCGGTATCGATACCGGAATCTTTATGCCGCAGCCAAGTTGGATGTGTTCCGATTGTGCTTATTCAGACGCGTGTAAATCGTGGTAAGTGAGAAGTAAATAAGGAAGTGTCCCCCCAACCGAGAAAAGCCCTTCTGGAGGCTCTCAGAGCCCCTCAGAGGGGTTTTCTATTTGAGGAGACAAACAATGTTCATCAGAAGAATATGTGCCTGGTGTGGAAGCACTCAGGGCTTCAAGGAGGTCAACGATTTCAGGTGGCGGGGTGAAGAACCCGTGACCCACACCATCTGCCCTGAGTGTCAGCGGAAAATAGACTCCGAAATCCGGTCCGTCAACCTGCGGGCTAACGACAACCATCAATCCGAATAGACCAGAAGGAGAATCAACATGATCCAGACCGCAACTCTCGAAAACGTCATCGACCAAGTCCATCAGATATCAGCCAACCATTACGACGAGACCATTCCGCTGCAGGAGATGGAATTCGACAGCCTGAATCAAATGTGGGTGGCCGGGAAACAGGTGGAGGTGGTTCCCAGTGCCCAGCGGCTTCTGTCCAATCGCCTGCGTGTGCCCTTTAGCTACCTGTCCCGATGCCCCGCCAATCTCCAGGCCGAAAACCTGAACTACTGGATCGAACAGGAGGCCAAGAAAAGGGAAACTTTCTTCTGCCGTTTCGACGGAAGCGACCTCCGTGGGGTATTTTCCCAGCGGTACACAGTGCTGGACAACATGGAGATCCTGTCCGCGATGCTGGAGCATGGATTCAGTCCCGGCCAGGAGGTCCAGTATTCCCTGGATCGGAACATGATGGTGGTGAAGGTTCCCGAGTGGAATGGTGCCTTCAATGTCGCCGTAAAGGACCGACTCGTTCCTGGAATCGCTTTCTCAAACTCAGAAGTTGGACTTCTCTGCTTCAGCGTGGAAGCGTTTTTCTGGCGGTTGGTCTGCTCGAATGGTCTTATTTTGGCAGTGTCGGCCGGTCGCTCCCGCTTTAAGCACATCTCACGAAAGGCTTTCGAGCGATTCCCGGAGACGGTTGCACAGGTGATCGAGGATTCCGGCCGGCGGCGGGATCAGTTTGCACTTTCCAACCAGACGACAGTGACCAGTCCCCTTGCTACCATCGATGCCTTTAACAGACGGTTCGGCATCGGCAAAAAGGAAGCTGACGCAGTGAAGCTGGCCTGGGAGGCTGAGCCGGCAAATACGATGTTCTCGGTGATCAATGCCTATACGAGGGCGGCCAGAAGGCCGGATCTCACGGCCGAGGAGGCGTATCGGTTGGAAAAGACCGGTGGTCTGATTCTCTCCACGGTCAAGCACTGACACAACAAATATATCAACTAATGAGAGCCCTGTCGGACACGATCCGGCGGGGCTCTCGTGTTTTCTGGGAGGAAGCCATGACCAAAGAGGAAAAGAAACGCTACGAAGGGCCGGAGCTGTTGCGGGATATCTTGCAGCGGACCCTGGCCGGCAAGAAATTTCGGCTGGATTGCGGTCACTACGTCACCTGGAATCACCAGCTTGGAAACGATGTCACCATTCGCAATGGTAAGAGGCTCAAGGTCGTGTGTTCGCTATGCAGCTACTGAATAACGGAATCAGTAATCGCCTATAAATAAAAAAGAAAGGGGAAGGGACATGATTGGTATTCTGAGACGGCTAAAAGATGCTGAAGCAATGCGTGACGATGCGGTTGAGGGTGAATTTTGGTCCTGGCCAACGGTCGGGAAAAGTTTCCGCATATTCAAATTTAGCGGAGGGAAAATGCGTCTTGTCGAAACGTCGCATGTGAAAAGGATCACAAGGCGTGAGCCAGGCCGAGTAGTGTTTGAAGCTAAGGATGGGCTCTTTCAATTGGTCTTCAATCCACTCTCCTAAGTCGGTCTGCTCGTATTGACCATTCACATAGAGGATTTCACTGGCCCTGCTGGACACTGTTCAGCGGGGCCTATTTCATCGGTGGCACTGGACTATACATCCATCACCAGCACTCTATGCACCAGTCAGCCCAACACCCCGCTTCTTTATAGGAGAAAATATTTAAGCTTATGGAGGTATTTATAAATGATTACAGGGGCTCACAGCGTTTTTAGGGGAAGTTAGGTGTAAAGTGCGAAATGGACGATGGGCGATTGGGGCGATGATTTTGATATTTTTTTCGCCGGCCAGCCAAAAAAAGGAACCCCGCCACCAAAGGGCAGCGGGGTCCTCATTACTGAAGTCTATTCCCCGGATGTTATTTCTTTAACAACTTTTTGCGACCCATTCCGGCTAAACCGACCAGGCCTAAACCCATAAGGACGATGGTTGATGGCTCGGGTACTGGCTCTGATGCAGGCGAAAACATTCTTACATTGTCAAGTCCGCAGGCATCAGGATATCCTCCGGGTTCTACAAATATGCTAATACGTGTTACATTAGATAGTAGTGCCATCCAATCATTTTGATCTACGCCCCATTCGTCAGCGGTAAGAGCCTTGCTGTAGGTCGTCCAATCGGTGCTTGTAGGTAATGGTTCTCCAATGAAATTAAGACCCAAATAATCAGTGGCCGACGTCCAAAATTTTACAGTTCCAACACCAGAATTAGGATCAGGGGAGTTTCGAATAACACGATAATCGAATGACAAGTATCCACCATCAAATAGACTTAAATCTCCTAAAAATTTTGAAGGGGCGTTAGTTCCGTAACCATCAGGTCCGCTGTCATCAAACCGCAAGTAGCCGTCCGGATTTCCCCCGGTAGAACTCCAATTTAATGATGCTTGATTATAAACCGTCCATCCTTCAGTGCCAGTATCAAAGGTACTTTCTATCGTTAAAGCATTGGATTGACCGATTCCGCACAAGAAAAATAAAAATGTTAATAGCACCACATACGATCGTTTCATTAGGCCGTCCTTTCCACCTTTAAGTTATTGCCGAAGGCATGCAATTATCAAAATGCCCATAGGAATGTATTTGTGCCGGCATCGAGCCATTGCAGCTCAAGAAAAGGATTCTCTGGTAAAGCTTGCAAAAAATGAGCCGTATTTAGAAGGGACTTTTCAATTGCAAATTAGCAAAAAATTCTGATGGGATAAGTATAATAAAAATGTTTTCGCCCAGCCTAATTATGAAATAGATTTCACAACTATGGTTTCCCTAATGGGTAATTCAATACCCAAAGTTAAGCCGTTAACTCTCGTTTTCTTTTAGAAGCACCGCCCACACCTTCCAACCCACTAACCATTTTGTTCATTTAAGTTCCAGATTTGGACACCCTACTGTATTAACCATCCAATAGCCTACCGTGTCCATTTCCCCGTCGTAAACCAAAAGCTGCTCGCATAGGCTACACCTGCAATGAGATCTATGTTGTATCCCTCCTTGCCCCACTGAGCCCCCCTACGAGGCAAATTAGACCATTGTACCCGGTCCTGAATCTGGGTTCCTTCCTACAGGATTTATGCCTGTTCTGCGTGGCAAAGTAGGCCCCTGTAAGGGGCTCGGGCCCTGTCCTCGCATACGGACTATAAGGCCTTCTACGCGGCAAAGTAGGTCCGTGTAGTGGGTTCTGGTTTGGTGTTCAATATAAAAGCCGCCTTTAAGGCGGAAAGGAAAGGGAAATGGCAAATAGATTGGGTGATGAGTTTGGTCGGGAATATAGTAATGATTTAGAATGGGAACCGTGGCAACCAACACCGGAAGATGAAGCTCGAATGATGGAGCAACATTTAAAAGAGATGGAGGATAAGCGAGATAGCACTATTATTTTTGATGCTGGATCTCGCGAAAAGATGACTGTGCGTCAATTCGAAAAATTTTATGGCACGGAGGAGTTTACGGATGAGCTCATTAATGCCGCAAAAGCCAAAGAACAATATTCGAAGGAAACGGCAATAGCGATCAAGAAACGGTATCAAAAATTATCCAAGTCGAAGGTTATTCCAATAGCACAGAAAACAATTAATGTTCCCCAGCCTGAAAAACCGAAAGTGGCCAAAAAGGAAAAAGAGCAATTCGTTCCTATGCGTTATGGTTTCATTGAAAAAGCCAGAGATGCAAAGTGTCATCAGAATCCCACGGCCCTTTTGATGGTCCTATTGAAGCATCGGACCTGGCCAGGGAAAATGGATAAGCATCATACCTATACACACTGGTACAAGAAGAAACGGAAAATCGTAGCTTCTAGAAGCGTATCTGCCTTGGCCGAAGACCTTGGGGTCAGCGAAAAATCAGTTCGCCGTTTTATCAATGAACTTGTCAAAAACGGTGACATTGAAAAAGCGAAAGGTTTTGGCAAAGGTTATCAGCGTGACAACATCTATATTCTTGGTGAAGTCGATGAAAACGGCAATGAAACTTTGTATTGCGAGCAGAATAAATAGCGGTCAATTCTGTCCCATATACCGGTCAATTCTGACCGCTATATGTGCGAAATACCGGTCAGATGTGACCGCTCGTATTAGATTTATACTATTAGATTTATAATTAGATTACAGGGACACTATAGTAACGGAATACTTTTACAAGAAGACCAGAGGACTGAGCCTCTGCATTCCGGTAAATTTGGATACTTTGGATTCTGGCCTTTTAATAATCTTGTGCTACAGAAAATTAGTTTTTGAGCTTTAGCAATGCTATTGCTGATTTTAACGCCGGGAACGTAGTTCCTCCGCTGAACCTCATTGTATCCTGCGAATGAAGCACCTTGCTTGGAAAAGCGGGTTTTCGTGGGAATGCTGGATTCTGGCCCGGCCGGGCTTTAACATTAACATTCAACGCAAATGGACGCCTTAGCCTATTAGAGCTCAATAGGGTACTGTGTCCATATTTATTTGGAGGTGATGCCTATACAGAAATTTAGCTTGAAGTCTTTCTCCAGAGTTTAAATTTTCAATCTGCCCTGGCATCACATTCAATGGTGCCAGGGTTTTCATTTTAACAGGAGGATTTACAGAAATGTTGCATATGAAAACCAAATATAAACCTAAGAAAAGCGATATTCGGTGGCAGTTAAATTTATTCAACGCCATGCCTGATGGTGGCTGTTGGATAACGGACAACGCCGCATATCGCCTGGACAAGTTTAATAAAACCCTTTTCGTTCTTTCGACTAGCGATGCTATCAGCGACCCGATTGAAAATGTTGCCCGTGTCGCCAAGGTATGTCGAAAAATTGGATGGAAAGTTGTCGCAAATAATCAAATACAGGAGATGTAATTTATGAGAATAACCCCTGAAAATCTTAACCAAGTGTATCAAGTATCGAAAGGAGTATATAAAAACGAGAGAACCGGTATTCACTATAAACTTATGCCGCAGTGCCCAGTTTGCGGAGAACCCTTTTTGTCCCAATTCAGAAAGAAGAAAGAAATGGTCATTGCTAAAACTTGCAGCAGAGCATGTGGACATCGATATATACCAACGAAGTTTGCAAAGCTCACTGAAAATCAGAACGTCATGAAATTGATAGAAAAGGATCTACAATCCCACGGCGTGGAATTTCATCTTACTAATCAGGACAACAATACGATTAGGCGAGAGGTTAGCTCAAGGGGGATCACTGAATATGTGAGAATGCAAAACGGCGATGGAAACGAATCGACGATAATTAGAAGGCGGAAAATTGCATTAGCATAGAAACATTTATTAGACGCCTCAATTATAGAGGCACCAGAGGTCGGAAAAACTTTTTCGGCCTCACAAGGCTGCATAACGCAGCGTCAGGGCACGCCATGGGCTTTGTATTGAAGCCTTCTGGAACCAACCAGCCAATGGGCCTGTCATATCAAAACTGGAGGACTCTATGAATTGTCGAAAATGGAAATTTTGGAAAGGAATCTTGGACAACCGTTGCGAACCCATGAGGTAGCCAAGTACCTCGGGCTTGATGTGAAAACCGTCAGAAAGTATTACCGTGAATTAGGTGGAATACGCTTGGGTCGCCATTACGTGTTCTTTGAAAAGGAGATTTGTAATGCCGTACAAACGAGGACAGAAGTGGATAGCCCAAGTGAGGAAAGAAGGACAGAGACTGGAAAAGGTGTTCTTGAGCAAAACGAAAGCCAAGGACTGGGAAGCCAAGATGCGGCGAAAGCCCGTCGAAGAATGGAACGTGAAGACCGACACGGTCTTTTTGGGTGATTGGGCACAGGCTTATTTGGATGTGGCCAAAGTGCGATTTTCAACCAAGACCTACAAAGAAAAGGCCTCGATGTTCAAACGGTTTCTCGGACTCATGGATGCCGCCATGCCGGTTTCTGAATTGAAACCAGCCCATGTGCTGGATTACATCATCAAACAAAAGGAGGAACGATCTGGATATGGGGCCAACAAGGACCGCAAAAACCTTGTGGCAGCGTGGAACTGGGGCATGAAATACATGGACCCGGTGCTTCCGGCTCCAAACCCTTGCCTGGTTGAGAGGATGCCGGAGATTCGGCAACCCCGATATGTGCCGGCAGAGGAAGATTTTTGGAAAATATATTCTGTCGCGGAAGGCCAAGACAAGGTGATGTTACTGGCCTTTCTACACTTGGCGGCTCGCCGGGGTGAAATTTTCAGGTTGACCTGGGCTGATGTCGATTTCGGAGCCAGCAGGATAAGGCTATGGACCCGAAAGAGACAAGATGGGACCTTCGAATATGATTGGTTGCCGATGACGAAAGATCTGCGGAGATCTTTACGTTGGTGGTGGGAATATAGGCCAATCAAGGACCACACCCATGTGTTCCTGTGCTTGAATGAGCATCCAGGCCAGAAGGAAAATTTTGGCCACCCCTTTGTTAGCAATCAAAAATTCATGCGTCGCATATGTAAGGCTGCTGGGGTTAAAAATTTCGGATTCCACGCCATCCGGCACCTGACCGCATCAATTCTTTACCATCATGGCGAACCTCTCGCCCACATTCAAGCGATCTTACGCCATAGAAGCCCCACGACCACGGAGCGATATTTGAAGAGTATCGGATTGGAGCGTGTCCGTGAGGCACTTGAAAGCCTGTCAAACAAATCGGGAAAGGCAGATGTTATTGAATTCGATAAAGTGCAGGAAACAGGCGAATCGGAGATCCAGAAGGGAAAAGCCGTCTAAAGAGCCGTCATTCGAGGAGCGAGAAAAATCAAAAGCCCAGCCGGTTCCGTAACCAACTGGGCTTATTGAAAAAAATGGCGGGAGCGACGAGACTCGAACTCGCGACCTCCGGCGTGACAGGCCGG